>CAZJLR010000072.1:0-31661 GCA_964546815.1 uncultured Candidatus Obscuribacterales bacterium | reverse complement strand
TACCGGCCAGTTTTGTCTAACTGATCAGTATTGCGCATGGCGTCGCCCCTACAAGCGGACACGCGGAATTATGAGCTCGCCAACAGCATCCCATGCGTAACCCGCCTTTAACCCCGCCCCCTTTATCAGTCACAGCAAAGCTAAAGACCACATTTTCAAAAAAACATATATCCAAACGAATACAAGAGTGATACCATGGGCGGAGTCTATTAGAGGAATTAAATGCGCAAGCTTCCTTCCCTTGTATACCTATTATTCGTAGGCCCATTCGCCTGCCTGGCGCTTCTGGCAAGAATGAATCAACTACTCGACATTGTCGAATTTCAAAAACGCAACACGCACCGCTGGTAGTGCAGCCCTAAACATTTACCTTTTTCAACTCAGACTGAGCCTGCGTTGTTTTCTGAAATGCGCTTTGCAGCTGGCTCATGAAAGAGTCATCGCCACTTGCTTCATCAGAGACAAACGACTTGCTTGCTTCAGCGAGAAAACGATCAGCTTCATTTAGAATGTCGCGAACTGCTTTCGCCTTTTCAGCTTTAGAACTATCTGCTTTCATTTCTTTCAAATGAGACTCAACTGAAGCCCTCATCTCGGACATTCCAAGCAACATTCCAACTGTACTGGCTTTTTCAAATGCTTCTTCAAAACGCGATTGAGTCATCAATCTCTCTGCTGTATCTACACAAAAATGTGCCAGCGAAAGATCTACTGCAAGCCCCTCAGGCTGCTTGTAAGTTTCCAGCATTTTCTTTGAACTGCTTATGACAATCTGAGCACGCTCAGCAGCTTCGTTTTTTACCGCAGGTGCATCTTTCGTTTCCGCCTTCTTCACTTCAGCAACAGGAGCCGCAGGAGCTACAGGAGCGCTATTCTTCGCTGGAGCAGCAGGCGCGCTTTCCTTCACTGGAGCAGCAGGTGCGCTTTCCTTCACTGGAGCAGCAGGCGTGCTTTCCTTCACTGGAGCAGCAGGCGCACTTTCCTTCACTGGAGCAGCAGGTGCACTTTGCTTGACAGCAGCAGAGGGAGCACTTTGCTTGGCTGCGGCAGCTTGAACAGGCGGAGCGGACTGATCTTGTATCGCCGCCGGTGTTTTTACAGCATCATCTTGAAGATCTGCATTTTCTCGTTCCGCCTGACGCTTCAAGTATGCTCTCGTCAACACTCCGGCCAAAACGCAACTGCCTGCAATGGTCAACACGCGAAATAAAAGTGGAAACATAAACCGCCGACTAAGTGAGTAAGGGTGACCAAGTATATATTCAAAAGGTGCCAATCAATTGTATCAGTCCCTCCATTTGAGTAAATCAAACATGAAAACAGCAAAAGATTGCATTCGTACAAGAATGGCTTTTTAACGCAAAGAAGAGACATTCCTGGCACAATTGGCGCAGGGAAGTAAGCCTCTTGATAGACAGTACTGAAAGCATACTAGAGAAGCCCAAACGAAAAGCCGCTGCTCCAAAAGCAACGGCTAGTCATACACAGTTTTTGCTGGACACAGTGCTTGAAGAACGCTTTGGACTGACCCAGTTTCGTCCAAAGCAGAAAGAAGTCATCGACGCACTGATGAACGGCAAACACACACTGGCGCTGCTGCCCACAGGCTACGGCAAATCGTTGTGCTACCAGGTACCAAGCCAGGTATTGCCAGGCATCACACTTGTAGTGTCACCGCTGATTGCATTGATGCAAGATCAACTCAGCGGACTCTGGCGACGCGGCATTCGAAATGCTACATGTTTAAACAGCAGCATCGGTTACTCTGAACTTGAGCAGCGATTTGCTGGAATAAAAAATGGCGACATCAAACTGGTTTATGTCGCACCAGAAAGATTCGAATCACCACGATTTAGAAGCATGCTCGACTCGACAAAAATATCGCTCGTGGTTATTGACGAAGCACATTGCATCAGCCAATGGGGACATGACTTCAGGCTTCAATACCGCAATTTGAGCAACTATCTGGCGCATTTAAAAGGTAGTACCATTCTTGCGCTGACAGCAACTGCAACACCACACGTGCAGCGTGACATTGTCAAAACACTCGGCATACCACGCATGCAAATTATCAATGCAAGTTTCGACAGACCCAACCTTCACTTTGACGTAAAGTCGCTGGCAAGTGCAAACGAGAAAGAACGACAGTTATTGCTTTTGTTAAAGAACTCCGACGCCTCATCGATTGTGTACACATCAAGCAGAAAAGAAGCAGAACGCGTCGCAGCCTTGCTACGTGAAAAACATTTGACCGCATGCCACTATCATGCCGGCATGCAAAATATAGATCGTCAGCGTAATCAACACGACTTCGAAACAGGAAAATACAAAATTATTGTCTCAACAGTTGCATTTGGAATGGGCATAGACAAAAGCGACATTCGCCAGGTTATTCATTTCAACATCCCGACGTCGCTGGAGAATTACTATCAAGAAGCCGGTCGCGCCGGCAGAGACGGAGAGCCTGCCATTTGCTCGCTGCTTTATCAAGCCAAAGATATAAGCACGCAAAAATGGCTTATAAGCAAAAACTATCCAAGCGAAGAAGAATTGCGAAGCATTTTCTCAATGGTTCAGTCGCGCGGATTGAACGCAATTAAAGCGCAAGAATTGAACCAAAAGCTAAGTATGAACGAAGCAGCTTTGATGAGCGCTCTCAGCCTGCTAAAGCAATTACAGCTTATTGACTCAACCCCAGATGGCGCCTACTTTGGACGTGATAGCGGACCAACAAGCAAGATCGATACCACTCTGCTATCGCAACGCAAACAACACGAACTAGACCGCCTGGGTCACATAATTCGCTACGTCAGCGAGCAACGATGCAGACGCGAGACAATACTCGATTATTTTGGTCAGGCACTCCAGAACAGCTGTTCCGGTTGCGATGTTTGTGGCGGCGGCGCTTACTTCAGCGCCTGAAGGCGAGAAATTGCGCTGTCAATGACAGCTTCGCCTTCAGGTATTTTTCCCGATTTCATGAGCGGATCAACTTCTTTCTGAAATGACTCGAGTATAGCTTGCACCTGGTGAGGATCGTGTCCGTGGCTAACAAGGTCGTGAGCTGTTTGTTGAAGCTTTGCCAATTTAGCCTTAACCCTTGCTTGAATCGCCGCTTGCCGAGCTGGCTCTTCTGAGCGGTACCATGTTGAAGGCAAGCGCTCCCCGGTCATCCAGGCCTTCACTGCCGGTATCACTCCAGAGCCCTTCACGGCATACGGTCCACTGGGAATGTTCCATCCATAGCAGTTCACCACTTTCGCCCCGTGGGCGAGAAGCCCACCGAGATATTCCTCATACTGACGTTTGGTCTGCGGAACGCCGGGTTGACCTGTGCATGCATAAGTTTCTACCGCAGCCCAGGACTTCCCAGCGTCCGGAGCACCAGCTTTTTGCAGCTGCGAAAGCAACTCGTTCAGGTCTACCCCATTACTCACTACGGTAAATCCGGGGCGACTGTACTGATTCACCGCCGATACTACCGGCGGTGCCAAGTTATCCGATCCCGCTTTACCAGCAGACTCGGGACGCTTCTCAAGGTCACCGATCTGTTCCAAGAATGACTTATTAGTGTAGTTCGTACTCGTGAAGTGCGTATAAATGCGATCCTTCGGCAAGCCCGCCTGGTTAAGCGTTTTAGCCTGGCACTCCGCATAGTCATGCGCCGCCTTGAAGAGCAGTTCGTGGACAATTCGCCGAACAGGCTTACTTTGTGACTGCGCTAGCCGCTCAATAGATTGCTGGTCGTAACCCATTACAGACAGCGAGTGATAGCCAATGGGGACCATATCTTCCTTCAACATTTTCACCTGAACTGGTGGAAATTTTGTGAGGTCCTGGCCCACCTGTTCTCCACTAGCACCGTTGTATCCTTCAACTCCCTGGCTGAAATCAGGCACCTTCGTTTCATTTCCCGCCGCTACGCCGGCAAAAAGATATGCCTTTCCTTGTCTCCTCCAAACATTCAGGCGCTGGACAATTGGCTCAGCGACGCATTCTTTCAGTCGCTTAGAGAGAGCAGCCTTAAGGGGTTGACAGGCAAAACAAGGTGGAGGCGCGGGATACACTCCCACTGGATCACCCCAATTCAACCAATAGCGGGGCACAACAGGTCCATGTTTTTCGCCGGGCTTGGGAAAGTCAGACCATTCCGACATTTCCGAATTCTGCGAAAGCTCGGGACTTGCCCACCAAAAGTGTTCGTCATCGAGATGAAAAAACACCGGGATCTTATTGCGCTCAGCCAGGTCAAGCGCGTCAATCACCTCGGCTTTGAGCTGCTCGGGCTTCAAATTAAGAGTTGGTGTCAGGCAAATCGAGAATCCAATGTACTTCTCTTGTCCAGCACGCTGTTCGCCAAACTCCTTTCTTATTTCCTCAACCGCATTCTTCTCTGTCGCATGCCAGAGCGGCTTGGGTTGCACGATACCGTTTATGATCTTCGGGCCAAAAGTTTGCGGACCCATGATAGTAAAGATAACGTAGACAGGTTCGCGCACTGCTGCCGATGAGGCGACAGCGAGAGTACACAGTACAACTATCAATGTTGCGATGAGAGTTCGACAGTATTTCATTCGATTCTTCAAGAGAAACTTGTGCATCCCTATTTTACTAATATTGAGTTATTTTAGCTGTGCCACGATTTCTTTACTACTCACTTCTAGATTTGCGAGCATCACTCGGAGGTAAGGGAATGGCAAATGAAGTGAACGTGGGTGAAACATCACACGAAGCAAGAAATTCAAATAGAAGTTCAGTTAATAGCGAACTTATGCATCAAAATGACAATCGAGAGTCTCTAGAGCTAAATCAAAGTTCCAACACCTTTCTCGACAGCGCGCGCAACGATGCCTGGGGTCCAGCAGCAAAGTCACTGACTGAGCGCGTGTCCAATTATCAAGTCGTTTGTCCAGATGGAACGATTGTTATAACACCGATCAAGCCGAACGGAAGTCAATGCGGCGATCGCAGCTAGCATCCTTTGTGGAAACTGCGAATTGCAAGTTAGTGCCCCTAAAGAAAGAGGCACTCCAAAAGGCGCTTATTTAATTGCCGCTGTTATGCCAGCAAGAATGGAATCAATACCATCCAAACGGGCATAATCTACTAGTGGCTTAGAGGAGCGAGTTTGAATGGAAGAGAAACTCAGCCCCTCGATAGAGCTTCAAGATGTGACTGTGCAAACAGAACTTTTGCCCAGCCGTTTCAGCAAAGTCGCAGTTATCGGTCAGGGCGGAATGGGGCTGGTATTGCATGCTGTAGACCAAACGCTTCAACGTGATGTCGCTGTTAAGCTGCTGAATTTCGATGGTTCTCGTACCGAGGAAGTGCACGAACGTTTCTTGCGAGAAGCCAAAGCGCTAGCTTCGCTTGATCATGTCAACGTTGTGAAAATTCTCGCATCTGGTATTACCGATGACGGCAATCCCTATCATGTGCTTGAGTTTCTCGACGGCGAACCTCTTTCAGCCGTGCTTTCCAAGCTGTCAACGCTTCCTATCCCACGCTTTTTCAACATCATGGAGCAGGTGTGTCAGGGACTGATCCATGCGCACGAAAAAAATATAGTTCATCGCGACCTCAAACCTAGCAATATATTTTTGCTGAAAGATCTCGACGGCAGCGAGCTGGTCAAAGTAATCGACTTCGGCATAGCCCGATTGCTGATGCCAGATCTAAGCACAGACTCCTTATCTTTAACAAGGACAAATCTCTTGCTAGGCAGCCCAGCATACATGAGTCCTGAACAATGCAATTGCGCGAAAGTAGATCATCGATCTGATATTTATTCACTAGGATGCGTCATGTATGAATGCTTAACCGGAGAGCCTCCATTCACCGCTGGCAGTGGCATGGAACTCATGTACAAGCACATGCGAGAAGAAGCACCCAAACTGGAAACTCAAGCGAAAACAGAGTCGCAGAGACAATTGGCACGGTTGATTGAACGTTGTCTTCGCAAAGCTCCTGAGGAACGACCTGAGAGCATAAACTCGATTGCCGCTGAGCTCAAAGAAATTTCCTTAAGTGATAGCAATATCAAAGAATTTTATCCTGCACGCAGAGAAAATAAATTTTGGACTAACGAAAAGATAATAAGAATCATCGTGCTTTCCTCTGCATTTCTTTTTGCTTGTATTTTTGCAATTAGCAATTCTCAACAGAATCAGAAACTTAATTCAGACCAAACCTTCGCATACAAGCCCCCTGCTGAAGTTATGAGCAAAGTGAAAGAGCTGAAATCAAGTTTTGTCGCCTTAAAAAAAACATTGGATTCGAAACCAACGGACGCAGTAAGGAAAGAAACGCTGGATTCGCTGGTTGATAAAGCTATCGAATATTCTCAGCTAAAGACCTGGTCGCACCAAGATGGAATAGATTTGCTAAACATCGCGTCAAATTACTGTGATGAAAGCAAAGACCATGACCTTCTCTTGAAAGCAAAGCTCATAGAGCAACGCGCGACCGCTGAGAGTTTTCAAAATCAGGATACTTTTGAAAGCAGCTTCGAAGAGGCAATTGAGCTAATTAGACGGGCGACCAAAAGCCAAACGTCTGACGAAGAAGTAGACGCGCGGAAAAACATTGTTATGCATTATTTGAGCAAAGTCGACTCTAGCAGCACAGAGAATTTCTCAAAAGCAAAAGAGAACTACATTAAGCTCGAACAAATCTGGAAGGTCAAACCTATTCATAGAACTGCTGAAGGAGACGACCCGGCAATCTTAGCAAGCAAACAAATGGCCCAACAGCATGGTTCTTTTGGAATTTTGGTTGACAAACCAGCACTTAGGTTTGCATCGTGCGATTTCGCTCTTGAAGCTTACGACTTTATGATAAGCAGAGGCGAGCGCGAGAACGCTGAGAAGTGGTTGAGAGTAATTCTCGATGCCCTCACCGCCATGAAAGGCGATATACCTAGAGGAGACAAGCACTTCAACGCCATGGTAGCTCATGCTCACAGATTACTCGCTCAAGTGCTGAGGGAAGAAGGTGAATTAGATGCTGCCAAAATTCACGAAGATGAGGCAGAAAAACTAAGTCGCTAGTCCGATGTTTCACTCTAGCAAGACCCACAAAAACCGCTACGGATGTCGACTTGCAAATACAGACACGGCAATGTTCCCACTCTGGTCCAAAGAAGTTTTTGCAAAATTTCCACGAAAACAATCCTGGAATGCAGGCCCACATCGATAAAAGAAACAATTCGCACTACGCTTGACTACCCTTAACATGTCGCTAATATGCCGTTTCTTTAGGCGCAAGCGTGAAATACTATATCAACAATGAGCGACCATCCCGGCTGCGCGAATTGGCATGGTCGTTTTTTAACTCGGAGGATATTGATCCATGTGGCACGGAAATAAAAATCTAGGCTCAGGGTTCTCAAAATATCCTTCCAATGGAGGTTTCGAGAAAGTGCTTTACAAGAAATTGAATCGTCGCAGCATGTCAGCCACATTTGTGACTCTTCTGGCAGCCCAGCTGACTTTGCCTTTGACGGCAATGGCACAACAAGCTCCGACATCAAAAAATGTAGACCTTAGTTCAACCACTGCGAGTGTAACAGTTCCTCAATCGCAGCATCAAAGCGCCAATATCCACGTCGGCGGCAATACTCTGGCTGTCAGCGCCGGGTCTACCCTGACGCCTGCAGAGTACGCCGCTTTCATGCAAGTAATTCACTCTGGAACTCAAAGCTTGCAATTAGGTGCACTCGGTAATGCAGTCGGCGGAACAGTCAATCTCAGCGGGTCGTGGACGGCAAATATCGGCAATTTGACAGTACCCAGCAACGTGACAGCCATTAGCAATTTTGGCACAGCAGGCACCGCACTCAATCTCTCAAATCTCAATAACTCAGGAAACATTTTTGCAGTTTCGACAAACCCCAACGTGACCAATGCTGTAATTAACGCTTCTAACATTCAGAACAATCAAGGAGCCTTGATTACAAGCGTCCTTCCTGCTGCGGGCTTAACCGGTATTGTCGGCGCGCTCAACAATTTGAACTTGCAGTTGAATGTAGTGAACAACATCGTGAATGCTGGTTCTATAACAAGTGCTGGAAACTTGAACATCAACGCCGGCGGTTCTATAACGAATGCACTTCCTGCGGGAATCACCGGTTCCACGCCGGTTATGCAAGCGATGAATAATTTGAGTTTAACTTCTCAGCTGGGCACTCTTGTTAATGCCGGGCTCATGTCTGCTGTTAACGGAAACGTGAATATCGCCTCGCTGAATAATCTTTCGGTAAACAACCTCGGCGGCTCAGTCCAAGCTCTCAACGGGCAAATCAATCTTCGAGACAGTCTTTTCAGTGGCAGCCAGAATCTTACTTTGACCGGGGGCGACTGGCTGTCTAAAGAACTGAACCTCTATACAGGTTCTGGCGCACTGGATGCACAAATAGGAAAAATGAGCGGAGTGCTGAATGGAACAGCTTGCTCTGCTGAAGTTCTGGCATCAACAGGCAACTTTCAGCTTGGTAATATGCAAGTTTCAGGCGATCCGATTTTCGGTAACCTCACTGGCGATTTCCAAATAGGAGCAGGCGGCATCGCCCCAACCAATGGTGCTCCACTCCTGATTTATGCCGCGGGAAATATAAGCGCAGCTGACAACAGCACGATAAATACTTCTAACGCTGGCGGCGCCGGAGGTAATGTCTTCATCATCGCAGGCGGTACCGCCGCAAACATCGCAGGCAATAGCTTTATAGTCCGCGACTGCAAAGGCTGCGGCGGAGGAAACATCAACCTTGGCTCTACACCTATAAACACAACCGGCAGCGCCGGTGGCCAGGGAGGAAATGTAACTCTCTTTACCCTGGGCGGCGAACTCAATCCCGGTACCATCAGTATTGGCGATATCACTACGATTGCTCCCGCCGGTGGCAATGTCCAAATTATCAGCGACGCAAACGCCGGCAATGTGAATGGTCGCACTTCCGTGCTTACTGGAAGCATAACAACCGGAAACGGCAACACTCTCCAGAATCCGGCAATGGGAAACGTGACTATCGCCACAGCGCATCCAACGTTAACATCGGGCGATCCTAACCTTGCATTTTGCCAACCTTGTATTGGATTTGCCGGGCCGGGAATTCCAGGCGGCGGCTCAGGCGCTCTTCAAGCCAAAAGTACCGTGACTGTTGGTGCGACTCAGAACATGTCGATTCAGACTAATGCAATAAGCACGGCCGGTGGAAGTGTAACTATTAATGCCGGCTTTGAGTACACCAATTTAAGTGCGGGTGGAATTAGCACGGCAGCTTCTATTCCAATTAATACCAGTGGCAACGTTAGTATTAGCGTTAACAGCCCAAATGTTTTTGAACTTGCATCTGCCGGAGCTGCCACTAACAGAATTAGTTCTGCAGTTAAAACCACTTCTAATTTTATCGGTGGTTATTCGGGAAGCCCTTCGTTTCAAGCCGGCTCTATTAGTATCACCAATAGTGGCACAGGTGGAATTAGAGTCAACGACGCTTCATTGTATCAAGTCACTGATAGCAAGAGTAACAATGAAAACGCCGGCAACATAACACTCTCGGCTCCAAATGCAGCAATCTTTTTTAACTCACCTACGCCTTTAACCAGCAATGGCAGTCAATTTATCGGCAAAGGTGGCAACGGCGGAAATATCACTCTCAACGCAACACGCTTTGTGCTTGCCAATAATGCAGTTTTACAAGCCAATGGAGCTGCGCAAGGAAGCGGCGGCCAAATAACGATCACTGAATCTGACCCAACATCTACAACATCTATTGGAAGCGGAGTAGGTCAATTTTTCATAACGGCACAAGGTGGTGCTAGTGGCGTTGCTACAGGCGCAAACGGCGGGCAACTCACGGTGTCGACTGCCGGCCCGATTACCCTAAGCCAGGGCGCCGGCTCCTTAGTGCTTGATCCGACCAGTGGCAACGGTAACGGTGGATCTATATCGCTTAGCACCAGCAAAAACACTTCCGGTATTTTCATAAACAGCAACATCAATTTACCGGGGTCTGGCTTAGGCACTGGCGGCTCGCTCACTATAAATTCTGCAAGCAATAGCGACTTCACAATTGACCAAAATGCTGTCAGCACAACAAATGCACTGAAAGGCAGAGTTGACTTAAATGGCGGGAGCGGCGGAACCCTTTCAGTTACGTCAGCGCAGGGTTTAATTTTAGGTTCAACAGGATTTGTCTTTGCTCGCGGATTCAATGCAAGAGGAGGTTCGCTTTCACTTACCGCTTCGGGCACAAACGGTCTGACCATTAACAATCCAGGATTCGTGGGAGCCAATGGTAATACGTACGGCGGATCAATTTCATTGAACGCGCCAAAAGGCCAATTGACTCTGCAAAACAGCTTCTTGTTTAATCTAAATGCCAACTCAAACGGAGATGGCGGCAACTTCACTGCTACCTATGATTCGCAAGTTGGAACTTATGGTGTTCAAGCTGGTACTAATTTTGGTAATGGCGGCGTTGTCACAATCACCCAGACAAATCCCAGTGCTAGTTTTTCTGTTGGTGGTGCTGGTTCCCAGGTTCCAAGCGTTATTGTTAATAGTGGAGGTGGAGGAAACGGCGGCACTATCAATGTCAGCAGCGCCGGCAACCTCGCGGTGTCCTTTCGTTTTATCTCGGCTATATCGTCTGGCAACGGAAATGGTTCTACATATAGTTTCAGAGCGGGCACGGCTAGCTCGCCAGGAAATTTGCTTATCGATGCAAATTTTACGAGTATTACATCCAATGGAAACGGTTCCGGTAACGGCGGATCCATCACTCTAATAAGCAACAGCTCTTCGCCATTTCAAGTTATCACCGCCGGACAGTTAAACGGAGTCAGGAATTTAAACGGTGGCGTAATGACTACAGTCGGTGGCGGAACTACCGGCGCAGCCGGTACGGTCACAATCGACAATGAGGGAACCGGTGGAATATCGCTGGCCAATAACGGCAACCCGCTTTTTTCTTTTCCGGTAACAAATGGTGCCGGCGGAACGCTCAACCTTAAAGCTCCAAATGGAACCGTAGACTTTACTGGTGCAAACAATAGTTTAAATGTTAGTGCTGCCGGTGCGGCAGCAAATAAAGGCGGCACTATCAATATAACTGCAGCCGTACTTAATCCAATTCCCAACCTGACATTTAATGCCAATGGCTCTGGCACGGGCGGCGGCGGATCTATAACTATGATTCAGACAGCGGGAACCAATGCCATAAACATCGGTCCGGCGGCTGGAAACGATTACACACTTTCGGCCGTAGCAGGCGCTGGGGGTGGTAGTGGTGGCACCATCAGCGTAACTTCTGGCGGCCCTATTACACTGGATATGGCCGGTGCCTTAGCTCAGCCAGTCAATGCTGGTTCAGGCGGAAGTGGCGCAAATTACACGTTCGCAGCTGGAACTGTAAACGCAAGCGAAGTGAATATTGTTTCGGGTAATGTTGATTCTTCTGCTGTAGGCACAAACCAGCCAGGTGGAAATGTAACTATAACTGCGAGCAATGGAATTCTTGTACAAGGCAACATAAATGCAAGCGGCACTGGCACAGCCAGCGGTGGCGTAATTACTCTTACTGCTGCAACGCAACAAATGTTCGGAATAGATAGTGCCGGCGGCCAAATCGCAGGGGTTAACGGCACTATTCGTTCAGATGGTGGCAGCGGGGGCACGATTAACATCACCAACCCTGGTGGCATCCAGATTATCGGCAACAACGCGAACACCGACATTTCGGTTACTGCTTCCGGGGGAAGTGGTGGCAATTTGAATTTCAACGCCAGTAATGGACCGATCTCTCTAGCTTCCGGCATGACTTTCAATCTCAATGCAGCTGGCAACACTGCAGGTTTCAATGGCGGCAATCTCACGCTTATTTCTACTAAATTGAATCTGCAAGGTCCATTGACGGTCAATGCGAATGCAACGGGAACGTCACTTGCGGCAGGCAATGGCGGTGTCATTACAGTAAGCACAACTGCTCCTGGCTTTGATTTAGACATGAGCAATGTCACAATCAGTGCCCAAGGCGGAGTCGCAAATTCGCTAGCTGGAAGTGGTGGCACGATGAATTTTACGTCTGCCCACAACTTGAAAGTAGACACATCAAAAATTACAGCTAACCCAATTGGAGCTGCTGGTGTCGGAACTATTTGGAATTTGAAAGCAGGAACAGCTTCACCTGGCGACCTAACAGTCACAGGCAACATTCTCGCTGATGGCGTAGGCTTCCTTTCAGCAGCAAGTGGCGGCAGCGTCACGCTATCAGCTTCGAGAAATGTTTTTGTAAACGGCAAGATAAGCGCTAACGGTGGCACAGGACTGGTGGGCAATCTCGCTAACGGCGGCACCATCAGTATCAGTACTAAGAGCGACCTTCCATTCACAGTCACAGCAGCTGCAGCCACAAATGGCGTCACGGGAATTATCTCAAACAGTGGTGGCACAAATTTTGGAAACCAGGGTGCCCTCAGCATAAAAAACGATGGCGTCGGTGGCATAGCTATTGACCCAAATCAATTGATTCACACTGTAACGAATGGCGCTGGCGCACCAATCACGCTCACAGCCAGTGCAGGATTAATAAGCTTTACTGCTAGCGGAACAATAGATACATCTGCGAAAGGAGCTAATGCAGCATCACCTGGTTCAAATACTGGTGGCAATGTTTCCATTACCGCATTAGGCATCGAGTCACAGGGACACACGAATATTTTCTCAAAAGGGTCTGATGGAAAAGGTGGCGACATCAACCTGAATGCTACCGGTGCAAGCTCTGTCTTGCAATTTGATACCGTGGGCAACAACACATTTGCACTTGATGGCTCTGGAGGAGTCGGAGGCAATGCAGGAAACCTAACAATGAGCGCCGGTGCTCGCATGCTGATATTGAACCCCTCAGCGGTCAACAGCGTGGCGGGGGCCGGTGCAGTAGCAGGCACATTCACCTTTAACTCGAATGGATCAGGTGGCGGATGCTGCGGGACACTCTTCTACAATGGAACGGTTGTCGGCCACAACGCCTCATCTTACGTGTTCAATGTGAACACCAGCTCTCCATTTGTCATTGGCGGAACAGTGACAAATGGCAATGGCATAAACGGCAACGTTGATCTTTCTGGCTCTGGTGGAACAGGTGGTGGTAACTTTACTGTCAATCAAAGCGGAACAGGCGGAATTGTTTTCGCTAACGGAGCTACGATTAACACATCAGCAAAAACAGATAGCGCATTAGGACCTGGATTCTCCGTAGCTGGCGGTGGAGCAGTCAACATAAATAGCGGCTCTGGCGGCCTAATAGTCAACAACAATTCTATCGATGCAAGCAGTACTTATTTTGCGTTCTCTGGAGGAGCTGTAAAACTGAGTGCCACCACAATAATTAGTGGCGCCGGACAGAACTTACCTTTTCAAATTAACGCATCCGGTGGCGCAGGCGCTGCTGGTGGCAGCATCAATATTGCCACTACAAGCAGTCTCTATAATCTCAATGTTGGGAATACAAACGGCAGCCTCAACGTTAACTTCAACCTTAATGCAAGCGGCGGAGAAAAGGGCGGCAGCATTACACTAAGCAGTGCAAATAACCTGGTAATTGATCCAAACTTCATGAAATTTGGACCAACTACGGCAATTAACAATCCGCTTCTAGGCTACAGCGGAGATGGCGGCACCGTGAGCCTTACCGCACCTGCTCAATTGTACGTAAACGGCAACTTGGCCGCAAACGGAGTCGGAGTTGGAGATGGGGGCTCAGTTTCTGTCTCCAATGGTGGCACTATACAGAACAACTTCCTTATTTCGTCGGTAGCATTCTTTAACGGCATCAGAGGAACTCTGACTGTGAGCCCCGGTATCACAGGCGGCAGCGGCGGAACGATAAATCTCAACTTGACCGGCTTCCTGTTTGTCCCAGGCGGCTCTTCACTCAGCGCGAGCGCATCTGGAACTGCAGGTACTGGAGGAATATTCAACGGTGGCAATCTTACACTGAATATTGCAGGCACGAGTTTGGTGCAAAACAACGGAACCATAACATTATCTGCTGATGCTGCAGGAAATGGTAATGGCGGCTCTGTCAGTTTGACGCAATCAAATGTTGGTACTGCGATAATCGTGGGGTCACAATCAAGCCAACTTAACATCAGCGCGAAAGGCGGTTCAACTGCATCGCTGCTTGGCGACGGCGGCAAAATCAGCTTGAATAGCCCCAGCAACCTCTTGATGGATACGACACTGTTAAATGCCAATCCGCAAGGCACGAATGGTGCAGGAGCGCAGTACAGCCTTACGTCCAACGGTTCAATTATTACAACCAACGCAGTGCAAGCTGATTTCACTGCTAACGCAAACGGACTGGCAAACGGCGGCACGATAAACATTAGCCAGGGTAAAAATGGCGGACAACTTTTAATCGGTGTCGGTTCACTTGGTAGCGGCATCAACGGTAATATCAAAGCGCTAGGAGGCGCAACCGGCGGCAAAGGCGGCAGCATCAGCATTTCGCTCGCTTCGACCAACGCACTGGTATTGCAAGCAAACACAGTACTCGACGCCAGCGGTGGCGCCGGTGGTGGCGACGGCGGCTCAATAACATTGAACTCAAACACACTCACCCAAACCGGTTTGACTTCATCAAAAATTCAAGCCAACGGCTCTGTTCAGGGAAATGGCGGAACCATTTCAATTACGGCACTCCAGAGCCCTCTTACTTTAGGAAATGCTCTGGGGCAAGTTCAAATATTTGCCAATGGTGGGTCTGCACTATCGAGAGCGGGCGACGCCGGCAGCGTAACTCTCAGCACAGGCACATTGATAATCAATGCAGGTGGACTCAATGTGGCTCCCTTAGGCAGTATAGGCAAAGGCGCCACACTCAATTTCACAACAACTGGTCAGCTGCTTAGCAATATCAACTTGAATGCTGATGGAGCACCACTGGCTGGAGACGGCGGAAGCATATCTCTATTTTCCGGATTTGGCGGAACCTTTAATATAGGCAACCCATCAGTCGGCACTGTAGTCAATGGCATCAATGGAGCGTCAGCAAGTCTTTCAGCTGCAGCTCAGGGTGTCGGCAAGGGCGGCACAATATCTGTCCAAAATGACTTTGTTGGAATTACTGTAAACACAGGAGCCACCTTCAATGTAACTGGTGGTTCTTATTTCAAATCCGGCGAAATAAAACTAAGCAGCGCCAACGGAACACTTAGTGTTTTAATTCCCAGCATTAGCGTAAATGGCAACACAAATGGCGGCGGCGGCAAACTCACACTTGCAGCATCTCAACTAACTGGTCCTACGGGCGGGCCGCTCACCTTGTCGGCTGACGGTGTTGGCACTGCCGATGGTGGATCTGTCAGCGTCACAACAACAAATATTGCCAGCAGCTTGACCATCGGCAACCTGGTCAATCAAATTACTGTCACCGCTCGCGGTGGCGTTTCGAACTTCACAGACAACGGAGGTTCGATAACTTTAGCCGCAGGTTCAAACCTGACAGTAAGCTCTCCAGTAAACACAATCCTAAATGTCGACTCTCGCGCCCTTAATGGAAACGGCGGCACAATCAGCCTTTCCGCTGGCTCAGCGAACCCCGTTGGTCAACTTTTCGTTGACGGCAATATCTCAGCAAATGGGGTTGGTGTTGGAAACGGCGGAAGCATCAGCTTCAGCATCAACCACCTGAATTCGCTGCTGCAGATATTCACAATTGGCGCCGGCGGCGGGCAAGTGCAGGGCGTCAATGGCACAGTGTCGGCTAATGCTGGCGCAATAAGTGGCAACGGCGGGTCAATCAACTACACCAACTCTACCGGTAATACTCTACTGCCAGTCGGTATAAAATTCCTTGCCAATCAAACATTGTTTGTTAACAGCTCTGCTAACGGCACGCCTGGAAACATCACAATCTTGGCGAACGATCAGCCAATAACATTTGCAGGAGCGACTGGCAGTGTATTTAACGCCAATGGAACAGGCATCGCGTCTCCCGGTGGCAACATCAGCATGACCGGCTCTGCGTTTATCTACAATGCAGCAGCAAATGTGCAGTTCAACGCAAATGCATCAGGCACGGGAAAAGGCGGCAGCGTTAGTTTAGTTTCAACCGGCGCAGCTGGGCTTGGGTCAGACATAAATACTGGCGCAGGCGCCGGAGCAATCAGCGTGTCCGCAACTGGCGGAAGCGCCAATTCTAGTGGTGGCGCCGGCGGTACTGTCACCCTTTCAGCCAGCTCGGTGATCAACAATGTAAAAATAAACGGTGGGCTGAGCTTTGGACCCACGGGTAATGTGGGTGACGGAGGCAGCATAACAATAAGCTCTGGCAATAACGTTGCTATAACAGGAGTGCTTTCCGCAAATGCCACAACAACAGGTAACGGCGGCAACATCACAATAAGCGAAGCATCTACCAACAACAGCTTGCCCTTCTTAATTGGTGGCATTTCGAATAATGGTGCAACTGTAGGCATCTTCGCAAATGCCCCCTCAAACGGTAGTGGTGGCAAGATAGTAATAAATGCAACTGGTGTAGGCGGTATAAGCCTCGGCGCTGGTCAAGCTGTGGGAACGGGTGGAGGTGCGGTCAGCGCAAGTGGCGGTGACGGCGGCAGCATAACTCTCAATTCGGGAAGCAATGGTGATGTAAACCTGGCCAACAGTAGCCTCTTCAATAATGGCAGCGGATTTGGAAATGGTGGCAACTTAACTATAACAACCAGAAACTTGCTTCAAGCCGCGGGGTCGAACCCACTAATTTCAGTGCAAAGCGGTCAGGGTGTTATCGGGGCCAATGGTCTGGGGCGCGGCGGTACTATCACCATCAGCGCCAATACTGCAAACCTGAATATCAACAATACTGCCGGCACAATAAGAATGAATGTTGCTGCAGTTGGAGATGGTCAAGGCGGCACAATAAATGTGACCAACAGCCTTGGCAATCTCAATGTAAATTCAGCGGGACTTACTTTGATTAACAACCTTGAGACAGGCGCCAACGTGTCATTCACAGGAAGTGGCGTCGGCTCAAGTATCAACACAACAGGTTCAATAAATGTAGGAAAGGGTGACAACGCAAGTCTAAGCCTGGTAACAAGCGGTGCAGGCGGCTTCATAAATCAAGCGGCTGCAAGCACCTACTCTGGGCGAGCAATCACTCTCACATCATTGAATAATATTGGAACTCAATTGGCACCTGTTCAAGTAGCCGCAGGGTCTGATGCTGCAGGCGGATTGAAGGTTAACTCCACAAATCCGGGAACACAAGTATTCTTGCAACAAACAGGAGTGCCAGTGACTGTAGGTGCATCGAGCGCTGGCATAAGCTGGAGTTTGACTTCAGATAACAGTATTACAGCGGTTGCACCAATAAGTGCGACTCAGATTACTTTGAAAACCACTGCCAACAATGCACCAATTACAATCAATGCAAATGTCGGCGGACCAGCATTTTCGAGCACAGATACAATCACTGCAAACGGCAGCGGAGCCATTAGAGATCTTGGTGGCATATTCAATGCCGCAACCGTTGTATTGAATACAACAAGTGGAAACATCGGCAGCGTCGCCAACAGAGCCACCGCCAACTCAACAAACACAATCACCGTTAATACAACTGGTTCTGTGTTCCTGAACAACAGTCAGTCGATTGTTTTCCTGGCATCAACCGCAGGCACTGCGTTGGATTTCCAAACCACCGGTAATTTGGTTCTGACTGGGGCAGTGACGTCACCGACGGTGGTGCTTGGCGCATTCGCCTCGCAGTTTGTACCCAACGGTGGCCCTGCGATAGATGGCAACATCACCGCCGGAGCTGCAGCTTTGTCTACCGTAAACAACTTCGGCATTTCCGTAGGAAACAACGCCTTTGTTTCCTCAAACAATTCCTTGAATATAACGGGAGCTACACTGTCTGGAAATTTACAGCTAAACACAGTGGGCGCCTTAGCATTCTCTGGTCGTGTAATCGCCAACAATATAACCGCATTCAGCAATAGTACATTGACTGTAAATGCTGCTGCGCCGATGACAGCGCAGTTCAACGCAGCTGTGCCAGGAACTGGCTCACTGTCATTATCTGCTCTCAACAATGTCACTCTGGGTAGTGCAATCACAGGAAACAACATCACCATTCAATCGTTGGCAAACAATGGAAACATTGCCATTAACGCTCCAATCGCAACTGGAACCACAGTTGGTGCTCCCAACCTATTCATGTTAACTACCGGTACAGGCAACATCACAACCACTGGAGCCGGTTCAGTTATTTCAGGCAACAGCGCGCTCTTAGTTACAGCATTAGGAAGCGTCGGAGCATTCGCAGCTCCGTTGCTTAGCCAAATGAGTACATTATCAATTCAAGCTGCGGGGCCGGCTGCCCAAGCATTTGTAACACAAAGCGTCAATCCACTGACAATGGGAGCGACCGTTGTTGGAAATCAATTCACCCTGAATAGCACAACTGATGTGTCGACAGGACCTATCATTCAAGTAGGAACAGGTGGAGTAGGCATCACCGTTGCTGGTGGCAACCTTACCGTTGGAACAGGAAGCATAATAACCACTGGTTCTGGCAACATCGTGTTGACTACAGATAAAAACATCGTTTTGAACCCTGGAGTAATTAATGCCACAGGCACAGGCAATGTGCAAATTATCGCTACCGGCGCAACAAGCACAATCACTCAAAATCTAGGCTCTACAGTAATTGCCACCAACGGAAACAATGTAGCAAATGCTCTCCTAATTCAAGACACTACCGTCTTCGCGGGACCAATCACTCTAAATGGCACTTTGCAAACATTGGTAGGTGGAGACATAAAAATTCAAGCAGATCGCGATATCGTTCAAGCGCAAGGATTTGTTGGGTCTGCAGGCAACTTGACCTATACGTCCATTAATGGAAATCTTTCGTCTGCTGCAAACATCGCTGTCAATCAAGCCATCAACGGCAACATCAACATAGATTCTAATAGCGGGAACACCAACTGGAACGGCATCACCAACAGAGTGGGCGCCGGCGCCGGAACCATATCAGTCACGGCAAAATCGGGCATGACTATGGGTAATTTCTTTAACGCCAATGGCAGCATATCTGCATTTACGGTTAACGGAAACATTGGGGTAAACAACTTCGCCGTAATTAACTCTCAGGGCAGCACTGCAAATATCACATTGCAAGACAATTCAACAAATGTTGGGCAGAAGATAACAGTTGGTCAAGCTGCGCAGCTGATTTCCATATCACCCACAGCAGGTCAAGGGAAAATCACATTAGCAATTGGTGGTGCCCCAGTTATCCAAGCGGGCGCTGCTCCAGCGAATGTCAATCAAGTTCTGATTGGCACCGGTACAATCAATTACAGCACCGCTGGAATAGCAGCCGCTGCCCCAGTCAATACATTGATATCTAAGAACTCGGTTTTGACATTCTCGATTCAAGGTGGCATGCCTGCGGGTTCTATCACTCTCGGTGGCAGTGACGTCTTCAACGCAGACCCACCAGCTGCAGGCAGTGTAGGACCAGCCCTTCCAGCGCAAATAATGCCAACTTCGCCATCTGCACCAGTGGCAGTGAAGGCGACCGAAAATGGTGCACAACTAACAATGCCTGCTCAGTTGGGTACATTCTGGTCGAACGTTCAAAACGTGTTCAACCAAGCAATAAATGGCAATTCTCAACCAGGCAATGCGGCAATGGACACTGCCTCCAGCGCGGCTCTCGCTCCGACGCCTGTGCCTGCACCTGTCACCGCACCCGCGATTGCTCCTGCACAAAACATGACAGCACCTCTAACAAATGCTCGTCACGCAGATGTCACAAGCTCATCATCGCCGAACATGCTCACCGGCGGAGTAGCAAAAATTGCACGAGGATCACGTCCGGCAGTTTCTTATATGAGAACCGGATTTGGTGCTCAAGTAGATAGCAGCAATGCAGATCAACTTGAATTGCTTTCAGGAGACATGCTTGTCAGCGCTGATCACACAAGCTCTATCAAGTGCGGTAATTTCAGTGTAGAAGTTGGAGCAGGCTCAGTCGTACACATGAGCAAAGAAGGAAACGTAACCAAGGTTCGTAACCTCTTGGATCAACCAGGACACGGAGTAAGAGTATTAGTTGAAGGCAAGGCACTTAGACTAGGGCTCGGCGAAGAACTGTTGATGGGCGATAACAATGGCAGCGTTCGCGCTGCTCTTGCAAATGAAAAGCTAGGGCGCCGCAATGTTGACTCTTTCGTTATACGCAACAAGCACGAAATCATACGCAGCGAATTCTCCGTAATCCACTTAATCCAAAGCAGCAAATTGCTCTCGTCCCTCTACTTCAAGGGCGACAAAGCAGACCAGGCAATGATGGGTCGGGTAATGAAAATGGCTGCTTGCTTGTTCCAAGTAAGCGGCAAGCGCGGAGTCTACAAAGCTGACGCCAAGCCGGTATTAACTATCCCAGCAAAAGCTTCAGCTCCGGTCCAAGTGGCCCAGACTCTCCATTAAGGAAGCGATTGACAATTTCAGCTGCACCTGCGGATGATTCCAAGCGCGAGAAAATGCCTGAGATACTCACCGCTTTTCTCACGCTTCGGTCCAGTAAATTAGATATTTGCTGACTTACGGGACCGGTATTGCTATTTTTAGTCCAGTATGTTAGATTATTGCCTACGGGACACTGACAGAATAAATGTCTAAACTCAGCACATTAGATTTGCGCTTAGCCATAGGACGAGAAGAGTTCGACCATCCCTTATTGGTTTCGGCTTTGGCGCAGTACGATGCTATTCAACAAAAAATCCATGAACTTTTAAAGTCTGGCACCATTGTTCGAGTGAAGAAAGGACTGTATGTCTTTGCTCCTAAAATCAGACAGAAGCCAATTTCTAAAGAAAGCCTAGCAAACCTTATCTATGGTCCATCGTGCATCTCGATGGAGTATGCACTGTCCTACCACGGACTGATTCCCGAGAGAGTCGAAACAGTCACGAGCGTGACTCTCAAGAAAAACAAAGAATTCAATACACCCATTGGGCTTTTCACATACAGACATTTATCTGCATCTAAGTATCCAGTTGAAATACAACAACTATGGCTCGACTCACAACATCCGGTTTTAATGGCTTCTCCGGAAAAAGCTCTTTGTGACTACATTGTCCTAAACGATGTCTCTTTGGCGACAAGCTCAAACGTTAGGAGTTTTCTTGAATTTGATCTTCGCATAGAGCCAGAAAACTGGCAGCGATTTGACCTAAGAAAGCTGCTTCTACTGAACAAGCATTACAAAAACAAAAGTGTGACCGCCTTAGTGGAGGCAATGTGAATCCTGCACTTCAATCAATGCTGGGCAAGTATAAATGCGAAACTCGTCAAGACTACGAGAACGCCCTCAAGGAGCTTATTCAAGAACTTGCTCTTCTCGGCTTGTGGCGTGCGAAATTTTTTGAGCATGCCGCCTTCTACGGTGGATCCTCTTTGCGGATTCTGTATGGTCTGGATCGCTTCTCTGAAGACATGGACTTCTCGTTGCTTGAGCCAAGAAGTGATTTTGAACTGCAGCCTTATCTTGATGCGATAAAAGTGGAACTCAATTCCATGGGCATTGTCGTCAATGTAGAGAAAAAAATCAAAAGCTTAGAAACATCAATAGACTCCGCATTTATCAAAGCTGACACGAAAGAGCACCTTATCAGATTCGAAGTACCGGAGGAAATAGCTGCGCGAGTACAGCACACCGAACGATTGAAGATCAAACTTGAAGTCGACACAGATCCCCCCGGTGGATTTGAAACTGAAGCAAAGATCCTTCTGCAGCCAATTGCATTTTCGGTCAATACCTATAAGCTGCCAGCACTATTTGCGGGTAAGCTACATGCCGTACTCGCGCGAGCATGGCAAAATGGGCGAGTTAAGGGCCGCGATTATTATGATTTGGTTTGGTACATCGGGCGTGATGTGCCCGTTCAGTTGAGCCATCTAGAGCAGCGCCTGAGACAAACGGGCACGTGGACCTCGGAAAAGTCAATGACACGGAAAGATCTTTTGAACTTGCTCGAACAAAAATTTTCGAACTTGGACCTAAATCTCGCCAAGAAAGATATCATTCCGTTTATCAGGGATCCTCAGGCAGTTGCTCTTTGGTCGAGGGAATTTTTCAGGCAACTTTTGCCACTCTTGAAGGTAACCTAGCGCACTTGTGGTGATTGCTGCTGAAGAAAGAAGCGATTTTGCACAGCACTGCTCCTGCCAAAATTGAGCCCACCTCTGTTTTTAAAAGCACACATTCCAAAATTCAGACCGGGAGGACTTTGTATTGAATCACCTAACTGCAATTGTAATTTGGGTGATCGCATTAGTATTGAGGCTCGCAATCGGACGAAGAATCCAGCCATCCCGAAAGGGTTTTGTTTTTGTTTACTTGGGCTTAAACCTTCTTCTATCCGCTGCCTTTTGGGTCAGGTCTTACAACCTTCTCCCTGCCCGAGTTGTCCATCTTCCCGAATGGGTTTTAGCTTGGATTCTCATATCCACAATAGTCATGTATCTAGCACCGCTTCGTTTGATATTGATTCCAAATCTATTTGTTTTTGGTTTGATCTTTTCACTAATTAGCGGCTTCGGTCTTGTTGACGCCGGATTTGAATCCTCAAATCCAATCATAGAGCTACTCGTATTTGGCATTTTTCTTTCCCTGACTTCCATCCTGTGTATCTTCCGATTAAATAGGTGGTGGACTCCATGATGTTCAAGAAAGGCACAACACAAACGAGAATTCTTTGCGCTCTTTCTTTTGAAGTTCAAGTAAAAGACAACCTTTAACAGACTTGAGATACGCAGTATTGTGCCGATGCAGAGCTTCTTCCTTCTAAGACATCCAAGAAGCAAATTCACCCGGAACTTTATTTAGTCGAGTGTTGCTCGTAACTTTTAACATGTTGTGAGCCTAGCTTTAATGTTAATGCTCATACGTTACGCATTTGTTCTTCTACGTATCACTGAACAAGCGCTTCAGTCTCTGAGGGTAATTATTGAGGAAATCACGCATAACACCAAAATGTTCAGTATCCTCATAAGCTACCGATTTGATGCCGGTTTCATTCAGCTGGTAGATAAGAGCACCAGGATACGCCATCAAGATTGGAGAGTGCGTAGCTATGATGAACTGCGATTGTCTTTTGACCAAATCGTTGATGCGTACCAGCGCCGCCAGCTGTCGAGCAGGTGACAAAGCGGCTTCAGGTTCATCTAAGAAGTAGAGGCCATGTCCTCTAAATTTATTCACCAATGTCGCCATAAATGATTCGCCATGTGATTGCTGATGGAGCGACTTTCCACCATAGCTATCCAAATAACCTATTCCATCCATGTAAGTTGCAATGTTATAAAAGCTCTCAGCCCGCAAGAAGTAACCATCTTTGGGTTTCTGGTAGCTTCGCTTTGGTTTGATGTAAGAGTCTAGCCCCGACCTTCCTCCCTCATCGTCCATCACGACGTTTCTAGTACCACCCTGAGCTGAAAATCCCATTGCAATCGCAATCGCCTCTAGCAAAGTTGACTTGCCAGAGCCATTCTCGCCAATGAGGAAAGTAACATCTGTATGAAATTCTAGGGTATTGAGCGCAGCAATTGCTGGAATGTTGAATGGATAGGCGTCAGGAGTGTCCGCCCCATCAATACGAATAGATTTCAAGTACGGTTTCACATCCATCGCACCATAATATTCTCTTTGCTGTAATAAATCACGGCAAAGCTATTTCATGGATTTAATGTGATAGAAACAAGCGTAAGGGTGCAATACTCGACTTCAGTATTACAGGCGGTGGCAAATAGACTTCATGCAATAAAAATGCGCACGAGAACTTGGCAAAGGTTAGGCGACTACCTCGGTGAATAATTCCTACGATTGTCGCTTTTGCGAATTAATGTGTATGGCAAAGAAGCGACACTGGCGTGGATTATTAACACACTCTGCCGAAAATCCGTCAGAAAAGATGCCCAAGGCTTGGGGTTTTGCGGGTTTTAGGTTAAAATCTAATGTGTCGAGGGAGGATTTCATTATGGTCCAGCAAACCACAACAAGCAAAAAGCCGTCAACGAAAAAGAAAACGGCAGCGAAGTTCGCTCCTGTGGTAATTGCAGCTGAGGACAAAAAACGGATTCTCGCTGCACTAGCAAAATCACGTAATACTACGCACGAACTCCAACTGGCAAGATGCGTAGAAGGCGGTCGACTTTACGAACAAGTGACAATGTAACAATGGACTCTTCTTTCGAAGTAATATCTTATTCAATTGATAATTTCATTGAATTGGTTGCTCGGAAGGCAAACTTCACAGCCGACGGCTTCAAGAAGGGCATACGTGGAGTTTACTTTGAGGAATACTTCAAAGAGATTTCACCTAAGACGATAGTAGTTGAGCATTCGTACATCGACCAGCATTACTTAGACGATTATGCGGGTTATTACGTTAACTGTTTTCATGACTATGGAAAAGAGTGTTCGAGATTGCATTTCTTTTCCAAGACATTCGACTCGAAGAAATTCGAAGCGGTGCTAAGAGGAAATACTCCTAGTAGCTATCTGCAGGACTGCTATCTCGGCTTCATGGTTTTGAAGCCGCTGCCACATACCGTCATTGGTAGAACATGCCTCAGAACCTATGACGAGAACCCAAGATTCTACCCGATTACTCGCGACTATCCGGCCAACCTTTTCGGCATTGGTTTGAACGTAAAGTCACTGGCGTTTCAAGAACAGGACAAAGCGGCGGCAGCCTGTGCTTCGAGCGCCTTATGGTCAATCTTTCAAAAAACCGGACATTTGTTTCATCATGAGATTCCCTCACCATTTGAGATCACTGCGGCAGCTACAAAAGCCTTTCCACCTTTGATCGAGTTTGTAGAAACTTTGGAGTTTCAGACAAGGAGCTTGCCGAGTCGGGGACTGGCTCTTTTTGAAATGGCTCAAGCAATCAAGACTGTAGGCTTAGAACCATATTTGGTGCAGTCCCAAAAACGATTCATTCTTACAAGCACAGCATACGCATACTTGCGCGCAAAAATACCTTTGTTGTTAATGATCACTGTCTGCAAGAAGGATGGAACAGCCGTAGGTAAGCACGCTGTGGCGTTGGCTGGCTATCGCTTAACGGAAGAAATGGTCATCGACTATGATGTGGACTTTGCACCTACTTCAAATCGTATTGAGCAGTTTTACGTGCATGATGACCAGGTGGGACCATTTGCTCGCATGAAATGGAACGGAGCAGCCAACATTTTGACCACATCATATGGAGGGCCTGGGACATACATCGCGAAACCTGAAACTCTATTGATTCCGCTGGCATCAACGATTCGAATATCCTTTGGTACCATCAGCGATTTGGTCCGCGAGCTCGACGGCTTCATGGAACAAGCCAGACTATGCGACACGTTAGAGATTACGTCAGAACGGATTGAGTGGGATATTTATCTTTCGTCAATTCAGGACTTTAAACAAGATGTGTTCAAATCTACTGAGTTAAAAAAAGAGGAGAAGTTGCGGATACTGACAAAACCTCTACCGCTGTATGTTTGGCGAGCAATCGCCTATGATGGAACTAAGCCGCTTTTGGAACTGGTCTTCGACTCAACCGATTTAGAGCAAGGGCGATTATTGCTTGCAACGGTTTCCTACGATGACGAATTCTTGGATGAGTTCCGTGCCGCGGCAAGATCAATCCTTTCATTTTCTGCAGATAAGATAAGTCGGAGACTATTAGAGACCGTTCGATTCTTCAATCTCAAAAGGAAGTCGGGATAAAAGTTCGTATTTGAACCCACACAATCGCCTCATTCTCCAATTGTGTAATTCTTCCCCTTTTGTCGTTGGAAAATAGAGCATTATGATCCAAGCGGATAGCAAGGCTATCCATTACTACTATATCCATACGAACCGGCACTAAATTCCTGCAGACTGGCAGGCAAGCGCGGTTCTGCATAATGGCGACTAATGAGTCGTGGAGTTTATATGGTATCAAGGACTATTCTTTCTTTCGCATCATTACTTATGATTGCTCAGCCTGCGCTTGCAGCAGACCCGGTACAAACTGAAGCTACACCAATTCCCGCAAGCGAAGACTATCAGCTCAATCTTCAATCAAACAGCGCTATGACCGAAAAACTCAACGCACTGGAAATTGCAATCAACAAATTCAAAGACATGGGAGTGGGAGTCGCCGCATTTGAGCAAAACTTGCTGCAGGCAAGGTCACTACAAAAAGAAGGCAAACTTACCGAAGCCGAACAAGTCACAGCACATTTGAATCTAAGCCTACAAGACCAGCAGAAACGCTACTATGCAGGCAAGATACAAATCTGGCGCAGTCAAATGAAACTGGCACACGCACGACACGCAAGCCTTGCGTCAGCTCACGAAACTGGCGAAACACTCGGATTGGGGCCGCGACCAAAATCGGCTTTCCATCCTGAAAGTAGCGCCCAGAAATCGAACACGAGCACAGCTGCGGGGCTCTCCAAAGGAGCCCACAGCGTTCTTTCCAAAACAAAATCAGACCTCAGCCAACTTATTTATCCAATAGCGCGCTAGAACAGCATCAGCTCAACTGAAAATCTCCAATCTTCTCCTGATTGGAGATTTTCGTTTGACTGAGCGCCTAAATGAAAAATCCATAAGGGTAAAAGCAATATATAAAGGATCGCTGCTTGATATGCGACAATTTCATTGATTTTGAATGGAATTTGGTCGTTTATCTGGCCCCTTGCATTTGGGGGGCTTGATGCTTTGTGTTCCTCTTGAAAGGTCTTGAACAGCTATGAGCACTACAGTTCAGTCCAGCCCGGCAAAAAATTTGGCAGCGCAAAAGGCTTTGGAAGATGCCGTCAAACGCGATCTTGAGTTAACAGCCTATCCAGTCCGCGAATGGGTGATATCGCGAGAGTCATCAAAAGGGCAAAAGATATTTGATGTCATCATCATCGGCGGTGGACAGGGTGGCATAGCAACAGCGTTTCACCTCATGCGTGAGAAGGTGACCAACATCCTTGTTGTCGACGAAAACGAGGAAGGCAAAGAAGGTCCATGGATGACTTTTGCGCGGATGCACACACTTCGCACCCCCAAACACGTGACAGGTCCAGACCTGGGAATTCCCAATCTCACAGTCCGCAACTGGTACGAAACTGTTTACGGAAAGAAAACCTGGGATGACCTTCATTTGATTCCCAAAAACCACTGGGCTGAATATTTGCAGTGGCTTCGCAATCTTCTGGAAATTCCGATCAAGAATTCGCACAGAGCAGGTGCAATAGAGTGGAATGAAACAGAAAAATGTCTCAACGTGCCTCTTATAAATCAGCTCACAGGACAAACTGAAATAGCCCTAGCTCGCAAAGTTGTGCTGTCTACAGGCATGGATGGTTCCGGTCGATGGGACGTACCACGCATGATCTCAGACAACTTGAACAAATCAAGTTATGCTCACACCAGAGATGACATTGATTTTGATAAATTGAAAGGTAAAACAATTGCAGTTTTGGGCGCAGGAGCATCGGCTTTTGATAATGCTTCCGTAGCGCTTGAAACAGGTGCAAAAGAAATTCACCTCTTTTACAGACGAGAAGACCTCCCTAATATCAATGCTTACAGATGGGCTGAATTCGTCGGTTTCCTCAAACACCACGGCGACTTGCCAGACCACATGAAATGGAAATTCATTCTGCAGATTCTAAAAATGGGGCAGCTTCCACCAACCGACACCTACGGAAGAGCAACACGCAATCCTAATTTCAACATGCACGGCGGAAGCGGCTGGAATACAGTAAAACAAAACAACGGTCACATCGAGATAGAAACAAACAAAGGGCAGTTTAAGGTTGACTACGTGATAGTTGGCACAGGCTGCGTAACCGATCTTTCTTTGCGTCCTGAGCTTGAAAAAATAGTGGACAAAATAGCACTTTGGAAAGACCGCTTCACTCCACCCGAAAACGAACGCAGCGAAGATCTCGCCAGGCATCCGTATCTCGGTCCTAACTGCGAATTTACAGAGAAAACACCAGGCGAAGCGCCTTACCTTTCATCCATCTTCAACTACACCTTTGGTGGGTTGCTCAGTGCAGGCTTTGCTGGGTCTACCATTTCAGGCATGAAATACAGTCAACAAAAACTGGTGGCAGGACTTACAAAACAGTTTTACCTGGAAGACGCAGAAAAATATCTGCAGTCGCTAAAAGACTTTGACATCAAGGAGTTTTGATTGTGACAAACGAAGCCGGATTTGGACTATACAGCAAAAAAGTATTCACTCCAGAGGGTGTTAAAGAAGCTGTCGTAGTAATTAAGGGCGGAAAAATTTCGGCGATCATCGCACCAGAATTAGCGCACCCAGACTGCCAGGTTGAAGACCTACACAACTTATGTCTCATGCCTGGAATCATCGACAGCCACGTGCACGTCAACGAGCCCGGGCGCACAAGCTGGGAAGGCTTCAGAACAGCCACAAGAGCGGCAGCAGCTGGTGGCATAACTTGCATTGCAGACATGCCACTCAACTGCCATCCTGTTACAACTTCGGCAGATTCACTCAGACTAAAGCTCGATGTTCTGAAAGGCAAATTCAGCGATGAAGACAGAGCAAAATCAAAACTACAAGGAGAGCCACCCGAGCCGGAAGGCGAAGAGAAGCTCTGGGTTGATTGCGCTTTTTACGGCGGCGTAATACCAGGCAATAGCGAAGAACTAGAGCCAATGATCAAAATGGGTGTAGCAGGATTCAAATGCTTTCTTGTGCACTCAGGAATAGACGAATTTCCTAACGTAACAGAAGAAGACTTGCGCAAAGCGATGCCGATTTTGGCACGCCACAACATTCCACTTTTGGTTCACGCTGAACTGGAATGCGGTCACCAGCCTCACGATGCAGATTGGAAAGATCCGCAATCATACAAATCGTTCCTTGAGTCGCGTCCGCGCCATTGGGAAAACGAAGCCATAGAAATGATGATACGGCTTTGCAGAGAGTTCAAAGGGCCAGTACATATTGTGCATCTTTCAAGCTCAGATGCGCTCAATGCGATATCACAAATGAAAAAAGACGGCTTGCCGTTTACAGTCGAGACCTGTCCACATTATTTGACTTTCGAAGCAGAACAAATTCCAGATGGCGACCCGCGTTTTAAATGCGCGCCTCCAATTCGCGAAGCAGAAAACCGCGAAAAGCTCTGGCGAGGGCTGACCGCGGGGCTCATAGACATCGTAGTTTCAGACCACTCTCCTTGCGTACCAGACAAGAAATTCATTTCAGAAGGCGATCTCAAAAAAGCGTGGGGCGGAATTTCGTCACTCCAATTTGGACTGCCTGTTATCTGGACAGAAGCTAAAAAACGTGGTCAAAAGCTTGAAGATCTCATCGAATGGATGAGCAGTCGCCCGGCAAAATTCCTCGGCATTGCAGACAGAAAGGGCGCTATCAAAGTCGGCTACGATGCTGACTTAATTGCGTTTGATCCTGATGCCGATTTCAAAATCAATACAGACATCATCCAGCACAAAAACAAAGTGACACCATACGAAGGTCGCGAGTTAAAAGGTGTTGTTCGCAAAACATTCGTGCGCGGCAGACTCATATATGAAGATGGCAAATTAACAGCCAATGCAAACGGTGACCAAATTCTACACAACAGAGTGGAGATAAAAGCCTAATGGACAAAAACGCAGTACTCGAAGCAGCCGCCTTTACAGGCACAACAGACCTTGCCGCAGAACGCGTAGGCGGCAAAGTTCTATTTGCAAATGACGAATTTTTTGCCGAAAAGGAAAACCTGCTCAAGCCGGGTCGCGGCGTTTTTATCGCTGACAAATACACCGACAGAGGCAAGTGGATGGATGGCTGGGAAACGCGCCGTAAACGCGTGCCCGGGCACGACTGGTGCATCATTCAACTAGGCATTCCAGGACAAGTTCATGGCGTAGACATCGACACCAATCATTTCCTCGGCAACAACCCTGCCTACGCGTCAGTCGACGCACTGGAATATCACACAGATGTTTTGCTCTCTGAATTGGTTGACGAAAATCTTGAGTGGGTCAACATACTTCCGAGAGTTGCATTAAAGCCAGGTGCACAAAACATTTTTGCTGTTGCAGACAAAAACAGATGGACGCACCTGCGCCTAAATATTTTTCCAGACGGCGGTGTCGCACGTTTCCGCGTACACGGCGAACCTTGCCCAGACTGGAGTCGCATCGGCGACAATCAAGAAATAGACCTTGCTGCAATTGAAAATGGCGGCAAAGTAACATGCGCCAGCGATATGTTTTTCGGCAACAAAGACAATTTGATTATGCCCGGACGCTCACTAAACATGGGCGACGGCTGGGAGTCAAAACGTCGCCGCGGACCAGGCAATGACTGGGCAATTATCAAACTAGGACATGCCGGTAAGCTCACAAAAATTGAAGTTGATACCAACCACTTCAAGGGCAACTACCCGGACACTTGCTGGCTAGATGGTGTTTATGCGCCAGAAGCAGACATTACAGTTCTCAATTGGAATCAGTACGAGTGGAAACCAATTATGCCTACAACAAAATTGCAGGCACACCACCAGCATTATCACAACATAGAAAAAGAACATCACGGACCATGGACTCATGTGCGCCTCAGCATAGCGCCGGATGGCGGCGTAAGCCGCTTGCGTCTTTTCGGCACGGCACACAATACAAGCGCCATAAAGGAAGAAGCGAAGAGTGGAGCTAAGTCGAATAAATGATCTAGACGACGCCGCAGCATTTAGCTCTCTGCAAAACTGCTGCGGTGCCGCCAATTGGGTTAAAGCCATGCTTGCCGCAAGACCATTTGCATCAAGCGAAGAACTGTTCAACAAAGCATCCAGCATTTGGTGGCAACTGGGTCCATCAGATTGGCTTGAGGCCTTTACTCATCACCCCAAAATCGGTGATTTAGAATCGCTTAGCAAGAAATTTGCCAGCACAGCCACCTGGGCAGCAGGCGAACAAGCCTCTGTCGCTGCCGCGGCAGAACAAGTATTGAAAGATCTTGCCGCAGGCAACACAGCTTACGAAAATAAATTCGGCTACATTTTCATAGTCTGTGCAAGCGGGAAGAGCGCGGCTGAAATGTTGGACATTTTGAACAGTCGCTTGCCCAACGAAGCTGAGGCAGAACTCAGAATTGCAGCCGGCGAACAAGAAAAAATCACAAAGCTAAGATTGGAGAAACTATGCCAGTAAGCCCAATTACCACGCACATCCTCGACACAGCTAGAGGTTGCCCAGCAGCCGGGGTGCCACTTTCAATCGATATTGAACGCGACGGCTCATGGCTAAACCTTGGCAAAGGCACAACCAATCAAGACGGTCGGGTCACAGACCTTCTGCCATCCGACAGACCTCTTGAAGCCGGTCGCTATCGCATGCGATTCGAAACAGCCAAATATTTCGAGCTAATCAAGACAGAAGGCTTCTATCCCTACGTCGAAGTAGTCTTCGACCTGCGCATCACCGACCAGCACTATCACATCCCCCTTCTCCTGAGCCCATACGCCTACTCAACCTACCGCGGAAGTTAGTCCTCTTGGAAATTGCAGGGGCGACGCCATGGATGCTGCTGGCGAACTCGAATGTTCAGCGAAGCCGGCAC
>CAZJLR010000071.1:0-31811 GCA_964546815.1 uncultured Candidatus Obscuribacterales bacterium | reverse complement strand
GTGCCGGCTTCGCTAAACATTCGAGTTCGCCAGCAGTATCCCATGCGTCGCCCGCCATTTTATGGAGCGAGACTGTCTCAGCGAGCACCGCAGCTTAAGTCCCGGGCGCCGCATGGCGTCGCCCCTACAGGCGTTAGGGATCCGGCTTTCGGCGCCGGTCTTACAAGTCTATTTGGATTTGGCTTGTTGCAGGGAAGCAAGGGCGTCAGCGGCTGGTTTGTACTGAGGCGATTTTGCGATTACCTTTTTCAACGCAGCAATTGCTTCGTCTTTGCGATCTGTCTTGGCAAGAAATTTGGCGTATGAAGTGCCAACACCAGCATCGTTAGGGCTAAGTTTCAAGGCTGTTTTGAATTGCGATTCAGCTTCAGCAGTCTTATTTTGGTCGGCGTACAAGTCACCCAAGCGAACGTATGCAGGCAAGAAGCGTGGGTCTGCTTTTATTGCCTTCTGTTGGTCGACGATTGCTTCGGCAGCATCTTCTTTGCGCTGAGCCCAACCCAAACCGCTCAAAGCGTTGGGATGGTTTTTGATTATTTTGAGCGCATCTTTGAATGGCTCAACAGAACCGGCGTCATCACCCGACTCTAGCAAAATATTTCCAAGCACTACATGTGATTCGGCATCTTTTGGTGCAAGTTCCACAAGCTGATTAGCTTCACTTATAGCCTCCTGCGTTCTTCCCTTCTTGGAAAGCAAAACAGCTAGTTTGCAATGAATATCGGGAGCATCTTTTGCATCAGACTTGATTTCAAGGGCTTTCTTAAAAGCGGCAATAGACTCATCAGCTTTGCCGGCACTCAAATAAGCGATGCCGAGATCTCTGTGAGCGCCATAACTTGTAGGTTTTACGTCAACAGCTTCTTTCAATATCGCAATTGCTTCGGTATTTTTTTGCATGTTGGCATAAATGTGACCCAAAATGATGCGAGCAACAAATGACTTGGGGTCTAACTTCAAAGCCTGTTGCTCTTCGTGAATGGCATCTTCATAATCATCTTTCTCAACCATGGCAGCCAGCGCGGCACCCAGTTGTGCGTGAGCCTTAGCGTCATCGGGGTTCAGACGAATCGCTTCGCGAAGAAGATCTGCGGCTGGCTTGGCTTTTCCGGCGTTCATCAAGTTGGAAGCTTTCTCCACCATAGCGGTGACATCCTGGACTGCGAAGCCGGGCAAGGCTGCGCCCAAAGCCAGCGAACACGCCAGAGTCATGCCCAGGGTTCTATGAATACTTTTGCTCATCGCAGCAGCCTCTTGTTTACCGGATTTCAACATGTGCGGGGCTCTTAATGTAAGCTGTCTAAAACAACAGCAGAGCACCATTCGTGTGCGATACTATCAGAACTTTGCGCCTCGAAAGACAAACTGTCTTTCATAAAAGGGAGCCAGCCTCTTGCCTGAATCAAGCAAGGAAAACTATTCTGTTGCCTCAAACCAGTCGCTTGCACAAGCGCCCCGGCCAGCTGTTCTGTCTGAAGAATTGAAAGAAAGCGCTTTCTTAAAAGCTTGTCGCAGGGAAAAAACGCCTTACACGCCTGTGTGGCTGATGCGCCAGGCTGGTCGTTATATGAAATCTTTCCGCGATATTCGCAGCAAAGTAAGCTTCTTAGAATTGTGCAAAAACCCTGAATTGTGCTGTGAAGTGACAGTACATGCCCAGGAAACAATAAATGCAGACGCCGCGATTATTTTTGCCGATATTTTGCTGCCACTAGATGCACTGGGAGTCGGGCTTGATTTTGTCAAAGGCGAAGGACCCCAAATTGCGCGCCCAACCCGCAGCCAGGAAGACTTTGACGCACTGCCGGAAATTGACCCGAAAGAGTCACTAGATTATGTGCTTGAGGCAATCAGACTCACCAGAGCGGCACTAAAACCAAACATTCCGCTAATCGGATTTGCCGCAGCACCATTTACACTCGCCTCATATTTGATTGAAGGCGGGAGTTCGCGCAATTATGACAATGCGAAAACCATGATGTACAGACGCCCCGAGCTCTGGCATGCAGTCATGAACAAATTGACTGATTTGACTATCAGTTACCTAACTGTTCAGGCCGAGGCAGGCGCGCAGGCGCTGCAAGTCTTTGACAGTTGGGTGGGCTGCCTTTCTGCAGCTGATTATCGTCAGTATGTTTTTCCTTACTCGCAAAAATTAATTGCAGCGATGCCTGATGGATATCCTGTAATTCATTTCGGCACAGGTACCAGCGAGCTGCTGCCACTAATGAAAGAAGCCGGTGGAGACGTGATTGGAGTAGATTGGCGATCTGAACTTGCAAAAACTTGGGAGTCTCTCGGCGACATTTCTGTGCAAGGTAATTTAGATCCATGCGTTTTGCTTGCCGACAAAGAGTTCATCAGAACAAGAACCGAAGAGCTTCTTGAAAGCGTGTCCGGTAAAGCTGGGCATGTTTTCAACCTTGGACACGGTGTCCTCCCTCCAACTGACCTTGACAATGTGAAATACTTGGTTGAGCTTGTACACACTTTTACCAGGAAATGAAATTGAGTCGTACGATAAGTAGATTGGGTATACAAGTAAGGGGGCTCGGGTAGACCGGGAGTAAAAGTGGCGTTAGGTAGCGGTCTAGCTAATAAGATGCAAGACAACAATAATGGCGAGGACAAAAACTCGTCAGATCCGCTGCGCGTTACGGTTATCGGAGCCGGAATTGCTGGTCTTGCTGCAGCATACAGACTCAGCCGCCCCGGCGCTTTCGGCGGGCGTGATGTGCAAGTATTGCTGCTTGAAAAAGGCTCGCGAGCGGGGGGCTCAATCAGCACCTATGAGCTTGAAGATTATACTTTAGAGCTTGGGCCGGACATGTTTCAAACAGAAAAGCCCGATGCGATAAAACTCTGTGAAGAGCTAGGTCTTGCTGGATTTGTCATTCCCACAAACGAAGCCTGCAGACGCACCTTCATAGCTCAGGGTGGGCAGTTGCACACACTGCCAGATGGATTTCAATTGCTGGCACCAACACAACTGGCACCATTTTTCTCATCATCTCTCCTGAGCATGGGCGGCAAATTGCGCATGGCAGCAGACTTACTCATGCCTCGCAAAGCAGAAAGAACAGATGAAAGTCTGGCAGAATTTGTAAGACGACGATTTGGACAAGAAGCGCTAGAACGCATTGCACAACCAATGCTTGGTGGCATTTACACCGCAGACCCAGAGCAGCTGAGCTTAGAAGCGACCATGCCACGCTTTCTCGATCTCGAACAAAAATACGGCAGCGTAATTCGCGGATTGATGTCTGAGAAGAAACCGCAACCTTACACATCAGAAGTTGGTGGAGAAAAAACAAGCTACCCACGCTTCGTCAGCCTACAAAGAGGGCTGGGCATGTTGGTAGAGCGGCTTGTCACAGCGCTGCCGCCAGACACGATACACTTTCATTGCCCGGTGGTGGCAGTTGAGAAAGGAACGCGCGGCAAAGCATATGACGTAGTGGTGGCAAACGGAACAGTGGTGCCAAGCGACGCAGTTGTTCTTGCTTGCCCATCGTTCTCCAGTGCCGATATGCTAAATCAAATCGCCAGCGAAGTTTCGACTTCATTGCGCAGAATTCAATACGCATCTTGCGCAGTCATGAACCTTATTTACAATCGCGCAGACATTCCGCACCCGCTAGACGGATTTGGATTTGTGGTGCCCGCAGTCGAAAAACGCACAATTTTAGCCTGCAGTTTTGCCAGCATGAAATTTCCCGGACGTTGCCCAAAAGAAAAAGCTGTATTGCGAATATTCGTAGGCGGCTCAATGCAACAAGACGTTTATGACTTGAATGACGAACAAATTGAGTGCTGCATGTGGGAAGACCTGCACACTTATTTAGGACTCAAATCAGTGCCGTTGCTCTCGCTGATCACCCGCTATCCGCGCGCCATGCCGCAATACCATATTGGACACGTCAAACTAGTACAACAAGTGCGCGAAAAACTCAGCAACTTGCCCGGCATTATTTTGGCAGGCAACGCCTACGACGGAGTCGGCATACCAGACTGCGTAAAATCAGGACAGGAAGCTGCCGCATCAATCATCGAAATGCTCTGCGCCGCACACAAAGAAAAAGAAGCACAAGCTTCGTAGGCGATAAATAATAAACTCAATATTTTCCGCGCGAAGGTGACTTTTGCAGGCGCTCTAATTGTGCCACTGCGACAGGGTATTCATAGAATGTTTTGTCGCCATTTTCTTTTACCCAGGCAAGGTTTGCGATGGCGTCATTTACATTGCCTTTAAGACTTTGCTGCATTGCCATGTAAAAGCGTACTTCGGTGCTGCGCGAATACCCCCGCGCAAATGAAGCAAATTGTTCATCGTTGATTTGATGCTTGAGATAACTAACAATTGGTCCGGGCCAATAGCGCTCTGAGCACGAGGCAGCAGCTTCGTCTAGCATCAGCTCGGCTTGTTTTTCATCATGCAACATCCTGCAAGCAAGTGAGCCCACAATCAGCCCGTAGAGGCGATCATTATCAGGAGCACTTGTTCTTTCTAAAATCGATTTGGAATCTTTCAATGCTTCGGCAGCTTTGCCCAGACCTAAATTTGAATATGCTCTGCCCAGGTAAGCCTGGACGCAGTTTGGGTCTAATTTAAGAGCTTTGCTCATGTCGCGACAGGCAGCACTATTGTCGCCTGCAGTTTGTTCTGCCGCAGCTTTTGCCGTATATCCAACTCTGAAGTCAGGCTTCAGGCGTAAGGCTTCGGCAAAGTCGGCAATCGCTTTTTTACTGTCGCCTAACTCAGCCCACGATTGACCGCGCGAAAAATACTCGTCAGCATCTTGTGCCTTGCAACGCATAACTTGCACAGCGGCTTTTTTGCGCAGTCTTGCAGCTTCGGCCGGATTTTTCTCAACACCCTCACCATGTTCATACAATAGAGCAAGGCGAAGCATTGATTCTAACTGTTCTCTGGCGCTGTCTTTTTTGTAAAACGCAACAGCTGTATCCACACTTTTCGGATCAGCCAGTTGATAGCAGAGAAAATTTGCATAGGCAATCGGCGCTCGCGAAAGGTCCATCCGTAAGGCTTCTTTGAAATATCTTTCAGCGGCACCTATATCTTGTTTTTCTCCATCGCCCCTTTCACAAGCATTTGCCAGCGCCAACAACGCAGACGGGTTTCCTTTGTCTTTAGCCAGATGGAAATAGTGGTCGGCTTCCATCAAATCGCGCTTCACACCATTGCCATCGTGATACATCCAACCCAACATCAAAAGAGCCTTGGGCGAGCCCAACTTCGCAGCTTGTGATACCACACGAAAAACTTCCTGAGCTTCTTTTGGTGATGCGGTGCCGTGGTGCTCAAGTTCTAAGGCAAGAGCTAATAAGGCGTATTTGTCATTTGCCTTCGCCCTTGCACGCATGGCCTGTTCTGCGCGCTTATAAATAGAACCGGGCTCATATATCTTTCTAAAAGTAGCTTTGTCTCGCGGCGACAGCTTGTTTGCACCAGAGAAAAACATCAGGTCGCCAGCATGGCTTGAGTGACCAACAATACCAAGACTGTGTCCGATTTCATGCAAAAAAACAGTGTGCCTGAGCGTGGCATGCTTGTCATTTTTAGAAAGCACTTCAGGATAAAATCGCAACGGCTCGATGCTGGCTTTATCACATGGATAAACAGCCCATCTGCCAGGACCAGACACAGTCGGAATTGTGTGAGCTAGAACAGTGCGTGAATAGCTAAGCTCTACGGCATGCGATTTTTGTGAAAAACAAATTTGAGCTTTTTCTGGACTATCAACAAACTTAAAACTCAAACGCCCTGGCACAAGACTGCACCACTCATCAAAGCAGTCACGAATTTCTTCGCGATCGTAACTGTTGAATCCATCTTCATGTGTTTGATCTGGAACATAAATCCGCAAGGGCATCTGCGATTGGTCCCAATAAATCAAGCGAGAGTGTGTGATCATTTCATCGAAATAATCGTCTTTGTTCATGCTGTCACGGCAATCGGCAAGTTCGACCATGATTGGTTTTACCTTGCTGGGCAGACTTGTAAATGATGGGTCGCTTATGCTTGCTTTGTAATCGTATGTACCTAAATCAGTCTCATGTGCCAGATCATGCGCCTGAGCAAAAGTGAATAACTCAATTGCATTTTGATGGGCATTAAAATGCAAATATTGCTTTTTGCCGTTTTGTTCACCGATGGGAATGTGGCAGTGAAGTTTTACCTGGGTAAACAAAAACCAAAAAAAGCTTCCAATCAACAAAACACTTGCCAGCACCAAAACGGCAAAGCGAAAATCTCCAGGTTTGGTAGTAGAGAGAAAACCATTCATCTAAATGAATACCTGTGGACAATCGGCCCGCAACCGGACAATTGCAGAGATCATTCCCAAGCCAGCTTAGCAATTAACAAAATTAGGCGCTCAAGAAGTCGCCTTATGCTACCTTTGTACGCAGCCAACGTAACGCTGCACGAGCCTGCGCCTGGCCCTTAGTAAAACCCTTGGAATCACACGCCTGAGCGCCCAAACGGAATGGTCCCTCCTCAAATGACAACAAAAGGGCGCAAGGACAAGTCGGCAGTCGACCTCCCAGGACCACCCATCCTCGGGTGCATAGACATGGGCACAAACTCATTTCATATGATCGTTTGCCAGGCAAGCGACGAGCGCGACCATTTCGAGGTGATAACCCGTGTCCGCGAGGCAGTTCCGTTTTTCAGACGGGCGCTGACAGCCCATACAATCGATGAGACGGCGATGTCTTCAGCTTTGCGCATATTGAAAGATATGAAAAGCAAGGCGGCACAGAAGGACGCCAAACGCCTTGTTGCCGTAGCAACGTCTGCAGTGCGCGAATCGGACAATGGCGAAGAAGTTTTGAGCCATATCAGAAATGAACTTGGGCTTGACGCACGCATGATTTCTGGGCGTGAAGAAGCCAGGTTGATTTATTTGGGAGTGCTCTGGAGCATGCCCAAGCTCAAAGGGCGCTTTGCCATCGCTGACATAGGTGGTGGCAGCACAGAAATCATCGTGGCAGACCGCCATCGCAGCTACTTTTCAGAATCATATAAACTTGGCGCAGCAAGACTGACTCAGCGTTTTTTCAAAAAGGAAAAGCCCACACCGCAGGAAATTCGCGAATTGCACGATGAAGTGCGGGGCATGTTGCGCCCTGCGGCGGCGCGCCTGTCTGAGAGCGGTGAATTCAATCAGTTGATCGGCACCTCGGGCACAGTGCAGGCACTGGCAAAGCTAGACCGCGCGCGCCAAAAGAAAAATGCCAATCAAGAGTTAGATGGTTATGTACTGACTCTGCCCCGACTTGAAGAATTAGTCGCATTTCTAGAAGAAGCCTCTCTTGAAGGTGAGCGAATCAAAGGCGTCAGCACCGACCGCAATCGCACAATTTTAGCCGGATCTATTGTTTTGCTCGAAACAATGCGCTCGCTCAACATGTCGCAAGTGACAGTTTGCGGCTCTGCTCTGCGCGAAGGCTTTGTCGTAGACATGTTTTTGCAGGAAGGCTGGCTTGAGGCTGGTTTGACAGAGCACCTAAACCCGCGCGCCCGCAGCGTTTATTCCCTGCTGCAAAAATACAATGCCAGTATTGAGCATGCCGAACAGGTTGCAGACCTGGCATTTCAAATTTTTGACAAAGCCAAGGCGCTCAAGCTGCACAATTTTGGCGATGACGCTCTGCACTTGCTCTGGTCTGCGGCGATGTTGCACGATGTGGGCATGTTCATCGGCAGAAATGGACACCATAAACATTCCTATTATCTGATTAAAAACGGCGGCTTGCTGGGTCACTCTGAAGAAGAAGTCGGCATAATCGCAAACATTGCCCGTTATCACCGGGGCAGCGATCCCAAAGAATCGCATGAATCGTATATGCAGTTATCGCCTAACGACAGGCTTCTAGTGAGCTGCATGGCAGCCATACTGCGCCTGGCAGAAGCCCTGGACCGCAGCCACAGGCAGGTGGTTCAGAGAATTGAGTTTGATGTTCAGTACGCCACAAAAAATCAGGAAAGAGCTTCGACCTCACTTCTCATTTTTGTAAAACCGGGCGAAAGTTGGGAGCCGGAAACCTGGGCTTTGAAAGAAAAAAAATCATTGTTCGAAAAGCTATTTCAGATGCGCCTCAGTTTTGAAGTCAGGGTCGAAAGCCGCCCACAGGTCATCAGACACAGTTTTATTAGCTCGGCATCGGGCAAAAACGGCGCACAGCCCTTAACTTGACAAGAGAATTTAGATCTGGCTTAATTGGCTCTAACACTGTTTGTTCGCGCGGGCGTAAAGCAGGGTATAAGAAGGGAAGAACTCGTTTCGCCCTGGCTTCAGCAGCGAACATAGCTAAATCAACGGATGGGCGCCCGAATGGCGCTCAGGAGGACAACATGAAGGGCAGCCTGGTACGTTTCGCTTGTATAGCAATTTTGATGCAACTCAGTTGCAACGCTGCTCATGCTGTCACATGGTTTGATAGCAACATCCGTCCTGACGGCGTAGGTGACTCAAGCCAGAGTTCTAATGTATACATGGCACCTAGCGAAGACGGCACGCAAATTGTCTACGGCAACATTCAAGACGGCGAAAGTGTCGCCGATGCTTTCGACTCGTCAGCCGGCGAATAAGTCGCAGTAAAAATCAAATCTCAAAAGCTCGCCGTAGACTAAAACCTGGGCGAGTTTTTTATTGCAGCTAGAAAGATTTCCTTTAATCAAAGTTTGGCACAAAGCACTTACAATTTAGTTTGAACAAAATCTATGAAAAACGGCTTGCTTTCTATAGTCGAATAGAATTTAGCTCTCGGAGAGCAAATGAAAAATTCACAGGCAATTCCAGTAATGATAGTTGAAGACGAGCCTGTCACAAGGCGAGGGCTGCAACTGTTCATTCAAAATCTTTCGGGCATCGACGTCGTGGGCATTGAAAGCAACGGCGAAGATGCCGTTCATGCTGCCGGTCAACTCATGCCTGAAGTTGTGCTGATGGACATAGGTCTGCCTGGAATAAGCGGCATTGATGCTGCCACTCAAATAAAAAAACGCTGTCCGTCGGCGCGAGTTTTGATGCTGACGAGCAATGAAAGCCCAGATGCAATTTTTGCTTCATTCAGCGCCGGCGCCGATGGTTATGTTCTCAAATCTGCTTTTGCTCACAGTCTTGAGCTGGCAATTCGAACAGTTCGCTGCGGCTCTGTCTGGCTCGACCCGCAAATTGCTCAGAGCATTCTTCAACTGGCAGTCGCGTCTCCAAACGCCAGTTCAATAAACATCAAACTTTCAAATCAAGAAAAAGACAAACTAGAAAACCTCGCGAATGCAGACTGCATTGATGGAGTTTGCCTGGTGCAACCGGGTTTTGTCGCAAGTCTCAAACGATTTCATACTTAAAAAGTTTCCGAACAATCTGCAAAATTATTTCGGGAACGATCGGTCCGAAAAAATTTAATCGCTAAAAACGAGATTTAATTTTTCCGCGGCACATTAATTCTGAAAAAAAGCGGCTTTAAAAGGCATATTTTAAACAAGCGACGTAACTCAATATCACGAATTTGACACAAATCCTACCCATAATGGGCATGTTACTAGCATGCCTGGCCGAGTGAGAGCCCGGAGAAAGATCGACAAAAATCGATCTGACTTCACAGATGAATTCAAGCTTTGGCCTATCCCGTCACATTGCTATGCGCTCCTTGCAGAGGGACCCGGAATGTTGTTTAGTCAAAAAACTCCCAGCGGCTCACAGTCTAGAGAGAAGAGTTCTAGCAAAGAACGAAACTCGCAAATGCTGAGCAGGATTGGACTGCTGATTGTTTCTTTCTGTGCAGCTAGCCTGCCTGTTTCTGCCACGGACGCCAATGTTTTTCCTTGCAACGGAGACAATCCGGCAGGAAGAGTGCAAGCTGCGGGAAATCGCGGTGGCGGCAAATGCCCTGAAAATTGCGACCAATCGTTTTCAAACGGACAAGCGATCGGTGAAGGCGGAGGCGGAGGCGCCAGCGGATCTGATTACGGTGGCGGAGGAGGCGGCGGCGGCTCTAGCTCAGAATCTTTCGCGCCAAGAAACGCAGTCAAGAATTTCGCTAAAAACAGCGGGATGAGCCCGTCTAATGCCTTAGCCGGCACATACTTGAACCGTACATTCGGCAACGCCGGCGGCATAACGACCGAGCCCGGTAGCGGTGGCGGCGGTGGTGCTTCGGGCAGCGACAGAGATATCGACCCACGCAAAACTGTTCCATCAAAATCAGCAGCCAATCCTTATGGTGGGTACGGAAATAAAGTTACTACGGTACATATCAGTCAGCCAAAAACAACAGACTTAGGTTCTATGAACGGCTGGGGCGCCAACCAGGGAGCAGGTGGTGGCGGCGGCGGTGCAGGTGCAGGTGGTGGCAATGGCACCGGCGGCATGGGCACTGGTTACGGCCGCAACCATGGCAATAACAACAATAACAACAACAGTGGATTCCCCTTCTTCGGTTTTGGAATGGGTTCCGGCAGCTCTAGCGGTCCAAGCGGACCAAGCGGCAGCTCAGGACCAAGCGGCAATTCGGGACCAAGCGGCAATTCAGGACCAAGCGGCAATTCAGGACCAAGCGGCAACTCAGGACCAAGCGGCAATTCTGGACCAAGCGGCAACTCGGGACCAAGCGGCAATTCTGGACCAAGCGGAGCGCATGGTCCAAGCGGACCTCATGGACCTAGTGGACCGCACGGACCATCTGGTTCTACCGGACCATCTGGTTCAACTGGTCCATCAGGATCTGTAGGACCTTCCGGCACAAGTGGGCCGAGCGGCAGCACAGGTCCTCACGGACCAAGTGGACCCAAGGGACCTTCCGGTCCTAAAGGTCCTAGCGGACCGTCTGGATCAACAGGACCAACAGGCTCAACCGGACCACAAGGCCCCAGTGGTGGTGGCGGTGGTGGCGGTGGCGGCGGTGGAGGCGGCGGCGGCGGCGGTGGCAACGCACCACCGAGCAACGCATCGAACACAGACTCTGTCACGATGCCACACTCAGACCCACACCCGACTCCATCTGACTCTGCATCTATTCCGAAAGTTGCCGGTGTTGGCAATTTCATGAATGGTGTAGGGGCTAACGGTCCGTCAGCTGGCAACATGCCCAGCGTATCAAGCCAAGCTACATTCGCAGCATCTGCGGCGGTCAAAGGCTCGCAGATGAGTTCTGCACCTGGCGCCAACGCAGGTCAATCTCAATGTAATCAAAATGCTGAAAAGCAACAAGCAGCAGACAATCTGGCAGCCATGGAGCGTTACCATGCGGCAGCCGCGATAGACTGGGTTAAGAGCTTCCTTTCCAACTTCACCACCGATGGTGGAAACAAGTGGAATGAAATCAGAAACAAATTATTCGTGCCGATGGCTATCTTGCTACTCTTGCCCGGCGCAGTTCTTGCCCAACTCAAGTCAATCGTTTCGCAAGGATTCGTTGTATTTGCAGAAGGACAAATCAATCCATTTGAAGGAATCTTCCGCAGCATTGTAGGCATATTCTTGATTCCTGCTACATACCTTGTAGTGAATTACGGAATTGACATTGCAAACTCACTGACGGTGACAATTGCGCGGCAGTACACGCAGATGTTTGGCACAGATATGTATGCTGATGCATTCTGCGGTCACATTCGTGCGTTCCCAATTCGTGAACCTGAGGAAAACTCAGGCATGATCATGGACAAGAAAACGCAGATGTTCAATTATTTCGGCAACACCCCTCTGGCAAGATTGGAAGGGAAGACACTTTCAATCAAGTATGAAGACCCTTGCACAGGGCTATATATCGTCCCGCCAGACCGCGACAATGAAAACGTGCCATTCCTGGTAAACGAAATGCGCAAAGCATACAACCAGGCTAATGCAGCGTTTGCAATGTGCTGGGTTATTCTATGTGCTGTACAACAAGCTTATTTGTATTACTTGTGGCTAGTCGGACCATTAACTGCGGCGCTATGGGTCTATCCATCAAGACAATTGCGTGAGTCATTCACAAACTGGATTGAAGGTGTGACAACAATTTGCTGCTGGAGTTTGTTCTGGAGCATCACCATATTATTGATGGCTTGCTTCCATGGTGTAGACGATACAGGCACAATCATATTTACAGCATTGAACTTCCTTGCGATCGGCTCAGCCAAATTCGCATTTGATTTCACAGGACTTGTAAAAGATGCCGGTGGACAAGCCATGCAAATGGCCAAAACCGCAGCGCAGACAGCAGCAGCAGCCTCCGGAAAAGGTGGCGGCGGTGGTGGCGGCGGCGGTGGCGGCGGCGGCAACAGCGGCAAGGGCAGTGGCAAAGACGCCACGCCAGGCAAGCATGGACCTGAGCCAGGCAAAACACCAGGACAGCCGGAAGGAGCCAAGAGTTCTGCAGTTGCACCAATCGCTAAGGACACCAGTGTTGACACTGACAGCGCAGCACGTACACCGGCAGACGCTGGTAGAACCTCGCCAGACGCGGCTCTTGCCACAAGAGGTATCGAGCCTGTCAGACAGAGCTCACCAGAGAGAGTAGCGGGTGGACTCCATATTGCACCGCCACCATCGGACAAACCAAAGGGTCCAGAAACGCCAGCCAAGGCTATTCCTGACTCGCCAAAAGCACTCGAAGCAAGTCTCTCAAATCTCGGGCCGGCAGCCAGTGCACCTGTAACCGGGCCAGATATCGACTACAACATAACAACTCCAATGGGAGACGTTACCGGGTTCACAGCACCTGTGCCCGCAGCGACACCAGGTGGAACAGCAGCTAAACTGGATACCCCTGTTGGTCCAGTAGCGCCGAAAGACGGCACGACCCCACCACCGCCGGCAGCGAACGCCGCACAGACTGAAGCTCAAAAAGCTAAAGCTGAGGAGGCCCTCAAAGCCAAGCAGAACGAAACAGCCGAAACAGCCAAGACGAGAGGGCTCGAACAGGTTCAAGCTGCCACCACAGAACGAAACAATGTCGCCGAGCAAAACCGAACTGCAGAAGCGAACAGGGTTGCAGCAGAGATGCACTCTAAGACCGCAGCGGGCGAAGGATTGCCGAAAACGGCACTCAACCCGACAGCAGAACCACATCCTGTCCCCCATCCGAATCCGGTTGTGCCGAGAGACGCAACACCAGGAAATGTGGCGGCAACACCGATTGGACAAGGGCCCAACAACGGTCCTGGTTCAAATGGACCAGTCACACCGGTGAACACTGATCCACTCCGTGTGTCAGTTGACCCGAGCATAACAAACTCAGCCGCTGCAGATGCAGCAGCAGCAGCCAACGGCACGCTTGGACCAGTGGCCATCACCCCAATCCAAGATGCTAGCTTGACGCTACCTGCCAACAACGGCATGGGCTATGACACAGCCACATACTCCAGAGACAGTGGCGGCTATGATGACGGTGATGTAGTAACCATCGACAACGGCGGAGATGCCATCAACAATTACGTTAGCGGCACTTCGACCCAGTACTCAGACCAGGGACTCTACTACAACCCGAGTGGTGGCTACTCCAACGACACCAGCGGCGCAACATCGTTGTCTGCAGCACAACCTGATCCTGCTCAACAACAACAAGCGCAAGCGCTTCAAATGCAAGCTCAACAACAGCAAGTTGCCGAAGCGTCGCAAGCTGCCTACAACACAACTTATGAACGTAGTTTCGTAGCTCAACAAGAAGCCAACGCTCAACGTGTGGAAGCAGCGCAACAACAGTTGCAGCAACAAACACAGCAGCAATACACCCAGGCCAGAGAAAGTGTTGGCAACAACGCTCCGAAGGCTCATGGTCCAGGCGGCGCACCAATACCTGGTGTCAACGCCAGATCGCTCACATCGAGACCATCGCATATCGATCAGCAAAAGATGCTGGGCAAGATGGCTTCACGTCCGAGCGGTTCTGCTCCACCGAGCAAAAAGCCGATGCCTGGAGTACCAAGCTCCAAGACACCAAGCGGCAAGCCCGGCGATCCAAATGCAGCCGGACCTAAGCAGACAAGCAAATCAGTTAATGACTGGACAGCAAACCTGTCTATTCAAAACCTGAAGCGCAGGAGCCGCACAATCAAGAAACAGTCGCAGGAAGAACAACAACAAGACCTGGACAACTTGAAAAACATCTAGAAAAACGAAGACAGTCATGGAATAAACTCCATGACTGTCTTTTTAGAGAGGCTTGTTTTTAATCTTCTAGATTAGTGAAAACAAGCACTTCTCCCGGGTTTTTGTCATCTTCCAGAGCTTTGCCGTCACTGCCACCGCCAATAATGGCATAAGCCTTGCCGTTATCTAAAGGACAATAGCAAATCTCGCCCGGAGCCAGTGGAATGCGTGGTCCATGACGTAAGCTGTGTAAATCGGATACAACTTTTATGGAAGGAAATTGATTAGCTCCAGAAAAAACATTGATAGTGCCGAAGGGAGCCGGCACAGACCCCTCACTTCCACCCGGAAAGTAGGTCTTAAATTCATCATCGATTGCTTTTGGGTAGTTGTCAGTTCCATGGTCTGCAGCATAATGCTCGGCCGCCACTTGAACTCTTCTCATGTTTTCTCTTAACTCACGCTCGCGCTGCTTATTCCTATCTTCCGCCGATTCATCATCCAACGAACAATTGCAAAGTCCAAGACAAAGCAAGGCTCCAAGTCCCAAAAGCGCTATTCTTCTATACATTAAATACATCGAGAGCCTCGACTCGAGTGTTGCATAATACAAAGCAGACCGATAGGTAGTCAACGAAAGAAATGATACTGCTAAAGAAGCTTAGTCCACGATTTTTATTGGTCGCTGCTGCAACTTTGACCGCAATTTCTTTCCCCTGCAGCGAAAGCGTTCACGCCTATGGCGATAGCATAGTGTTGCCGATGACAGGCAAATCGCTTCCTTGCATGAATAAGTTTGACCAGGAATTTCTTGCATTCATTCAAGAATGGAAAGTACCGGGCGCGGCAATTTCGATTGTGAAAAACGGCAATTTGATTTTTTCAAGGGGCTATGGTTTTGCTGATTTTGACAAACGGGAAGCTGTGCAGCCAGATTCACTTTTCAGAATTGCCAGCGTTTCCAAACTCTACACTGCAGCTGCAATACTCAAGCTGGTCGAAGACGGAAAACTGAGTCTAGATAGCAAAGCTTTTGAAATATTAGACATCCCAAAAGAACAGCATCCCGCTCGCAAGCCAGACCCGAGAATATTCAAAATCACAATCAAACAACTTCTCGAAGGAACAGCCGGGTGGGACAGACGCCTCACTGGCGACCCGATGTTTTCGCCGCTGGTTCAGCAAGCCGCCCTGGATTACAGCAACTCATTGCGACCAACAGCAAGAGCCATCATCAGATATCAGTACTCAAGACCTCTCGACTTTACGCCTGGTACTCGCTTTGCTTACTCAAATTTGGAGTACAGCATTTTAGGAGAAGTCATAGCCAAAGTCAGCGGCAAAAAATATTCGCAGTATGTCAGCGAAAGCATCTTGCAGCCAATGGGGCTGACACACACTGTGCCTGGCAGAACAAGAATTATGGCAGACGGAGAAGTTTGCTATTACGGTCATCCAAATGAAGGCATGGCGCCCAGCCTTCTTCCAAATGTAAAAGGTGATGTGCCACAAGAATACGGGGGACACTTTTACCTTGAAGCCTTAACAGCAGACTGTGGTTGGGTTTCATCAACAAGCGACGTCGCCATGTTTGCATCAAATGAATTAGACCAGGGCAAGCGCGCGCCGTTAAGCCCAAAAACAGTGAGCATGATGATTGCGCGCCCGAGCCTCTCCGATTGGCAGGGCGAAGACAGATATTTTGGCATGGGATGGGAAATTGAGGGAGCAAACAACAAAAACACTTTTCTAGAAAAGAAAGAAGGATGCATGCCTGGCTCAACTTTTTTAGTGTTTCACTGTAGCGATGGGTATACACTGGCAGTTGGATACAACTCAAGACCAGAGTCATCTGAAAAATTCCAAAATGCATCATTCGAACTTATGCAATCAGCGCTCAAAGACCTGCGACAGGGCTTAAAAGTCAACGCACAAAACAGATCAAACCCAGGCAAGAAAAGCAATTGAACCTCATTAAGCTAATCAAGAAAGCGACTGCAGTCAAAGAAAAGAAGTCCACTCGCGGACTGACTATTTTCATTGGCTTTTTTCTTGTTGTGCTGAGCGTTTCGACAGCGATGCAACTTTCGGAATACCCGTGGAAGGGCAACATTATTACCTGGATGAAAGCTCGCGAAGTGTATGATTCAGCCAATCAGCTGAGGCTCAAGCATGCCTTCAGTGATGCTGAGCCAATATACCAATCCGCCATCAGAATTTTTCCTGATGATTGGCGCATGTACAATGCCCTGGGCTTGACGCAGCTTGATATGAATCATAAAGACGATGCAGAAAAATCGTTCAAAAAGGCAGTTGAGCTAAACAAAAACAAAGCGGAAGTCTGGCTAAATCTGGCATATTGCCAATCATTGCAAGAAGGAAAACTTGAAGAAGCAGACAAAGCAGTGATGAAAGCGCTTGAGCTTGAGCCTGCCAATGCAGAAGCGGTGGTTCAACTGGCACTTATCCAGCAGTACAGCGGCAAAACAGAAGAAGCAGAAAAAACATTCGAAAAGGTTGCTGGTCTGGACAAAGACTCGGCACGATTTTGGTTTTTATCGGGCAAATATCATGTCGCGGTTGAAGATTTACAGCGTGCTGAAGCCGAGTTCAAACAAGCTGCAGACCTGGACAAATCAAATCCAGAGTACTGGGAGACTCTCGGAATTTTGCTTGTAAATCAAAACAAACATCTTGAAATTGCCGAAACATGCCTCAACTATGCCGCTTTATTGAGCCCAGGTAATTTCACATGCTGGAAAAACGTGGCAGATTTATCACGCTTGCTCGGGCACCCAGACAAAGCCGAAAAGGGTTATCGACATGCACTGCAAATAGACCCAAACAATGCGGATTGTTTGATGTATTTAGGTCTTTCGATGATCAACCAAAATCGCGCCAAAGAAGCGGAAAAGCCCATCAGAAAGGCATATTCTCTAGACGCCAAAGACCAGATGAAGTGGCGTGCAGTCATTCTTGTGCTGGAAAAAGAAGAGAAATATGACGCTGCAATAGAAGAACTGCAGAAGTTTTTGAAAGTTCCAGAAAACAGTAAAAGCTGGATTTCCTGGAAATATCTCGGGACGCTTTACATGGAGAAAAAAGACTATGCCAAGGCGCAAGAAGCCTTAGACCATGCCCTTTCATTGGCTGCTTCCGACGTTCAAATTGCCGAAACAAAATCAGTAATCGCGCAAGTGAGTAAGGCAAAATCGACTCCTGATGCCAAAGTAGATGGGCAATCAGGGACAAAATCAGCTCCTGATGCCAAAGCACGCGAGCAATCAGAATCAAAAGAAAAGGCTCGCAACTAATCGCCGTTATTTGGAATGTTCTGATTTTCAGGAGCGGAGTACTTTGGATTTGTTCTGCGGCGACCGCAGAGCAACTGAACATTTTGCTTTCCGGGCACGCGGATGTCTGGAGTAACTCGCACTTCGCACTCCAGATCGCCTTTCACCCACCAGACACTCTCATAAATTGAATTGCGAGTTTCTCTTACTTTTGTCCAGTTTTCAGACACCAGTTGTTGTTGATAATAGTTGCTGATTTGAGGCAAAGGGTCGACGGTGCTCATCATCACCATGTTTTTGTAACCTGGTGGTCTGTTTGGACGCACATCAACTAGAGCGACCTTTCCGTGAGGATAACGTTTTATAGGATATCTGGCAGGAAATTTCTGTAGTTTTCCTCGAAGAACGTCCATTGTTGGTTGCTGATATTGCGGGCCTTCCTCCTGGGGATCGGCCTCGGGTTCGGTCTGTGAGATATCACCTTTGTTTGAAAAGCCCCAACCCTTGATGGCACCATCGTCCTTCTCAGAGCTACCGCAGCCTGCCAAACCTAATGCAATGCAAATTGCAAGGATGCTGCTTGAATCTTTTCCGTTCATAACCGTACCAGTTTAGAACTAACCATGACCCATTGGAGAGTTTCCACCCTTACTTCCACCGCTTCCTGCGCCTCCACTACTACCACCGGAAGAAGCAACTTTGGAAGCGACTGCCTGTGCTTTCTCAAGGGCCGAGCCTACAATTTCTCCTGGTTTGAAATCAAATGGATTGAATGGCACGAACATCAAAATACAAAGGAATGCGGCCAGATAATAGACTTCGAAAGGATCAAATGGGTTTAGAGCACCTTGTTCGCAACGAACAGTCATACATATTAAAACAACGTTCCACCAAAATTTCCACAGGCTCAAAACCACGACACCGTCGACCCAGGTGGCAAAGCACTTGCGAAATAGATCGCGCCCCACTTTTGGCCAGGCGAAGAATGCCGCAGCCAGAGGTCCGATGCACATCAAATAGCAAATCATGACTATCTGGAATGCGTGTGTAATAGTCAATCCCATTGATAGAAGGTGCATGCACTCGTTTGCCATTTCGCTCAGCGCACCGTCGAGTCCGCCGATTTGTTCTAATATGGCACCTGCCTTTGGCATACCGGCAAACTTACCGCGGTAAGGTGCCATCGGTATCATTGGCAAGTTTTTGATTGGCTTACCTTGCTGATCTGGTTTGAATATTTGAACCTGTTCTTCGGCCCAAATCATAATTAGAGGAATACTTACATAAGGACGGCAGCTGTCTTGAAGCGAGTTGCCCACGTCAACCATATAACTGATGATGACTTGAGTTGCTGGAATCAAGAAAACTGCAATTACAGATCTCATAATTCCGGCAAATGGACTCATAGCGTCTTCGTCTTCACCGCCGGTGAGGAAGTTCAGTTTGATCAAGCCTTTGGTGTTTGTTATCAAAGCACCTGGCAAAAGGAAAAGCACAGCCATTGGTATGAAGCATGACTTGTACATTTTCATGACCATCCAAACAGCGTTTGAATATGTTTTTGAAATTTGGTCTGAGGCGCATGCGCTACCGGCGTCTTCATTTGCAACATTGATCAGGTGCAAAGTCATGCCATCCATGGCGTCCGTCATACATTCTATGGCGTCTTCACCTGCGGCACCGGCGCCTGAAGCCTGGTTGCCAGCCGCGTTACTCTTAGCCTGGTCGCAGCCCTGACTTGGTTTTTGTGCATTGGCTGCGCCGATATTTGCTGCGTTTGCAAGGTTTGCAGCTTCAGCTGCTACGGTGTTCGTAACGCCAGAAAGCTTGTTGGCAGGACCCGACCCCGCATAGGCAGAACCTGAACCACCGCCGCCGGCACCGCTCATAACAGGACCAGGTGTCCCTAAGAAAGCATCACCACTAGAAAAACCAGCAACTTTGTTTTCTTGAACGTCTTCTTTGGAGTTTACATACGATTCGTAGACACCGCTGGCGTTGATTACCAGCCCTGCTGTAATGAACTGGTCAGGCTTTTTCATGTACTTGTTGAGTGCCTGCATTTCGAAGCGTGTGCCGCCACCCCCACCGCCTGCTCCGGAGCCGCCACCACCACCGCCTGCAGGCTGGTTCATCATGGCTTGCGAAGTCTGAGGAACGCTCTGGTTGCCAGACCCACCATATGTCGGCTGGTTCATGCTACCCGGTGCTGTCTGGGCCTGCGTCGGACTTTCATGAGCGTGCTGCCCGGCAATCTGTGGGTGCGTCTTGCGATAGTTTTCCTCATGAGTGTGAGGGTCAATAGTGTCTTGCGCTTTGACGGGGCTAGCCAGATAAACCATGCCAACGACCAGCACCGAAATGAATAAACTCAATAACCTTGTCATTATCAGCACGATTTTTGCCCCTCAGAATCGAACAAAAGAGTCGAAAGTTGAACCAGTCAGGTAAAAGCAACTAGTGACCCTGAAAAACACTATTAGTAACTCCTGGCAGTATGAGGAAAAATTGTGTCAAATTTGTGGGATCTGCAAGGAATATTCCTTAAATTGTCCCGGACGGGGCTGGCCGTCGTTTTGATCATTCCCATTGTGGGCCAAAATGACACGGTTTGGAAGACTTTTTTTTAGACCAGACAATTAGCTTAGACCCTGCACAGCAAAAGCTTTTAGCTGCAACTTTGAAGTAGACGCGGAAGTTTGAACGGCTGAGAAAGAGAGAAAAGGCGCAGGAAGAGGCGGCGCCCGCTCAATCTCAGCAAAACAAAACAAACCTCCATAACAAGCCCCCCTCGATTTCCACAAAACAAGCTAGTCTAAATTAGACTAGCTTGTTTTGTAGAAATCCGCACCGCGGGCCAGCCTCCATTGCCAAAAACTGCCATCCGCAAAACTTTGCTTCAGGAAAACTTTGCTTCACGAAAACTTTGCCTCACGAAAGCTTTGCGTCAGGAAAACCTCGCGTCAGGAAAACAACATTCCACAACGAGCTGTCCCCTCAATTTAGAACAAAACAAGCTAGTCTAAATTAGACTAGCTTGTTTTGTAGAAATTCGCACCGCGGGCCAGCCTCCATTGCCAAAAACTGCCATCCGCAAAACTTTGCTTCAGGAAAACTTTGCTTCACGAAAACTTTGCCTCACGAAAGCTTTGCGTCAGGAAAACCTCGCGTCAGGAAAACAACATTCCACAACGAGCTGTCCCCTCAATTTAGAACAAAACAAGCTAGTCTAATTTAGACTAGCTTGTTTTGCGGAAATTCGCACCGCGGGCCAGCCTCAATTGCCAAAAACTGCCATCCGCAAAACTTTGCTTCAGGAAAACTTTGCTTCACGAGAACTTTGCCTCACGAAAGCTTTGCGTCAGGAAAACCTCGCGTCAGGAAAACAACTTTCCACAACAAGCTGTCCCCTCAATTTAGAACAAAACAAGCTAGTCTAATTTAGACTAGCTTGTTTTGCGGAAATTCGCACCGCGGGCCAGCCTCAATTGCCAAAAACTGCCATCCGCAAAACTTTGCTTCAGGAAAACTTTGCTTCACGAGAACTTTGCCTCACGAAAGCTTTGCGTCAGGAAAACCTCGCGTCAGGAAAACCTCGCGTCAGGAAAACCTCGCGTCAGGAAAACAACTTTCCACAACGAGCTATCCCCTTAATTTAGAGCAAAACAAGCTAGTCTAAATTAGACTAGCTTGTTTTGCACGAATCCGGTCCCCTACAAGACAATGCCACTACCAGCAGTATCGCGACTTGGACAACTAGCATCAAGAGTATAACAATCGACTGCCTTTATTGAGCCGCTTTCAGCGCATGAACAATTGACTGCCCATTGAACCGCTTTCGGCGTATGAGCAATTGACTGCCTATTGAGCCGATTTCAGCATATGAGCAATTGACTGCCTATTGAGCCGCTTTCAGCGCATGAACAATTGACTGCCTATTGAGCCGCTTTCGGCGTATGAGCAATTGACTTACCGTTGGTGCCTTCAGCATTCTTGCCGGCTTCAGCAACTTTACGAACATTGCTTACACGACGCTCTAGCTTTTTGCTTGCTACGCCTTCAACCCACGAGCGTGGCACTGGCACGCCAATGTCGATATAAGATCCGAGTTCCAAAATGGTGCCACCATCTTCGGTTGGTTGCAAAATCCAGCTACCTTCGACAGCTTTGAATCTATCTGATTTCAGCAAGTAATAGTCAATGCGCTTTCCTGGAATCTCGTTGCTTTTGATAACACAAACAGATGTGCCGACTACAGGTAACAATTGAAACTTTTGCTCGAATGTCGATTCGTTTTTGCCTTCTTCTAATACTTTGCTATACGCAATATCAGGATCGCTATGACGCTCTTGGTGAACAGCATCCCACACAGTGTTCGGCGCAGCATTGATTCTGATTTTTGCTGTCACCCAACGTCTACCACTGGGCTTATCTTGTGTGCCCAGCACCACTTCGCCTTTCGAAAGCTTTGTTTTTTCATTCTCAGTAACAACGAGCATCGGAGCTTCTGCTGCTGCTTTGACCTCTTCACCCTTAATGCTCTCTGCGGGCAGAGAATAAGCTGGACTTGAGCAGATTGCTGCCGCTGCCACAAGCATGGCCCCTGTCGTTTTCATTTTGCTTACTGAGTTTTTCACAACGTTTACCTCGAACTACTCTGGCAGCCTTTTTAGAACGTGTGGACAATTGAGGCTGATTCAATTATCCCAGCAAACACTTCAGGGACGCATCATCCAAATTCCGTATATTTGAACTCGACGCTCACTAAGCAACTTAGGTTCCTCAAACTCCGATAGGAAAAAACTTAGGTACTAGACGACGCCACTTCATTTCTTCGGCATATTCCTTATATTCAGGTCCGAGGTTCTCTAACAAAATAGCTTCTTCGTATTTAGCTCTGTTTAGCCAGAGCGGTGCCACCAAGAACAGTGTCAAGGCTACAGCAATTGGAGAAACGGCTCCCAGTGAGGCTCCAAGCACACATTGGATGATGCCTGAATAAGCAGGATGCATCACAAATTTGAGCAAGCCATCTTTGCGCACTTTATGTCCATCAAGAATTTCAGCATCTGTAGTGAATGCTTCACCGAGTGAATACCAACCACCGATCATAAATACAAGCCCGCTGCAAAACACAGCTACTCCGCACCAGGCGATAGCATCGACCATGCTCGGAGCAAACGCATGTATCGGACTCAAAATATTGCCGATGACACCATCAAAAACACCGCTTGCAGCAAGAAATGAAGCTATTGCAATGATCACAGTGAGCAAAGTTGAATATTGCGGCGCCCGCTGGATGACGAAGTCTTGCTGATAAAGAACTCCCGTTCCTCTTCTTTGAAAACCCTTGTACAAAACCGGTGCGGACAAGATTCCGCCCAGTCCGGCTAATACCGAAATACAAATGGTCTGTATAGCCAGGTGCATAAAGTCCCCCAATTACAAATCGAACAAAGAATCACTTAGATCAATATTTGTTTGAACATCTTTCCACAAAGTGTGCGCGAAGAGCTTGCCGTCTTTATAGTCAAACCATTCAACAGGCAACAAAGTTTGTGGGTCAATGTAAGCGCGCTTCATGAGCTGCTCTTTCGAAGCGGAATTGTACAGTTCTAAAACATACAAAGGTTTTGAGTAGCCGGCTACATCAACTGGCGCTTCTGTAGTCAGGCTCTTCTTGCCCGATTTGACGAAATTGATCATTACCTGGGACATTCCGTAGAAGTCAGAGTCAACCAGCGGATAGTCGTTGGCTGATGTCACCCATTCGGAATTGGCATCAACAGTGGCAACAAACTTAGCCATTAGACCGCCAAGATGCCCTTTTACCTTGCCGTTTTTCAACAAAACAGCTACCGAACCTTTTTTGAATGGTCCCAATTCTTCAGCCCGCAGCATGCGCGGCTGCTTGAAATAGAATTTGCTATTTTCTTCTATCGTCTTGCTGCCCTTAAACACAGTCATATGCGACTGGAAAGAATAGCTTTTCAATGCCTCGGCAGCAGCGGACATCTCTTTGAGAAAGTCTGCCCCGTCTCTGGTCATTTCCTGACTATGTGCATTAGTCAATGCTGATAGATTTGGCATTAGCTTTCCATTGCGATTGGTCAATTGAGAGCTCTCCGCAAGTCCGGGATTAATAAGACTGCAAGACAGTGCTACAAGTGCCCAAACCATTATTCTGATATTGCGTTTTTTCAAAATCATCTTTACCTTTGACTCAACGCCGGAGCATTGATTATGCCATGTCTCCAAAACGGTGTTCCTTAGAGGTACTCCATGTTGCCAAGATCTGCGCGTGCCAGAGAAATTCAGTCGCGATAAATCTTAACTAATATGCACCGCTGATGGGGTGCTGCTTTCAACCGGACATTCCCATAATGCAAGAATCGCTTTAAGCACTGCTTCGGCTGCTTCGGGAATATCAACAACCGAACTATCGTCTACATCGTTTAGCATTCGTTTCATCCAAATCGCATGCCGCATATGGGTTTTCGCGTGCAAACGCACCCACTCCAAGCCAGAATCGATGAGCCCAGACTCATATTCATCGGCGTGTTTCTCAAAATATTTCTCGTATAAAGGAACCGCCGACCTGCAATACATCGTAGCCGATAATTCTGCGGCGACTATGGCATGAATACCTTCCACGATCGTCCGCCTGGTGCACATTTCGGACATCACGTCACATAAATGTTGCGTTACAGGACTCGGGACAATGCTATCCATCTCAGCCTGACTTACCCTGGCAAGGGGAAACTGTTGAATAAAAAGCCTTTGGTATTGCCGCTCGCCATCACCTAATTTGCTTAGAAGTTGACTGGCAGCAATCATGTTTTCAGGCACAGCGTCACGAACTGCTGAAATGTTTAACGGCAATTCACGTACATAAGGCCACAATTCGAAAAGAATTTTGCGCCCTCTTTCGAGCACTTTATTTTCATCAGCGAGATCAACAAACCAGGGGCTAGTCGAGCATCCCCAATTAATTCGATCTAGCATTAACGGCATCCAGCCGGGCAAAGAACCCATTGCGCTTGCAAATCTCCAGACCTAAAACAAGTTGATTACTTTACATGAGAGCCGACGAGGCTGAATTGCCTTGGGTTAATAAAGCAGGCAAGGCTTAATTACCCTGCCTTCCCCCATTACGACCAAGTTGATAAAATTAGGGGGAATTATGAATTTTACAGAAGACCAGCCAGAACATCAGCAGAGCAGCGACGACACAGAGTGGCTCAGCTGTGCAGACGGTAGCAAATTATTTGTGCGCTGTTGGCAGGCCGCAAATCCACGGGCATTCGTTTTATATCTTCATGGCATCGAAGGACACAGCCTCTGGTTCAAAGAAACGGCTGAGTACTTGCAAGCAAGTGGCATCACGACCCTGGCGGTAGACCGGCGCGGTTCTGGCATGAGCCAGGAAAAGAGAGGCGATTGCCAAAACTGCCAGGTGCTTATCGACGACACAAGAGTCGCTTTGAATTTTGCAAAGAAGAAAGCAGGGTCACTTCCACTCTTTCTAATGGCAAACTGCTGGGGTGCAAAACTGGCTAGCATACTGGCACAAAAGCAAAACCCAGAATCTAGAATTTTGGCTGGATTGATTTTTAGCTCCCCTGCCATTGATGTAAAAGTAGATTTGCCTTTTAGCCAAAAGCTTCAAGTGGCCTGGGGTCTGCTCTTCGGCGCGAGCAAGAATATTCCAATTCCACTCAAGATTGAAGATTTTACAGACAATCAACGCTTTCTTGAGTTTATTAGCGCAGATAGGCTCAGGCTCACAGACGCAAGCCCTAGATTTTTCATGAGCACAGCGATTCTTAGCTTAATGAGCAAAAAAACTGCCGAAAAAATATATTTGCCAACCTTGCTTATTCAGTCGGGCATTGATTCCATAGTCGACATAGATAAAGTCAAGACATGGTATAACAGACTTTCCAGCACTGATAAAACAATGCAAATCTTTCCTGGAGTTTTGCATAGCTTAGATTTCGACTCTAATCCGGCAGAGTACAGAAAGCTGCTTTTAGACTGGATTTGTAAACACTCAAATATAAGGAGCGAATTTAGTCGTGAAAATTCGCTCGCTTGAAACTTTTAAAATTACATTGCCTTTCAGATTCTCATTTGGGCACTCTCTGGCTTCCCGCGCCGAATCAAGCAATCTAATCGTCAAAATAACTTTGAACAACGGATGCACAGGATACGGCGAAGGAATTCCGCGCGATTATGTCACCGGCGAAAATATTGAAACAGCTGAAAACAATGTTCTGCTAAAGTACGCGCCTCATATCATCGGCTTAGATATGGACGAACCAAAAGCCATTGTCAGTTCACTGGCTAATTCATTTAGAGAATTAGGACTCGAAGAAAAGGCACAGGGCGCTTCCTGGTGCGCTCTCGAGCTGGCTGTCTTAGACGCTTGCAGCAGATTTCACGGTATGCCTGTTTCTGATTTAATCGGAAAAAGAAAACTAAAACGAATTCGTTATGACGGCGTCATACCATTTGGAAAAAAGAAAGCACTCAAAGCAGTACTCTGGTTCTACAAGCTGTATGGCTTTCATACAGTAAAATTGAAAGTCGGCGGCGCAACACTTGAAGACGATATTGAAAAACTAAAAATTGCACGCCAAATATTGGGAGAAGATTGCATCATACGAGTTGATGCAAATTGCGCCTGGACACTCGACGAAGCAATGAAAGCAGCAGAAGCATTTCGACCATTTTCAGTAAAATCATTTGAGCAGCCACTTCCGGCAAACAATTGGGATGGGCTGAAAAAATTGAGTGACGCAATCGAAGAAGAAGTTTTAGTAGATGAGTCACTTTGCACAATAAAACAAGCCAGAGAGCTGGCTGAAAACAAAATTTGCGATGCTTTCAATATTCGCGTATCAAAAGCAGGAGGATTACTTCCTTCGCAAGAAATGATCAATATCGCTTTGCAAAATGGCCTAAAAGTACATCTGGGCGCTCAAGTCGGAGAAACAGGAATATTGAGCGCAGCCGCAAGACAACTGGCTTGCGTAAATGACCCCATGGAAAATTATGAAGGTTCTGCAAACATGTTCTTACTCAAGAAAGATATTTGCAGAGAAAACCTCACCTGTGGGCTCGGCGCCTACGGCGATTTCAAATACGCAGGAAAGACAGCGGGGCTGGGCGTCAACATTGTCGAATCAAACTTGCTGGCAATGACAAACGCAGAAAATGAAATGTGGACAGATAGCAGCGACGCGATTCAACACAAAGAAAACGCTGTAAGTCAGGAGGCAAGGTAGAAAGAATGGCGCACTACAATCCATTCGTCACGCTTGGCCAGGCATACAGAGAGCTGACGCATATCAAACAATTCAAGAAAGCGCTGAAAGAACCCAAAAAAGCGCAAGAAGATAAATTACTTCAGATAATTAGACTGAACGAAGGCTCCGAATATGGGCTTCGTTATGGTTTTGACAAGATAAAGAGCATTAGCGACTATCAAAACAGTGTGCCTCCCTGCACTTACGAAGACATAGAACATTACATCGAGAATGCCATGGCCGGCGTGCCACGCCAGTTGAGCATGGAAAAGCCGATCATGTTTGCCACCACAAGCGGCACTACAGGCAAACCGAAATTCATTCCCATAACTCCCAGTCACTTAAAAGACTACACTCACGCTTTTCACGTGCACAACTGGGGTTTGATCAAAGATAACCCTGCCGCAGCACATTTTCCGGGCGGCAAATATTTGATTTTTGTCTCAAACGACGCTGAAGGATACACCAAAGACGGCACGCCGTATGGAGCAGTGTCAGGCTTGCTGAGACGGCGACAGTCTCCTTTGATTCAAGGATTTTTCGCCTTGCCGCCTTTAATTAGCCGCATAAAGAACATCGAATCAAAATATTACAGCATCTTGCGTCTTTCACTTTGCGAAAAAGTCGTGGCGATCACCAGCTGCAATCCGTCTACGCTGCTACTTCTTGCGGATCAGCTCAAAGAATACGCAGAGCCTCTGATTAAAGATCTTTTTGACGGCGGCATAAACAACTCTTTCCGCCCAGAAGAGCCACTCGCTTCAGAAATGGCTCCATTGCTCAAACGCGACAAAGAATGTGCCCGCAACCTTTCGAAAATTCTTGAACGCGATGGAGTAATTTTACCTTCCACCGCCTGGCCACACCTTACAGCATTGTCAGTGTGGAAGGGCGGGCCCATGCCGTTTTACCTGAAGAAGCTGCCTGAGAAATTCGGCAAGACAAGCCTTAGAGACTTTGGTTATATGGCAAGCGAAGGACGTGGCACCATCCCTCTCCGCGATGATGGCGCAGGCGGCGTTGCAGCGTTAACTTCGCACTTCTTTGAATTTGTACCTGAGTCATGCGCAGACAAGCCCAACAAAGAGTTTTTGACTTTAGACCAACTCGAACAAGGACAGCGCTATTACATCCATTTCACTACAGCCGCCGGACTTTATCGTTATAACATCAACGATTTGATGGAAGTTGTCGGTTTTGAAGAGCAAACACCCATTTTGCAGTTTGTTCAAAAGGGCATGGGAGTCAGCTCAATCACGGGCGAAAAGCTCACTGAAGAACAAGTATCAGTTGCTCTTCAATATGCAGTGCGCCAGCACGGGCTCGACAACATAAATAACTTCATTTTGGCAGTCCAATTGGCTGACACTCCCTATTACACCGGATTTGTCGAGTCTGATGGCGACCTGACCGATTCGCTGCTTAGCGCCATGTCCAGAACCATTGACGTGTCTTTGCAATTACAAAATGTTGAGTACAAAGACAAACGTCAGTCAATGCGCCTCGGTTGCGTCAGCCTCTTGCCTGTTCCACACGGGACTTTCAAGAGACTGAGACAAATGCGAGTACTAAACGGCGCGCCGGAAGCTCAAGTAAAGATACCGTTTCTAACAAATAACGTCAGTTTCTGTCAGGATATTGCTAAACTGACGGGCGCAGAGCTAGCGTTTAATGCATAAGCAAGGGGAGCAGTTAGCTAAATGGAAACATTGAAGATACTCGTAACCGGAGCCAGTGGCATGGTCGGCTATCATGCAGTCAAAGGCATGCTGGCGCAAGGGCACGAAGTCACCGCCATTATTCGCAAAAGCAGCGATGATTCGGCTCTAAACAAATTGAGCGGCAAGCTAGTTATTAAACGCTGCGAGCTAGACAACGAAAGCGCCCTGCGCGCCGCGCTGCAAAGCATTGATGTGGTAATTCATGCCGCAGGCATGGTAGACCCACATGCCCGCCGAGAAGAAATTTTCAACGTAAATGTTGAGTGCACCAAGAGCCTGCTGATGAGCGCAGATGCCGCCGGAGTCAGACACTTTATCCATATCAGCAGCCTTTCGGTCATCACCGGACAGGGCGACTTGCACGGCGCAAATGAAGACATGCCGCTGGTTTATTGCGGCGAAGCTTATGCAGACTCAAAAGTTGACGCAGAAAAAGCAGTCTGTCTTTATTTCGGTCGCGGCAACATGATGGTGACAATTCTACGCCCCGGCTTTATTTACGGACCAATGGAAAAAGCCTGGATGCCAAGGCTAATCGAGAACCTGAGAACAGCCAGAGCCATGCTTATTGACGGTGGCATCAAACAAACCAACGTAATTTTTGTAGACAACCTGACTACCGCAATTCAGTTGGCTATGTTAAATCCCAAGGCAGACAAACAAGTTTTCAACTTAACAGATGGCGAAACAGTTACGAAAAAAGAGCTGTTTGACGCCATTTGCGACGGCATGTCTTTTAAACGCATCGACAAAGAAGTTCCCGGCTGGTTAGCCAAAGCTGCATGCGAAACAGTTTCAACAATCGCACCGTTGCTTCCTGAAAGTTCGCGCAAAAATCTCTCGCGTTTTTCAAGAGCCGCATTCAGACTTGCGGGCGTAAATCAGGGCTTTGACATAACCAAAGCAGAAAACTTGCTTGGTTATACTCAGCGCATACCATTCGGTGAAGGCATGAGAATTACACTGGAATATTTCAAACAAAAAGCGGCATCAACAGCAAGAGACACAGCCGCAATCAAATAGCCTTGCCCAGCGAGTTAGACCAATATGTCAGCACTTAAGCAAATGAGTTCAGGAGTAATCGATTTCTTAATCGATTATTTTGGACGCCACAAACATCCAGTCAATGCATTTCTACATATTTTCGGCGTGCCGATGGCTTTTTATGGCTTTTGGGATCTGATTACAGGTAGAGCCGCTGAAGGGCTGGCATTTGTATTTTTGGGATACTTCCTGCAATACCTGGGACACAGAGCGCAAGGTAATGAAGTTGGAGAAGTCATCCTTATTAAGAAGATTTGGGCGAAGTTCAAAAAAAGGCAAGCAGGCGGAGAACAATGACTGCAAACAATGGAACAGTTTTCGCTGTAGACGGCGCCACCGGTTACGTCGGCAGCCACCTTGTAGATACTTTGTGCAAGAAAGGTTATTCAGTTCGTGCAATAGTCCACAACAATGCCAAAGATGCAGATTGCCAATTTTTGGAATCATGCGGAGCGAAACTATTCAAAACAGACCTGGACGCAAACTCTCAAGTCCTCAAAGATGCTCTAAATGGAGCCACTTGCATGGTTCACCTCATTGGCAGCATTGCGCCACCAAAAGGACAGAAGCTCGAAGATTTGCATGCAGGGCAATCACTGCAGATGATTGAAGCATGCAAAAGAGCCTCTACTAAAGTAGTCCTGGTGACAGCGCTTGGTACATCAGCAAATGCAGTCAGTCTTTATCACCGCACAAAATCTCAATCGGAAGAACTGCTAAAAAATAGCGGACTTCCATTTGTGATATTAAGACCATCGCTTATCCTCGGCAAACAAGCCGGACGGCGCGACAGCAAGTTGATGACCCGCTACATAAAATTGATTCACGATCGGCCGCGCGTTCCGCTTATAGGTGGCGGCAAGAATTTACTCCAACCGGTTTTCGTAGGCGATCTCTCCGAAGCAATCATAAATGCAGCAACGGACGAAAGCCTCAGCAAAGCAACACTCGAAATTGGCGGACCGGAAGTCATTTCAATGCACGATTTGATTAGCCGACTCATGGATACAATTGGGATTCGCAAGCCGTTGCAAGCACTTCCTGTTGGAATTGCTTCAATTCTTGCACCAATTATGGAAACGTTTCAATCAGTACCACTGCTAAGCTCAGACCAGGTTAAACTTGCTGGCATAGATAACATTTGCAGCGACAATGCAATTGAAACAGTCTTGAAAGTAAACCCAAAGTCACTGAAGCTCGCTCTTGATACTTACAAGAACCAGGCTCAAACTACAAAAGTATAGGCAAAGGAAACATAAGTGCCCTCAGTATTAATAACAGGTGCCAACGGATTTCTAGGCAGCAGATTGGCCGAATTACTCAGCGAAGTCGGCTTTGAAGTTCGCACTTTCGGCAGGTCTCCAATATCAGAGCGCTTAGCCAAACTCAAAGTCAATCATTTCCAGGGCGACATCACAGAGCCAGACTCACTAAAGTCGGCACTCAATGGTGTAGGAGCAGTCTTCCATTTAGCCGGCTTGGTATCATACCGCCGCAGTGATTACGATCTTCTTCACAAAACAAATGTAGTCGGCACGCGCAACGTTATGAAGTCTTGCCTCGACGCAGGAATAGAGCGTGTAATCAACATGGGCTCTATTGCAGGTATGGGAGTCCCCAAGCCAGGGGAACTCGGCACAGAAGAACTAGAATACAATTTAAAAGGACATGGACTTTACTACTGCGACACAAAATTCGAAGCAGAACAAGAAGCTATGCGCTTTGCAAAGCAAGGGCTACCAGTTCTCTCGCTAAACCCTGGTATCACATTTGGTGAAGGCGACACACATCCACACCACCACACAATTTTTCGCTTTATGCAAAGCGGCTGGTTTGTCGGCTATCCGGCAGGCGGAGTCATGTTTTCCGATATTGAAGATGTTGCAGCAGTCTGCGTAGCAAGTCTTGTAAAAGGCGAGCCTGGTCAGCGCTATGTAATTGGAAGCGCAAACATGACATACAAAGAAGCAGGTGAAGCTCTGGCTCGTGTACTCGGAGGCAAGCCTCCCTACTTCCAACTCCCCAATTGGCTCTGCGAATCAGCGGGAGTTATCTGCGAAAGTATTTTTCCGCTATTCAATAAACGTCCGGCTCTAACCTGGCAAGTAGCCTGGCTCAGCCAACAAAAAATATTCTTCAGCTCGGACAAAGCAGTCAATGAACTCGGCTTACATCAAACACCATTCGAAGAAACCCTCAAACGAACCGCCTCCTACTACCTCGGCAGCAATCCCGTCCACTCGTAGGGGCGACGCCATGGATGCTGTTGGCGAACGCAAAATTCGTTATGTTCGCCTGTAGGGGCGACGCATGGGATACTGCTGGCGAACTCGAATGTTT
>CAZJLR010000070.1:0-32213 GCA_964546815.1 uncultured Candidatus Obscuribacterales bacterium | reverse complement strand
AGATCTTGATCCGTCCCGCTACCGGCCAGTTTTGTCTAACTGATCAGTATTGCGCCATGCGTCGCCCGGCCGTTAAAATCGTTTTTCTATCAGTTTAGATGACAAAGTAAATGAATAAAAAGAACAGGGCGACGCATGGCGTCGCCCGTACAGTTCTGTAATTGGACTACTTCTTTAGCGATGCCATGTTGATTACAAAGCGATATTTTACGTCCTGTTTGAGAATGCGGTCATAAGCTTCGTTTATTTGTTGTATGTTGATCATTTCAATGTCGGCTGCGAAATTGTGTTTGCACTTCCGCGTCACCCGTACTGCAAAACCAGGAAGATCTTCGCCACAATAGAATCGTTGTCCCGTGACAGGCGCTTTGATTTCTGATTCGATAAATTGCTTAGTCAGTTTTGGCATTGCACTTCTGCTCCTCTGATGGACCGCTAAGAAACAGCCGATGAGGATGGACCGTTTAGAACGGTCCATCCTCATCGGTGCCTCTATATACAAGAACGTATCCCAGAAATAAAAAGTTCAGCCTCGAAGATTAATTTGCTTCGATGCTACAAAATACCTACAAGGGAACACACGTGGGCTGCAGCTCTTCACCGTCCAAGCCTTCGATTCCGAGATTTTGATACCACTGAGGATTCTATGTAGGTATACAAACTGTCCTACACAAGCCTGAAGGAATCAGCTGCATCAGGATTGTATGAGTTCCAATACTACTACAGCCCTGAGCATCCAATCGACCGCAAAGCTTGATTCCGACGGATGACTTCAGAAGCACCAAATCTAGTCGGCTTTGCTTTGTTTGGTTAGCTCCGAGCGCACGGTAAGCTAGATCTGACGAACTTTAAGACCTATTTATCGGGTTCTTGGTCTACAATGAAATTAAGTGGTTTGAAAAGGTGAGCTTTGATGGCAACAAAAGGGCCAGGTCTTTTAGTCACCCATCCGGAGATAGCTTTAGATTGGCACCCAACAAAGAACGGGTCTGCGCTTCTAAGCGACGCGACTGCACACTCTAAATATAAAGCATGGTGGCTTTGCCACAATAATGGTGAGCATGAATGGCAGCAAAGAATTGATCAACGTATAATACAAGGCGAGTGTGGCTCCTGCGCGCTCGAAAAAAGAAGCTTACTAGTACTTTTTCCGGAGATTGCTAAGCAATGGAATGATAACCATAATGGTGAATTAAGACCTAATATGGTCACGGGACAATCCTCGAAAAAAGTCTGGTGGCAGTGCCCGCTTAATGTATCTCATCAGTGGTCAGCCACAGTTGCTAACCGTACCAGTCTCAAGCAGGGGTGCCCCTACTGCAAAGGTAAGCGCGTAGATAATACAAATTCACTGGCGGCATTACGTCCGGATTTAGCTAAAGAATGGCATCCGCGCAAAAATATTGGTATGGAGCCAGGTCAATACACTTGTGGGTCACACCAAAAAGTGTGGTGGCTTTGCAGTACAACAGGGCGACATGAGTGGCAGGCAATGATCAAGGCGAGAGCTCTCAGGGGTGACGGTTGCCCCGAGTGCTCCCAGAAGAGGCTTACTAAGCACAATCTTCTTTCTGTAGCCTTTCCAGAAATAGCTTCTGAATGGCACCCGACCAAGAACCGTCATCTTTATCCACCATGGTTTGAGGCTAAATACTCAAACCTCGACAACAAGCGTCCAAAGAACAGGCGCCTTCGCCCTTCAGATGTTCCTGCATACGGAAGCGAATTTGTTTGGTGGCGTTGCAAGAAAAATCCAAAGCATGAATGGAACGCACGAATTGCTGCCAGGACCAAAAACGGGACTGGTTGTCCATATTGTGCGGGAAGGCTTGTTTCGGAAGAGTACAACCTAGAGAAGAGCTACCCTTCTCTAGCCAAACTCTGGCACCCGACACGTAACGGTAAACTTCTACCGTCGCAGGTGACACCCGGGTCTACGAAAAAGGTTTGGTGGCGTTGTTTCAAATCAGCAACTCATATTTGGCAAGCCCAGGTCTGTGCAGTTGTTTGGTCAAGAAAGGAGGGCACTAATGGTTGTCCATATTGCTGTGGACACAAGGTTGGACCGGACAACAGCCTATTGGCTAAGAATCCTGACGCAGCTAAGATGTGGCATCCAAAGTTGAACCTGCCTCTCAAGCCTTCCGCTGTTACAGCATCAAGTCAGAAAATAGTCTGGTGGCTTTGTTCAACCTCGGCTACGCATGAATTTCAAGCGCCAGTAAAATCGGTAGCTTCTTCCGTGCGCAAAGGACACTCAGGCTGTCCTTACTGTAAAAGTAGAAGAGTCTCTGACGACAATTCATTTGCGAGCAATTATCCTAAGCTGCTGACCTATTGGAATTTCAAGCGGAACAGGCCATTATTTCCATCTCAGATCAGCAAAGGAAGTTCTAAACTTGTTTGGTGGATTTGTCCAAAATCAGGAAAGCACGTTTGGCAAAGAACAGTTAGTGCAATGGTTACATACTGGAAGCGAAATGGGGCTCTATGCCCATTTTGCTTGCGAGAAAAAAGTGTGTAGACGTTGCATCTTGATTTCAGAAACTTTCGCGCCTATTCTTGCCTGAATTTCTTCAAAACGTGGATAATGAATTCCTTTGGCACACCTGCGGCATGATTTAAAGCATTGATGATGCATTCATCACTGTGGCCTTCCAAGCTAAGTAACCAGAGGGCTTCTTCGTAAGCCTGTTTACAGTTCGTACTGCAAAAATAGATTCCATAAGCTTCGTCGTGATCTATTGTGAGTAGCGTTTCGAACCATGTGTGACAAGCTGCACAAGTTCGCCAATAAGTGAAAACTTCGGGAGATCGCCGAATTAAATCTACGTAGAATTCTAGGTTCATGGCGGCATCAGCATTATAGTTTTCATTTGGTTTGTCATTTTCCATGGTCTCCCTTCCTTATATATCGTTTCAAATTCATTGTGAAAATAAATAGATTTTTGCTGAAAAGTCAAAATCATTAATGGCTACTCCTGTGGCTTGAGGTCCAACTGCCTGTCTGGCAAATTCTCGGGGTAGGGCAGCTGGCAGATGCGATTCTTTTTTGCGTAAGCACTTCTTATTTCTGGCAGCGCGTACTGAAAGAGTTCCTGATAGCTATTGATACGACAGACTTCGCCTGTAGCGAAGAGAAGCAATTCTGAGTAGCGGCGAAAAGTGAGCCCACTTATTGGACCTGGCGGGAGTTTGCCTTTGAAATTCCCTTTGCAGTATCGTGGGAAAACCAAACCGACTCCAAGAATATCGTTTTGAATAATGTTGCTTTTGATGCTTTGCAGAAGGGAAGTTTCTCCGCAATTGAAACAAAGCAAAATAAGTGCATCTATTTCGTTTTGAGACAGGCTTTGTTTAGCAATAGAAATCAAATCGTCTTTGACAAAATCAATGTATATTTCAAGATCGCGCAAAAGAAGATCGTCAACCTCATTTGGAATTGAAAGCCCAGCGGAGAAATCTTCACCAGCTTGAATCAAGTGTCCATAGCCAACAGTGATCTTGCCAACGGCGTCTGTGTAAGGATAAGCGCGGTTGTCGACTATGTGCGGACCAAGCGATTCATAGCATTTTAGCAATGCAATTCCTGCCGGTGAAATAGAAATGTTGTTTTGCATAGCTCCTCCCTACCTCTTATCGACAGGGTTGTAAGTAGTTATATTTCTAGTGATAGCATATGCGTGTCAAAAAAAGATCGCAAAAATACAAAAAATGTTTTCTTGAATAACTTGCGAAAAATGGCTATAAATCAGGGCTTTTCCCTGTTACTTGTTTACCTTCCTTGTGGTATAAAGTTTAAAGCTGTATTGCAAATGGAAAAAACGCATTCGCAAAACCAGAGCAACCAAGCCACTTGTGATTGATTGAAAGCAATTCACAAATAACAAAAAAGGGAAAACAAGAATCGATGATTGAAACAACGAAGACGACACAGAAGAAGGGTAAGCCAGTTGTGACCGCGATTTCACTGGCATAGAAGCAAGACTTAGCGCTTTAATTCAAGCGCAGATAATTTTCCTTCCATGCGAGTACTTCGTAGCGCATGAATTTATAAGTAATTCACTGTATTAACGTCTTTAAGCTAAGCAGGAACATCGGCAACCATGAGAGCCGGTGTTCCACAAAGTAGTTTGGCACAGACCAAAATATAGCGGCGAGTCCATTCAATAGGCAATTTTCCGAACGAACAGTGATTCGTTACGGTAGCCACCGCATGTGGTTTTGTCTAAGTCAAAGTTCAAAGAGCAGATCACTACAATTTCTAAATCCAAAGAGGATAAACAAATGAAAGAATTTAAGTATGGGCGCAAGCAGCGCTCACATAATCCGAATGTACCGCATCTAAGAGCGCGCTTGAAAGACCAGGTACTGCCGCCAATTCCAGATAGTATCGATTATACAGCCAAGATGCCCGCTGACCTGGGAATGATGCTAAATGATAGATTAGGCGACTGTACTTGCGCAGCCTATTATCACGCACGACAAGTATGGACATGTGTCGCGCAGGGCACTGAAATTACCGAGCCAGATCACAATGTTCAAAAGCTGTACGAGGAAGCTTGTGGATATATTCCATTTTTGCCGTGGACTGACCGAGGTGGCATTGAACAGGACGTATTGACATTCCTGCTAAATACTGGTGCGCCAATTGGACCGCACGGTCAAAACCGACAGAAGATTCTAGGTTTCGTAGAGGTTGATAACACTAATATCGATCACGTCAAACGAACGATTTTCGAATCTGGTGTAGCCTACATTGGTTTTCCGATTCCCTCGAATTTTTCGCAAGATAGTGAAGTGTGGGATTACGATCCCCGTGCAACGATCACCGACCAGGGACATGCAGTGGTGCTGGCCGGTTATGACAGCGAGGGCGCTGTGGTCATTTCGTGGGGCAAGCGCTACAAAATGACCTGGTCCTTTGTCGTTAACGTGGTCGACGAAATTTATCTTCTGGTAGACCAGTCTTGGATCGAAGCAACAGGGCTGACACCGGCCGGAATTACATTGACCGAACTTGAACAGCAAATGCAGTACCTGCGTAAATAGGGTCAAAAGTAAACCCTGTACAGCAACCTTAGCTGAAAGAAATGAAGCCGGTTGAGGGGCTTGGTTTATGGAGGAAAAGTATATGGACCCAAATCGCGCAATTCAATTCGGACTACTTGTCCAAGCTGCCTACGTTTTAGCATCAGGGATTAGCAATGACAACTTGCCTAAGGTTGGCAGTATCTTAGATGCCGCTTTCGATCCTTTCGGCGTTGGCTACACCATTGAAAGTGTAATTTGCGGAAATGAACTGGCTTTGACTGTGAAAGGACCGCTATACGTTTCTGTTCCCATCGGCTTGATTCTGAGCACCTCCCAAAACGATATTGTCGTAGCAATGCGTGGTAGTGAGCGAGTTTGGGAGTGGCTGCATGATGTGGCGTTCTTGCAAGAGAAATGCTACATCACAGAAGGTGCCGGATACACAGAAGATGGATTTGCTGCTTTGTACAGATCCTTGCACGTGAATTCATATAGGCAAAGCGTTCTAGCTACTTTGAACAACTGGCGCAAGCCAATCAGTTCGATTACAATCTGCGGGCACAGCATGGGCGGTGCGCTAGCAACTTTGTTGGCTCTGGATATTTCGGCAAATTCCTGTCTGGCAGGGCTAATCTCTGTGATTACGTTTGCAAGCCCACGTACCGGAGACCGTGTCTTCGCAGATCTTTATGACCGTATGGTGCCTTCGACCGTAAGAATCGCTAATCGTTGCGATATAGTACCCTACTTGCCGCCGGCACCAATGTACAAGCATGTAGATAAGCTATTAGAGCTCAATCCAATTTCTAGTGGAGTTTCGCTTAGAATCTTGCTCAGCTGTACGATTCCTTGTCAGCATGAAATGCTTTCGTATCTTTATTTGCTGTCGCTACTGCCGGGTGCAACGCTGTTGCAGTCACCTAATCCGAAGTGCAGAAGTTCGGCAAGCTATAGTCTTGCGGATTTTACAGCAATAGAAAATGGAGGTGATATAGGCTCGGCTTAGTGAGATGTGTGACCTGTAAAGCGTGCACTAGGAGTGCTTTACCCATTAGTTTGCCGTCAAAGGAAACCTGCCTATGGAATTCGAAGGTAAGAATACAGCAAACATCAAAACTCTGCTTTTAGTGCAGTTTTGATTAAGAGACCATTTTGAAAATGGTGATGTGAAGCACCATTGACGGTGTCACGGCGTGATACTCCGTGCCCGCGCAGCGGCTCAGGAAGCCGTTCTTGAGAGATTTGCCTTGTTGACATCCCTTTTAGAAAATGCAATAATCAAAGAGAAAGGAGTAGTAGTTGCAAAAGAGTACAGCCCACATCGGAGTATGCATCTCACAACCTACCGCTCCAAAATGGAACTCACAGCACGCTTTTCTTCCACCGAAGCAAATCCTACGTCTGGAAAGCCACCGCGGCTTTCCAGCGCTGGGATAAACCAGCTCTCAGGTAAACTGCTCCTTGCGTAGAGTTGCAGCGAAAGTCATTTAACGCAAGCAGCCCTAAAGTGTGTTCGTTCGAAATTATCTTATTCCTTCTTTAAGCCTAGCTCCGTGAGAGCAGAGGCGGTAATTGTGCTGCTTATATTTTCTCTACTATTTGAAACTCAAGAAATCGAAGCGTCCATCGCCTTTGAATTTAATGCAGAGGTGCGAATCAGTGATGAATAAGCACTACAGGCACAGGGAAAAACGACGATTTGATAAGGCCCAGTCACCTGAATTATTGGACGTAGGCTGGGAAAGCGAGTATGACCAATTGGGTTGCTCGACTTTTTCTTACAGCGAAGACGAATCAGCTTACGTAAGAAAAATCGAAAAACGGCTAACAACGCGCACGCCAAAGCCTCTTGAGTACATGGAAGAACAGCGACTCTTGGAACTTGCCAGAATTGGCGATAAGGTCGCAACAATAAAGTTGCTGAAGCAGTACGAAAATCTTGTAAGACAGTGTGTTAAGCACTTCTTGAGCGATAGCGATGGGGCTGAATGGCAAGATCTTGTTCAGCAGGGAACTTTGGGGTTGTTGAACGCGATTCGATGCTTTGACTTTGCGAAGGGAAGGCGCTTGGCGCCATACGCCGAAGGCTGTATACGCAATTCAGTATTGGCATACATCTATGATTGCTCTAAATTCATTAGAACCACGAGACATTGGCACCAAATTCAAGAAAAGATAGCCAGCGTGTCATCAAGCTTAGCTATTGAGCTTAGCCGTGATCCAACAGATGCAGAAATAGCGGCTTCCACTGGCTTTAAGATTAGCCGCGTGAGAAAAGCTCAAATCTATGAAATGCAAGCTGATGTAAGAAGCATTGACGGCATAACTGCTGACGATGAAGAGGATATCGTTATTTGCTCGGTTCCATGCAAACCCGAACATCAGCCAGACTTTTTGCTGGAAGAAAAAGACAGCCTAGAATTTCTGCAACATACTCTAAACAAACTCAGTTCGCGTGAAAAAGCAATTTTGTGTCTTCGAACGGGCTTTTATAGCGAGAGCAAAATAACTTTCTCTGAGATTGGAAAGTTGTTTGGAATTTCCAGGCAACGAGCCGAGGCAACTTACAAACATGCAATCCAAAAGCTCACAGACCTTGCCAAACTCACAGAAAAAAATGAGGAGGTGCCTAAGATTATCGATTCGCTCCGTTTACTATTCGACAACGTTCGCTCAGGAAGCAGTCAAGAAACCGATAGAGAGTACAATGATTACGTTTGGTTTGAAGTCTTGCCAAGTCGGATTCCCGAATCACTAAGACACCAGATCTACTACTTGATTTTAGTTGAGTTGAAGCGTCATCAATGTCGTTTTGGCGTGATTGCTCTTCTGAATAATGTCGTCCAAGCTATAAACAATAACTATGCGCCTGAATTAAGACAAAATTCGAGTACCGGAACATATTTAGCCTCGGCGGCGGATTGGGCTCATTGGGCATTGCAGCATCTTTTGTTGAGCGGACTCTTGCGTGAGTCATCTTCTGAAAGGGTGCTTGTACTAACAGATGCTGGCTTGAACTGGCTCAAAAACACTGAAAACCGTTTTCGAATTTTCAGAATCGTTGATAAGTGAGATCACACCATTCCTTGCCGAATTAATCTAAGACTTTGCAAAACGCTACTGACAAAACGAGTTTTTCGACATCACTGTAATTAAGAGAGCTTGTGATTTTCCAACCAACAAGGCGAGCGCAATAAGAGAAAGCGGCACCATAAGAAATATAAGGAGTTGAGATCATGTCTTCATACGGTGAAATGTTTGAGTCTATATGAGAGCCTCGCAGATCTTCTCCCCCTGTCACGCAGAGTGCGGGTACTACAAATGGCAACGGCATAAGCTACTCAATACTCAGAGTAGAATTAGTGTTGGTAGGTATTGCGTCAATTTCAAAACGAAAGCATCGCCGAAATAAGAAGAGGTTGCGTTGCGATGAACAAGAAGTCCGCCTACACGAGTTGTCCTACATGGATAAGAAAACTGGTCTCGTTTACATGCTCGAGCGGATATTCAAATCTAATGCAAATAATGCGGCTTACGGTTAGTCTCTTTTGAAAGTTTGTCGGCAACTATATTTGCAATTTGAAAATCAAAAAACAATTGAAGCATTTTCATTGATGCAGCAAGTAATGGAATTCCGCTACAAACTAGTTTGCGTTGGTGTTTTTGTAATGCGAACACGCGACCGACGTGAAGACTAACCTCGCAACAGAGGAAGTAGAAAAAAGATTTTGAGATTTAATCAGAATGCTGTTGCTAAACATGATTTTTCGACATCACTATAAATAAGAGGACTTGTGATTTCGCAAAGAGAAATAGAAAGCGAAATCCAAGAAAGAAAAGACAACAAAAAAGAGTAGTCGAGGGAACTCGGCGCAAATAGCCACAGTGGCACCACGATTGGCCTCAAGGACTTGAGGGACGTGGACGCCTCATGCAAGAAAACAAGAAACAGTTGAGCATTCAATGCAAGGGCGATCTATGCATTGGCTAAGAATACTAATTCACAAAATCAGAGGCTCCAGGTCATGTTCACTAATGCCAAAATATTGTCATCAATTATCCAGCGATCATGCTGGTCATTTTTACGAATAAGTTTTACTCACCCGATAACGCCACCCAAGTCCGGTCAGCGCAGCCACGTTAAGGTGTGGCTGTGCTGCTGGGTGCTTGCGATAGCCCTAAGTGTTGGCTCGAATGGAATAGGCAATGCTCAGTGTAGTTCATCGATACCAGTGACACCGGTCACGGCGACAGACGAAACAGCGAATGTTCCGGCATCTGTGCAGCTGGTGGCAGGTCCAAATATCACAGTTTCAACCAGCACGCCAGGCGAGCTTATCGTAACAGCGCTCACTAAATTCACATTGTACTCAAAGAGTGCCAGTTTCACAGCCAGCGATGGTCCGGGTTCATTTTACAGGGTGTCAGCAACAGCAACGATCACGTTGCCGGCAAGTCCAGGGGACGGAAGTATTTATAAGTTCAAGGTAACAGGAGGGACAAGTACGTTTGCATTTAATGGCAGCGATACCATAAATCACGCCATTGGCACCAGTGATCAGAGCTTGAGTCTGACGGGTGCCAATGGCGTTTTGGAGTTAATAGCAGTACCAGGCGGCTGGGACGAAACATAAGGAATTAAGAACATGTCTTCATATGGTGAAATAGCTCAAACAGCAAGTATCGTACCAGCTGCAACAGTGATGCAGAATGCAAGTACTGCAAATGGAAATGGAACGAATCTTTCGGTCACAGGTTTTGCGACAGCGCTGTTAAGTATTACAGCAAGTGTTGCAATGAGTGGTGGCACAACAATCAATTTCGAAGCTTCGTCGGATGGTACTACTTTTGTACCGATCATCGGAACGCAAGTTGGAACAACAAACACGAATACGATTACAAGTTCGACAGGTGATTGGACATTTAACATCGCGGGATATAACTATTTGCGAGCACGCATATCAGCTTATTCAGCGGGGACAATTACAGTTAAAGGATATGCTTCCGTGGTTGCGGGAGCAGGCAGTGGCAATGGAGCGGTGGAGCTACTGGATTCTGGCGGTACGAACAAAGCCAGCATTTCAGCCGGAGGGGCGCTGAAAGTTGACGGTTCAGCCACAACCCAGCCAGTTTCAGCTGCTTCATTGCCTCTGCCCTCGGGGGCTTCAACGGCGGCTAAACAACCGACATTGGGAACAGCTGGTTCAGCGTCTAGTGATGTGATCACAGTGCAAGGTATAGCGTCAATGACCGCCTTGAAAGTTGATGGGTCTGGTGTTACGCAGCCAATATCTGCAGCAAGCTTGCCTCTACCTTCAGGTGCAGCAACCGCCGCCAAGCAACCAGCGTTGGGCACCGCAGGTAGTGCAGCAACTGACGTTATAACAGTGCAAGGCATCAGCTCAATGACTGCACTCAAGGTAGATGGTTCTGGTGTTACACAACCAGTTTCCGCAGCTAGTTTGCCATTGCCATCTGGAGCGGCCACAGCAGCAAAACAACCAGCGTTGGGAACAGCAGGCTCAGCTTCTACGGATGTGGTAACTGTTCAAGGTATTAGCTCAATGACGGCGCTAAAGGTGGACGGCTCCGCTGTGACTCAACCGGTATCCGGTACCATCACGGTGAATGCAGGCAGCAATTTGAATACTTCAGCGCTGGCACTTGAGTCTGGGGGCAATCTAGCGACACTTGCTGGAGCCGTGTCATCGTCGAAATTGCAAGTAAATACTGCGTTGATTAACGGAGTTGCCCCATCTATGGGCAACGGAGCCTCAGGCACCGGAGTACAACGAGTGACGATTGCGAATGACTCGACAGGGCAGATAGCGCAAACGGCTTCAATTATGCCTTCGGGTGTGACGATGCAGAACGCTGCGACAGCTAACGGAAATGGCACTTCGCTGACCTCAACAGGTTATGCTACTGCGATTCTAAACATCACTGCATCCGTAGCAATGAGTGGTGGTACAACCATTAATTTTGAAGCGTCTGTAGATGGAACTACGTGGGTGTCGATTCTTGGAACCCAAGTAGGAACATCCACGGCTGCAACTAGCACAACATCAGTAGGCGACTGGGTGTTCAATATTTCTGGATATAACAATCTGAGGGCGAGAATTTCAGCATATTCGGCTGGAACCATTACAGTGAAGGGCTTTCTTTCTGTTGTCGGTGGTGGCGGTGGTGGTGGCAATTTAGGTGGCACGGTCACGGCAAATGCTGGTACAAATTTAAACACTTCTCTGCTGGCTCTGGAATCCGGAGGAAACCTGGCAACTATCGCCGGAACTGTATCCTCCTCGAAGTTACAAGCAAACACGGCGCAAATAAATGGTGTTGCTCCTTCTATGGGCAACGGTATATCTGGTACGGGTGTCCAACGTGTAACAATTGCCAGCGACTCGTCAGGTCAAGTTGCCTTAGCTTCTGGAACCGCTGTTCAGTTGCTCGATTCCGGCGGAACAAACAAAGTTAGTATCTCGTCTGGTGGCGCAATTTCAGTTGCGGACGCAACAGCGCAAGCTGCATCGTCTACTGGGCAACACGGGCCAATGGTACAAGGTGCGGTAGCTACAAGTGCACCTACGTATACAACTGGGCAAGTAATGCCTTTATCTCTCACTACTGCCGGTGCATTGAGGGTGGATGCAGGCACTACTGGGCAAGGTGCTGTAACGCAGTCGGGCACATGGGCCAACCAAATTCTGGACTCAGGCGGAACAAACAAAGCAAGTGTTTCAGCAGCTGGAGCGCTTTCAGTCGCCCTGTCCGCTCCACCAGCCACATTTATAGTGTGTAACACCATTCTAACCCCAGCCTCAAGCCCTCAAGATATGATTCAATTTGCCGGGTCCAGCACAAAAGTGTGCAAGGTTCGCCGTGTACGCTTGTTTACATACACAAATTCTGCCGAATCAACCAACGAGTGGTATCTAATTAAGCGCAGCAAAGCTAACACTGGCGGTACCACTACGACTGCACCTACTGCGGTTTCACTCGACTCTGGTAACGCTGCTGTAACGGCTGCGGTAACTCTTTACACAGCAAATCCTTCAAACACGGGCACGTCAGGCAACGTAACTGTAGCAACCGTTGTTACACCGTTATTAGGTGCCAGCTCTTTCTATGTGCCACCGTTTTACGACTTATTTGTCGCGGATGAATCTGTTCAACCGATAACCTTAAGAAACAATTCGGGCGATCAGGAAGTACTTTGCCTAAATTTCGGTGGCGTTAGCTTGCCTAGCGGAATGAAAGTGAAGTTGGAAATTATTTGGACGGAAGAATAAACGTTGAGATTGCACAAAACTCAGCGACGCCAAGACGCGAGTTTACTGGGATCTATTCAAGGATGAAATGAAATGAAATCTTGTTCTATAGGTATTACAAAAATGCCAAATCCTCATACATCGCAAGGTCTGGAAAGGTCGCTTGACGCCGCTGAGTGCAATCATTTAGACCAGTTTGCAATTTCTGCAATGCGTGGTCTATCCGATTTTATCAATCGTGCTTTTGCAAAACATGAACAGGCGCAAAAACGAAACGAAGAATCCACAGTTGTGTGGGGGCATTGTCTCCGGCTTACCTCGAGTAATGCGGAACAATGTTTACTGCCAATCAAATTGTTTTTATTGTCAATCTTGCTGCTGATAAATTTAGCGGTAGCACCCGCCTGGGCGACTCCAAATCCACCAACACTGTCTCCAGATAGGGGATGTTTCGCCATCTTCTGTCCGATGACAATGAATGGTGATACAGGCACCACAATATACTACACGACAGACGGTAGCACTCCAACAACATCGAGTCCTAATTCTTGTGCCGCTAACAGCACGGTCCCGATCCCCCCACCGACAGGCGGTTCGGGATTCGTTACTGTCAAAGCGATTGAGTATTCTAGCCCGAATTCTTCGACTGTTACTTCAGTGACATTGCAATTTGACCCAGACACAGTAAACATTCCGACAGCGCACTTATTATTGTGGTTGAAGTCTGACAATGGTGTCACCCTTAGTGGCTCAAATGTATCTTCGTGGCTGGACATGTCGGGAGTAGGAAATGACGCCTCCCAGGCAAACAGCGCAGCGCAACCGACGTTTTCCAGCAGCGCAGTCAATGGATTGCCTGCACTTACATTTGATGGAACTTCGAGCTTCTTGCAGCTAACCGGAGGACTGGCCAATCTGAATCTGCTCAGCGCCTTTATTGTAACCAAGCCTACTGCGGCTGCAACAAACGCAAGACTCATTGAAATTGGAAATGGTTCCTCTGGAGACAGGTTCTACCTTTCGCAGCCAACAACTAACGGATTGGAATTGTTCATTGAATCTGGCACCACACCATCATCTTTGACTTCATCAAATGGTATCACTCTAAATCAATTCCAAATTCTAGAAGCTTTTGATGATGCGTACGGAAATAGCAGTATCAGAACTAATGGAACACAAGGCGCGCAAGGTGTATTGAACCCATTAACGAATACAACGAGGTCAAATAATTTTATAGGGACTGACTACCTGAACACTTTGTACTTTCAGGGACAAATCGCCGAAATATTTGTTTTTCGCGACCCGCTAAGTGCAGCAGATAGGGCTCATATGGAGGATTACCTCATCAATCGATACAATATTGTTGGTCCTGCGCCAACTATATCTCCATCATCAGCGGTTTTTCCTCATCCAGGTGGACCGGCAGCTTTGCCTGCTCCACTAATGGAACCAATTACAATAACAACACCCGATCACAATGCCGCAATCAAATACACACTTGACGGAACTACGCCCACTGGTTCGTCAACAGCGTACACAGGTCCCTTTAATGTTACCGGTGATTGTACTGTAAAAGCAATCGCCACAAGAAGCTTCGGCAACAGCGCGGTGTCACAACCGGCATATATCCAAATAGATCAAACTGGAACATCGGTTGCACGAGATGGACTTGTGCTTTGGCTCAAAAGTGACTATGGAGTTTTTCCTTCATATGGGGCAAAAGTTTCCCAATGGATTGACATGTCAGGCTCTAGGCAGGATGCAGCCCAAAGCATTTCAGCTAACCAGCCAACGTTAGCACCATGCGAATTAAATGGACACGCCGCAATTCATTTCAATGGCTTAAATCAATACTTTCAGCTGCCTTCTGGATTCTCTGACTTTACGGCAGGAGCCACAGCATTGGTTGTAACTAAACCAAGCAATACTAGCTCTGGTACGTTACTCGAATTAAGCAATGGAAGCACAAGCGATAACATCGTCCTCAGCAGTTCGAGCTCAACACCTTCGCTCACAATTTATAACAGCACCACGGGTAGTACCTTGAGTGCGACTGGTGCCATGACGCTGGGCAAATTCCAGTTGTTGGAAGGCACGCAAGATGGAAACGGCAACGGCTTCTTGATCGTGAATGCCACTCCCGTTGCTACTGGAGGTTTGACCACAGCAAGGGCTATAACACGCAGTCAAAACACTGTAGGAGCACAATTTGATGGCAGTGCTAATTTTTTCAAAGGTGGAATTGCCGAAGTCCTCATTTACAATCGCAAGCTAACGCACGACGAATTAGCTAATGCTGAAAGTTACTTGTTGACCAAGTATCAGTTACTGTCAATTACACCCGATGAGCCGGTGATAGGTATGGACACTGGCATCTACCAGCAGCCGTTTGACGTCTCGATAACGGCTCCTAGCGAATGCAACATTTTCTATACCCTCGATGGCACTACCCCCGATACCACGAAAAATCCTTATTTTGCACCAGTTCGCATTAATTACACGCAAACACTTAAAGCAATTGCTGTGCGCGCTGGAGTATCTAGTGCAGTAAACTCTCGCACCTACACGCTTGATTCTACTCAATGGCCGGCTCCATCGGGTTCGGACATGACAGCTCCGGATTTTAAACTTCAATTACCGACAATTTCAATACCGCAATAATTATCACAGAAGGGCTACAATCATGAAGGCGCATTTCGTCAGATCATTTACAAGAAAAGTTATAGTTGTATTGATGGCAGTTCAGCTTCTAGTGCAGACTGCACCATCTCTCGCAGCTGATGCAGGAGATTCGAACAGTTCTATAGTGCCAGCGCCTGCAATGCCTAAGCATCCTGTGAAGAAAGGACCTCATAAACTCAAGCGCATTGAGGTGAAGCTGTCTTTCTCAAAAGATCCAAGTGATCTGGAATTGACCAGCGCGCGTGTTTTTATCGAACCGTTAATTCCGCTGTCGGGGGCTAAGCAAGCTAATGAGAATCAAGACTTGGCGAAGGCACTTTTGGAATATAAAAGCTCCGGCAAAACCGATTCGTTGAGAAAATTCATTGAATCTAACCCAGGTTCGAGGTGGACGCCATCGTTAGAGTCTAGCGTTGCATCTTTGCTGTTCGAGCATGGGTATCTTAGCAAAGCGCTGAAGTATTGGAAAGCTGCTTGGGAGGCAAGCAAGAAGGATAACAAAGGAGAGCAAGTTGCAAATGCTGCACTTGCCGAGTTGCTGCTTGTGCATGCGCGAGTTGGTCACCAATCGGAAGTCAGCGCGCTTCTGAAGGAAGCCGGCACGAGAAAGTTGCAAGGCTCAATTGACCAAAAGATAACTGGGGTACGCGAAGCCTTAGGTTGCATGCAACGCAGACCAGAACAAGCGTTTCGATGCGGACCTCAAGCTATAAACAGCATTCTCGGTCTGAAATCAAAGGCGCACAATGCCGAGGTCGACAAATTGCTGTCTTCGTCTAGTGGTACAAATTGTGAGCAGCTCGTTCAGCTGTCTGAGAAGGTTGGGCTAAACTACCAAGTAGCCAAAAGAAGTCCGGGTGCACCAGTAATAGTGCCATCAGTAATGCATTGGAAGATGGACCACTTCGCCGCTGTGGTTTCAGCCGAAGGAAATGGAAACTATAGGCTAAAAGACCCAACTTTTGGAACTAACGGTACGACTGTTGTTTCAGAAGATGTGCTGGACACCGAGGCTGACGGCTATTATCTTGTGGCTAGAGGTTCCTTGCCTAAGGGCTGGAGAGCGGTGGCACAAGAAGAAACCCGAAAAATTTGGGGCAAAGGCGTAATTTATGATACTGTCCAAGGTAAAGGATCAGGCACTGGAAAAATTCCACCCGCAGCAGGCAATGGCAACGGTGGTACGGGAAGTTCTGGTAGTGGTTCTGGGTCAGGGGGCGGCGGTTGCAATGGTTGTTGCGACAATGGTGCTGATGGAGCCAACGGAGACAACGGTACCACTGAGGCAGGGCCTGCCGCTGCCGCCGGGTCTGCTCCCGGTAACGGTGGGAAAGGGAAGCCAGGCATGGCTGCGGTTTCGGCCTTCGCTATGCAAGCTGTCCCAAACATTACAGACACACCACTTGTTTATACACCTCCGATTGGCCCAGCCGTAAATATTGGACTGAATTACAATTATTTGGAATCAGATCAACCCAGTACGTTTTCATTTGCTAATTTAGGGCAGGACTGGAACTTCAATTGGATCTCGTATTTGACTGTCGACACCTCTTCTAACGTAACAGTCAGATTGAGTGGCGGAGGCTCTGAGTATTTTGCTTATCCGTATTATCCGAGCATCTTATCGAAAGCAACAATAACTAATGTAGGCAGCGGAACCTATCACCGTCAAAGAACTGACGGCACCATCGAAGTCTTCAGTCAGCCTGACGGTTCTGGTCGAATATTCATGACCGAAATAATTGATCCTCGGGGTAACTCTGCACTAATTCAATATGATTCAGACTTTCGTTTAATAACGATTACTGACGCAATTGGTCAAATAACGACTCTTTCATATCTTTCAAACACCATAGGAGATCCTGGTTTTTACAAAATTTCTCAAGTGACAGATCCTTTCGGTCGCTCATGTTCTTTTTTGTATGACTCTGCCACGACCTCTTTTCTAATGTCGATCACTGATGTGATTGGCTTAACATCAAGCTTCGCCTATGAAACTGATACGTCTTTTGCCTCATTCATAACCCAACTCACTACGCCTTACGGTACAACATCGATAGCTCATTACTATCCTCATTATTCTGAAGGGCTAGCGTATGGGCCAACTGGACTTCGTTTTACGTTCCCGGACGGCAGTAGTTCTGTACTTGAGAAGTTTACAGGAGAAGTTGGTAGAACCTATTTTTGGGATAGGCATGCGACTGCAATGTATCCGACTGATGCAATGTTGCAAGATTACTCGCACGCTGTAACCACCTTGTGGCTCCTTGAGACGGACACGGGCGTAGCGTTGAGTCCCATTCCATACACGAACAAGCTGCCTCTAGACAACGAAACTACGAATGGCTATACAAATCAGTTTACATTCACCACTACAGGTCACGGAAGCTGGGAATCATTAAATCCGGGAGTGGAAAGCATCAATAATCCGACAAGCGTTTCTGTTTCTACCAGTGGTGGCACTCAAACATCATCATACACTTACAATTCAATTGGAAATGTCACAAGCGCAGTAGATCCCCTTGGCCGGAAGTTTTCCTATCTTTATGACAGCAATCAAATTGATCTCTTGCAGAAGAGCGAATCCCAAGGAATTGATAATTCACTCCTTGGAAAATGGACATACGATAGCAAGCACAATCCGCTCACTTACATTGATTCTTCCGGGAATGAAACTGATTACGCTTATAATTCCTTTGGCGAGCTCACCACATTAACAGACGCGCTTGGTGACGTCACCACGATGAGCTACGATTCTAACGGTTACCTAACTCAAATTGATGGACCACTTCCAGGCAGCAGTGATATCACCACTTTTTCGTATGATGGATATGGGCGCTTGTATTCAGTAACGGACGCAGAAGGATATACGATTTATTATAGCTACGACGATTTGAACCGTGTGACCCAGACAACCTATCCTGACGGTAGTACAGAGCAAACAGTATACAATCGCCTTGATGCTGTCCAAATGAAAGATCGTATTGGGCGCTGGACAACTCGATCATATGATTCAATGAAACAGTTGAGCTACGAAATCGATCCGCTAGGCCGAAAGACACAATATTGCTGGTGTTTATGCGGAGCTATGCGTGCATTGATTGACCCCGCCGGTAACACCACAACTTGGGACCACGATCTTGAAGGTCGTGTCCTTACCAAAACGTTTCCGGACGGTACTGAGGTCAACTACACTTACGATGCAAACGGGCGACTCGCCACAAGAACAGACGCCCTTGGGCAAGTGACTACCTATGCTTACAATCTGGATGACTCTCTTTCCCAAGTAAGCTATTCCAGCGCAGTAAATGCAACTTCGACTGTTAACTACTCATACGATTCAATTTTTCCCAGAATGTCAACCGTAGCTAATGGTTGGGGCACCTATACTTACGAGTACAATCAATTCAACGAGCTTGTTCTCAGCGGCACAACAACGCCTGGTGACTACGTTAATGTTACCATTCGAAATGCGGCTTTGTCCGGCGGAAAGCACAATGTGCAATATCAGGTGCAGTCAGGAACAACAGACAACACCCTCACGAAACTTGCAACAAATGTGACGTCCGCATTAAATGCGGATAGTACGCTATCTGCAGCCGGGGTCAGTGCAACAAGTTCCGGTGCGGTAATCACTGCTGTTGGTACAGGAACGGTAATCACTGGTATTAGCACGAATGGACAGGTTACTGAGACACTCAGCGGAACAGCTACAACCTTCGACAAATATTTTATTACTGTCTACGACCAAGGCTTGAGTGGAGGCTCGATAACTTTTAACACGACCGTATTTGGCTCGATTAATACGCTAGCTGCTGTTGCAACCGATCTTGCCACGCAAGTCAACACCAACCTCACTAGTCATGGTATCACAGCAACTAGCAGTGGGAGTGCTTTGACAATAACGTCAACATCAGTAAATAACACGACCTATTCGCAACAAGCAAGTGCTATGGCGACTGCAACAATAACTCAAACTGGAGGACCAACGGAGTCAGGGCAGGCATTTGTATCCGTTCCTGGAGGTAACAGGTTAGCGTCCGTAAAAAACAACGTTATTGCAAATTCAGATATTACCTATAGCTACGATGCTTTGGGTCGCACCACAAACCGCTCAATCAACGGCAGTAGTAATTCCGATTCATGGACTTACGACGCTATGAGCCGGGTGACATCGGAAACCAATGCGCTCGGCACATGGGGTTATAACTATGTTGATGATTCTGTTCCGCCTTTTACAATTGGCGGCACGCCATCGGGTTCGCGTACAGAGACAATAACAATCAACGGGCACACAGCTTCGTATGTTACAAGTGGTGGCGATACCTTGACGACTATTGCTAGTTCATTAGCATCAGCAGTAAACGGACTATCGCTTCCTAGCGTCAGTGCTAGCTCTACTGGTGCGGTAATTTCGATAACAGCACCACTTGGATCAATTTTTTCGACATCAACACAAGGAGCCATAACAATCACAGGGCTTTCGCGTGGCAATTCTCGTCTTTCTTCGATTAACTATCCAAATGGACAAACAACCAAGTTCAGCTATTTGCCGAATATCGGGGAGCAGCGCTTGCAGCAAATTCTTAATCTTGACCCAAGCTCTGCGATGCTCTCGCAATTTAATTATGCCTACAACGCAGCCGGCGAGATCACTCAATGGCAGCAACAGCAAAACAGCAAGAACACTCACCTTGGCCTGGAGTATGATCTTGCGGGGCAACTCGTTTCAGCCAACTCTGACTCGGGAACCTCCTTCGATGTCTACATCAGCGGCACAGCAAGTGCCAGTGAAACCCTTTCAATTACGGCATACGATGCTTCTTTGAGCAGCACCACACCTGTTGGGCAGGAAACTGCTACTTGCTCAGTCAATTCGGGTGATACAGCGGCTGTAATGGCATCCAACCTGGCATCAAGCATAAATAGCTCAATGAACAACATTGGTGTATCGGCGTCAGCTGCAGGCTCGGTGGTAAGCATCAACACTTCCCCAAATAATGCAACTAGCTTTTCGACTTCTCGCACGGGCAATGGAGCCGCAATCAGCGTCAGTCCAAACTCAGACAACTCTTATTCTGCTAGCATTACAGGAACTCCCAGAACTGGTGATGTAGTCTCTGTAACTGCCTATGATGCAACTTTAACGGGCACGACCCCAGTGGGGCAAGAAACTGCAAGTTATACCGTAGCTTCAGGGAATACCGCAGCTACCGTTGCCACTAATTTAGCGTCCAGCATAAACTCTGCCATGGGCAACCTAGGAATATCTGCGTCTGCTGGTGGCTCTTCAATCAAGATAATCAAAAACCCAACGACCTTCACTTGCTCACCAGCAGGCACAAGCGAAACAATTTCACTCGTGGACTCAAGTACAACTTCAACTACAGCCTATTTCAAAGGCATCCCCACTGTTGGAGACGTCATATCGATTACAGCTTATGATCCCTTGCTCGTAGGTATCATTTCTGGAGGAGTGGAAACTGCCTCGTACACCGTGGCTTCAGGTAATTCTTTGTCAGATGTGGCAACTGGGCTTGCTTCTGCCATGAATACTGTCATGGGCTCTAATCTTACATTGACCGCAACTGCAAGCGGTTCAAACATCACGTTTACGCACCTTGCGACAAGCACGTTTACTCCAGTCATTGCAGGTGCCACAGGTACTATTAGCCTTGTGAATTCCGGCAATGTTACGACTGCTAATATTGGCGGCACTCCAACTGTTGGTGTTGTTGTGTCAGTTACGGCGCATAATGACCTTCTCACAGGAACAACTCCTGTTGGTGAAGAAACTGCTAGCTACACGGTGGCTTCGGGTAATTCAAATTCGACGATTGCCTCAAGTCTTGCTTCGAGCATAAATTCAGCAATGAGCAATATTAACGTTTCCGCTACAGCAAGTGGTTCTGCGATAACCATTACTGCGCCTTCTCAGCGTGATACAACTTTCTCTGCCTCAGCGCCAGGCAACACTGAGACAATAGCGCTAAGTGCGGGCACCTCAACGCCAGGTTTCTTGCAACAGCTAAATTATGCATATGACTGCGCTTCAAACAGAACATCGGTACAGTCGAATAGTTTGCAAACTGCTCGTATCGGCGGCACAAAAACAACAGGCGACACAATAACAGTCACCGTGAATGACTCAGGCTTAAGCGGCGGTAGTGAGAGCGTTACCTATACCGTATTATCGGGAGATACGCTTTCGTCGATAAGCGCCGGGCTTGCCGCTGCAATTACGGCAGATGCTAACTTGCTGGCGCTTGGAGTTAATGCTGTTTCAAAAAGCAACAGCATCTTCATCAAATCAACATCGCCAAACATTACAACCTACAGCGCAAGCAAAAGTAGTGGTGCTACTGAAACTATAACTCTTGGCACTTACAAAAACGATAATGTCAACGCAATAATTGCAGGGACAAAAACGACAGGCGACACCGTCACAATTAACTTCTTTGACTCGGGTTTGTCCGGAGGTACAGAAGCTGTCACCTACACAGTTCTTTCCGGAGACACTCTAGCGAGTATTACTTCGAGTCTAGCTGCGGCAATAAATGCAGACACGAATTTGCAGGCAATAAATGTGAGCGCGGCTTCGCTAGGCACAGCAATCACCTTGCAATCAAATTCAGCAAATAGGACCACTTATCGAAGAGCTTTGAGCAGCGGAGCAACTGAAACAATTAGCTTGCAGCATGCGCTGAACGGAACTCAAACGGCGGTGGTTGGTGGAACGAAGACCACAGGCGATACCGTCACCGTAGCTGTATATGACTCAGGTCTGAGTGGTGGCAGCAAATCAATTTCATATGTCGCGCTTTCTGGAGATAACTTAGCGGCAATTGCTGCTGGGCTTGCTGCCGCGGTGAATGCAGATTCAAGCCTTTCGACTATAGGCGTAAGTGCAACATCTGTTGGGCAAGTGTTGAATTTAACATCAGTATCGCTCAATAACACAAGCTATGCGCAGAGCACTTCAGCGGGAGCGACAGAGACGATATCGCTGGGTAATGCCGCCGGGGTAACCCAGGCAGCATTCAATAATGTAAATGAGCTAACAGGCTTATCTCCTGGTGGTGCAGTTAAATTCCAGGGAACCTCGGTTAATCCGATCAAGTCAGCTTCTGCAAATGTAAGCCAGACAGCGACGATATCAGGCACAATGACTGCTGGAGACAAACTTTGGATAATAGCTCACGATAAAGGACTAAGCAAAGCAGAGCCAGTGAAATATGTGGTTCAGAGTGGAGATTCTGCTACAAATGCAGCAACTGGATTGAAGAATGCAATCAATGCAGACAGTGTTATGTCTGGGCTTGGAATTACAGCCACTTCGTCGGGTGCCGTGCTGACAATTTCAGCTTCATCGTCATCAAACGCGACAAGAATTTCATCTGCAAAAAGCTCTGGTGCTACTGAAACAATAACTCTTGGGACTGTTGCTGGCAGCGTCGCTAAAGAGAGCCCATCGACTGTGTTTAGCGGTAATACAGTGCTTGCAACTGGGACGAACACAACAGCAATTACGGCTGTTAGCGGCGGAGGCACGGCATCAACAATGACCTTGCCTGTCAATTTGGCTAGCGGTTCAAGCAGCACTTTAAGCTATGACCTAAATGGCAATATGCTGAGCGATGGCACTAACTCTTATGCTTGGGATGTCGAAAACCGACTAATTAAGCTCACTTATCCTGGAACCAATAACTACTCTACATTTACTTTCGACGGACTCGGACGGAATGTAACAATCGCTGAAACCCGCTTAGGTGCTATCACGAATACAAAGCAATTTGTTTGGTGTGGAAATGAAAGATGTGAGTCACGTGATAATGCTGGGGCGCTAACTTCTCAGTTTTTGAAAGGTGGAGAGGTTCTTGCTGGCACAAGCTATTATTTCACCAAAGATCACCCTGGTAACACAAGTATTAGAGAAATTATCGATGCCAGCGGAAACCTGAAGACGGTTTACACTTATACTCCTTTTGGGCAAGCCACAAAGACGTTCATTTCGGGCACGATCGCTGCGGACTTCCAATACGGCGGATATTACTTCCACGAGCCTAGTGGACTAAATCTAACAAGAACAAGAGCTTATTCAGCCATGTATGGCAGGTTCATTAGTCGAGACCCAATTGCTGAAAATGGTGGACTAAACCTCTACGGTTATGGGCTCAATTCGCCAGTTCGCTACATTGATCCGCTTGGGCTAGATGTAGCAATAGTAGTCACGCCAAGATATAGAGGATTCCCAGGCTTCGGGCATTGCGGTATTCTCGTCGGTAGCGAGGCTAACGGTTGGACCTATCTTTCAAACTCACTTGGCGGTGATAGTAGTTCTGGAAAAACTTATAAGAATTTGTCCGAGTTTTATGCAGCGTGGCAACAGGATTACTCTAGAGATAGGACATCGTGGTTCCCGAAAGGTCCGGGAGACACCATGGGTGCACGAGCAGGAGCACAGTCCGCGATCGACAAAGGTTATAACATAAGAACAAACAACTGTGCGCACGCTTGCAGAGATGCTTTGAGAGGAGCTGGAATAGACATGCCTGAAGGTGGAGCCAATGGAACTGGCGACTATTTGACACCTTCTGAGGTGTTTGATAATTCAAAGGCAGCTGGCGGTGTTCCTCCACCACAATAAACCTAGGCCTTTCAGCTGTCAAGTTTGTTGGCGACTATTTTCTGGTCAAGGTCTCTGAATAGGTATTAGGGTAGAAATTCTTCAGTCCGCGCTCATCTACAACTTCTACCGCACAACCAAGAAGGCTTCTCAACTTTAGAACGAGATCCATAGACACATCAGAGCATTCCTCTGCACGGACTGGTCCATCTCCAAACGGTTTTCGCACAAATCGACTGGGCTTGCGAATACAGACGATGCAGCCATCGGTAGGGGAGCTGTCCAAATTAATCAGGACGTCAACGTCTGAATCTAGGCTAAGCTCTTCCGATGAGCCAAAAATGCGCACATCCAGATCTCCATAGTCAGCAAAGATTTTACGAATCTCGATGACATTATCCACAAGTAGTTGTGCTGGATCTAACATTTTTGCTCTCCTAAAAGGAGCGGGTAGTCGGCAAGTCTGGTGGCAGATCTAGTTGCTTGTTCCATTATTGATCTTTTCCCCCTGCTGATTCTCTATATATGCCATACCACATTTACTCCGCAATTTTGTTAATCAAGTCGCAAAGCTTCGCTTTTGTCCCGCATCAAAGGTTTATTCCTCCCGGGAACCATGTTCGGCTTTCACTGTAGGGTTCCATTATTCTCCTGTCTGGTTTTCCAATATGTGAATTGGATTGACATTCCCATCAGATTAGCTTTACCGATCATGTTCAACAACCCTCGTGCGTGCTTGATTATGGTTGATATCAGTACGCTGGTGGAACCTTAATACACAGTCTTTCACGGCGATGGTATGTTTGAATGCAGAAGCTTGAAAGTGCAGAACCTCTCCAATGGCCTTTTCAGGGCGACATTATGGTTAAGCACTACAGTTTGGATGCAGCACTTGTCATTTGAGAAGATTGATTAAATCGGCGTGGTAGCGGCGGTCCATGTTACCAGTCCACATTTTGCCTACTGTTATTTTGAATGATGCCCGCTTCTTGGGTGGCGCATGTTCTTGTGGCGTCTGTCAAATGAGTATCCTGACCCGGATTTAGCGTGTAGGCCTCCACGTTGAATTTTCATGCTTTTTCAAAATGGGTGCCTATAAGTGCGCCTTCAAGTTCCAATTTTGTGAATGCACTTTGCCCCTTAAATAAATTGAGCCGTCTGCACATTACTCGCCTTCAAGGAGCAAGATCGAATATGCCGAAGTTAACCAAGACCTTCGTGGAAACCAAGATTCCAGCCGATACCAAACCCTGCATCATACGAGATTCCGACCTTCCCGGCTTCGGTATACGAGTGTGCGTCAAGACGAAATGCTAGATCGTCGAAAAACGCATCCAAGGAATAAATCGCCGAATTTCAGTAGGCACCTACCCTGCAATGTCGGCTGACGATGCAAGGAAAGAAGCCCGCAAAATCATTGGTGATATTGGGCGGGGAGTTGATCCTATAGCCCGAAAGGAAGCTGAGAAGGTTGCTCAGATTACCCTGCAACAGGCGCTTGAAGAATTTCTCAGCAGTAGAAACTTGAAGGACTACACTAAGCAAAAATAACAACCGCAGCTAAATTCGACGAAACTTAGCAGATTGGCTTGAATTGCCAATTCGCCAGATAACCAGAGAAATGGTAGAAGAGCGCCATGCAGCCCTTGTTGGTCCCACTCGTTGCCAAACTGAAGGCAAACGCAGAGCTAATGGAACCATGCAGATCCTTGGCAGTGTTTTGCGCTGGGCTTCTGAGCGGCACAGGGTAAAGGATAAGCCGTTGCTCGATAGTAATCCGGTTGATTGGCTGACACAAATTCGTCGATGGTTTCCACCTATTATTCGTCAAGGGACTATACCGGACAATCGGCTTGCGGAGTTATATTCAGCAGTGATGTTGCAGCCAAAGATCGCGAAAGATTACATTTTGCTTGTGCTGTTTTCTGGACTAAGTCTGGAACCTCCTTCAACGTCTATATCAGCGGCACAGCAAGTGCCAGCGAAAACCTTTCGATTACGGCATACGACGCTTCCCTGACGAGCACAACGCCTGTTGGGCAGGAAACTGCTACTTGCTCTGTCAATTCGGGTGATACAGCGTCTGTGATGGCGTCTAATTTGGCATCTAGCATAAACAGCTCAATGAGCAACATTGGTGTATTGGCATCTGCCACTGGCTCAGTGTTAAGCATCAGTACTTCGCCGAATAATGCAACTAGCTTTTCGACCTCCCGCACAGGCAATGGTGCCTCAATCAGCGTCAGTCCCAACTCAGACAATTCATATTACGCAAGCATTACGGGAACGCCCCGTGCTGGCGATGTGGTATCTGTCACTGCCTATGATGCAACTTTAACTGGCACGACCCCAGTGGGGCAAGAAACTGCAAGTTACACCGTAGCTTCAGGAAATACTGCAGCTACCGTTGCCACTAATTTAGCGTCAAGCATAAACTCTGCTATGGGCAACCTGGGGATATCTGCCTCTGCAGGTGGTGCTTCAATCAAGATAATAAAGAACCCGACAACTTTCACTTGCTCACCAGCAGGCACGAGCGAAACTATTTCACTTGTGGACTCAAGTACAACTTCAACAACGGCATATTTCAAAGGCACCCCCACCGTTGGAGACGTCATATCAATTACAGCTTATGATGCTTCACTAACAGGTGTCAGTCCGCCAGGATCAGAAACTGCCTCGTACACCGTGGCTTCAGGTAATTCTTTGTCAGATGTGGCAACTGGGCTTGCTTCTGCCATGAATACTGTCATGGGCTCTAATCTTACATTGACCGCAACTGCAAGCGGTTCAAACATCACGTTTACGCACCTTGCGACAAGCACGTTTACTCCAGTCATTGCAGGTGCCACAGGTACTATTAGCCTTGTGAATTCCGGCAATGTTACGACTGCTAATATTGGCGGCACTCCAACTGTTGGTGTTGTTGTGTCAGTTACGGCGCATAATGACCTTCTCACAGGAACAACTCCTGTTGGTGAAGAAACTGCTAGCTACACGGTGGCTTCGGGTAATTCAAATTCGACGATTGCCTCAAGTCTTGCTTCGAGCATAAATTCAGCAATGAGCAATATTAATGTTTCCGCTACTGCAAGCGGTTCTGCGATAACCATTACTGCGCCTTCTCAGCGTGATACAACTTTTTCAGCTTCCGCGCCAGGCAACACTGAGACTATAGCGCTAAGTGCAGGCACCTCAACGCCAGGTTTCTTGCAACAGCTAAATTATGCATATGACTGCGCTTCAAACAGAACATCGGTACAGTCGAATAGTTTGCAAACTGCTCGTATCGGCGGCACAAAAACAACAGGCGACACAATAACAGTCACCGTGAATGACTCAGGCTTAAGCGGCGGTAGTGAGAGCGTCACCTATACCGTATTATCGGGAGATACGCTTTCGTCGGTAAGCGCCGGGCTTGCTGCTGCCATCACGGCAGATTCTAACTTACTTGCGCTTGGAGTTAATGCTGTTTCAAAAAGCAACAGCATATTCATCAAATCAACATCGCCAAACATTACAACCTACAGTGCAAGCAAAAGCAGCGGTGCTACTGAAACTATAACCCTTGGCACTTACAAAAACGATAATGTCAACGCAATAATTGCAGGGACGAAAACGACAGGTGACATCGTCACGATTAACTTCTTTGACTCGGGCTTGTCCGGAGGTACAGAAGTTGTATCCTATACAGTTCTTGCTGGAGATACTCTGGCTAGTATTACTTCGAATCTAGCTGCTGCAATAAATGCAGACACAAACCTGCAGGCAATAAACGTGAGCGCGACTTCGCTAGGCACAGCAATCACCTTGCAGTCAAATTCAGCAAATAGGACCACTTATCGAAAAGCTGTGAGCAGCGGAGCAACTGAAACAATTAGCTTGCAGCATGCACTGAACGGAACTCAAACGGCGGTGGTTGGTGGAACGAAGACCACCGGCGACACCGTCACCGTAGCTGTATATGACTCAGGTCTAAGTGGTGGCAGTAAATCAATCTCGTATGTCGTGCTCTCGGGAGACAATTTAGCGGCAATTGCTGCTGGGCTTGCTGCCGCGGTGAATGCAGATTCAAGCCTTTCGACTATAGGCGTAAGTGCAACATCTGTTGGGCAGGTGTTGAATTTAACATCAGTATCGCTCAATAACACAAGCTATGCGCAGAGTACTTCAGCGGGAGCTACAGAAACGATATCGCTGGGTAATGCCGCCGGGGTAACCCAGGCAGCATTCAATAACGTAAATGAGCTAACAGGCTTATCTCCTGGTGGTGCAATTAAATTCCAGGGAACGTCTGTTAACCCTATCAAGTCAGCTTCTGCAAATGTAAGCCTGACAGCGACGATATCAGGCACAATGACTGCTGGAGACAAACTTTGGATAATAGCTCACGATAAAGGACTAAGCAAAGCAGAGCCAGTGAAATATGTGGTTCAGAGTGGAGATTCCGCTACAAATGCAGCAACTGGATTGAAGAACGCAATCAATGCGGACAGTGTTATGTCTGGGCTTGGAATTACAGCCACTTCTTCGGGTGCCGTGTTAACAATTTCAGCTTCATCGTCATCAAACGCAACAAGGATTTCATATGCAAAAAGCTCTGGTGCTACTGAGACAATAACGCTTGGGACTGTTGCTGGCAGCGTCGCTAAAGAGAGCCCATCGACTGTGTTTAGCGATAATACAGTGCTTGCAGCGGGTGCCAACTCAACGGCAATTACTGCTGTAAGTGGTGGTGGTACTGCATCAACAAAGACTTGGCCTGTCAATTTGGCTAGCGGCTCAAGCAGTACCTTGAGCTATGACTTAAATGGCAATATGACTAGCGACGGAACCAATACATTCGACTGGGACGCCGAGAACAGGCTGATCAAGATTACATATTCTGGAAGCGGAAATCATTCTGATTTTACTTTTGATCCTCTCGGCAGGAATGTGAAGATCGTTGAAACACACTCTGGCTCTGTCACTGATACTAAGCAATTTGTCAAAGGCGAAGAGCGGGATGCCAGTGGTGCCTTGACTAATGGAAAGCAATTCTTTCCACAAGGGCAAGTTAATTTCACCAGTGGCACTGGGGCTAATTATTTCTATCTGCCTAGCCACAAGGAGCCTACAGGTGTAACCAATAATAGTGGCACTCAAGTTGCTTCCATGAGCTTTGACCCATTTGGTAGAGCCACTGTTACAGGCAGTTTCACGGCTGACATTGGTTACGGTGGACTTTATGTTCATCAGCCAAGTGGACTAGACATGGCTACGTACAGAGGCTATAGCCCGAATTTGGGCAGATGGATAAATCGCGATCCTTTTAGTGAACGAGGCGGGATCAATCTCTTTAGCTATGTTCGAAACAATCCCATCAAGTATACTGATCGAATGGGACTTATTGGATTCGGAATGCCAAATATCGCGCCAGCTATCACTGTGAAGCCACAACCAATGCCAGCAAAGCCCACTAAGCCAGTAAAACCTGGTCCACCAAAGTCCTGTCCCGCACGTGGCGCAGTTCATCCACCGCCTCCAGGCGAACCTGGTGCACCTGGAAGCCTTGGTGAATGTGGCTCATGGTGCGACGACAACGCAACAACTATGGACGAACTATTGAATTGTCTATCATGGTGTGAGGAGTGGTATCTTGGAAACTAACACGCGCACTTTGAGCTAGAATCAATTCATGATGCCCCGCATGGAATGCGCAACTATGGAAAAACTATTTGAACGTATTTTGAACGTAATCAGAAAGCCAGAGGATGAATCAGGCTTCTCCACCTTAATCGAGGACGTTGGCGAAAAACCAGAAATTCTAACCAACAATTTCACAACTACATACGTCTTTTGCAATTCAGGATTTGTAATATCATTTTTCAAGAAGAATTCGAAGCGCTCTACAATGGCTTATTTTCACCTGAACACTGCAATGGTTAAGGCGGGCACCATCAACCGCTATTCAAATGATTTAACAGCAGGAATCCAGTTTGGAGATGAACATTCGGATGTAGAAAAAAAGCTAGGCATGACGCCAATTTCATCAAAAAAAATTCAGGGACGAACCAAGGAAGACCCCATGGACCAGTATGTCGACTACGACCTAAATCCCTTCACTCTTGAATGTGTCTTTGCCGGAGAGACAAAAAAGCTAGATATGGTATCCATGCGCATTGATTTTCCTGAGGTCGATCTTTCGGAATAGTCAGCCAAAGCTTCGCTCTTGTCCGGCATCTAAGGGGAAAATCCTTCCGGGACCATTATTCAATTGTGCGCTCTGAGCCTGTTATGCCTTCTAGACGGCTAAGGCTTCAGTAGAATCCACCATTGGTATACGCCTGCTCTTTCCAACAAGGATAGAGGAAGCTGATGGGAAGCGCTTCTCCGCAGATCGTCTTGCTGAATATGCTCTACATCGCTCATGCATGCAAAATCGTGGTTGATATCAGTAAGCAGGTGGAACCTTAATACACAAGCTTTCACGGCGATGGTATGTTTGAATGCAGAAGCTTGAAAGTGCAGAACCTCTCCAATAGCCTTTCCAGGCGACATTGTGGTTAAGCACTACAGTTTGGATGCAGCATTCGTCGGAAGAGAAAATTGATTAAATCGGCATGGTAGTGGCGGTCCACGGTACCAGTCCACATTTTGCCTACTGTTATTTTGAATGATGCTCGCTTCTTCGGCGGCGCATGTTCTTGTGGCGCCTGTCAAATGAGTATCCCGAGCTGGATTTAGCGTGTAGGCCTCCACGTTGAAGTTTCATGCTTTTTCAAAATTGGTGCCTACAAGTGCGCCTTCAAGTTCCAATTTTGTGAATGCACTTTGCCCCATAAATAAATTGAGCCGCCTACTCACAACTCGCCTTCAAGGAGCAAGATCGAATATGCCAAAGTTAACGAAGTCCTTTGTTGAAACCAAGATCCCAACTGATACCAAGCCTTGCATCATAAGAGATTCTGAGCTTCCCGGCTTCGGTATTCGTGTGTGCGTCAAGACGAAATGCTGGATCGTCGAAAAACGCATCCAAGGAATAAATCGCAGAATCTCTGTAGGCACCTACCCGGCCATGTCGGCTGATGATGCCAGGAAAGAAGCCCGCAAAATCATTGGTGATATTGGGCGTGGAGTCGATCCAATAGCCCGAAAGGAAGCAGAGAAGCTAGCGCAAATTACCCTGCAACAGGCGCTTGATCAATTTCTCAGCAGTAGAAACTTGAAAGACTACACTAAGCAGAAGTACCGCAGCTATATTCAACGCAACTTAGCAGATTGGCTTGAGACGCCTATTCACCAGATAACTAGAGAAATGGTGGAAGAGCGTCATGCAGCCCTTGTTGGTCCCACTCGTTGCAAAACTGAAGGCAAATGCCGAGCAAATGGAACCATGCAGATACTTGGCAGTGTTTTGCGCTGGGCTTCAGAGCGGTACCGACTCGAAGGCAAGCCACTGCTTGATAGTAATCCGGTTGATTGGTTGACACAAATTCGGCGTTGGTTTCCGCCTGTTATTCGTCAAGGCACCATCCCAGACAATCGCCTTTCGGAGTTCTACAATGCAGTGATGGCACAACCGAAAATTGCAAGAGATTACATTTTACTTGTGCTCTTCAGCGGACTCAGGAAGAGAGAAGCTGCTAAACTCCGGTGGCAAGATGTTGATCTAGAAACGAAAACGCTGACGATTTCTGCAACGTTTAATAAAAGCAGCCGCGAACACGTTTTGCCTCTCGCGAGTTCATTAGCATCAGCAGTAAACGGACTATCGCTTCCTAGCGTCAGTGCTAGCTCTACTGGTGCGGTAATTTCGATAACAGCACCACTTGGATCAATTTTTTCGACATCAACACAAGGAGCCATAACAATCACAGGGCTTTCGCGTGGCAATTCTCGTCTTTCTTCGATTAACTATCCAAATGGACAAACAACCAAGTTCAGCTATTTGCCGAATATCGGGGAGCAGCGCTTGCAGCAAATTCTTAATCTTGACCCAAGCTCTGCGATGCTCTCGCAATTTAATTATGCCTACAACGCAGCCGGCGAGATCACTCAATGGCAGCAACAGCAAAACAGCAAGAACACTCACCTTGGCCTGGAGTATGATCTTGCGGGGCAACTCGTTTCAGCCAACTCTGACTCGGGAACCTCCTTCGATGTCTACATCAGCGGCACAGCAAGTGCCAGTGAAACCCTTTCAATTACGGCATACGATGCTTCTTTGAGCAGCACCACACCTGTTGGGCAGGAAACTGCTACTTGCTCAGTCAATTCGGGTGATACAGCGGCTGTAATGGCATCCAACCTGGCATCAAGCATAAATAGCTCAATGAACAACATTGGTGTATCGGCGTCAGCTGCAGGCTCGGTGGTAAGCATCAACACTTCCCCAAATAATGCAACTAGCTTTTCGACTTCTCGCACGGGCAATGGAGCCGCAATCAGCGTCAGTCCAAACTCAGACAACTCTTATTCTGCTAGCATTACAGGAACTCCCAGAACTGGTGATGTAGTCTCTGTAACTGCCTATGATGCAACTTTAACGGGCACGACCCCAGTGGGGCAAGAAACTGCAAGTTATACCGTAGCTTCAGGGAATACCGCAGCTACCGTTG
>CAZJLR010000069.1:0-32407 GCA_964546815.1 uncultured Candidatus Obscuribacterales bacterium | reverse complement strand
CGGCTTCGCTAAACATTCGAGTTCGCCAGCAGTATCCCATGCGTCGCCCCTACAGTTGATCGGAAGTGTATTGGTTTAACTAGCAAGAGCTTGACGGTCTGCGTGGAGAAAATTTGCTGAAGTGCCTGGAGATATGAACTTAGGGTTTGATTTTTCTGAGGACTGAACCCAGGCGGTCGAAGTCGTTTGGGAATAATTGGGAGACGTGTTGACCGGCGTTGACTAAGTATTTGTAGTCGTTGTGGCGGGCTGCGGCGGCAAAGCGGATGGTGGCGGCTAGAAGTTCGTCTGTGGGCACGCCGGGGACATTGGCGAGCATGCGCAGAAAATCAAGATTCTCACTAATTTGTAAGAGCTCTTCGTCTTGCAATGGAAAAACAAAATCGTGTACTTCAGGCGGAAATGGTGGCAGACCGCTTCGACAAATGCCATCAACACTATAACCAACCACAGCAATTTGCCACTCTGTTTTCAGCAGTGAAAAAATTTGCGGTTGTTCTCGCTTTAATTCTGCTCGAGTCATTCGCAATGCGGTTGGCTTGTGATGCAAGTCTTGCGGGCCTGTGACGATATCAAAAACAACTCCAATTACAGAAAGCTTTCTGCTTTCAGATTTGCTTTTCAAAAAGCTGCCAAATGCCGGTTGCTTTGGTGCGTCGATGTTTTCTGTATCACCATGATTCAACCAGGCTTCAGCGCTGAAGCCTGTGATGCTTGATGAAAGAACCTCACCGATTGCTTGCATGATCGGGCCTAATCGGTTGGCGGGTTGATTTTATCCGGAGTAAAAATCTCTTTCGATACTTCCGGTGTTCCTTCTGGCTCAACACCGATAGACAAAGTAATTGAAGTTTTGTTTGCTTCGTCAGCCGATAGCATGATGCTTGCTTCTAGTTTGTCTTTCTTTGCACTCATGTTAACCAGCGTGGGCAACATTTGCTGTTGGCTGACTGTCCAACCTTGCTTAGCTAACTCAGCCTTGTAATACTCTGCAATCGTTTTCACCGGGTCTGGTGAGCTGAGCATCATAAAACTGTTTTGTTCTTCCTGGCTTTTGGCTTGAACCTCGCCAGTAGGTTTAGAATTAGGGTAGATTGGCAACAAAAAACCATGCTCAGCGTCTTTGGCTGCGACGAAAGTCTGAGTCATGCCTCCAGACTGGTAAGACACCTGCTCTGAGGATGAACAAGCTGCAAGAGTCATACTTGCAACGATGAAAGGAAGGAAGAGTCTCGTGGGTTTTGCTAGCATTTCGTCATTCCCTGGGTTGAAATATATTCTATCCTTGGAGAGTCGCTTTATGTGTGAGCAGGGTCACGGTTTGTCGGCTGAGGAAGGGTTACATTGAAAAAGGGCTTTAGGATTCTGCTGTCAGTGGCGTTTCTGACCTTCATTAGCTATTCCGGCGCCGTCCCATCCATCGCTGAGGAAAGCATAACAGGTCGCGCCCCGCAGTTCTTGGGGCCAGACACCATTGCCGACCTGGTAGACTCGGTCGCCCCAGCGGTAGTCAATATAGTTTGTACAAGCCAGATTAGTCGTGACCAATCGATGCGAATCAAGCTTGAGCAAAGGGGACGAGATGACTCTGTGCGAAAGCTCCGCAGGCATTTTGGCTTAGATGTTCCAAGCGATGAAGTCGGCAATCAAGTGCGCACCACTGGTGCCGGCGTAATCATCCGCAATGATGGATATATCTTGACTAGCCTTCATGTTGTGCGCAGTGCAGAAGAAGTCAAAGTTACATTGAAAGATGGGCGCATGTTTGACGCTAAAGTCATCGGCAGAGACAGCTTTAGCGACCTTGCCGTAATTAAAATCGCCGGCACTGCTTTGCCTGTTGTCAAATTCGGTGACCCAAACAAACTGAGGGTTGGGCAATATGTTTTTGCCATAGGAAACCCTTATGCCTATGAAAATTCAGTCTCATCGGGATTGATAAGCGGGCTGCATCGCGAGGCTAAGAATTTCACTCCTGCTTTTGGTGCCCGCACAGGTGCTCTCAACTTCATTCAGACTGATGTGCCGCTTAATCCCGGCAGCTCTGGCGGACCATTGATAAGTCTAGCTGGTGAGGTCATAGGCATTAACAGCTTTATCAGAGACGAAGCTCAGAACATCGGATTTGCCATTCCCTCCAACACCGCACAGAAAATCGGCGAAGAGCTGATTTCCCGTGGCAATGCCGCACATCCTTATTTTGGTGTCGAAATGCGAGATCCTGCTGACTTGCCTCAAGGTGGAGCACTTGTTGCGGGAGTTGAAGTAACTAAAGTAAAGATTCCCAGCCCTGCAAATTCGGCAGGCGTCGAAGTCGGAGACTTAATCGTATCAATTGATTCCACGGCTGTTCGCAGTCCTAAAGATGTGAGTCAGGCTGTCTCATCCCATTCGGTGGGCGAGCGCATGAATGTCCATGTAAAACGGGCTGGTCAGGACAAGAGCTTGAGCGTCAAAATCGAAAGCCTGCCTGAAGAATTCGATTAGTCACAGTTTGACAAAGAATGCAAAATCGAATTAGGATTAACAGAATCCTTCTACATTCTATGGCGGCATAGCCAAGTGGTAAGGCAGAGGTCTGCAAAACCTCTATTCCCCAGTTCAAATCTGGGTGCCGCCTCCAATTCTTCTTAATCTGCCTTAAGCAAGCTGTTCTCCGTCTTAAAAGAGCACAGCATATATTTGCCAGCTAGCATTGATCACGATACAATTGCTAGCTGAACGGACGGTTGGCGCAGTTGGTAGCGCATCACTTTGACATAGTGGGGGTCACTGGTTCGAATCCAGTACCGTCCAGTTTTTTTGAAAACCACATTAGAAAGATAAATCGAGCGATTGATAAAGCTACTCGATGTTTCTCTGTACAAGCATAAAGTCAAGATGGTTCACTGTACTCTTGGTTTTGGATACATATTACTAATGCGCAGTTTGCCATCAATAGTTATTGCTCTTGCAGTTTTTCTTTTCAGTGCAATGCACGTGCCTGTGCTGGCTGAAACGATGCCTGCAAGCTCTCCCACTGCAAGTGGGAAAGTCGAAATGAGTAGAGACCTTATCGATCAAGCATTGGCAAAGCCTACGAAAATTGCTGATAGTTCATCAGCTTCTTCAAGCAGCACAAGCAATGTTTCTAAGGCTAAGTTCAAAAAACTTTTGCTGATGCTTGGGCTTGGATGCTTGGTTGCAACAGCTATCGCGGTTCCAGTTGCTTTATGTTGTGGGCACGGTGGTGGCAGCAACAATAACTCAGCAGCTCAAAAAGTTGCTTTATTGTATTTCTACAGGCAGCAGCAAATTCCTCCGCCTGTGCCAAGACCTGCCTATCAACCTCCTATTCCACAGCAGCAAGGTTCTATTAAGCCACCCTAAGTGGCAGTTTGAATTATCAAAGGCAAAATTCGTAGTCTGATTGATTTGGAAATTGATCAGCAATTGTTCACTTTTTCAGTTATAGTGCTAACAGGGCGATTGACCCTGTTGTGATGCACTTAGTATGTTGGATATGGTTATGAATTACAAAGTTTTCAAATCAGACGACGGGTACAAATTTGTACAGTCCGATAGCGACGATTTTGTAGCTTCTTACAAAGACGGCGAGTGGTCGGGCGAAAAACGATTTGATTCAACCGAACTAAATCAGTTAGACCAGGTTGAAGACCCTTACGAAATCTCGGTCATTGTAAAAGAAGCAAAAAAAGCACTTCATCGCTATTAATTGCCTTGTAGTGCTTGCGCACATTTTTGCAACGCTGCTTCAATTTCTTTGCTGCTCTGAAATCTTTTTTCAGGGTCTTTTTCCATGCATTTGAAGACTATAGTTTCCAGCCCTTCGGGCAAGTCTTGCTCAAAAGAAGACATGATAGGCGGTGGATTTTCAGTCATGTGTTTCATCAAAGTCAAAATGACTGAGTCTCCCAAAAGAGGAGGATTGCCACTCAATGCCTCATACATCAGGCATCCGAGCGAATAAATGTCTGCGCGGTGGTCTAGCTCTTTGCCTGAGATTTGCTCTGGGCTCATGTATAGCGGGCTACCGAAAATTTCGCCTTTACGTGTGAGCTTTTGGTCTTCAACTCCCTGAACTTGCATGCGTGCAATTCCGAAGTCGAGCAACTTTACATAACAACCCTCTTCATCCTTATCTACGATCATTATGTTGGAAGGCTTCAAGTCCCTGTGAATCAATTTGCTTTCGTGCGCACAATCAAGACCGCGGCAAATTTGCATGAAAGTTTCAAGTGTCCATGCTAAAGAGGGGATATTGCGCATGGAAATGAGGTCGTCCAGGCTGCTGCCTTGAAGGAAATCGAGCACCAGATATGGATGACCCGAGTCTAAAAATCCAAATGAATATACCTTGATGATATTGGGGTGGAAGAGCGTGTTCAACGCGCGCGCTTCTCTCTTGAGCCGCTCTATATCAACACTGCTCATATCATCGTCTTTGTTCAAAACCTTAATAGCAACGTCTAAGTCGACATGCTTGTGCTTGGCCTTATATACAGTGGCCATGCCACCTTCGCCAATCCATTCCAAAATTTCAAATCGATTTTCGACAGTGGTGCCAGTAAGTGGCTCAGATTCAGTCATGATGAACTCATATATAAGCGTCCCAATTTTAGCAGTTCAAGGGTGCAACTTGTCTATCGCTGTGGTTCAGGTTTCAAGGTGCGGACCGTATTTGCTGCCAAATTGTCAATTCTGCTGATGTAAGTTTGAAGATTTAGCCCTTGTTTCATAATGGCTTCCATTGTCGGCATCATCAATGTTTTACCGATTTGCTTAAGCGCCATCAGCGGTTGCGCAGCCATTGCAGCTCCTGCCCAGGCTTCGTTCGGGTTGACCAGACCGACAAGTTTTTCATTGTTGCGCGCTGGCTTGGCTGATTGAATGTCTCCATTTGCCTGACTAGATTCTGATGGACCTGTATGTGCTTTGCCTCCGACTGGCGCAAGAGCAGCAGTTGGAATTGGTGCCGGTGCCGCTTCTGATTTCTCTTCAGCAATAGGTCCACCGACAACTGTATTCAAGAAGGAATCTAGCAATTCTCTATCAATTTCTGAGACTGCGACAATTGTTACCAGTCTGTCGGCAGTGGCATCTTTCTTGCGATGCAGCAAATATTCTTGCACTTCTGAATGCAACGGCAATTCAATTTCTTGGCGGCTGCGAAGCTCGATGATGCGTTTTCCGTCATCTGAATGTTCTGTTATACGCCCGGCGTTGATGTCTGCAATAAACCAGGCTACATCAGAGTCGTGATAGAGACGCTCTGCGATTTCAACCAGCGAGTCATGTTCGTTAACCAGGTACACCGGACGCTTGAACATATTTGGTGTTTGATTTGCCGATTTGTTATCGTTGCTTCCGTTGTTTTCATCGGCATTTTCAAACAAGAGTCTGAGTTGCTCAGCAGCGAGATCTGCGTCGGCAGACTCGTCCGTTTCTTTTCTTGTTTTTGCAACAGCTGCAGAAGCTAGTGCTACGGCAAGCGCGATTTCAACACCGGTTAAATATCTGCCGCCGGCGCTGACAAGGCGTTGAGTGCGTCTTACTTCGAGTAAGTCGAATTCTGAAAGTTTGGAATCGCTGCCGCGTCCATCAACAAGATTGCCAAAAATGACTTTTCCTGTAATGGGGTCGATGCGGCTGCTGCCCAGTCCAAGCTCGTCCCCGTGGTGACCTAGTCCGACTGGTCTACCGGTGATGCCTGCTGCACCAAGTGCATTGTTTGATACTAGACCTGCTCCGAGTTGAGCATTTCCAATATTTGGTGATGTTAGCCCGTTGCTAATGATTCCGTTTGGACCCAAAGTTTGGTTGAGTCCGCGCGAGCTAATTGTATTTGCATCAAATGCGCCTGTTTTCAGATTGCTGATTGGGTCGATTGCAAAAATACCCTTGCCGCTCGCCAGTGGAGAGCCCACTGTTGCGTCGACATTGCCTGCTTTTGCAGCTCCTTGTGCAAGTGCTGATGTGTTTGCTGCGATTAACGCATCTGAGGCTGCAGCTGCGCGAACTGTGTTTTGTTGGGCGATTGTCAAATCGCCACCCTGGGCAGTGGCAAATTTTGCGCTTAGCGCAGATACTGAAATTGGCCCTGTCAACAAGTCGCCGCGTAAAACTGCATCACTTGCTGCTTTTGCATTGGCAGAAACTTCAGTCGCAGCTTTTTCTGTGTTTGGCTTAGAGCTTAGCGATTCAATCGAAACAACACTGCCTGCCTGGAAGGTTGCTCTGGCAAGTGAACCTGCAAAACTCAATTGCTCTGCATTGCGCACCGCATTGTTGGTATCATTGGTGGTGGCTGGCGAGCCGACAGATGCAACGACTCTTGCAACTTGATCATAAGATTGCAGTTTTTGCGCGCCTGTATTGTCTGCTTGTGTTTGTCTTTGTTGTGCTTGTAATATTTCCGCGTTTGTCTTGTGTGCGGCATCAACATTTACTTCAGGCTTTGGACCTTGCATCGCCACATTTATAGGCGACTCCTGAGCATGATGCGTTGGTGCTTCGTTTGATTGAATCTTGAGTTCATTAGCTCTAGCTGCATAAACATCGTTACTAGTTGAAGGTGTTGGTTGAGGGCTGTCAGCGCTGCGTGAACGGGTCTGTGATGAGCTTCTGTCTGACTCACTTCCTGCGCTGCGGCTTTCACTTCCTCTTCCGCCGCTTTCTCCGCCACCTCTGCTGCCGCTCGCGCCTTCAGAGTTCGATCTGGCAGATCCTTCGCCAGCAGCTCCCTGTGTCTTGCCGATACCGTCTGTAGTGGCATTGCTGCCACGCCCTTGATTTTCAAAACCGCCTTTAGCAACGCCACCTTCGCTAACAGGTGCTTTTCCAAGTCCTTCCAAGGCACCTGGGTTTGAGACTCTGCTATCGGTAAGCCCTGCCCTGCCAAGATTGTTGTCATTGGTAAGCGAAGCTGCATTGCCGTTGCCGCCTTTCTTGTCGAAATTCTGCTCGGCAATTGGAGTGGGATTTAGCATTGCATGACTGGAGGCCGCGTCAGGCTTCGACGCGTATGGACTTAGCTGCTGCTGTGAAGTATCAGGTTGATTATCATTTCTCTTAAGTGCTTCAAGAAGATTTCCGCCAGTAGCAAGTGGTGGCAATGGTTGACCCGCGGGCACTTCGCAAAGTCTGTCGATCTGACGTTGCGGTGCTGTGTTTTGATTTTGGGTGACGGTACCGCCAGACAGCTCGACTCGTTGTTCTCTAATTGGTGTCGGATTGAACAATATACTCTGGCTCGGAGTGGACTCTTTCGAGCCACCTCTATCTTGAGGCGCTGTAGTTGTTGGAGGTGTAATCTCAAATTTTTGCTGTGAGATCGGCGTAGGATTAAACATAATGTTCCGCATTGCAGCATCGTTCGGATTTGGCGGCGGAACGTTAGTTGGCGGCTGGTCTGATGCTTTTGCGGGCGCATAACTTGTAGATTCGAGCGCGGCTCTGAAGTCGGTTATGCTCATTGGTTTCATTGCATCAGGACCTGCCGATTTAATATCGCAGGGTCCGGCAATGTTCTCCGACTTTGAGCCCGGAACGTTGTTTGAGCCAGGCAGAAGCGTAGATGAGTCAACAGTGTGAACTTTCAAAATGGTCACATTGGCATATTTCGCACTTTCTTCAGGCGTTAGTGGCTGGAAAGTTGATGTTTGGGCATCGCTGGGTGTGCCGGCGACAGCGAAAGTTTTTACTTTGGTTACAGGAATCTCGCTTGGATTGACAGCTGATTCGGCAGTGGGAGCGTCTTGTGGTTTCACTTTCACCGTCGTTATGTTTACTTTGCTGCCATCACCAATGGGCGTTGGCGTGAAAGTGTTAAATGATTGCGGCAGGGCAATTCCAGCCACATTCTCTGTTTTCACAAACTTGGCTGGGACATCTGCGATGAATTTGCCTGGAACATCAGCGGCTACCTTGCCCGCGTCGTCGCCTGGTTTTGAGCTTGCAGCGGCTTTTACCTCTGAAGGCTTTTTGTTTTGATCGCCGGGTGCATCTTTAGTTGGGCTTGAGAAAGTCGACTTTAATAAATGTTCGGCGCCATGGCTGAAATCGACGAAATCTTTGAGTAATTCTTGGCTGATTCTTTTGAATCTTCCAGAAACAGCCTGGTCGTCAAGTTCAGTTCTGGCTGCTTCTATTAATTTGACTGGAGTGCTGTGTAGGTCATGAGTGTCAGCGTGGGGCTGCCTGAAATCATCAGCCCCCACGTGCGGAGGGTTGTGGTGGATTTTTTCGGGCGTTTTGGCGCCCTCAGCCGTGTCGCGGCCCTCAACCATTTTTACCCGACCCCCAATGTGGCTCTGTACAGCCTCTATGTACCCGGTCTGCTGGCCGATGTACCGCGCGGCAGGGACCCCAACCCATACGGCGCGTGTTAACGCTATCTCATAATTGCTTAATTGTCAAGTGTGCGTAAGGCTTTTACTGGGTATGAGAGCTGCAACGGGGCATTATTTCTTGTCGGACCTAGTATGCAAAAGCTCGCTCGGCTAACTCTTCCTGTCATTCTTAGTCTCATGCAGGTGGGGGTGTCCAACCCATGCTCAGCGCAGTCATTTGAAGACAGGTCTCTATATGAACGAATCACTGGTCGCAAAGGAAGTGATGAATCTGTACTTTTGTTGGCAGCTTTTGTCGATGAAGTAGAGGGCAATTATTCTGTTACGAAAAAACTGAGAGATTTGCAGGCTTATTACACCAAACACAAACCAAAGAAAATCGCCCGTGAGGCATGGGTGTATTCGAAGCTCGCCTATTATGAATGGCAGCATGGCAGCAAAGAAAAAGCCAATCTGTACTGCAACACTGCAATTAAAGATTTGAATGCACCATTGGCAGAGCCGATTGATCTTGAGTCTGGTGCTTTCTATGTGGAGGCAACTGAGTCACTAGCTCGCGCATTGAAGGGACTCAATCGCACTGCAGATTTTAATCGCATCGTGACTAAATACAGCAGCGGACGAGTTTTTTACGGACGAGAAAAAACTCAAAGAGCGATGTTTGATGGTGTTGTTTATTTTCTGGATGGTGATATTGATTCATCGCGGGCCAGAGCCACTGATGCAATCAAAGGCGAACCCGGATATGCCGGCAGCTATTATCTGCGAGCGATTGCAAACATGCGAGCAGATACTGAAGAATCATACAATTCGGCTATTAAAGATCTCGACAAAGCCATCGCTATTTGTCCAAACTTTCCGCATGCATATTTGATGAAAGGTATTTGTTTATTGGAGAACAAAAAAACAGATGAAGCACTTGTCGCATTAGATAAAGCTTTGAGCCAGGCGCAGGGGCGTTCGACTTTCTACATTTTGCGAGGCGTTGCTAGAGCGGAAAAGGGTGACATCGGCGGTTGTGAGGCCGACTTAGCTGAAGCTATAAAAGACCCGGAGGTTTCCTGGGTCGCATATGCAGTGTTGGGTGAATGCCATATGTTTCACAGGCAGTATGAGCTTGCCATCAAGGATTTCACTAGTGAAATAAATGGATTAGGATTCAAGCTCAATAAAGTAAAAGCTAAAGCCTACTACCGCAGAGGAACAGCTTATCTAAAACTGCAAAATCAAGACAAGGCAAATGAGGATTTGAAGCAATGTGTGATTTTAGACCCGTCTAGAGCAGACAAAGTCAAAAAGCTAACCGCCAAATTGGTGGAGGATGACGAGAAGGTTGCAAGTACTGATGAAGAGAGCTTCCGCAAAATAGTGGCTGAAAGCGATCCTGATTTGCCGACGTTTAGAGAGGGTGAAGGCAAAGTATTTAAGACCAAATCGAGCCGCCTGGCATCGCGAAATAAGACTGATACCAAAGGCAAACCGAGCTGGATTATAGATGATGCACCTGGCGGCACTGGCACTGGTGACAAGAGTGCTACCAGTGCTGCTGCAACTGGTGGATCCGCGAGTGGTGATTCCGCGAGTGGTGGATCCGCGAGTAGTGGATCCGCGAGTGGTGGATCTGCGAGTGGTGGATCCGCGAGTAGTGGATCCGCGAGTAGTGGATCCGCGAGTAGTGGATCCGCAATTGGTGGATCCTCAAGTGGTGGATCCGCAAGTGGTGGATCCGCAAGTAGTGGAGCCACAAGTAATGGATCGGCAAGTGCTGGATCCTCAAGCAGTAAAACAGCCAACAACATAAACATAGTGGATGTAGATGAAGATCCCTATCTGAAATATATAAACAAGCATATACGCAGCTTTGTCGAATCTGCGCCATCCCGAGATTTGAAAGTCTCGTTCAAGGTTGAAAACGACGGCGTCGCAACGATCCAAGAAGAAGCAGGCGTAAAGCCAAGCAACATGTTGTCTAATCTGATACTCGGTGCCGCACCGTTCAAAATTCCTCCTGCTGGAAAATCATCAATGTTCAGCGTAGAAATGAAAGCAGCCTCTACCCAAATCAAAGTCGACTATTCTAAATAGCCTCCTTCAGTTGTAGGGGCGACGCATGGGATACTGCTGGCGAACTAAAATGGAGCCGAATCAAGTTCGATGATATGAGCTTAGAGCGTTCCACCTGGGGGCGCAGGCATCCTTGCCTGCTTCTTCGCCAATAGCTTCCCGAAGCAGGCTGGAAGCCTGCGCCCCCAGGGCTGCCGCCCTTCAAGCTAGAGTCCATATTGTGCCGGCTTCGCTAAGCATTCGAGTTCGCCAGCAGTATCTATGGCGTCGCCCCTACAGTTGAGCTGTGGGCTTTGTGATTGCGGTGTCGACTGTTTGTGCGACAGGGGCTACCTTGCCATACGCTTCTTCAATCAATGAAAGATCGTCATCTGCAGGGCTGCGACCAGACAGTAGTTTTGACCAATCAACTCGGATGGTGTACTGCATCGACACGAATAATGTCACAATCGACAAGCACGTGATGATCAATCCAGTAAATTGTTCAAGGAAGAATGAGTACGAAAACAATATCAGGTAAACGAATTGCGAAATGCCCAGTTGTCTCACGAAATGCCTGTCAGGCACTACTTTAGAGATGTAGGACATTGCGAGAAACACTGAAACAATTGAACAGATCAAAAAGCTCCACTCTATTGCGATGTGGTCAACTGAATATGCAAGCAAAAGATGAAAACTGAAGAATGCCGCGCCCATGAAGAAATAATGCATCGGGTGCAGTTTAATTGACCTGATGGTGCTTGTTAGCCATGTGACATAGAAGAAGAAAAAGAGTGAAACAGGCGCAAAGAATGTAACATCACTTACAAGCGGACCAGGGTTGAGCAAGCGAGGCATGCTCATGCCAATGTCATTACCGGTCATTGTATTGTCATAGCGCCATTCAAGTTTCCATCCGTCTTTTGTTCGTTCTTTTGGTGCTGTTGGGGAACGAGTTCCATCAGGAAAATCAATTGATGCGAAGTTTGTGAGCATCGATAATTTAAAATTCTTCGCCAGGGCTAAACCCTGCCCAGAGGTGTAACGCCAGGATGAAACACCCATTGAGTCATACGATAGTTGTACTTTGCGAGTTTCTTTTGCGGGCAACTGAAAGCTTGTATTGATGACACCATCTATAGGATGAAGGTCGACTATTTCACTGTTGTCTATTTTTACTTTGAGATTGTCGTAAACGCCTGATTTATCTGGCAGGCTGAAATTAAGCGAAATCTTCTCTGGGTTTTCTGTTTTGTTGCTTACGTCATAAGCGCCCGCAAAATTTACTTTATACGTCGGGTACCAGAGTAAGCCTTTCTTTCTTTGCTCTAGTTTGAGCCCCACATTTATATTGCTAGCGTCAGGCACAACAATTTGAGGTATTTGCTTGTTTGCTTCTTCATGTTCGGCATTGGCGGGGCACTCCTGGCTCGTAATAAGTGGTGCCTGTTGACGTTGTTCTGTGCCCCAGAGGCTTTCAACCGAGCCTTTAAGTTGACTGTTTTGCTGCCCAGTGCGCAGCACGACTGTGTTGCCCAATATCATCCATGATGCGCAAACACAGAAATATATAAATGTGATTGCTGCAAGTTGTTTTGCCATTTCCATTCACCACCATGTTGCAGGAATTGCTGATTTTTATGGCATCATAGCCCTGCAACTTTAACTGCAGTGGTGGCTTCGTTAAATTGGGGATCGCAAATTGTAAGGCGTTCAGTGAATTAAATGCTCACAGCTTCGTAAATCCAGCCTTCAAGCAAGACGTCTGCTTCGTTTGAGTCGAATGGATCTTTGCAAATGCTTGGTTTATCTTGCCATAAGGCCGTTGCATAACACGCGAGAAGCGCGTCCAGCGCGTGATCGATTTCTACGCACAAATGTTCTAGTTTGCTATTTAGAATTAGTTTGGGGCAGTTTTTGTATTTCTCGTTGTTTTGCAAACCAACAAGCCCATGAATTATTTTGTGTCGGGCAGATTGCATTTTGTCCTTATCTTTTTTCTCTTTGCTCTTGTAGCCAGTATCAGGCAGGGAGAGGCATTTGAGAGTAGCTCTGGGATATACCTCAATTACTGCCGCCCCTTTTTCCAGTGTTTCCTGAAAAGGCATTACATAAAATCTGTTTGGATCTAAACTTGCCAGCACGCGAATTCCATAGTATGTCATTTGAAGCATTGATGGATATCCACGATGCAGAGGGCTCAATGCTTGCGCGCAACTCAATTTATCGGTGACACGTTTTGGTTCTTTTTTAAATGTTTTCGCCAATTCCTGAAATCGTTCGAACGGCATGAAGACGATTTGCTCGGCCATTGATTGCCAAGACTGAAAAGGTTCGACCTGCAATTCTGTCGCCAAAAAAGTCAAAAACTCAGCAGGCAAAGAAAATGGGCAATCGAGCCCCACGGCAGAAAGATCGGCAATGGCGTTTAGCTCTTTGCCGAGTGCATGCATCCCGGTTTTCTGGATGTTTGTAATTTCCAGCTTATTACCGTTTAGCACACCCTGAGCAAGCCAGGTTTCATTTGGAACTTCTTTGGAGCCGCTGCAGTCTGCCCCGGCTATTTTTCTTTCGCTTGGGACGCTACGAAGTAAATTAAGCTTGTCGAACCCCATGAGACTCTCTCCTTGGACGAGATTGAAAATTGTAAGCGCTTAGCGACCGATTTGTCTTCGATTACTGATAATGTGGCGACTTGCTGAACATGCTTCGGATTCGTTTGAAAGTTGGGTACAAGCTATTTAGTTGTGGAACAATTAAATTGTTGCCGTTCTGCATGCAAAGGGGATGAATCATGGCCAAGGCAAAAGAAGTCGCGAACCAAGAAGAAAAGCCTGAACACGATGGGCCTCCAGCTGTTTTGCTTGAAGTAAGAACGCCCAGTGGTGAAGTCTGGGGGCAAATTATGGCTCCTGCAAAGACTTTTTCGACAGGATCTCAGGGCTTCTACGCTAATGGAAAACTGATGGATCCAAAAACAGGCGCACGCTATCAAGTCGGCTGCAATATTATTCTGATAGGCAGCAAGAAATAAGCGACCGCGCAGCGTTCGAATTCAGTGTTTTCAACTTTCTCCCGGTGCTCCGACATGTCGGAAGCCTCGGGGGGAAGTTTTTGTTTGGATTTGAATTCTAAGCAGTGCCGGCGCTTGTCAAGAGTATGCCTGAGTTTATTCTTTGCAATTCTCTATTGCCTCCCAACAGAGCCAATCCGGGATTCTGGAGGTATCCAAGATGAAATCGGCTCAATGCTTCCGGGTCATCTTTATTAGATGATCGTCGGAGTCAGGGAGACACTATTTCTGTGCTTTTTAACAGCTTCACATATGTGCTTTTTCTGCCTATTGTCGTCCTGGCATATTGGATGGCTCCGCCGAAGGTTCGTCATCTAATTTTGCTGGTCGCCAGCTATGTGTTTTACATGAGCTGGATGAAGGTTTATGGACTTTTACTGTTTGGGCTCACAAGCATCAATTATTTGCTTGGTGTGCTTTTAGGTCGAACTCAAGATCATGCAAGGCGCCGCTTGGTTTTTATCGCCGGCATTGCAATCAATCTTTCTTGTCTTGCTCTGTTTAAGTACACAAACTTTTTTATCGACTCGATACGCGAACTCTGGCACGTCGTTGAAAAAATTGCGGCCGTTCCACCATTGGCTTTGGGCAGCTTTCAAGATTTGCCGATTATTTTGCCGCTGGGCATTTCATTCTTCGTATTTGAATTCATCCACTATTTGGCAGATGTCTTTAAGGGCGCCAAGCCGATGAGTTCGCCCGTTCGCTTCGGTTTGTTTGCTGCATTTTTTCCTTCGCAAATCGCAGGACCAATCAAGCGTTTTCAAGATTTTGAGTCACAACTTCTTAAGAAAGCTCATTTTGACAAAGAACAATTTCGAGCCGGATTGCTTTTGATAATGCAAGGATTGTTCAAGAAAGTTGTGCTCGGTGACAATTTGGCACCGCTTGCCCAGGTTGGGTTTACGCAGGCACAAAGCGTAGGCACTCTTGATGCCTGGGTTTTTGTTTTGGCTTTCGCCTTGCAGATTTACTACGATTTTTCTGGATATACCGATATTGGCAGAGGCTCTGCAATGGTGCTCGGGTTTAATTTGCCTGAGAATTTCAATATGCCTTATATTGCCACCAGTCTGCGCGACTTCTGGCATCGTTGGCACATCAGCTTGTCGACCTGGCTACGAGACTATTTGTATATTCCTTTAGGCGGATCGCGCAAAGGCAAATCTACTGCCGCGATGAATTTGCTCATCACTATGTTTTTGGGCGGGCTCTGGCATGGAGCTTCCTGGCATTATGTTGTTTGGGGCGGATTTCATGGCACCGGTTTGGCTATAAATCAAGTTATTGATGGCATCATCGCAAAGCACAGCAATTTGCAAAAGGCGTCGCAAACATGGTGGTGGATAGCACTCTCCAGAGTCTTCACCTTCTTCCTCGTTTGCATGGGCTGGGTTGTATTCCGGGCCAACAACATGGGCGAAGCCCTCGGTGTTTATCAAGCTTTGTTCTCCTTCAGACCTTCGACAAGTCCTGAGGCGAGCATTTGCGAAATGTTCTGGCAATCAAGTTTGCCTGTCGCGTTGCCACTGTATGCGATGGCATTTTCTGCGATTAAGTTTTATCCGAAATGGCGCTTGCATCTTCCGCGCGCATTGTCTGAATTCAGGGCGCCGATTTATACGCAAATATTTGCTGTTGCAGGTTTTGCACTTGTTGTAATCGGTCTTGCTCCTATTAAGTCTATTCCCTTCATTTACTTCCAATTTTAAACACGATGATAGAGCTAAGAGAAAAAGAAGCAGGAAAGGTGACGACGACGAGTCGTGTGCGCAAGCATTTGCCGCTTACTTTTGCCTCCGTGGTGGGGCACATTGCTCTTGGCACATTGAGTCTGCTTGGAATGTTGGTCATTGTTGAGTCTATTTTTGCTCTCGCGCACGTGGGCGAAGACACTGTTGTGAAGCCTGACCCTCTCTTGGGTTATGCGCCAATTAAAGACCACAAAATCACTTTTAGATGTGAAGGTTATTCTCGCTCTTATGTAAACGCACAGGGATTTCGCGACAAAATTTGTGTGGTGCCAAAGCCTGCTGGTGTAAAACGCGTTTGTGTTCTTGGCGATTCGATGACAGCTGGTTTCGAAGTTCCGCTGGCAAATACTTTTCCGAAAGTGCTGGAAAAACGTTTGCAAAGCGAAGGGCGTAAAGTCGAAGTCTTCAATTGTGGTTTATCAGGTACAGGCACAGGGCAGCAATTTCTTTCGTTTAGAAGAGATATCAAAGCTTTGCAGCCCGACATGCTGATTTTGGCTTACCATCATGGTGACAACGATGACAATGCTGGTGGTGGCACTAACCCGCCTCGTCCTGCTTTCAAGCTAGACGAACAAAATACTTTGCGAGTCGATTTTAGCGACCTCGACAAATTTTTTGCTGGCGAAACTTCTCGATTTTATTCAGAGTTTGGCACATTTAGAAGCAACTGCCGCATTCTTTCTGTCTGGAGTAAAGCCGACCTTGACCTTCACTCAGACCCAACCTATAAGTTTATTTCCAAATACACTGGTAAATTGACTGATGCCGTGTGGACAGCATTTCTGAAGATCTTGCCACCTGGTGATTGGCATATTAAGGAGGCGCGCACAGTTGCTGCCGATTTGGATATTGCGTTGAAAGCTGATGGCTCGCCAGCGAACAAGGCGAGTGCTCAGGTGCCTGGTCCAATAAAGGCTTCTGCAAATGGTCCAATAACTGCTCCTGTAGCTGGTCCAGTAACGGCTCCTGTAGCTGCTCCTGCAGCTGCTCCAGCATCGGCACCTGCAACCGCAGAATCAACTGCGCAATCAACGGCTCAACCAACTGGTACAAACACTGGTGGAGCATCCGCTCAAGCTACTGGTAGAGCTACTAGTCCATCAACTGGTGCAGCATCTGCTCAAGCTACTGGTAGAGCTACTAGTCCATCAACTGGTGCAGCATCCGCTCAAGCTACTGTTCCAACAGCTGATCCTGCGACTTCATCTCCTGCTTCGTTACCGGGTCAAGTCGTGGCTTCTGCGCCGGCAGCAAGTACAGTTAAAGCTGCTGTTGCGCCTGTAAAAGTCGGACCTGTGGTCAACACGGGGCAGCAAGATATCGACCTTCTAAAGGGAATGATTTACGTCCAACAATCGCGAATGAGGGTTACCAGCGAAATTATTCGACGCCTTAACGACGAATGCAAGAATCAAAATTGTGAGCTGGTGATTGCCTCTTTGCCTACATACAACAACACGACGATGTATTTCCGTGAGTTGGATACATTGAAAAAGCAAGCCAATGAACAACATTTCCGATTCATATCTTCCAGCGCTGACTTCCCACAAAGAGCGCCGATGGAAGATAGCCCATTCTATTTTGCAGAACACTTCAATTGCGCAGGACACCAGCGCATGAGCGACGCACTATACAACGCCCTCTTCAAGAATCACTCAAATCGTTAAATAGCGTAGCCCTGGGAGCGCAGGCTTCCAGCCTGCTTCGAGAACACTATCTAAGTGCTGCAACCGTTAAATGATTGGAGTAAAAGCAGGCTGGAAGCCTGCGCCCCCAGGGAGAACAAGAAGCAGGCTGGAAGCCTGCGCCCCCAGGGAGAACAAGAAGCAGGCTGGAAGCCTGCGCCCCCAGGGAGAACAAGAAGCAGGCTGGATGACGATGACTGCGCGCCATGGTAGAAGCAAAAGCAATGTGTGCTTACTGTTTGCTTTCTTTCGGGTTTTCGTGGAGGCCGATGACTTTGGTGCGATTAATTGCGATTTTGAATTTTTCAGTTTGATCTGAGAGCCATTTCGAAAGTGATTGCACGACTTCCGGTTTCAAAAATGATGTTCCTAGCAGCACATGACCGGCGTCTTTGAATTCGATAAGTTGCTTTTGATCGCCGGGGAGATTTTTCATAATGGCTTTTGTAGAAGCCCGGCTTACAATGCCGTCTTCTTCACCCTGAACAATCAACACTGGTACTTCAGGGTCAACGTTTTTCGCAGCCTCTGGAGTTGTGCGAATGAAAAATGCAGTGCGCAAAATTTCCTTAGCAGTCAGGTGAATGCGAGAGAGAGGGTCTGCAATCATTTCATCACTGACGCGCTTATCATCGGATGAATATTTGTCGATATATCGAGCCACACTCATTTCGTCGTCGAGATGAGTTACACCTTTTACGAAATCTGGAAGAACCATAAATGGATTGAAGGTGCGTGGTCTTGTGCCTGGACTGCAAAGGATGATGCCAGACATCAAGCCTTTGTATTTGCCTGCGCAATGAGTGGTAACTGCTGCGCCCACGCTTTCACCAAGACAAAAAACTGGCAGCGTTGGATAAGTGGCATGCACTTTTTTCAGAAGGCTGCCGAGGTCGTCTGCACTCTTCTCATAGTCAACTCTATGATTTGGTTGACCAGGAAATGCTTGATAAAAGCGTTCTCCGTGACCTCGCAAATCGAGTCCAATAAAAATGTATCCTTGCTCAGCAAGTTGTTGCGCCAAGACGGAAAAGCTGCCTGCGTGTTGAGTCGTACCATGAACAGCTACAATCACCGCCTGTGGTGTTTTGCCTTTTGGTACCCAACGGTCGATGTGCAACTTTCTTGCGTTTTCAACCATTGTGCGCGCTTCGTCTTCGTCCATTTTGCTTGCGACTGCGTGGACGTTGGCTGGCTGTGATGCGTCGGTTTGTACTTTCACATACTGCACTGCGCCATGATGGGTTTGGTTCTGATGGTTTGTCGTACCATCAGTAGAATGCTCTGTGCCTGCAAAAGAACTTTGAGCCAGTCCCAGAGACAACGAAAATGCAATTGAAAAGCACGACAGAAAAGCGCTGTTCTTAGAAATTTCAGACATTGATCGCATATCTATTTGCACAACCAGGATTAAATTCCTTGCTACCGATTCTACTTTGCATCGCCAGTCGCCATTCTGGCAAGTCGCTCATGACAAGTTGTACTTAGTCGAAACAGTAACCATCTCACTGCACTTGATTTCTTTATACTACTAAGGACGAGGTGCCTACATTTGTTTTCTATCACATTAATATATAGCGGAATTAGGAAGATTTTGACCAGTATTGATATCTCCAGTTTTCAATAGAAAGTATCAAATATTCGCTAAATTTAAGCGGAACTAAGGCGCCGTTAAAACCGTTGCGGTATGCCACTTTCGGGTTCCTTCACCTATATACAGCAAATGAGATTTTGTCACCAAAATCTCATTAAATCGCATCTACGATTTTACTGTTGGCAAAATTTAGTTGATGCCAAGTAGCTCGACTTCAAAAACCAGCGTTGCGTTGCCTGGGATGATACCACCGGCTCCGCGCGAACCATAACCGAGGTCAGGCGGAATAATCAGCATGCGTTTTCCGCCTACTTTCATGGTCGAGACGCCTTCGTCCCATCCCTTGATTACCTGTCCGACTCCAATGATGAATTCGAATGGGCTGCCACGATCAACAGAGCTGTCGAACTTGGTGCCATCTGTGAGCCATCCGGTGTAATGAACTCTTACTTTCTGTCCTTTGTTTGGGCTGTTGCCAGAACCGACTGTTTTTTCTTCAAACTGAAGGCCTGAGGCAGTTGCCGAAAGATTCGCTTGATTCACGTTCATTGAATAAACCTCTATACCGAGGCGATAAGAATAGCAGATACAAAAGGTCGACTATTGCAAGCGGCTAAATTGCCCTAAACAAGCGGCACTTATAGTAATCTTGCTTTTGATGACAGAGTCCGCAGAGCCACTAATCGTAAGCACCTCCAAGGGTCTTTATTGCCCGCAGGGTAATTTTTTCATTGATCCCTGGAAAGCTGTTCCCCATGCGCTTATCACGCATGCGCATTCAGACCATGCGCGCAGCGGCAGTAGCAATTATTTAACTGTTTCCGATGGATTGCATGTACTCAAAAGTCGAATCGGTGCAAAGCAAAATATACAGACGCTGGTGTACGGCGAAAAGCTCAATATAAATGGTGTCATGGTGTCATTTCATTCTGCTGGTCATGTGCTTGGCTCTGCGCAGATTCGTTTGGAGCATAAAGGGCGTGTCTGGGTTGTTTCTGGAGACTACAAAACCAAACCTGATGCAACCTGTGCACCTTTTGAGCTGGTGAAATGTCATTGCTTTATAACTGAATCTACTTTTGGCTTGCCGATATATCATTGGCCTGATGCCGATAAATTGGCGAATGAAATGAATTCATGGTGGCATGAGAATCGCAAAGCAAAACGTTGCAGCATCATCTTTGCATATTCATTTGGTAAGGCTCAAAGAGTCCTTTCCATGCTTGACCCAACGATAGGTCCGCTCTACGTGCATGGCACCGTGCATAAACTAAATCAAGAATACATTGCATCGGGTGTGAACTTGCCTGCGTGTGGCAGCCTGGGCACCACCGGCTCACTTTCAGCTTTCGCTGGTGCAATGATTGTCGCACCGCCCTCGGTTGCTGAAGGATCTTGGATTGAAAGTTTTGGTGACTACTCGGCTGCATTTGCATCTGGCTGGATGTGCATTAGAGCTAATCGCAAGCGGCAAATGACTGACAGAGGTTTTACACTTTCAGATCACGCCGACTGGGATGAATTATTGGAAGTGATACACAATACCGGTGCTGAAGAAATTATTGTTACTCACGGTTACGCCAAGCCACTTGTACGCTACTTGAAAGAGCAGGGATTAAGGGCAAGGTCATTCAATACTGAATTTGAAGGAGAGCGTGATCCCCAACCTCGCAGCAATAGTGGTGGCAACAATTTTGCACCGCAGGCGGAGGGTGAGGCATGAAGAATTTTGCTAACCTTCATTTAAGTCTTGAACGCGATCTTCATGAAGAAGATGAGATTAAAGCACTAAGCGAATATTTTAGTATGGCAGCCCCGGCAGAGGCTGCTTGGGCTTTGTTCTTTTTGACCGGTAAGAGTTTGAAGCAATTGATCAAACCGGCAGAACTTAAGTCTTTCGCCTTGAGGTTTTGTAACTATCCCGAGTGGCTATTTAAAGAGTGCAGCGATGTTGTCGGTGATTTGTCTGAAACAATATCGTTGATTTTGCCGGCAGCTAAGGAGGAAGTCGCCCTTTCGCTAGATTTTTGGATTGAACAAAGAGTGCTGCCGCTGAAACAAATGAGCACGGAAGAACAGTTTGAGAACCTTTCGCAATCGTGGAGTTTAATTGACGGTGCTGAAAGACTTGTGTTCAACAAAATATTGACTGGAACGTACAGGTCTTTAGTTTCTATCGATTTGCTTTTGAAAGCGCTCTCAATTGTTCACAGCATCGATCCTAAAGTTCTAGCCTTACGTCTTTCTCGTGAGTGGACGGCTTCAGCGCAGTTGTATGATTGCTTCGTAAGTGCAGACAGTTCTGACGTCGCGCCGCAAATTCCATATCCATTTGTTGCCGCCAAGTTTCTCGCAGAGTCGGACCTCTCTTCTATCGTAGATTTAGCTGACTGGCAAATTCAATGGAATTGGGATGGTATTCGTGCGCAATTAATAAAACGTGCTGGCGTGAGCAGCCTCTGGTCTGATCAAAATCAATTGCTGAATGAATATTTCCCGGAACTGATGGAAGAAGCTAAATCACTCGCTGATGGCGTGGTAATGGAAGGTTTTGTCCTTGCCTGGAAAGATGCTGATGTTTTGCCTTTCAATTTTCTGGAGCAACGCATTACACGCAAAGCAACAAGTCGCAAAATCCAAGAAGAAATACCGGTGATTTTTATGGCGACAGATCTTTTGGAACACGCCTCTGTTGATATAAGATTTGAGTCTTATGAAAGCAGACGTGGCCGCCTATCTGATGTGCTGAGCTCGCGCGGCAAAATGAAATCGGATGATGAGTTTGAGCAATTGAAATTGTTTGCTCCATGCCAGGCGCAGCTAAGTAAAGTGTTGCGCGTTTCGCCTGTTTTTGGTGCTGATAGTTTTGATGAACTGAAAGATTTGCATTCATCAGCTATGCAATTAAAGACTCTTGGATTGCGCCTGGATCACAGATTGTCGTCTTACAGTTCTACAGAGACAGAGCGTGCATCCTTGAGTTGGAACGTAGACCCTATCAAAATAGATGCAGTTTTGTATTCAGCTCAGCCCACTTTGGGAAGGCGAACAGGGCTTTATAACGATTACACAATGGCAATCTGGAATGGTGACTCACTTGTGAGTTTTGCCAGAGTGAATTCTGGTCTCAGTGAAGAAGACGCCTTGCTTGTTGATGCATTCGTGCGCGAAAACACAATCGAAAAATATGGACCAGTGCGTGTTGTAAAACCCGAATTGGTTTTTGAACTGTCGGTAGACCGAGTTCACAAATCAGCCAGGTATAAATCAGGCATTGTGGCACGTGGAGCAACTGTTTTGAGCTTAAAGAAAGGTGCAGACCCGAAGCAAGCCGAGAGTCTCGAAAGGCTATTGAGCAGTCTCTAATTACGGTTATTACACTCCGTTCTTTTTCTCGGAGTCTTGAAGTAGTTTGAATACCGATTTGCGCAAAATGTCCATTTTGTCCATGTCGTCATGAATGATGACTGCATATTCAGCTACTTTTGAATTGTTTATATGCTTGAGGTCTTTGCTCATTTTTACAAGAGCTTCGTAGTGCTTTCTTGCATCAAGAAAGAGAGGGCGCATTTGCTCAAGGTATTGGGTAGCTTGCGCTTTGGAATCGTCTGGCATTACCAGAGAGTCAGTCAATTCCGCATAAATAGGAATCAGTTTGCCGATTTGGTCTAAGTAGTAGTCTATCCAGCCTTTTCTGATTTTCAAATATCCGCCCGCCGTCATTACACCATTTATGCCGGTGTTTGATATTGGTGCAGCAGGAATGATCATTGTGCCGATAACATCAGGGTCTCCGACTGAAATATATGCTTGTCGTGTCGCCTCACCCATAAGCTCAAGACCAGCTCGTTCCATCTTCTTCAGGCTTTCGCCCATTTGTCTCAAGCAATCTGCTGCTTTGAGATCTATTGCGCGCACTCCACCTTGAAGGGGCTTACTGCTCGCTGCTGCTCCCGCTGCTGTTGATGATGATGCTGCTCCTGTTGCTGCTCCTGCGGCTGTTCCGGATCCTGTTGTGCTGTTGTCAGCATTGGAATCTGCTGCTGATACCGCAATTGGTGCAAGTTGTGTAATGAGAATGGTTCCGACAATTGCTAGATTTTGCCTAAACATCTTCTGCTCCCGTTATTGTTTTTGTTCTTGAGCTGCTGACGGCGCCGCTGGTCGGCCCATTCCCAGAGGACAGCATTCTGGAGGACAACTGTCTGGATTTGCTCCCATTGTACCCAGATATGGGCGATCTGCGTTAGCTTCGGTACGCTCAAGAATCAGATGTCTGATCATTTGAATAAACTTGGGGCTAGTACCAGCACTCGGAACACGGTGCATCGTAATTCCCAGTTCTTTGCATAAATTTGCCGCTTCCACATCGAGATCGTAAATCACTTCCATGTGATCAGATACAAATCCGATTGGATGAATGATCAAATGCCGCACGCCTTGCGAATGTATCTCGTTTATGTGGTCGAGAATATCTGGCTCTAGCCATGGCACCGACGGCGGTCCGCTGCGGCTTTGAAAGACCAGCTTCCAATTTCGCATTTCGCAACTTTCTGCGACTAGTCCAGCAGCTTCGTTCAACTGATTTGCATATTGGCACCCAGTTGCCATGCTAATTGGAATACTATGCGCGGTGAATGCAACGTGAACATCAGTCAAATGCTCCGGTGGAATCAATTCAATTGCTGCGCGCAAGTGGTCGATATTTGCGCCAATGAATAGTGGATGATTGAAAAATGGACGAATTTTATCAATATGGGGTGCGCCTTCTCCGACCTTATCCTGAGCGCGTTTGATGTCTTCGAGATATTGCTTGCAACTCGAGTAAGAGCTGTACGCGGCAGTAGCGAATGCGATGGCAGTTTTGACTCCATCAGCTTTCATTTGTTCTAGTGTGTCTGCAAGGTATGGTTGCCAATTGCGATTGCCCCAGTAAATGGGCAGTTGTGGACCCTGCTCATCAAGCAATTCTTTGAGCGAAGCTATTATTTGTCGATTTTGTCCGTTAATAGGACTCACGCCACCAAACATTTCGTAGTGGTGCGCCACTGTTATAAGTCTTTCTCTTGGCACGTTGCGCCCGCGTGTCACGTTTTCTAGAAACGGCATCACGTCGTCCATTCCCTCGGGGCCACCGAAAGATACGATTAGAATGGCGTCATAAGAGGCTGGCATTGAGTTCTCCTATTTAGACTTGTGGTAGATCTGTTGAGTAACAAATTCGAGGACTGATTATGTTATTGCCAAGGGGTGTCTGGGCGCTTACCACTGGAATTGCAATTCTAGCTGGAACTTGCCTTCCAAGTCTGTCGGCCGACACACGTTGGGCAGGATATTTACTTGATCGGTCATGTGCAGACAATTTCAAAGCGCAGGGCTTAACTGAAGAGTCTGCTAAAAGTCACAAGAAAGAATGCGCGCTAAATGAGACCTGCAGCAAAGATGGCTATGCGATCATTAGCAAGGGGAAGATTTATTTCTTGGACGTTAAGGGAAATGAGCTCGCGCGGCAGATGTTGCAAAAAAGCAGCACCACAGAAGGACACTTTGTTGTTGTGTTAGGCGAGCAGGGTAAGGGCGCGATCAGAGTCAACAGCATTCGTGAGTTAGCCGCTCAGTAATCTAGATTTACTTAGAAAGAGAAAAGCCAGATTGAGAAATTTCTCTTTCTGGCTTTGTCCATTGTTTGATGACTTTTCTATCTGTGCCGTCCGCCGCCTGGGTTGACCATCGGGCGCGGTTGGATGTGCTGCTGCGGTTGGAAATGCTGTTGTGGTTGTATGCGCGGCTGCGGTTGAAAGTGTTGCTGCGGTTGGAATCGCGGCTGAGGTTGGGGTTGGAAACGCGGTTGCGGCTGCGGATGGAATTGCGGCTGCGGATGGAACTGCTGCTGCGGACGGAACTGCTGCTGCGGTTGGAAGTGAGGCTGTGGTTGCGGCTGAATGCGCGGTTGTTGATGAGGCGGCTCGAAATGCGGCTGTCTATCAATGGGTCTTTGCTGGTTGTTTTGGTTCCAGTTGTGGTTCTGGTTCCAATTTTGATTCTGGTTGTGGTTTTGATTCCAGTTGTGATTCTGGTTCCAATTTTGATTCTGGTTGTTTTGGTTCCAGTTGTGATTTTGGTTCCAATTGTGGTTTTGGTTCCAATTTTGATTCTGGTTATTTTGATTCCAGTTGTGATTTTGGTTCCAATTTTGGTTTTGGTGATTTTGATTCCAGTTGTGATTTTGGTTCCAATTTTGATTCTGGTTATTTTGATTCCAGTTGTGATTTTGATTCCAATTCTGGTTGTTATAGCGTTGCTGATTTTGCCACTGCTGTTGCTGTTGCCATTGCTGCTGCTGTTGCCACTGTTGCTGCTGCTGGCGCTCGTAATATTGTTCTCTTTGCCAACTGTTATTGTTGTTGTAGTGATTGCCAAATAGCGCTCTACCGAGAATGGCTCCGCCGATCATGGCTCCAATGTTGCCATTGTTGTAAAAGCCATTGTTGTAATAGCCATTATTGTAATAACCGTTATTGTAATAGCCGTTGTTGTAATAGCCACCGTTGTTGTAGTAGCCGCCATTGTTGTAATAGCCATCGTTGTAATAGCCACCACCGGGAACGCAATTGCCATTGCGGAAAAGAACGCTGCCTAGCGCACTTCCCAAAACAGAGGCGCCAAAGTTTGCTACTGGATTGCCGTTGTTGTAGCAATTTGAATCGTCATAGCGCGGTGTGCAATTGCTGTAGGTTGTGCAATCAGTTGATGGGACTGGCGTTGGATAATAATCCGGCGGTGCTTGCGGTGGAGTGTCGCAATTCGGTTGCGGCACTGGAATATAAACTCGCTGAGTCTGTTCAACCGGCGCCTGGTTGTATTGAGGCGCGTCTGGTGAGGCGTATCCTGTCGCCGGTGGGTAAGTCTGTGTGTCTGTTCCGGTGACTACCGGTGCTTGGGCGTTTCGCGCGTCCGTCGGTGCTATCACAACAGGCGCATCGGGTTTGCTGACGGCAATGCCAGTGTATAACTCGTTCAACAAAGGATTGTCATAATTTGGCTCAGGAAGCCGAGCAGTATTTTGGAGCTCCGATGGAGCAGAATCATTAGGCGACATAATTTCCCCGCAACGCCACTAACCAATTGCCAGCGTATTAACCCGTCCCCATTGAATAACTGGCGGGGGGTGAGGTCAATGGGAATCCCCCCATTGGAGCGGCGGGGCAGTTTTAGACATCCTTCAATATAAGGAATAGGGGTGCTTTTCCTCCTGAGAAGTAATCTTCAATAAAAAGATTAAAATCATGTCATCCGAGCCTTTGTTTGCAGATTAACTGAGTGCTAGAATCAAAATGCTGTTGAACTTATTCGGGCTGCTGGAGGGCTAGATGAAATTTACTACCAGGGGGCTTTTAGGACTGCTGGCTTTGATAACTTCAGTTCCTCCTGCTTTGTCAGCCGAAGCTGGATATCAGGTAACCCAGATTGCTAAAGGGGGCGCAGCCCTTTCTGGGGGAATGACTCTCTACATAACGCCTCAGGGGCTCAGAACGGTTGACCCCAAAAACGGCGTTTGCCTCATGACCAGGGGGCCTCAGTGGACAGTCTACATTTTTAACGACAAAACAAAGAGACTCTTCCAAAGTCCGTTGCAGCCATGGTTGCAGTCATTCAAAACTCGCAATCTTGTGGGGCGCTTTGAAGGGGCGAGCTGGCGTCGCGGCAGACAGGGTGCCGTTGCCGGTGTAAACGCATACGAATTCGTCATGGATAAGCCGCCGCCGGTGCGCACAACCTCCAAAGCGATCAACGGCAAGTTGGCCAAATATGGTGGCATCACTTCAGCCAGTCTCTGGGTTGCTTCAGATATTGTCACTCCGCCACAGGTGTCTGAAATCATGGCGCGTTTATACGGAGTGCCTGATTGCCAGCGCATTCCATTGCGTGTGCTCATGACTGAAACTGGAAAGCCGCCGCAAACTGCGGTTGATACGACACGCATCGCGCGGATGACTGTGCCAGATTCTGTTTTTGCTGTGCCGAGTAATTACACGCCGTGCAAGCAAGATAGCGATGTGTTCATCGATAAAGAAAGTATGGATACTCTCGATGAAATGCTTTCAGACATAGACTCACCACCAAAGCGGCGCCCCGCGCCCGCCCAGGGAACGAGAGTCTATACGCCACAAAGACGTTGATTCCGATTTCAAATCATTGGTTACACAACGGTAATTTTGTAGGGGCGACGCCATGCGTCGCCCGTATCTTAAATCAGGAATTGAATCAACAAATTGTTGATCTTTTTACCACTTGGACTTGACTGCTCGGCGATCTTGGGATGGGTATTTCTGCAAGAACTCGTCGTATGGTCCGCGGAAATCAACTAGACCGTTTTCGGTGTAAGCCAGAATTCTGGTGGCAACCTGTGAAACCAAATCACGGTCGTGAGAGACGATGAATACGTTTCCGGGGAAGGCTGTCAGTCCTTCTGCGAGTGCAGAAACTGATTCGAGGTCTAAGTGATTTGTTGGCTCGTCTAGCGCTACGATTGGCTTCTTAAGCAGCATCATGCGTGCCAGAAGCAAGCGGGCGCATTCTCCGCCTGAAAGTCCTTCAGTTGGTTTTAGCGCGTCTTCGCCAGAGAAAAGCATTCGTCCAAGCAATCCGCGAACATGCTGTTGCCCTTCGCCTGTTTCAAACTTCATTAGCCAGTCTAAGGCTGTCATTCCAGGGGTGATTTCATGCGAGTGGTCTTGTGGATAATAATTCCACTCAGCGCCGAATCCCCATTGAATTGTGCCTGCATCAGCCGCAAGGTCGCCGATTATGCAACGCAACAGTGTAGTTTTTCCAGCGCCGTTTGCACCAATGATTGCAACTCTTTCGCCGCGCATAATTTCAAGGTCGAAATCTTTGAAAATTACTTTGTCGCCGAATGCTTTTGAAAGCCCGCGAATTTGAACGGTTTCTTTGCCTGCCGGCTTTTCTTGCTCAAATCGAATGAATGGTCGGGCGATGTTTGATCGCTTTAATTCGGTAAGTGCAAGTCTTTGAATTTCTTTGCGGCGCGATTGAACCTGGCTGGCTCGTTGACCTGCTCCAAACCTTGCGATGAAGTCTTTGAGTTGAGAAATCTTTTTCTCTCTGTCTTTATTGCCAGCTTCGATTTGCTGTCTGGCTTGTACTTTATGTGCCACCATGTCGTCGTAATTGCCTGGGTAGACAATAATTGTGTTGTAGTCGATGTCGGCTATGTCTGTGCAAACAGAATTGAGGAAGTGGCGATCGTGCGAAATTACTACCAGGGTGCCTTTGTACTCTGTCAAGAATTCTTCTAACCAATGAATGGTATCAAGGTCTAAGTGGTTGGTAGGTTCGTCCAGCAGCAAGGCATCGGGTTCGCCGAACAGTGCTTGTGCCAATAGGACTCTGAATTTGTAGTCTGTTTGCAGAGTGGTCATCAACTCTTCATGTTGGTCTTCGGGAATACCGATGCCGCGCAAGATTTCGCCAGCTTCGTATTCAGCCATATAGCCGTTTTCGTCGGCGATGATGGTTTCTAAATCTGTTAGTTTCTTAATTTCAGCGTCTGTGTGTTCGCTCTTCTCTGAGAGTTTGTCTCTTTCTTGAATTGTGTCCCAGAGCAATTTGTTGCCGTAAATAACAGTGTCGATGATGCGCATGTGGTCAAAGGCAAATTGATCTTGTCTCAAAATGCCGACTTTTCGCGGGCGTGCGATGACGCCTGCATTGGTTGCCTCGTCGTCGCCAGTGAGTATGCGCATGAATGTAGACTTGCCGGAACCATTGGGTCCGGTGAGGCCATATCTGTTGCCTGGGGTGAAGTTGACATTCACATTCTCAAAAAGAATGTTTGACCCATATCTTTTAGTTACGTTGCTTACTGAAATCATATTTTTATACTGGCAGCCAATTCTGCTTCTTGACTAGAACACGAATTGCTAATTATAGCGCGCCGCCAGGAGCGGGGCCCCCAGTGTAAACATTAGGCACTCTGGTATCATAAACAGTTCAACTAGAATCAGGCTCAGGATTTGCATTTTGCGTGATTACTTAATATCTATGGCAATCACAGGCTCTTTGGCGTTGTTCGCGAACGCAAGCGCCCCGGCATTTTGTGCAGAACAGCCTAAGTCGCGTCTTCCTGCGGCTGCGCCAGCAGCCAAAGCTAGTCTTACACCAAAAGCCATTATTTCCGATACGGAAATTCAAGCTCAATTGAAACAAGGCTGGTCGCTTTTAGACCAGGGCAAAAATGAGGCGGCGCTGGCTAAATTCAACCAGATCATTAGGCTTGCTCCAGATCATTATGAGGCATATTACGGCGCCGGCACTGTCTTAAACGAATTAGACAAAAATGAAGAGTCGGTCAAAATGTACAAGGCCGCACTTGCTTCACCAGAAATGAAAAGGGCGAATGCCAGGCACATTTATGTTGCGCAAGTTTATGTGAATTTGGGCAATGCCTTAATGCAAATGGGAAATTTGGATGAGGCAATCGAAAATTACGACAAAGCCATTTATATTCAGCCAGATGAGCCCAGAGCGCATTTCAATTTGGCGCGAGCTTTGTTGAAAAAAGGTGGTGCATCTGAAAACGCGATGGCGCTTAACGCCCTGGCTGCGGCAAAAGAACTACATTTTGACACCAAGCAAAATATTTTCGCCATTTTGGCGCTGAAAAACTTGCTGATGTATGACGAAGCTATCGCGCAAGCCGAATCGAAGTTAGCCGCGACTGATGCGGCAGACAATGATGATCGCGCGCTGTTTACTGCGGCGCGTGATGACTTGAAAAAAGAATGGCTTGAGCTGCCGAAGCCACCTGTGGCAGTGGCGGACAGAAAGTATGATCTGGCAATGGGAAAAACTTATGTTTTTATTCCACGTCAAAAATCAATCATAGTTATCGCCCCTGATAATGTTGATTCTGATGCCGGAAAACAAGACGGTGTCAACGACGGCATTATGGAAATGAGCACGGCTGAGGCAACTCGTAATGAGGAAAAAGGAGTGAAGTGCCTTTCTTCAAAAGCTGTAAATCGCATGCTTGGAAATGGCTCGTTGAATGGTTCGCTATTGTTCACACAATTTTCTGCTTGCCAAAAACATGATTTTGTAACTTTCTTTGGCTTCAAAGAATCCAAAACAGATATGGAAGAAGATTCCGGGCTAGAGTTTCACGCATTTCATAGCCAGTCGATGGGCAGTTTGCTGGGCTTTGGCGTAGACAAGGAAGGTCGAGTTCGCCACACAACTTTGATTGTTCAACGCTCTCTTCTTGATACACCATCTGAAATGCTACTTGGGCGAGACATGGTGAAAAGTTTTGTGGAAGGTCTCAACTATGATTCACCAGAATTGAAAGTTCTCTCGAGAGAAATATATTGCCGCGGTCTCGATCTTCAACCTGTTGATTTGAGTGTTGCGAAGCTGTCATCTGGAAAGGCGATTCCGGCTGGCACGCGCGCTTATAAAATTGGAAAGCAGGCAACACAAGTTGATGACAAAATCATTTTCATCGACAAGTTGCCCGATTTTTCAGGCAAGGCTTCCGATTCGTTTCAGGTAGTTATGGGAAAACTGAAACAAGCAGTCAAACTCTACGGAAACTGCCGTCTCGAATTCGTCAATGTTGAAAGTGCTGCAGGGCGTCCAGCGTTTGTGCGCTGCGAAGCCTGGGATGAAAACTATCGCCAGTCGCACGCCGAGCCAGCTAAATAGTGGCTTATTCGGGGTCGCTTACCATTTTCATGATTTCGATTGCTGAAGGCTCGGCAAACAATTCAGATGCTTTCGAGCGAAGATGCAAGAAATGTTCTGAATTAAAATGATTGTCGAGAGCCATCTTGCTCACCCAGTTTTCGTAAAACAAAAACACGCCGGGGTCTGATTCGCTCACGTGAAGATCGTAGTTGAGACAGCCGCGTTCTTTTCGCGTGGCGTCCACAAGTTTGAGCAATTCGCTCTTGACTTGCTCTTCGAGTCCTTCTTTCGCTTTCAGTTTGGCTACTACAGTAACTTTTTGCATTTACGACCTCATCGCCGTTGATTCAATAATAAAATACATTGATTCAGCCCCGGAGGATCGAATGAAACCGCTCTTAGTTGTTTTTTTGCTGGTCTTGTCAGCTATGCTGGCTTGTCAACCGGGCGCTGCCGCTGATTTGCAAACACATGCAGATATTGTTCTTGTAAATGGATCAATTTACACAATGGACAACAGTCGGCGATGGGCGCAGGCAGTTGCAATTAGTAACGGGCGAATTGTTTTTGTTGGAACAGACCAGGATGCTGTGAAATACGCCGGACCACTTTCAAACACAATCAATTTGCAAGGCAAGCTTGTTTTGCCTGGCTTCGTCGATTCCCATGTTCATCCGCTGCAAGGTGCTCTGGAAGAGGCTGGCTGCTATTTGAATGATTACACCACTCTCGATTCCTTGAAAAAAGCAATCAAAGATTATGCAAGCGAACATCCAGACGAAAAATGGATTTCTGGTGCTGGCTGGGATTTGCCTATATTTGGAAAAAATGGACCAGATAAGGCTTTGCTTGACGAACTTGTGCCAGACCGTCCTGCGTACCTGGTGTCATCTGATGGTCATTCCTCCTGGGTAAATTCAAAGGCATTAGAACTTGCTGGTGTAACTGCATTTACTCCAGACCCTACGGGCGGTCGAATTGAGCGCGTTGGTGATAAGCGCGAGCCTTCCGGCACGCTGCGTGAAGCTGCGATGGATTTGGTTGATAAGCTTGTGCCAAAACCTGATGACGAACAACATCGCGAAGCTGCTCTTGCAGTGCAGAAAAAATTCAATAAACTCGGCATTGTTGGCGTGCAAGATGCCAGCGTTGATGAGCCCTGTCTCAAGGCCTATGCAAGCCTTGATGATTCGAATTTACTCACCATGAGAGTAAGTGCAGCAATGCATCTTGAGCCTGAAAAAGGTGAGTCGCAAATTGCTACTTTTAAAACATGGCGCGATAAATATGATGGCAATTTGTTGAGAGCAAGGTCTGTCAAAATATTTGCAGATGGTGTGATTGAATCTAAAACTGCGGCGATGCTAGAGCCATACACTGGTGGTGATGAGAAGGACACGGGCATTCTTGAATTCACTCCACATTTGTTCAAGTGGTATGCGTGCAAGCTTGATGCTGCCGGTTTTCAAATTCACATACATGCGATTGGTGATAGAGCTGTGCGAACTGCGCTGGATGCGATTGAGACAGCGCAAAAAATTAATGGACGCAGTGACAAACGCCACCACATCGCTCATTTGGAATTGATTGATGCCAAAGACATAAATCGCTTTCGAGAATTGAATGTCACAGCTAATTTTCAGCCATATTGGGCATTTCGCGATAAGTATGTTTCTGAAATGACAGAACCAATATTGGGACCAGAACGATCAAATCGTCTTTATCAGATCGGCAGTCTGTTTCGCAGCGGTGCCACTGTCGTTGGTGGAAGCGACTGGACTGTCACAACTGTAAATCCGTTTGATGCCATTCAAGTAGCAGTAACTAGATGTGGCTTAAACGAAACTGCCGATAAAGTCTTTATACCTGATGAGCGTGTTTCATTACCAGAAATTTTAGCCGCATACACCATTAATGGTGCCTGGCTGGGTCACTGGGAAAAAGAATCTGGTTCGATTGAAGTGGGCAAAAGTGCCGACATCATCGTCCTCGACTCAAATATTTTCGCAATTCCGCCTTCCGATATCCACAAAACCAAAGTCCTCTGGACCTTATTTAAAGGACGAGCCGTCTACCGCGACGCCGACTTCGACATCTAAATTAACCCGCCGCCATGCGGAAAAAATTGTAGGGGCGACGTCATGGATACTGCTGGCGAACTCGAATGTTTAGCGAAGCCGGCACAATAGGGACTC
>CAZJLR010000068.1:0-32472 GCA_964546815.1 uncultured Candidatus Obscuribacterales bacterium | reverse complement strand
GCGTAATGGCGACTCGCTCTAACTTACTGTCCGTTTAAAAGGGTAAGGTTCAAACTCTATCCTGGTCAAAGAATAAAAATAACGTATTGCATCGATGATCCTAGCAATTCTACGGATAACAATCCAAAATCGGAAATGAGCAATGAAATTTCTTTTGTCCTGCTCACTGCTTTTACTGCACCTATTTGGATGATTTTTCTCATTCGACAAGCAATTAAGCGTGGACGTTACAAGTTCATTCAAGACATGTTTAAAGCTACGTAGCCGGATGTCGAGTTGGAATTTGCCATATTCTGTTGTGAAGTTGGAGACTCTTCGTTAGATGATTTTTTGCAATCATGTTCGCAAAGACCTGCGCCACTATATAAGGGTAGCCGTCCGGTAAACACACTTCTGGTACCTTCCATCTGCTTGGAAGTAATTCTCGTAAGATGCAGTAAAGGACAAAAGGCACAATGAGCAAAAAAACTATAGGACTTGCTATTTTCATGAGCTTATACGTTCTTGGTGCGTATTATTTTGGTTCAAAAAATCTGCCAAAATTGTGGTCACTAACTAACAAAAGCAATACGACAATCGCAACAGTGGTCAGCATAACCCCCAGCAATCACGATACATATACTTATACTTATCGGGACAAAATGGAAAAGTCATATCAAAACAGAGGAACAATACATGACCAGAACCTTCACCTTGGTCAGAAGGTTAAGATCTCATATTTCCCTGACAAACCGGAGTGGTCTTACGATGAGGAAGTTAGGCCTAAACTAGTTACCGAGATTGTATTTGTGATAATTGTGCCTGCAGTAATTTCAGGATTTTTGAGTTATGGAATCTTGAAGAGCATCAAGGACATTCGAAGATGAATAGTTAAACCTCCCACCATTAAACGGACAAATCTAGCCCGAACCAGCAGTCGATTGAGTCCTCAGAGCTTTATTGTGCCTTAAAGACAACTAGGGCTTCAGTAAATTCCACCATTGGTCTATGCCTGCACTTCCCATAGGTGAATTGAAACAGCCGATGAAAAACCGAGCCCCTAAGAACTTCAAAAACAGAATCATTAAATCTCGTGCGGTTACCTCTCCAGTCCCTACAAACTGTCCGCGAAAACCTCTTTTGGTTATTTACAACCCCTAGTCCGCACCCCAAGTATGGATCGAGAGATAATAGACGATCACCACTCGTGACACCGCCTGTAGTGCACCTAATGCTTTGCCAAAGATTGCTTTTTCTAACGAGGGCAAGGATAGCAATAATCGTTTGTTTGCTTTGCAAGGATTTCATTTTCTACCTGAGCAAATGAATAAAAGAGCCATTTGACGACGACGGGCGACGCATGGCGTCGCCCCTACCAAATTTTGATTGCATCTTTGGAAAGCGTCCACATGTTTCGAAAGAATCTCACATGTTTTAGAAGCATTCATATGTTTTGAAAGCATCCATATATAAGGATGATTTGGGACTCAGTGGGAGAAACCGCATGGGGGTGCGTAGTTGCACCAAGGACATTCCCCGCTAATAGTTCTATTTTTTAACCTAAGTGTCAGTGTCTAGATTCAGGCCAGGACACTTAAGTCGCACAGGAGCCACGATGACTTCACCAAGACTGATTTCCGCAATTTCATCAGCGATTTTGGCGTTGATTTGCTCAGTGCCGATGGCGCAGGCTCAACAACAGCAGCAAAATCCTTGCAGTCTTGCTGGTGCTCCGGCATTTGGACTTAGAACACCGCTGGTAAATGGTGCACAAATGGGTGTGCCGTTTATTCCTGCACAGCGCGGCGCGCCGCCTGCAGTCGGCGACGGATCATGCCCGGCGCCAGTTACAGCAGGCATGATGGGCCCACCGACACTCATTCCATCTAATCCTTATCAACCGCCAGGCATTGGCGGTTCTACATACGTACTGCCATACAACACGGCGACGACTTCTATGCCGGGTCAACTCGGACCAAGCTTGCAAGTGCCGCCACCACCTTCGACACCAGGCTGCGACCCGGGGTCAATTCACGGAAATTTGCATAACAACTATTACCCACCGGTAACAGCAACCAACATTAACCCCGGCGGTGGTATCACTGCCTGCGCACCAACCCAGAAATGGGGCGGTCAAACAACCACCGACTTCGGTCGCTTCAAAGACAGAGGCACACGCAGTTACGACTTCGGTCAGCAAGCCTCCTATGGTCAAAGTTCTTACGACGGACCATACCAACAGTTGCCTTATGCAACGCCAACAAGAGATTTATATGGAATGCGTGGATACGCCCGAGGCGGCTCTACGACCATGACGATTGCACCCTACTAAATAACAGGCTCTGGAGGCCGGACGCATGCTTCTTAGAAAATTCATTCTCCTATCAGTAACTGTACTTGTCGGTTCGGAAAGCGCAGCTTTTGCTCAGTCCGCGCCACAAAGTACAAGTAACGGATGCAATCTTGTCGGAGCTCCAGCATTTGGACTGAGGAGCCCGCTTGTTAGCGGCAGCTCAATGGGTCTACCATTCGTACCAGCCCCTGAAGGCGCACCGCCTGCAATGGGCGACGGACCAACCGGCGCACCAGTGGTGCCAGGTCACAGCGGGCCGTCAACATTAATTCCGTGGGTTCCAGCCGTTCCTTCTAATACGATTGGACGAGCAAGCTCTGGAATTCCAATTCCATTTACACCAGCAATCGCAACTCCACCTGGAGTACTTGGTCCTCTACTTACGCCATTCGTACCGGCACCGCCATCAACACCAGGATGCGACCCCGGAAGTTTGACTGCGCCAATCGGCTCGATTAATCCTGCGCTTCAAACAGGAATTAATCCTGATGGTGGCATTCCAGGACGCGGTGGCTATTGCACAACCATACCTACAGTTCGCCGCGGCGGACAATCAACACGTCAGTACGAACTTCGTGGTCGCAATGCTGCACTTGGCGGACTTGGCGGCGACGGCAGCCAAGATCAAGTTTCACTGTTAGGACCGATGGCAGGCTACGGCGTTCCATATGGTGTCGCCACAGGAAACGGCATGCGCAACAGCTCTATCGACCTGGGCGGTGGTCAACGTTTTGCTATCGGCGGACAGACTCTGTCTACAGGTAGCACAATTCAAGACTACGGCAACAGCGCCATGCGCTATAACGGCATTTCTGCACTCAGTGCAAATCAAGCGACTGAATTTGGTCAAGGCATGCACAGGCTGCCTGTGTACAGCAGCAAAACAACTGATTTTGGCTTCCCTTACACACAATTCTCGCCTGGCAATGTCCCAAATCAGAAGCGTAATCAACTATTGCTGCCTAAGGCAGTAGTAACAAACTTCTAATCGTCCGTTTAATGTTCAGTGGGAAGATTCCCATGTGTGTGGGAATTCCCCGGATATCAGTTATTCCTTCTAGATCGTATTATTCACGCATTGGTTGAACTTTATTTCACCCTTCTGGAAAGAAACTAAATGGACATGGTTCGCACAGCACAACTTCTAACAGCAATGACCTTGCTTCTGGCACTTCAGCCAGTTCAAGCTCAAGGCATGGAAGCTGGACAAATGCAAAGCATGATTCCTTCCAGCACCATCGGACCGGACCAGGATTCACTCCTTCCTCCTGAAGTGGTGCCAGTTGACCCCAGCTCGGCAAGCGCTATGGGCGCCAACCAATACAGACCAGCAAGCATGCCGGAAATGCAACCCAGCAATGTACCTGGTTTGGCGCAGAACCCACAAGACATGCGCAACCAAGCTCTGAACCAGCTCTACGGCGGACAAACACAAATGCCAGCCAATGCAGGTCAACAGATTTGGAGAGCAGGTCAACAAGCTCAACAGCCGCAAGGCGTTCAAATGCCGGCAGGCATGGCAGGAATGGGAAACCAACAAGCCGGTGCTCCCAACTTCCAAATGGCAAACAATCATCCCGAACAAGGTTTTATCGCTCAAAGCCAGACTCTAACTGGTGGTTCAAACAATCAACCGCAAACGCAAAATACTCGCAGGGGCGGATTCACCAACAGACTTAATTTCGGCAGCGCTCTCGGTATGGGTCTCATGTCCGGAGCTTTCACAAGAAACCCAATGATGGGCGTCGGAATGCTAGGAACAGCAATGACAGGGTTGGGTAGTTTCCGTAATACTTCAAGGTAAGCTAATGAAAAGCAGTTTCTATCTATTCTCACTAATGGCAGTCGCAGCGCTCGGCATCGCTGATGCGCAATCGGCTTCAGCTCAAGAAGGCGGCAAGTCAGCTCGCTACACCTATGCTCCAAATGTCTGGAGAATTGAGCAGCCCAGAATGCCTAAAGATTACGACGGTGGACACCTGGTCAAGCAAGGTGCCGTTCCACGTTCTTCAAATTTCCTCGGACTTTCACCAGAAACATTGAGCCGTCCGGCAGCTCCAGCGCCGATGCCAATCGCTCAAGTACCAGCAAGACCATCAGTGTCTGCAAAAGCTTTCGTACCGACAACGGCTTTCCATCCGTCATTCGGTTCTCCCATACAGCCTCAGGCTGGAGTTCCCATGCAAGTGGCAGCTCTACCTCCTGCGACTGGTATGCCAATGGCCGCTCCGTCAGTAGCTCATACTCCTGCCCCGGTGCATCAGGCCAGCAGACGTATTCCTAGTCGGCACACACAAGCCGTCACTGGAAAACTCGTCAAACCAACACATCCATCAGGAGCAGCTGCTACACCAGCAACTTATGGAAACATGGGCTACACACCCGGTGGGTACTTGCCTGCACAAAGCGGTTCTGGCATGAGCACTCGTGCTGATGTCTCAGGACGAATCATCAACAAGACATCGCACTAATTTATTCCTTTACTCGTATCACACGACAACTCATCAATCCTTTCAGGAGGTTCACAACAATGGCCAATCTAGCAACTCTCACGAAGAAAGCTTTCTCTTCCAGAGCAATCCGGGTTGCCTCTCGCGTGGGTATTCTCCTGGCTCCTCAACTAGTCCTCATGGCATTTGGCGTATATGATCAAGCCGTACATGCACAAGGTCTCGTGGGTGCTCCAGTAGATCCCCGTTACGGACAATCAAACGAAGTAGGTCAATTGGCCGACTACGGATACGACACTGCCAGAGACATCTCTCGCGTTGTCACAGCTCTTTCGACCATCCCATCATCACTAGCAGGCATGAAGATCGCTTTCGGTCAACGTGACGGTGGTGAGTCCGCGATGAACGTGGCTAAGGGTCTCGGTGTAGGTTTCGGCGGACCAACTGCCGTTCACCTTATCGGAACATTCGCCATCAACAACTTCGGTGGACTAGGCGGCGGTCTCTAATCAAGACTCAATTTGCGGGACGGTGTGCACAACACCGTCCCGTAATTAAAATGACGGTTTTTCCCACTGATAACGGGAATATGAGTCATAATAAAAGTTTCTCTCTGTAATTTTGTGAGCAGCTGTGAATAACACAAGATTCAAACAATCAACAAAGCTGGAGGGCGGAAAGCCTATCCAGCATTTCGATCTTTTGAATGCATTTTTGTCACTGTTTGGCAAAGCTGCTGTTAATTCAACACGCCAATGCAGAGCTTTTCTATGCCTCATCATTATCGTCACCATGCACATCACAGCCATGGTGCCGGTATTTGCGCAAACACCAGTGGTGCCTCAAGGTCAACAACAACAAGGCAATGGTGACAACGCCCTGTCGCCCGACGGCAAAACAACACAAAATACAGTGCCAGGCAAATACGACGATGCAATCGGCACTTTGTACAACGTTAAACAGGCTGTACCAACAAACCAAAACAACATCGACAACGGCGTTAGCAAAATCCTCACCGGAAATTATGCACCAGTTGTTTTCCAAGCCGCAGAACAGGGGCAAGGAAATGATGTTCAGAAGGCAGCCAACAATATATTGAATGCGAGTCTCGGCTCGGTTAATGACACTTACCGTGGTCTTCACCAATGGTGGAAAGATGACCTGGTCGGCAACTTGTTCCAAAACATTGGACAGTTGATTGGTAAGTGGTTATCTGAATTGATTGACGGGTGGATTGCAGACACTGCTCAATTCCTCGCCAAATTCTTGCGCGTTTTCGTTTTGAACCCAAACATTGCAGTTAACGGTTTGAACGGTTCACAAAACGACGGCATTTCGCCATATATCCGCCAGGGCGCCGACGTCATGTACGGCATCGCGGTTGACCTTTTGCTCTTGTTATTCATTCTCTGCATCTGGAAGTTCTGGGCTGAAGCATCGTACAACGGTGCAGGCAATTTGATGGGTCCGGTTGGACGCTTGATTTTCACATCAGGATTGCTGCTTGCCTGGCCTACGATTTACGCATTTGAGATTCAAATCTCAAACGAAATGATCAAAGCCATATACTTCAACAGCGCAGACCAAGTTTTAATGCTCGACTTCGCACTGGCTCAAGCCGTTAAAGGCGGCGTTATCGCAGCAGGCGCAGGAGCAACAAGTGTATTTGCACCTCTACTGGCAAACCTGGCAATTCCGGTTGCAGGTACTTTCGTAGGGTCACTTTTCTACTTCGCATCAACAATGATATTCACGATTCTCGGTGGCATCTTGATCGCCGAGCTCGTTTACATCCTTATATTGAAGGCAATTCAAACAGCCCTTCTTACTGCTCAATATATGTTCGCTCCAATTTTCCTGGTGTTTTTTGCAACGCCTGACACAGAAAGTTATGCGACTGGTTATGTCAAAGCATTCGTTGAAACAAGTCTCTGGACATTCGTCTGGGTTGGTCTTCTCAAAGTAATGACCATCATCTTGTTCTCAAACTTCAACCCATGGGGCAAAATCCTGATTTCGATCGGTGTGCTTCAGTTGATGATTCAAGTTCCAACATTCATCGGCAGAGCTCAAATCGGCCCGGCATCAGACTTCATCACAGCTGGTCTGGTATTCGGAACCATGAGCAAAGCTCTCGGTGGACTCAGTTCAATGAGCACCTCTCTTGTAGACAAAGGTGTTGGCTGGTTCACTAACGACCGTTTCGCAGACAAGGGCTTGCAACAAACTAAAGATGCAGCCATGAATGGTCTGCCCGGTCAAACACAAAATCCAGAACTGCTCAATTCGTTGAACAAAGCATCGCAAACTGAGCGTGACAAAAACAAGCAAGGTCCTGGAGTTGACCCCAACGTTCTATCTCAATCAGGACCTGGGCTCAAAACGCCACTGAATGGTTCGGACGCAGCAGCTCTTGCAGCAGCAAATGCCGCAGGAAAGAACATGCATGGTGTTGCTGGTCCAAATGCAAAAGATGGCGAGAAAGTCGACACAACAAACAAGCCTGTCACACCAGCTACAGGCACAAACCCAACAGTTCCACCAGTACCAGTCAAGTCTACCGCGGGTGCAGCAGTCAAAAATGCAGCAACTACAGCTGCAGTTGCCTCACTTGCTGGTGCAGCAGCAGCAGGTTTGGAAGCAAAAAACGGCATGAACGCCGGAACTCCAACATTGCCAAAAGGCGCTCCGCCTGATGCCGGCGATGAGAAGCAAAAGGGTGACAGATTCGAGTGGGGCAAATCTACTCCGGAAGGATGGAACGAAGCCAACCTCATTCACGTTGACACCAGAAAATTACTCGGCAAATTGCAGTCTGTTGACGGCGTAGGTTTGCGCGTTGGTCAAGGCAAGACATCAGCCCTGGGCAGCACCGCCCATGGTGTACAACGTATCAACGTTGCCGAAGGTGCGACTGACTCTGAAATGGCACACGCCATCTACTCAGCAGCTTTCGCCAACAACGTAGCCACTGATGACCCAGCCAAAGACGCTGCACGTAAATCAGCCATCCAGGCAGGAGCCCACCAACCGAAGGGCTTGCTCGAAAACATGGCTGCAAACTACTTGAGCAACACAGGCAGCAGCTGGAACAAAACAGCTATATCGAAAGAGCGCTTCCAACAAGCCATGTTCGAAGAAGCAGTCAAAGGCTCACAAGCTTACGTTTCAAATCAGAAAGGCAACGCTTACACCGATTACCTCCGCGGCCGTTATGGCGAGTGGGGCGCAGAGCAAGATGCGATGGCATGCCACCTCATCTCCAACCCAGACTCCAGCGAATCTCCCTGGAACAGAAACATCGGACCAGCTACCGATCGTTGCGTCGCGAGCGGTGTTCCAATCGGCGCCGACACCAGAGGTGCGTTCCAAAATATGGCAATTCAAGCCATGCACCCATCGCGTCAAAAGCAAGGTGTATTCGCAGCATTGTCCTACACCTATCAAGCAGCCAAAGCAGCTTACGGCAACGAGCACCCTGCAGTCTTCGCTCTTGCTCACGGTGAAATGGCACGTGCACTCTCGGCTGATGAAGTCAACAATGCACTCACCATGTATCAAATTTCTGGTCAGTCAGACCTCAACTCGACGATGGCTCCGCAATTTATGGCAGCTTCAGCAGGACTGGCTGGAGAAACCGGCAAAGACTTCGCATCAGCTTATACCTGCATGGCGACTGCCGCTCCGTATGCCGCTCGCCGCCTGGGTTATGTAGGCGCTGCTCAAAACCTCAGCAACGTTCACACACTCACAGACCTCTCTGCAGTCATCGTACCGGCTGCCGGCGAAAGCCGTGCCGGCGCAATGCAAGTAATTATGGAAGCTGCCGGCTCAACATTGGCCACAATGGAAAGCCACAAGATTCCGATGACAATCGTAACAAACCCAGACGTCGCCGGACCAGTATTCGACTTCCTCGGGCACCACGCTCAAGGCGGATTTGGTTCACCACAAGGAAACAGAGCACTCAACGTTGTCTCGAAAAACCTCAGCACAGTTGGCGCACCTCGCACAGTCGACACTCTCGAAGCGATGTACAGCTACGAAGACAATGGCGGCAATATCGGCACTATCGACCAGGCTCACATCATTCTGGCTACCAAGGCATATCAGCAAGCTGGCCCTGGCTCAGTAAAACCACACGTAATCGAAGTTGCGATGAACCAGGGTTATGGCATGTCCGATGGAAACATTCCTTGGGCAGAAATCGAGAAGCAAGCTGTGCCATACGCAACAGGCCAAGTCACAGATTACAGACTGGCTCCAGTTGTTGGACAGATGGTCAACCACGGTATTCCTGTCACTCGCGAAAACCTGCAAATTTCAATCGAGTCAATCGCATCAAACGGCGGACAGATGAACCCAGAACAAGTTCGTGCAGTGATGCGTGTCGGCGAAGCTGTAAGACAACGCTCGTCCTCGGGCTCTGTGCTTGAAGTATTTGCACGCGCTCAAGCTAGCCGCAACGACATCGATCACCACAACATGGCACTCGGTGAAGTTCTGCGTCAGCTCTCCAACGTTCAAGTTGGCGGACAAAATCTATCGGCTGGCAACATAGCCGCGCAGATCGTTCAGTTGCAACGTCAAAGCGGTGGCATGTCAGACTATCAAATGCAAGATCCGCTCACTGTAGAAATGCTCATCGAGCAAGGATCAAGTCATCCATATGCTCCGCAAGCAATTAATGTTGTGACTCGACTCGTTGGTTCTACCGAAGCCAGCCAAAATCCACAATACATCAATGTGGTTGAAGAGTACCTGGACAACAATGGTCGCATGAGAGACATGGACGCAGGCTCATTCAACGCAGCACTGGCGATCGCCGAAGCTCGTTCCACTGCAATGTCTTCGGGCGCTCCAAACCCAGCCTGGAACCAGGTGAAGATTAGCCCAGATATCCTGAAGATGGTTCAACGTGACCCTGGATATTCAATTGCAGATCAAAAAATCAGCGACAGTTTGATTGACCGAATTCTTCAGAAAGTTGGCGGCGGGGGAAACACCCCATAGGTATGGGAATTGTCCCAATTTACCCGGAAGGATTAAAAGAATAAACTTAACTCGATGCGCAATTAATGCTTACTTGGTGCTAAATGGCGAAACGAGTCATAGATGGATTTGAATTAGAACAGGCAGTTGTACTCTGCCCTGAATGTCAAACGCCGTTTTCGACAGAAATCGTTGTTCATGTTCGCAAAGCAAACAGTTCAGATGTAATCGAAGCAGACATGCACCGCGTGTTCAACGATGCCGAACTGAGAGCCGCACTCCTTTCTTGCTGCCCTAACTGCAGATATTGCGGTTGGGCATCAACATTTAAACCCTTCCCCTTGAAGCCTGAATTGATCAGACTGCAAGCCAAGATTGAAGCAAGCAAGAAGTACGCTCTTGCTGTGAAGTGGGCTCGTGAGAAGAAAGTCCACTCACTAGACATCGCTTTCATCGCACTCAACGGATTGTGGTGTGCGCGTGAAGCAGGCGAGCCAGATAATCTCTGGCTAGAGCTAGCAATTTACGAACATGAAAAAGGAGTCTCACAGTCTCCTAGCTGTCCGCAAGACGACGGCATGACACACCTGATTATGGGTGAGTTGTACAGACAGCACAAAGATTTTGACAAAGCACTTGCTGAATACGAATTGGCTTTGCAAGACGAAAGCATTTCCAAAGAAATTCTGCGACACCAGGCCATGTTGGCTAAGCGTGGTCAATATGGCATCACAGCTTTGCCTTTGAAGATTGCACGCAACTATTTCGAAATCGAAGACACACCGTCTGAAGGCAATGCGCTCTTAGACTTCAAACCACCGACAGTTTTTGCACCGGAAACTCAAAAAATTGATTCGGTGATGATTGCTGCCCCGGCAGAACAAGCACCGGCTGCCAGCGCTGAATCAGTTCAAGCCGATAACGCAAGACCTCTAGTCGCCGCAATTTCAAGCCTCTTTTCAGACCACAGCAATTTACTTGCAGCCTATCAGGAAATTGCAGACCAGTATGTAACAGCAGCTCCGCTTTCAGATGCTGAAGACGAAATCAGCGAGCAAAATGTAGCGAAGATAAATGCTGCGCCTGCTCCAGTTGTTCAACAAAAGCCTGCTGCTCCTGCAGCAGCCGCAACTGCACCGCAAGCTCAGCCACAATTGCCAACTCAGCCACAAGTACAAGCACAGCAAGCAGTTCAGGCTAAGCCTGCCGCTCCGGTAATTAGACCAATTACGCCAGCAGCAGCGCCAGTTCCAACTCAGTTTGTTGCACCAGCTGCTCAAGCTCCTGTTGTGAGCAAACCAGCAGCCGCTGCGCCAGCACAAGCACCGGCTCCAGCTCCTGCAGCGACACCAGTTGTAACTCCAGTTTCAAAAGCAAATGCACCAGCAGCTGCAGCTCCGTCAAGCACAACAAAACCTGCTTCGGCGCCAGCTGCACAAGATAACAGCGCTTCAGCAGCAGCTCCAGCAGCAGCGGCTCCAGCAGCAGCAAGCACAGCAGCTCCCGCATTCGTAGCGCCAATCGTGCGCTCTGGATTGGTTCCTTCATATGTGAGCCAAGCCGCAGCCACAACACCAGCGTTCGTAGCTCCACTTGCTGCAACACAAGCTTATGCAAGACCAGTCATGCCAATGCCGGTCATCATGCCTGTGACAAGACCAGCTGCAGTTGAGCCTGCTCAAGCTGCAGTTGAACCTGCCCAAGCCGCAGTTGAGCCAGCTAAAGCCACAACCGAAGCAGTCTCTAGCGAAAGCACCGCAAGCATTGTCGCAGAGCCGACAGCAAAAGTAGAAGCAGCAGCAGTTGAAGTTGACGAAGAAGTCGCAGCAGTAGACCTGGCTGAAATTGCTAAAGCTGCGCTTGAAACAGCAACAATCGCTAAAGAAATTGCAAGCTCAACTCCTGCAGAAAATGCTGTCACAGAAAAGACTGCAAGCAATGAAGTAGCAGCCCCTGTTATCAAAACAGCGATGGTTCATGCTCCAGTAGAATCAGCAGTTTCTGTAAGCTCATTCAGTACAAACACAGTTGCATCAGCAAAAGCAAACGCAACAGAAACAGTTGCGCAAACTTCGACTGCAAACGAAAGCAAGACTGAAACCGCTGCAACTGCCCCGACTGTTTCACAGCCTGTTGTAAGAACACAAAGAACAAGAACAGCAGGAAAGATCCCACCACAACCAGTGGCGGTCGAAGATAAAGCTGCTAACGCAAGCGTTTCGGCGAGCGCAGCAACAACACCAGATTCAACAACAAAGCAAACAAGCACATCAAACCAAGCAACTGCAACAACTCAAACAGCCGCACCAAAACCGAGAGTTGCAGATCCGGCAACTGCGCCAAAAGCTCCTCCGCCAAAACCAAATGCGAAAGCACCTGGTTCTGAATCGGCAGAAGTCAAAGCGCCAGTTCGCATGTCACAAGCCAGTGTAATCACAGCACCGCCTGCATCAACGGTGTCTCTGTCGGTTACAGTCAGCCAACAACCAGCACCTGCGCCAGTAATCGCAGATGCGCCTAAGAAGAGGGACAAACGCAACAAGAGAACCGCAAGAGAAGATCACTATTTCGCGCGCCTACCAGTGGCAGATAAACCACGTGTGGCTGCTAGCGGATGGATTAACGACTACGCAAACGAAGTGGCGAAAGTCATTCAACCTCGCGTAGAAGCAAGACCAGAAGCACCAGCAGAAGCAAGAGTTGCACCAGTGGCAGCAGTTACACCGGCTTCAGCGGCAGCACCAGTCGCCCCGGTAGTAGCAGCTGCTGCAGCGAGCAGCTCTGCCGTCTACAACAACGAAGGTCAAGACGAAGCTGGAGCTCCGCTACCAGGGCTCGCTATCGACGACACCGAAGCTGGTCGCGCAAGAGACTACTCTGACGCTATCAATCGCGTTGAAAGCTACCTCTCATTCTCCAGAAAAATCTACTCACGCAATTGGATGAAACTCTAAGTCGACGCATGTGGTCACAATCAACGGCATGGCGTCGCCCCTGCAAGATCTTCGATGGCATGGTTGGCGGACCAGAATTAACCATTAAAAGTTGGCGAAAAAATCTACTTTTCGACATTACGACTACGTATTTTCCCCACTTATAATGGAAGTGATGGGAATATTCCCACTGCAATGGGAGAACCCCCGATTTACCCGCAAGGTGAATTAGTCATAATGTTGCCATACAGCGGGGCAGCTAATGGTGCTAGCGAGCTTGCTGGAAGGGTTCAAACCCAGTTTCTCGAGGTTTCAGATGCGAATCGTAGCAGACTTTACTCTCAGCCTAGCCAGCATCGAATGTCCGGCTTGCAGCCGCAAATTCGATGGTGTTGTTCGCTCGGCCGTGTCTGCAATTTCAGCAGAAACTTTGTTTGAAACAGACCTTCATCGGGTTTATTCATCAGCAGCATGCCGTGGCTCTGGAGTCGGCATGTGCAGCAATTGCGGATATGCCTGGTGGATGAGAACATTCAAGACTTCAACTATCAGCGAAGTAGCTGAAGCTGATTTCGAATCAACTGACGAACAACTGCGCAAATTCGCTAAGGCTTATATCTACGGAAAACAGCACCACCACAATCATCTCGAACTTGGCCTCATGGCTCTCAATGCTAGTTGGTGCGCCCGCGACGGACAGGTTTCACATACACGTTGGTCTGCAATTGCCAGAGAAGAACTCGAAAGAGCATTGCGTCAACCTAGCACACGAAAAGACCGTGGCTTCTATCAATATCTTCTCGGCGAACTATACAGACAAGAATCAGATTTCAACGGAGCCCTGCAACACTTTGAATTAGCAGTTGCAGGCGAGCGTTTGCCAAAATGTCTAATCACACGACAGAAAGTTCAGGCTCGCAGCGCAGATTCCTCCGCTACGCTGTTGCCACCATACATGGTGGAAAGCCTTTTTTGCCCAGTTAAATCCTTTCGTGCCGCCTAGGAGACAGGTAGATGGAAGACATTACACCACTAAACCTTGAAGATAGCCCGAAACTTTTCGGGATGCGCTATGATCAGCTCATAGCGGTGCTCGGTGCAATGATGGCATCGACACAACTTTATTCCTGGATGAATCCGATTTTGATCATGGGCGGGCATGACCTGCGCACTGATATCTGCATTTTCATTTTCCTCTGTGGTCCGCTTTATTGCTTGATCACCCTCAACAACACCAGCGGTTATTGGGAAAACATCCTCAATTTCTATGGTGCATCGCAAGTACTAATCCCCGGTCCCGACCCAAATCCAACCCGTTTTTTGTTGGACGAAAACTTAGTGGAATTCAGTGAGTAAAGAAGAGATGGCTAGTTCTATATCCTCCCGCAACTTCCAAAAGAATGCTAACCCTTTGTCTGGTTTGCTCGGTGGCTTCGTCAAGCCGACGCAAAAAGAAATTCCGGTCGGCTCGGGAAAAACACCTGCAAATGAAGTGCCAAGACCGCACGGTTCGGCAGCAGGACTGGCTCCAATTTGGGACTTGTTCCAGGACGAAGCTTCTGGACTTGGCGTTGTTGTTTTGAAAGATGGAAGCTACCGCTGCTGCTTTGAAGTAGACGGTGTGCACGTAAGCGGCTTCGATGAAGTCCGTCTTGTTTCTTTGATGAATCACTTTACCGGTTTTGTTAACAGCATCGACACTTCGGTGCAGCTGACGATTGCATGCCATAACGTCAGCAAAAGAGAATACTTCCTACGTCATCCAGTCGAGGTCAAACAAGATGATGAATTCCTCCGATATGTCGCTAAAAGCGTTGAAAATGACGAATCCTTCCTCCTCTCGAAAAACTTCATCCCTGAGCTTAAGTTCTTCGTTACCTTCTGCTATCGGCCACCCAGAGAAAAACCAGCAAAACAAAGCTGGCTTGAAAACACTGTCAACCATGTCGTTGATGTCTTCCAAAATCAGGCCGCTCGCCAAACCGTAGCAGCTCACGGCAAAAACGTTCAAACATTGATTCAGCGTGCGCTCGGTCACGTAGCTCAATTGGGAGCATGCGGCATGACCGCTCGTGTGATTTCTGCAACTGAATATTTCCAACTGCTCTACAAAAATTTCAATCCAACTCTTGCCGAGTCATATGGCGAATTCATTCCTGAGCCTGTGCGTCCAAGCACCGCTCCGATTCCGGCTGAATTGCGTCGCGTGTTTCCAGATATGGAAGCGGCAACAATCAGACAACAACTTTCAGAGTCACTCTATGACTTCAGCAACTCTGATTATGGCGTAATCAGAGACCTCTCTGAAGAAAGACACGAAGGCGAAGAAGAAAAAGCCAAATTCATTCGCACACTCTACATGCACCGTTTGCCTGAGCGCACCGCACCACTCTGGCTCATGCCTCTTTTGAGACTCAATTGCCAGTGGAGAATGAATATCTATATTCATAAGCTCGACAAAGATTTGTTCAGAAAGAACTTGCAACGCAAACAAGCGCAAGCAACAGCCAACACCTACCAGGGCATCATGGGTCAGCGCTCTGCACCAAACCAGGAAGAAGCTGAAAAGGCACAAGAAGCAGCCCGCATTGGTTCTGAACTATATACATCAAACCTTGAAGTATTCAATTATTCGATTTATTTCTCCATGTTGGCAGACAGCCTTGAAGATCTAAACCGCAACACTGAAATGATGCGCTCTGCTGCACCTCAGTGCCGCGGCGCTCGCTTCATCGTTGGACATCATGAGCAAAAAGCATTATTCCTTTCGAGCTTGCCGGCACTGGGTATTGATTTTACCCGCCGCGGCAAAGCAGTTAGAACACCTACAGTACGCAACTCATTCCCATTCGTTCATGCCAAATTGGGCTCAAACGATGGCGATTGGATCGGCTTTTCGAAAGAAACTTTAGAGCCTGTATTCCTCAACCCATACGACGAAAAACTGCCAAACGCACTTTGTGTAGTATTCGGTCAACCAGGGGAAGGAAAATCCATGGTTGCTCAGCAAATTATTCAGCTGAAATTGCTCGCCGGCGCCAAGTGCGTGATTATTGACCGTTCGGGCAGCTATAAGCTTCTAACTGAAGTTTACGACAATTCGGCATATATCAAATTGGGTCCAGACGGTTCAGTCTGTATCAACTTGTACGACCTTCCACTTGAAGGACCAGACGGCAAGCCGATTGACCCGGCCAATCCACCAGAATCGCACATCATCAAATTGCTCAACTTCCACTCTGTAATGTTGGGCGAGCAAGGCGAACAAGCCTTGAACAAAGAAGAAAAGCCGATTTTGATGCAAGGTATACAGCAGATATACAAAATTGCAGCACCGCAAAATCGTCTACCTATCGAATCAGACCTGGTCGCCTGGCTCACAGCCGAAGCTGCCGCTCACAAAGGTTCGCGCCGCGGTGAAGTTTGCGAAGACCTTTCGAGCAGACTCAGTCTTTATTGCAAAGGCGCCATTTTCGGCAAATTGTTTGATGGTGAAACTTCAATCCCAACCGATTCACAACTGATAGTGTTCGACACAGCCGACCTGGCTCACGACAAAACGCTTGAAGCTGTAGTTACACTATTCGTCTCAGACTTCACATTGAAGAGAGCAGCAAGACACAAGAAAGAACAAATGGGCAAAGGCAAACCTTCGCGATTTGTATTCTGCATAGACGAGTTGTGGAGACTGCTGCGCTATGAAGGCGGAAAGACTCTGGTTGAAGACGCCTCGCGTACCAGCCGCCACTTAGGTCTACTTTTCATAGGCATCTCGCAAGAGTTGGGTGACTTGTTGCGCGACGACCGCGCACGCAACCTGGCTAGCAACAGCTCAATCAAAATCATTTTGGGTAACGACCCAAGCAACTTTGATTTGATTAAAGACGCCTGCGGTCTCACTGGCGCTGAAATGGGTTCTATTGCCCATCTCACCAGAAAAAACCGCGAGTATTCAGACGCTTTTCTTGTTTATCACAAGATTTCGCGCGGTGTAGTTAAGCTAATTGTGCCACGCTTTATGTACTGGGTTGCCACCACAGAACCAAACAATGACCAACCATTGCGCTCGCGCATGATTGAGCTTTGTAAGGGCGACTTCCGCTGGGCTTGCCACTTGCTGGCAAATGGCATCACTCCAGAAACATTCAAAGAAGAAATGCTGAGAGGTCAATAAAATGTTTGACTATCAAGCTGGTGAAAAATACAAACTCACATTAATTATGGTGGCAATCGCCGGCATGCTGGCCGGAGTTTTCTTCACCGTACTTTTGATGCCATCGCCTGAAGCTCCGCAAGGTAAACGCAAGCGACAGGTTTCAGAAGCTGTGGCAAATAACCCAGACGTAACCGGGCGTGTGCAAATGCCCCCAGATGCGCAGGGAATGCCTCAGCAACAAGCTCAAGTTTTGGCGACAAATCCGATCGACGCAAGAAATTTAATCCAGGGATGGCTGCCACTTGCATGGGATTTGAGCGCATATTCTGCAAAAGCTTCGCAAGAAAAAGCACTTTCTTGCATGACCAGCGAGTGCAGAGACGCCTACACTCAAAATATTTGGACGCCCCAAATCGCCCAGCAGATCGAGCAATCGGGCGTTCAGAGTCACTTCGAAACCAAGAAAATAGAGCCGGGTGAAATGAAAGCCGACGGGTCTGTAGAAGTTTTGGTTGAAGGCGAACAAACTTTATCTGTTCCAGGCAAAGGTGGGAAAACCCGGGGTGTCAAAGTTCTATATTTAGTTAAGAATATGCCTGAGGGCTTGCGAATTGCAGGCATCAGCGAAGCAGGACAAACTCAATAGCCTGAATGCCCGACAGGGCAAGGAGAATAACTCAAAATGGGTTACCGCGCACAAATAGACGACAGAGGTGTGATCACCAAATATAAGGACACTGACACCGGTGAGGTGATCACTGCCCAGGAATTCCAACGTCGTCAGGGATTGCAGCAAGGCGGCTATTATATGGCTGCACCACCCCAACAACAGCAAATGATGGCAGTTCCACCTGCGCATCAAGGTGTTTATGGTGGCGGCGCAGTTGCTCCGGCTTTTCAGTACAATCAGCAACAGCAAGGAATTCAGCAGCAGGGCTTCGCAGCTCCGCTAACTGATGGCGGACAACAACCGATGGGTGCAGCTCCAATGGGGCAAGCTCAAGACCCGTCTGGTCAAATGCCGATGCAGCCGCAACAACCATTGCCGGTTGCGCCAGCAATGTCACCAGCTCCTGCTCCAGACGGCAACAGCCCGCTGGTTCAAGCAGGCGCGCAAATGCTCAATGGTCAGCCTGCACCAGGCTCGATGATGGGACAAGCTCCCTCGCAAGAACAAGGCAAAAACCTTCGCTTTGAAGGAGTCAGCGGTCACAAAGTTGCTTCTTCGCACGGCTACAAAACACACGGATTTTTGGATGCGACATCTATCGCCATCCTTTTGCCCACACTGGTATTGCTTGCATTGATTATCGCGGCGGCTCACAAAAAGCGCCTTTTTCCCTGGCAAACAATCAGAACATTCAACCCGCCCTCGGGTCTGATGTCACCACGTGATTACGAACGCTCATTCGTTTGTCCGCCAAACTTGCGCCGTCACGGTCGCATGGGCAAGCGCAACCCACAAGCAACCTGGACAGATCAAGACGGAATTGTTATTCCGTTCGGCTTCCTGGCTCGCACACATTTGCCTGTCACCATTCCGCTGGGACGCCTGCCAAACAAAAACATGTTCCTCGTAGCACCATCCGGTTCAGGTAAAACAACCTTGATGCGTGCTGTGATGAAAGCTTTGCTTGCAAAACCATGCGTAATGATTGCGCTTGAAGCTAAAGCCAACGACCCAATGCTTGACGAAAAGAAAGAAGGTTTCAAGCACACAATTTTGCCGGAAGCCAAAGCAGCCGGTTTCGATTGCCTCTATTTCAACCCATTGGACATTGACTCAGCATGCTGGAATCCGTTGGATTTAGACCCAACATCATTTGCATCATCAATCGTCCAAGACATCAACTCACTTGCTGCAGAAGAACAACACTGGGCAGAAAGAGACCACGGATACATTTCCGGATTGGTCAGACTGCTCAAGTGGGGCGCTGTGCAAGTTCTCAAAGATGACGAGAACGGCAATACAGCAGAAGTTGCACCACTGCCTTGCAATCCACGCGGATTGATGAGACTGGTTAACAACCGTCGCAACATTGTTGAATCACTTCGTCGTTTGAAAACAAATCCAAACGTCGACCAGGCTGAGCTCAACGAGCAAACACTTATTCTTTCTTCAATCATCAGAACAGACACAGATTGGGACAAGAACATTCAGGGTGTTCGCGGTCGTCTCCGCATGTTCCGCAATGAGCAAGTCCTCCGTTGCACTGATGAATCTACTGTTGATTTGAAAGCAGCGATGCACCGCCCGACAGTGCTCATCTTCGGCGCACCTGCAAGCTTGGGACCAGACGCAGAATCTCTTGCAGCCTGCTTCGTCTACCAATTGCAACAAGCTTTACACACCAGATATGGTACCGTTTCAGTCCTGCCATTGTTTGCGTTCTTCGATGAATACCAAACATTGAACATCGACGTAGCCGGCAGATTGTCAGCTATCGTACGTGGCGCCAACGGCGGTCTTGCCGTTATCTTGCAGAACATCAGCCAGATTGCAGGCAAGATGAGCGCAGACCCGACATCGGGTGGTGCTTCAGAACTGAAAACTTTGTTCTCAAACTGCGCAATTCGTGTTTGCTTGCACAACGCAGACGAATCTACATCTAGATTCTTCGCGGATGAAATCGGTAAGCATGCGGTAATCGTACCAGGTATTTCAGACCACTATGAAGCAAGCGGTTTCGGTATATTCCCAACAAGTTGGAACAGAATCCACTCGCAACAAGTTGTAGCCAGAGTAGACGCAGACACAATCAAACGTATGGAAAAACACCATGCGCTTGTATATCTCTCACCAGCTGGAGACCCCGAATTCGGCGAAACAAAGCCATTCATGGTAGACCTGCGTGGTATCGAAGAAATCTCAAGACTGCACTTATTGCACAACGTCACCAGTCGTCCTCCACAAGAAGATGCTGCACCGGGAGTTCCAGGAATGCCTGGCGCCATGGTACCAGGCATGGGAGCACCAGCTGCTCCAATTGCCAAAGCAGTTGCAAACGAAGCGATGAATGCAGCAGCTGCAGCCGCAGCCAATGCAGCTTCGGGAGTACAAAACGGCGCAGTGCTTTCAACAAGTGCTGAAATAATTGACCCAGGTCAGGTGATTCAAATAAATCCAGCGCCAGTTCCTGTGGCAGCACGTCCATCTTCTGCACCGCCGTTCCCAATGGGGGCAGCGCCTGTTGCAGCACCGGTGTCAGCGCCGTTCCCATCAGGAGTTGTGCCTGTCGCTCCGATAATCCAGCCTGCGCCAATCGCAGCTCCGGCAGCAGCCGCAGCGGCCGCGCCGATAGCAAACGCAGCAATGCAAGCAGCACAGATTGTTCAAAGCCCAGTGGCTCCAGCTCCGGCAGCGGCTCCAGCTGCAGCCCCGGCAGCAAGTGCAGCGACCGCACGCATCTGCGGCAACTGCAACAAGCCTGCAGGAAAAGGACGCTTCTGCATCGAATGCGGCAAGTTTGTTGGAACAGATGCAGTGCAAACGGGTGCGCCAGTGCAAGCTCAAGCCGCACCGCAAGCGCAAACTCAAAGACAAGCTATTCAAGAATACGGAGCCAACCTTCCGAATTCCAGCACTCAATTTGGTCAATATCCTCAAGCTCCAAACGCTCAAGTTGCGCAAGCACCGGTGATGGCCGCACCTCAGGCACCACAAATGCCGCAGATGCCACAAATGCCACAAATGCCGCAAGCTCCTCAGGCACCACAAATGCCTCAGATGCCTGCCGGCATGCGCAAACCAGTGACGAGCCTGAATGCAGATTTGTCTCAATTCGGCGTCCCCAGCAATCCACACGCCAATCAAGGCCGCAAGAAAGCCGGAGTTGAGTTCTAAACAGACCGATAAAAAAGAGGCAATATCTTACTTCAAATTCTTCAAATTTTTAGTCGCTTGGGGCCATTTACGGGGTACATTATCGGAAGACTACAACGCTGGGAGTTCCGATGAACGACAGAGCGCTAAATTCCGACGCGAAAGGCAATTCGAAGAATGCCGCTCGTCTCAAGCCGCGCAAAAAAAACCTCATTTTGATGGAGCGTGACATCGCTGCTCTTGAGGAGCTATACAACCACAGAACTATCAGCTCTAGTCAGCTTGCAAAACTGAGCTTTCCAGACATTAGTTATGAGACTGCACGAAAAAGGCTACGTCGCCTCCAGCAATCGGGCTTCATGGGTGCCGCAACATCGGGGCGCATGGAAGGGCGCGGTCGTCCAGAACTCATTTATTTCTTGAGCACAGCCGGCGCCAAAATTCTTGAGCAAAGCAAAGGCATTTCATGGGAAACCGTGCCCACTGGTCCGCCGCACCTTTACCATAAAGAACATTTTTTGCGACTCGTCGACATTCGCCTTGCCATGGAGCATTCTGAAAAGAATGGTCATATACAAGGATTGGAATGGTCATCGGGAAGAGAATTCTGGCGCGAACTTTCAGGCTCGATAAATACACTGGAAGAACAATCGGACGCCACCATTCAGTTTGCTTTTCCAGGCACCGAAAGCATTCGCGTGTTAATTGAAATGGACACAGGAAATTTCAGACAACACCGCCACTGGGAGCCTAAAATTCGCAGCTTCCTAAAACTGGGGCATCCTATCTGGGTTGTAACCGGAGCATTGCCCCGCATTTTGACTTTGCGCAAATGGACCGCACCACTTTTGGAAGAAGCAAATGTCGGGCCAGGCAAATGTGTATTTGCAGTCTATAACGAAATTATGGAACAAGGAATTTTTGGTGCCACCTGGCACAGAACCGATGGAAGCGTAACCAATCTGCGTCCGCGACCACAAACTGAGCGTGAAGAAGAGCAACATGATTTCACGCCTAATGCTTGATGCTGTGAATTTCCAATTAGAAGAGGCTTGCTGATGAACCGCAAAACGAAGCGTAAACTGGGCGGCAAGCTGGCGAAATCAATACTTCCATTGCTAACTACAATTACTTTAGTTGCCCCTTCTTGCTTTGCGCAAAGTGCAATTTGGAAAACTTACCATGACATGGGTAAGCACATGTACGATGATGGAGAGTTTGACGCGGCATCGCAAAATCTTCAGGAAGCAGTTGCAGAAGCAGAGAAACTGCCCAACAACAGAGATATGTTGAAACAAAGTCTGAGCATTTTAGAGCAGGCATACAGAAAGCTCGGCAAGGCAGAAGATGCAGACAAAATTGCAGCCAAGTTAGCCCAACTGGCAGTAAAGGCTGAGGCAGCGCAGCAAGCAGCGCAGCAAGCAGCGCCGACCAGCACAAGCCCGACGACGACAACAACAATGCCCGTCACTGCAAGTCCAACCACTACGCCTGCTGCAACAAGTCCAGCAGAAAGCAGCGCAGCTGCGACGAGCCCCCCAGCCGCAAGTACAGCGGCAGCAACAACAGGAAGCGCGGCTCCCAACACAAATCCGCCCGCCACTGCCGGCGGTGCTGATGTTTTTGATTCAAGCAGTGCAAGTTCTCCTGCTGCAAGTTCTCCTGCTGCAAGTTCATCTGCTGCAACTCCAGCAACAGGAGCTCTCGGAAGTGCTGATGCAGCAGTAGCAGCCAGCAGCGCTTCTCCAGGAGGCACAACAACAGCCTCAGCAGTTCCAAGTGCCGCAGCAGATACAACAACGCCTCCTGCAACTAGCAGCACCCCAGCCAATGCGCTGAGCATGATTCCTTCACCTACTGCCGCTGCAAGTGCAGAAGGACGCACAGACAAATTACAAGAAAGCAAACGAATGAACGGGCACATCGGTTGGCTCAAAGCCTTATGTTTTGCCGATGATAACAAACACGGGCTTTCAGCCAGCGAAGACAAAACAGCGCGCTATTGGGATCTCGATGCAGGACAAGAACTTAAATCACTGGTCGGACACGACGGCGCCGTCACTGCTTGTGCAGTCGGACCGCAGCAAAAGGCACTCACTGGAGGCGATGATACTACTGTTCGTTTGTGGGATCTAAGCGAGGGCAAAGAGCTTAAGAAGCTAAGCGGGCACAAAAATATAATTCATTGTGTCGCATTTTCCTCAGACGGAAAACGTGCTCTTTCAGGTTGTTTTGACGGCAGCATTCGCTTGTGGGATCTCGACTCAGGCACAATGATTTCCGAACTTCTAGGACATAGTGACGGAGTTAGATCAATTGCATTTTCTCCAGAGGGAAAGCTTGCTATCTCAGGCGGCAACGACAAAATAGTGCGCATTTGGGATTTAACATCAGGCGCAGCCATCGCGAATTTAACCGGTCACAACGACACAGTTTTAAGCGTCGCATTCTCGCCTGACGGAAAGAAGGCATTAAGCGCCGGGCAAGATGCATCACTAATTTACTGGGATCTAGACGGCAAATCATCATTGAGAAGATTAACGGGGCACACCGACTGGGTACTCAAGGCAGCATTTTCCAGCGATGGCTCAAAAGCAGTTTCGGGCAGCCTGGACAAAAGTGTTAGAGCCTGGGATTTGAACACCGGCGAGAATACAGCGCAGTTCAAATCAATAAATGGTGGAGTTTGGGCAGTGGCTTTCTCGCCAGACGGGCACTCGATGCTAACTGGCACCGACGACAAAAGCGTTAGATTTTGGCTGCTTCCAGCCTGGTAACGGCTGCGGGGAGCGACTTTACAAGAGGATATACGCGAAATCGTGTAGATGATTTGCCAGATTAACTGGGCATATTGGATTTGATTGATCCCAGGCCCAGGCGATGCTTGACAACCAAAGCGCCCATGAAAAAATGGTAGACACGCTGCAAAACACTAGTGACGGTATAAAAACCTGCCCAGAGTGCGGGTTAGAACTGGTTGGTGAAAATGCAGTTTGTGCGTGCGACACTTCATTGCCGTCGCGCCTTAAGTCCGGTGGCACACCGGCAAAAGATCCATTTATTGGAACAATTCTAAACGGCACATACCAGATTCAAGAAGTGGTGGGCCGAGGCGGCATGGGTTGTGTTTACAAAGCCCGCGATATTTTGATGGAAAGAACAGTCGCCATCAAAATGTTGCATGCGCACCTTGTGCAAGACCAATCGAGTATTCAAAGATTTCAACAAGAAGCACGCGCAGCCAGCGCAATCAATCACCCCAACGTAATTACAGCTTACGACTTTGGTATATCAGAAACCGGCCAACCATATTTGATTATGGACTTCCTGCAAGGGAAGAGCCTCTCGGCAACCATCGATGAATCAAACGGGCTGGAATATTCCAGAGCTATTCACATTCTGGCGCAAACATGCGACGCCTTGCATGTGGCGCACACAAAAGGGGTTATCCACAGAGACCTTAAGCCCAGCAACATCATGGTTGTGCAAAACCGTGACGACCCAGACTTCGTAAAAATCGTAGACTTCGGTATTGCCAAATTGATGCCGCATTCGGGCAAGCAATCTCAAAACCTCACGCAAACTGGAGAATTGTTCGGAAGCCCGCTCTACATGAGCCCCGAGCAATTCCTCGGCAAAACGCTGGACGAGCGCACAGATATTTACGCAATGGGTTGCGTAATATATGAGTCGCTGATAGGACGTCCTCCATTTTCTGGTGAGCACGTGCTTGAGACAATGCACAAGCACATTCACGAGCCTCCGACAAAGTTTGCCACAGCCCGGCCCGACCTAAAAATACCGGCAAAACTTGAAGCAATTTGCATGCGCGCACTTGAGAAAGAACCTGATGCGCGCTATCAAACTATGGCTGAATTACGTGATGCAGTGCTGCTCACGATTGATGGGGCAAAAGACACAAGAACTCTGGGCGCACGTTTACAAAGTATTCGTTCGCAATTAAAACGTGCTCGCAAGAAAAACGAAAAATGGCTTAGAGTCGGTCAGTTCGCCGGACTTGGACTTGTTGCACTGCTGGTTGTAGGTGGTGGCGTTGCGTTGATTTTGCAAGGTGACAAAGACACACAGTGGGTCAATTTGCGTCGTGAAGCGCAAGAATCATATCGACATGGTGAGCTTGAAAAAGCGGAAAAGAAGTTCTTCCAGGCTGGTCTTGTAGCGAAAGAACTTTATGGTGATGAAGATCCTAAATATCTGGACACGCTTGAAAAACTTGCATGGATTTACGAAGAACAAGAACGCTATGCACCTGCGCGTAAGTTGTTTAAGCGCGTCAAAGGACTCACTGACGAAGACGTGATGAGATTTAAGGCAGCACAAATTCTGGCATACACTCCAGTTTCACAGCTGCGAAATCTTCAATCGCAAAATGTATTGAAAGGTCCAGAAACCGCATTAAAAGCCGGTATCAAAGAACTGGAAAAATACATTGGTCCTACTGATCCAGGCTTGATCATTCTCTATCAATCGCTTGCTGAAACATATGAAAAGCAACGTCACTTCGCAGAAGCAGAAGACGCGCGCATCAAACTTGTGTCTATCAGAGAAGACTCGCAAGGACAAGACTCAATTGGTGTAGCAGATGCCCGCGTAGACCTGGCTAATTTGTATATGGAATGGGGCAAAGACGTAGCAAGCAAGAAAGCGTTTGATGATGCCCAGCGCACGTTTGCAGAAGCCAAAGAAAGCTATGAAACAGCAATCAAGGTCTATCAAGAACTTGTCGGCGCAACATGCCCCAAGATAGCACCAATAAAAGAACAACTTCTGCAATGCAAAATGCTAGAACAGCAAGCCGCCGATTCCGCAAAATCAGAACCGGCTAGCAGCCAGCCTTCCGAATATCAATAGCTCTGCCTGCCAGCACCTGCCCTTCGCAATAAAAGCATACTGCCATCACCTGCCCTTCGCATTGACGCCATACTGCCACCACCTGTAGGGGCGACGCCATGCGTCGCCCGGCAGAAATTTAGGTTATGGTTCTACGGAAGAGCCTGATTCGGAATTTTCGTCTTTGGCTAATCCGAATGAGCGGAGGATGCCCATGAACCAATTCCAAATATTGGTGCCCCAGTCGGCACTCTTGGCGTCTTTACCTTTTTCAGCAACTTTGCCATCGCCGTCGCCATCTAAAGGATCTTCAGCTTCGTCACCTGCATCAGCTGATTTTTTTTGCGATGAACTCTTGTAAGCAGTTTTTTTCTTTGGACCAGAACTGTCGAGCAACGAATTAACGTCATCACCACTTTGACCATCGCCGATATCATCCATGATGCTCGCCATGGCTTCGCGACCTTTCTCGTCCATCAACACAGCGATTTCGCTATCAACTCGCTTATAGCTTGATGGATAGTTGAATTCAGAAAGCGGAATTTGCTTGCCTTCAACTTTTGTGGTTTGGAATACCGGTGTTCTTTTTCCGTTTTCATCAATATATGAAACTTTCAGTGGCAGCCCGGACATTTGCGACAAACCGACTCCGTATATTTTCGAGAAAACTTGCTTTAGCTCTGGCGGAGCCTGAATATCAGGAGTCACCCAGAATTCAACTTTTTTGAGTCCGGTTGATGCAAGGTTGTCTGTCAAATACTGCGAGGCTTTGTGTCCGAGGATGGTATCGTCTTTAAGTTTCTTCGGCTTTTTCTCTACAAGCATGCTCTTGTAGTTTGTTTTGCTTTTACCTGTTGTCGCAGCCTTAAGCGAAGCACCTTTCCACTCAGAAAGTGGGGACAAAAAGTAAACCCTTGTTTTGTCGTTGTACATAACGACATTCCATTGAGGAGCTTTGGTAACAAGTGTGCAGCCCATCTTCTTGTTTTGAGCAGCCATGCCTGCGCTTGATAGAAAGACATTCCACATGCCTGTGTGCGGATTCTCTTGCTCAAGCACCCATCCTTTCACGGTGGGACCTGCTGCATAGATATCTGCCTGGCAGGAAAAAAATCCCGCCACAATTAGAATGCCAGCAACTGGGCGACGGAACATCGGAGACTCCAAAGGGGAAGCTTAAACTCTCTGTATTTATTCCCTATTAAAGATCGAGGGAAGATTAAATTGCAAATCTTGCCTGCCAGACGAGCATACAAAGACAGCAGAACTCATTAAAGCAAATTTTCAGCAAGATGGCAGGCAGAAAAATGCCCCGGCTCGATTTCACGAAATGCCGGCTCTTCAGTTCTACATCTATCTATTACCATCGGGCAGCGAGTGTTGAAGCGGCATCCTGGCGGTGGCGAAGCCGGGCTCGGCAAATCACCCTGAAGAATCAGGCGAGAACTGCGGTCGGCTTCAGGATCGGGCACAGGAGCGGCACTGATCAACGCTTTGCTGTATGGATGAAGTGGCTTTTGATAAAGCGATTCACAGCTTCCTAACTCTACAATTTTGCCCAGGTACATAACAGCGATGCGATCGCTGATATAACGGACAACATCAAGGTTATGAGCGATAAAGATGTACGTGAGTTTTAGTTCTTTGCGCAAATCAATCAACAAATTCAATATCTGCGCTTGAACACTCACATCGAGCGCAGAGACTGGTTCATCCAAAACAACAAGTTTTGGTCTAAGTGCAAGAGCGCGCGCAATGCCGACACGTTGTCTTTGTCCGCCAGAAAATTCATGCGGATAACGTTCGTACATTGACTCGTTCAAACCAACCAACTTCATCAGGCCTTTAACTTGCGCCTGCATCTCTACCCCAACACCCTGCTTTTTCTGCACTTCAAGGGGCTCTGCAATGCTCTGCCCGATTGTCATACGAGGGTCTAAGCTTGCATAAGGATTTTGAAAAACGATTTGCATGTGTTGACGCAGTGCTTTCAATGCATCTGGCGAGCAATTAAGTACATCAACACCGTCAACTTTCACCGAGCCGTCTGTAGCAGGCATCAATCGCATGATGATGCGACCAAGAGTCGATTTGCCGCAACCTGACTCACCCACCAATCCAAGGGTTTCACCGGAATAAACCTGCAAGTCCACTCCGTCAAGAGCGCGAACTGCTCCAACTTGACGATTGAACAAACCTTTTCGAATAGGAAAGTGCTTTTTGACACCTTTTATTTCGACGAGGACTTCAGGTTGATTCGTCCCTAAACTCACATGAATCTCCGTTAGTTACCAAGAGCACAGAGCTAACCGGCGCTCTAAAGAATAACCCCAATCTCGCCGGCTGTCCTCAAAATGAAAAGTTTGCCCGCGATAGTCTGAATTAAAGAAGATTTGGACTTGGTTGTCAGACTCATGGGGTACATAAATTCAAGCAAGAAAATCGGGGGATTTTGAGCGTGCAACATTCGCTTTGGCTTAGCCTGCTTATAGCTTTTTCAACAATTGCATTTGAATCGAACGCTTGCTTTGCGCAATCGCAAAATCAAATCAACAAAATAAATAACTACTGGGACAATCTGGACAAGAAATATCCAAACTTACATAAAACACAGAAAACTGGCGAAATCCAAAAACCTGGCACGATTCAAAAAGCCGGCGAGATTCAAATACCGCGTGGCCTAAAAGCAATCACTCAAAAGAGCGCCGACTGCAGCCACAATTTCACAGTAGGTGCAGACACACTTTTCGATTTTGATAAATCAACGCTCAACAAGAACGCCAAAGAAACACTCAATGTTTTAAAACCCATGATTACAAAACTGGGCACACACCCAATAAAAGTCGAAGGGCACACTGACAGCAAAGGAAACGATCCATACAATCAAACACTTTCTGAAAAACGTGCTGCTTCGGTAAAAGCCTGGTTGATTGAAAATAAAATTTGCCCGGCTGCGGCAATCAGCACAGAAGGTTTTGGCAGACAGCGCCCTGTCGATCGCAATACAAACCCTGATGGCAGCGACAATCCCGAAGGTCGCGCGCACAATCGTCGAGTGGAAATAATAGTGGACACTTGCAAGCAAGTTGAAGAACCATCATCAAGTTCAAAATAAAGCGGAGAAGATTCAATGACAAAAAAATCATCATGCAAATGGTTCTATCTCGGTCTCACATTAGTTTCCCTGGCCCAATTTGCATTGCCATCACTAGCAGCTGGCCCAACAAAAGCATTTGAAGCAACAATCGAAACTGCGGCCACGGGCGGCACTTCGCAGCAGTGGAGTGATGGCAAAGGACACGTGCGCAGTGAATCTATGCTTGGTGGAGTAAAGCGAGTATCAATTTTAGATTTCAACAACATGACCGTCTATTCGATAAATGATCAAAATAAAACGATAACGCAGATGCCTATTTCCGGCGGAGAAAACGATCCGTCAATACAGTGGACTCCAATCGGAAACAAAGTAATTGATGGGCATCCATGCCAGGGAAAACGCAGCACGTCAAATGGCTCTGTTATTGAATTGTGGACAGGCACCGACACTGGTTGCACGGTGCTCTTAACTTCAAATGGCAGCCCCGTGCAAAAGCTAAAGTCCTGGTCGGCTGCAACACCTAGCGCAGCGATGTTTAGCTTGCCCAGCGGCTATAAGACTGTTGATATGAGCGAGATGATGAAACGAATGCAAGGTGCAATGCAAGCTCACTAATTGAAGCGAGCCATCTGAAATATTTATGGTGGCGCAAATGGTGGCAGTCCTCAAAAACAGAAACGGTGGCTTTAGGCCACCGTATTTCTGTAAGACCAAGATCTGGAGCTAGAGGAAGGAAGGAAAGAACAAACAAAAACTATTTATGGCTTGACGTTGAATTCACTGAGACAATCGTCAAATTGTTGGATCATTGCTGCCAACATCGTGCGTCTTTTGCGTGGCAACGGCACGTAATGACTGGTTTTTGGGTCTAGCGTCATTTCGTCGCAGACCGGCACCATGAAAGCTTTAACAGCGCTGGCATGAGTATGCTGCCCGCCTTCCATATAGCAACTTGCACATGCTGCATTTTGCTCGTATTGGAATGACTGCATCTCGGTATTGCCCCTGGTGGCGCCAGCATTGTAGCTGCCCCAAGTATTGCCACCGATGCGGCGCGATTGGATTGGATCTCTGAGATAGAGATACCAGAACACCGTGTATAAGATGCCCAACTCCAAAGTAATCAACAAATAAACAAACATAGCCCGCCTCCCTGCATCAGCAAGCTAATCGATCCCGAACAACCCTTAATATTCAATTCAACTTTATAGATACATTGTAACGATTCCTCACGGAAAAGCTATACCTTTTTTCCAAGATCTTTGGTTGCAAAGTGATTAATTCTATTCGTTGGAAAAGACCTATTGACGGGTATTCGCGGCTATCGTTAGTTCGTAAACATGAGTAAGTGCTAAGCGAAACTGAGAGGTTTCTGAGATGTCTTAAACTTCAATTGTAAAGCAGAAGATGAATTGTAAAGCAGAGTGAACACAGTTTACGGGAGAGATGATATGGAAGTCCGAAAGGTCGCAGTAATCGGCGCAGGCACCATGGGTGCCTCAATTGCGGTGGCACTCGTTGGTTCTGGTTACGAAGTTTTCTTGAAAGAGATAGACGAAAAAGCATTGCAAAGTGGAATGGACAAAGTTGATAAGATGCTCCAATCTCTTGTCAAGAGAGGGTTGCCAATGGTGGAATCCGACAAGAGAAGGAAGCTGATTCATCCGGTTATTCAATATAAAGAGATCAAAGATGCAGACCTTGTCATCGAAGCAGTTCTCGAAAAGCTGGATGTCAAGGCGGACGTATTCAAACAATTAGAAGCTCATTGCAGAGCGGATGCAATTTTTGCAAGCAATACTTCAAGTCTCTCAATCACCGAAATCGCTTCACAACTCAAACATAAAGAGCGTGTAATCGGACTACATTTCTTCAATCCTGCTCACATTATGAAATTGGTAGAAGTTATCGCAGGTTTGGAAACATCAGAAGAGTGCATTCAAACCGCTCTCAAGTTTGGACGTTCACTCGACAAGCTTGCAGTTCGTGTCGAGGAATGCGCCTCATTCCTTGTAAACCGTTTGCTTGGTCGTTATATGACCGAGGCGCTCTGGTGTCTTGAAGAAGGTTCAGCAAGCATTGAGGAAATCGACAAAGCAGCAATGGACTTCGCCATGCCAATCGGTCCACTTGCGCTGCGCGACATGAATGGCGCCGACATCGGGCTTGCTGTTGCAAATTTCAATTTCCAAGAGTACGGCGAGCGATTTAAGCCAGCACCAATTCTCGACGTAATGGTTAACAAAAACTGGCTGGGCCAAAAAACCGGAAAAGGATTCTATCTATATGATCCTGAAACGCGAAAAAGACAGGGCGCAAATGAAGAGCTTGCTGAACTGGTACGCGCTCAAGCAGCCGGACGTAAGGGCAAATTCAAAGTGGAAAGATTATTCCTGCCGATGATAAATGAAGCATTTTTAGCCTTGCAAGAACACGTTTGCGCAATGGACGACTTAGACCCGGCATTGATGGCAGGTCTTGGAATGAGAAAAGGACCGCTCGCAATTGCAGAAGAAATGGGTCTTGCGAATTGCCTTGCTGAAATCGAAATCTTATTCAAACAACACGGCGAAAGATTTAGACCGGCGCCTCTGCTAAAACGCTATGTCCGAGCAGGAAGACGATCGCTCATGACAAACGAAACGGTGCATACCGAAAAAGCACTTAGCTCAGCCCAGTAAATTACAAAAGAAAACCTGGGAGTGAAAACTCCCAGGTCTGAAGTGCAAACAATCAAAGCCACAAAAACACAAACGAGATAGAGCTGATGAAAAAAATTGATTTGCGAAGCGACACAGTCACACAACCATCGACACAAATGCGCGAAGCAATGCTGCGTGCAGAAGTCGGAGATGATGTTTTTGGCGAAGACCCAAGCATTAACAGACTGGAAGAATTAGCCGCCAATCTTACGGCTAAGGAAGCTGCTCTTTTTGTTGCCAGCGGCACCATGGGAAATCTGGTATCACTTCTATCTCATTGCAATCGCGGCGAGGAAGCAATTCTCGGCAGCCTCTCTCATATTCATATCCACGAGCAAGGCGGCATAGCTGCACTGGGAGCCATACACTCAAGAATTGTAAGCACGCGCGATGATGGAACAATGGATATCAGCGCAATTGAAAACATGATCAACGAAGACGATATTCACTGCGCCAGAAGCAAACTAATCTGCCTGGAAAATACATGGTACGGACGAGTTCTGCCACTCTCTTATATGCAAGAAGTAAAAGAACTTGCAGAGCAGCATAATCTACTTGTTCATTTGGATGGTGCAAGATTATTCAACGCAGCAGTTGCCCTTGGTCAACCAGCAAGCAGCATCACACAACATGTAGACAGCGTTCAGTTTTGTCTTTCAAAAGGGCTAGCAGCACCGGTTGGCTCGATGGTTTGCGGCACGAGAGAATTTATTGCTAAAGCTCGTCGCGCTCGCAAACAAGTGGGTGGTGGCATGCGGCAAGCAGGTATTTTGGCCGCAGCTGGCATCGTTTCACTAAAATCGATGGTCGAACGATTGAAAGATGACCACAAAAACGCAGAGTTTTTTGCTGAAGGTTTGCGAAAGATCGAAGGCATTCACGTACAACACGCAGAGACGAATATGGTTTTCTTCGCATCTGCAATTCCCGGCATTTCCACAAGAAAGCTGTGCGAAGCACTTAATGCCGCAGGACTGCTTGTATTTAGTGATGAAGTTGGAATCAGAAGCGTTACGCATTACGGCATCGAAATCGAAGATCTCAAAGAAGCACTAGAAATAGTCAAAACAGTAGCTAAAAACTTGCACGCAAAACCCGCGCAAGCAGTGAAATAGAATCTGCACGAAATGAAATTT
>CAZJLR010000067.1:0-32912 GCA_964546815.1 uncultured Candidatus Obscuribacterales bacterium | reverse complement strand
CGAACTTGATTCGGCTCCATTTTAGTTCGCCAGCAGTATCCCATGCGTCGCCCGTGGCTTAGAACCGTGCTTGCTTTGTCTGAGAAGTGCAATTAGTGGAGTAGTCCAGCGAGGGCGGCGGAGAGGTAGCTGGCCATGGTTCCGCAGATGAGTGCTTTTACGCCGAGTCTTGCTAAGTCCTGGCGGCGTGATGGGGCGATTTCGCCGATGCCGCCGATTTGCATGGCGATTGAGCTTAAGTTGGCAAAACCGCAAAGTGCGAAAGTTGCGATTGCTTCGGCTTGCTTTCCGATGGTGGCGTGGATTTCTGGTCCACCTTTGAGAATAGAGGAAAGTTCTGTGAAAGCAACGAATTCATTCAGAACAATTTTTTGTCCCATGAGTCGCCCGACTATATGCGCATCTTGCCATGGAACACCAAGCAGCCAGGCTATCGGTGCAAACACGAGACCGAAAAGATCGAACAATTGAAGTTTGTCCAGATTGATACCAATCGCGTCAGCGCGAAGCCCAAGGTCAAACAAAGTCTTGCCGAGAAAGCCCATGCCAGCGTCAACCATGTGAATCAATGCGATAAATGCAATTAGCATGGCTACAACATTGAGCCCGATTCTCAGTCCGTCGCCTGCACCATGGGCGGCGGCATCAATCAGGTTGGCTGCAGTTTTTTCAACGTGGACTTGAACCTTACCTTTAGTAAGCGATTCTTCTGTTTCTGGATAAATGATTTTCGATATCACCAGCGCGCCTGGTGCAGCCATGATACTTGCGGTAAGAAGGTAAGACGCCTTAATACCCATTCCTATATAAACTGCAAGAACACCGCCAGATACGCATGCCATCGAGCCTGCCATCGATGCAAGCAATTCTGATTTTGTCATCGATGGCACATAAGGTCTGATCAAAAGTTGAGCTTCTACTTGCCCCACGAAAACCGATGCAGCGTTTGAAAGCGCTTCGGCGCCACTTGCACCCATGATGAATGCAACAACTTTGGCTACTACCTGCACTACCTTTTGCATAATGCCTGTGTAATACGAGATGCTTACAAGGCTCGAGACAAAAATGATTGTTGGTATCACTCGAAAGGCGAAGATGTAAGCGCCGCCCGGACCGAAAAGCTCAACCATTTTTGGTGCCTGATTAACCAGCGGGCCAAAAACAAAGCCGGCGCCTTCATCTGAAAAGTGCAGCAATTGGGTAATAAAATCACCCACGTTTCTAAAAATTTGCTGTCCGACAGGCACTTTCAAAACGAATATTGCAAGAACCAATTGCAACGCAAAACCAGAACCAACAAGTCGAAGATTTATCTTCTTGCGGTTGTTTGACATCAGATATGCAGTACCAAAGATGGCCACAATGCCTAAAAGACCGACAAGTCTGGACGGTTGAAACTCCATCACTTAACTCCTATCGACATAATGGTCATAATTTTTCCTGTTGAATTATTGGCCTGGAACTGGTGCCGGCACTGGTGCTTGTTGATTTTGTGGAACTGCAGGTGGTGCCACTGGTGGCATGCCTGGCTCTGGAGCGCCGTTGTCACCGGGCGCCGGTTGTGGGTCGGGGCTGGGTGATGCTGCGTCTGGGTTATCGTTTTGCCCAGGTGTAATTGGCACCAAATTTGGCATCGCAGAGTCGTTGTGCTTTTCTTTTGGCTCGCCACTTTCGTCTGTGCTGGTTATTTTGCCTCTAGTAGACTCCATAAAGCTGCCGGGCGGCGTTGGGTGGGTCTGGTAGTAGGGTTCCATAAACATGCGCCAAATTTTTGCCATCACCGTGCCACCTGTGACATTGTGTCCAGGAATGGCTTCGTTTTCGTCGTTGCCTCCCCAAACTACGGTGACAATGTCTGGCGTGAAGCCTGCAAACCAGATGTCTTTACCGGCGTCTGCTGTGCCCGTTTTTCCGGCGACTGGTCTATCTGGTAGTTTGGCTTGTGTTGCTGTGCCGATTTTTACTACGTCTTGCATGATGCTGACCAGCTCTGCAATTGCTTCGGGATCAAATACTTTGTCAGACCTCGAGTCGAAATTCTCGATGATTTGTCCGCGAGTGTTTTCGATTTTGCGAATTACCTGAGGTTTGATGGCTACTCCGCCTCTGGCAAAAGTTGAGTAGGCGCCGGCAAGTTCAAGTGGTGATACAGCCGAGCTGCCCAGCGCGAGCGACAGGTTTGGATCTAGTTTTGATGTTATACCTGCAAGTCTGGCTGTTTCGATTATTCTGTCGATGCCCACCATTTGGGCTATTTTTACAGATGGAACGTTGCGCGAGAATGTAAGAGCTTTGCGCAAAGGAATTTTGCCCATAAACTTGTGGTCGAAGTTTTTCGGTTGCCACATGGGCAATCCCCAGCCCTGTTTAATTGAGATTGGTGAGTCATCAATTATGCTGTCTGGGCTGAGAACTCGCTTCTGGAATGCTGTTAGATAGACAAATGGTTTGAATGATGAACCTGCAGTGTGCGGGTTGGTGGCACGATTCCATTGGTTTTTCCAATAATTTCCTACACCGCCCACGATGGCTAGCACTGCGCAGTCTTTAACTTGCACGCAAACAAGCGCACCTTGAGTCAGTCCCTTTGGTGCTTTTGAAATACCCAGCGCCAGCGTTTTTTCGCCTAGCTCTTGCACCTGCGGGTCTAAGTTGGTGAAGACGCGCAGACCTTGCTTGCGCATTTCGGCCTGGCTAAATCGTCCGTGTAATTGATCTAGTACATAACTTATATAGTAGGGAAATTTCTGTAGTGGATTTACACCCTTCTTAAATTCAAGCTTTTCTTTCTTCGCTTTGGCTGCTTGATCTGGCGTGATATAGCCGTACTCAACCATCTTGTCGATGATTTCCATTTGTCTTGAAATTGCAGCTTTGCGATTGCTTGGCTCTGCAAGGTCTGACGGTGCTTTAACAAGACCAGCCAAAAATGCCGCTTGCGCCACGTCTAGTGAAATAGCCGTGCGGTCAAAATAGCGAGAAGCTGCGCGTTCGATGCCGTAGGCACCATTGCCGAAATAAACCTGGTTGAGGTACATTTCCAAAATTTTGTCTTTTGGATAGCGCCTTTCAATTTCTGTAGAAATGAATATTTCTTTGACTTTTCGCCCGGCGGTTCTGCCTGCTTCTTCAAAGAAAAGGTTTTTCACCAGTTGTTGTGTGATTGTTGATCCGCCCTCAACCACGTGCCCTGCTTTTGCATTAACAAGGAATGCGCGCACGATGCTCATGGGGTTGATGCCGTGATGCTCGTAAAAATGGTGGTCTTCCGCCGCGAGCATTGCTTGTTGCATGCACGCTGCAATTTGCGAAAGCGAAACGACTCTGCGATCTTCGTCGCCTTCTACGGTGCAAACGAGTTTATCGTTGCGGTCGAATACTTGAATTGCTTCGATTGGTTCATATCTTTCGAGAATGGATATGTCCGGCAAGTCTTTCAGTTGTTGCCAGAGCATGGCGGCGACATAACCGCCGGCAACCATGCCACAGAAAAATAAGACCAAAAGCAAAGTCTTAAAAAAATGCCAGAAAGGACTCCGACGTTTCGGAGCCCTGGTAACTCTTTCTGGCTTTGTCCTTCTTGCCACACTCGCCTGCCAAATTATTGATAGACGAGGGTCATTATATCCTAAGCACGCGGATGGCTGGAAAGGTAGATCCTTCGCAGTCTTTCCAGGCTTACATGGGTGTAAATCTGGGTTGTGCTTATGCTTGAGTGACCAAGGAGGTCTTGAACAACTCTCAAATCGGCGCCGCCCTCAAGCAAATGAGTTGCGAAGCTGTGTCTGAGTGTGTGAGGAGTAATAAGTTTGGTTAGTCCCGCCAGGCGCGCGTATTTTAATACAATACGGTGAACAGAACGCGTTGATAGCGGTGTTGCTTGCCGGCTCACGAAAAGTGGCTCGTCCATTCCGGGGATGCGGGTCTCCGGCATAGCGCCATTTTTCTCTGCAATTGCTCTGGTCTCAAGATATTTCTTGAGGCAGTCAGTTGCACCTTGATTCAGCAAGACCACTCTTTCGCGAGAGCCTTTGCCCAGGACGCGCATTTCCATGCTGTCGAGGTTGAGGTCTCCGACGCGAGCTGCACTCAATTCACTTACGCGCATACCAGTCGCATAAAGTGTTTCAAGTATTGCCCGGTCGCGAAGACGGCTGAGGGAATCAGCGTTTTCGTCGCCTTGCGGAATTAGAGTGGCATCAAACAGTTTTTGAATCTCTTCGCGGTCGAGGCACGATGGCAACCTCCGCGAGAGTTTTGGTCCACGAACCAGCTTTGAAGGATCTTCTTCAATTAATTGTTCGCGGCGAAGATATCTGCAAAAGCTACGTATTGCAGAAACCTTCCTGACAACCGTTTGGCGGCTGTATTTGTCCTGAATTGACTGAATGTAGTCTTTGAGCTTCTCAGCCTCTAGCGTCCCTGGGGTCTTGACACCCTCCGGTACGCCAGGTGGATTGGGAATCTCACCTTCTATCAGTTGCTTCAGATCGTTTACATACGCCCTGATTGTATTGGCGGAGTAATTCCTCTCAAACTCCAAATATTGTGCGAATTGATCAAGCCATTGTTGAGGAATTTGTTGAACCTGCGGAGTGTCCAAGAGCTGCCCGCTTTCTAGGCCTTTCGGCATTTATGAGTCGCAAGATCATTATAAAGTCCTTATCAGCTTTGTAAAGCAGAATTGGAAGAAAGTTTCTGATATTCCTTTGATTAAAGTACCCATGACATGGGGAATATAGAAGCAGGTAGGTCATCTGAGGTTTTCCGTATGGTTACGGAGTGGGAAAAAGAAGAGCTCGGGCGCTTGACATTGCAGAAAATGAAATCGTTTTCTCAACAAGAGCAAGAGCAGGGGAAGCCCGCTGGGCGCATGACTCAGCAAAATCTTGTAAGTCTCAAAGGGGCTCACGATAAAACTAAAACCGGTGAAGCACAAGTCAAGATGCTCCTTGAGCGCTTGAAAATGGCCGTATCCACTGGAATTTTTGGATTATTCGCACCATCTCAACAACGAGTTAAAGAAGACCGCTGCGCCGTTTTCGGTCATAACTTGCCTTTTGGCACCACTTGGAAAGGTCCGCATCCTAAATGTCTTGATTGCGGAAGAGCAATTACTGACCCATCGCAATTGCGCGGTGCTGTCCCCATGGAAGAACGAAATAAGTTCAAATCATTCATGGAGAAATAGAAATCATTCGGCTGGGTTGTTGAGGCGCTCTCCTGCATGGGGAGCGCCTTTGCGTTGTCAGCATCTTTGAAAAATGGCGGGGACGCGTAGGAATCGAACCTACCAAGGACAGCTCTTACCTGCCCCACAGCGGTTTTGAAGACCGTGCACCACACCAGCGGTGCTCCATCCCCTTGTACTAAATACAAGGAATCTGCTGACTAAGATCATTCTATCTTGCTTTCATCCTCACAATGCTCTCCCCAAATTGAAAAGCGAAGCCCTGGAAGCCTGCGCCCCCAGGGCTCCGCTGCTCAAGTGCCCCCAGGGGGACGCTAGTCAAGCCGGGTGGCTGACAAGCGCTGAAAAATAATTAGTGTGGTCTAAATGTGAATTGATTCAGGCTGCTTTAGTCAATACGTTAAGAGGGTAAAGCTTCTGAGCGGATTTTAAGGATCGTGAAACCCGGCACCGATGCACTCTCGATAATGATTATTAACTTTTCACGCGCAACAGGGGCGGAAACGGCATCAATAGCAGAAGATTTGATTATTGACAATAAGTTGAAGTGATACTATAGTCCCTCATTCTTTAAATATAGAATGCGCTCCCTTGCTGGCAAGAAGCATATTTTCGAGGTAGTCAATGGCTCTACAAGTTCCTGACCGCGTCAGTACTTTCGGCGCAGGTAGTTCGCGTTTTGCGAACCTTCCCGATCTCGCGGAAATTCAGAAAGCATCCTTTCAATGGTTCAGAAACGAAGGTCTCGGTGAAGAACTTCGTGCATTTAGTCCTATCAAAGATTACACAGGTCGGCTAGAACTCCACTTCTTGCCGAGCTACACCTTTGAAGACCATACCGAACCGAACAAGCCTAAAACCCCGGAAGACGCTCGTTCGATGGATTCGAGTTACACGAAAAAACTGCGTATCCAAATGCGCCTCGTTAACCGTGAAATTGGCGAAATCAAAGAACAAGAAATATATGTAGGGGACATTCCGATCATGACCGATCGGGGTACCTTCATTATTAATGGCGCCGAGCGGGTTATCGTTTCGCAGATCGTCCGCAGCCCTGGCATCTACTACAAGAGAGAAGTAGATACAAACGGTAAGCGGACATTCAGCGCCACTTTGATTCCAAACCGTGGCGCCTGGCTGAAGTTTGAAACTGACGTCAATGACGTTATCTACGTCAAAATTGACAAAAACAGAAAGCTATTGGCAACCACGTTGATTCGTGCGCTTGGCTACACCGATCTTGAAATGGAAACTTTGTTCCGTCACAAAGACTTCTTGAAAAAGACTCTGGACAAAGACACCACAAAGACTCGCGAAGAAGCTCTCATTGAAGTCTACCGTAAGCTGCGTCCAGGCGACCCGCCGTCAGTAGCCGGTGGTCAGAGCATTCTCGAAAGCAGATTCTTTGATGACAAGAGATACGACCTTGGAAAAGTAGGTCGCTATAAATTGAATAAGAAGTTGCTGCTTTCAGTTCCTGAAACTCAGCGCACACTCGGCCGCGAAGATATCGTTGCTGCAGTTGATTATTTGATTGCATTGCACTACGACGAAGGTCAAGCCGATGATATCGACCATCTTGGCAACCGTCGTATTCGTTCTGTCGGTGAATTGCTTCAAAACCAATTCAGAATTGGTCTTTCACGTCTAGAACGTATCGTCAAAGAAAGAATGACATTGCAAGATGCCGATTCTTTGACACCAGCAAACTTGCTCAACACCAAACCATTGGTTGCAGCTATCAGAGAATTCTTCGGTTCGTCTCAGTTGTCGCAATTTATGGATCAAACAAATCCACTTGCAGAACTGACACACAAACGCAGAATCTCAGCATTGGGACCTGGCGGTTTGTCAAGAGAGCGCGCAGGGTTTGCGGTTCGCGATATTCACCCAAGTCACTACGGACGCATCTGCCCGGTAGAAACTCCAGAAGGTCCAAACGCCGGTCTTATCGGCTCCCTGGCAACTCACGCTCGCGTTAACGAGTATGGCTTCATCGAAACGCCATATAGAAAGGTAGTGGGCGGCAAGTTGTCACAAGAAGTCGTTTATCTAACTGCTGACGAAGAAGATAGATACCGTGTGGCTCCTGGTGACGTTGCAGTTGATGAAAAAGGCAACTTCCTTACCGAACTAATTCCAGTTCGTTATAAAGCCGACTTCATGACAACCGGTCCTGAGCAAGTTGACTATGTGGGCGTAAGTCCAATTCAAATCATCAGCGTCGGAACCTCACTCATTCCTTTTATTGAACATGATGACGCCAACCGCGCACTCATGGGATCAAACATGCAACGTCAGGCTGTACCTCTGGTGCAGACTGAGCGCGCCATGGTTACAACCGGCATCGAGAAGCACGCAGCGCGTGACTCTGGGATGGTTGTGCTGGCTGGTGTTGAAGGAACTGTGGAGTACATAAGCGCCACTGAAGTTCACATCCGCACCAAAGACAGATTGGTCAAACAAAAATTGGCTAAGTTCCAGCGTTCTAACCAGGACACATGCTTGAACCAACGTCCAATCGTCAAACCAGGCCAACAAGTTGTGCCAGGACAAATCATCGCCGACGGTGCTGCCACCAATCTTGGTGAACTGGCTGTAGGACGTAACTTGCTCGTGGCATTCATGCCGTGGGAAGGCTACAACTTTGAAGACGCCATCCTTATAAGTCAAAGACTTGTATTTGATGATGTGCTGACTTCCATCCACATTGAAAAATTGGAAATCGACGCACGTTCAACAAAGTTGGGTCCTGAAGAAATCACTCGTGAAGTACCAAACGTTTCGGAAGAATCGTTGCGTCACTTAAACGAAGAAGGCATCGTTCGAATTGGATCACGCGTTTATCCAGATGACATTCTGGTTGGCAAAATTACTCCAAAGGGTGAATCAGAACACCCACCGGAAGAAAAATTGCTGCGCGCCATATTCGGTGAAAAGGCACGTGACGTGCGCGACAACTCATTGCGCGTTCCACACGGTGAAGGCGGCCGCGTCGTAGACGTGAAAGTATTCGACCGTGAAAAAGGCGATGAACTGCCACCAGTTGCGAACAAAGTGGTGCGTGTTTATATCGCTCAAAAACGCAAAATCTCAGTTGGAGATAAAGTAGCCGGACGCCACGGAAACAAAGGTATCGTCGCCAGAATTCTTCCTTGCGAAGACATGCCTTTCTTGCCAGACGGCACACCGGTAGACATCGTGCTCAACCCACTCGGCGTACCATCACGTATGAACGTCGGACAAACATACGAAACATTGTTGGGTCTAGCTGCATGGCTTACAGGTCAGCGCTATGAAGTGCCACCATTCGACGAAATGTTTGAAAAGGAAGCATCATCCAATTTGATCAACCGCGAAATTCAAGCCGGCAAAAAACACACCGGTTGGGAATGGGTCGGCAACGGCGGAAAAATCATTCTTTCCGACGGACGCTCGGGCGATTTCTTCGACAATCCAGTCACGGTCGGCAAAATCTACATGATGAAGCTGGTCCACTTGGTTGACGACAAAATCCACGCACGTTCAACAGGACCGTACAGTCTTGTCACCCAGCAACCTCTTGGTGGTAAAGCGCAGTTCGGTGGACAGCGTCTGGGAGAAATGGAATGTTGGGCACTTGAAGCGTTCGGCGCTGCATACACATTGCAGGAAATGCTCACGATCAAGTCAGACGACGTTAACGGTCGTTCGAAAGCCTACGAAGCCATCGTTAAGGGTGAAAACCTGAAGCGTCCTGGTATTCCAGAGTCATTCAAAGTATTGGTTCGAGAATTGCAATCAATTGGTCTCGACGTATCCGTAGCGAAGCGCACCAAAGAAGGTGAGGTCGAAGTCGACCTCATGGCTGAGGTCGAAGAGCCGAAACAACGTGGACATAAGCGCCACGGCGGATTCGATATCGGGCTTGAAACAGCAATTGGCGAACTCACCGGAGCCGGACTCAGCGGCGTGTCCTCTGCTGTCGCCCTTGGCGAACGCGATGACATGCACGAAGAAGAAGGCGACACTGACTCCGACCTCGAGGCTCTCCCAATCAAGGCTGCAGTATTGCCTATCGCTGATACTGAAAGCGACACAGCAGATACTGCTGATGCAGAGCCGGAAGAAGTGCTATTCGATGATGGCGCTTTGGATGAAGAAGAACCAAATATGGATCTTTAAAAAATTGAATTTTCTCTCGTTCACCCACGTAATGGCGAACAAATCGCCTGTACTAGTAACCTAATTGGAGGTCCGTCCGGGATATGCCAACCAGTATCGACCGTTTCGACTACATCAAAATAGGAATTGCCTCGCCAGAGCGCATCCTCAGTTGGTCGCACGGTGAAGTAACAAAGCCAGAGACCATCAATTACCGCACGCTCAAGCCAGAAAAAGACGGCTTGTTCTGCGAGCGCATATTCGGCCCATCGAAGGACTGGGAATGCTATTGCGGAAAGTACAAGAGAGTCAGGCATCGTGGTATCACTTGCGAACGTTGCGGCGTTGAAGTAACCGACAGCAAAGTGCGCCGTCACCGCATGGGGCACATCAGACTTGCAACACCAGTTACACACATCTGGTTTCTCAAAGGCATTCCGAGTTATATCGGTTTGCTTTTAGACCTGCCGCTTCGTGACCTTGAGCAAGTTGTTTATTTCAATGCTTACATCGTCATCAATCCGGGCAACTGCCCAGATTTGTCGAAGAGCCAACTTCTTTCCGAAGAAGACTACGAAAAGCTGTTGGAAGACCCCAACATGCAGTTCGACGTAGGCATCGGCGCCGAAGCAATCAAGCAATTGCTGCATGAAATTGCAAGACCAGATTACGGCGGCGATAAGGCTGACGGCAAAGACGACATGAAGTTTGAAGATCGCAGCAAGCTGAAAGATCTTCCAGGACTGAAAGAACTCTCGCAAAAACTGCGCAAAGAACTCGCTGAAAATCCTGGTTCGCAACAAAAGCGCGCCAAGATCATCAAGCGTCTCAGACTCGTAGAAGCTTTGATCAACTCCAACACAGACCCAACCTGGGTCATCTTGGAAGTATTGCCGGTAACACCACCTGATTTGCGCCCAATGGTGCAACTCGATGGTGGACGCTTTGCCACATCAGATTTGAACGACCTCTACAGACGTGTTATCAACCGTAACAACCGTCTGGCTCGTTTGCTCGACATGGGTGCTCCTGAAATTATCGTGCGCAACGAAAAGCGTATGTTGCAGGAAGCCGTTGACGCGCTCATCGATAACGGTCGCCGCGGCAGAACTGTAGTTGGACCAAACAACCGTCCACTCAAGTCTTTGTCCAACATCATTGAAGGTAAGCAAGGACGATTCCGTCAGAACCTCCTCGGAAAACGTGTTGACTACTCAGGTCGTTCTGTAATCGTCGTAGGACCGAGTTTGAAATTGCACCAGTGCGGTTTGCCTCGTGAAATGGCGCTTGAGCTGTTTAAGCCATTCGTCATCAACAAGCTAATCGAAAGACAGATTGTTCAAAACATCAAGTCTGCCAAAAAGCAAATCGAACGCGGCTCGGCAATTGTCTGGGAAATTCTTGAAGAAGTAATTCAAGGTCACCCTGTATTGCTGAACAGAGCACCTACACTCCACCGTCTCGGCATCCAGGCATTCGAGCCTGTGCTTGTCGATGGTCGCGCCATCCAATTGCATCCGCTTGTATGTACTGCGTTCAACGCAGACTTCGACGGTGACCAAATGGCTGTACACGTTCCACTATCAGTTGAAGCTCAGGCTGAAGCTCGCATGCTCATGCTTGCATCAAACAACGTGCTTCTTCCAGCTACCGGCAAACCGGTTATTACTCCAACCCAAGACATGGTTCTCGGTATTTATTACCTCACCATTGAAAAGGAAGGCAGTACAGACCCGAAAGTTTGCAGAGGCGCCGGAATGCGCTTTGTCAGCATGGCTGACGCACGTTCTGCATTTGAAGCCGGCGTTGTAGATTTGCACGCCAAAATCAAAGTGCGTGACGTTGACGGAGTCATGATTGAAACGACTCCCGGACGCATCATCTTTAACGAAGTTGTCCGCGCTGCGATTGCCCACGTCAATTAACCCTCCCGCAGGCATCGCATAAATCACGGAATTAGAGACATTAAACTGAGGAAGCTATGGCAAGCGCTGATAAAAAGGTACCTTTTGAATTCATCAATTCAGTAGTCGACAAGAAAAGGCTGGGCTCGTTGCTCTCGGAAATTTACGAGAAATACGGCACATCAATTTCTTCAGAGTTGGCAAACTCGCTGAAAGATCTCGGCTTTAAGTTTGCCACCAAAGCTGGTGTAACCATCTCAATCGATGACCTCGATGTGCCGGAGGCCAAGCGTGGTCTTATCTCCAGCGCAGAAAAGGAAATCGAAGAAGCGATGCGTCGCTACGAGCGCGGCGAAATTACTGAAGTAGAACGCTACAACAAAGTTATCGACACCTGGTCTGCCACCACAGACCGTTTGACAAAAGAAGTTGTAGACAACTTTGACCGCCTGAACCCTGTATACATGATGGCGTTCTCGGGCGCCAGAGGTAACATCTCTCAGGTTCGTCAGCTTGTTGGTATGCGCGGACTTATGGCTGACTCTCAAGGTCAAATTATCGACCTTCCAATTAAGTCAAACTTCCGTGAAGGCTTGAGCGTTACTGAGTACATCATCTCCAGTTACGGCGCACGTAAGGGTCTTGTAGATACAGCTCTCAAAACAGCTGACTCAGGGTACCTCACACGCCGTCTTGTAGACGTTGCTCAAGACGTTATCGTTCGCGACAACGACTGCGGCACCAGCCGCGGTATCTTGATGACTCCTATTATGGAAGGCGACAAGACAATCGTTAAGCTCGAAGAGCGCGCTCGCGGAAGATACCTCGCTGAAGACGCTGTCGACGAAAGCACCGGTGAAGTTATTCTCAACACCAAGAAAGTCATCGACCGCGAAATCGCCAACATGATCGGCAAGAGCAATTTGAAAGCATTGAAAGTGCGTTCGCCACTTCAGTGTGAAAGCCAATACGGTGTTTGCCAGAAGTGCTATGGCTACTCGTTGACCACCAACCGTCTTGTAGACACCGGTGAAGCTATCGGTATTATCGCCGCTCAGTCAATCGGGGAACCAGGAACGCAGCTAACCATGAGAACATTCCACACCGGCGGTGCAGTAGCCGGCGGCGGTGGTCGTACTCAGGTTAAAGCTTCTAGCGTAGGAACTGTATCTTTCAAAATCCAATCACGTCAATTCCGTACAAACTACGGGGACGTTGTGGATCAAACAACACGTGATGGCGTCATCGTCATTTCCGGTAAGAAAGAAACCAGCATTAACGTACCAACAGGTACCTTGCTCTATGTGAAATCAGGCACTGAAGTCACACCAGGACAGGTTCTTGCTGAGTACGATCCGCCAGGCAAAAAGAAAGCTCTTACAGAAAGAGCATCGAAAGATATCACTGCCAACATCTCAGGTCGCGTAAGCTTCCAGGGCTTCCAGGCAGACGAAAAGCGCGACCGTCAGGGCAACATCTCACGCACAGCCAACCGTCCGGGTATCATCTGGATTCTTGAAGGTGACGTATACAACCTGCCATCAGGCGCACACGTCGTAGTCAAAGACGGACAAGACGTAAATTCACACGACGTTCTTGCTGAAATCACAATTTCAACAGAGCACGGTGGTGAAGTTCGTTTCGGCGCTGACATGGAAGTTGAGCAAGTTAAGAAGGGCAAGCAAGTCCTCAACAAACTTGTAAAAGGTAAGGAAATCAACGTAGTAATCGCGTCTGTCGGCGCAGCCAATGCCAAATTGGAAGCCAGCAAACAAGGTACTGCCTGGAAAGTTCCGAAGTACAAAGAGTCTTACACTGTCAAAGTAGTAAATGATGAATTCGTTGAAAACGGAAAAATCATTGCTGAATTGGTTGACGATGGCATCAACAGCGTAACCAGCGGTGGAGAAATCATCTACGACGGAGTTGAAACAGACGATCGTCGCGTAGTGACCAAGCCAGGTAAGGTCTTGTTCATTCCTGAAGAAACTCACTTCATCTCTAAAGATGCAAGCTTGAAGATGGCTGAAACCGGCGACATGGTTACTTCCGGTCAGGAAGTAGTTAAAGACGTGTTTGCTCACATGGACGGTGTTGTCGAAATCGTAGCCGACAACGACATCGTTCACGAAGTTATCGTCAGACCAGCCGAAGTATTCACTTTGGAAAACATCGATGACCTCAAAGTTCGCGAAGGCGAATTAATTGAGCCAGGCACCGAAGTTCTGCCAAACGTCAAGTTTGAAGATCGTCGTGTTGTTTCTCTCATGGAGAAAGAAGATGGTGTTACCCTCGTGCTGGTTCGCCCAGTGCAAGAGTATTTCATCGAGCCTCGTGAAGTTAAGTTCAAGAGCAAGAGCTCTGATGAAAAAATCGGCTTGCGCCCAGTAACTCAGTTGCTATTCCGCGACCGTGAAAAAGTACGTCACTTGCAAGGCGCTCAGTTGACCAGAACCAGCCTGGTTCTTCAATTGATGGGTCAACTTGCACAGCTCAAGGGAACAGTTGAAATCGGCGAAGAAGACTTGAACATTGTTGTTCAAGAAAACATTCTTCTCCGTCGTGACAGCGACCTCAACGTCACCTTGCTCGCAGTTCAACCTGGCGACATCATTCCAGCTCATGCTCCTGTTGCCACCACGCAAGTGTTGACCAAGGATCAAGCCCGAGTGCAGTTGTCCAAGTCAGACGAACGCAGATTGCTTCTAATCACCGAAGAACAACAGTTTGTTCAAAAAGTGAAGGGCACGCCAACTGTTAAAGAAGGCGATCTTGTTCGCGCTGAAGACCCACTATCAAAATCGACAGACAGCACTTTGTCTGGTCAGGTAGTTAAGGTTGACGGCGCTGAAGTTGTGATTCGTCGCGGCAGACCATACCTCATCGCCGGCGGCACACAGCTGCAGTGTGACGACGGAGTACTGGTGCAACGCGGCGACTTGCTAGCCACACTCATTTACGAACGTCAAAAAACCGGGGACATCGTTCAGGGTCTTCCAAGGGTTGAAGAACTTCTCGAAGCTCGTAAGCCTAAAGAAAACGCTGTGCTGGCTGAAAAAGCCGGACGTGCCAAATTGGTCACTGAAGACGACAACACCCGCTTGTATGTTGTTTACAGCGAAAACCTTGAAGAAGAAATCATGATTCCATCCGGACTCAACATCATTGTTGAAGACGGTGAAGATATCTACAAAGGTAAGGCACTCACAGACGGACCACCCAACCCGCACGACATCGTTCGCCTCATGGGCATCGGCGCAGTGCAGAAATACCTGGTGGACGAAGTACAGGCTGTATACCGCTCGCAAGGTGTAGAAATCGCCGACAAACACATCGAAGTTATCGTTCGTCAGATGACCAGAAAAGTGCGCGTAGACGAGCCTGGCGATACAATCTTGCTTCCTGGTGAATTGCTCGAGCGTTACAACGCCGATCAAGAAAACGAGAAAGCACTCAACGTTGGAATGCGTCCATCCAAAGTAGACGACGTGCTCCTCGGTATCACCAAAGCCAGTTTGAACACCGAATCATTCATCTCAGCCGCATCATTCCAGGAAACCACAAGAATCCTCACCGAAGCAGCTGTAGAAGGAAAGAAAGACTGGTTGCGTGGCTTGAAAGAAAACGTCATCATCGGTCGCTTGATCCCAGCCGGAACCGGCTTCCCAGGACACAGTTCATTGCCTGAAGAAGAAGAGCAAGAAGAGGAAATCTATCCTCCAATCGGCGAAGGAAGCTTCACCACCCCATAGAACTTGTCCCGACGCCTCAAGCGTCAGACCATCAAAATCCAAAAGGGCGACGCCATGCGTCGCCCTTTTCTTTTGCCACCATCTCCGCCACCACAAGGTCCAATTCATCCACCGGGCGACGCATGGCGTCGCCCCTACAATCCCGAAGGACTTGTCACCGATTCCTCAATCATCCGACCGGCAAAATCCCTAGGGGCGACGCATGGCGTCGTTCCCACCAAAACTTGTTAAAAAGCGTCAGCCCTGGGGGCGCAGGCTTCCAGCCTGCTTCGCGCTTCCTAACAAAAAAAGCTTCCAGGAATCGGGCTATCTGTAATAAATCTCCAGCGCTTACTTCCACCAAGGCGACCGCCTTTCAGGTAGAGCGCATGTTTCTTATAAAACTCAAGAACACTATCAAACGCGACATCTTTCTCGTCTAATTCCTTCGAGAATTCCATCGCAATTTCTTCAGGCTCGCGACTGTCTTCGACAGCCTCTGTGCGTTCGTTTGTCACCGGGTCGATAAGCAGGCGCTCTTTCGACCAGGGCCAGGTGCAATATTGAGACATCATGCCGATGATGTCCGGCGTATTTGGGCCCTGCTCCAACCAATTATGATTGAAAGCAAAAACGATTTGATTTTTCATAACGCGTTCTAGCGGTGCGCCGCTAAAATTCCAGTTGTTTGCAGCCACCAGCAAAGACTCTTCCCATGCGGTGTTTTCCATATCTGGCACCACAGTCATCGGCAAACCGAGAACTCTTGAAATACCGTTGGCGATAATTATCGAATCGCGATCAGGAACGCTGAGCACGATACTTGGTGTTCTGCCCAACTCGGCAAGCAACCGTTTTAGTTTCAGCAGAGTAACGTTTAACTGCAGATAGCTGATGCCCACATACACCCAGCGACCGCCTGCAACTTGCAAGCCTTGCTGCCCCATACTGTCATCAAAATAGTCGAGTATTGCAGATCCATATTGAATAAAATGCCAGTGCATAATATGCGCTTCTGGATTTTTCACCACCGAAAAGCGCAATCTGAGCTCATCTAACTTATCCAACGCATAGAGCGCGCCTTTAATTTCGTGCGTGGCGGTTTGAGATAGAAATGTGCGACGCGATTCTTTGATGAAAGCCTCTGCACCATCGGTGATACCGCAGAGCAAAGACGACCAATAAAACTGATATGAAATCCAAAAGTTAGAATCGAGTTTGCATTGCAACAATGCCTCTCTTGCTGCCCTTGGCTGAAACTGTCCGCAAAGCGCAATTGCCAACTCAAGCGCGATTTTCGCATCGCCCGGCGCAAGACGGAATGCTCTTAGCAACAGCGGAATTGCCAGGCGCTCATGCCCGACATCGATGAAGTGATAACCCAAATCAAAAAAGGCTTTGGCATCATTGAAGTTAGCCAGAGCGTTTTCAAAAAGCTTTGCTTCGTTTTCCGAACCCAACTGGCGCAAACACATGATTGCCAGGCTGTAGCACTCAGTGTTGTCAGTATCTTGGATGAAAGCAAATGTAAGTTGCCGCAGACACTCAGTCATGTCGCCCTGTGCAAACTTGTCTTTCGCTATTTCAAGTGGTTCCAGGACTGTGGACATGCTTTACCCGCCCAGTGAAGCCTAAATTATATAACCAAAGCTTAGTCGCCTGTCATTGCTTGCTGCTTGGCCACATGAAAGAATAGTTGAATTGTGAATCGGTTTTCCCGTTTGCTCTTGGCTTGCCTAATTCTCAAAGAATTTGCGTTAAGCATACATAGCCAATAGTCTCGAGGTTTTCATGAAAGCTCCCAAATTGATTCTTTTAAGCCTGGCTTTAACGCTTAGCTTAGCCTCAAATTTGGCTCAGGCTAAAGCCGCAGACGATGCTCAGTTTGACGGCATGCGACTTGCCCAGTTAATGCAGATGGATTGTCGCGAAGTCACAAAATTAGAAACTGAAGACGTGCTTGAAGCGCCCATGAAAAAATCGGGCAAAATGATCGCGGCAAAGCTTGATGCTACGCCGGTGATTTCCTGGGTTGACCCAGATGTGAAGCTGAAAGCCGTGCTGGTTTGTGTGCATGGTTTGGGTTTGCACAAAGAAAACTACAAAGAGCTTGGTGAGCGCATCGCAAAAGATGGCTATGGTGTGTACTCGATGGATGTTCGCGGATTTGGCGAATTCCAGCACATGCCCGGCGACACTGTACCGGTAGAACGCAAATGCGATTTTGTGAAATGTCTGGATGATGTTTGCGAGGGGCTGAAAGTCGCCCGCGCCATGCACCCAGGCGTACCTGTTTTTGTTCTAGGCGAATCGATGGGCGGTGCCATTGCAATGCGCGTAACTGAAGAGCATCCGGAATTGATGGATGGATTAATCTCATCGGTGCCCGGTGCCAAGCGCTATGGACAGGGCAAATCTGCGCTGCAAGTCGGACTCAAACTTTTGACTGGTGGTACCAATGCGAAAGTAGATGTGAGCAAGTCTGTCGTTTCGCAGTCGACTCAAAAGGAGTCGCTCAAAGAAGAGTGGAGCAACGATAAACTTGCACGATTTACTTTGAGCCCGGTTGAGTTGATTCAGTTTCAGCATTTTATGGAAGCAAACGAAAAGAATGCTTCGAAGATAACTTCGACACCTGTTTTGATGGTTCAAGGTGATGCAGATCGACTTGTACGACAAGACGATAATGCGGCGATTATCGAGCGAATTCCTTCAAGAGATAGTCAGCTGGTTTTTGTTCATGGTGGCGAACATTTGATTTTTGAAGAAGGGCAGTTTGACGAGTCTGCAGTCAAAATGCTGTGCAATTGGATCGACGAGCACAGTAAGAATCTTTCGGCCGCAAAATAATCCGTAGGGGCGACGCCATGCGTCGCCCGGTAATTATGGCCGGCAATTAGGGGTTGATGCGTCGATGATCGAGAATGTGTTTGGCGTCGAATTTTTTGTACATGCGGTGCGCCAGGAAGTATGTGAGCGGCTTGCGGCCGGGATTGCACTTCTGGTCTAGCAGTAAATGGGTCAGCACTGACAGTGTAATTCCGACTCGATATGGTTGCTTCTTTGGGCTGCGGAAAAAAATGAAGAATAGAGCCAGCAACTCGTAAGAATGCAAAAGCAGGTAGAGCTTGCCGCTGTAATGCTCATGCTTTGCTTCGTTCATTCTGTGCCAATTGGGGCGCCAGCCATGAGCTTTTACGTAATCCAAAATGTGGTCGACATCAATGAGCCAGCCGGCAAGAAAACTCGCAAGACCTGCTCCTGGTGACTTATAACGATGGTAGGTGAAAAGACCGACGCCGGCTGACGTAATAATGTGGCCGATAGTTCGCATGTATTCTCCGGCTGCCCAAAAATATGCTTGTTAAAGACTCGCTAATCTTTATATATATACAATAGATCTGCGTTAGTTGCCAACATCTAGTATTCGAGACTGGTTTTGAGACTTCCGCTCGACGCCAGCAGTTTAGCCAAGTCTCACTGAAACAAATTGCGCCGCGCTCAGGTCATAGTGATTATTTCAGGGTATCCTGTTCTACCAACCCAATGTACTGTGCTCAGGAGCCGTCCAATGAAAGGCTTGCGTCGAAATTTATATCGATTGAATATGGCAATCGCCATAACTGTCCCTGTTGTTTTGCTGGCTCCGATGGGAGTTTTTGCTCAAACACCAGGAGCACCGGGAGCCCCAGCGGCCCAGGGCGCGCCGGGTGCCGCCTATACGCCAAATCCTCGTGCTGTGAGTCTCTACAATCTCGGATTGACTGCGCACAAGCAGGGCAGCCCCGAATCAGCGATTATATTCTTCAAGCGGGCTTGTGACATCGACCCAAATCTTGCCGATGCGCAGTACAACCTCGGTGTTCTGTATCAGATGCAAAAGCGCTTCAAAGAGGCAATTCCGCGTTTTGAAGAAGTGCTGCGCATTAAACCGACAGACCCTGATGCACACTTTCAGCTCGGCATAATTTTGCAAGACTCCGGTCGCCTGGCAGAAGCAAGACAGCATTTTTCTGCGATTGCACCTAATAGTTCTCATTTCACTGAATCTCAACGTCGCATTGGGCTGATAAACAGTGGTCAGGTACCGGCTGCAGCAGCAGATGCCAACCCGCCCGCAAACAACTATCAGCAGCCGCCGCAACAATCGGTTCAGCAGCCTGGGGCATTGCGTGACCCTGGCTATTCGACACCGACAGATCAAATGCAATCGCCTGGCACAGGCACCGCATATGGTCAGATGCCTGCCCAACAACCGATGCAGCAGCCCAGCTATCAGCAGCCCAGCTATCAGCAGCCACCGGCGCAGCAGCCGCCCGCAACGGCATACATCCCGCCGTCTGCACCAACTCCACCAGTCAGCACTGGTCCGGTGCCAGTGATGCCGAATTCAACCTTGCGCGTTATCGCCACTGGTTTTTCTGCGCCATCAGGACTTGCATTTGATCGCAACGGCAGTCTCTATGTGGCCAATTACATGACCAATAGTATCGACAGAATCGGACCCGACGGCACAAGAAACACATTTTGCACCGGGGTAAATTTGAGAGGACCAATCGGATTGGTAGTTGACGAGGCAAATAGCCTCTTCGTCGCCAACTACAATAGCGGCACAGTCGTTAAAGTGAGTCCGGCTGGCATTTCAACAGTCATTGCTTCAGGCTTCCGCAAACCCTACTATTTGACCCTCGACAAAGACGGCAATTTGTACGTAAGCCAGCAAGAAGACAATTCAATTGTGCGCATTGTTTTGCCGAGAACAGTTGGAGCTCGCACTCCCTGACACGACGGTGGAGTCGCGCAATAAATGCCAGTAGAGTATGACCCAAATGCTTTCACTCCTTTTCGTAAGGGTGTTTATATTGCAACGGCTCGCTACTTTTTTGGTCCGCTGTTTTACTTTCAAAACAAGCTTGAGTTTTCAGGGCGCGAAAACATTCCACCTGGCCCCTGCGTTTTCGTGTCTAATCACCTCTCCAACTGGGACCCACCCATGGTGAGCCGCGTGACAGACCGCCCGGTGTCGTTCCTGGCAAAGAAAGAGTTGTTTTCAGACAAGTTTTTCCGCAACCTGGTGCTTACCTACGGAGCAATTTCAATTGACCGTGATAAACCAGAAAAATCGACCTTCAAAGCTGTAAAAGAGATGCTTTCTAAAGGCTGGTGCCTGGGCATGTTTATTGAAGGAACGAGAAGCAAAACACCCGGTATTTTGGGGCAACCGCAAATGGGTCCGGCTTATTTTGCCAAGTCGAATAAATTGCCTGTGGTTCCGATAGGCATTGTTGGAAGTAACATCAAAAACGGCAAAGTGGTAGTAAAAATCGGCAAGCCAATTCAGCCTGAGGGAAGTCTCGATGAGTTGAGTTGGAAAATTATGGATGCTCTATCTGAGCTAACTGGCTTTCAATTGCCACCCAAACCAATTGAAGACCGTTCTGGCAGTAACGCCTAACTTTTCGCCGGCGGGCGCAGCCACAATCTGATAATTAAAAATCGATCCGCTTGACCTGTATTGAGTTATTATCGATGCTAACCCTTTTGTCTTAAAAACTTTATGAGTAGCAATGAAAAAAAGCAGGACAGTTCATGGGACTCTCCTGGCGAAGAAGTTCAAATACATTCGATAGAACGAATTGGCGATTTTGATCAACATTCTGAGCTACAAGTAGGAGGCAACTCCAAGGCTCTTTATGCCAGGATTCGGCAGTATGCGGAAGAATGTCGCATAGATGCCACGTCGGCTCAATTGATAAGTGAAATAAGCGATATTGGCGCAGACCCGGCAAAGTTTCCCAAATATGTTACGAGTCTGCAAAGGCTACAACTGAAACAAGAGCAGCTGCTGGGAGTCAATCATGATTCTATTGCTTACACTGAAATGCTTATCGGCATATGCCAGCAACGTGCAAGAGACCACGATGCCGCAGTAAAATCGCTTCGAAAAGCAGTTGTTCGCTTTCAGCAAAGTGACGAAACCGATACTGCGATGTTTGTCGATTGTCTTTGCCGCACGTCTGAAATTTACAGACTAGAAGACAAGCTTAGTGCGGCACGTACTTGCATTAAGCAAGCCTACGAAATAATGCCATATTGCGATGGTCAGCCGCTTACGCATTGTCGCGTGCTTGAGGAGCTGGCAGCCGTTTTGTTTTGCGAACATCGATATCGTGCCGCAGCCAAAGCTTATCTCAAGCTGATTGAAATCAAGAAAAAATTGGCAAAATTTGGAAACGCCGATATTGTCCACAATTTGATTCAGTTGAGCATGTGTCATTTTTCTGTTCATGACCTGGAGAAAACTGAAGAAGCATTGGTAGAAGCTTGCCATCTTTATTATGACTCTGGTGTTGACGATAAATATTTGAATATTGAACTCCTCGACAAAATGACTGGTGTATTGCGTCACAAGGGATTGTTGCTGCAAGCTGATTTGCTTGCAGAACGCTCTCACGAGCTTGTAGGCAGGCTTGACCAGGCCGGTGGGCACGCAGTTTATGGCAACCTCTTGAATGAAGCTTTGGCGGCTGAATCAAACGGCGATTTAGATGTGGCAAAGCAGAAATATCGCGAGGCTCTTGCAGCATTAGAGTCGCAACGTGAAAAACGTCTGGCAGATCGAGTGCCGATTTTGGTGCGAATTTATCATATGACTAATTCCAAGCAGGTAATACAACGAAGCAGTCTTCTATCTGATATTCAAGATTCGATCAACAAATTTTTCTTTGGCTCTGAAGTAAGTATTTCTGAGGGACTGAGCGAGCTTTCTCTGGTTTACCGACTTTTGGGCAAATCTGTTGCTGCCGATGATTTATTGAAGATGTCGCACGAGTTGGCTGCCCAGGGAGGCAATGGACCGGCTAGAGTGGGTCATACTTTCAGGCTGGAAATTTAGAACAGCACTTTGCTTAATTGTTTGAGCGTGGCGCAATTGAAATCCTGGTCTTGTTCCCTTTAAGTAAATGCGATTGTCGCCATACATGAATGAGCTTGAGCCTCCTGAACAATAGAATGTTGTTTTGACCTGGTCGCCATCAGATGATGTGCTTTTATCGTGGTCTGCGGCTGCGGCAATGTATATTTCTTTGGAAAAAGCTTTTGCTTTAAATCTTGCAAGTTCGTCGATGGTGGGGCGCCATCCATTTTCTGTTTCCCTCATATAAACGCCCCTGGCCACACGCACTATGACGCCCTTTTCCATCAATCGATGCAATGTTTGGTCAACCGTGGCGCGGGTGGCATAGAGCAACAAGTCGCGCGAGCTAAACATGAGACCTTCGGGTAGCGAAAAAATATGATGCCGAATATCTGCAGCCATGACCATGTCATGTCCTCCATCAAGGTGTCTAATTTAAGAACGTTGAAAGTTCTAAAAAAGTTCAGCCCTTGATTTCATATTTAATCTTATGCGTTAATGAACAGAATTTTTTGCTTGTCCATGTCAGGTAATTTGTTTAGCAGCCACTGGTGTCTGACTTTCTGGCAGGTGAGCACAATCAGCTGGCAATGCGGCAAAATCTTACGTACCAGAAGCTCCATACAAGCTTCAAAGCGTTTGTCGTCGAGGTCACAGAATGGTTCGTCGAGCACTATGGGCAGTGGCACGCGTTTGCAGATGTAGCGACATAGCATGAGTCTGGTAATCCAATTGATTTGCTTGAGCAAACCGCGCGAAACTTTTTTCTCCAGCGCCGTTTCGTGAATCGGATCATCGTGATTTGCCACGCTGATCATCATTTCCATTTGTTCATTCCACTCGATTTTGCGCACTTCAAGGTTGGAGTCACTAAGCATTTCATCTGCAATTTGTGCAAGCTCTTCAGACCAGGAAGATTTGCTTTCCTGCGCCACTTGCATCAAACAAATGCGAGCTAAATTGAGTGAGTTTTTTGTGTGGCGCGTGCTTATAAGGTCGCGTTCTAATATTTCTAATTCATGCTGAGTTTTGGGATGGAAGTCATCAAAATTCTTCGCTGCCGTTCTGATCATGCTGCGCAACTCGTCAGCTCTGCTTTGCTTTTGATTTAAGGTGCTTTCCAGATTGTCGTTTTCACCCTGGTTGATGCGCCCTATCTCATTATCTTCAAGAGTTTCGCTCAAGATTTCAGGATATTTGGCAATCAACTCTTGCATGGTGTTCCATGCACCTGTGCGGCGGTGCTGAAGCTTGTAAAGCACAGTCGAAAGATCTGCGTCAAGAATTTCGGTTGTGATGTCTTTCTCGATGCGACCGAGCTCTTTGCTGAGTGATTCCCATTTTGCATATTTGAGTGCTTTTTGTTCAAACTCTTCAAATGAGCGCTCTATATTGTCTGGCTCTGTCAGTCTGGCTTTCTCAAACAAGTCGCGCAGCTCGGCTTCTATTTCTAGAATTTTTGAATTCATTAGCTTGCTTTCGGACTTGCGATGGTTTAAAACCGCATTGCCTCTTTCGAGCTCGCGTAGGCTTTCTTTGTGTCTGAGAATTTCAGAGGCTAAGCCTGTTATGGCTGCTGTTGTAACAATACTGAGTTTGCGATCTATTCTATTGAAATATGATTGCGCATCAGCGCTCATGTTTTTGATTTGTTGTTCGCGGCTCAAAATCATGTGTTCGCTGATGTCTAACTGCTTTAGTTGTCCGGAGACACTGCTGTATGTTTGCACTTTTTTGAACAAATCAATAGAACTGTCATAGCCGTTTTCTTTGGCCAATTCGTCGCCGCGTACTTGTAGGTCTGCAATCAAATTGCTGAGTTCAAGTTCTTCGGCATCGAATTTCTTTTGCTGCTCGTCGAGCGCGTCGGCTTTGCCTTCCATGTCTTTCCTTACGCCTGTGAGCAGGGGTGGAAGGGCTAAAAGTGCAATTAACATCAAAACGAAACTGGTGCCGAACACCGTTGTAATCATCGCCAAATTAGGCGAGTGCTGCACAACAAGCACTGCTGCAACCAACAATGCCACAGTCGTTAACGACATCAAAGTGGCTTTGATTTTTCTAGACTTGGAATTGAACAATGCAATTTCTTCGCCGACAACTTTAACCTGGCGACCTGCACCTTCTGATATCGAAACAAGATTTGCCAGCTTTTCCTTTTGCCACTTAAGTTCGTTTGAAAGCTTGTATGCCTCTTCAAGCGCTGCGGGGTCCATAGCCAGAATTGATTTTCTCGTAAGTGAGATGGAGTCAAAATCAACGCCCGAGTCTTTCACTCGGCGCATTTCTTTGGCTCTATCGAGTTGCAATTGCTCAAGTTCTTCTTGAGCTGCTTGCAAGTTTTTAGCCAGACCATACAATTGCTGCGCGTCTTCAAGAACATACTGGTCTAAACCGGCAGCGTGTTTTGAATACTGTTCTTTTAGTAAATTTGCTTCTCTGATGCTTGCTGCGATTTCCTGGTCTAGCCTGTCGCGGTCTCCGTGGCGGGCTTGCAACATAGTCCACAGCTCTTGCACCCGTCTTTGTGCCGCAATTGGAAAGTCTGCAAGGTCACCCAGTACAGTTATTTCGCGCTTGATGTCGGCTTCATAACTCAGCCTTTGCTGCACTTTCATTATGCGTGCATCAAGTTCGGCTGTTTCCAGGCATAGTTGAAAATATTCTTCGCGCTTTTGAGTTCGTCTGCCAACTTGCAGCTCTTCCTCAAGTTGTTTTAGTTCCTCTATATGGGCTGAAGCTTCGTCCTTTTCTTTTTCAAGGTGAAGCAGGCGTTCTTCAAGAACTGATTTACCGCGACTGAGCCCCGAAATCAAATCATCTATGCGATAAACTTTGCCGCGAAATGGAAATTTATCGAGCTTTTCTTCGATGACCTGAACAGCTTTGTCGACGTCATTGCTGGTGTTTTCAGACATGTTTGCAAACTGACCCAGCAAAGTAATTCTTTGCGTTCTATCTGAAAAATGTCTTGAATTGCTATCGTCTTGTCCAACCAGAAAGAGTGAGCTGAAAATCTCTTTGCTGATGCCTGCCAGCATGTCGCTGATGCTGGGCGCTTCTGAGCCATTTGATTGTGACTCAAGTTTGTTTGATTCAAAGTCGCGTTCGAGCTTTAACTTTTGTCCTTTGTATTGGAGGCTTATACTGCCGGTTTTGAGCTTTTCAGCAATATCAGCGTGCAAGTTGTCCGCAGTACCCCAGAGCACACCTGAAATAGCCGAGAAAAGATCGCTCTTTTGCTCGTCTTCTTCGCTAGAAAACAAATTGAGTCTGTCCGGCCTGAAGTCGAAGCTCTGCCGTGAGCCACTATCTCGTGCCAGGAAATCTGCGCTTTCAATTAGCATCGCGAATCGTCACTTTGCCCTCTCGGATTGCTTCCATTCCAAAGTAAAGGGCGTCATCTAAGACTCTGAGTTGTTCTGCTTTAGCGCTGCCTTCTTCCTGTTCTGCTTTTTCTTTGAGCTCATTTAAGATGGCGACAAATTTTTTCTCGATAGCATTTTGCTCTGCCATAGTTTGCAGAAAATTTGGCCGCGTATTATCCATAACTCTAAGATGGAAATACTCTTGCTTCATTTCATCGCTGAGTAAGTCAATTTTTTCGCCACTTTGATAAAAGCCAAAAAGATTCAAAAGCAAAATATCTACCTGACTGCGTGCGCCACTTGCTTTCATGGCTTCAGTCAGTGCGCCTTTCAATTTTTCTGTCGGCAAATCGGCAATATCGAAATCACAAGCAACTATACGCCGAGGGTCGAATTCTGCTCGTTCTAAATTGACTTCAAGTCCGCCGCGAATTTGCTTCGTCAGTGTGCCGAAGAAAGCATGACGAGGTCCAAGTTCTCTTTCTGTTTGGCCGATAAAACTGCCGCTTGTGCCCGCAACTATGTTTCCTTCTGCGTCTTTCAAAAGCACTTCGTTTCGAAATCCGGAAAATGCAACATAAGAGTATGCTCTGCTTTTTATATTTGCCGCACTCAAAGGCTCGTCGCCTTTGGTGTCTGCCAGCCCAAGCGGCAACAACAAAATGTTTATTGCAACTCTGTCTGCATCTGCCAGCTTGGGCAGATAAGGTGTGCTGCGCCGCCCTTTTTTGGTAAGACCGATGCCTGTTATTTTGACTGATTCTTTGCCTGCTAATGTGAATGACTGCGCCAGGTCGCTGCTAAAAATATGCACGTTTTTCGACCACTGCTCTAGACCTGTTGCTTCAAGTGCAGATTCGTCATAGAGAGAATCGTTAAACAATGGATCGTTTGCGCCAGGTGCGACAAACACCGGCAAGTCACCGAGCTCTGCAAAAATTTTCTGCACATTTAGCAAAGTGCTGGTGGTTACGCTTTCGAGTTGGAAAAGATTGCCCGGCACGATAATCGCATCGACAGCCTTTTCTTTGGCCTTCTGCATCGCGGCGGCAAAAGCCTCGATGGCTTCGTCCGCCCGCTGTTTTCGCTGCGCCGGACTCATGTGCAAATTTTGGGATGCGCCAGAATCCAAATTCAGGTCAGAGACCTGACAAAATGAAAAACTGATGACATCTGAACTGCTCATTGACAAGGCGGCAGGCTCTCTGGGCTTCTAGCTTGGACTAACATTAGCACGGGTGGCGCTCTTCTCTAGTTGTCAATCAGTTCCAGAATGCATGCCATTCCCTGACCCACGCCGATACACATGGTCGCCAGTCCGTATTGCACTTTGCGCCGTTTCATCTCGCGCGCTAGGGTGCTGACAATGCGCGAGCCACTCATTCCAAGCGGATGACCAAGAGCGATAGCGCCGCCATTGACGTTTACTTTGCTTAAATCTATGCCTAGCTCATCGGTGCACGCCAATACCTGGGCTGCAAATGCCTCGTTGAGTTCAAAAAGCCCAATGTCATCAATTTTTAAATTTGCGCGCTGCAATACCTTTCGTGTGGCTGGAATCGGACCTACGCCCATGCAAGCTGGGTCTACTCCAGCGGCGGCGGCGCCGACAAAGCGAACGAGTGGTTTGAACCCATTTTCAGCAGCTTTCTCTTTCGACATCATGAGCACGGCGCATGCACCGTCATTGATACCACTGGAATTTCCGGCTGTCACGCTGCCACCATCTCTAAATGCTGGTTTTAGCTTTTGCAAATCTGCAAGACTTGTTTCAGGTCTTGGATGTTCGTCGCTAGAAATTACTTTTGCTTCGCCTTTCTTTTGTGGAATTGTCACCGCGACAATTTCTTCAGCGAAAACGCCGGCGCTTTGAGCTTTACCGTATTTATGCTGACTTGAAAGTGCAAATTCGTCCTGGCGTTCGCGGCTAATTTTGTATTTTTCAGCCACATTTTCTGCGGTTTCGCCCATGCTGTACGGATGATGCATCGCTGCCAATTTGCTATTGGTAAAACGCCATCCCAGGGTTGTGTCAAATATTTTAGGGTCGCGTCCAAAAGCCGCATCTGATTTGCCCATAACAAACGGAGCCCTGGTCATTGACTCGGCGCCGCCTGCGATATAAACATCGCCTGCACCTGTTTGGATGCCGCGCGCTGCGATAGCTACTGCGTCCATGCTAGATGCACAAAGGCGGTTGACTGTTGTTCCAGCCACGGTTTCTGGCAGCCCGGCAAGCAGCAAAGCCATTCTGGCAATGTTTCGATTGTCTTCGCCTGCCTGGTTTGCACAACCAAAAACTACATCTTCTATTTCTGCCGGGTTGATTTTGTTGCGCTTGAGCAACTCAGCTATAACAAGCGCAGCCAAATCATCGGGGCGCTGATCTTTCAAGCTGCCTGCATAACGGCCAATTGGTGTGCGAATAGTATCTACAATTACGACTTCTTTCATCGTCTCTCCTGAACATTTGTTTGTCTAAAATTAAAAGCGTAAGTTTGGTGTTGCTATCCAGATTTCATCGTCCTTGCTGAGTGCAGAAAGCACTTCTGGTGGTGCTTTTGGATTTGAAGCCAGATAACGTCTGACGATAGGATTTTTGTCTTTCAACAGTATTTTGAATACGTCGGGAGAGCAGCTTTTGTTTTCAGCAACAGATTTACGAACCCAGCTTTCCTGGTCTGCGGCAAGCTTTGCTAAAACTATTCCGTCTACCCTATTGCTGCGAGCCACTGCCGCGCGTACTTCAATGCTTGGGTCATTTTGTAATTTCAAGAGTGACTCCAGCGGCAGCCCAAGCTTGTCTGCTGCCTCCGCCCGCAAGTCGGCATCAGTTGCTTCTGAAAATCTTGCCAGCAAATCGCTGGGGCAATTATGATGCGATGCAATTTGCAACTTCATCGAGTCGCTGGCATGCAACGACAATGTCCTCAACGCATCTGCCGGAAAGTCAGCGCGCGACAAAAGAGTTTTTTTCAACACGCTATCGAGTGTACTAGCCAATTGGTTTAGCGTAGCCGCGGGAATATTTGGGTTTTGAACCAAATTGAATATGACGTCATCTGCCGGGTCGGTTGATAATTTGATAAACAATGTTTGGCTAAGAGTAGGATTTGTAGCCAGGTCCTGGCGTACTTTCTCTACCTCATCTTTGCTGAGCAAAGTCAAAATGTCTTCGCTGACGCTTGGATTTTTAGCAAGTTCTGCCCTTACATACGGTGAAATATCTTTCGCTAAAAGATTTGCTGTTTCAGCGTTTATTTTAGGGTTGCCTGCTAAAAGTCGGCGCACGATGGCAGACTCGTGACCTGCTACTTTCAATTGCAATTCAGGGCTCAAATCAAGGCGCGAAGCCAGAGCTTGCATCACTGCAATTGTATTGTCCATACCAAGATCTGTCAGTGCATCTTTTTCCAAATGTGGATTTAGCGCCGCCGCAGTTCTTACGATCGCTTCTTTGTCTTTTGCCAATTGCTTTAACAAAGCAGGCGCTGTTGCCTTATTTCGCCCGTAAGCTTCGCGCACCGCAGCGTCGGCATCTTTCGCCAACACCTGGCATTCAGGTGTGATTGATTTTACATTTGCCGCCACTTCTATTCTCACTTCAGGCTTAGCATCTTTAGCCAGTTTTGCCAGAGTTTCAACCGGTGTGGATGGGTTGCCTGCAACAGCTTGACGTACAATCAAATTGGCGTCGGACGAAAGTTCAATCAATGACTGCGCCGGTGTGTTTGGATTAGCCGCCACGAATGCCTTCACTCCGAGGTCTCCGTCATTTGCTAAGCTCATCAAAATAGTCGGAGATGCTTTCGTCTGCCGTGCCATGAAAGTCCTGACCATGCGGTCTCCGGTTTTTTGAAGCCTTTGCTGTGAATCAAGCGGAGTGTTGGGGTTTCTCGCCAGAGCCAAAAGCAAATATTCAGTTTGAATCGGATTTTGCACAAGTTTGCGCAGCAAATCGGGCGGAGTTTTGCCATGTGAGGCAAGCAATTCATATGTTGCAGGCTGCTGCCCTGCAGTCAATTTTTCCAAAACTGTTCTATCGGGAAACTGCGGACCGCGAATCAACGTTTCTCTCACTCTCTGGTCGGGGTCTTCGACCATGGCTTCCTGAATTTCTTTCGGGCAGGAGGGGTTGGCAAGGACAGCCATTCTCACTAGCGCCGAGCTGTCTTTTGAAAGAACCTTCAGTGCATCTGGCGGGCAACTCGGGTTTTGCGCGACAGCAATTTTTATATGCAATGCCGGAACCATCGCCATTGGCGGCCCAACTGGAGCTGTGCTGAAATCAGCGTTTGCTTTTATATCGGTGCTTTGGGCAATTGCCGGTTGCAGAGTGCTTGCTGTATGGCTAGCCAAGATGCAAATACTCCAGGCAAGATAGAATTTTGCCTTAGCTCTAAACATTTATAGAAGTCCCCCGCGTATTTTCAAAAGAACAGCAAGACAATTCTAGCTGGTTGTACGCGATAGTTCATTTGCTCTTGTATACGCGCAATACAAGTTCGCGCAGAATGTTTTTGTCCAGTTCGTGACTGACATGTTCTATGTACTTTACTTGCCAGTCTTCAAGTGCTTTTACTACGTTTGAAAGTGACAAGAAAGCCGATTTTGCCGCAGCCAGGTCGACGCCGATTGAGTTGCCCCCTGCCGTGCTGAAAATGCGCGCTGTGGCTGAATAGCCCTGGCTTTCGCGCAGCGAAATTCGCAAAAGTGCTTCGGAATGGTCTACACCAATCTTCTCTGAAATAAGCCCAATGATTGTTCTAAAGTTTGCCAGCGGGGTGTCTAGGTCAACTCCCGGCACACGTATTAGTCCATAGTGCAACAATCTTGAAATCGCCATTGCGCCTTGAACAGTGGTTAGAGTCCCGATACGTTTTAAGATGTCTTTAGCCGCACTGATTCCGTCTGCTGCGTTCCAGATTAACTGCATGTGCTCGACTTCTTTTATGTTCAGCTCATAACCTTCCTGCGGGTCTTTCAGCACTTCGCAAACCAGCAAGCCAGAGCGGTCTGGCAATTTTTCCAGAATGCTCGCGTCGCCCGCTGCGAGTTTTTTCCAGACAACTTCTATGTTGTCGCTTGCAAGGGCAGAGTCAAGAAGCAGTTTGTCGAGTGGTCTTGTGATTTTGCATTCGTCTGTAACAAGGTCGGGTGGCGGAGTTCGCTCAATGAAAACATATACGCCTTCTTTCCATACTGATACGAATTCAGTTACAGCCGCATTGCCTGCGAGTTTTATTTGCTTGGCAAAACTCAATTTACCCTGCTCAAAAACCGCTCTAAAAGTAAGGTCTTTGAATTCGACAACAAGCACTCCGTTGGCTCTGTTGCTTGCTAAATTTTGGAGAACTCCGGCTGAGTCGGTTGTTTTCAAACTGCCGATCAATGAATGAACCTGGTTGTCATCTTCGGTTTCTATGCGCATTTTGACCTTTTCGGTGCCGCGCATTTGACCAAAAAATGCCTGGTCTTGCAAAGCAATTTCGAGCTGCCTTGCGCTTATGTAACCTTTGGCGACGCACATCGCACCGAGCGAAAGACGCTGCGCACCCTTGGCATTTTGAATAGAATCATAAGCATTATCGAGTTGCTCTCTTGAAAGCAGTTGCGCTTCTAAAAGGTAGTCTTTTAGCTTGAACTGTCTGCCATTGCGAAAATGCTGCACCAGGAAAGGTATTTTTGGAAAAATTGGATATATGGCGCCGGCCTTTTCAAGCAGTTTGAACTCTTCAAGCGCCTCTTCGAATTTCATGTGCGCAGACAATCGTTGTGAAATTGCATTCAATGGCGTGTAATTGTCGATTGTCGTAAGAACAATATTGCGGCGCATGGAGCCTTCAACGCTAGCCTTCATCTTGATGCCCAGGTTTGTCAGCACAGGAATGATTGTGAGCAGAATTTGTTCGGCTAAATCAGTGCTTTCTCTTTGAATTTGAATTGATTGGCCCATTGCCTGTTGAATGTATTTTGCAATGCTTGCCGAATAGTCATAAACCATTGAAAAACTATCGAACAAATGAAAAGACAAAAACCCGGCAGGAGACTCTTTGATGAAGGCTGCGGCTCTGTCTTTGGTAACGAAAACCAGTGCTCCTTGCACTTCGAGAAATTCGCGTGCGAATGTCGACGCTGCGATCATCTTTTCCGAGGGAAAAAGAAACCCAGCGTCGATTGTGTCAACAATAACCACATCAAATCCGCTTCTTGAGTTAGTCAGCCCCTCAAGTTCATCAAGCAAGTTTGGGCCGAATTTCAAGACAATTACGTTGTCTGCGGCAAACGATTCTGTTAGCCTCAACGTAATTTCGTCGGCTTCTATCCCTTGACCAGATCTTGTTTCTGGATTTTGCATTATTGTTCGACCAAGGACCTCCGTCCAAGTCGGTCGTCCATCCCCTCTGCTGATATGCCCAGCGCTCCCTGGATAAAATATTAACTCATAGTAAGAAGTGTCCGCATCCTCCCGGGTGATGAGCTTCGTGGCAAGCCGGAATTGCTTATGGGCCAGACATTCGGGCACTTCCACTGCAGCCTCTGTGGCGAGCTCTTAGCTGCTATGTCAAGATAAGCTACGGGAGCTTTAGAGATTATCAGCCTAATTTGGCCCCGGGGTATATGTATACTCAGAGCTTCTGGTCTTATTCGATTTATAATTAAGTCCCTTGGAGAGTTCTCAAAGAGTTAATGGCCAAAATACTACTGGTTGAAGATGACAAAACAATCGGGAGATTGGTTGCGCTGCAATTAGAGCGCGATCACCATTTAGTTGAGCACGTCGACACGGGCAAAGATGCACTGTTTAGCTTGAAAGTGCATGACTACGATCTTGTAATTCTCGACTGGATGTTGCCTGACTTAACCGGGCTAGATGTTTGCAAAGGCTACCGAGACTCTGGTGGCAAAGTGCCGATTTTGATGCTTACTGGGCGGCACGAAGCGCAGGACAAAGTAGATGCGCTCGATACTGGTGCAGATGATTATCTGGTGAAACCATTTAATCCTGCTGAACTTTCTGCAAGAATCAGAGCTCTGCTGCGTCGTCCTGGAGTAATCGCAGGAAAGAATCTTTCAGTGCGCGACATTGTGATTGACACTGCGACAAGGCAAGCAACGCGGGGCGGAACTCAAATCGAACTAACCGCCAAAGAATTCGCCTTGCTAGAGCTGCTAATGCGGCACCCAAACCAGAGTTTTGCAGTCGAAGCAATTCTCGATCGACTCTGGAAATCAGAAGCATCAGCCTCACTTGAAACAGTAAGAACACACGTCAAAACTCTAAGAAGAAAAATCGGCGACAGCGAAGAAAACCCAATCATCCGCACAAAACGCGGCTTAGGCTATCGCATAGTCACCGAAGACAACTAGTATATCCGCCGCCACCTCGTTCACCTGCGCACCCTTGATTGCTCTGCGCACAGTTGATTGCTCTGCGCACAGTTGATTGCTCTGCGCACGCTTGATTGATCTGCGCACAGTTGATTGCTCTGCGCACGCTTGATTGATCTGCGCACAGTTGATTGCTCTGCGCACGCTTGATTGATCTGCGCACGGCCGGTTGATCGGCGGACATCAGGTGGATCGACGGCTCCCTGGCAAATCTGTAGGGGCGACGCATGGGATACTGCTGGCGAACTAAAATGGAGCCGAATCAAG
>CAZJLR010000066.1:0-33517 GCA_964546815.1 uncultured Candidatus Obscuribacterales bacterium | reverse complement strand
GCCGGCTTCGCTAAACATTCGAGTTCGCCAGCAGTATCCCATGCGTCGCCCGCAAGTTAAGCTGCGGTGCTCGCTTAGACAATAAGATCTATAAAACATCGGGCGACGCATGGCGTCGCCCCTACAAACCACTGGATTTTTTGAGGCTCCAGCCCATGGGATGGGGGCTCTGGTAACCCGGAGGAAGTGGAGTTGACTCGTAAATTTTTCTCAGCGTGTTTAAATCGCGGGCGGTCATGCCACCGTATTTAGTGTCTTTGCCATTAGCAGTTTCGATGGGGAACATCAAGTCACCGGGGTCGGCACTGTGCCCGAAGATGCCGATGGCGTGCCCGACTTCATGCTCGGCTACTTTACGTAGATTTTTCTCAGAGGTACCTGCAAGATAATAACTTGGTCGCAGCAGATAAACAGTTACGCGCATTCGTCCGTTAAATACTTCCAAATTAGTTTGCCCCAATTGACGCGGCGGCAGATGGTTTATCCATGCTATTTCAACATCAGCAGATTCTGAGGCTGCAGCAACTCTTACTGGAATTATTTTCCCCCATGAAGAAACAGCATCTTCAAGCGACTTGTGCCAATTTGCCGGCGACCCAAGAGGTAAATGCACTAGAACTGGAAAGCTAGTCCACCGTGCAACAGTGCCACCAGGAAACTTACTAACAGCCGCGAAATAGTCACCGGCTCCAGCTTTCATGGGTATTGCTTTTGTGATTGCGTCATTGTCAGCATTGTGTCGGTCTGAAGATGTTAGCCCCAATCCCTGGCTGCTCGATGATGTCACAGGTGGCACGGTTCCTGTAGGTGTTGCCGACATCGCAATTTCGGGTGGTGCCTGCAGTGGCTCTACAGGCGCTTGAACTCCCTGCACCGGCGTTGAAGATCCCATTCCGCCTTGCATACCTTGCACCGGCGTAGAAGATCCCAGTCCGCCTTGCATACCTTGCACTGGCATTGAAGATCCCATTCCGCCCTGCATTCCTTGCACTGGCATTGAAGATCCCATTCCGCCTTGCATTCCTTGCACTGGCATCGAAGATCCCATTCCGCCCTGCATACCTTGCACTGGCATTGAAGATCCCATTCCGCCTTGCATTCCTTGCACTGGCATCGAAGATCCCATTCCGCCTTGCATTCCCTGCACTGGCATTGAGGACCCAGCAGCACCTTGCGTGCCTTGAACTGGAGGTGGGAAAGCAGAACCATAAGAAGGATTAGTCGGTGGCGGCCCGTAAACTACAGGTCGTTGACCGTAAGGCGCGCTTTGCTGAGGAGGAAACGAGCTTTGCTGCGGAGGGAAAGCACCTTGCTTTGGCGCAAACGCACCCTGCTGCTGCGGTGGGAACGCAGACGTTGGCGGTGCTGACGAATATGCAGGTGCAGTCGACGGCGGGTAAGATGGCGCAGGCGGTCTGAATTGCGGTGCCTGGTTTACCGGATAATATCCAGACGAGCCATTGAAGCCGCTTTGCTGAGACTGATTTGAACTATTCCAGGCGGTTGAAGGTGCGCTCTGCGGCGCAGCTCCGTATTGCGGTGCAGCACCATAAACTGGCGCAGCGCCGTACTGAGGAGCGGCACCATAAACCGGCGCGGCTCCATATTGTGCCGGCGCACCATATTGCGGAGCCCCACCATAAGCCGGTCTCGGAGGGGCACCATAGGGAGCTTGCTGCGGCGGGGCAGCATATGGTGCCTGTTGCGGCGGCGCAACAGAAGCGGTTTGACCAAAAGCCGTTTGCCCCAAAAGCTTAGACTCAAGGCGCCCAATTCGCGCTTCAATCGGCATGCCTGTGTTTTTCTTGCTGAAAACTTCGCTTTCCAAATGCTCGACGCGGTCTTCCACATCGTGCTCAGGATAGGGACTTCCAAAAGTAATTTGTTCTAGCCTGGAGAGCCGCTGTTCATACACTCGGTTGTCTACGCCTTGAGCGCCTGGATTCCACCCCTGCCCTGCTTGCGTCGGAATTCCCGGCGCGGTGACAGGCGGGTCATCTCTCAAATAGGACACCCCATTTGGATTAGGATTTGCCAGCGTTCGTTTTGGCGCCCCCAGAGGCTGCCCCTGAATTCCATTCCCATATGGATTGGCGTTAGGGTCTAGCGCCGGTTGCGAAGGCGGCGGTGCGGGCGGCGGCACGTCATATTCTGCCTGGCTCGGGTCGATTGCCTTGAGACTTTCTCGCTTCTGCGCAATTGCATCAGTTCCGCCACTCAGCCAAATTAGGCTGAGCACACCGGAAAGAAGCAAAACAGACTTTTTCATTGGTTTAACAAATCATCTGGGAATTCGCCACCGACACGAAGGCTCGTTTGTAAGTTAAGCATATGTTCGTGGGCCAATGCACTGAGAGTTTGCTCTGGTTTCATCACAACTTCTTTCAATATTTCATGAATTTCAAGGTCGCATTGCTTCAGTAAAGTTCGGCTTTCTTTAATCGCAAACGCAGCCACACACTCAGCCCAGTATTCATTAAAACTTGAACGCGCATAACCAGAAATAAATATACGCTGTTCTATCTGGTGAGGCTGTATCAATTCAGATAAAGTTTCGGCTTCTTCTGGAATTGGGTAAAGTCGCTGGCTGTCGCGAATGCGTTTTTCATAAATCTCGGTGACGCGCGCCTTTGTGGCTTCCGAAAGCCAAAACTCCAGCTGGTGCCCATACTCGTGAGAAACGACCATGTTCAAGCGAACTTCAATCAGCGGCTTAGTCCTGGCTGGCACTGCCATGAGCGAACCGAATTTCTTGAAAAAATTGACCTCGCGCTCGAATTCTTCGCGGTCTAGCGTGACGTTGCCGGTGCGAATTGCGGTGACGCCAGATGCGCCGTGCTTCACGTTGCCCAAGCCCGCGCGACCTTCCTTGCGGCTGATCATGTGCAACAATCCGCACACAGAGTAAAGCCGCATTGTGTCAAACACATACTTTTTCTGCGGTCCGTTAACGCGGTCTATATCAAGGAAATAGCGATTGACTTCGTTTTCCCAGTAAGGCTTGTCTGGCTTATGCAGCGCCGGCAAATAATCGTGCCGCCAGGGTTGCCCGTTGCTCTTAATTCCCTGAAATTGCGTCGAGAGCTGCGATTCCACATCCATTTTGCGCATGCAAGTGGGAAAGCGAGGGTCGCGGAAATACAGCGTGCCATCGTCAGTCATGCGCCCCATCAGCTTGTGGTCCATCGTGGCGACGCGCCCGAAGAGCACCTGAAATTCTCGGTTGTTGTACTTGAGCCCGCCAATTGGTCCTTTCTCGGGACCAGGAAGAATCTGCTGCAATCCGTGACTATCGATGCCTTGAAAAACGGCACCGGTCAACTCTTCTATGGCTTTCTCGCCATCCCACTTACCGAGAGGTTCACCATGACCTCTGATTAGCCCATCTTCAAAGAGAAAACCAATAGTGCTTCCGTCAGGATGCATGATCTTGCCGTAATCAACTACAAGCAAATGCCCACCCATTTGGATGAATCCGCTCGGACCTGTAATTTGCGACGTCTGGACCATTGAACTATTGGTCATTCTTTTTTTGAAGCAAAACCCACGGGAGATAATCGAATCACCGTCCCATAAGGATTATTACCGATAGTCGGGACTTTATAACCCGATTACCAATATTTTTTGCGCACTCTTACTTCTTGGCAGAGAGGGTAAGCTGTGACTTATTCCAGTCAGCCATGAATTTTTCCAAGCCAGCGTCGGTTAATGGGTGCGACACGAGTTGCTTGAAGATTTTGTATGGCATTGTGGCGATGTCTGCACCAGCCATAGCAGCCTGGGTTACATGAACAGGGTGGCGGATGCTGGCGGCCAAAACTTCGGTTTCAAATCCGTGGATATTGAAAACTTCAGCAATCTGGGCGATGAGCTCAGAGCCGTCCTGGTTGATGTCGTCGAGACGACCAACGAATGGGCTGACGAAGGTGGCACCGGCACGGGCTGCCAGAATTGCCTGGTTAACCGAGAAGCATAAGGTGACGTTAATCTTGATGCCGTCTTTCGACAACGTCGAGCAAGCCTTAAGCCCAGCGGGGGTTAAGGGGCACTTGACCATGACGTTAGGAGCCCAAGTGGCTATGTCTCTGCCTTGTTTAATCATTTCGTCGGCATCTTCGGTGACGACTTCGGCACTCACTGGTCCGTTAACTACTTTACAAATGTCTTGAACTCGGGTCTTGAAATCTACCCCTTCCTTAACCACGAGAGACGGGTTGGTGGTAACACCGTTGAGCACGCCCCAGTCGGCGATTTCCTTGATTTCTTCGAGGTTGGCTGTATCCAAAAATAGCTTCACTGTGCGCTCCTTAGACGTAAAATTCATGCAAAACTTAGTCAGGCTTCAAGTATACCCATTCCCGGCAGGATAAGATTCGATAAGAGGGCATTTCCTAAGGATTTCCATTGATAAGCAAAAACAAGCCTGAAACGCGTCCGATACCGTGGCAAGCATGGGCAGTTGCCTGTCTCCTTGTTGGTGCAGGTATCGGTTTGTTTTTAATCACCTGCAAACCCCAGGCGCAGGCGCTGAGCAAATTCTCGGCAAAACTCATTGGAAAGCATCCTGAGGCTCAGGTGCAACAGGGTCCAAACCCCATGTCGATAGACCTGGTGCCGAAGCTGTCGCAGAAGATGAACATTCTGTTGATGGGCGTCGACTCTAACGGGTTAAATACCGACCCATTTCTTGGCACAAGATCAGACACAATGATGCTGGTTAGCATCGACCCGATTGAAAATAAAGTTGGCGTCATTTCAATTCCGCGCGACAGCCGCGTGCGCATTCCAAATCATGGCGTAGACAAAATCAACGGCGCACATGCTTTCGGTGGTGCAGAACTTTCGATGCAAACCGTGAGAGAAGCATTCGGCGTGCCGGTAGATCATTATGTTGAAGTTGACACCGGCGGATTGAAAAAATTATTCGAAGTACTTGGTCCGGTTGAAGTGCTTGTAGAAAAAGAAATGCACTATGTTGACCATACTGCAAAATTGAATGTAGATCTAAAACCAGGGCTCCAAACGCTGACTCCAGCTCAAGCTGAAGAGTACGTGCGATTCAGACATGATGCGCGCGGCGACATCGGAAGAATCGAACGTCAACAATGGTTTGTTCGTTCTGCAGTAAAAAAATTCAAAGACCCGGCAATAGTTTTGAAGTTGCCACAACTTATTATGCTCGGCTATCAATGCGTAAGAACAGACTTGCCTGTGCAAGAAGTGATGAGCATTGCGGCATTCGGAAAAGATTATCCACCGGAAAAAGTGGTGACTGCAATGCTGCCAGGCGAAGCGCAGATGATATCGGGCGGTTCGTATTGGATTCCCGATGCGATCGCAGGACAAGCTTTGTTTAGCCGCATTCTAGGCTGCTCAACGTCAGGCATTCAATCTGCAGAAGCTGCACCGCCGACGCAAGAAATCGCATTGCCTGAAGACAGCCTGCCGCCAACCCAGCCGGGGCTCGTTTACGACGACAAGCGACCACCTTCAGTTGCAATCAAATATCCAAAAGGTTGCGAACAACTTTCGATGGCAATTTCAGATCAATTGACACAAGCAGGTTTTAAAGTTCGCTATCGCTGGCAAATTGCCGAAGCTGATTGCCAGCACGAATTGCTTGTTCAACAAAGCGCCAAAGCCAACGACGAAGAAACCAATCGCATATTCCAAGCTATTCCGGAAGTGCAAGGTTTCCCGCTTTCGATGGCATTGGAAGCACGCCCGGCGACCGACTTCACCATCATCATTTCGCCACTGAGCCAACTCCCATCAATCTGCCGCAACGTCCCCGCGCCATCGCTGCAACAACAAGCTGCGCCACTCAACGTAAGCGCCAGAGCAATCCCAGTTCTACCGCAAGAATAGATGTTGCACGGCCGACGCTAAGGCAAGATTCGATTACCCAAGATGTTCCAGGTCATCTAAATCTTTATGCCTTCCGCAAGCACGTTTGTTCACTTTCAAATCATCCAGACTAATGATCATTACTTCCACGCCGTCAATCAAGACGACTGCGGCATTCTTATAGCAATTTGAAAATTCCACACCTGCGATATTGCTCATTAGCTCAATGCGAAACGGCGGAACGCCCATCCTAACGATTCGGTCTTTCTCCAGGAAAAGCTCTGGAGAAAGCTGTTCGACGCCAAATCCGAACTGTTTCAGCGCACAAACAATACGTTCAGCATTTGCAAGATCAGCTTTAACCCAAATGTCCATATCAGCAGTTGCACGGGTGTAGCCGTAATAACTTACAGCGTAACCACCAATAAGCAAATACTCAATTTGATTCTCGGATAGTAATTTCAAGAACTCTTTGAAGTCTTGCGGTAACTGGGTCGTAGCCATATAAAACCTGCCGAATTAACTCAAGCGCCTCAAGACGCTCATGAGGTGTTTTTGTGAGCCAATAATCGCGCTCTTCCGTGACATCAGCTATATCGCCCACCGAAAGTTTAGTCTTGTCTATTTTAAAGCGGTCAGTCCCTGGCACTCGAAAACCCACCCTTAGTTCTCGTTATTATCATACCCTGAAAAGTAATCGACAAATTTGGCTCCACAGTTCACTGGTAAATAAACTCAAATTTGCACACTACTCGCTTGGTGAGGAGATCGGTCAGCGCTCCGTTCCCGAAGGTCCGGCTTGGTCGAATTTGAAGAATAACCTTAGCGATTGTGCAACTCAATCTTCTGAGTTCGATGGACGTCGCCGAATGATGGGGCGACTGTACATCGGGTCTGTCTCATCAGGGTCGCAATCTTCAATCATCTCTTTGTCTAGATGTTTTGAACCCGAGCGGAACTGATTGATTGCCACCGCCAGTGGTGTATCCATTACGTCATCTCGGATGACCCAACCTTTCAGCCCTTTAAATTTGCCATCAAGAATTTTCACATTTGCAATTTTGTAAGGGCAGCCATACAGCCTCATTTCGCCAGCCCCCAGCACTTTTATTTTAGTGTTGTCCGGCGGACAAACGATACCCCCGTTTGAAAGTTGTTGCACCAGACCCACTTCGCTTGGGTGGCGATCTCTTTCAGACAAACCAATGGTGGCATCAATAGGCAATTTTATGGCGTCTCTGGTCAACGAAAAAAAGATATGCCCGTTTTTGGGAGCAGCAAGAGTACATTCGGTGCCTACTTGAGGCACGTTGCCACTAATGAGAGCCATGCCTAACCCCGAGGAATACAGGTAATAGCCTAGACCCAACCAAAACAATAAACCCAATAACCTGTTCATAAGCTCACCGTCTTTATCGATTTACATTCGCCTTTCGACTTAAGCGTAGTTTTTACGCTTACATTGCAAGTATACACCCGCACCCTCTTAATGACAAGCGGTGACAAAACAGGTCTTTGCGCACAGCAAAACCGTATAAAGAACGTCCAGCCCGACAGCACAGACGCCCTAAATTAAACAGCGAAATCTTTCTGAAACTAAAACTCGCCCCAGATTGTAGGGCGAAGAACTCCAGCAAAGAAACAGACCGGATCGAAAAGAACGGACAAGACCCCGTTTAAGCTTTCGAACATACTTGTGTGATGTCCTGCAAGAGGCATACCTAGGAGTTCTAGAATAATAACTGGCAACACACTTAGTGGGCTTAACACCATTCCGATAAGCACGCCAAAAACTACTGTGTGAGAGGCTCGTGAGCCCAATCGTCTGTCGATAAACTGTGATAACCAACGACCACTGTAAATCCCAAGAAAGAAGCAAATAAAACAGCTAACATAAGGAATGCCCACGTGCGGGATAAGCCAACCGGCCGCGAAGCCTACAAGCACCGAGGCAAGAAGTCCCTTTACCACCACTGCCCAAGGTTGAGAACTAAGCTTAGTGTTTTTTGGCTTAACGCAAGATTTGCATCGGAAACCAACTGGGCACTGCACCAGGCAACTACTGCATATCGGCGAATCACATTCGATGCAACTCAGCCTGGAATCTTCGTGCGAACAGCCTTTTGCCATTGGTCACCCATGTCTTGGTTGATAACTTATCATACCAGCATGGCAATCAATTGGAAAACTTAAACACCTCGACGCGCCCAAGCAAAGTGCATCCAGACTCTGCATGAAACTACGGCATCGCAAAATTGGATCGCAAATGTGGATCGCGAAATTGAATCGATAAATCGCATCTAAACCGCGTCAATACGACGCCGCGATACGCATTCAACTAAATTCTAGACTAGGACTCGGTCCGAATGGCATCAAGAACTTCCTGGCTTAGCCAACCATGCGAGAGCAAAGTCTCTTCAACCGGAATGTTGTTATCGCAATATTCGATTAACGCGATGCAAACCATGTCTTCAGGAACCACGCGCAAGCCAATCAAACGCAACCCAAACAAGTACGGTGAATCTTCAGGCAGCGTAATTAGGTTTTGGCTTGAAAGAAAAGCATCGAGTTCCTCATCATTGATGAAGCCTTTTTCTTTCAATATTTCTCCGAGCGGGCGATGTTCAATTTCTTGTTCTGCAATCGCGTCGTGCAATTGACGCATGTTCAATTTCTTGGCGGCAATCAAGATTTGACCAAGTTTCGGCCAGAACGGTTCTAGCTCGTCATCATCTTCTTCGACTTCGCCACTGATGATTCGCTGATAGGCATTTTCCACTTCCATCAAAGCCTGACCTGCTTGCACCCACGCCTGCGGCACATGCAGAAAACGGCTTTCTTCAAGCGCATCAAACAACTGCCAATAGCGGCGTTCGACATCTAGCCTTGATGCACTTCTATCGAGCCCAAGAATGAGATATGGGCAAATTGCATGAGTTTTACTTGGTTTGACGACTGTACTCATCGGAAATCCATCCTTATACTTACCCAAACTAAGTGTAGATCTTTAATGGTAAACAAATCAGCAGGAAAACCGCCACAGATTCCCTAATAGCGTCTATGAATCAGTGGTTTTTACTCGCAATTTGCAAAGGGTGTAGAGGAGTCTCTAAGATCGAATCTAGCCTTGGCTGACAAGTTACGATAGAATCGTGAAAGAACTAGAAGAGGACACTATCATGCATAATGTTAGCCTAGAAGAAGCTCAGGCCCAACTAGGCGACTTAATAAAGCACCTAAAACCGGGAGAAGAAATCACAATTACTCTTCACGGCGTACCGCTTGCGCGAGTCCGAAAAGCAGAGGACAACATTTGGCCGTGCAAGGCAGGAATATATGCAAAAGCTGAGTTCTGGATGTCTAAAGATTTTGACGCTCCCCTAGATGACTTTTGTGAGTACAGCAATTGAACTTGCTTTTGGACACGCATTCGTTCCTCTGGTTTGCTCAGGGTGACGCGGCACTGAGCCTTTTTGCAAAATCACTCATTGAAGAACCAACCAACCGTAAATTAATAAGTATCGCAAGTTGTTGGGAAATCGCCATAAAAGCTGGTCTTGGAAAATTGAGACTTGGCGAAACCAGCGAAGAGTACATTAAGAACGTGCTCGATAGAACTAAATTCGAGCTCTTACCCATTTCACTAGACCATGCAACAAAGGTAGAAACACTTCCACTTCATCACAGAGATCCTTTTGATCGTCTATTGGTCGCTCAATCATTATCCGACCAGATGCCGATATTGAGCGCAGACCCAATTTTTGCACAGTATGGAGTCCAAAGATTGTGGTAACTAGTTGCTGAAGTTGGGGGCGGGGCTTGGGTAAACAACTTGTCGCCGTTTGAATACGTGGGTAAACCAGCGATTTTCGGGTAGCAAGTTGTGAGCCTCATCGATCAATTTGTCGGCTTCGGCGTGGTCGTTTAACGGGGTTTCTTGAACCATGCGCAACAAATGATTGGCTTGCCAATTCTTAGCGAATTCCTTTTCGTCAAATCCTTTTGCATTTTTGTTGGCTTGAACAAATTCTAAAAGCGACGGACGCCCCACCGTCTCAGGATAAAGTTGCGGATATCGAGCACCCGCATAGGGCAAGTAAAATTCCAACCGCGGATAATTGTCGCTAATCGACAAACTATTTTTCAAGAAATCATCAAGCGTTTTTCCCGCCATGACAAAAGTACTCATAATGCTCATCGCGTTATCAAACCCAGCATCAGCAAGGCTTTCTTTCAGTTTAGGGGAGGCTTCGATTCGTTCTTCCATTCTTGCAAAATCTGCATTAACGGGCTCCTTCGATGCAAGTAACAGTGCTTCCTCTGTATTGGGAATCCAAATACTCACATAAGGAAAAACAGAACGCGCACTAGCAATCATCATTTTCCATAATTCGGCTGATTGCGAATGCATGGGTATCCACTGACACATCAGTCCATTTTGGTTCAAGCGTTTATCAACAAGTTGGTAAAACTCTTCCGTATAGAGGCTCACAATGCCCGCATAAGTGGGCGGCGGTGGCTCGAAAGTAATAACATCATAACTGTTATCTGTGCTCAAAAGAAAAGTACGGACGTCGTTAACATGTACAGAAACTTTTGGGTTTTTCAGTACATCGTAATTGGTCTTGCTGAAATACGGCGCCGAATCAAGAACCATTTTAGACAGATCTACCACATCAAATTGCTTGAGCTCCGGATACAAAGACACAGCACCGGCGGTAGTACCAGTACCAAAGCAGCCCAGAAGAACTTTCTCTGGGTCTTTATGCAAAAGCATCGGTAGGTGAGCTAGCAAACGCATATACCGACGATTTGCAGGAGTCGTGCAAGCAAGTGATGAACCATTCAGTTCTAGCATTGTTCCATCACTCTTTGGCAGGTCTAAGATCCTCATTATTCCGGTAGTGTCCTCACCTTCTGCAAGGAGAACGGCATCATGAGGGATGTTAGAGCGAAAGTGAAGGGACAAGAAATATGCACTAAACGCAAGCGGCAACACTGTGACAAGAAGACGTTTTGGCAAAGCTAAATTAGGAGCAAACAAAAGCGCAAGTGCACCAGTGATTGTGCTTGCAACTACAATCCACTGGAAGGTCGTCGTAGAGCCAATGTACGGCATCAAGAATAAACCACACACTAAAGATCCAAAAACGCAACCAATGGTGTTAAATGCATAAACGGTTCCAACCGCAGTCGATCCACCTTTGTTTCGCGAAGACGCCAGAGTACCTATCATGGGAAACAATACCCCAATCAAAATAGCCGGACACAAAATTGTAGGAATACTTACCAGAGCCATATAGCAAAGCTGTTGCAACAACGCACTATGCAAAGCTGATATTGACTGCGCAGCAAAGCTTATGAGCAGCTTTGCCTCACGACTACAATAAGGAAAAAATGGCAAACTGCATGCACATGCCAAGGCTGCTAAATATTGAAACGCGGCGAAATTCAAATATTGATTTTGAGTTTTCGCAATGTTTTTCGCGAGGAATCTTTCGTAAATAAAACTCCCGATTGCCAAGCCGAGCAAAAACATGCTCACCATTATGGTGAATGAATAAGTCAAAGACGTTAGGTAAGATCGCAATATCCGCGTCCAAAGCACCTCATAGCTAAGTGCAGTAAATCCAGTAAGAAACGAAATAGAGCACAAAATTTGAAAGCTCATTTCAACCGAGTGCGATGGAGACCGTGTTGGGGCTGGCTCGACAGCTTGCACCGGATCCACAGATTGCACAGGATCCGCAAATTGCACCGGATCCACACTTTTCACAGGAGCAACAGCTTGCCCGGAGGCGGCAAGCATCTTAGCTTCCGGCTCACCTTCCGCTGATGCTTCACTCGAATCATTCGGTGCTGTTGCTTTCCTGCTCATCACAAGCGACAGCAATCCAACACCCATATTGATTGCTGCAGCAAAATTCAACGTGCCCTGAATGCCAATGTAGGCAAAACCAACGAAGCAGGCAAACATACTCCCGGCGGTGGCACCAAGAGTATTGAGCCCGTACAAAAGGCTGAACATTCTGGACGGTAATTGATATCGCTCAAGATATTTCACCAGCACGGGCAATGTGGCACCCATGAGCATGGTCGGAATCAAAAGCAATCCGATTGCCATGATCAATCGCACCACTACGATGCCCGAATCACCCATGCCAAGACTATGCAGCATCCACAAGTAAAGCAAGTCGGCAGACATAAGCGCTTTGCTAATCAAAAGAGCAACAACTGAAATACTCAACTCAAGCGAGCCATAAATCGCAAGAGGTTCATGCGAGCTCTTGTCTGCATATCTGCCGCCCAGATAAGCACCAAGCGCCAGACCACCCATGAAAACTGCCAGCACCACACTTGTAGCTTGCGCCGTGTTGCCGAGAATAAGTGCCAATTCTCTTACCCAGGCGACTTCGTATATCAGGGCGCTAAACCCGGACAAGAAGAAAAATACGAAGAGCCGCTGCAGCATGGACACGTTCCGTAAGCTTAAATTCAAAAGCCGCCGAGAAACTCCCGACGGCTTTCGATTATATATTGGCGAAGAACAGAACTAGATCATTTCGTTGATGAATTCGTCCATGGTTTCTTTGCTCAACCCAAGAGGTTGTTTAACCAGAGAGCCTCTTTGAAGAACAGGTTCTGTTTCTTCGTAAGTGACCTGGTCTACTTTGTAGAGAACGCCAAGAGGAATCTTGTCGCCCCATTCAAAGGCTTTTGCCAATGATCTTGAGAAATCGGATGGGTCAAATCCTTCGTCTTCCAATTTGTAGACGCGCTCTTTGAACCAAGGATATGTATTGATTTTGTTGTAGGTGACGCAAGGGCTGTACACATCGATTAGTGAGAAGCCTTTGTGTGCGATGCCACCAGCGATGAGGTCAATCAAGTGCTTTTGTTCGCCTGAGAAACCGCGGGCAACATAGGTAGCACCGGCTGTGATAGCCATTGCAACTGGGTTGAGCGGAATTTCTGCGTTGCCTTTCGGCGTTGACTTGGTTTTGTGACCACGGGTGGTGGTTGGTGAAGCTTGTCCTGTGGTTAAGCCGTAGATTTGGTTGTCCATTACTACGTAGGTAACGTCGAGGTTGCGGCGCATAGCATGGATGAAGTGTCCGATGCCGATGCCGTATCCGTCTCCGTCACCACCAGTGATGACAGTCTTCATATCGGTGTTAGCGAGGTGAGCGCCGGTGGCAACTGCTACCGAGCGACCATGCAAGCTGTGAACGCCGTATGCATTGATGAAACCGGGCAGGTTTGAAGAGCAACCGATGCCTGATACGACCAGAAGGTCTTTCGGCTCGATGCCCAGTTTTCCTGCGGCGGACTGTAGTGATTTAAGTACGCCGAAGTCCCCACAACCAGGACACCAGTCAGGATCGACTGGTCCTTTGTAGGTTTCGACGGGAATTTCAATTACTGTAGCCATTTCTTGTTCCCCTCGATTGACTAGCTAACGGTTTCGTATGAATAGGTAGACCCGGTATGAACGCCGACGATGATTTCGCCAGCTTTGTTGCCGGTACTGCGTTCCACTAGCTCAATTTGCCAGGTTGGTTCGCCACGTCCATTCTTTTCTTGCTTGTTCAGCTTGCCTGGACGCAAACGTTCTGCGTAGTGTGTGCGCAAGTAGTGATATGCAAGGTCTCTTGCTTCGTCTTCGCTAACATCGAGACAGACTTTTTTGGCTGCCAGAATGTCTTTAACTTGATTGACAATGTGCATCGGCTCAAGTGGCTCGCCATCGTATTTGTTGATGTGAGCATCCATCGAAACACCTGTCTCTGCGCGAATGTGGCGAGCCATCTGGCTGGTGAAGTTGACTTCGACTGAAATCTTCTTCTTAGCCTTGCTGAGGGCTTCGGTCACTTCTTTGACATGGAAAGGAGCGATGTACTTGATGATGAGGTAATTGGTCTTCACGCCGCTTGCATTGAGCAAATCAACTGCTTCTCTGATAACACCGTATGTAGAGCCCCAACCAACTAGAGTGACATCAGCATCTGCTGGTCCTTCCAATTTTGGTGGTGCAAGGTCTTTCAACAAGTTATCAACTTTACGCTGACGCTTTTCCATCATTTTGCGTCTGACTGCAGTTGTGGTGAACATGTCTGAAATCAGGATGCTTTCTTCATCGTGCTCGTCAGTTCCTGATACAAACAATGTGTTTGCTGTACCTGGAATTGCGCGAGGTGAAACGCCGTTATCGGTTAAGCGGAAGCGCTTGAATTTGCCGTCTTTGGCAGTATCCCATTCTTTAACGAGAGCGCCGCGGTCAATCTTGATGTCGTGTCTGAAGACTTCGCGATCTACTGTTTCGAGGTGCTCAGACAAAAGCAAGTCTGTCATTATCAGCACCGGCATTTGATATTTTTCAGCCAGGTGGAATGCTTCAACCGTAGCTTCGTAAGTATCAGGAATATCTTTTGGTGCAACGATGAGTCTTGGGAATTCACCTTGCGATGCTCCGTAGACCTGGTTCAAGTCAGCTTGTTCTGTTTTAGTCGGCAAACCTGTTGAAGGACCACCGCGTTGTACTTCTACAACGACGACTGGAGCTTCCATGATGCCTGCCATACCGACAGCTTCAGTCATGAGTGCAAAGCCACCACCGGCAGTTGCGCACATTGAGCGCACTCCTGCTAGTCCGGCGCCGATTGCCATGTTAATAACTGAAAGTTCGTCTTCAGCTTGCTTTACGCATACGCCGGCTTTTTCAGCATGGTTTGCCATCCAGTGGAGGATGGTAGATGCTGGTGTCATAGGGTATGCAGAATAGAATTTGCATCCAGCAGCGGCAGCAGCCATAGCGATTGCTTCGTTGCCGGTTACGAATGGACGTTTGACGCTGGAAGCTTTCCAATCTTTGGCAATTGGCTTGAAATTAGCCATTGCATAATCATGTCCTGCTTGCAGCAAGCTCACGTTGAGGTCAACAATTTTGTCGCCTTTGTGCGAGAAAGTGTCTTTCAAAACGTCGATTGCGCTTTCAACACCGAGGTTGCATAGACCAAGAACCGCACCCAAACCAACAGTGTTTTGCATGATTGGTTGGATTGGTCCGTGTTTTGCAACAACGTCTTTGATAACTTCAGCCATCGGCAAACCAACGATTTGAACGTTTTTGCCTTTGACCATTTCGGCAGGACATTTCAACTTGTCGGAGTTGAAAACGATGCATCCACCGTCATCAATTTCGCCGGCATGTCTTTCAATGCTGTCCTGGTTGAGTGCGATGACCGCGCTTAGCCTGTCACCGTGGTTGTAAACTTTGTCTTGCCCAATTCTCAAACGCAGCCAGATATGACCGCCTCTGATGATTGATTGATAGCTGTTGTAGGCATAAACATGGAGACCTTGTCGGCCCGCTGCTCTGGCCAGCGTATCACCGGACTTATCAAGACCGTCACCGGCTGCTCCAGCGATCCCTACCGTAACCTCTAACATTCAGTAAATCTCCTTCGCCAATAGCGCAGGGGTAGCTCCAAAACACCGGCACCAATGAAGGTACCTCAGCCCCGACCGTTCAGCCATTTTTAAGGCCGTTAGTTCGAGGAGTTGCCCACAACAAGCCCGGCTAGGTGACCTGAAATGTTATGAACAGACGGGGTAAGGATAGCACAAACCCACGCTTGCTAAGTCAAATTATTAAGGTAGAACGCGCCAGAATGCAGATCACAGCCCAAATCTGTAGGGGCGACGCCATGCGTCGCCCGCTGTTCAAGGGACGTAATTAACAACAGGGCGACGCATAGCGTCGCCCCTACAATGGCTTTTCGGGCGTTCAGCCCAATGCGTACCCTGGCTTAATGTTCTGCAGCCGCGCCTTCATGCTCAGCAGCTCCAGCATGCTCGCCGGCGCCTTCATGTTCAGCAGCTGCTTCGTGTCCAGCAGGCACCTTGATGCCGTTGTCTGCCAGGAAGGCCGAACCGATGCCGCACAAGCAAACAAGTGCAAATATCGATACTGCGCCAAGACACATGTCTTGCCAGCTTCCTAGCGGAATTATGTCAGCGGGCGCGTTTGAATCGTGCCCGTGCCCAGCGTCGTGTCCATGATCATCAGACATAAGTTACTCCTGAAAACTACGCTAAGGAATAAAAACGTAATAAGCAAGTAAGCCAAGAATGGCAACAGAAGCGAAAATCAACAGGGCATAAGCCTGTCCGCGTCCGTTTTCGGAGAATTTGAAGAACTCGCCGAAGCCAACGATAATCCAGCGCATGCTGTTAACTACGCCGTCAACAAAGTATTTGTCGACGCATTCCCAGACCAGCTTGTAGACCTTAAGCAGAAACGCAGCGCCACCAAGGTAGACATTGTCCATATACCAGCGGTTGTAGGAGAAATTGAACAAGCCCGGTGCTGCTTTTTCGAAAGCTGCATCGGTTGAAGCACCTTTGTTGCCGCCGTAAAGCGCAAAAGCAAGTACAACACCAACTACAGCAAGACCTGTACCAGCGCCCATCGCAGTCATATTGATCGCTTCAGCATGTGGATGCAGGAAGTGAACGTAGCTAGCAAACGGAGTTGTGTATTCGCCACCGCTGAGGTGAGCCATCATCTGGCGCCAATCGCCCATACAGGCGCCGGCAGCGATAGACGGCACAGCAAGCACCATCAAAGGCCAGGTTAGCGGGTCGCCAGGCATTTTTTCTTCATGAACATGAGCCTTGCCGCGATATTCGCCAAAGAAAGTCATGAACACCATGCGGAACATGTAGAACGCTGTCATTCCAGCGGTTAACACAGTGCTCCAGGCGAGAACTTCATGTCCCCAACCGTGCCATGCAAATGCACTGCCAATGATTTCGTCTTTAGAGAAGAATCCCGAAAGCCCTGGGCAACCTGAGATTGCAAGGGTTCCAATTACAAAGCAAGCACCTGTAATTGGAATTTTCTTCATCAATCCACCCATATAGCGCATATCTTGCTCCCCGTGGAGAGCGTGGATTACAGCACCACTACAGAGGAATAGCATCGCTTTGAAAAATGCGTGTGTTGTTAAATGGAATAGTCCGGATGAATATGCACCGACACCCAAGCCGACAAACATGTATCCGAGCTGCGAGACAGTTGACCAGGCAAGAGCTCTCTTGATGTCGAACTGTGTAAGTGCGATGGTTGCTGCCATGAACGCAGTAAAACCGCCAACCCATGCCACAACTTCCAGCGAATGAGAAGCCAGCGACGGGGCGCCGCTGCTCCAGTCAAGCCAGATAGGATAGGCGCGAGCAACCATGTAAACTCCAGCGGCAACCATTGTCGCTGCGTGGATAAGAGCTGAAATTGGTGTAGGACCTTCCATCGCGTCTGGCAGCCAGACATGCAGAGGGAACTGAGCTGATTTAGCCATCGGCCCCATAAACATCAAGCATGCGATTACGAAAAGTAGACCCTGGGTCATGTGAGCTTGCGCAGGAGCCATTGCCCATTTGATTGCTCCGGCGATTGTCACGCCTTCAAGAGCAGAACCATGTGGTGCAACTGTGTTGTCGTAGAACGAAAGCAAGCCATGATCTAAGTGACCATTCCAAAATTGGTATGTGCAACCTAAAAGTATAAGGATGCCAACGAGGAAACCGAAGTCACCAATTCTGTTGACAACGAAGGCTTTCAAGCAGGCGGCCGCAGCGCTGTCTTTGTACCACCAGAAACCGATTAGTAAGTAACTGCATACACCCACAAGCTCCCAGAAGAAAAACATTTGGAAGAGGTTTGTGGCTACAACCAGCCCAAGCATCGAGCCGGTGAATAATGACAAGTATGAATAAAATCGCCTGTATCCGGGGTCTTCACGCATGTACCCGTGAGTGTAGACCTGCACCAGCATACTCACCGCCGTAACAACAATGAGCATCAGCGAAGTCAAGTTGTCGACCAGGACACCGATGGTCAGCCTGAAGCTGTCCGACATGAACCATGTGTAGTCCTTCATGAACGGTGTTGGGTCAACGCGCAAATGGTTGAAAATGCAAAGCGCTTGCCAAAATCCATATATGACTGCGCCGATTGAAAGCGCCATACACAGCGTTTTCGGCATTTTGTCTTTGAGGATGGCTGTGCCGCCGATTATGAGTGAACCGGCAATGAACGGCATAAGCACGATCCATTTGGCGTTAGTAATGCAGCTGGGAAAGTCTGCCAAGGGAGTATCTCCGCAATGGGTACTGACAAATATCTGAGCGACTAAAATCGAATTTCGCTACCAGACTAAACCCAACAATATACAATCTATGGGCGCCTAGTTGGTGCGTCAGAGCAAAACATTGCTCCTGCTTGAGATGGAAGTTTTTGTAATTCAGCCTTCGATGCGCCACCAGAATAGAAGTTGAAATTATTTTGTGTTTCAACAATTCTTCAAGCAAGCCACTTCGATTTTTAGCTGAAAAACTAATTAGGCGCAGCGTGTACACTGCAAGTCCGGCTCTAGCTGCGAGAGTCGAGAGACGTGTCGATGCCATACGGCAATACTGTCTTCTCAATCGCTTTACCTTCGAAAAAGTTTTTGCCGCAATCGTTATACTGTTGCGGTATTTGATTTCAGCACATCCCACTTTGAAACGGCGCAGCAGTGCCGGTGGTCAAGTGAACAGCAAGAGGTCTAAACTCCGGTGCCAGACAATTTCCTTCTTACGTTTTTGCTATTCCTGCCATTTGCAGGTACTTTCTTGATCGGCATGCTGCCGGCAGCTGCATCACGGCTAATCGCAATATTTACTACTGGCGCGATGTGCGTGCTCTCGCTGTCTTTGATTAAGGGCTTCAACCCACATAATCTCGATATGCAATTCGTACAAAAGGTGAGCTGGATTCAGGCACCTTTTCCTGTCGAATATCACGTCGGCGCTGATGGAATGAGTGTTTGCCTTGTCGTGCTGACAGCGTTTGTCATGCTTATGGCTGTTCTGGCAAGCCAACACATTGGTCAAAAACGACCCAAGCTTTACTACAGTATGTTGATGCTGCTGACACTTTCAATTGTCGGCGTATTCGTTTCTTTAGACCTTCTCCAGTTCTTCATTATGTATGAACTTGAGCTGGTACCAATGTACTTCTTGATTGCAATTTGGGGTGGTCCAAACAGAGACTACGCCGCAATGAAGTTCTTGCTATATACATTCTTCGGCGGCGTGTTGATGCTGGCAGGTTTGCTCTACATGTACTTCCAAATGAGCATCGCAGGCGGTCAGCCACCAACATTCGACATGGTCGAATTGGCTAAGCACGGAAGTAACTTGATGAAGCCGGCACAAATTCTGGCTTGCCTTGGCTTCTTCCTCGCTTTCATCATCAAACTTCCATCATTCCCATTCCATACATGGTTGCCTGATGCTCACGTAGAAGCACCAACACCGGTATCAATGATTCTGGCTGGACTACTTCTGAAGATGGGGTCATACGGGCTTGTTCGTATTTGCCTCGGCTTCTTCCCAGATGTCATCACAGCCTGGGCACCTTACATCATTTTGCTCGGCGCATTCAATGTAGTATGGGGCGCAATCGCATGTCTTGTTCAGACCGACATGAAGCGCATCATTGCATTCTCATCTGTAAGCCACATGGGCTTCGTGCTCATCGGCGTCGCGTCACTTTCGGCAGCTGCGCTCAACGGCGCAATATTCCAGATGATAAGCCACGGCGTAATTTCAGCCGCACTATTCTTCCTTGTAGGTTGCGTCTACGACCGCTGCCACACAAGAGACCTGCGCGAAATCGGCGGCGGACTGGCCAAGCAAATGCCATTCATATTCTACTTCTGGATGTTGGCAGCAATGGCAAACTTAGGTCTGCCAGGACTCGCCGGATTCGTTGCTGAAGTTATCGTGTTCTACGGTGCATTCACTTCACCAGTTGCTGCCGCAGGCGCAGCAGACCCAACAATGGTGCGTTTTGCACTTGTGATGGCTTGCACTGGCGTAATTCTTTCAGCCGGATATATGCTCTGGTTGCTTAAGCGTCTTTTCTACGGACCAGAACAAGCTAAATGGGTCGGACATCTCAGCGATATGAATTGCACTGAGCGAATCGTTGCATTGGGCTTGAGCGTTTTCATCATCTTGCTTGGAGTTTATCCACGCATGCTGACGAATGCTTACACACCATATTCAAACCAGATTTGCAAAACAATTCAGGACAATGCAAAAGCCGGGGAAGTTAGCGTTCAGTAATTGAATCAAACTGTTTTTTGAAACAGTCTTTTGCCCGCTGCCAATTGCTTGTATGAACGTCTTAATCTGGTGAATGCCAGCGATTCTTTGTCGCCTAAGGCAAGTATGCCATTGCTGACCAAACTATCGAATAGAAGTTTGTGCACGCGCTCTTGCAAAGCCGGGTTGAAATAGATGAGCACGTTGCGGCAAAAGATCAGATCAAACTCATTGAATGAACCATCGACTGCAAGATTGTGCTGAGCAAAAGTAATATTGCGTCGAAGCGATTCATGCAATATGACTTTGCCATAAGCGCTCGTGTAGTAGTTTGAAAAATCAGCCTGTCCGCCAGAGCGCAAATAATTGCTGGTATATGTCTGCATCGAGTGAAGAGGGTAGACACCTTTAATCGCCCTCTGTAATAGCTGTTCGTTTACATCAGTCGCATAAATGCGATAGCGTCCGTCAAATCCTTCTTCGTGCAATAAAATCGCAATTGAGTATGCTTCTTCTCCGCTAGAACAACCAGCAGACCAGACGCGCAAGGTTCTGTCATTCATTTGTGGAAGTACGCTGTTGCGCAACTCAGCAAAAAGAGCAGGGTCACGAAACATGCTCGAGGTTGGCACCGCCAGCGAAAGCAACAGCTTATCGAGAAAGGCGGGCTCCTTTTGAATTCTTTCTTTGATGCCGCAAAAGTCTAAGTTTGGATCTGCACCGCAAAAGCGCTCAAATCGTCTGCGCATAGATGCCAGAGAATATTCACGCAAATCATAACCGCAAACAGAATTGATAAGCAGCAGTACTTCGTTGAATTCATACTGTTCATCATCTGTCATAGCAGTCAGCGTTTTTGCAGCCAAACACGCAGAAGAGACAAGAGCTGACTTCTATCAACCGGTTTAGTAATGTAATCAGAAGCACCAGCCTCAAGACACTTTCGTCTATCGCCAGTCATAGCTTTGGCTGTCACTGCTATTATCGGCAAATGTTCAAAACGCTTTTGCAAACGAATCTGTCGCATCGCCTCATAGCCATCCATATAAGGCATCATAATATCCATCAGGACAAGGTCTTGCTTGGGGTCGTTTTTCAGCAGTTCCAGCGCTTCGTTTCCATTGCAGGCATAAGAAATTTGCATTTTGAATTTAGCCAAGATGCTTAGCAACGCAGTTTTATTACGTTCGTCATCATCGACAATCAATATCTTTCTGCCGATCAGATTGTTGTCTTGAGCCATTGCCTGGTTTAGCATTTTTCGTTTTGCTTCAGGCAAACTAGCTTCGACCCGGTGCAAAAACAAAGTTGCCTCATGCAACAAACGCTCTGGCGAATCTACATCTTTCACAAGATTGGTGCGCGAAAGTTTTTCCACACGCTCATGCTCTTCATCTGAAAGAGGATGGTCGGAGTAAATTATTATAGGCACTTCGGCAAGCTTGCCAATTTTTTGCACCATCTCAGCCAATTGCCAACCGGCGACATCTGCCAGGTGCATAGATATTACAAGACAGTCGTAGCGCTGCTGATTGAGCCTGCCAATGGCTTGTGCGCCTGAGTCAACCATTTCAATAAGATCGTCACCAAACTGAAGTAAGTCTGCAAATTTTTGAGCAAGAATAGCGTCAGACTCTACTATCAAAATTTTGGCCTGCTGCTTTTCACCCATCGTTTTGATCAATGAAATAGCATCACCGACAGTAGCCAGTGTTACAGGTTTTTCTAAGAATCCTACAGCGCCTTGAGACAATCCTTTCATCCTTTCTGTCTCAACAGAAATTATATGAACAGGTATGTGCCTGGTTTCGGGGCTCGTTTTCAGTTGGTCGAGAATATACCAGCCGTCTGAGTCGGGCAAACGCAAGTCGAGTGTAATTCCATCAGGTAAATATTTGCGTGCAAGTTGCAGCCCTTCAGCACCGCTTGAAGCCACTACTACTTTGAAGTCGTTTTTCCTTGCAGTTTGCAATAGCACTCTTGCAAACGAATCTTCGTCTTCAATAATTAGAAGTACTCTGTCTCCGTTGTTTAGTGTCGCCCTATCGTCTTCGACTCTACCGGTCGTAAGCGCGTGTTCTTCAGCCCTTACCAGCTTATGCGCCAACATATGGGGACCATCTATTTTGTTATGACCATTGCCGTTTGATTCTCTTCTCAATGGTAAGTAAAAGCAGAAAGTACTTCCTTCGCCCGGAGAACTGTTGAGTTCTAGTGACCCTCCAAGCAAGTTAGCAAGCTCTCTGCATATTGCCAATCCCAGCCCCGTGCCGCCATATTCATTTTTTATGTTTGACTCAGCCTGCTGAAATGGTTCGAAAACCTTTTCATGATTTTCCGCAGCAATACCAATCCCCGTATCTTTAACCACGAAAGACAGGAAAGGTTCTTCCTCTGCGCCGCGCATAGCTTTCTCGCAAGTATAAACAAGCAATGCGACTTCGCCATTGCTTGTGAATTTCATAGCATTACCCAGAAGATTATTGAGAATTTGCAGCAAACGTTTTTCGTCTGTTCTTACGGTAACAGGAATGTTTGGAGCAACAGAGACTTTGAATTCCAAACCCTTTTGCTCTGCCAAAGTACGAAAAGATTTTTCTACTCCATGAATAGTATCGGCAATCGAGACATCGGCGACATCGACCGACACTTTTCCAGACTCGATTTTCGCCAGATCTAGAACATCGTTTATGAGCGCCAGCAAAGACTTTCCAGCCGCTCTAATGCAGCTGGCAAATTCAACTTGTTCCTCAGTCAAATTGCCTTCGTCATTGTCCGAAAGCAGGTCGGCAAAAATCAACAAACTGTTGAGTGGTGTGCGCAAATCGTGAGACATATTTGCTAAAAACTCAGACTTGTATTTGGATGCCATAGCCAACTCAGCTGCATTCAATTCAAGAGTTCTGCGAAGTTTTTCCAGGGCCAGGTTCTGTTCATTAATAGCTACATTTTGCGCTTCAAGTTCTTCAGTGCGATGTTCTAGTTCTTCGTTAGCTTGTTTCAATTCATCTTGTTGAAGCTCCATTTCTTCTTGCTGAGCTTGCAACTCATCATTAAGCCCTTGAGAATCACGAAGCAACTCTTCTGTAGTCAAACTAAGAGCTATCGCATTGAGAACATTTCCCATCCATGGCGCAAATTCGTCGATAAGCGTAAGCTCGTTATCGCTAAAGGCTCTCAGCGAAGCCAACTCAAGCACAGCAATTACAGCGCCCTCAAAAGGCACTGGCTGTATTACCAATCCTACTGAGTTTGCTTGAACAAGTGAACTTTCGATATTCAAGGAATCGGAAGAAAGCTCCTTCAATACAATTTTTTTGCCACTTCGGGCAACTTGCCCAAGCAAGCCCTCACCCAAAGCAAGCTTTGCTTTTTGTTTTTCAGCATCGCAGGCGTAAGATGCCACAAGACGCAAGGTTCCAGCCGACTCTTCGGAGTCTAAGACATACAGTGCAGCTTGCTGAGCGCCCATAAGTGGCACGAGCTCGTCTAACATCGTTGTGGCAAAAGCAGATGCACTGCGATGCCCCTGCGAAAGCTTGCCCAGTTTGTTGATGTTGCTTTTGACCCAATCCTGCTTTTGCTGCTCTAAAATCTGTGACTCAATTCTAGAACTCATCGAATTGAATGCCGTAGACAATGCAGCAAACTCATCATTGCCATTGACAGAAATTCTATGAGAGAAGTCACCACCACCAACCAAATAAGTACCTTGTGTCAGAGCTTTTATGTTGCGAGTCATCTCGCTTAGAAGTAAGAATGCGACAAATGCAACGACAAACATCGCGGCAGTGGTACTAAATATAGTGCTATCTTCAGTTACCTTTACGTTTGCTGAAGCTTCTTTGACACGCTTATCCAAAAGCATAAACTCTTCAGCCTTCATTTCGCCGACAATATTTTGCAATTTCTCGGACAAATTCTCTTTTAAATTTAAAAATGCCTGCGCATTTTCAAACGAATGTTGTCTTGCTTCGACCAACTTATCTAAATGACTTAGTCGTGTTTCGACTATGGGCGTCAAACGTGCAAGTCTTTGCTGCTGTGAAGGATTATCAGATGTAAGCGAAGATATTTCGTGCAGCAGCTTTTCGGCTGCAATGCTAGCCGAGTCTTTCTGAGGCAAGTAAGACAGATCGCCAGTAGCGACGAATCCTCTAACTCCGCTTTCGGTTTTTGTCACAACTGAATTGAGCGCTTCGAGCTTTGCAATAACCTCATAAGTATGCTCAACCCAATTCTTCGTCGCAGTAACCCTTTCCAGGTTGTGACGGTAGACCAATGCAGTGGCTACAAAACAAACGATTGATAAAAGGAAAGCAAGTGATAGTTTGGTTGTAAGTTTCAATTTTGTGAACAACCGCGGCAGTTTGCAAACGAATCTATATTCATTGTATCGCGCTGAACCAAAATTCAACGCAGACAGGTCAATGCAGATACAGTCGATATTGCAAGACAAGCGAGTTGCGCTTAGTATAGTCTACAAGCGCAACTGCAGCGGCACAAAGCAAGAGATTACCGGCACCATAAGTGATACCAAAAGAGCGATGCTCATTTTGAAACTAATGCGAGCTTTTTTCTCAAATTATAGATATCCATTTTCTGTCAAAATGCTTTCGGTAATTTCTCTGGCTTTGGGTCCCCAGGCACCATCACTGCCTTGTATGTTGGTGGCAAAAACATAAACATGCTTGTCGTGCACAACATAGCCTACAAACCAGCCCAAAACATCTTTACCATCAACCCGATCAGACCCGGTTTTCCCGTGCAGTTCGCCTTTCTCTGTGCTTTTCAGCTCAGTGATTTTTCTAACTATTTCCATTGAACGTTTTGAAAATGGAAGTGTATCTGAATAGAGCCCTTTGACTAATTCGACTTGCTCATCGGCAGAAATTTTCAATGTACTGCCAAGCCAAAATTTTGTAATGCCACCAGAAATATCTTCGTTGCCGTAATGTGCAGCTTGAATGAATTTTTTCATTTGCTCTTCACCCACTTCCGAAGCGACATTTTGAAAATACCAGACAGTAGAATTTTTCACTGCAGAGGCTAAGGTCTGGTCTTGATTCCACGAGTCAATCCATCGCTTTTGCCCATCCCACTTCATAAAGTGATTTTCGTCTTTCAAAACACCAGTCTCAAGACCAACGAGTGAATTGAAAATCTTGAATGTAGACATTGGCGGAAGTCGCTTGCTGCATTGCTCAGGATTGTATTTGAAGATCTTCCCTGTGCTGCAATCGAGCATTTCAAAACAGCTGCTGGAGTAGTTTTTGAAATGAGGAGCAATTGATTCCGAACTCATTTCAAATGAAGTTGCTGCTTTAGAGTCTATAGAGACAACTGATAATAGGCCCAAAACAGCAAGGCAAAACTTAGAACCATAACGCATAAATACCTTCTTTCAATTGAGTTGTTTAGTTGTTCTTGCGTGGACAAACAAATGGTACTAACTGTGATTGTTGGAAGATTGCCAATACTGTAAGCCCGAGGTAAAAAGAAGTCGCCTCTTTTGCAAAAGACGACTTCAAAGATTTTCAAAAGATTGAAAAGTCAGCCGAAAAATCGGCTTACATTACGCAGCAATCGGCGCACTTCTTGCATGTTTCGATGCATTTCTTGAGCCCGTCGTCTTTCAATTTTTCACATGCGCTTGCACAATCTGTGCAAAGTTCTGCACAAACCTTGGAAAGCTCTGCCGAACGCTTGGAATCATGACTTCTCAGCTCTTCATTAGCTTTGCATACCGCAGCGCAATCTTTCAAAGCATTGAGAACATCAGCCTTGGCATGAGCCCCGCCCTTTTTTGTGCAGTAAGCAAGAGTCTTCTCGCAAACTTCAGCGCAATTTTTGCATTCAGAAGCGCAAGTTTTTGAGTCATGCGCAGCAAACACTTGGGTACCGATTAATGAACATGCGCTCAAAGCCAGCGCGACAATATATCTCTTCATGGAAGACTCCTCAACAAGCTTACCCTGACTTCTGAATTCGCTCAGCCCATCAAAGGACGGCCAGCTAACAGAATGCCATTTTAGCAGCGCCAAAGCAAAAGTAGTCGTTTAGTTGCAACTATTTTGCAATTGACATGACTCTACGGCTTAGGCTTAGCTTCGGGCTCTGTTTTATCAGGAATTGGAGCAAGGTCTGCCGGAGTGCTGTCATTGAGAATTGGCACACTCATTTTGGTGAGTACCTTTCCGCTGAGAGCATGCTTGACACTGCTGGTGATACTATTTACCAGATCGGCAGAAGTATTTGCGTCGTAATAAGTGCCACCTGATTTTTGAGCAATGCAATTCAATTGTTCTTGAGCATCTTTGTCGCGCCTGAGCCCCAAGCCAACAATATCGATCTTCATTTTGACGCCGATCCTGGACAAACGATCTATATAAGCGCAGGGGTCGCCGCCGCATGTTTCTGCGCCATCAGAAATAAGAATCACAGTTTTAGGTCCTACGACATAACGCAAATCTTGTTCAGCCTGCATCAAAGCGTAAGTTAGCGGAGTAAGTCCATAAGGCGCCATTACACGAGCTGCTTCAATTATTTTGCGCCGGTTGTTTTTACCGATTGGAGCAAGCAAAGTCGATGTCTGGCAATCGGTGAAATCGCCACGAAAACCGTTGCCGAAAACACGCAAACCAAGATTAACATCGTTTGGTATGCGACTCAAAGCTTCTTGCAAAACGCGCTTGGCGGCTTCCATCTTGGGCTCTTTGCCCGATTCGCCGCCGACGCTGATTTTTTCTTTCATACTTGCCGAAGAGTCAATCAAAAACAAAATGTTGGCTGGAGTACCTTCATGCTCTACCGCAGCTTGAAGCAATGTGCCTTGCGCGCCACCTTGCAGCAATGTTTGCTCCGCGCCGACTTGCAACACAGTGTTACCCGCGCCGCCTTGCAGTGTCGTGCTGTTGGCGCCGCCCTGGAGGGGAGGTCCTGAGCTGTTGTTGAGTGGGTTATAGCTGTCTTTCCCATCGGAGTATGGGTCTAAGCCAGGTCCCTTGGGGCAGTTAACGCATGGTTTTGCAAAAACAGCGCTGCCTGTAAAAAGCACTAATAATAGAACGGCCAGAAGCCCAATTATGAAGTCTGCAAATTTACAACGACCCTGACTGACCTTGCTTTCCATCGCCATCTTTTTTCTCTTCGCCTTTAGGCTCTTCTTTGTTGGCAGAGTCTTTTTCAGTTGAAATTGCCGCCTCTTTATGGGTAATTATAGCCCGTCTTGATACAGGAATACTTTCATCACCGGCGCCGCTGCTCGCCCAGACAGTCAAATAATATATACCTTCCTTACCCTGGTTGCTTAATGTCAACTTGTGAGAGAAACTCGAGCCATCAGTCTTAACGCCACCCTTCATTGGAATTTCGGAAACCGGTTTGGGAGTCGGGGTGCTAATGCTTGCTGCTATAAGCGGCGCGGCCAGTGCAACCGGTGGAATAAACAAGCCGCCGGCTATTGCCGCTGTGATGCCGGCAATTTGCAGGATTCTCACGCCGCCTTGAAAGTCGCGATTTGATTTTGCCGCATGCGCTTCGTAATCTAGAGGAGGAAAGTATGGCAAAGCCTCGCTTGTTTCAGCACTATCATCATTTGGAGCACCAGAGCTTTGCCCTTCCCAAGCCAGAGTCAGCTTCTGAAACTTGTATGGCGCATTGATCGTGCCGCGAACGTCGATTTTGTCGCCAACACTTGCTTGCAGTGGTATTGCTTCCATCTGCCCATGCTTTGTGACCATCTCAGTGCAACACAATAATTTTTTCTTGTCGGCAGTCCACTGAAAAGCCATCGCAAAGCCAGTTGCGTGGGTGTAAAGCAATGCTTCTCGATCGTCTTGCCTGTTGTACAGCGCTTCAAGCATCTTCACCACCAGTGCGCGAGTGGGCTTGAGATTGTCTGCAGCAGGAAACATGATCAATTCTTCGACAAGCGAATCTGTTCCACCGGCAAAAGTATAGCGAACATCGGGGTTTTCGCCCTTCGCGTTTTGGTGTGACACAGCATCGCGCTTCATCAAATCAGAAAGTTGTTCGTTTGCAACTTTGAAGCCCAGGTCATCCCAATTAACTTCATTGACGCCCTGCTGAGCTCGCACTTCATTCAAAACATCGAGACCAAATTTCTCTGCTTCTTCAAGGCTGAGCTGCTGGTTGAGATCAAAATGTCCATAATTTGGGAAGAACGGAGCCTTCGGCGCCGGCTCCTGGTCAATATCGAGCGAACCCATAGGTACTCTCGGCACAGCAGTCAGAGGGCCGGAATAATCTTGATTGCGAGGGTCAGCACCTGCAGGCTGGCGGTTTGGGTCTTCGCCAACGATAACTTCTTTAAGTCGTCGTATGCGATGCTCATTGTCGAGATCGGGCGAATTTTTCTGGAAAATAGCAGTCTCAAGCTTGTCCAAACGATTTTCCACAGCAATGTTTGGGGTTGAATGACCAAACATCAGCTGCTCAAGTTGTCCAACACTGGGAAATTTTTCTTTTGCCGGAATCGGCGGCGGAGCCCCAAGCAAAGGCATGAGACTGTTAGCAGGCGGCGAGCCGGCAGCAATCGGCGGAGCGGTTGGCGGCATGCCGGCTTGCCCGTCGGCTCCCGGCCGGTGAACCCTGGTGGGCGACCCAGCAGGGTCTGTCATGGGTTCTTCTTTGATATATGTCGCCTTGGCAGGCTTGCCAGCAGCTTTCTTTTCGATTGATTTTGCGGCAGGCTTTTCCTTGCTAGACTCAGACTCGCTTTCAGCACTTTTCGAGCCCTCCGCAGCCGTTGAAGCATCTCCAGAAGAAGCGGCCGCAATTGTATTTAGATTTCCGGCAAAGGCAAGCTGGCTGTGAACTAAGAGCGACACAACAGCAAACACTGCCAGATTTTTGGACTGCTTTAACAAATCGGCTGCCTAATACGCGCGGAATTACTAATCCATGGTTGGAGGACGGCTATCTATATCTATTGTGTCCCGAAATGTGGATTATGTGTGTAAGAAGTAAAAAATTAAAAGCAAAACTGTTGCAAGTAGATGCTCGAAAAATCAACCCTAGTTGGAAATAAGGGCTCTTTGGATATCGCTTTGCAAGGACTTAATCCTGTCTTGCAAGGCTTTGTCATCGGCGGGTCTGCGAAATCGCCTATAGGAGTCTTTCAAGCAGCCAAGCTCTTTCTCAAACTTCTCATTTTCGAGCGTGCCCAATCTATTAATTGCATTCAGCCCCTCAAGCTTCTTTTGCAAGTCGTCCAATTGCTTTTCTATGGGCACAGGAGGAGCGCCCACATGCATCAGGGGCGAAACTCTGTAGTCATACAAATCAGGTGCAGCCGCGGGGTGGCTTTGTTTAGCCGCAACGTTCTCGTCGAGAGCCTCAGGGTTTGAGCCTTCTGCCGAGTCTTCAGGTCTTGCTGAAAAGCCGCCACCGATAAAACCGTCACCTTTGTCGACAGCTTTAGGCTTGCGGCTCATTGAAGCATCCATAATAGAGTCGTGTAGTTTTTTCAACTCTTGCATCATCTGTGCGCATTCACTCAGCCCCTGATTGACGGTACGTTGTTTTTCACCTCCGCCCCACTGATTTGAAATCTCAGCAATTTTTTTGCCAATTTCTTTTCTTTGCTCATCGGTAAGGTCTTTATTGTACGAATCGAAGGTATTGCCCAGTCGCGTTAATTCCGAATTTACTGTGCGTGTGTTTTGTTCAAACTCATTTTTACGCTCTTCGGCTTTTATCGAGGCATCTTGCTTTAGCGAATCAATCGCCTGCGTGTATTCTCGCGCATCCAGAGTTTTTGGCGCACCCGATTGAATCATGCTTTCGACGGCTTTGGCTCGCTCAATCAAGCTCTGGTAGTCAGTGTCAGACAGAGTATCCTCGTACTTTTTCAGCTCGTCCATATCGACATGCTTCACTACAGTGCCCCGCGAAAATGCCGCTGGGCAAAGAAACAGAGTGCTAAAACAAAGTAGCAGAACGACATGACAGAGCGCAGCTGTCTTAGCAGAAGATGAAAACATGTGCATCCTTAGCATCATAATTGAACTTGTACCCGCTAAAGATAGTTAATTGATATCCTCTGGACTTAGCTTAAATCAAACAAGCCAGAGCGCCCTGGCGTCCGGTTTGGCCACCAGATTGTCTGTGCGAATAAAATATCTCAGGGTGGCAAGCTGTGCACCAGTTGCTTACATCGATATTTTTTACGCCTGCTTCTATCAATTGCATTGCATTAAAAGCTTTGAGGTCGGGAAAAGGTTTTCCGCCTTTGTTTTGAATTAAAGCATCGCCGTCTTTGACTGTTGCTTTAAGCTGATCGGGCACCTCGGCGCCGGTTTCGTAGCAGCAAGAACCGATTGCCGGGCCAACCGCGGCCGCAATATCTTCGGGATTAGAGCCGAGATTTTCTTGCATAAATTCAACGCTCTTTCTTACGATACTGCCGGCGGTGCCCCGCCAACCAGCATGTATGACGCATATATTTCGCTTAGCTGTATCTACCAACATAACGGGAACGCAATCGGCAAAATGCAACAAGACCGGTTGTCCCTTTTGCGCTGTGGCAATGGCGTCAATGGCTGGGTATTGGTATGGTCCTGGTTTCATCAAATTAGTTGAATCTAGCAACTGTATATTTGTTGTATGTTGCTGCCCAGGAACGGCAAGGCGCTCAGCCTCAATGTCAAACACTTCGCAGAGCTTGCGTCTGTTTTCCATTGCATCAACGCGACTTTCTTCGCTATTCCAGTGCCGGCCTAAATTGAAAGAGTCGAGAGGAGAAGGACTGCCGCCACCTTTGCGGGTGGTAAATGCATGCACTAATGAACTTACGCTTTTCAGCAAAGGCGAAAGAACCAAAGTCAATTCGGCTCTTTCTTCAAGCGGCCAATCATTTTTGTGCAAGGCTCTGGCAATTTTGTCACCCATATTTTCTGGTGCTCCCGGTTTGCAAATCAAATTCATTTGAAATCTACGTTATTTATTGTAGGACTCTGAGGAATCTAGCTAAGACACATTCCACCACATACATTTATAGCTTGTCCTGTAATTCCTCGCCCAGAATCGCCGGCAAGATAAAGGGCAAGGTCTGCCACTTCTTCTGCTTGAATGAAACGCATTTGCGGTATGGATAAGCGTGCATTTTCCAAAGACTCCTCCGCATTTACTGAATTAAGCTTACACCACTCAGGGTCAAGAAGCTGTCCCCGCGCCATGTCTGTGTCTACCCAGCCCGGGCAGATTGCATTAACTGTGACGCCTTTGTCTGCCACTTCAAGTGCAAGTGATTGAGTAAGTCCGATTAAAGCAAATTTTGAGGCCGAGTACGCGGCGCCATGAATTTCTGCATGCTTACCAGATATCGAAGAAATATTGATTATGCGACCCCAGCGATTGTCGAGCATTCTTTTGAGAGTTTGGCGAGCGTAAACAAATGCTGCTGTAAGATTCGTGTTAAGGATTGAATGCCAAATTTCTGTTGGATGTTCAAGCATTGGCAAAGTTTGATAGATGCCTGCATTGTTCACTAAAATATGAACGCTGCCGAAATGTCTCTCTGCTTCGTCAATTCCGGCGATGACCTCTTCTTCATTCGTGACGTCAAGAGAGCGGCTCAAGACTTCTGTGCCTGAGGCTTTGATTTCAGCTGCAACTGCAGCCAGCCTTTCCTGGTTACGCGCATGAATTACCAGCTTGGCTCCAGCTCTGGCAAACGCCAGGGCAATTGCTCGTCCAATCCCACGGGAAGCACCTGTTACTAATACAACGCGGCCTGAAAAATCAGCTTTGAATTCTTTTAAACCAGGATCAGTTTTGTTCATAACGCTAATCTATCCAGCGAGAGGCTGCTTGTCCAGCGCTGGAGAGAGCAAGTTAGCTGAAACATTGTTGAAGGATTTATGAGCTCTCAGAAACCTCGAAGGGAACATTGCTAGACTGTTGAAGTCTATCCTTGGCAGAACCTCTACATCTCACGGAGATGCCTTTATGACTCTGAGAGCAAATTACTCCAAGCGTACAGTTATAGCTCTGGCGCTTAGTATCGGACAAACATTAGCTATGTCACCGCTTGCGGTGCTCGCCGCAGACGGGTCTGTTCGCATCGCCGGAACCACAGTTTTCGAAAACAAGGTTGCCAGCGGCGGGATGTCAGTCGACCAACGCGCTGAGAGCATCCAAAAGAATCTTGACAATGCTCTGGTTGCCGCGAAAGATCGCTCACCCTCAGCCGTAAGCATCGTATATGTCAAAGGTGTACCAGTAATAACTCTTGGCGGCTACCAAGTTTGCACAGTTGATGCAGACAATGCCAGACTTGCTGGTGTTGCCCCGGCAGTTCTAGCCCAAAAATGGGCAGACTCGTTGAGAAAAGAATTACGTGACACAAGCAGCGTCAACAGCTATGTCGCTCAGCTCACTGGTGCCTACCAGGGTTCTGCACCAGCACCGGCGCCGACTGTCGACACTTCAGGCACAGGTCCTTCGACCCAGGTTGGTTACGCACCACCAGCCCAGTCACCGCCGCCAAATAATTACGGGCAGGCTTCATACGGTGGCGGACAGCCAGCCTACGGCGGACCGCCTCCTCAATATGGTTCGCAGCAATACGGCGGCGACCAGTACAATCGCAGCACCCCGCCTCCGCAAGGAGCCTACGGTGCACCTCAACAAGGAGGCTACGGAGCACCACAAGGTGGCTACGGCGGAGCACCGATGCAACGCGGACGCGTGGCTTATGCACCAGCCGGGCTAGTTATGTCAGCTCAGTTGAATACTTCAATTGCCACCAATGCAGCTCAAGCAGGCGACCTTATTCAAGCAACAGTTAGCCAGCCAATCATGCTGGGCGATGCTCAAATCCCAGCGGGCGCAGTGCTTATCGGCTCTGTTACCGAAGCAAAGCATGGTGGCTTCCTCGGCATTGCCGGAACACTCGGTGTTAAATTCAATCGATTGAGAACACCAGACGGAGTCGAAACACCAATCAGCGCACACATCGACGGCGGCGTTGGTAAATACAAAGACAAAAATGGCGACGACGTATTCCGTGGTGAAACCTGGAAAACCAAAGTTGGGCAGGGCGCCATCAGAGGCGGCATCGGAGCAGGCTTGGGCGCAGCCCTCGGCACAGGCGTCGGCGCCATCGCAGGTGGTGGCAGAGGCGCAGGTCGCGGTGCATGGTCTGGCACGGCAATCGGTGCAGGCGTCGGCGTAGTCGACAGCCTTGTGTTGCGCAAAGGCAAAGACGTTATCATCCACTCGGGTGAGACAGTCCAAGTACAACTTGACGCACCAGTTTCAATCTCAGTCGGCGGACCAACACCTTACACTGGTGCCTTCTAAGACGACTGTATGAACGTGATATTTATCGGGGCGACGCGAATGCGTCGCCCTTATTTTTGCAAGAGGATAAGGGTTTGTAGGGGCGACGCATGGGATGCTGTTGGCGAACGCCTAATTAGTTATGTCCGCCTGTGTGGCGACGCCATGGATACTGCTGGCGAACTCGAATGTTTAGCGAAGCCGGCAC
>CAZJLR010000065.1:0-33902 GCA_964546815.1 uncultured Candidatus Obscuribacterales bacterium | reverse complement strand
CGGCTTCGCTAAACATTCGAGTTCGCCAGCAGTATCCCATGCGTCGCCCGGCCGTATAGAATGGATCCGAATACATAGCTGCGGGCGACGCATGGCGTCGCCCCTACAAGATGAGTTGGACGATGCAATGCAGTCCGATGCGGTGCCCAGCTATTGATGATCGTGCCCGCTGATGCGGTGCCCAGCTATTGATGATCGTGCCCGCTGATGCGGCAGCTGGCTTTATCGTGTTGATGTTTTGGATCGTGCTTGTGTTCTGTCTCGTGCTTGTGTTCTGCCTCGGTGCATTCAGGGTCGCTAAGGCTGAGCAAGTCTTCTTGCGTGTTGATGCTGCGAATGTATTTTTTCAAACTTGGATCTATGTCTTTTAAAATCACATCGCTATCGGCGATTAGTGATTTAATTGCGCGTCGATTTCTGCGTAACGAATCTCTTATGTCGGGCAGCCAGCTTACAGGATAGTAGCCTGGAAACGGCTGTATATAACCACTTTCACTAAGGTCGAAAAAACATGGCACGTCGCGATCGTGTGGAACCAATGCACGTAATAACTCTTCTTTCAAAAGAGGTTGGTCGCAAGCGACAATCAAATATCCTCTGGCTTTGCCTGTCGAAAGAATGGCTTCAATACCGGCTAGCGGACCCTTGCCAGGAAAATTATCTTTGATGAATTGCACTCGTTCGTCTTCGTTTAATTCGAGTGGAATTTCTGGTCCTGATACTATGACTTCGTTACAAACAGAAAGAAGTGTATCGAGAACATGTTGAATCATCGGTCTGCCATCTGCAAGAAGAATGCGATCCTTCGGCTGTCCCATGCGGCTACTGTAGCCACCTGAGAGTATTCCACCCAAAATAGGTTTGACTCGTTTTGCTTTGTTCTGCTCAGTCATTGTATCTTCTCACAGTCGCTGAGTTGTATTTTGTCGGCGTAAATACTTGCTTCACGGTGGTATTGCTGGCAGTGTCAAATGAATAACTGACGGAAAAATGCTTACTCGGCCACAGCTACCATTTCGCAGCCGCAGTGCACGCAATATTTTTGGCTTAAGGGGTCTACTGTGCGGCAGGCGCTGCAAGCGCGCGGAGCAGAGACATAACCAGTGGAGGCTGATGGAGGAGTAGCAGGAAGTTTTACACCTGTAGGACTAACGCCTGGCTCGGAAGGCTCTGTATGCGCTGAGACTCTCAAACGTGAGAATTTGATTGCTTTGTTTTGCATCAAGAATGCAGCCGCTGTCCAAACTAACGCAGCTGGTGCATCTTCTGTTTTGGAAAGTATTTCTTCAAGTGTAAAACGTCCTTGAGAAAGATCCCAAACCTGATTTGTAACATCAAGCATGAGTTTGTTTACTGGTTTGCCAGATTTGAAATGAAGCTTTTCAATCAAACCGACCTGTCTTTCTGCCAGTGGATGTACTACAAGTTCTGGCGTTTTTAGCAGAACTTTAGCGTCGATTGCTGCTTCGCGAACCATAATTGAAAACTGAATCAACTCGGACATCGGTGTGTGAATGCCGTAGATAATGCCGAGATTTTTCATCTCTTCTGCCGTATGGCTATCAACTGATGAGAGGTCTTGCAGTGTGTATGTACCATCGGCAAAACTGCTGATGAATTCAACTACTGCAGAGTCACCACACAGTTTGCCAAGCCTTGCTTTGACAGGGTTGCCGTCTTCTAGTGATGACCAGAAAATGCGCCCGTCTTGCGAGGTTACTGTGAGAATGCCTGTTTTCTGCCCTTTGGCCATTGTTGCCAAAAGCTGTGTTGGTTCAAATAGGCTTGATGTGCCGCCGGAATTTCTGGTTTTTGCCCTGCTCATGAATTCTTGCGACACATCTTTCGACAACATGACTGTTGCTACAGATTTGCGTGAGCGCAAATATTCCATGGTGATCATTGCTTCTTCGAAAGTGCTGTCTGGCGTTGAATTGTCTTTGTCCATGCTTGCCACCGCGCATGACAAAGACCATGATGGCATTCCGTTTGCCCATCCTTTTTTCTCGCCTATCGATTTTTCTACATTTTCTGCAAGCTCAATTGCTTTCTTTGTATTAGCATCTTCCAAAATAAGCATGAATTTGCAGCCGCCCACGCGGAACAGTCTGTCAGCATATGAAACTTTTGTTGCAGAGCGTTTGAATCGCTGCGTTTTTTCAAGCGAAGCAAGCAACTCTTGACCTAATTCGCTAATCAACTTGTCGATTGCTTTTGGACCGTAAGTGTTGAGCATGACTCTGAAGTTGTCACCCTCAAATAGCAAGAATACTGTTTCTACTCCCTCTGCTGCTTTTGGTTTTGCGCGCAGAGTTTGCATCAAATCTTCCATGCATATGCGGTTCTTAACGCCTGTAAGATGGTCGTGGCGGCTCAAATAATGAGCCTGTTCATAATTCGATATGACGTGCCAGAGCGGCGCGAGTTGGTCTGAAATTTGTTTGGCAATTCGTTCTAACTTTTGAGTGTTTGTTTGGTCTTTTGTGACGATGAAAAAGCAAAGATGCGCTCTTACAACACCGCCAAATTCGATTGGAATTACTAGACATTGATCGCAGCCAAGTTCGCCCGATAGGCTGTCTAGCCGTTTGTCAGCCATTTCATCTCGGTTGAGAAACATTGGGCTGCTGAATTTCTTGATCAAATTGATGAAGCCGCCTTCAGCCAGCGTCCCCAATAATTTTGCTTGTTCTTCGCTGAAGCCCAAATTGTCTACTAATTTGTACTGGCCACCGTTGGGAAACTCAATGCCATATGCTGCTTTAACTGTGCCGATAAATTCATCGGCGACACGGTGCATAATGAGATTGCAAACTGCTTCAGAGCTTTGCAGAGAGACTATGTCTTTGGCAAGTTTGCTGATAAATTTGTCTTCGACTTCTTTCACGAATGCGCCGGACAGGTCCGTTCGTGCGGCACTTATACTGCGGTCGTGTTCTTGTTGAAGGTTTGAAAAACGATCTTTGACAGCCTTCACTATTGTTGGCAGTTCGCTTGATACCATGGGTGGGAATGTTTCGGGAAGGTCTTTTCCCTCGCCCACTTGCTTGATTGTTTTGCTGAGCGGAATTCCCAAAAACAACAGGTATGCCGTACCCAGTGCCAATCCATTCAATATTGTGCCAAGCAAAAGTGTGCCGACTGGTAACTGTCCTGGCCAAACTCCTTTGCTAAACAACGAATCCATCAAGCTTGGACAGCGAAACCCCACAGCCAGCATTTCATCTTTGTCTAGTGCTCTAACAATTTCAACGAAACGACTTCCCTTAATGTCCAGCACTCGGCTCTGGGCGCTGCTATCGTGCTCTGGCAGCCCACTTGGACGATTTGAGACTGCAACTTTCTTGTTTTTATCGGTCAAATGCAGCCAGGCGACATTGTAGTGCTGAGGAATATCGCCGCCGTGTTTGGCTTTGGCGCTTTTATCATTTGCCAGATCGTTTGCGACTTTGTCGGCAATTGACTCGTATGCAAATGAGCTTGTATAGGGTGCTAAAACGTCTGCAATCATCCAAATCGGACCCTGGATGATCACGAAAACGCATATGGCTCTTGGCAAAAAACTTTTCAACATCATAAAAGCTATACTTCCCGGAAGCCGGACACATATAACCGCAAAGACAAGCAGACTCTAGTTTTCCTTGCTATTTTCGCATTTTGGCGACAAATAGCGCCTTGGCGCTGGTTACAATCCTTAAACTGACGATAGTCTTGAGCTTCCGATATATTTTTTCTGGTTTTGAGTGGCGTGACCCTAATACGCAATCTCGAAAGAAAATGGTATTGCCGGAGGTGGCATTTTCCTCGAGCTGTGAGCTTTTGTTTAGCAAAAACCAGAATTAATCCGCAAACTAGTCACAAACCGGGTCTTGCCCAGATAATATAGTCTTATGTTGTCAGGTGGGTGGGTCTTATGAGCACACAATACAGACAGGGCGATGTTCTTCTTCGACGAATAGACAATATTCCTGCCGGTTCAGCGCAGCAACCTGCCGATGCCGGAAGGGTCGTGCTTGCATATGGTGAAGTTACCGGGCATGCACACGCAATTGAAGCCAGTCTTGCTCACATCTATAAGTCTGGTGATAAAGAATATTTGCGGGCGATGCCCGGTGCTGTTTTGCGTCATGAAGAGCATGCCGCAATTGCGGTTGAGCCAGGGTGCTATGAAATTTTGCACCAACGAGAATATGAACCTCAAAGCTGGAGGCGTGTGGCAGATTGACGCATAGCTATCATGGATACCGAGAGAGAGATTATCCTTGAAAAAGTAGACCGTCACCTTGAGCGATGGCGAGGCTTCTTAATTAAACCTGCTTTGCCCAACAATCATGCACTGGCAGAGCAGGCTATCGGTGATCTTTATGCCTTGTTGAAGAAAGAGCAACCGACAGTTCTCTGGTGCGATAGTCCATTTCAAATGGGCGTGATACCACCTATGGTTACTAATATTGTTCAAAGCACTGAATGGGCAATATTGAATGAGCATATGAAAGCCTATGAAAACCCGGGCAGTGCCGAATGGGAAAAGCTCTGGCAGCATGAGTGGGACAAACTCAGTCCGCTGATTGAGAAGTTAGATCGTAAGCTAATCGGCAGTGACAATATTTTGCGTGTCGATGAATCAGTGCGCAATGTGGCGAGAAGACGAACAAAAGAAATAATGCGCCAGATTCTTGTAGAAAACAGATTGGCTCCCGGAAAGCATTTTCCAACCAATCACTCGGCGCGACCAAAGCAAAGCGATGATTTGTTGCGAACACCACTGCACATGGAATTTTGCAAAAGCTTACTTTTGTTGCACTCTAAAATTGAGCAAATTGCCGGGTTAAAACTTACGTCAAATATTCTGTTTGTAGCCAACATGATGTTTGGCAATTGGGACCCCCGCTTGCTTTACCAGTTGTTGCCCGCCACAGAGTCAATCGCGTCACCGCAAAAATTGTCGCCGGACGTCAGTGCACTTATCGCTGAAATCAGGCAAAAATGCGTAGAGCTGGAAATGACTTCGGCTAGATTTATCCTCTGGTATCTAAATTTGCCTTCGAGGCGCCCAATTGAGACTGCGCCGTCTCTTGGCACAAACAATTTATTTCTCGATGGTCTTGAAATTTTCAACCAAACTAGAGATCGTCGCGCCGACTACACGCACCATTTCACAATTTGGTTTCCCTATTCAGCCAACTATCTGCCTTTCGCGCTTGCCTGCCAATTTATTTCAGCAGATTTTTTCGGCGAATTGCAAAAGGAAATTGATATCTGGGCATACCTGGCGCACGCTGCCGGCGGGTATTATTTCTGCGACAGCATTTGTTTTGCCTGCACTAAACCTTTTGCTTTCACAAACAACGACATCGGTCGCCCGCACAATGCCAGTGGGCCAGCTGCTGTCTGGAATGATGGCTTCAGGGTTTACGCCTGGCGCGGCGTGGTTGTAGACCCGTCTTTCATTGAAAACAAAAGCACAATCACATGCGAAAAAATCGGCGCTGAAAAGAATGCCGAAATGAGACGAGTGATGATTGATATTTATGGCGAGTCTCGCTATTTGCAAGACGCCGGTGCGGAGCTTGTCTTTCAAGACAAATACGGAGCTTTGTACAGGCTGGAGATTCCTGGCGATGAGCCTATCGTGATGGTGAAAGTGAAAAATTCTACTCCCGAACCAGATGGCAGCTACAAGAATTATTTCTTGCGTGTACCTCCCGAAATGGTGCGTCCTCGGCAGGCGATTGCCTGGACTTTTGGGCTAAACGAATCAGAATATTGCCCTGAGTTTGAATCTTAAAAGTCTATTTGTCTGCCTGAATTGACTGAGTTTGCGGCGCTGCTGCCTGAGACCGGTGCAATAAATCGCCTGCCCTTGGCATGGTACAATCCGGGCGCACGCTGGTCTGAGGAAGCGCTGGTGCGGGTGATAGTTAGTTCATCTTTGGCAATTTTGTTGTCGATGTTTTCTTGCGCGCTTGCGGAAAGCACTCTAGACTCTGCCGGCAAAAAGCAGCTCTGCCACCTTGAGCAAAGATATTTCGGGCATACTTTCGAGTCTGACTCAGACGAAGACAGAGCCGCTCGCATAGAGAAATTATTGTTTGGTGACCTAAACGAAGGCAGCGTACAAGACCGCATCAACAAGCTTGTAGCCATTTCGCCTCCTGAGGAAAGCAAGGCTCCGGCGCCCGAAAAGCCTGTGGCAGAAAAGCCTTCGAAGGCTGCGCCCCGTTCATCGCGCCCGACTGCCCCCCAAGAGCCGCCCCGCACAGCCAACCGGGCTGCGAGCAGCTCGCTGGATGATGAAGACTCCTTGCAGCTCAAAGACTACCCGCACATCGCTCAGCTCGAAAAAGCAATTTTGGGCAAGACTTTTCCCGGCACCCCGCTTGCCGAAAGGCTTTGCCGTCTTGAGACCAAGGCTTTTGGCAGCCCATCTCAATTAGCCGACTACAGCCAGCGCACTGACGCCATCGACGATTACGCCGAAAAGACTCTGCATATCAAACGGGCAAATCCCGACGAGGTGGCAGACCAGGGTCAGTCGCCTGCGCAAACGAGTCAGCCCGAATATCCCCATATCACTGCACTGGAAAACGCAATACTCGGACAGAGCTTTCCCGGGCAGCCTTTGTCTGCGCGCATCAGCCGCATGGAAGCCAGTGCATTCGGTGGCTCTTCCGCAGATAGTGACCTCAGCAGACGAACAGATGCACTAGAGCGCTATGCTGAAAAAACACTTCACAAAAAGCCTCTGGTCGCACAAGACAATTCTGGTTCAGCTCCCGGTGCTCAGTCTGCTGCCGGTGCTTCTAAGTCAAAACAAGTACTTGCGATGGTTGGAAATACCTTGCTTGGTGTCTCTGGGCTTGGCGGCATAGGCATGATGGGCAATGCCATGGGAATGGGTGCCGCGGCTCTCGGTCCGAAGGGTGGACCACTACGCTTCGGCGGAATGCGGCTCGGCGCTAAAGCTCAGGGTGACGCTATCCCCGAACCAGAGCCAGATGACGACCCGGCCGCGATGACAGTGATGCCGCCGCCCGCAAGCGCGCAGATTTTGACCAAAGTAGCCTGGTGCGAATACCACGTTTACGGTCACACTTTTCCGAAGATGCATTTGACCGACAGGCTCACGCAACTCAGCCGCGAACTTCATTTCAACACGAATAAGTCTGGCTTAGATTTGATGGACGATGTTGCTTCTATGCTAAAAACTGTGCAGGCACGTCAAAAGCCGGCAACGCCTATTGGCACTACATCTCAAGCCGCAGTGCAGTAAAAAATCCGTTCTATTTATATGTAAGTTTATTCGTCTGATTTTTTTCTGCTGGCGTCTTCGTCTTCGCCTTCAGATTCGCTTGCTTTCTTGGGCAGCAAATCACCAAATGCTTGAAAGATAGCGCTTTGCGCCATGTTTGGACGTTTCATCTGTTTGTATTTGGTGATGATATCTTCGTTTTTTTGTGCCAGGACTTTTCCATCTGGAATATCAGTGGCATCAATTTTTCCCAGCGTATTGTCTTCGGCTTTGCATTCGTAGGGGTCAACAGTCTCGTTGCTTGCGCCGCAAGTCTCAAGCTTTTCCTCGGTGATTACTTCAGTTTGCGGGGAGCTGCCTGGCAATAAGTCACCAAAAACTTGAGAGATGCCACTTTGTCCCATCTTCTTTCTGGTTTCGTTCATTTCGGTGTATTTTGAGCTTACATCCGCATGCATTTGCGAAAGCTCGTTTGATTCAGCCAGAGGTTTGCCCAATTCTTTGGTCAGCCCGCTTCCTTCTCGCTTTTTGATGACAGTGCTAGGCTCAGTCGAAGAGACTCTTGTCTCATCGCATTTTGACTCCACTTGCACCTTTTCGGAATCGTCATTTTGACTGTTGGACACCGTGTGACCCTCTATTCAACAGCAATCAATTAATTGTACCAGCTATTGACTGCTCGGTTTCGCTTAAGGCTCAGAGAGCCTTTGTCTCTGGGCTCTTACTGGAAAAGAGTCCTTTATATATGGCATCACTCATAATTTTGTGGCCGGCTTGCGTAAAGTGCAGCCCAAAAAAGTACGGACTGTTTTGCATCGGCTCACGCGGCGGAAACGATTGGTTAGCCCAAATTACTGAGTAGCCTTCCTTTTGTGCTTGTTTACTTATATCGTTCAATTCCCTGTAATAGAGCATTGAGTTTGTAAGCGCTGGTCCAAACGCAATTACAAGCTTGCAATTGTTTCTTTTGCAGTCATTGTTGAGGTTATGAAAAATTGCCAGAGCCACGTCTGTTTTTGATTTGTTTGCTATAAACATTTTTTTGAGTTCGCTTGCCGAAGCATAGTCAGCTTGCGGCGCAGAGTCCGTATCAAGCGGACTCATACTGGGGTTAAAACAGCTACGTGCGCTAGCGAGCCCCTGGTCTGCCGCTGGCAATGACGAAAGCAATTGTCCCCACAAATATGCAATCGGCTTGCCTACTGTCGTGCTGATTGTTTGGTACAGCGGGTCCGCATTGCTCAAGTCTAGATTTAGTTTGTTAATAACAGCAAGCAATCGGCAATTGCGTCTCAAGCCTTCAAATGATTTGTAAAAGCGTGCATCGTTGCTGGCAAACCATTTATCCATATCTTGCCAGTCAACTTTCAAAATGCCTGCTTCGTTTCTAAATACCGGTCGCGGCGGGTTCATTCCCGCACGTTGAAACACATTGTCGTCCGAGTCACCGTAGTTGTATGTGACCAGCACCACATCGGGGTGAAACTGTTCTACCTTTTGTTTGTAGACCAGATATTCTTGCCCTGTTCCATAACCGGACATGCCGCAGTTCATCACTTCGAACTTGCCGTTTTGTTCTTTATTCAACCGTGCTTCTAAGAGTTTTGAAAATGTCTTTTCTGGCGGAACTTCCATTCCAACTGTCATGGAATCGCCTAAGACACAGATGCGTGTTGTGCCCGCTGGCTTGGTCAAGGAATAACTCTTGTCTCTAAATCCGAGCGCGTTTGTTTTTGACCTTGAATAACCTTCTTGCCTGTAAGTAAGCGATTTATTTTCCATGTGTGTATAGCCAAGCAATGCGTCTGGCTTTACCACCGTATCTTCGCCGATGTGTGCTGCTGCAAAAACAATTTCAACAGCGCCAAAAACAACAACAATCAAAGCTATGCAAGAAATTGAAGCAACTACAAATTGGGCCAGACGTGCGAAAAACGATGGCGCAAGATTCTTCGTCTCAGTCGTTGCTGATAAGCGTTCTTGTTTCGTTTTTATGTCTTGAGTTTGCGGCATGCCTATCTCTAATTAGAACTGGAAATAAATAAATGGAATTGCCGTATGTGGTGCTAGCCCCACAATCAAAACTGCATAACCGAGCGCACAAACAACTTGTGCGTAAGTTGGTATTTTCATTGCTTGCATTGCCTCTGGCAAAAACAGTTTCAGCTTGTTTGAATATTTGCTGAGCCAGTAGACAGCCACATAAAGAAAGAACGCCACGGGCAAGCTCGATTGTGTGAACATCTCGATAATAGTCGCTTCGCTTGTTGCGGATGGCTGTGGACTAAACATCTGGTGATAAACCGAAAATGCTTCGCTTGCATCTTTGGCGCGAAATACAACCCATGTGAGTGATACGAAAACAAAAATCGATGCGCGTGAGCAGCATTCCCACAGCCATGTTTTACTGGCGTTCTCAAGCCATTTTTCTTTGGCTATGACTTCGTCCCAGGCACGGTTAAATGCTAAGCCAAGCCCATGAAAGCCGCCCCAGAGCACGAAATGCCATGATGCGCCATGCCAGAGACCGCCAAGCAACATTGTGCTTAGCAAATTCAATGATGCCTTTGTTTTGCCGTTTCTAGACCCACCCAGTGGAATATAGAGGTAGTCGCGCAGCCATGTAGAAAGGCTGATGTGCCAGCGATGCCAGAAGTCTTTCAAGCTGGTTGCGCTGTATGGCATTTTGAAATTTTCAGGCAAAGTGAAACCCAACACTTGCGCCGAGCCGATTGCGATGTCGGTATATCCGGAAAAGTCGTAATAAATTTCAAGCGAGAACGCCAGCACGCAAGCCCATGCATCAAGCGTACTCATCAAATGCGGATTAGCAAAACCGACCTGGACAATGGGTGCAAGATTGTCTCCCAGAGCCACTTTCTTGAACATACCCTGCGCAATCAAAAGCAAGCCAGTGCGAAATAATTCAGGGTTGAATTTTGCATCTGCGATTTCTTGCTTTTCAAAGTCCTGATAACGTTTGATAGGTCCCGCAATTTGCGATGGGAAAAATGCCGCAAAAAGAGCAAACTTTAGTGGCGAGAAAATCGGCTTGCTGCCTTTGAAAACGTCTGTCAAATAATGGATGAATTCAAATACGAAAAATGAAATACCCAGTGGCAAAATAATGGGCAGATCTTTCAAATAAGCTGGAGGGCTTAACCAAGAAAGCGTGCTCGCCAGGTAAGTTGTCGTGCTTTGAAATGTATCAAGCAAGAAATTTGTGTATTTGAACAGTGCAAGGCATGCCAGGTTTAGTGCAATGCCTGCGATAAAAACAATTCGCTTGATGTCTTTCTTTTCGATTTTGTGGACGTAGTAGCCGATTATGTAATTTGCAGCAGTGAGTCCAAACAAAAGGAGTCCGTAGACACGCATCCAGCTCATGTAAAAAACATAGCTGGCGATAAGCAAAATCGGCAGTCGCAATTTTGCTGGGCTGCGCCAATACAGCAATGCCACCAGCGGTAAAAACAGTAAGTATTGAAGCGAATTGAAAAGCAAGCGGTCTTTTACCTCAAGACAAGTCAAATTCTCGTAGAAACTGCCTTTCGAAGCATGAAGGCAAGTTCAACTTGGGAACCGTGTTGTCAAGTGTGCGCTAATGGATTCAGATCTTAGATCTTTGATATCAAGCGTCTTTTAGCCCCAATTAAAGCTTTGAAGGGCGAATTAGATCTGGCTAAGCTATGCCGGGTGGCAAAGGGAAAAGTATCTTTGCAACAGCAAAAATAGTTAATCTGATTTTGCTACTTGGCAGGTCGTCGTTAGAGTGAATGTCTGGCGTTGATTTGTTGTTGAATTCGTTCTTTAATTGCTTCCAAATTGAAGCTGGCACCTTTTTGCATAGGTGGAAATTCAACAAGGCTTTGAGCTGCTTTTGCTACGTGATCTTGCACATACACGAAGCGCCAAAACTGGTAAACAAACCAATTATAGTAGTTTAGAGAGCCTGATACTCCCGTTCGCTCGAAAGGATCTAAACGAAGGTTTGTAAGAATGGGCCAATCAACCTTTTGTGTGGCGCCGAGCCAGCCGCTCGGTTGCTCTGTAAATCGGTACTTGTAGTCGTCGATACGAATCGCACTTAGAGTGCCTTCTGTGAAGTAGAAAACTTCATGCCTTTTTGACGGTCCTTTGCCAGTTAGCATGTCTAGCTGATCATAGCCGTCGAGATGCACTTTGTATGTTCTAGTGCCGAGCGGTTTGCCCTGCAACAGTTCTTCTTTTATGCTTGCTGCGCCAGCCGCTGCCAGTAATGTAGGGAACCAATCTAGCCCCGACATGATGCCGTTTTCTACTTTTCCTGCGGGCACTTTACCAGGCCAACGAACAATCGCCGGAACGCGGAAACCGCCTTCTAGAGCCGTACCTTTTCCGCCAGCAAAGGGCGTTTGTCCGCCGTCCGGCCATGTGAAATTCTCTGTGCCATTATCTGTGGTGAACACCACGATTGTGTTTTTGTCAGCACCACTATCCTTCAAATGCTTCATAACAGAGCCGACGATATCGTCTAGCTGAGCCATTCCAGCTTCTTCTTCAGACCAACCGTTTTCTGCATTGCGCATTCCTTCATATTTCGCAGAAAGATGTGTGACGATATGCATGCGAGTTGGATTTAGCCAAACGAAGAATGGTTTTGATTCTTTCTCGGCCTTCTCCATAAATTTAAGAGTGTGGTCGAGAATTTCATCATCGACTGTTTCCATTCTTTTGGGATCTAATCTTCCCGCATCTTCAATTTTTTGTTTGCCCACTTTTCCCCAGCGCGGGTCTTCCGTGGCATCGTCTACTTCTGTTGCAACGCAATTGAGCATGTTGCGCGGCCCTACTGTGTCCAATGCTGCTTTTGGGTAATTCGGATGGTCGGGGTCTTCCATTGCATCAAGGTGATACAAATAACCAAAAAATTCGTCGAATCCGTGAACAGTCGGCAGAAATTGATTTTTGTCGCCGAGGTGATTTTTGCCGAATTGACCAGTGCTATACCCTTGCGCTTTTAGTGCTGTCGCAATTGTCACTGCTTGATCTGGAATGCCGACAGAAGCTCCCGCCTGTCCAACTGTGGTAAGTCCAGTGCGAATAGGCAACTCGCCGGTGATAAAGTTGGCCCGACCAGCAGTGCAACTTGCTTCTGCATAGTAATCGGTAAATCGCATGCCTTCAGCCGCCAACTTGTCGAGGTTTGGCGTTTTTCCGGCCATCATTCCCTGATGGTAGGCTCCTATATTGAACCAGCCAATGTCGTCTCCCATGATTACAACTATATTTGGCTTGGACGGCTCAGCAGCGTTAGCTGATTTGTAGGTGCTGCAACCCAGCACCATCAGCAGTGCCACAACCGTGCACAGCACTTTCTTGTGGGTAATCAATCGAAGTCCTCCCGGGCTATCTAAAAGAGCTGGAAATTTCTCGCATTCCTATTAAGGAGTTCAAGAATTCGTGCCTCAATTGCGTTAGATTAATCGAAATAGGGTGCTCTTCAGTCTAATGAGTCGATGTCATTTGGTGAAAGTTTTCTCAGTAAAATTTGCTATCTGGCGCGCAGCGATGGGTCTGGGCGCTTTCTTGATTTGTTGTTTTCTCAGTTCGCACTATGAGTGTCAAGCCCAATCGAAGAAAGTACAAAGTGGGCAAGCTGACCATAAGATAAAAACCAAAGACGGCATGGTCTGGATTCCCGGCGGTACATTTTATATGGGCTGCGAAGACCCTTCGTTTGTTGACGCCAAACCTGTGCATCAAGTTCATGTAGATGGATTTTGGATTGATAAATGCGAAGTAAGCAATGAAGATTTTGCTCGTTTTGTAAAAGCGACTAATTACAAAACAGTGTCTGAGCGCAAGCCTGATGCAAAAGATTTTCCTGGTGCTCCACCGGAAAACCTCGTTCCAGGGTCATTAGTGTTTACGCCGCCGGCACATCCAGTGTCAAAAAGAAGCCACTATGTATGGTGGCGCTATGTTCCCGGTGCTTCGTGGAAACATCCGGATGGGCCGCAAAGCAACATTGATTCTTTAGCAAAATATCCTGTTGTCCAAATCGCCTACGAAGACGCTTGTGCCTATGCAAAGTGGGCTCACAAGCGACTACCTACCGAAGCAGAGTTTGAATATGCAGCCCGTGGCGGCTTAGATCGAAAATTGTACAGCTGGGGAAATGAGCTCAAGCCTGAGGGCAAATGGCTTGCTAATTTGTGGCAAGGAAACTTTCCTAATCAAAACACGGCTGAAGATGCTTATAAAGGAACATCGCCTTGTGCCTCGTTTCCACCTAATGGATATGGACTTTACGACATGACTGGCAACGTCTGGGAGTGGTGCTCAGACTGGTATCGCGCCGATTATTACGCTAGCCTCGCTAAAAACGCAATTACTAAAAATCCAAAGGGGCCTCCTGATAGTAATGACCCTTATGAAGAAGGAGTAGCCAAAAAGGTACAAAAAGGTGGCTCTTTTCTTTGCACAGATCAATATTGCGCAAGGTATTTGGTGGGCGCCAGAGGAAAGGGCGAACCCAGCAGTGGTTGCTCGAATACAGGTTTTCGCTGCGTAAGAAACTAAGCGGTCAAATACAGTCCTTTATATGTCTAATGACCCTGCCGTTGCCAATGTAGTAGCATTGACACGCGTTAAGATCTCCTGCCTGTCGTGGGCTGTGTTTTTGAGTGAGGATTCAACAATAATGAGCGCTAGCAAGATGCCAAAGATAGCCTTAATCGCCGTCACCCTTGGAATCATAAGTATTAGCTGTCAACCGATGTCACTAGCTGCCGGAGATAGCAAGAGCTCCAGCAAAGCAAAAGTAAGTGACAATGCTGCTCAAAAGGATGCTAACAGCGCTATCAATGCTCAATTTGCGGCTCTTTCAAAGGCGATTGCCGATGGAGATGCCAAGGCTGTTTCAGCCATGTGGACAGAAGATGGTGACTACATCGACCAGGACGGCGGTGTCACAAAAGGCAAAGCTGCAATCGAAAAAAGATTTAGTGTTTTGTTCACGCAAAATGGCAAGCAATTTTTAGATCTCGTGCCAGACTCGGTGCGTTCGCTTTCAAACGATGTTGTCGTCTCCGAAGGTACTGTGCGTCGCAAAGATGCTTCGACCAAGCCAGAGACACGTTTTTCAATGGTGTTCTTAAAGCAAAATGGCTCATGGCTAATTTCTTCTGCTACCGAAACACCCCTTGTCGTTGATTCATCGGTAGACCCTCTGAAAGACCTTTCATGGTTGGTAGGCGATTGGTCTGCTGAAAATAATGGTGGCTCCGTTCATATGAAAGCAGAATGGGCAGCCAACAAAAACTTCATCACCTGCAAATACGAAATCAAAAAATCAGCAGATTCCCCGACGGTGGAAAGCAGACAAGTTATCGGTTGGGACCCTCGCACAGAGCAGCCCATCTCATGGCATTTTGATGCAACTGGCGGTTTCGGCTATGGCAATTGGGTGAAGAAAGATCGCCAGTGGTTAGTAGATGCAACTGGAGTAGATCGCGACGGCAGCACCACCAGTGCTACCAATGTTTTGTCTATTAGTGACCCAAATAGCTTTTCCTATCAGTCTGTAAACAGGAGCATAAATGGAGTTGGGTTCAATGACACTGTGCCGTTAAAAGTACAGCGTGTTGTTAAGTAATCGCTATTTGACTCCATTTATTGAAGGATTTTTACTGTGAAGACTAAGCCTATAAATGTATTCCTGGCGATAAGTATGAGTTTCATGCTCGTGTCGCCGACTTTTGCACGAGGCGGATTTGGCGGTGGATTCGGTGGCGGCGGTCGCAGCTTTGGTGGCGGCGGATTCGGTGGTGGCGGACGCAGCTTCAGTGGTTTCGGCGGTGGCGGCGGAAGAAGCTTTGAAGGTGGTGGCGGCGGTCGTGAGTATGCCGGTCGCTCCGGCGGATTCGGCGGCGGTGGCGAGCACAGCTTTGGCGGCGGCGGCGGATTTGACGGCATCAGCGGCGCTAAACCTAGTGGTAGTTTTGACCGAGGCGGTCAAGGTCTTAGCGGCGGACAGGGCTTCCAAAATCGCGGCGGTCAGGGTTTTGAAAATCGTGGCGGACAAGGTTTTAACGGCGGACAAGGTTTTGAAAATCGCGGTGGACAAGGATTCGAAAATCGCGGCGGACAGGGTTTTGATAATCGGGGTGGACAAGGATTTGGCAATCACCCCGATCAACCAATCAGCACTCGCCCAGCATTCCCAACTGATGGCGGGTTTGGTGGCATATCCGGTTTGCAAAACAGAACACCGCACAACATCAATGCAAATCAGCTGCATGACCAGGGCAATAACATCAGAAACTCATTCAATGGAAATCAAATCAACCATAACAATGAGTTCAACCGCAACAATGTCAACAACGTAAATGTTAACCATTACGGTGCTAATGGCGCTTATGGTCACTACGGCTATGGCGCTTATGGACACTACGGTTATGGAGGCTACGGCTATCATGGTTGGGGCTATCCAGGCGCCTGGGGCTGCCCCGGTTGGTCTGAAGCAACCATGTGGACTTGCATGGGGATGTCTACCCTCACCTCATTCCTCGGTCTGGGCATGATGGGAATGGCCATGTCCAACTCGGGTGGCAAGAGCAATAATTCTGCTCCTGCAAGTACAACCAACGTCATTTACGAAGGCGACAACGTCTATGTAAATGGTCAGCCTGCGGGAACTTCAACACAGTATTACCAGCAAGCTCAACAACTTGCGTCGCAAGCCTGGCAAAATCAGGCTCCAGCAGTTGCGCCTTCAATAGATGGTTCTGCCCCTGCCACTGCCCCAGCCTCACAGGCAGATCAGTGGCAACCGCTGGGAGTATTCTCGCTGGCAGAACCAGGCCAAACGCAATCAAACATGATGCTACAGTTGGCAATCAACAAAGATGGCATTGTGCGCGGAAATTATATGAACCAATTGACCAATGAAAAATCGCAGGTCTATGGTTCTCTGGATAAAGCTACACAAAGAATTTCTTGGACAATCGGCCAGGGCAACAGCACTGTTTTTGATAGCAGTCTTGGTGATCTGGTAAAAGATGACAGCCAGGTTCTTGTGCACTACGGTCCAAACAATACGCAGGAAATGGCGCTAATTCGCCTTCCCGCTCCAACCGATCAAGGTGGAACTGGAGGCGCTCCTGCAGGAAATGTCGGTACACCCGCACCTGGAGCTTAGAATTTTCGTTGCCTGCATTTGATCCAACTAAAGACAAGCCAAAGAAAAAGAATACGCCCATTTTGGTTGTTGCCTTATTGATTCTTGTGGGAGTCGCAGTTTATCTGTATTTGGCAAAGCAATTGGGTCCCCTCAATGCTATTTTAAATCCGGTCGAAACAACAACTTCTACTGCAATTTTTCCTGCGCCGGTTGACATAGAAAGTGTCGCGTTAAAACACACACCATTAACGCCGCACTTCTTCCATGAAAAACTGGTTTATTGCGATTCGAATTTCAAAGTGCAGATCAAAACTGATGTGAAGTCAGACGACATTTCATCGGTGGGTCACTTTTGCGATGGTCTGGCTAGAGTGGTGTTGCATCCAGCTTCAAAAGGCACCATCTATATAAATGAAGAAGGCAAAGTTGTTATTCCGGCAAATGAAAAACTGGATTACAGCGGAGCCTTCTCCGAGGGCTTAGCCGCTGCTGTTTCTAAAGACAGCAAATTAATGGGATTCATCGATAAACAAGGGAAATTTGTAATTCCGCCCAGATATTACGGAACACATTATTTCCTCACGCCTGCAATCAAGCTGCAAAACAACCTGGCTGACAGCATTTTTTCAGATGGCTTGTGTCCTGTTTATACAGTCAAACCTGAAATTCCCGAGCTAACACTTTCTTGTGTTTACATCAATAAAAAGGGCAAAGTAGTATCTACCAGCAAATATCTTGAAGGTTTGCCTTTTGTAGAAGGTCGCGCATTGATTTGCATAAAAGACGACAGCAAATGGCGTTATCGTTGGGGCTTCATCGATACTAATTGCAAGCCCACATGCAAGCCAATCTACATAAGCGCAAAGAATTATTCGGAAGGTCTAGCTGCAGTTTTAGACTTGAAAGGCAGTTGGCGCTACATAGATAAAAACGGCAAATTTGCATTCAAGCCAGAATTTTCAAATGCAGAAAATTTCTCAGAAGGATTTGCTGCCGCTGCTACACTCGGTGCAGACCACAAACATAAGTGGGGCTATATAAGCAAAGAGGGAGAATGGCTTGTGAAGCCACGCTTTGACAAAGCCGGTGCCTTCCACAATGGTGAGGCCAGAGCATGCAATGGTTGTGAGGTTTTGCCATCGCCCGGCAGCGAAATCGACCAAGAATCGAAATCGATTGAGCATTTCAATATTTCTGCAGATGGAACTGTAGTTAAGCTCAAGAAAACGGACAACTAGTCTTTAGCGTTTGATTGGTGCATCATCAGTCTTTGTGTCGGTGCCTTTGAGCATGCCGCGAAACTTGCGGCGGTCTGCTCCTTCTAATTCGTCAACGATGTCTTCGTCGATTGATTTGCCATATTTGGCTTTATAGCGTCTGTTCATTTCTTCGATTTCCCAACGCGGGCGATCTTTCAGCGCATGCTCCATTTCTTTGCGGTCTGTACCGTAATCGATGAAAGCATCTTTGTGTGTCGAGTCGCGAAATTCTTCGACTGCCCTGTCGAGTTCTTTGCTTTTCTCGCTATCAATCTGGCGCTCTGGCTTGCCTTCAGTTCTAACAGTTGCCGTGAGTGGCTCATTCCAGTGGTCGACTGTACCGTCTTTGTATTCATTTCTACGTTCGCCTTGCATGCTCTTTACGAATTCGTCAGCCGGCACTGGTTTGCCGTTAGGATAGCTGTGGTCATCAGAAGGTTTGGCTGTATTCTCATAATAAACTTGAGATGGTTTGCCGTCTGGTCCATATTCGATGTGAGTGATTGATACTGCATGCGTCGCAGCATTGCCGTCTAGCGGCTGTCCCATACCCGTGTGTTCGGCATTGATTCTCACGGTAACATTCATAGGCGGCTGGCTTCCATTGTCTTTCCATGCCTTGTCGAGGTCGCCCACATTTTCAATTCTTTCGGATTTGTATTTATCGTCGGGAGAAAGTTTATTGAGAATATCTTCTTTGGCGTTGCGCGAAAGACCCTCGAATTTCTTGGTTTCGCCATTTGCAGTGACGACTCTGTCGCCTGCATCATCTTCCTTGATTTGTTCTTTGGGAATAGGCTCGTGCCCGGGTTTGTACGATTTGTAAGTTTCGCCTTCCGGCATGCCAACATTTGTTATGGCAGTTTGCATGATTTCGCTGGCGCCGCTGCGTTTTCCTGTTGGGTCGCTCTTTTCTGCCAGTGAACCGTCAGCTTCTCTTTGTGGCTTCAGCGTTGTTTTTCCGTCGGGCGTTGTGTATTCGCCTTTTGTAGCCATGTCTGAAACCATTTGTGCGTATTGATCGGGGTGATTCATCGCCATCGTTTTTTCGATGTTTGCAGAAACGCAGGTATCTTTGTTTCCCTGCGAAATACTCTCAGGGTGGGCAATTTGATGAGCTGTCGATGAGATGAGCTCGGCTCTCTGCTCTGGTGTTAGCTTGGTACTGTCTTTGGTATCAGCCGTGGCTATTTTTTCAAGGCTGTCTTTTACCTTTTGCCTTTGATCTTCAGGCAATTTATCAATGTCGGCAAGGTCTGATTTTAGTTGCTTTTCTTGTTCTGGGCTTAGTGGTACTTTTGCGTCTTTGATTTTTTGAAGCTCTGGGCTATCTGGGGCGGCGGCGGCTGTTGCATCTTTAGCACCTTCAGTTTCTTTCTTTGCCTCGGCTGCTGCTTCTGTTTTGTTGCCTGCAGCTTTAGCTGCTGCTTCGCCGACTTTTGGTCCTACGTTTTCGGTAAGCATTTCTGGGTTAAAGCTATCTTTCAACTTAGAAATTGCTTTTTCTGCTGCATTAGAATCAAAAACAAGAGGGCGACCAAATTCTTCTGTTACGCCGCTCTTTGCGCCATTGAAGTCGCCTGGCGTAACTTGTTTGAATTTGCTCGGGTCTTCGGATGAACTGTCTGGCTTGCCATCTTTAGAATAGGGAGCCGCCTCTGGTTTGGCGACTGCTATGTTTTGAGAGTCTTTGTTTTTGTCACCCAGCGAATCTTTGTCAAACACCAACGGCTTGCCGAATGTGTCGGTGATGCCGCTTTTGCCGCCGGCTTTCAGGTCTGCAACATAATTCTTCTGGTCTTTAGCCAAATCAGCTCTGCCTGCATCTGCTTCTTTGCTGACCGCTTCACCAACCTTTATGTTACTAACACCACTATCAGAGATTTTGTCGCTCTCTTCAATCGGCATTTTGGGTGACCCTCCCTTGGGATAACTCTGCTAAGTGATTACCATAGCTTGACCAGCCAAGCTGAGAATTTAGGCGGATGAGTGCTAATGGTCTTACAAATTGACTCCGTTGTCCAGTTCAGGCGTGGCTGGCAGTGCCGCCTGAAGCTTGTTATATGTCCCTAATCTTGCGGGTGGCGACGCCCATGCTCGCTAAAATTGTCCTTTCTTTGGGTGGAAGATGCATTTTTTAGCTGTACTTGCACTAGCATGCACCGTCGTTTTTGAGACCTGCCAACAGCTTTCGTTTAAGCAGTCAACCAGAGTTTCATCGCGCGCCTTTGTCTGGATGGCGACAGGGGCCGGGTTTTATGTCTCCCAGCTGATAGCCTGGTTTTTCACTTTGAGCCTGCTGCCGCTGGCGCTGGCGGCTCCGCTGCTCGGCTCATCATATGTAACTGTGCCCCTTGCCAGCAGCTTCATCTTCAAAGAGAAAGTAACTAAGCGTCGCTGGTGCGGCATCGCACTTATTGTCGTTGGTCTAGTCTTAATTAGCCGAGAAATGCCACGATGAAGCAAACGGCAAGTCTATTATCTGTGCAGGTAGTCACAATGTTCGTGGCTTTGCTTACTATTGATGTTTCGGTGCAGTGTTTTGAAAAAATTGCTTCGCAATTGGCAGGTGATTCGCTGGGCAATGAATTACAGTTTTATTTGCATTTGCTGCAGTTGCCCTGGACATGGGCTGTCGTTCTTTTGTCTCTGTTGCAACTTTGGGTATGGATGAAGATTTTGAGCAAAACTGATTTAAGTGTTGCCTATCCCATTTCGAGTTTGTGTTTTCCACTTACAATGGTGGCGTCAATCGTGTTTTTCCATGAGCATGTTTCAATTAGCGCATGGTTGGGTGGCTTTCTAATTGCTTCAGGCATTGCGCTTGTTGGCGGCGAACAGCACGCTTAGATTTGAATCCTTAGCACTTGGCTACCAGAGGAACATATGGGTTATTTTGGCGTCGATGAAAAAGTGTAATTCACATGAGGCAGATGTAGTGCGCAAGACTTTAGGTCTTCTTGTAGGCATGTTGTCCATTGCATATAGCTGCACATATAGGTCAGCTGAAGCCGCCAACGGCAATAGCATGCCCAAGCCTGCGCCCAGCTTTAAACGTCATAGCGTAGAAGTACACGATGCCGCTCCTGCGGAAACAAGTTTTCGCGTTCAAGTTGCACCGAACTCAACACCAAGCGCAGCACTCAGCGGTCAAGTGAGCACCGAGGGTGATACCGTTATTAAAACTTCCGTTTCGCAAGTTGGAAGTTCTACATCTGTTCCGCCAGAAATTTTTCGAGCATGGTTAGAACAAACGCATCCGAAATTTGCGCTGTCTACATCAACAATGTCTCAGACGAAAGTACTGGAAGTAAAAGGAGTTTATGATAACTCAAGCAAGACGTTGCGCGCCTTAGGAATTCCGTTTACTAGAATTTCTGGTGGCGACATTGAAGATATGTCGCTTGCAGATACGCGTGTCATTGTAATCAATTGCCCGGGCCGAGTTCCTCGTAGTGCTCAACAACGCCTGCGTGATTTTGTAGCGCAAGGTGGCTATGTGCTTTGCACAGATTGGAGCTCAGATAACGTGATTGATGGTGCGTTTCCTGGTTATATTCAATGGGACAAACATACCAACAAACAAAGTGTTTACGATGCAGAAGTGGTGCATCCTGATTCTTCTTTATTTGCACGGACGGTTTCGAATTCGTCCTGGAAGATGGACATCGATTCTCATATGATAAGAGTGTTGCGTCCTGATGTTCGTGTATTGGCGATCAGCAAGCAACTTTCAAATGAAGACAGTCAAGGCAAAGGTGTTTTAGCTGTGGTCTTTCCGTTTGGTCGTGGTTATGTGATGCATATGGTTGCGCATTTTGACAATAATACAATTATGTCTTTTCGCAATATGTTAGCTGACCCTGCACCGGTAATCGGAATTAGTCTGCGACAAGCACTCGCAACAAATTTTGTAGTCGCCGGTCTAAGCGGCACACGCATTCCTATCCGCTGATCTAGTTTCCTGGACGACGCCATGGATACTGCTGGCGAACTCGAGTTGATAGATCCAGCTTGAAGTGCGTTAGCCCTGGGGGCGCAGGCTTCCAGCCTGCTACGGAAAGCTATTGGCGAAGAAGCAGGCAAGGATGCCTGCGCCCCCAGGTGAGACGCTCTTAGCCCATATCTTCGAACTTCCTTCGCTATCCATTCGGTTCGCCAGCAGTATCCCATGCGTCGCGCCTAAGTTAGATCTCGCTGAGCTAGACGCGGGTTGAACGGCCGGGCGACGCATGGCGTCGCCCCTACAAGTCTGGGGGGAAGACTAGTGCTTTCCATAGTGTTTATATACCTTGGGCGAAAAGGGCGCTGAAATGGGCATTGGGGGCGGATGACTATATTTTGTTCCAGATGATGTCGGGAACCAAGCTTTGAATTGTTTGTCTTTAAGTCGGAGCTTGCAAAGGAATCGGTTGGCTACTTGATGGGTCAATGTAATTAGATCTCCAGGTTTCGAATTGACCACTCGGTGTGTAGGCAGGCATTTTGACGGATTGTTGCCTTCTCAAAAGGAGCAGGGATATGGATGTAGTTTCATATAGAGGTCCCGGCGTTGCTGGCGGAGTTTCCTCTGGCTTGGGGAATATGTGGCGTAGCCAATCTGATAGCAGTTCTCAATGGTGGTATATGAACAAAAACACCTTCGAGGTTCTATCAACTAAAAGCGATAAATCTACATTCATTGCGATGATTCCCGAGTCATTGGTTGAAGGTCATTATAGATTTTGCAATGAATTTATCTGGCCATTAATGCACGATCTGCCTGAGTTTGCCTCTTACAATGCAGACAATCATGAGCAGTATTTGACGTTCAATAGAATTATTTCAGAGCACATTGATGTCGAAGCCTCGCTTGCAAGTGAGTTCTTCATTCAAGACTACCAACTCGCCCTGGTTCCTAAATGGATGTCGACGTTCAACCGCAGAACCATTTTGTATTGGCACATTCCATTTCCAAAAAATGTGCCCGACGAATTCATTAAGCCTATGCTCGAATTAGTCGAAGGCATGTTGGGCTCTGCTGCAGTCGGATTTCACACCGATGAGTATGCTCGCAATTTCATGAATTTCGTTGATGCTCACCTTTCAGGCTACAAGACTGACAAACAAAATCTCAAGGTTGTCTCGAAGCTTAAGCAAGGTGCCGGTTCGCATCGCAAGCCTTCATCTGTTTCGCATTTCAGCTATGCAATGCGCCGACCAATCGAAATTTTGTCCCGTGAATCAGCTACAACTGAATTGCACGTACATCCGCTGGGCATCGATTTAGCATCATGGAGCAATCTTGGAAAAGAGAGCAAAAATGTTGATGTGCCAGATGAAATTAGAAAACTTGCCGAGTCTAAATTTATTCTCTCGGTTGACCGTGTTGATTACACCAAGTCAGTCTTAGACAGAATAAAAATTATCGACAAATTCTTCGAGACTCATCCAAATCTTATTGGTGAGGTTACTTTTGCACAAGTTTGCGGTAGATCAAGAGCTGGTCTCGACGCTTTCGACAAATACTTCAAAGAATGTGATGCTCTTGCAAATGAAGTAAACAAACGCTGGAGTACAGACGATTGGAAGCCCATCTATTGGATTAAAGAATCATTGTCACCTGCACAGCTTGCATACCTTTATACTCACGCGCAGGCTATGTTAGTAAACCCAGTGAGAGATGGCTTGAATTTGACTGCCAAAGAATTCATCGCGTGCCAGGACAGTTATCCTGGAGTGTTGTTGCTATCGCCTGGTGCTGGAGCCTGGCATGAATTAGGACCATATTCGCTGGAGGCTTGCCCTAAAGACATTGATTCAACAATTGAGTCGCTACATCGTTCGCTTTGTATGTCACTTAGAGAGCGACAATTGCGAGCCATGAGAATGAAAACAATTCTGGCTTCTAATCAGCTCTCTGATTGGTGGGCAAAATTCAGCACTGTTGCGCGCACACCAGTTCGCGCTCTTGTGGAAGAGGCAAGTCAAAACAGACGATATGCGAATTTTGAATAAAATTGAATTGATACGACGGAAAATTGTAGGAAGGAGACTCAGGTGACTACATCAGATTTCCGTCCCATTTCGGCGGATGCGTCGACATATGTAGTTGATACTCGACCACTTTGTGCGGGTATGCCGTTTGTGCTCACAGATGCTGCGCACCCTCGTATGGTGTTAAAGCACGGAAGTCATTTCCTCGTGCTTGACGAAATGGGGCAAGTGCCGACTTGCAATAGTTTAGGGTATGGTTATTATCGCTACGACACAAGACAACTGAGTCAGTGGGAGTTGCGGCTAAACGGCGTGCCCCTATCACTTTTGTCTAGCGATTTGCACAAAGGTTATTCTGGTCGTTTTCTATATACCAATCCGCAGCTTGATGGCATTGCCCAGCAGAAAATTACGATTGAGCGGCAAGTAGTCTTAGATGAATATCTGTGGGAATTATTTGTCCTCGAGAATTTCGGTCACAGCCAATATGATCTTGATTTAGAAATGGCGTTTCACTCTGATTTCGCTGATATGTTTGAAGTGCGCGGACTAAATTTGCCAGAGCGTGGGCAAAGAATGCTTCCGACATCCGGCGATGATAATGCGTCAATTTTTCTGGCTTACAAAGGGCTAGATGGAATTCTCAACGAAACTGTCATTCATTTCTTGGGTATGAAACCTGCACTTATTACTGATGGCACGGCTCATTTCAAATTTAGCTTGCCGGTTCGAGGGAAAGTTCAATTAATGCTAAGAGTGGTTACCAAAATGTCTGGTGACACGGTGGCAAATGCAGATCCTGATATAGGATTTAACGCAGCAAAGCGTTCTGCAGATGAGCACTACAGGCAGTGGCGGACAGGTGTCGCGCACATAGAAAGTAATCACGCATTATTCAACCTTTCCATCGAAAGGGCGATAAATGATTTTTACATTTTGCGCCAACCCTCACCTAAGGGCTATGGACTTGCTGCCGGGCTGCCCTGGTATTCTGCAATTTTTGGCAGAGATAGCGCAATCGCCGCGCTTCAAGCAATGCCGTTTATGCCGGAACTTGCCCGAGAGTGCATAGAGGTGCTCGCTGCTTACCAGGGAATGGAAGAAAACCCTGGCAAAGACGAGCGTCCGGGAAAAATTATGCACGAATTGCGACTGGGTGAGTTGGCTCGCACAGGGCGCATTCCGCACTCACCATATTACGGCACTGTTGATGCTACTCAACTATGGTTGCTGTTGTTTTGTGAGTATATAAAATGGAACGGAGATTTGGATTTTGCAAGACAGCACTGGCCCGCAGTAAAAGCTGCCGTTGCCTACTTGGATAAAGAGGCAGCCGAGGGCTGTGGATATTTGTACTACAAGTCTTGTCCAAATGGTCTGAAGAATCAGGGCTGGAAAGACTCAGATGATTCTATCGTCCATTTCGACGGAACATTGGCAGAAGAACCAATCGCTGTTGCTGAGGCGCAAGCCTATCTCTATGCCGCGCGTCGCGATTTGTCCAACATCGCAGATAACATCGGGCAGGCGCCGATGGCTCGCAAATTAAGGACTGATGCTGAAGCATTGAAAGAAATGTTCCAAAATGATTTCTGGATGTCTACCGAACGTTATGTTTGTTTGGCGCTTGATGGCAATGGACATCAGGTGGGTGTAATCAGCTCAAACGCAGGGCATTGTTTATGGAGCGAAATTCTCGACAGCGACAAAGCCAACCATGTGGCAGATCGTTTAATGCAAAATGAAATGCATTCTGGTTGGGGTATTCGCACTTTGTCTGATAGAACCGGTGCTTTCAACCCTGTTAGTTATCATAACGGCTCTGTCTGGCCGCACGATAATGCCATCATCGGCGAAGGTATGCGAAAATTAGGTCGAGTGGAGGACATGATGAAAATCATGCGAGGCATTGCAGAGGTCGCAATGAATGATAATGAACATCGCTTGCCCGAATTGTTTTGCGGTTTTGAACGCGAAGGTGGACATAATCCCGTAGATTATCCTGTTTCATGTTCGCCTCAGGCTTGGGCTGCCGGCAGCTTGCTGCACATGATTAAGTCGTGCCTCAATTTCCACCCCGATGCGACAGGCAACCTTGTGAAAGTGGTAGAACCAGCATTGCCTGAATGGCTCGGTAATTTGACTGTGCGAGGGCTCAAGGTTGGAAAAGCAGTTTTAGATATGTCATTTGAAAATCAGCATGGTTCAACATTCACAAAAATCTTGCGCAAATCGGGCAACTTGAAGGTAATAGTGGAAAACTAAAAGGTTGATTGGTTCATTTGTATGAGGTAACAATGCGAATTGCACAACTTGCTCCCCTGGCTGAGAGTGTTCCTCCCAAGACATATGGAGGCACAGAGTTAATTGTAAGTCTATTAACTGAAGGACTCGTAGCTGCAGGTCATGAAGTAACGCTATTTGCGTCGGGCGATTCCAACACTAAAGCCCAGCTTGTCTCGGTTGCACAGAAAGCCTTGAGGCTTGATGACTCTGTGCCCGTGCGACGATGGTCTGCATATTCGCTCATGCAGTTAGATGAGCTCGAAAAAAGATTAGATAGTTTTGACATTGTGCACAATCACATGGGCTACGAAGCACTTTCTCTTCTGAAGCGAATTCAATGCCCGAGCATTACGACAAATCATAATCCTGTAAAAGACTATTGTGCGCCGTTGTTTTTCAATTATGGGCAATTGCCTTTCGTCTCAATTAGCAATGCCTATAGACGTTTGAATTATCCAGATAAGTTGAATTATGCTGCTACTATTTATAATGGCATCGATATTGAGCCCCATCTAAATGGAGACAATGGCAAGGTGCCTCGTAGCTATCTGCTTTTCCTTGGGCGCATTTGTGCCGACAAGGGCACAGCAGAAGCAATCGAAATTGCTGAGCGTGTCGGTATGCCACTCAAAATTGCAGGCAAAGTTGATGACGCCGACCGTCAATATTTCGAACACTATGTGAAGCCACATTTGAAATCACCAAATATTGAATATATTGGCGAAGTTGGCTACGAGCAAAAGCTGAAATTATACGCCGGAGCGATAGCAGTGGTTTATCCGATTGCTTTTGAAGAACCTTTTGGGCTGGTGATGGCGGAGTCGCTGGCATCAGGCACGCCTGTAATTGGATTTGACAGAGGCTCTGTTTCTGAGTTGATTAGTGACGGTGAAACGGGCATACTAGGTAAAAGCACCGATGAACTGGTGAATAGGTTTGGCGAAATCAGCAAAATTTCTGCTGATAAATGTAGAGAACGAGCACGCGACAAGTTCTCTAAAGAGCAAATGGTCGCGGAATATATCAAACTGTATGAGAATTTATGCAAGTAAACCGAATTGCCGAAGAAATAAAAAAACGTCTTTCTAGAAAAAGAAACATGCTGCTGATTTTTGATCGCGATGGTACTCTGGTGCCACTTGCGGCAGACCCACAGGGAGCCGTGATGCCGCCCAAAGTACGTGAGTCGGCAAATCGACTGTCGTCGCTTAAAGGCGTAAGAGTTGCAATTTTAAGTGCGCGTGGGCTCAATCAACTTAGTGTCGATTTCCCAGGCGGTGGTCAAATATTAGCAGGCAACAGCGGGCTCGAAATAACTGCCCCGGGTAATATCAATTTTCTTCATCCATCGGCAGCTCATTCGCGTGGAATGTTTGATACTGCAAAAATGATTTTGCACGACAGACTTCCGGCACAATACAAAACCATTTTGGAAGACCATGGACTGTCGCTCTGCTTGCATTTCCATTTAACTCCAGGTGAAATGCAAGAGCAGGTTGTGCAAACGTTCAAGTATGTGCAAGAGAAATTACCAAATTTGAAAGTCAAACGACTTCCAACTAGCTTTGAAGTGTGGCCTGCTTTTCACTGGGATAAGGCTTGTGGCATTGAAGAAATTCTTCAACAGACTAACATCAATCCAAATGAATCATTGATTGTTTTCGCAGGTGATTCTGTCCCTGACGAACCTGCATTCGAGTGGGTAAACGAACACCAAGGCATAAGCATAGGCGTCGGCTACCGTGGCGAAAAATCAGCCTTCAAACTTGACACTCCAGCGCAATTGCACGAGTTAATGGACTCTGTCGAACAATTGATCATGAGCTGCGCCACCAGATAAATCTTCCAATAATTTTGGATTCCTCTCCCCCCTCACCTGTAGGGGCGACGCCATGCGTCGCCCGCAATTCTATAGAGCGAACCTGTCTAAGCGAGCACCGCGCCTTAAGATCCGGGCGACGCATGGCGTCGCCCCTACAAGTTTTGCATTTCTCTTGAAAACCGTCTTGTTAACTGGACGTAAAACATACCCATTCTGAAGAAACACTGACATCGTTGTGTCGTCACAAGTTGCAGTGGTTAGTTCCTTGCTAAGGATAGAATGAGGCACATATGAACACCAAAGTTACTCTTACCGTGGGGCTGGCTGCATTTGCTGCTGTATTAATGCCTGCCTCCGTATTCGCGCAATCTTATGATATTCCCTCCACACCAGGACCAGGCGCATACTCTGCACCTACTTCTGGTTTGCCTGCAGCTCAATGTTATGTTCCTGCAGGCATGATGCTAAATGCATCTTTGCAAACTTCGATATCAACCGAGGCAGCACGACCTGGTGATGTTATTGACGCAATGTTGACTCAATCTGTTATGACTGGCAATGGTCAAATACCTGCCGGCACTGTATTAGAAGGTCATGTTACTACAGCGCGATCAGGCGGTTTTCTTGGTCGTTCTGGTGAATTGACAGTTAAATTTGATCATCTTAGAACACCAAATGGCATGTCCGTTCCTATGTCTGCACATATATCTGGAGATTTGGGCAAATATAAAGGCTCGGCTAGTGGCAGTACTTTTCATGGTGAAGGCGCTGGCACAAAGGTTGGGCAAGCTCTCCTGCGAACAGCTGTAGGCGCCGGCGCAGGTGCAGCATTAGGCACTGCTGTTGGTGCCATCGCAGGACATGGAAATCCAACCCTTCAATATAGAACATCAATGATGCCATATTCAGAACCAATGGGCATGGGTATGGGCATGGGAATGACACCAGTAAGCTATTACCAGAATGGTAGTGGAGCCGCTCGTGGAGCCGGTCGCGGTGCTTGGTCTGGTGCGGCAATCGGCGGTGGTGTCGGCCTTGCAGATAGTTTGCTTTTGCGAAAGGGACACAACGTAGTAATTCAGTCTGGTACTCAGATTCAATTGTTATTGGATGCACCGATTCAAATTGACAGAGGTCAATACGGCGCTACATAAGTTTGCTTACTGTCACTGTAATGATTGAGTGATGGATGCGTCGGAACAATAAAGGCTACTGCAGCCAAAAGCCATGCGAGATTGATCTTCTGAACAATTTCGCATGGCTTTTCTTCGTCGTACTTTCGAAAGCACCAAAAGCTTATCTTCAGAATAGCTGGCTGTCTGACGCGCACAGGTGTGTTTGCGCTTCTGGCATAGTTCCTAACTTCAACAAGAGGTATACTTTAGAAGGCGAAAAGGTCTAGCGAGATTTTTATCAAATGGATGACGAAAAAGCGACGGAGCAAGTCTGGAGATATTTCGGAAGAGATTCAATGAGTGGAGTAGTCTATGAGATTTATCGCTGCCCTGCAAATGGAAAACGCATAGAGTTTCAAAACATGGCGGACGTATACCTGCTATTGCAAGATGGAACCTGGCGTCCAAACATGAGAGAGAGATTAATCGGCGAAATTTTCAAAGGTGATTTCGCCGAAAATTGCGACGAAATTTCCGAGGCTGAAGCTATGAATTATTATCGTTCGTGGACTGAAAGTGGAAAGTGGCCTGGTCGATTTTGACAACAGCAGCTTCGATTGACAGGCGCAGTTTTGGTTCAAGCAGTTTGCTCGTTGGTTACATTACACCAGCAATATAGTGCAGCACTTTGGGGCTGACTTTTGCAGGGGCGCCGCTAAGTGTGGAAGTTCTGCTATGTTTGTGTTTTCCACTTCTTGAAAGACTAGACTTTGCTATCAGTTCTGGCTCTGACTCCCCAGCATAAGCCACGCAAATTACCGGTGAAACTCCTGTAACTCCAATTTTTGCTGCTGCGCCATGCGATAGATCTATATCGCGTCCGCTTACATAAGGTCCGCGGTCATTAATTGTGACTGTGCAACATTTCCCTGTTGCAGGATTTGCAACGAGTAATTGCGAGCCAAATTTCAATGTGCGGCTTGCCGCAGTAAGCGCATTTGTGTTAAACCGCTGGCCAGATGCAGTGCGCTTTCCATCAAACCCGGGACCATACCACGAAGCTCTTGTGGAGAACGCAACGTCTTTATTGTTCTTTTGTGTAGCAGGTTGTGCTACCACTGTGTTTGACGCGGTGTCATCCATTTTTGATGAGATGGGAGCTTCCGTCAGTAATGGTTTCACGCTTTCGTCAAATGCAGGGGAAGCATCCTTATCATTGTAATTTTTCTGTATCGAAAGGTAGTGTATCGGAGCTGCTTTGGGTTGCACTATTTCTTCTGGTATCGGCGCTTGATATTTGGGAGTTAGAACTACCAATTTCTGGTGTTTCGTATGTGCAGGTGACTTAGGCGCAGGCACTATGTTTTGCACTTGTTCTATTTGCTTAGTAAATTGGATACTTGGAGCTTGCGGAGTAAGTACAATTTTTTCTGGTTGAATTTCGTCTGATTGAATAACTCTGCGAGAAAGAATTTGCTGATGACTTAAGACTGATATTCCGTGCGGTGGAACTACATTGCTAATTGAGCTGATCGAGTTATCTTGCGGCATATTGTATGCAAGCTCTGTCGGTGCTGGTGGGTCTTTTTTGATCTGCTTGCTTATGTATTGCCGTGGTGAAGGAATCTTCTGAGAAATAGACGCCTTCAAATTTTGCTCTCTGTCTTGCTTGTTGCGATGCGCTGTTTTACGGCTGCTTGAACGATGGTGCGTGACTGCTGTCTTCTTTTGTACACTTGGTGGATGAGAAAATAAATGTCTTTTGATAAATCCAAACAGTCCCGCATGGGCTGCTGGTGCGGTTATCGACATAAGCGCAACACAAAACAAAAGCACCATAAACAAAGATTGAATTCTTAGCAAGTTCATTCGTACTCACTCTGGAAAATTGGCTGAGGGCTCCATGCCCAAAGGATGCTCCTCAAAATGCTTTTGTTCCCGTTGTGAAATTTTGACTCGAGCGACTATTTTGGGCCCTCCTCCACTTAGACAAGCTATTTTTGCTCTTCTCAATTTTGCAAGTGTTTACGCTGACCTACCACTATGTGGCACTACCTGAAAAATCATGCAGCTAATGAAGTAGCTTCATTGACAGCTGCCTCGTCGATCTATTGTAAGGTCATTGATGGGAGCTGCTGCAAGTGATAGGCTTTTTCAATGGGGCAGAAAGTTGTACTTTTGCTGCTACGTAATGTAGATCTTCAGCGTAAAGAAAGGAAGTGGTATGGCAAAGCTGGTGTTTGGAATGAATCAATCTCTGGACGGATACGTCGACCATTTATCGTTTGCGCCATGCCCCACGCTTTTTCGCCACTTCGTCGAAGAGGCTCAGGAACAGGCGGGCAGTGTGTACGGTCGCCAAATGTATGAGATCATGCGTTACTGGGATGATGATCATCCTGAATGGGGTGCAGATGAACAGGCATTTGCGGTGGCGTGGCGGAAGCAGCCGAAATGGGTCGTATCTCGCTCATTGAAGTTGGTTGGCCCCAACGCGAGTCTTATTGAAAATGATCTTGAGGGCGCGATGCGCAAGCTTAAGGCTGAACACGACGGAGAGATCGAAGTTGCTGGCCCCGACTTGGCGCAAAGTCTCACCGAACTTGGTCTGATCGATGAGTATCGAATCTATCTGCATCCCGTCGTGCTTGGTCATGGCAAACCATATTTCGCCGGACCACGGCCGCGGCTCCGCCTTATGACTTATGATCGGATTGGCGAGGATGTGCTCAGGTTGATCTACGTTCCGGCTTAGTCACCCTACTCGGATTGAGCAAGTCGAAGTTTACGACAGAAGCTTTGGGAATGACTTGCAGAAGGAATCTCAACTCTATATCAATGTAACAGAGGTCTGCAGGCAGCGGTATTAAGGATCGACAGGGGCTGGTATCACCTATGGAGCGATTTTTAATTTTGCAAGGGCACCCACTTGTTGAGATGGTAGGTGAATCTGGAGGACCTAACAGTGAGATGTAAGCGGGCTGTCGAAATGTCCATATTAATCTGGCAAACCGCTTTCATGTGCAGCCCGTCTGGCATCACGCAGAGCCAGGAAGGTAAGCTTGATGACGGGAAATCGGAAAAGCAAGAATCAAGCAAAAACGAAGTCGATACACAGGCTATCGAACAGTTTTATGAAGGAAAGCTCCTTAAAGGAAGAATTGAGTTAAGCAACAGTCTGCCAAAGGTTACGAAGAAATTTATGCCCGGTCATCGTTACCCTGAGAATCCCTCTGAGGGGCTCAATCATGCGGACAAGTGGTATCGCATTCCAGATTGGATTGCCGGAAGATGGCAGTCTGTTTATGAAAATGGAACCCCTACTCAGCCGAAAGCGCGATTCAGAAAAGGGACTATACGTGATGCCGAAGGTTCCTTGTGGGATATAATTTCTGTTCCATACGAAGGTGTCGTAGAGGATATCCCTTACACCATTCGGCGACTGTCGGATTACTCAGATCAATTAATTGACTCCCAAGGCTGTGTTCAAGTAAGAACACACTATTTGACTTCTGGCGTAGACGAGCGAGGCAAAATTATTAGAACTCTGCAAGAAGAGACTGTGGCAACATACCTTCCTAAGCGCGACGGTGTTGTGGAGGTCATACATACAGGCAAGCGATTCGATCTAAACGGTAAGTACCTCAATGATGTCAACTCCAGAGTTCTTTACTCAAGGATTCAACAATTTCCCTTTGAACCAAAACCGAACAAGGCTGTCCAGAAAAGCTTCAAGAATTACCTTAAGTCAAACGGTTTAGAGAGATTGATACCAGCCAGCCTAAATTAGTCCCGAAGTGGAAAAATGCTGGTGCACACTTATGATGGAATATTGAATGAAAATTTTAGCTTGCTTACTTCGATCATCCATGATGTCATATTGAAATTTTCGGAATCCAGATGTTATGTTTTTCACCAATTTGTGTATCCGTCCGGTGAACTACTCGTCTTGCGCGAAGCTTGACCTTGCGCCACTATTATCGGTGCTAGAGTGGAGCAACAAAGAGAGAAATAAGTAAGCTCAATCTTGAAAAAGAGAATTACTGGCGCACTGTTTACCATAGCCTTCAAAAAACACGGTTTGCGTTTTTGAAAGTTCTGCGAGAGATCAAAAGTTTAGGTAAACACATTCCAGAAATGGCGCGGAGTATTTAGCGAAAGTGAATCAAACAATTTGGGTACTGGTATCACCAAAGGAGCCATTGTGAATTGGCAAGCCTACTGCGCTGTTAAGATTGAATGTAATTCTGTCAGTGAGCCTGTTCGGTTGATCAAAAACATAATCTGCATAATAGCTGTCAGGCCAGATAAGTTGAGTACGATTTCCGTTGGCATCAAGCTGATATGTCACCATGTCGCTGTTGGGCATGGTCTGCACGAGCAAGCGGCCAGCAGTGTCGTAAGAATACCCATAATCTCCAGTTTGATTGATGGACCTTGCTTGGGGTTTGTGTTTGTGGTGTTCGGACTTACGTTGCTTGGATAATAATTCACGCCTGGTCCTTGATGTACAGGTTTATGCGCTTTTCCAGGGCATTCCAATCCCAACGGAGTCCCTAGTTTTTAGGCTGATACAAGACGCCGGACTACTTTTGCCTTCAATTTAATGTTGCCGAGCGCTTGGTTTGCACTTACAACTAGCTAGTCCAAAGAATAGAGCACGATCCCGCATATCCCCTCATCGGTGCCTCTATATACATGAACGTATCCCAGAAATAAAAAGTTCAGCCTCGAAGATTAATTTGCTTCGATGCTACAAAATACCTACAAGGGAACACACGTGGGCTGCAGCTCTTCACCGTCCAAGCCTTCGATTCCGAGATTTTGATACCACTGAGGATTCTATGTAGGTATACAAACTGTCCTACACAAGCCTGAAGGAATCAGCTGCATCAGGATTGTATGAGTTCCAATACAACTCTGGCTATTGTGTGCACTAGAGCTGTGGATGCAAGTAAATCGCGTCGATTAATCGTGTCCGTTCGGCCGGTTGCAATCTGAAAGTTTGAATCGCATCATGTTCTCC
>CAZJLR010000064.1:0-34546 GCA_964546815.1 uncultured Candidatus Obscuribacterales bacterium | reverse complement strand
TTAGCTCATATCATCGAACTTGATTCGGCTCCATTTTACTTCGCCAGCAGTATCCCTTGCGTCGCCCCAATGCGTGGTTTCTAAAATGAAGTACGGGACCTGTCGTACCTGCTCACAGCGTGGTCGAGCCTGAAAAATACTCTTGCAATCGCCTGGCAAGTTGAAAGTAAAAACTTCGGCGATTGAAGTAGTTTGTGTGCGTGGAGGCGCCAATCTCGTAAGTTGGAAGATGGTAGTCGCTTACTCCGCTGAACATGTGACTTGCAGGGTAACCAAGAAAGTCGTGAGGATCAAAGATGTTAATCCAGTGTTTCACGTTTTCTGGTTTTGCTATCGGCAATTGAGCACCACTGGTGCCAGGGAACATTTGCAAATCTGCAAAAAGTGGGAATTGAGATCCAACTGTAATCAATACGTCTATTGGGATATCTTTGCCATAGCATGTGACGATATCACAAAGAATAACTCCGCCCATACTGTGCCCAATAACCACAAGCTCATCACCGGTTTTCTGTTTGAGCTGAGCAGCCTTTCGCAAGTCATCCATAACTCTTTCAGCAATGGGTGCTGGTTTGAGAGCATCACCACGTGAACTAAAGTAAGAGAATGAATCACCAATCAGCAATGCACATTGTTGGTGAAATAGCGCCCGAATCGGTTCATTGAACAAGCGAGCCGTTGTACTGACTGTCTTTTCTCTGATGCTCAATCTGGCGTTTGAAAGCTCTTCCTTTACGAGATTTCCTGCTGACCGAGATCCTCTGGACACCTTTTTTGATGCGTCGATGATTTTAGTTCGCAAGCGAGAGCTAGCCGATTTTAGAAGGTCTGCCATACCGCGCTTACGAGTTTCGGTAGGATTAGAGCTGGACTTTCCTTTGAGTAATGATTCGAGCCTGGCCAATAATTCATCATCAGTTTTTACAGTCTTCAGCCATGACTCACCTTCTGGGCTGTGACTATAATCAAGAACACGCTGCGCAAGAGCAGTAATATCGCGATCTGATTCGTAAACATCGGCTCCGCTTTCAATCATTTCCTGGTCAACAAGATCCCAAAGCAGGTCTATAACCACGGTAAGTGAGGCGCTGCGTGCAATGTCTAGCAAGAGCGTTTTAGACTCAGCATTTATGGGTTCATCTTCATTTTCGTTTGCTCCGTTCTGCCTATTCGGAATTTGTTTTCGCCATAGTGTTTCATACTTGCCTCGTGGCAAAAACGGAGCGTCCGCAGATAAGCTAGCCCCGAGGTCGCCCCAATAGGGATTGAAAATCGATTCTGCTTCGATTGTTCGTCCCATTTGCTTATACAAGATTTCACGGAAATGCCTATCGCGAAACGCCATCTCGCGATTGTATAGCTCACCATGCCGAACATTTACGCCGTGGACAAATACAAGTGGCATCTCCGTCTCCAATATCAGCCGAGAAGCTCATTATTCACGAAGCTATAGCAGCAAAGCCTAACACATTTCGCTAAAACAGCAAGTTCGGCGACGGAAAACCTCGCATTCAGCACGTAATTTACGACGAAGGATGAATATTGGCAAAGTAGCATTGAGTTATGAGCGGCACTCCATGTATGCTAAGGCTATGAAAGTTTCATTCGTAGCACGGTTTCAAATGACGAATCTGAACGCCCTTTGTAGTGGAATACTTTTGTCTTTTTTGCTAATACCACAAATCATAGGTCCTGCTGAAGCAGGCGATACTCTAAATCAAAAAATTGCAAAAGCAGACGAGTTGTTAAACAAAGGGAAAGCGAAATCTGCGGCTTCAATTCTGCGGGGTATTGTTGCGAGCCATCCAGACAATGCACTTGCACACATGGAGTTAGGAGCAGCTCTGGCGTCACTTGTTGATGACGATAACTATGATGCAGCCATCGAAGAAGAGAAACTTACACTGAAGCTAGCGCCAGGTTCATATGGTGCAAGAAAAATCCTCGGGCACATTTACACCAATTTGCACAAGCCAGATGAAGCGATCAGCATTTTGGAAGAGGCTTGCACAATTAAACCAAGCAGCTACGCAGCCAGGCGAGATTTAGCCGTAGCGCAAATGACTGCCGGCAAAAACGAGCTTGCGATTCAAAATTTTCGCAAAGCTATCCAGCTAGATCCTAGCAGAGCTGATGCACATCAAAAGTTGTCTTCCATATTTCTGGCACAGGATAATGTCAAGGAAGCGATTGCAGAAGGGCGAAAAGCAGTGAAGCTGGACGTAGCAAATCCAAACTCTCATCTTGCACTTGCAAATGCAATTCTTGCATCTGGCGACAAAATTGCAACCATCGAAATATACGAGACTGCACTTCAAACAAACTGGTCTAAAGACTATCGAAATGCACTTACGGCGGCTAGTGCATTGTCGGGGCTCGGCTGGGCTTTTGCAGTGAAGAATGCCGGGTCGAAAGAATTTAGCGAAGCTCTTTCAGACCAACGCAAAGCAATTCGTATATGCCCTTCGTTCGGACCGGCATATGTGAGACTGGCAGAATTACTCGGGCGACAAGGCAAAATTAAGGAAGCCGACTCAATTTACAAAATTGCTATAGAACTGAGCAAGGAAGACGCCGGAGTAACTGTAACCTATGCAAGGTTTCTCGCCAAAACGCAGCGTCGAAACGAAGCTCGCACTGTTTTGAAGAAACTTCTGGAAAAGAATCCGGACTGCAAGAAGGCCTTGGATGCACTAAATGATTTGGATAATGAACGCGCTACCTAGCTAGAGTTGTCGTACGAACTCCCCCAGGAGCCGCAAATCACAGCAACCAAACAAAACTCAAGCAATCCAGACACATCATTGTCAGAGTATGTAAAACTCAAGTAAATCCTCAGAACACACGAGTTTTCATCAAACCTCTAGTGTAATAATGAAGATCGAATCGATCTCTGAGGTGCGTCAATGTTCCCATTGCCAGCGCAAGGCTTTTCACCTTCGTTGATTTTGATTGCCTGCATGAGTTTCCTCCTGGCGGCAATATCAATTCCGGCGCGCCCAAATAGTCAGCCTATAGTTCCGCTGACACGTGGCACTTACTGGGTTTACAAAAAGGTATCACAAGAATGCGACGTACAAACATTGACCGTTCAAAAGCAAACGGTTGTTGATTCATTTACTCGAGGGAAAATTAGCTGCGCACTAATTGAAAGTCGCGACTTGTTCAAACGCAGCTTCACCGTCGCTAACAGCGAAGAAGACGAACAAAATAAGGGTACGAAACCGGTTCCTTTGGCTGAAGTAAAAGACAACTCAGCTACTCAACCAACATTCACTATTAGACTCGTTGCAGATAATTGTCGCTACTACGAAATCTGCATCGATATGCACTCCGAGTTCAATTCGATAAATGATTACTGGCAGACTTTGAAAAATCAAACAAACGAAATCGCAGAACCAAGCGAATCTGAACTAATGATGAAGTTGCCTGCTAAAGTCGGTTCGTTTTGGGACGGCGATGACCGGCCCGACGGATGGTACTCATGGCGCGTAGAATCAATTGAGCGTCAAAGCCTGCCATTCGACAGCCCCAAAGAGTCACTAGCCTACGAAGTGTCGTTCCGCAGCTGTCCAGATGATTCTCATCGCACATTCGTTCCAGGAATAGGAATTACCAACACAGAGTACCATCACCACGGCACAATCATGGAAGATGACTGTCGGCTTATTGATTTTGGAATAGGAAGCTAAGCTGAAAACGAAAGCTTAGCTATCGAACCTTAAGTTGATGCAGTTAGAACCTGATCGAAATCCACGATTTTAAACTTCTCGCTAAGCGAAGGCTGGTCATTAAAGTACTTCACCAAACCGGCAGGTGCTTGTTTGAACCCTAAGAACCGATAGCTTAATGGGTCACTACCATTGATTGGATAAGACGCTAACTGCGGCGCCAGATCATCAAATGAAACCACCGCTATACCAGGACTTTTGAAAACAAAAAATTTCGCTTTTGCAATTACATCCCTGTTGAGCAAAACCAAATCTACCTTCGGTAACGCAACAGGTATAGCATCCGTCCAGCAAACAAGGGTATTCACTGGCCCTCTTTGAACGCAAAACATTATCTTCGGAACAAACACATCTTCAGTTAATTCCAACGACAGTTTATTGCGATGATAATTCCACAACCAACATCTTTCAATCTCTTCACGTGGCAGACTGTGGGGTGAGCCTGCACCACGGGATTTCATAGCGCCCATCGCAAACTGGTTGCCTGCATTCCAACCGCTCAGGAAACCTTCTTTAGAATAAACATCTCCTTTGATGCCATCTATCTGAGGGTCCTCAACCGATAAATTGAATTCTTTTATGAAAGCACTAAGTTCTGGCTCAGCCTCCAGGGCAAAAGGGTGAGGGCGAACATAATTTAAGTTGAATGCGGCATCGTAATTGAGCTCATCATCCTTCTGCTCTGACGGCAACTTCCACTCAAAACTAAAATACACGCCAGTATCTTCATTGCTATACACAGCCTGTCCATTATTGAGTTTATAGTTTGGTCTCGAGCTGAAATAGTTTATGAACGCATCGGTAGATTGTTTGTTATCACGGAAATTCAGATAAAGGTCATAGCTCATTTGTTATAGAAGGTCCTATGAAAGGGCAACGATTCTAAGAATTCAAAAAAGAATTTACTGGTTTATTCACAGAGAAAACTTTTTCCACCATATATAGAAGTTATTTGATGACACTCGCCTCAACCTTGTGTTCTTGCCTGGTATGAGTTGCAGCGCGAATTCGTTCAGACCTTTCCCTGACCGATTTTGCCTCTGCAGCACGACCCATATGAGCAAGAATGCCATAGTAGCTCTCCAAAATGCTAGCTACCATTGCGCTGTCTTTGCCGACGTGTTTCTCGGCGATAGCAAGTTGTTCCTTTATTACCTTTTCAGCATCAGCATCTCGGTCTTGATCTTCATAAACATGGAAGAGGGTATTCAGAGAAAATACAAGCTGCATATCATCAGAACCGACAGTTTTCTTCTCTGCCTCGATAACTTTCTTAGCGGTAGACTCAGCTAACGCGAAATTACGAGCTCGTTGATAATGCATTGCCAACTGGCTCAAAGCCTGAATAGTTTTTTCATGATTGTCACCAAATGCGGTGTGCATCAAGTCAAAGTATTTCTCGAATGCTTTTCCGCCCTTATCAAACAAGCGCTGCCTATCGAGGCTCCACCCTACAGAACGCAGGTCTAGAGCGTAGTCCCATGAATCGATTGAATGCGGTATCGTATAATCATAATTATTAGGTTTGATGCCACAATTCTTGAATGCGCTGGCATCAAAAGACTTCTCGCGTATTTTTAAGGCCTCTTCGAAATTAGAGACAGCCTGCTCATAGTTGTGACTGTCATCAAAATCTCTGGCACAATTCTCATAGGCTTGCGCGATGCGCGCATCTGCCTTCGGAAAGCTCTTCAACGCAACAGCAAGGGCGCGACGATGTGCAGAGCGGCTATCTTCTTTGCGCTTGCGCATTGAATAGTACGTCGCCACCCGATTTAAATCCAAGAACTGCTTATCTGGATTATTGAGCTTTGCGTGTGCCCGAGCGAGAAGTTCAAACGCATTGAGGTAGGAATCTTCAGGTTTAGATTGCATAGCGCGAGCATTATCAATGGCCGCTGTCAATATTCTTTCTGCTGATGCAGCGTCGCCTGAGTCTAGTTTAGGTGCTGCCTGATTGACAGCCGCAGTCAAATCTGAGTCCTCTGTTGCGAAGGAAGGTATAGAAAGAAACCATGCAATGCCAAGCAATGCTGTTTTGCTGAATCCTGGTTTCACGCAAGTCACCCCAAACGGAACGAAAATAGTGTCGTTCAATCATGGTACAGCAAAGGGGGAAATTTATGCTACGGCTTGCGGATTGAATGCTGGGGGAAGGGCGGCGGAATTTGTATGGCGGGCGACGCATGTCGTCGCCCCTACAAGCGAATACACCGAATTAGGCATTCGCCAGCAGCATCCATGGCGTCGCCCCTACAGAGCTTATTCGGAATCGGCAAGTGCGGGGGCTGGCTCTCGTGCTACGTTAGTAGTTGAGCCGAGTCCATCTGGATCTTCTATTGATTTGGATGTGTTGACTGTGTAGCAACGTCCCTTCCAACTAACTTTGTGTCCACTGTGGACAAGATATGCTGAGTGAAGATACAACACAGACATTGTCAGACTGCCGAATGGTAGAAGAAAGAAATGCAGCCAGTTAACACCAATGTAGTGTTCTCTACATCTTCGATACCAAACAAATAACAATGTGAACTGCAATACTACTTGTCCTGCCAGAGCCGATAGCTCGGGGCTGAAGCCTTCTTGTGCAAATTTCAGTGCGAGCACGCCTGCGCTGATATATGGGCCGACGATTGCTGAATTTACCAAGACAATTACAGTAATAAGGTAGAGCAAATTGCATTCTATCAATGCGTATAAGTTCTTCGTCCAACCTTGCCACAGTGACTCAAGGTCTGTGTACATACGAACTTTGTACAGCAAGCGTCCGTCTGCCGACAAAATGTGATAGCCCTTCGATTTGACGACGCGAGCCAGACTGATATCATCCAAAATTTGGTCGTGCACACTTTCATGTCCGCCGACGCTATCATAAACGTCCTTGCGCACAAGAATATATTGTCCGTAAGCGTAGGCGCGTTCGTTAGTGTGCTCGTTGATTGTATTTAGTGGATCGCCGCAGACGAAAGATCCAAGCAAGACGGGCATAACAGCGCGTTCCCAAAAGCTGCCCAGTTCTTGCACAGGCATAAAAGAAATGAGCTCGGCTTTGTTCTTGATAGCGTATGAAACCGAATATCGCAACGAATCTGGCGTGTGACAAGTGTCTGCATCAGTGAATAAATACCATTCGCCACGCGCATGTCTTGTCGCTTGAACAAGAGCACTACACTTACCAATCCACCCTGGTGGAGCTTCTTTGCCGCGGATGCACTTTATGTGTGGATATTTGGCAGCTAGATTTTGAATTATGTCGCCGGTTTTGTCTTGCGAGCGATCATCTACAGCAATTACTTCGTAGTTGGGGTAGTTTTGCAGAGCAAGTGATTCAATGCAACGACCTATTTTGGCTTCTTCATTGCGAGCCGGTACGATGACAGTGATAAAAGGAAAGTCTTTGTCCGGAAGAGATTCCCTAGAAAGTTTGCGAAAGTAATGGAAAAACAAAAAAGTGAGCGAGGCAAGCACCGCGCACAATATTGTCTCAATGGTGAACAGGGCGAACAATGGTTTTTACCTTCAAAGCTCCTAGATCCTACCACCATCCCTGACTTTGGGGGACTTAGCTGCTTATTAGTTCAGCTAATAAGGGTGCCGTAAGGCACTGCTTCACCCTTCTGAAAAGCTTAATCCTATGTCACCCAGCATAGCACTAAACGAGCCACACCTTGACAGGGTCGTTCGGTATATACGCTTAACCTCAAAGTCGACCATATTCGATAGATCGCTCTTCCATCAATATAAATGAATGGAAAAGACCCAGTGAATGGCAAATATTCGACGGGCACGGCGTCGCCCCTACAGGAGATCACGGTTAATCAGTGACTTGATTATATATGTATCAAAGCTATGGCTTGGGCGGCTACGGCTTCGCCGCGACCTATTTCGCCGAGTTTTTCGTTAGTGGTGGCTTTGACGCTAACCTGGTCTACATCGATTTCCATCGCAGCAGCCAACTTGCGCCGCATTTCATCATAGTGCGGAGACAATTTTGGCTTTTCGCAAATCACTACCGAATCAACATTGCCAATCTGATAGCCCTTTTCGCGCACAGCATCAACAACTCGTTTTAGCAAAACAAGACTGTCGGCATTTTTGAATTTAGGATCGCCCGGAGGAAACCACATTCCAATATCGCCAAGGCATGCTGCACCCAAGAGCGCATCTGCAATCGCATGACTCAGAGCGTCGCCATCGGAATGCCCCTCTGGTCCACAGTCTGACTCGATGGTGACACCACCCATGATGAACGGTCGCCCACTCACCAATTTATGCAAATCGTAACCGATACCTACTCTCACGTCGTTCAGTCAGCCAGAACCAAAAGCAGTTGATCTGATTCAACTGTTTCGCCCAACTTCACTTTCAAGCTAGATATTGTTCCTGGTCGCTCGCAGAGCACTTCTGATTCCATTTTCATTGCTTCTAAAATCAAAAGTTTATCGCCGAGTTTTATCGACTGCCCTTCATTAACAAGCAATTGTTTTACCAGACCTGCCATGGATGAGCGCACTTCACCATCAATGCATTTTGCTGCCCCACTGCTGTTGACGGCGCCATTTTCTTTGCGTGGCTCTTTTCTCGGAGCAGGCTTCGCCGTCTGAGCAGCAGCTCTCGCAACAGGTTGGGCAGCCTGTCCTTCAGGTACCAATTCAGATACTGCAATTTTGAAATGACGTTGATTTACTTCTACTTCAAAATTACGCGCAGCGGTTCTTTCAATTTTTTCAACGGCCTGGTCATTGTTGCCAGAGGCAGTTACTTTAGGCGTGCTAACAGGTGTCGGAGCCTTCAGCCTTGCTTTCAACTCTTTTTCTACATAGGTTGTGTAAACTTCGCCAGCCTGGAATGCCGGGTCATCCAAGAGTTGTAAGTGGAAAGGAATTGTCGTCGAGAGCCCTTCTATCTTAAAATTCTCGAGCGCAATTCTGGTGCGCACGATTGCTTCTTCGCGGGTGCGTCCCCAGACAACAAGTTTTGCCAGCATCGAATCATAGAATGGCAATACCTGATATCCGGTATAGCAAGCGCTATCGACTCTCACCCACGGTCCAGTTGGTTCCAAATACTTGGTCACCGTCCCTGGTGACGGCATGAAGTTTTTGAATGGGTCTTCGGCATTGATTCTGCACTCAATTGCATGCCCGCGCATTTGTACGTCTGATTGCTGAAAGCTCAATTTCTCGCCCGCAGCAACAAGAATTTGCTCTTTCAAAATGTCTACACCGGTGACCATTTCGGTAATCGGGTGCTCAACTTGTACTCGAGTATTCATCTCAAGAAAGTAATAGTCGCCACCGGCGACAAGCCCTTCCACTGTTCCAGCTGAATAATAGCCGATGCTCTTGCCTGCAAGAACAGCTGCATCGAACGCCTTTTGTCTGATTTTGGGATCTAACTTTGTAGCCGGAGATTCTTCCAAAAGTTTTTGATGACGGCGTTGCGAACTGCAGTCACGCTCACCAAGATGCACTACATTGCCAAACTTATCGCCAATAATTTGTACTTCGATGTGGCGAGGACGCTCAAGATATTTCTCGATATAAACTTCAGGGTTGCCGAAATAAGTTGCACCCTCACGTTGAGCCCCAGCAAAAGCCGACTCTAGCTCTTGCTCTTTATGCACAACACGCAAGCCTCTGCCACCACCGCCGGCACTAGCTTTGAATGCAACAGGATAGCCATATTCTGCAGCCAAACGTCTGGCCACTTCAATATCTGTAATCGGGTCTGTCGTTCCTGGCACAACAGGAACACCTGCTGCCGCCATGATTCGGCGTGATTCTACCTTGCTTCCCATTTTGTGGATTACTTCAGGAGAAGGTCCGATGAAAGTTATGCCTGAGTCAAGAAGCAGTTTTGCAAACTCTGCATTTTCAGCCAAAAATCCATAACCTGGATGCACTGCATCAGCGCCGGCTTGTTTTGCAACTTTCAAAATTTGTTCTGCGTCTAAGTAAACTTTGCCCGGCTGGCCTTCAAGCATATACGCTTCATCAGCCATAGTCACATGCTTTGAGTGTCTATCTGCTTCTGAAAAGATTGCAATCGCCTTTATGCTTAACTCCTGGCAAGCTCTGATAACTCGTACCGCGATTTCACCGCGATTGCTTATAAGAATCTTTTTGAACATGCTTTGCGTACCCTCGGTATTTTTGACCCGACATGAAAACTTAGCGCAAAAGAATGCAAAAGCTTCTGAAATTATAAATCTCCTAATCAATGGGATTTTGATTTTGGATGATGGTGCTAGGATTTGATGATCTCAATCGACAATAGAGGACAGAAAAGTGGCTTTCAGCAATGTTTTCATACCAGGCGCTGGATTCATGGGTTCAGCAATCGCCTACCTGATTGTTTCTAAGACCGAAGCAAAAGTCACTTTGTATGACATCTTTCCTGAGTCACTGAAAAAGTCTCAAGCTGCTGTTGAGAAGTATGGAAAGAACTCTTTGGATAGAGGTTTCATCACAGCTGAAAAATTGGAAGAGGCCAAGAAGCGCATTACCTGGACAGACAAATTAGAAGAAGCAGCCGATGCAGACCTGGTAATTGAAGCCATCGCAGAAGACTTGAAGTTAAAGCACGAGTTGTTCAAAAAATTGGATGGCATTTGCAAACCATCAGCAATTTTTGGATCGAACACATCGTCTCTACCCATTACTTCGATTGCAGCAGTGACAAAAAGAAGTAAACAGTTTTTAGGGATGCACTTTTTCTCTCCAGCGCACGTGATGAAGCTGCTTGAAATCATCCCCGGGCTCGACACAGACGAAACGACAATCAGCACAGTGAGAGAGTTTGGCGCAGCGATTGGAAAGACAATCATTTCTTCAAAAGATCTTCCCGGATTTATCACCACAAGACTTGGAATAGTTCTTTGCAACGAAGCAGCCTTTGCTTTGATGGAAGGCTTATCAACACCTGAGGAAATCGACCTCGGCATGACCCTTGGCTACAACCACCCAATGGGTCCGCTCGCTTTGGCTGACTTCATCGGTCTTGATATCTGCCTGCATATTATGGAAGTCTTGCACGAAGGCTTCGGCGATCCAAAATATCGCCCCTGCCCTCTACTCAAGCAACTTGTCAGCGCTGGACATCTCGGCAAGAAGAGCGGACAAGGCTTCTATAAATACGAAAAGAAATAAAAGCTGCATTTGTAGGGGCGACGCCATGCGTCGCCCGGAACTTAAGGTGCGCTGCTAGCTTAGACAGGATCGCGTTACAAAATGGCGGGCGACACATGGTGTCGCCCCTACAAGTACTAAAGAGATAAATCAACTAGAACGAAGAGATAAGCTGCAAATTAGATTTGACACGCGGGCGCTTGAATAAGTAATCTAATCAGACTGCAAGTTAGCCTTGAAGTCAGGCGGACACGCTAAGAATTCAGCAAACACAGACTTCATGGCTTAAAATAATTGGATGCACGGTCGCACTTAGCAGACCTGTCTCACGGGAAACGGTACAGCAAAAAATGAGCACAACGACAGGAAAAGGTCCAAGTACCGCAGAACTGCAGCGATACATCAGAGAAAAGAAGCAAATTGAAATTATTCTGCTCACAGGACAGAAAATTCGCGGTTCAATGAAGTGGTTTGACGAGTACGCCTACTGTGTCACCATGGAAGACGGCGAAACAATCACATTGCTGAGGACTGCTGTCATCGGTTACAGACTTGTTCCCACAGCTCCACGCCCACCAGCGCAGTAATACCACCTTATACTTTATTCCTTTTGACGTTGTCGGGGCGACACCATGTGTCGCCCGCAGCCAGGAATTCGAATTCGTTCTAAACGGACGGGCGACTCATGGGATACTGCTGGCGAACTCACATGGCGCCAAATGTACATATGTAGGCGCGACGCCATGCGCCACATGTACATTTGTAGGGGCGACGCCATGCGTTGCCCGGACCTTAAGCTGCGGTGCTCGCCTAGACAGCTTCGCTCTATAAAATTGCTGGCGACGCATGGCGTCGCCCCCACAAGCGAATACACCGAATTAGGCATTCGCCAGCAGTATCCATGGTGGTGTCGCGACCAGGATGCGATTTGCGGGGTCTAACAGTTGGGGAAGGAGGCAATGTTAGACGATTTTGTAATATATACAAAATCTATGTAATGTAGCAAAACTCTCTACCCAAGTGGCTACCCAGCAAATTTTTAACAGTCAATTTACGAACAAAAGTAGCGAAAGACAGCTCTGAAGCCGAATGGAGCCAACCAATTTCAGAGTCTACATGCTAAACTTAGGCTGACAGTAGCATATCGACGGAGTTCGATTGCACTGAATTCAAATCTCAGTCTCCAAGCGAGGTAGCAGCGTGTCCATCTTTAAGAAGATGTTTTCCCAACAAATCGGAATCGACTTGGGCACAGCTAATACGCTCATTTACCTGGGTGATAAAGGCATCGTGCTGAGAGAGCCTTCAGTCATCGCCATCAATGAAGAAACAAAACTAACCCATAGCGTAGGCGAAGAAGCCAGAGCAATTATTGGTCGCGCCCCCGCTGGAGTCACAGCAACCCGCCCTCTGAAAGATGGCGTAATCGCCGACTTCCGCTCAGCTCGCATGATGCTTGAAGAGTTCATCCAAAGAGTCACGGGCAAACAATCATTCGTAAAACCAGACATTGGCATCGCAGTTCCAGCAGGTGTAACTGGAGTTGAAAAACGCGCAGTGCGCGAAGCAGCATTCAATGCAGGCGCAGGGCAAATTTATTTGCCGGAAGAACCAATGGCAGCAGCAATTGGTGCAGGACTTCCAGTATCAGAACCAACAGGTCTCATGATTGTTGATATCGGGGCTGGTACCACCGAAGTTGCAGTTATCAGCCTTTGCGGCATCGTTGTTAACGAGTCGGTGAGAGTAGCTGGCGATGAACTAAACGACTCCATCATCCAATACTTGAAAAAAGTCCACAGCCTTGCCATCGGCGAACGCACCGCAGAAGAAATCAAATTCAGGCTCGGCTCTGCATACAAAACTGTAGACAACGACAAATACGAAGTGAAAGGTCTCAACCTGATTACAGGCTTGCCACGCACTGCAACAATCAGCCGTGGTGAAGTACGAGAAGCAATCACCGAACCACTCAACATAATTGTCGAAGCAATCAAACGCACACTCGAACGCACCCCTCCAGAATTAGCTGCCGACATTTACAATCGAGGCATCGTTCTATCAGGTGGTACTGCGCTTCTTCGTGGACTAGACGAACTCATCGCCAACGAAACTGAAGTACCGGTATTTCTTGCGGAAGATCCACTTTCATGCGTTGCTATCGGCACAGGAAGAATGCTGATGGATCCAAAATTCTCACGTGCGCTAGAACAGGCGTTATACCAGGGCTAAGTAGGAGAGCACCCAAGTGCCTGCCCAAGAAGACCGCCGCATGTCACAAAGCCGCTTTACTGTTAGCTCAGCCACAGTGGCTGAAACAGTTTTTGTGGCTCTTTTGATTTTGATGTTGGCTGGCCCGCTGAGTGGCTTGATTGCTTTTACTACTTCAATCATGTCGCGAATGATTACTCAAAGTACAACGCAAGTTGAGTCAACCAAAAACCTGGCAGAACAATTGCTGGCTGCCGGCGACAAAATAAAAGGGCTAGAGAAAAAGGTTGCAGATGCGGAATTGGAAAACACCAAACTGCGCCAGGAAGCCAAAGATGTTCATCAACTGCGCGCTTTGTTGAATTTGAAACAGAGCATCTCGCGTCAAACCATCGGTGCAGACGTAACAGGTCGCAGCCCGGACAACTGGTTTGAGCAAGTTATTATCGACAAAGGAAGCAAGAATGGTGTTTTGCTTGGCTCTGCAGTTATCACCAGTCAGGGTGTTGTAGGGCAAGTCACTAAGGTAATGGATGAAACCAGCGTAGTGAGACTGGTGACAGATCCATTGCAAAAACTTGGCGTAGTAATTCAACGAATTAACATGCCCGGCGTTTTGAAAGGCAACTATAAAAACCCAGTAGTGATTGAATTTGTGCCGGTTGGAACACCAGTTGATATTGGCGACAAAATTGTTTGCGCCGGCGATGGCGGTGTATTTCCTCAAGGACATCCAATTGGAACAGTAGGCATGGTGCGCCGCGACACAAACGGCACGACGCTTTCTATTGAAGTCAAATTGACAGACAATTTGTACGACCTCACGCACGTCTTAATCGTGCCACCAATCCCAATTTGATCTCAGAGGGAAATTAAGATGGCCATCGTCTCAATGAGATCGAAAAAACGCTTGCTTGAAGTTACCGGTTCGGTATTCATTTGTCTTAGCGCGTTTTTCATCCAGATGTTGGCGCTGAATTATTTTGGCATACACGGCTCGATCTGCAACTTGCCGCTGACTTTGACTATTGTTTGGGGGCTAGTTTTCGGCAGCAGTTTGTCCAATCTTACAGCCTCTGAGTTAAGACGCCGAACTATGGGTGAAGTATTCTCCAGACAGTTGGCGTCAGGCTCTACAAGTGCATTTCTAATAGGCTGGGGTTTTTCCTGGTTATACTTTTTTGCAATAGGACCTGTTTATCCTTTAGCATATCCACTCATCGGTTGGGCTTCGGGCTACTTCTGTTTACGCGCAATCGGCCAGGGAAATTTACTGGCTATTCCAATGACTTTCCTGCTCACACTTTTTGCCGAAGCTATTACATCCTGGGAGCTTTTTGCATTCGGTCGCCCCGGAGTGTTTGACCATCTAAACGCATTCATCTTGCCTGAAGCATTGCTCAATGCGGTAGTTGCGCCATTCATTTATTTTCCAATGCGCAGCTGGTATGACCTCGTTGAGGGCGAAAAATCCTCATTTGCAAATGATTGAGGCTAAGTCCCATGGTTGAATCACAATTTCCAGGAAGCAGTTTTGACCCGATACCGAATGCTCGGTTGAAAATGTTTGTCTTGCTGTTTTGCATTGGTCTAGCCACTGCGGCACTTTGTACTCGCCTGGTCTGGCTCCAAATTGTGCAAAACAGTTTTTACAAAGCTCGTTCGCTCGAGAATTCTACACGGGTAACATTCTTGCGCGCCCCACGCGGCATCATTTACGATCGCCATGGAAATATGCTTGCTACAAACAAGCAAACACTCTCGTTGGTGGCCATCCCTCTTCAAATTGAAGATATAGACGACCTTACACGCAGACTTGCTAGAATTCTTGGCGGCTATGAAGCCGACATCAAAGACAAACTACTGAAGGCTCAAGAATCAGACTCGGTATTGCCAGTGGTGCTAGAGCGCGATTTAGACCTTAAGGTAGTGAGCCGATTTTACGACCAACAGCTTTTTCTAAAAGGTGTCGATATTCTCCCCGACATCAGCCGCAACTACCCTCAAGGTGAGCTATTTTGCCATGTTCTTGGGTATTGCGGAGAAATTACGGAAGACCAACTTAAAAAGCATGAAGAGCGTCGCATGGGTGACGTCGTTGGACAAGAAGGCGTAGAAAAATATTACGACACTCAGCTGCGTGGAATTGACGGTGAGCAGCGTGTTCGTGTAAACGCATCTGGTAATACATTCTCACGCGACACGGCACATCCTGTTGTAACAAAGGAAGCTCAGCCGGGTTTGCCTGTAGTTCTATCTATAGATATGGATTTACAACAAGCGGCGGCAGAAGCACTAGGCACCAGACATGGTGCGGTGGTTGCCTGCGATCCTAAAACCGGCGAAATACTTGCTCTTGTATCAAACCCAAAATTCGATCCGAATGATTTCACCAGACGCATTACTCCGGAAGTTTGGAAGAAACTAAATTCACCAGACCATCCACTCTTCAATCGCGCCCTATCGGGATTTCCGCCAGGTTCAATTTGGAAAGCAATGACATTGCTTGCAGCGTTGCAATATAAAGTAGTTAAACCAGACACCAAGTTATACGTTAATGGTGGCATCTCTCTGGGCAATTTTTTCTTCCATGACTGGACAGCAACCTCAGGATTGTTCGACCTCGTCAAATGTCTTGCCTGGTCGCGTGACTCTGCGTTCTATCAGATGGCGCTGCACATGACTCCAGAACAAATCAAAGAATGGGGACTGATGTTTGGCGCCGGCAGACCAACCGGTGTGGAATTGCCGCACGAAAGCAGCGGCTTGGTTCCCGATTCGGCTTGGAAAGAACGCGTTCTCAAAGAAAAATGGTATCCCGGCAACACACTGCACATGTCTATCGGACAAACATTTTTGCAAGTCACTCCCATGCAGGCATGCCGCATGTATGCAGGTCTCGGCATGAAAGGCAGAATTCCAGATCTTCATCTGGCGATAAAAATCGGCGACAGACAAATTCCTCCTCCTCGACCAGAAACAATCAAAATCAAGCCAGAATACATGAAAGTGCTTTCCGATGGATTGAAAGCCGTAGTCGCATCAGGAACAGGTGGAGCAACAAGGCTGGGCAACGTTGAAGTTGCTGGTAAGTCAGGGTCTGCAGAAGCACCGCCTGCAGGCAGCAAAACTCACGCATGGTTTGCCTGCTATGCGCCCGCAGATAACCCTCGCATCGCTGTCGTCGCCTTCATCGAGCACGGCGGTCACGGTGGTGCTGTTTCGGCGCCAGTTGCTAAAGTTGTGCTGGAAAAATTCTTTGGCAAAGCCGAAAACCCAATTGGAGTTACTCCATCTGCTGCCAAACCTGTCAAAACCAGAAAACGCCGCCACTAAAGAATTGAGCGCTTAACTCATGGCAAATGAAACTTATGCCATGGCAGACAAGAGCTTCGCTTCGTATACTCTAAAAGCAAACTTTTGCTGATTGCTTAGACGGAGCTAACCTACCGGCGATGAATCGAAAAACATTCACCAGCAGCCGTTTTACGGCATTGTCAATAATGATACTTGCCCAGACTTTGTCCCCGCTCACCGCGATGGCAGCAGACAAAGACAGCAGCTTAGGTTCATCTAATTTTGGCAATATACTATCGCCCAAGCTTGGCGGAAAATTCAAAGTCACCGGCGCCGACGACGAGCAAGCGCAAGAATCAGTGTCTGCACCTAACGGTGATTACAGCAGCAATCAGTTACTTGATGCAAATTATTCCAGCGCCCCGTCAGTAAGCATCGACAAGCCGACTGCCTGGTACAAATTCTTAGAGCCCAGCCTCAACCTCACGCGCGCTCTTGCAGAAAGCGAACGCAAACACCTTCTTTCTATTGTTCCGATGCCTCTCGATATTGGTAAGGGCACAAGAAGTGCAGATGTGCACACTGTTCTATTAAGAGCAGACGCCAGCCCAGACTACGCCTCATACAAAACACTATTCGGCGGACTTTTCGCCCGATCGGGTGCACTGGTATACGTTGTTGCATCAAACAAAACTGTTCGTGTGTCAAACATAAACGGTTCTGAAAAAGATGTGTTATTCAGATTGTCCAACGGACAAGTAATCACCATTGGTCCTGGTTCTGAAATGCTCATTGGCAAGTCGCTAGACCCACATCAATTGCACGCGTCAGACACTGTCGCCCGACGTGGTCTCACGCGAGCCATGAAATGCAACGAGCTACAAATGGCATTCGCACAGTATTCATACCAAACACTTTTTGATTTGCCTGAATTGAAGTTTTTCAGGAAAAATCAAAACCCGCAATACGTCGCGTCACTTATGAAAACAACCAGTGGCATTGACAGCATTCGCGGAACCAACGGTTTTAAGCTGGCAGTCTCTGAAGAAGATGTTGTAGCACAACACAATCGTGAGTTGAAGCAAGCACTCACAAAGAAGCCAGAATCATTGCTTGCCGTTGTGCAAAAAGTAGCACTGCCGAAGCCGAAAGATCCAACCAGCAAAGTCAGCCCTGTTGCTAAGCCAGCGGAAAAGGTAGATCCGGTTGCACAAAAAGAAGCTGAAAAACAAGCAGCCAAAGTCGCAGCAGCAGAAGCCGCAAAGGAAGCTGCCAAAGAAGCAGCTAAAGTCGCAGCGAAGAAAGCCGCAAAAGAAGCCGCCCGCATAGCCGCTGAAAAGCAAGCGAAGGAACTTGCAGCCAAGGAAGCTGCTAAAGAAGCTGCACAAGAAGCTGCGAAGATAGCGGCTAGAGAAGCGGCTAAGAAAGCAGCTAAGGAATTGGCTGCAAAAGAAGCTGACCTCGAAGCAGCCCGAGTGGCATCAAAAGAAGCTGCTAAACGTGCATCAAAAGAAGCTGCACTCAAAGCAGCGAAAGACTTAGCTGCCAAAGAAGCTGCCATCATTGCCCAGCGCGAAGCCGCCAAAGAAGCAGCTAAAGAAGCAGAAAGGCAAGCTGCCAAAGAAGCCGCTATGCGAGAAGCAAAAGAAAAGTTGGCTGCTAAAGAAGCTGCTGCGCGCGAAGCGAAAGCAAAGCTGGCTGCTAAAGAAGCTGCTATCCTTGAAGCAAAACAGAAAGCAGCAGAAAAAGAAGCCGCAAAAGAAGCTGCGCGAGAAGCCGCCCGCATCGCTGCAAAAGAAAACGCAGCAAAAGAAGCTGCGCAGCAAGCCGCGAAGGAAGCAGCAAAAGAAGCAGCACGCATCGCTGCAAAAGAAGCCGCACAAAAAGAAGCTGCCAAAGTCGCAGCGCGCGAAGCAGCGAAAGAAGCAGCACGCATCGCAGCTAAAGAGGCTGCACAAAAAGAAGCTGCCAAAGTTGCGGCACGCGAAGCAGCGAAAGAAGCTGCACGCATCGCAGCAAAGGACGCCGCACAAAAAGAAGCAGCCAAAGCAGCCGACAAAGAAGCCGCAAGACTGGCACTCAAAATAGCCAGAGAAGAGGCAGAAAAGAGACGCAATGCAGAAAAATTGGCTAGTAAACCAGCGGCAGCCAAACATGATGTCACCACCGCCAGTACCAATCCGAAATCTGCTGCAAAACAAATCGAGCAGGCAGAATCGTCAACAGGCGAGCCAAAAGCAGAAAAAGACAATCATTTGCTTAGCCTTGTTGAGAGAACAAAAGCCCTAGCCGCAGCCAAGGCAAAAGAATTAGCCGCAGTGAAAGCTAAGGCAATACCACTGGTCAAAGCAAAAGTCGAAGCAGTTCGCCCGGCTGCAAAAGCAGCCCCAGCTCAACAGGCTCCTGTAGCCCAAGCTTCGCCGACAAATGCTAAAAAGCCCGTACAAAACAAAGTTCCGGTTGCAACAAATGCAAATCCGAGCGTCACAGCTTTGTTAGTTGAGGCAGATAAAGAAGCCAGATTGGCAGCAGCGCTGCGTAAGAAGGCTGACAAATGCATGGAATTCATGGAAGGTGGTCTCATGAACTACCAACAGCAAAAGATGATGCAAACCCAGGCAAAGGGACATCTCGAAAAAGCCGCCCTGGCTGAAGAAAGAGCCCAAACCCTTCGCAGACAAGCAGAAATCGCCGAACAATCCGGCAAAAACCCAATGTAAGCAGCCGTCGCCCGGATTACGGGCCGCGGTCTAAGCTGGAATCTCCTTTGACCAGCTGGCAGCCGGTCCTCCCAGGAAAACCACGCTGTGCTCGTAACTGCAGCAGCAATCCCAAGATTAATCTGCTGCCTGGATCATTCGAAAGCCCCACCAAGCAATCATTCCCGGGCGCATCGCTCAGCCTACAAAAGCCAGACTACGTAGTTACCTCAATTGCAGCGGTCAAACTTAGCATTTACCGTATATATGGAATGTGGGGACTTGTCCGGAGCAGTTTAATGTCGTCGCTATCGCAAAGCGGTCAGCAGAGTTTTAATGTAATGCACAGAGTTTGGGAATCAAGCTCAGCTCTGATTACGGCAATAAGCACAAAAATCAAAAGTCTCAGCGGCAAGAAAGCTCCATTGCAGCTCGCGGATGACGACGGGCGGCGCGCAGACAAGGCGCTTGATTCTGCCAAAATACAAATCAGACTTCTCTATGCCGAAGACGACTTGAAGGGCATCAGGAAGATCGCCGAAGAAACGGAAGATCATGATCTAGCTGCCTATGCCATCTCTTATCTAATTGAGAACGAGCCTGAAAGATTTGTCCCGCATTTGCATCACATTTCGCAGAGTGATTCAGCAGCTTGCATGCCAGCGTTAATTTGCCTTTTCAATAACGGCCAGGCAGACAGAGCGCAAACCATTTTGATGGATCGTTTGCTGCGCAATGAATATTTTCAGCTGATTAGCCAACGCAAAATCAATCCCAAGCTGCTTCTTGATGTTCTAGGCGCTGTCGATGATTGCGACCAAACAAATCTTGCGTTGCAATACTTCCCACAAATTTGGGCAAGCCTCGGCAGCGACGCTTTAGCACAAGAGAACTTGCTGGCTGAAATTCTAGGAGACCAAAACCCCGGCGGACTGCGCTATGCACCTGACAAAAACATGGTGCCGCAAGGAGTAAAGATTCAAACTTTGCAGTTATTGCATGCGCTAAAACCAAAGAACTACAATCGCTGCCTCTGGTATGCAAGCAGAGACGACGATGATGTAGTGGCCTACACAGCGACTATGGCTGCCACCGAATTCTGGCAAGGCGAAGGCGCGGTGCCTGAGTCGCTAGAACCATTTCCCATGCTGAATTTGAATTTGCTGTTTTATTTGAGCAAGCTTGCATCCACATTCAAATGGCAAGGTCCTACAGGTGTCATGGAATTGCATGAGCAGTGGACAAAAGACTTAGAAGAACTCGATTCTATAGATCAGCAGCAGGAACAAGTTCGCTATTTGACACTAAAGAAGAAAACAGAAGTAACTCGCGCACAGCTCGTAGACATCACAGAAAAGCGACTCAATACACTTCAACCGATTGTAGATGCAGTTACAAAATCACTGCGCTTACCACACGCAAAGATTCGCCCCAACGAGGTAGATGGCACAGCCGCAGCCTATTTGGTCGGCACTGGCACAGTGGAATTCAGCAAGAGTACATTGTTAGACGACAAACCACTCACAGAAGAATTCATGTCTTCCATGTTGCACGAGCTAGGGCATATGGAGCAAGACGTGCTGATTATCAGAATGATTGCTGATGAAATAGGCTTGAAATTCGGTCAACATGGTGCCAAGTTAAAAGTTCTGTTTGAGCATTATTCAAACGCGATTGGCTATGCGCCTGACAGCATATTCCTCTTAGAAGTGCTTCGCCTGCGCGCCGACAAGCCATTAACGCCAGAAGAAAAACAAAGAGCACAGCGCCTCATGCAGGCAGCATACGAAAATTTATTCATATCTAAGAAAGGCAAACGAGTAACTGAAAGAATAGCGCGCGTTGAAGATTCAATTGCAGCGCTAGATAGTGGCAGCTACGATGAGCATTTGCTCGAATGCCTGAGAGACGAGCGCAGTCTTAAACCGTTGTTTGAAAATGGTTATGTGCCAGGCGTGTTAATCGAAGAAATGCGTAACTGCAAACTTATGATTGACGAAATTGCAGACCAAATGGCGGCTGCGCTGGGACAAACTCGGCGAGGAAAAACAGATTCCATAAGCTTGGCTCAGCAACTTTTGCAAACAGAAGATGGTGAGCAGGTTCAGCAAGTCGTTCATCGCTTTCGCATTGTCGTTAGCCACATGCTGAGCGAAGAATGCCGACGCTTAGAAATTCAACTCAGCGAAATTCGCAGAGCCGGCTACCATGAAGCTGAAGCTTACACAATATCAGACCGAGTTGAAGTAATCGTCAAAGCCTTGCGCAAAGGCTGGTACGAATTCACGAGCTAATAGTTGTCCGCAGCCTAGTTGCCGTCGCCTTCGGCGCGAGTGGGTTTGCCGAGTACAGGAATGTTTCCTGTTTCAGTTTCCCAACCGGGCATCAACACAGTGTTTTGCTGAATTTGCGGAGGAGCAGGTCTTGGATTTTCAGCCTGAATCTCAGCTCTTTCTTTGTTGATTTCGTTTTGATGTAAAACAGAAGCCTTGTCTACGTCAATCTGGTAGCTAGTTTGCTTAGTTTTTGCCTGCGCATTTTCAATTGCAGATTGCCATCTTTCCTTAGCGATTTCAATTTGTTTTCTCTTCGCGGCTTCGTCAGACAACCAGCCTTTGAGCGCGGCTATTTCTTGAGCCACGGTACTCTTCGGATTTCTCTTCGGATTGGCGGCATCTGCAGCTTCGAGCCCTTTGAGACGCTTTTCCACTTCAGCCCGCTCGGCGGCTGCATTTGCGAGACGCTTCGCTGTAAAATCGTTAAACCATTTAGCCTGTGCCTGCAAATCAGCCACTTGCTGCTGCTCATCAGTAAGCTCTTTTGTGTCTGCTTTCAGTTGCTGGTCAGCACTTGATGCTGCGTCCTGAGCCAGGCATGGAGTAATGCTCAATGCTAAAGACATAAGAATTCCGGCAGATATTGTTAGCAATGAAGACATATTTTTCCCTCAATCAGTACCTACAACGTTCCACATGAACGAGTCGTCTAAAACTTGATTGAGCTGCTTGGATTAAATTTGAAATGATAAAGCAGACCTATCGTGACTGGCGCAGCTATCAATTTCTTAAGCCTGCAGGGGGTTTTCCCATTTAAGATGGGATATACCGTGGGGTGCAATTGGGGTGGATAGGTTAAATTAGACCTACTTGGTTAGCAAATCACTGGGCAACAACACGAAAAATGGACAAAACCGACGGTCGCGGCTCCCCCGCACGCACGACTATTGATTTTTCACCGGATGCACCCGATAAAGTTTCGCTTGGCGATCGTGCCGAAGCTTACGGATTGGGCGCGCCATTTAGACGACTGGAAGCCGACATGGGTCTTCCAAGCGGATATTTGGCAATTCATGAACATAGTTCGCAGCAGTCGCATTGGAAAGAACGGCCGAATTCCGCGCCATATTATCAGGCAGAGGAAAACAGGCAAAATCCACGCCCAGGCACCATACCTATAAGAGTTCAGGAAAGCAGACAGAATTATATAGACCGTCGCTACACAGAACAGCCATGCGATCCATGCACGGTGCAACGCAACCAGCAACAAAATTACGATCAAAGCCAGGGTCAATATATAGATCAGCGCGGACGGCAGTACTACGATCAACGCCAACAACAATATTATGATCAGCGCCAGCAGCAGCAATATTATGAACAGCAGGGACAATATGTAGATCCCCGCGCTCGTCAGTATTATGAGCAACGCCAACAGCAATATTATTATGATCAAAGACAGGGACAAAACTGCGACCCCTGTCAGACACAGAACTATAACCAATCTCAATTTATTGACGATAGATTCCAGCGCGGAAATGTCTACCAACAACAATGGTGGAATCAAACACAATATCCGAATGTTCAGCAGCGCAACGAATACCAACAACGCTGGTATGAACAGAGCCAATATCCGAGCGGACCAAATCGCAATGGCTACCAAGAACAATGGTGGGACCAGAGCCAAGTTCCGAGCGACCAGCGTTTTATACCGGGCAGAAACCCGCAGCTAAATCAATATCGACAAGAATGGTGGAATCAAGCGCAAACGCCACCAAATGAATATCAACGTCGTGCACCACAACAACCGGTGCAAATTGATCGAAATAGACAACCATATCCACAGCAGGTGCCGGTAGACCGCGTGCCTTATCAGCAACAGGTGCCGGTAGATCGAGTGCCTTATCAGCAACAACCGGCAGAGCAAGCTCTAGATCCCCGTTTTGGTCTTGCACTGCAGTCATTCCTTGGTCATAGCGTTCAAGAATATGACCGCACGGTACCTAACAGACTTGGCTGCGCACGGGCAGTGAGCCTCGCTCTCGAAAAAGCATATGGACTTCCAATTCGCGATCAGGGTTGCGAAAACCTTGAAGAAGATATCAAACGCAACGGATGGGTTGCAGTTGACCCACGCACGATGCAAGCCGGTGATGTAATCATCGCTTATCGCGAGCCAGGCGATTATGGACACGCAGCCATCTACGTCGGCAACGGTCAAATCTACAACAACAACAGCAACACCGAAAAAATTCAGGTCGAAAGCGTATCCAAATTCCAGTCAGCCGAATTCAAAAAAATAAACGTCTACCGCAAGAGACGCTAAGCCACCACACATGTGGAGGCGCTAAGCCATCCAGAGTCGCAACACCCTAGTAAATTTGTAGGGGCGACGCATGGGATACTGCTGGCGAACTAAAATGGAGCCGAATCAAGTTCGATGATATGAGCTAAGAGCGTTCCACCTGGGGGCGCAGGCATCCTTGCCTGCTTCTTCGCCAATAGCTGCCCGAAGCAGGCTGGAAGCCTGCGCCCCCAGGGCTCCCGCCCTTCAAGCTAGAGTCCATATTATGCCGGCTTCGCTAAACATTCGAGTTCGCCAGCAGTATCCATGGCGTCGCCCCTGCGAATGGACATTCGTCGCAAGGTTAGACTGCCAGCAGTATCCTATTGGTCGCCCGTAAAAAAGAAGGACCAGCTATTAATTGTTAGGCGCTCTAACTACCAATACTGAGCATGGTGCGTGGATGGCAGAAGCTTTGCTCACGCTGCCCAGAACGAATTCCATGACCCCGCCTCGTCCGTGCGAGCCCAAGATAACGAGATCTGCGGGCCAGTCTTTGCAGGTAGATAGAATTATGTCTTTAGCATAGCCTTCAAGTACTTCACCAGTTACGGTGGCATCATCGAATTTTTGCTGCAGCTTGATCACCGCATTTTCCACGACACCTTTGGCTACATTTTTCTCGGCTTCAAACGTTTTGTTTACCAGAGCGACGTACTCTTCAGAGCCTGCTCCTTCCCATGGTCCGAGCCCGGTGTAAGCCTGAAACGGCAGTGGCTCGACTACGCTGATAACTTTGAAGAATGGCTTCACCGGCCATTTGCGTGACAATACTTTGTTTAGCGTGACTGCAGAACATTCGGAGTCATCTAATGCTAAAAGATATTTGTCTTCTTCTATTGGTTGGTTGCGTTCAATTTCAGTAACCATAGTGCTGGGGCTTGCAGCTCTGAGAATTTCCACAGAACACTTAGCGTGCGAAATTACATATTCCGGCACAGTACCAAACAAAAACTCACCTGTGGCATTGCGTCCATGCGCACCGAGAACTATAGTGGTGGCGCCCCAGGTGTTAGCTTCTTCAACTATCATCTCTTTCGGTCGTCCGTGCATTATGTTTGCACTAACTTTGTCGGCACCAAATTTGGCACCAAGCTTCGCAACGTAGTTGTTCAGTAATTCTTGAGTCTGCTCGAGATATCGCTTTTGCGCTTCAACAGCCGACTTTGCAAGTCCGAAAAGGCCAACCATTTTATTGATTTGCTCATTCAGTGGTTCTACGACACAGACAACTCGCACTTGTGTGCCGTCTTCCCATGGTCTGTATAACACCACATCCAGTGCCGCTTCTGCGTTTGCAGATCCGTCGGTCGCTAGAAGAATTTTCATGCCTGTCTCCTTGAGCAGTGACTAATTACTTTGATTTCTTTCCGTCAGGCTTTTCTTCGCCTTCTTCTTCAATTCGCAAAAACACCGGTCCTTTATTCCGTACTACCTGACCGGCCGGCACCTTGTCTTCATAAGCAGGTGTATCTACATGCACCGCATCGAGTGGCATGTCAAAACCAAGTTGGTCCCAAATTTTCCGGGACAATTCCGGAGTAAACGGAGCCAAAAGAAGTGAAGCGCGCTTGAGCATCGTAAGCACTGTTGCAAGCACAGCACCACCTTCTTCTTTCTTGCCTTCTTTGAACAATGCCCATGGCTTTTGATCGTTTACGTATTTGTTAGCCTCATCGACTATTCCTTCAAAAACTATTTTGATAGCTTTTGCGAATTCAAAATCGGCCATGTACTCGTGATATTTTTTGCTGTTTTCGACTGTTGCCGAAAGCATGCCTAAGTCCATTTTGTATTCAGGAACTTTGCTTTCAAAATTGCGATCTAGCAAGCTAACGGCACGGTTGAGCAAATTGCCCAACCCGTTGGCTAAGTGGCTATTCACCTTGTTTTTCATATCTATTCTAGAGAAATCACCATCCTGGTCGAATGTGTTTGCTTCAAACAGGAAATAGCGAATTGCATCAGCGGGATATGTTTCAGTCAAATAAACAGGGTCAAGAACATTGCCCAGAGACTTGCTCATCTTCTGTCCTTCAACAGTGATGAAGCCATGTCCGAATACAAGATTTGGCAATTCGACGTCAATTGACATAAGCATTGCCGGCCAGTAAATGGCATGGAATTTAGTGATGTCTTTTCCAATCAAATGAAGGTCTGCCGGCCAATATTTTTTCCATGACTCTTCATCAGTTAAATAGCCGGCGCCGGTGATGTAATTAGTAAGTGCGTCAATCCAAACATAAATAACCTGGTCGGGCTCGTCAGGAACAGGAATTCCCCATGTAAGCGAGCCGCGTGATCGCGTGCAACTGAAATCACCAAGTTCAGGATCTTCAAGCTGATTCAAAACTTCAAGCCGGCGTCCGTCAGGCTTTACATGCCCTTCTTCGCTGCTCAACCATTTTTTGAGCGGCTCTTTGTACTTAGTCAATTTGAAAAAATAATTTTCTTCTTCAACGACGCGTGGCTCGCGCTGGTGGTTGGGGCACTTGCCGTCTTTGAGGTCGCGCTCTCTCCAAAAATCTTCGCAGCCTTCGCAATACAAACCTTTGTAGCTGCCTTTGTAGACATCGCCTTTGGCTTTCATTTTGCGGAAAACTTCTTGCACCACTTTCATGTGGCGCTCTTCGGTGGTGCGAATGAAATAGTCGTTTGATATCAAAAGACGCTTCCAGGCGTCTTGAAACTTGCCCGCAATGCCATCGACAAATTCTTTGGGCGAAAGTCCAGCAGCAGCTGCAGCTTTCTCAACCTTGATGCCATGCTCATCGGTGCCGGTTAGAAAGAATACGTCTTTCCCCAGAAGGCGCTGATAACGCGCCACCACATCTGCCGCAATTTTCTCGTATGCGTGCCCAATGTGAGGAGCTGCGTTTGCGTAGTCAATAGCAGTTGTTACATAGTACTTCATGAAGCATCCTTGCCAGGTGGAAGACTCAGGCGACAGCTAGAAATTTTACCCTGAACACGCGCAGAATCCTGGCTTTTATACGGTATTTCAGTAGATAATAGATGATTGTAACCATTTCAACTTGAGAGGACAGAGCAATGTCATCGGAAGACGCTTCGCCAGATTTATTTGACGATTGTGAAGACTTACCTCTTAAAAACCGGACAATAATTTTAGGTGTGTCTGGAGGCATTGCGGCTTACAAGGCTTGCGACATAGCATCCAAGCTCAGAAAAGCCGGCGGCGACGTGCATGCGGTGATGACACCTAATGCCACAGAGTTCATAACGCCACTGTCATTGCAAACTTTAACCCGCAACCCGGTTCACGTTCATCAGTATGGTGACGGAAATTGGAAACCAGAGCATATTCAGTTAGCCCAGAAAGCTGACCTGATTCTCATAGCACCGGCAACTGCCAATACAATTGCAAAATTAGCCACTGGTATATGCGATGAGTTGCTCACCACCATGGTTCTTGCAAGCCAGAGCCAGGTTTTCATTGCACCAGCGATGAACCCAAACATGCTTGAACACCCTGCCACACAATACAATTTGGGCATTTTGCAACACAGATTTCGTTATGAAATTTTGCCGCCGGACATCGGCGAGCTTGCTTGCGGCGATTGGGGTCCCGGAAAAATGGCCGCAGTCGAATCATTAGTCGCGCAAGTCATCTCGCGCTTGCAAACTCGCAGCACACTCACCGGCAAGCACATTCTAGTCACCGCCGGTGGAACCAGAGAACCAATCGACCCCGTGCGCTTTATTGGCAACCGCTCATCTGGAAAAATGGGCATCGCAGTTGCAGACGCCGCACACGCTCGCGGAGCCGAAGTGACGCTAGTTTCAACGGTTCAGGTTGAACGAAACTATTCAGTGGTTGTTGTTGAAACAGCGCAAGACATGCAAGATGCAGTCGAAACCGAATTCGACACTTGCGACGCACTTGTAATGACTGCAGCCGTGGCAGACTATCGTCCGATTGTTGTGTCTAAACAAAAAATCAAAAAAACCGAGTCCGAAGACCTTGTTCTCGAGCTGACAAAAAACCCAGATATTTTAGACTTGCTGGGTCAAGTTAAGCGCAAAGACCAGGTAATTGTCGGCTTTGCAGCAGAGTCTGAGGGATTGCTCAACAATACTCAGCAAAAGCTAAAACGAAAGCATTTAGACATCATTCTTGGCAATGACATTACAGTGCCAGACATCGGCTTCGGCAGCGACTATAACGCAGTGGTCATTCTGACAGCTGAAGGTCAACGCGAAAACCTGCCCCGCATGCCAAAACGCGCCATCGCCGACCATCTGCTCGACATGGTTGCTGAAAGACTACTTGCCATTTCAGTGCAGAAAAAATCTGCCGTGAAATCAAACAGCAAATAGTATCTAGGCTGCAAGGTTTAATTTTCGGCTTCTATTTTTCTCAGTCAAGTTGCTTAATATAGGCTGGCAGCCGCTATGGAGCCGCAGGACGGATGGGCGCTGCTAATGCTATACTCCGTTGAGGAGCTCGCTTCATAGAATTTTCGGCGATACTCCAGTGTTGTAAGGAGAAAAGCAATGGGCAAATCATGTTCCTTTGAGCGAGATTCAGACTCAGGCTTCGGGCTTGGTGCCTGGATATTCGGGCTCCTGATCGGCGCGGTAGGTGGCGTCACGGTGGGTCTTTTGACTGCACCAAAATCTGGCAAAGAATTTCGTGGCGACATCAAAGAAACCGCAAGGTCAGTGCCAGAAAGAGTTAGCGAACTTATGGACGACACACTCGATCTATACGCTTCGGGTGTAAATTACGCTCAGTTAGCCGTAGAAGAGCAATCTATGCGCGTAAAGCGCGCAGTTGCCGCAGGCAAACTTGCAGCTGCTAAAAAACGTGAAGAGCTCGATTACAGCAGCTCATCCGTATTGCCGTTCCAACACAACTGAGGATTCACAGTGGACCCAACCACGGTGGTAAACGTTGCAGTCGTTGTTGCCTTGATTTTCCTGGCAGTGGCCGCAGTCTTGCTTGTCAGCTCAGTGATGCCTTTATTGCGTCAGGGAGTAGATACGCTTTCTTCTATACAAAGACTATCTGATACGATCAACAAAGAAGTACCTCCAACGCTGGATGAACTTCGGGGCGTCATGGACGGCGTCAATCAGATTCGTTCACTCACGGCACAGCGCGTGTCAGAAGTCGGCAACAAGGCCGAAGAACTCACCGGCAACGTCTCGCACCTGGTGGGCTCAGCCAAGAAAGAATCAACAGTAGCAAGCCACGGCTTACTTGCCGGATTGAAAGCCTATTTCTCTGGACAGGAAGAAAAGAAGGCAGAATCAAAATCTATACCAATGAACAGGGAGCGAAAAAATGTCGAACTCAAGCACTAAATTTTTAGAAGGGTTGCTGCTTGGCGGCGTGCTCGGCTTCGTCGGCGGAATTCTATTTGCACCAAAGTCCGGTCGCGAGTTGAGAAAAGACCTGCAAGACAATTCTGATGAGCTGTACAAACAAGCCGGCTCTTCAATTTCAGACTTCAAAGACCGCGGTCAGCAAGCAATGCAAGACTTTCAATCGAAAGGCGACGCAGTGCTCAAGCAAGCCACACAGCAGTTTCAGGAAACACGCGACCAGCTAACCCAAAAAATCTCAGAAATAAGCGGTAAGCCAGGCAAAGTCAGCGTCCAAGACCTGGAACCAGAATCTGCCCAACACATGTAATTTGGATGCGCCTAAATCAAGCTATCGCCCGCACCGGTTATTGTGCTCGTCGCAAAGCCGATGAGCTTATCGCGGCAGGCAAAGTAAGAGTCAACGGCAAACTTGCGACTGACTTCAGCTTGCAGATAGACCCGGAATACGACGAACTGATAGTTGAAGGGAATAAGCTTTCCTTTGGCCATCATATATATGTAGCGCTCAACAAACCGGCCGGCGTCGTCACGACCATGTCAGATCAAGACGGACGCACTACAGTTATCGATTTGCTACCGCCAAATTTGCGTTCGCTTCGCCCGGTTGGGCGACTTGACATGTACTCCGAAGGTTTGTTGATTTTGACAAATGACGGAGAACTGGCTCAAAGACTTACTCATCCATCGATGCACTTGCCCAAACTTTACGAGATAAGGGTGCGAGGTACCGTTACGGATGCCCATCTCCGCAGTATGTCCAAAGGCATCATGTTGGATGACGGAATGACTCTTCCAGCTAAAGTTAAGCTACAGTCGCGAAATAATTCTTATAGTGATTTTGAAATTTCTATCACCGAAGGGCGCAATCGCCAGATTAGGCGGATGTGTTCGCATTTTGGATATGCAGTAGTTCGCTTGCGCAGGCTGGGGATAGGTAGGTTACAATTGGGCTTGATACCCTCAGGATCATGGCGATATTTGACTGATGATGAAGTCGGGTTACTTTTCCCCAAAAAATAGCGAGCGGACTGACGATACGATGTCGTTAGCAAACATAGGACAAAGATTGAAATCGGCACGCGAAGCCCAGGGGCTCACCCTTGTGCAAGTGTACGAACGCACGAAGATTCCTCTTAACCATCTTCAATCTGTTGAGGAAGGTGACACAGAAGACCTTCCTGAGCCAGTTTTTATCTTTGGATTTATCAAGCGTTATGCAGAGTGCATTGGACTAGATGGTCAAGTGCTCGCTGATGAATATCGCAGACATATTGACGGCGGTTCCGGCAATGGCAAGAAAAACGCAAATGCCTCCGCAGCGCCGTATTACGCGACTAGTGAGTATGCCTCCAAGTCGAAGCCAAGAGTCTCAACACCCACTTATAAACTGTGGTTGTTCAACTCAATTATTATCGTTGGCGTCGTTGGCACCATCACCTGGTTCATAAATGCACAACAAAGCAATATGGCAAACCAGGCAGATCCTTCTATAGCCTCGCTTCGCGACGCTACGAAGCACATGGCTCCAGCAGCACCACTGCCCAACCAGCCTGCTCAACCTGCGCAGCAAGTTGCACCGCAAGACACCTCTCAAAAGCTCACCCTGTCTGCCACACGGCACGTCTGGGTGGAAGTAAAGAAGATTAGTGATGGCGAAAGCATTTTCACTGGCTATCTTGAACAAGGTGACCGCCGCGATTTTGAAGATCCGCAAGGATTGATCGTCAGAGCCGGTGACGGGGGTAGCTTGTCAGTAGAGAAAGGCGGTAAAATTGAGACCTTCGGTTTGCCCGGAAAGGTTAGCGAGCGTCAATTCATCTCTGCAGCTGGAAGCACAGCGCCAACAGTAGCAGCGACAGGAAGCACCGCTTCGTCAACCGGCACAGGCACCGCAACTTCATCGGTTGTCAGACCAATGGCAGTTGTCCGTCGCCCTAAACGCGTCAATACCGAAGCGCCACGTCAACGTCAGGCTGAGCCAAAACGTTATGACAGCGGAGCCACACGGGAAGCCCCCGCGCGCTACTCCGAAGGCAGACTCGACCCAGACTAAGCTCCGGCCACCGGCTGGAGTACACCAGCCAGGAGGCTTGCTTTATGTTGAATACCCCCAAATTCGGGGTGGTTTCGCTTGGTTGTCCAAAGAACCAAACCGACACCGAAGTCATGCTCGGCTTGCTCAAAGAAGCCGGATTCGACCTGACTTTCGACAACGATGAAGCAGACATCTGCCTGATCAACACATGTTCATTCATTGAAGATGCGCGTCGCGAGTCGGTGCGCAATATTGTTGACCTGGCAACTGATGGCAAACAACTCATTATTGCCGGCTGTCTTGCGCAACATTTCAAAGACGAGCTGCTCGACGAACTGCCGGAAGCAAGGGCTGTTGTCGGCACTGGCGACATCCACAAAATTGTCGATATTGCCAAAGCAATTGTGGCCGATTCAAGCTTGCGCATTGTGCAAATTTCTCCTGTGCCAAACGACCACGTCGATGAGGTTATGCCGCGTGTTTCAACATCGGTTGGCGCATCTGCTTATTTGAAAATAGCCGAAGGCTGCGACCACGCCTGTACTTTCTGCATCATCCCCATGTTGCGCGGCAAGTTTAGATCGCGCTCGATTGACTCGCTGGTGCAAGAAGCAAAAATTTTGGTTGCATCAGGCACGCAAGAAATAATTCTAGTATCACAAGATTCAAGCTATTACGGACTCGACACACTGGGTCGTATGGCACTGCCCGAGCTGCTTGAAGCACTCCATGAAATCGAAGGATTGAAGTGGATTCGCATCATGTATTTCTACCCAACAGAAACAAACCGCAAGTTGCTTGAAACGATGGCGCGTTTGCCGAAAGTAGTGAAGTACGTTGATATACCGCTGCAACACAGTCACCCTGAAGTTCTCAGCGCAATGGCGCGACCGCTAAATCCTGAAAAATGCGTCAAGCTAATCAGAGAAGTTCTGCCTGAAGCTGCGATTCGCTCAACTTTCATCGTCGGTTTTCCCGGTGAAACAGACGAGCAATTCGAACACCTGCACAATTTCATCAAAGAAACAAAATTCGACAGGCTTGGTGTTTTTGCCTACTCGCGTCAAACCGAGGTACCAAGCGGTAATATGAAAAATCAGATTGCGCAAAAAACAAAGAAAATACGCCGCAATCGCATAATGGAAACACAGCACGCAATATCTAATGAGCGAAATCAGAAATTGCTGGGCACTGAAATTGATGTGTTAATCGAAGGATTTGACGAAGTAAAACAGCTCTATTTCGGACGCAGCCAGTGGGACGCCCCACAAATCGATAACACTGTATACGTCTATCCTGACGAACTCGATCACAACTGTCTCGGCGACATTATCAAAGTAAAAGTGAGCGAGGCAAAACCATATGACCTCTTTGCCCACCCTGTCTTGGATGAAAGCTCCGAAGAAAGCAGCGCGCAAGTGCTGTGCTCAGCCGAAGCCTGAACAGTCAATCAAAATGACACTTTAGATCGGTCAAACTACTGATTTTGCTGACTTCACGGTAAGTTCATGTAATTTTCACCCCGGTTTCATTTTTGTCGCCTATTCTCATAGAGTGGGTGAACGAAACGGATTACGAAAATGAGCAGATTTTACGACTTATCAACTTTGCTTGATGAAGCTATCAACGCATTTTCAAACAGAGAGTTCTTAGCGGCTACAGAAACTTTTGAAAAAATATGCCTGCATTATCCTGAGAATTGGACAGCGAGATATTTTCTCGCGATGGCACTCAGCGCAATCGGCGATTTCTCTGATGCGCGCGCACAACTAGTTCATATCTCAAAACACTCAGAAGAATTGGTTTGGCACCAGGTTGCTCGCAGCGGCATAAGCCTGGTTGAAAGCAAAGAACAATGCATGCGCCAGTCACTGGCAGGACTATTGTCTTAAAACGATTTTGCGGGGACACGCAAAAGAATAAAGAGGGACCGGTACCACCCACGACCCGGTCCCTTCTTTATTTGTATGTGTATCTTGGTCAGGATAGACAAGAAAGAAGTTGATGCTAGTCAAAGAATGACAGGTCTACAGGTTCATACACCAACTTGTCGGGCCCACCGTGCTCATCTTGAGTTTTCAAAACAATTTCTTCTTGGCGTTTTACAAATTTCATGACGCTGCCGTGTTGCTCGAAAATTACGAATGTCAAAGGCCCGTCATTTTTTGTTTTCATCTCACCGGCTAAGGCACTCACACCAGAGTCAGTTTGAATAAGCGTGCCGGTTTTCGCAACTACAGTTCCACTGCGATCTGGGGCGGTAAAGCGTTTTTCAAGTGTTCCGGCGTCGACTCCGGCGACTGGCAGAATGTCAGTCAAATCGTAATGGTGCAACTTGAGGTCTGCTCTCAAAGCAGTAATAATTTTTGCCATCGCCAGCGGTGTTATACGATTTATACCAAGACCGCTGCAAGAAGAAAATGAAGCATCGTTGCTATCAACATGTATTGAATTTACAACGAATTTATTGAGATTTTGCGGACCTCCCATCATATTGCCCAGCTCATCAGCAATGCCATTTATCGAATAGCAAAGCATTAGCTTCAACAGTGATTTCATCTTTGGTGTCACTTGCGTGCAAACTTCAAGTGAATCAGCTTTGGCGTCACCAACTTGAACTTCGCCTGCAATTGCAACTCTAGGACCTGTCGCTATATTTTGCTTTCTCTTACGTGAATACCTAACCGGAGCTGACTCCCAGAGTGTTTTGATTTTTTGACCAGCGTCCAAACCTGATGAGTTATCAAATCTCAAATCGGAACTTACATATATATTGCCTTTGACAGAGCGAATTCCTTTGTCATTCAATTCTTTAGCAAATTTCTGCGCCATGCCCCGCTTAAATAATGGATTGCCACCGACAAGAAATAAATCACCATCTAGCTGCCCATCTTTGTCAATTTGGCCGGAATATGTAAGTCGCGTGGACAAAACGGTTTCAGGACCATATCGACGCAATGCTAAAAGCGCGGTGGCAAGCTTTAAGGTGCTTGCCGGGTTAAATTTCTCGTTCGCATTACTACTTTGAATTATTTTGCCGGACGCATCTTGAATGACATAGCCTTCCATTTCAGCAAGCGGAGGACTTTGTTCTACGCGCTTTGAAGTACCAGTGACAGCAAAAACGCGGGCTGAATGACGCGCATTCTTTCCATGATTTGTATGGCTTAACTGGCTAAGATGCCTTGCATGCTTTGAACCGTTTGCCAGGCTGACATGGCTTGAATGCTTTTGCGCATGTACTTTATTACGAGGAGCAACTCCAGCTTGCACTGTTGACGAACAGATGAGTATAAGACTGAGTGCCGAATAAATCCCTTTGCGCGGAACTTCAAACCAATTTTTAGCCATAGTGCCACCAACGCCATTAGCCACCCGAAAAATCATTGTAACTCATCCCACTGCAATCAGCATCCCCCTATTGTAGGGGCGACGCCATGGATACTGCTGGCGAACTAAAATGGAGCCGAATCA
>CAZJLR010000063.1:30698-35160 GCA_964546815.1 uncultured Candidatus Obscuribacterales bacterium | reverse complement strand
AGTTCGATTGGGGCAATTCTTTTGCTCTGCTACAGCCTAGTCTAATTTAGACTAGAGCGATTGGGGGCAATTCTTTTGCTCTGCTACAGCCTGGTCTAATTTAGACTAGATCGATTGAAGGCAATTCTTTTGCTCTGCTACAGCCTAGTCTAATTTAGACTAGAGCGATTGGGGGCAATTCTTTTGCTCTGCTACAGCCTGGTCTAATTTAGACTAGAGCGATTGGGGGCAATTCTTTTGATCTGCTACCGCCTAGTCTAATTTAGACTAGATTGATTGAAGGCAATTCTTTTGATCTGCTACCGCCTAGTCTAATTTAGACTAGATTGATTGAAGGCAATTCTTTTGATCTGCTAAACTCTAGTCTAAATTAGACTAGACCGATTGAGGTTAATTCGGATGATAGAGGAACATAGGCTCCTGAAGGATTTGCAAGGCGTGGGAAAAGCTTGCCTGAAAGACTTCGCAGCGCTTGGCATTAACACAGTTGACGATTTGAGCAAAAGCAATCCCGAAAAACTCTACCAACAACTATCAATACTCTCGGGCAGTCCCCAAGATATTTGCGTGCTCGATGTGTTGCGTTGTGCGGTTGCCCAGGCACAAAATCCACAACTACCTGAAGTTGAGAAAAACTGGTGGTACTGGAGTCAGAAGAGAAAAGAACAGCAATGACAAATAAACGAACGACAAAGCCGACTCTGCCCGATCTAGTTGTTCTCAGCCTCTTGTCAGAAGAAGCCATGCACGGCTACCAACTGGTAACAGAACTGGAAAATCGCGACGTGCAAGATTGGGCGGCCATATCGCGCCCGCAAGTATATTATTCACTCAACAAACTTTCGGCACTTAAGTTAATCAGCACGGTGAGGGATACAGATTCATCGTTAGGTCCAGAAAGAACGAAATACGCCATCAACAAGCGCGGCAGCGAAGCGCTGGAAGAGAGTCTTTCAAATGAAGATTGGGCAACACAACGCCCAGCCCCTCCATTTCAAACATGGTTAGCCCTTTCGGCCCAATTGCCAAAACCTGCGTTAAAAAAGGTCATAGCCAAACGTCGCGAATTTTTACAAGAGCAACTGGAAAAAGAAGAAATCACATTTGCAAATTTCGGCGGAGCCACAGGCGCAATGACAGTAGCAGGGCGATTGATGGTTGACCTGTGCATCCAGATGTTTCAACTTGAACTAAAATGGCTGGACGAAGCCGAGCCCAAATTGCTTAACCGCTAAATCAGCGACCTATTTTGTCTTCGCTAGCAGGAGAGCTGCCCGGTCTCAAAGGACCGCCGGCCACGAAAGTACCGCGTGGCATCGGAATGGGCTGCTCAAGAGATGACAAAGGCGCCACGGTTCCAACAACAGAGCTTGTGCGTGAAGCCGCTTCATTTACTGTCGGCTGGGCGGCAAGTGATGGTCTAGCTTGTTGCTGGGCGGCAAGCGTTGAGCTTGCTTGTTGCTGGGCGGTAAGCGCTGAGCTCGCTTGTTGCTTGGCGGCAAGCGCTGAGCTTGCTTGTTGCTTGGCGGCAAGCGCTGAGCTTGCTTGTTGCTGGGCGGTAAGCGCTGAGCTCGCTTGTTGCTTGGCGGCAAGCGCTGAGCTCGCTTGTTGCTTGGCGCCATTGTTAAGACTCAAGCCAGGCAATGTAATTTGTCCGTGAATGGAAACATACACCGAAGCAAGCGGAGCATCATCTTCGGTTTCTTCATCAACTGGCGCAGGAGAAATACTTCTCTTTAATGCCAGAGCCTTCGTGCGGAAATCTTCTTTTGTAGACAAGAAATTGTCGAGATCGAAATTTACAGGGTCTGTGTGATCGCCCTGTTGAGCATAACGATGAGTAATCACATTTTCACTGCTCACCTTAAATCGATGTTGCAAGTAAGTAAGCAACTTGATTGTCGCGGCGCGCTGCGGCGCAGGATAATCTTGCCGCCCCGTATGGTTCATCTCAATACCGATTGAATTATCGTTATTGATGCCTGGAAGTGTTTTGAAAATGTTGACATGCACCGTGCCAAGGTCAGGGTCGACCGCAAGGTAAATTGTGCCGTCACGATCAACTACAAACTGAGCACCAGGGTGACGACGCCCCATTGAATTCCAGCCGTTAATGACATTTTTGCCTGGCACTGGAATGCCAGTTTCAGTTGAGTGCAAAACGATATATTTCACAGCTTCACGACGATTGAAAATACCGCCGGACAAAGGATGGAAATGGAAGACCCCAGCTCGAACTAGTTTTGAAGCATCAGCATCATCTGCGATACCACGAGAGAAGGCATCTTGTATTTTTGATGCCATTTCTTCTGAAAAGGGAGTTCTGTCGAAATCTGGCGCTTTCATCATGAAGAAATCGAGCGCATAAGCATGCTTGTCTTTGTGCACAACAGCTACATGCTTAGATTTGCCGGCGCTTGCTTTGTGTTGTTTGCCACTCAAATGATGAGAATGCGCAGAACTATGGGCGGTGCCATGGTGTGAGGCTGTCGCAGTAGAATGATGGTGACCGCTGCTGTGACTGCTGTGAGCAGTATTCGCAGCCGAATGATGTCGCGACCTGGCTGATGCTGCCAGGTTGTTAGCACCAGGCAATAACTCTGACCAAAAGGCTGAAGCAGCGCTCAAACCGATTGCAAGAGAAACAGAAAAGCCTAGGAAATTTCTCGATACCATTGCCGCCCCAACCCTGAAGCAAACTGCGTGCACTGGACTTTTCGACAATCAACGGCAAGCCAGCAGCTAAGTGAATTATATAGGCCTATATTAGATGACGCAAATCTCCCTATCGCATATCTCAATGATTACCAAGACCTATCAATTGATAGGGGTTTGCAATGCTATAAACGACTGTTTAAGGGGGACTGAATGTGATTTGGCAGACTAATCAAGAGCTTAATTCTCAAGCTAAAGATAGACTCAGCAGAAGGCTAGTCAATCCAGCCACCACCGAGAATATAAGTGTCTGTCATATCGTAAATACCCAAGACCTGCCCAGCCGTAATTGCCGGCTGTGGCTGCTCAAACACAACTTTAACCCGCGCATCAGGCAAAGGATAAACCATCGCTCGCTCTACCGGGCTGTTGTAACGTATTTTAGCTAGCGCTTCAAAAGGCTCTTTTGGAGTCTCGGGCAAAATCCAATTTACTTGCGATGCAGTAAGTTCTTGTCGCAACAAAGACTCTTTCGAACCGACATATATAATGTTGGTGTCAGGGTCAATCGAGCACACATAAAGCGGCTCCGAATAGGCAACACCAATTCCTTTGCGCTGACCTATGGTGAAATTATGAGTACCCTGGTGAGTACCGAGAGTTTCGCCCGTCTCGATGTGCATTATGGGGCCGGGCCGAATTTCAAGGTAAAGGGCCAGATATTCTTGAGTGGTGCTGCCCTCAGGAATAAAACAGAGATCTTGGCTATCTTTGCGCTTGGCTGTAACTAAATTGCCAGAACTGGCTATTTCACGAATTTGATCTTTGTTGAAATCGCCCAGCGGCAACATTGTTCGTTGAAGCTGCTCATTTGTCAGACCCCAAAGAACGTATGACTGATCTTTCTTGGGGTCAGCTGAACGCGCCAATCTAACGCCATTTTCGTCACGCACTACTCGCGCATAATGACCGGTGGCAATAAAATCTGCATCAAGATGCTTGAGGCTGTAATTGAGCAATGCGCCCCATTTGATAAGCGTGTTGCACTCACTGCAAGGCAGCGGCGTTCTGGCTTTTGCATATGATTCGGGAAAACTGTCGATAATTTCGCTTTTGAAAAGTGCGCGCAAATCTACCGCATGATGCTCAATGCCGAGCTGCTCGCAAACGCGCGCAGCATCAATCATGCCTGTATCACAGCACTTGCTGCCAGACTTGATGAGCCATCCGGTGACGCCAACAATGTCATAGCCTTGCTGCTGCAAAAGCAAGGCAGTAGCACTGCTATCAACGCCACCACTCATACAAACGGCTACACGTTGTTTTGTTTTTGGTGCCAATTGCGCATTTTTCGAAGTGGCAAGCGAACATTCGAGAACTTGCTCAAATTGCTCTTTGCGATCTATTGTTTCATGCAAACTCATAGCATCACCTTGCGCCGGGGCGCATCTAGACATAGGCGCCACGGGCAACCCTCTAGTCTAATTTACTACATTGTCACCAAGATGTCATTTGAATGCTTAACGATGATCTACATTTTTGCGTTTTGACCACAAATAAGCTTCGATATCATCAGTATAAATACCCATCAAGACTAGCTTTCAGGAATTTTTAACTGCCTCTAAGCTAAAGCAGGTCATTTAATGTTCTTCGAAGGCATCGCTCCCAAAAGCGGAGACATTCAAATGGCGGAGACATTCAGATGGCAAAGACATTCGCATGGCAGAGACATTCGCATGGCAGAGACATTCACATGGCAGAGACATTCACATGGCAGAGACATTCACATGGCAGAGACATTCACATG
>CAZJLR010000063.1:0-30598 GCA_964546815.1 uncultured Candidatus Obscuribacterales bacterium | reverse complement strand
ACATGGCAGAGACATTCACATGGCAGAGACATTCACATGGCAGAGACATTCACATAGCAGATATCATTCAAGACTGAGTACGCCCCCCGGAAACTTACAACGCGGGCGAACTGCAAGAAAACCGTTGCGAAAACAAGCAGCCACCGCTAGTGGTGCAGAGCTAAATAGGATGATGGCAAAAATCAATGCGGTTTTAGATGCGCCAGCTTCTCTTTGGCGGCTGCAACATTTAAGCCGCTTGGCGCCGATTGAATGTACTTGGTGTAACTTTCAATAGCCTCATCAATTCGGCCGATTTGCTCAAGCAGCAATGCGCGGTTGAATTGCACCACGGTCAAAGCGTCACCAGATTGCATCAGTGCCAGGCTAAAATGACCAAGGGCTTCCTTGTATAAGTCAGCAGCAGCCGATTTTTTCGCATCACCACGCGCTTTCAATACAACACCCAGCGCGTTGTGCGCTAAATAATGATTGCCATGCGCCTCTGCGATGCAGTTTTGAAAAGCCTTTTGAGCTTTATCAAGACTGCCTGCACGCAAATAGACTTCACCCAAATTGTAATAGAACTCAGGTTGACCATGCGGTTTTTCAGCGATTGCGCGCTCAAAACTAGACTGCGCAGAATCAAAATCGCCGGCCCTATATCTGGCATACGCAAGGTTGTTTAACGCCACAGCCTTAATTTCGGAGGGTGTAGCGGCCGCAGCTTCAAATTCAGTGGCGGCAGAATCCCATTTACCGGCATGAAGCATCTCATAGCCCAATGCAAAATGGTCAACTTGATTTGAAGGAATGCCCATAGATTTGATAGCAGCGGCAGTTTCGGCTTTGTAAGCAGCCACATTTTCAAATTTCAATGAGTTTTGAAAAGCAACAAGAGCCGCAGGCGCTTCTTTCTTCATCAAATAGAGCTGCCCTAAAACGTAATAGGCATAAGAATATTTAGGTTGAATTGAAATCGCAGTGCGCAGCTCACGCTCTGCAGCCGAATATTGCTTGCCGTCGGCGTACATGCTGCCCAGCATTGCATGTGCCTGCGGATGGTCGGGATAACGCTCTAAAGCCTTATGGTAAAAATTCAAAGCTCTCTTTATGTCTTGCTGTTGCGGGTCACCCTGCAAGGTGCGCGACCTGGCACGGTACACAGTGGCAAGACTAGAAAGCAGGTCAGCTGTTGCTTTGGGATCGTCACCCTTACCTTTGCTTGCATCAAGAGCCTGAGAGTAAAACGAAATCGCCTCTGAATAATTGTTCTGAATATAATAATTGTTTGCAAGGTTATAAAGACTGTTGTAGAAATCAGGCTTTAATTGCAGCGCCTTTTTGTAGCATTCGACAGATTCGGCCATACGCCCTTCTTTGGCGGCACATAAGCCAAGACCATTGTAAGCATCGGGGCAATTTGGCTCCATGCGCAGGGCTTCATAGAATTGCATCTTTGCAGAAGCATAATGTCCGCTATCGTAAAGTTTTCCAGCCTCTTTAAGTGCAAGACTCACTGGCGCCGCATAGTCAGACGCTGTAGCAGACAAGATACAAAAGTGCGAAGCCACTAGCAAAGAGCAGCAAAGAACTAATGTATTAATTGAACGGAAAGCAATTTGAGCTTTTGGAATAGTAATCATTGCTCTTCATTTACGCCCACTCATTCATCATACCCCAGTCAGTGCCACTTTGATGCCTCGAAATGTCCATGAAAGTAACAGATGAGTTGGGTCTTTTGCGCCAGTGCCCGCACTGTGATAGGATTAGACGTTGGCCCCTAGAGCCTATTGGCAAGCTTTTCCAGGCAATCATTTATGCGTGACAACGTACTGGCGCAAGCGCTTCATCAGCATTTTTTGGATTGCCCGCAATACGCAAAAATTCTGTCTAAAACTGCAAAGTTTTCGAGACAGGAATTGCATATCACTGGGCTTTCAGATTCGGCAAAGTCTTTGATTTTGTCCTTACTCCACCATGAAATCCGCCGCCCGTTTTTCCTTGTGGCATCAGACCACAACCATGCGGCGCGTTATCACCAGGAATTATCTAACCTCAGTCGTTATAAGGTTCTTCTCTATCCTGCCAGTGAAGTTTCACCTTATGAGCAGGTTTTGCATAGCCCAGACACCATTGCACAACAAATGGAAGTTCTGCAGCAAATAACAAGAGAACCATACGAGCCTTATATTGTCGTTTTGCCCGCCAGGGCAATTATGCAAAAAGTGCTAGACAGAAAGACGCTAAAGAGCAACACGCTGACAATCAAGAAAGGCGACAAACTCGACCTTGCTGACTTGCGGCTAGAGCTTGTGAGACTCGGCTACGGCAAAGAAAGCATCGTCACTTTGCGTGGCGAATTCAGCACTAGAGGCGACATCATAGATGTCTATCCATCGTGCGGTCCGGCTGTGCGCATTGAATTATTTGGCGAGGAAGTTGAGTCAATCAGACATTTCAGTATTGACACTCAACGTTCTATTGAAGAACTCACTGAAATAGACATTCTGCCTCGCTGGTGGGCTGTCATGGAAAACAGCGAAAAGGTTATCGCATCTTTGCGCGAAGCCGGCGATAAAGCGCTTGAAGCACTTAGCGACGCTGCCAGAGAGACACTATCGGCAGTGCTTGAAAGCGATTTGCAAGCACTTGCGACCAAGGCTTACCCCGAATCATTAGAGTACTACAGCTCGTTCATCAATGAAGAATTTTGGACTCTGATGAACTACCTGCCCGATAACGCTCTATTCGTTTTCGACGAATGGGACAGCGTTTCGATGAGCCTCAAATCATACGAAAAGCGTATGGAAGAAACTTATGCCGAAGGCGTTCAGTCTGGCAGATTGCTTCCATTGCCACGTCCACTTCATCTTACGCTGGCCGAATTTGCAGAGCAATCACAACAGTGCCAGCGTGTTTACCTCGTCTCTATGCCTGGGGTAGAAAGCGCAGCATATGAAGAAAGCAGCCAACAAGGCAGCATAGTTAAATTCGATTGCCACAACGTAGAACGCTTTAATAGTCAGCTCAAACAAATAGTCGAAAAAATCAAAGCCTGGCAGGCTGAGGGCTATCGCATCAGCATTTCAACCGAGCAGCCACAACGTGTTCTCGGGCTTTTACACGAATGGGATTGCCCAGCCGTTTATCTGGCAGCTTCGCGAGATGGAACAAACACAGCAGGGCTCATCGGCGACATCGCCAAAGAGTCGGCGGCAGACCCATCGCAACCCTTGCCCGCAAATGCAGCAAACGCTGGCTTGAACCAGGAATGGTTGCAGTCACAAGCACCAGGCGTGTGGATTACCAGACACGGTTTTGTAGGCGGATTCCGCCTGGAAGACGTAAAACTCATTTCGGTAACAGACGCAGAGCTGTTTGGACAAAAGCGCAAGCCGACTACATATAGACGTCCGGTTGCAGAGAAAAACTATGAGCGTTTTACCAGCGTATCTGATTTAAAAGTAGACGATTATGTTGTTCACCTCAAGCATGGCATCGGGCAATTTATTGGTGTTCAACGAATTGCTTACGACAATCAAACTCGTGAATATTTAGCTGTTCAATATTCTGGTGACGACAGACTTTACGTGCCTGTTGACCAGATAAACCTCCTGTCCAGATATCGCGGCAGCGGAGACTCTGCGCCAAAACTTTCAAGACTCGGCGGGGCCGACTGGGAATCAACAAAACGCAAAGTCAAAAAATCAGTACAGGCTATTGCCGAAGAACTGGTTCGCCTCTATGCAATTCGCGCACAGCAAGAAGGTTTCCAATCATTGCCTGATACACCATGGCAGTATGAAATGGAAGAAGCTTTCCCATTTGAAGAAACACCAGATCAATGGCAAGCCATTGAAGAAGTGAAGAAAGACATGGAGTCTCACAAACCGATGGACCGCCTCATCTGCGGAGACGTGGGATTTGGAAAGACAGAAGTAGCAATTCGCTCTATTTTCAAAACAGTCATGTCGGGCAGACAAGCAGTGGTACTGGTGCCAACTACAGTGCTGGCACAACAGCACTTCAACACGCTTGTAGACCGCTTTGCACCATACCCAATCAAAATCGGCTTGCTTAGCCGTTTTAGAACAGCGAAAGAACAAAAAGAAGTCGTAGCAAGACTGGCTACAGGCGGATGCGATATCGTGGTAGGTACTCACCGCCTCTTGCAAAAAGACATCGTGTTCAAAGACCTCGGACTTGTGGTGATAGACGAAGAACACAGATTTGGCGTTGCTCACAAGGAAAAACTCAAAGCACTGAGAGTCATGGTTGATATTCTCACCATGTCTGCAACTCCAATTCCACGTACACTCAACATGGCTCTAACAGGCGTGCGCGACATGTCACTCATCAACACGCCGCCAGTAAATAGATCGCCGGTAAAAACATATGTAGGCGAATATCGTCCACAGCTAGTTCGCACAGCCATATTGCACGAGTTAGAGCGCGGCGGTCAGGTGTTTTTCCTGCACAATCGTGTCGAAACAATTGAGCGAATTGCTTTAGAACTAAAAGAACTTGTTCCCGAAGCCAGAGTCATTATCGGCCACGGTCAAATGCAAGAACGCGAATTAGAAAATGTCATGCTCGAATTTTCAAATCACGAAGCAGACATTCTTGTATGTACAACTATCATCGAGTCTGGTTTGGACATTCCAAACGCAAACACGATTATCATCGACCAGTCGGACAAATTAGGTTTGGCGCAGATGTACCAAATCAGAGGGCGGGTCGGACGATCTGATTTGCAAGCATATTGTTATTGCCTCTATCGTCCAGAAAAAATCTTGACAGACCAGGCACAAAACAGACTGAAAGCAATTAGAGAATTCACTACGCTGGGCAGCGGTTATCAAATTGCACTTCGCGATATGGAAATTCGTGGCGTAGGCAACATCTTAGGTTCTGAACAACATGGTCACATGGTGGCTGTAGGTTTTGAACTTTATTGCAAACTATTGGGCGAGTCGGTTTCGGAGTTGCAAGGTCGCCAGGTTGCAGCAGAAGCAGACACTCAAATCGATATCAATGTCACCGCCTTCCTACCGGAAGAATATGTGCCAGACGCCGAGCATAGAATCATCGAATACAAACGTCTGGCTGATGTTCGATCTGAAAGAGAATTGCTCATACTTACAGATGAATGGCGCGACAGATTTGGTCCAATTCCCGACCCTGTGCGCAACCTTGTACAAATCGTCAAATTAAGACTCATTGCCAGTCGTGCCAATGTTCTTGCGGTTAAGCCCGATATGGTCGGCTTGCGCATGATGGTTAACTACAGACTAAATCAGTGGCTGCCGGTGCAAAATAAACTGCCTAAGCACCTGGCTCAACGCACGACATACAAACCAGGCTCACCAGGTGCGCTCGGCCCAACACCATACATTTTGGTGAAATCAGAAGGCTTAGAACCAGTTGAGCAACTGAATCTGCTCGAAGAATTGCTCATTGCGATGGTTAGCCATCAGCAGCAAAAAGTATCCTAACAGGAGTAACAGTTTTGAAAGTCACATCAGCGATGAGAGAATGTCTAATTGCTTCTACTGTGCTGCTTAGCCTGGCTGCATGCACAAACCCTAAAGAGAAAACTGTAGACTCTGTAAAAACAGATACATCAAAAACAGCGACAGAAACAAGCACTGCTACAAGTACAAGCACTGCTACAAGTACAAGCACCAGCACTGCTATAAGTACAGCAACTGATACTGGCACAGGCAGCAGCACAAACACTTCTAGTACCACTTCAACCGACACAAGTAGTTCTTCCGCAAGCAGCACAACACCGCCCGATGGCACAGCTGTTGCTTCAAAAGATGGCAAAGATAAAAACGTAAAGGTAAATATCAACCTCAACGACCTTCCGGCCGATGTGGCAATTTGCTCAGTTGATGGCAGCGAAATAAAAGTCGGCGACTACAGGCGCATGCTGCGAATTCAACAAATTCAAAACAACCAGAATATTGTCAGAGACCCCGCGACCAAAGCAAAGCTTTTAGAACAAGCAAAACAGCTCAACATCACTCTCAGCCCTGAAGAGAAAACAAAACTACTTGAAGCCGCCCATCAACAAAAGGGCGAAGACCCAAAACAGTTTCAAGCATTTTTGAAAGAATCAAAAACAACAGAACAGCAATTTGACGATGAAGTTATTAGAACAGGTCTTGCTTTCAAAACATCGAATGCACTAATTGAACAAACTCTTCTTTCAGACCTGGTAAATCGCGAAATCATGGCGCAAGTAGCGAAGAAAGAAGGCGCTGAGAAAAAAGCCATGAATCAATACTTGAGTTTTAAACACTCAAGAAATTATGATGCGATGCTAAAACAAACAGGATTGTCACCAGATGAATTGCGTGACGAATTGGTCAAGGCAGAGCTTGCAAAAGTAGAACTGGAAAAAATTCAAGCATCGGCAAAAGTAAGTGACGCCGAACTCAAAAAGCTATACGAAGTAAACAAGTCGAAGCTAAAACACGGTGAAAGAATCAAGCTCAGCACTATATTGATCGCATGTCCAGAAAACGACATTGGCAATCTGGTGATGAGTGTCAAACACCAACTCCTAAAAGAAAATCCAAAGCTAACGCCCAAAGAACTTGAAGTAATGTCAGCACAAGTTTTCGATCAATCGAAACAGAAAGCTTTGATACTTCTGGGTCAAGCTAAGGGAGGCACTGATTTCGCCAAACTCGCTAATGAAAATTCGAATGATCCGGAAACGCAAGCTAAGAAAACCGGCGGCAATATGGGCTGGGCAGAAAAGAAAGACATAATTCCAGCGCTTGGCGATGAAGTGTTCAAACTGAAGGCAGGCGAAGTCTTATCTCAAGTCGTTAAATCTGAGCTCGGATTCAATGTCTACAAAGTGACAGCGAAAGAAGGCCCCGGTGATTATAAATTCGATGAAGTTAAACCACAGCTGCAAAATATCGCAGCACAGGCAAAACTGCAACAAGCCTTAGGCTCATGGCTCGAAAAACAACGCAAAGTCACAAAAATCGAGTTCACCCCGAAATTTATATCTATCGCAAATCAATCTAAAGCAGCAGCGAGCAAATCAACCCAGTAATTTCAAAAGCATCGCTTGGAGCAAACTTGTGACAGAAGAAGAATTTGATCCACTTAGCATTTTCAAGAATCTTTTTCAGAAGAAAAAAGAACAGCAAAATAACGATGCTGCGGGAAAACAAAGTCAAAGCGCTGCCCTGCGCAAATTTCTCGACTGGATGGAGCGCCTTGATCACAGCGAGCGCATCAGGCGAGTAATTGAGCTTGGAAAAGAGTCTATATCGGCAGATGCCGCAAGCGCCGATTATGCAAAATCACTTTTAATAGAACTTTCTAAGGGCCACTTTTACGAAAAGCAGTTGGCGCTCATGTCTTGCTGGACTTCAAAAGACAAAGCGATGATTTTGCATTTCTGCAGCGACTCCTCACAAAAGCTGCGAAAGCTAGGCAACTCTCTTGCGATGCTATATTGCGAGGACAGCGCTGTACTGAACATTCTAAGTGAAGCGAAAAAGAACGAACGAGTAAAGTTGCTGGCTCAACTAAAGAAAAACTCTCGTGCCTCAACGGTTGACCTCTTCCTTGAGAAACTGAAAGAGGAAAATCATGACGATCTTTACAGCCTCGTTTATTTTGGTAGCACTGAGTTTGTCAAAAAATCTCTGGCAGAAGTACAAGAACGCATGAGTTCTGCAGACGCGACCAGGTTCGCATATGCTCACCCAGAGCTTTGCGTTCAGTTCTTAAAGGATTATGCTAAGACTTGCAGCCGGGAAGATCCACGTCTTTTCAGCTTGTTTTGGGGAGCGTCAAAATGGATAAGCGAGTTTTGCCCCGAAAGCACAATCGAACTTATTGATGAACTCTTGCCTTTATATGCTGCACAAAAAATCGTGCCATTGAATTTGATGTATTTGCGCCCGGCAAAAATAGTAAGCACTTTGAAGAAACAGGCAGAATATGGTGGCGCAGACTTCAGACCTATATTATCTAAATTGCCCGACGCAACGGTTTTAGAGCTTGCAAATCAAAGACAAATTGCTAACTCAATCACAAGTAAGTTTGACAGGCTTTCACCTGCGTTGAGGACAAGTGTATTTGAAAAATGCAGCGAAAGTTGGCGCAATGCAGATGGAGCAATCGCGGCTTCGTTGATCGAGCTTTTACCGGCGAAGCAACGCATTCAGCAAGCACAAATCAATTTATCTCTGGCAAACCTTGCAACTAAGCCAGAACTTCAGATGAATTATCTGAGGCTTTTGGAATTTGACGAACTTAAAGCTTCAATTAAAGACGCAATTAGCAATCCAGATCTTGATAGTCGCGGACAGGCGTTTTTTGCACTCGTTTATTCTCTAAAATTCAACCGAGATAAGCTTGGCGAAGCACTAGACCTTTTACATCAAAGAAAGAATGAGCCAGACCCTGTGCGCGAAAAATTTCTTTCAGCACTCAGCTTTCTTCCACCTTCGATGTTCAAAGAAAACTCACTGCCTCAATTAGACCTTCTAATTGAAGATGCGCTGAGTGCACAAGACCTATCCTATGGCAGTCTCTCGGCTATTGGGAAAAGCCTGCTTAGACTTTTCCCTTTTCACAAGAGCTGGGTGAGAGATCACCTGAAAAAGCTTTTGCGCGATCGCAGCGTTTCTATGATTACAGCGCATCCATGCAGATTGCTTGATGATGACGCAAAGTATTTGTCGGTAATACTAAAAGAAGTTATCGACTACTGGGAATTAAAAGAACGCGAAGGTGAAATAGTACAGCTTGGAAATTGGTTGAGACTTAGACTCGAAAGTTGTGAACCAGTTGTTGCTGCGCTGCGCAATTTAGCCAAATCTGCAAAGGCACCCTACACGTCAGAATCAGCAGCCAGACTACTTAGTGAATGGCTCCCGAAAGAGTTTGACTCGCTGGTACCAGAGCTGCTGAAGCTAGACCAATCATGGGCAACAAAACCACTGATCTATAAGCACTTAAGTGAAAAGCGACAATCATTGCTTACCCCTTATCTTGGACAAAATTCGTACAAGGGACGTTTTTCCACTGGCAAAACCAGAACGGTTCCGGCATTTGAAACAGGGTTTCACAAGTGGACAGAAAAACAGCAAAAAACATACGCACACGAACTGAGTCAGCTCGCCATTCAAGCCTCATCTAATTATGGCGACCGCATTTTTGGAATTAGACGACTTTGCCTCTTACCTGAACCAGACATTGAAGTGCTCCAGAACTTGTCTTCAGTCGAAAATAAAGAGATTGCGCTTAGAGACTTTTGCATTAGACAAATGGCTGAGACTGACAACGGCTGTGCTGCGCCGCTCTTGATTGCATGTCTAAATGACGAGCGAGCAACTCAAGCAATTTATGCATTGCGTTATGCATTGCTGCAAATGAAGCCGGAAACGGCGCTAGAATTGATAAAACAGGTTCCGCGCAAGAAAATTACAATATTCAAAGAGCTGCTGCGACTTGCAGGCGACACAAAAACACCCCAAGCATTTGATTGGTTGTTAGAACTTGAATCAAGCGAGTTGCACAGAGATGTTCGCAGTGCTCTCTTGCGCGCACTCTGGAATTATCCAGAACGACAAGAAACATGGAATATTTTGCGAAAGACTGTGGCCATCGGTGACCCGGTTTTTGTAGATACTGCAATTCGCATTCCAGCATGGTCTTTGTCGACTTCAGCCAGGGCAAGTTTACTGCACCTATACAACGATGCATTAGCTTGCGCAGATCCAAAAACCAGACTTAAGACACTCAACCAGATTTCGATGTCTCCCATGCTAGACCCTCAGCAAATTTTGGCATCGGCATTAAAAACATGCATCTTGTCTGAAGCTCAGGACGAATGCCGTGCCGCGTGCGATACCGCAGCAGCCTTATATGCAGGCAGAGGCATGGATGTGCTCAATATTTTTCTTGAGTCATTGGTTGAACTACCCAGAAATCTGCGAACCTACATTCAGATCATCCAAGCTCGCTTTATTAGACAAAGAGAAATTTTCGCAAAAGATTGTCGAAAGATTTGCGCCTTTCTGGACAGAAATCCGAATTTGTTTGAACTTTCGCTTTCACTTTCGGGCTCTGTTCTACCCTGGTTAGAGTTTTATGAAAGACTCAAAGAGCTAGATAATAATCGCCAGCTTCATTTTGGAATTATCCAAACCGCCATTCAAACATTCAATCAGCAAGGACGCGATTCAGAGCTTGCAGATCTTGAAAAGGTAGAGCATCTCTTGAGAGAGGACAAGTCCGAAAATTTACGGCGGCTTGGACTTGCAGCATTATGCGCAGTCGCCGGCAGCCCCAGCGCCTGGTCGACAGACCGGCTTGCAGTGCTGCGGGCATACAGAAAAGACACTGCACTTTTAGTTTCATCGGCAGCAATTTTCACGTTACCGGCAGCAGAATTATTGAGCGCTTCCCAGCCTAAAACCTAAACTGAAACATCTCCAGATGGCGCAAAAGTTGCCTGGTTCAAAGACCCAGACATGAACGTACTTTCGCTTGCACAGTGTTCAACTTAAAACGCCTCGGCACTATCGTGCGAATAGCAAGAACTTGCCATATTTTCAAAATAGGGCGCGGCAGAATTCATCTGGTATAAAACTTATAATGATATATTTATAGAATGCCTGAGCATCTAATCGAGCTCACGTAGACGTGGGCCAACATCTTGAATTTAATCTTGCTGATTGGCTGTGCGCTAAAAACAAAGAATCATCAGCTTATTGCTCAAGCTGATAACAGCCCCAGGAAACTCGTTGCATGAAAAACATTCGCAGAACTAATCTACTGCTATTGGCCACGTCTTTACTTCTCAGCTCAACACCTTGCTCAGCACAATCAATCCCCCTGAGTCCCAGCAATCTGCATGGCGCGGCGCAATCTGCGCCAACAAGAGCTCAAAATCTAACAGCAACTGGCTCAGCCCAAATTATTGATGCAGCTCAATTTAATGGCAGCTCGCTTTCAATAGCCGCCGGACAAACAGTCATTCTTGACTTTGGCAAACAGTCAACTCTCCAACTGAGCGGCAATATTACAAATAGCGGTCAACTCTTTGCTATTTCAACAAACCCACTGGTCAATACGGCCACTTTTACTGCATTCAACATAACAAATCAACAGGGCTCGCTTTTTTCTTCGGCATTGCCTGCAGGCACATTAAGCAGCATCAGCCCAGCAGTTTCGCACTTAAACCTTGTGCTAAACGCAGTCAACAATATTGTGAATGCAGGGTCAATCGTCAGCTCCGGCAATCTTTCACTCAATGCTGGGGGTTATATAAGCAATGCACTTCCAGCTTCTGCAATTGGCAACGTGCCTGTACTTCAAGCTACAAACTCCGTAAATCTTTCTGCGGCTTCTGGCCTAATTACAAACACAGGTCTAATCAGCTCAATCAACAGCAACGTCAACATTAATACCCAATTGCTACAAAACATCGTTTTGAACAACGCTGCGGGTCGAATTGAGGCACTGAACGGACAAATAAACATCGGCAATTTATTATCAACTCAAATCAATACAGACATTTCAGTGCTCGGCGGGGCATTATTGAGCAAAGAGTTGAATGTCTTTTCCGGCAGCCCAATTTCATCAATTGTGATAAACACCGATAGCATCACCGGTAGTGTCAACGTCACGGGTGGCACTCTAGACATCGGCACAATCTCAGGTGGTTTGACAATAAACAGCCTAAACCTTGCCGGCGACCCTATCATTTATTCTCAAGCAAATGGCGTGCCAATCAACCTGAATGGCTTTAGCAATCTGTTCAACACTGGTGGTAGCGACTTCGTTGTTCTTTCTGGTGGCGATATAAATTACACAGGCGCCGCAACTACCATTAATGCAAGTTCAAACAGCGGAAAAGGCGGGCAAATCAGCTTAAACGCCGGAGTGACTTTCTTGCCTCTGGGCCAGCCAAGCCCAGTCAGCTGCGCACAATGCAGTTATACGATCACCGGCAACAGTAAAGCCGGCGGCAACATCAATCTTTCATCCGTCTCACTACTTACCAATGGAAATAACATTTCACTTCAATCGAGCAAAGGCACTGCAGGCTTATCGGCAGGCAACACAAGCATCGGGTCGATTACAAGTTCGGGGGCTGCAACAACATCAGGACAAAACGGTGGAGATATAAGCATCGTCGCCGAAGGAAACATAATCACTGGTGCTATTAATGCGACAGGAAGCAACGGCGCGAATGGCACCGGCGGCGGTGCTGGTGCAGCAGGCGGCGCTGGCGGTGCTATCACACTGCGACCAGGCGGAACTCTTAGCACAGGAGACATAACGACAATTGGCGGCAATGGCGGCAATGGAGCCGCTGGACCCAATTTCGGCAACGCCGGTGGCGCCGGCGGCGCTGGCGGTCAAGGCGGAGCCATCAATATGACATTGGGCTCAAGCTCGCAGATAGGACTGCTGATAGCAAAAGGCGGAAACGGAGGGCTTGGCGGAGCAGGCAAATTTGGCGATTTCCTGCTTAATCCGCGCGACGGGGGTGCAGGAGGAGCAGGCGGACGAGGCGGACAGGGCGGCGATATCGACATCTTAGCCAGCGACACCCTGGTTATAAACGGCATTTATAACAGCGGCGGCATGGGAGCGAATGCCGGTTCCGGCGGCGCAGGTGGGGCTGGCGGCAACGGTGGCAATGGCGGCGTTGGTGGCGTGGGTGGTACAGGCGGCAGCGGCGGGAAAATAACGCTATCGGGCCAGGCAATGCAAGTAGGCGCAATCACTGGCACTGGTGGTGCCGGGGGCACAGCAGGCGCTGGCGCCGACGGCGGTCTCACCGCTGGTGATGGAGGCGTCGGCGGGAACGGCGGCATAGGCGGCTCTGGCAGCTTAATTACGGTACTGGGCAAAAGTGGCACATTCTCATCAATAAATATCAATGGCGGTGACGCCGGCAATGCGGGCAGTGGTGGCATGGGACGTAACTCAGCACCGCTTTTCAATGCAGGTCGCGGAGCCTCCGGTGGCACCGGCGGCTCCGGCGGCTTCGGCGGCAATATTGATATGAATGTCAATTCTTCCCTTCAATTAGGCTCAATCAGCAGTCAGGGTGGAAAAGGCGGCAATGGCGGAGGTTCCGGTAGCGGCGGTGACATAGTAGCAGGAGCTGTAGGGGCTCACGCAGGCGATGGAGGAAGCGGTGGCCAGGGTGGCGACGGCGGAAACAGCGGATTAATTACGCTAAAAGCCGACTCACTCAACGCTCAGGGGATGACCCTAATTGCAGGAGGAGGCGGAAACGGTGGCGATGGAAGCAGCGGCGGCGCCATTTACAGCATAGGTAATGCTTTCACAAACGCTGGCAATGGTGGCTCAGGTGGTGCTGGCGGCAAGGGCGGCAACTCTGCAGCAATTAGCATTACAACCAGCGGAGCAAGCTCAATTTCAGGGACAATAGCTGCCTGGGCCGGGGCTGGCGGCAATGGTGGCAGAGGCAATGACGGCGGAAACGTTTACGCATACGCTCAATTAAAAAATAGCACCGGCACAGGCGGCAATGGCGGTGCCGGCGGCAGTGGCGGCACTAACAATGGAATAACCATTCAATCAGATTCTTTGAATGCAGCAGACTTTAGTTTCTTCGCGGGTAATGGTGGCAGCGGCTCCAATGGCGGCCAAGGTGGCGGCTCTGCAAACAAACTCAACGTATTTGGAGTCGCAGGAAACGGGGGTGCCGGTGGCGCAGGTGGTTTAGGCGGTGATATAAGCGCCCCGATCAACATAAGTTGCACGCACGGGCTGAGCATTGCAGGAGTCATTTCGGCTGCAGGCAGTGGCGGTGCCGGAGGAAGCGGAAACAGTGGCGGATTAGGAATACAAGAAGCAGGCGATGGTGGTGCAGCAGGTTTGGGTGCAGCGGGAGGAAACAGCAACAGCATCAACCTCACAACATCAAACGGCGATCTCAGAATTTCAGGTCAACTCTCTTCCACGAGCGGAAGTGGGGGCTCTGGCGGTAATGGCGGCTCAGGCGGCACAATTTACCTGGCACTTTTTTCTCGGGCCGGAGACGGCGCTGCTGGCGCAGATGGAGGCAAAGGCGGAGTCGCCGCTGGTATTAAACTTTTAGCCAGCAACGGCAATATTATCGACACTGCTGCAGTCAACGTTAAGGCTGGTGCAGGCGGCGACTCGGGTGGCGGTGGCAATGGTGGCGACGCAACTGTAGCAATTCCTCGCGGCGGCAATGGCGGCAACGCCGGAAACGCCGGTGCAGGGGGCAGCACCGTTACAGCAACTGCTGCGATAGACGTGCAGGCTTCCGGTTCTATCAGCCTTTTGTCTGTATCGTCCTCAGCCGGCAATGGCGGTAATGGCAGGAATGGTGGCGCAGCCGGATTCGGCGTAAGCTTAGGCGGACTCGGCGCCAAAGGCGGAAACGCAGGAACAGGAGGCAATGCGGGTAACATCAGCCTTTTGTCTAATACATCATCAGTCAAAGTTCAAAGCATAAGTTTAGCCGGAGGTTTTGGTGGCATTGGCGGCAATGGCGGTCAAAACGCAGTCGCCATTGTAGTCCAGGATGCAGGCTCAGCAGGAAATGGCGGTGCCGGCGGCATCGCAGGCGATATTCAAGTTCAAGCAAAAACATCAATAACTGTAGACAGCACTTTGAGCGCAGTTGGAGGCCTTGGCGGTGCAGGCGGCACAGGCGCATCAGACACAAAACCGGGCGTCTCAGGTGGCAACGGAGGAGACGGCGGCATCGGTGGAGACGGAGGAAACGCTGGTAACTTTAGCCTTACAGCAGGTACAGATCTGTCTATCAACGGTACTCTAAATTTGCAGGGTGGAGCAGGCGGCTCTGGAGGCAACGCAGGCAACGGTGGCAGCGGCGCCACTGGCGGTGGTGGCGGCAATGGCTCAAAAGGCGGGCTTGGCGGTAGCACAGGTTCTTTGTCAATAAATGGAAATACATCAGTATCACTTTTAGGAACGCTCAGTGTTGTGGGCGGCACCGGTGGATCTGGCGGAAAAGGCGGCGATGGCGGCGGAGCGACAAACCCATTACTTCATCCGGCGAGCGCGGGTGGCAATGGAGCAAACGCAGGAAACGCAGGCAACATCATAATTCAAAGTGGCAGCGGCTCTATTTCCACGGCAAACATCAACTTACTTGGCGGAAACGCGGGTCATGGAGCATCCGCAGGGAGCGGTGGCAACGGTTTCGTGGGTGGCATTGGTGCCACGGGAGGTTCTGGAGGAAAAGGCGGATCGCTCGGGACAATCAACATTAATGGCAGCAATGCAATATCTACTGGTGTAATCTCAGCAAGAGCCGGTGACGGCGGACTTGGTGCTAGTGCAGGCAACGGCGGCAATGGTGTATCAAGCGGAGACGGTGGACAGGGCGGTAGCGGTGGCGCGGGTGGTGACACTGCGCAAATAAGCCTTATCGCAGGCAATACAGTAAATTTGATTTCTATCACCTCAATAGCTGGCAATGGCTCCCCAGGATTCTTCGGTGCCAACGGCGGCTCAACTACAGTAGCTAATGGCGGTTCGGGTGGGCGAGGCGGCGATGGCGGATCTGGTGGCAACGCCGCCGGAATTGATATCCAGGCAGTTAACAACATTGTTTTTGGCGGTCAAATTGCAGTTTTCGGAGGAAGTGGCGCAAATGGAGGGCGCGGAGGGAATCCCAACGGCAGCGTATTCGCCAGAGGTGGTGCAGGTGGTGTCGGCGGCAATGCCGGCGTCGGAGGCAACGCAGGGGCAATCAGCTTAAGTTCATCCAGCGCAGCGGTGAACATCTCGGGTCCGGTCGTGAGCAGAGGCGGCCAGGGCGGCGACGGTGGGGTTGGGCAGGGAGGCTCATTTGGCAGCTCCCAAGGTGGCAATGGCGGTCGCGGTGGTCTGGGTGGTCCAGGAGGCTCTGGTGGCAACATAAGCATTTTGGGCGCCACTGCATTAATGGCTTTTTCAGACATTTTCAGCCTGGGCGGAAAAGGTGGTGACGGAGGTCATGCGGGAAGTGGCGGCGACAGCGTTATTAACTCTTCGGGCGCAGGGAACGGTGCTGCAGGAGGCAGGGGTGGCCGATCAGGCAACATCACCCTGACCGCCGGCAACAAACTCTCTGCACAGAATATAAGGTCTGAAGGCGGACTGGGCGGAGACGGCGGCAGGGGCGGAGGCGGTGGTGGAGCGACGAGCCCGGGCGGCGGCGGCTCACCCGCGAATGCGGGAAGAGGCGGCGACAGCGGCTTTTTGAACATAACAGCTGGCTCAACATTTTTCACAAACAATCTTATAACTATTGGCGGAAAAGGCGGCACCGGCGGTGGTGGCGGCAGTGGTGGTGGTGGCGCAGCCTCAGGGGCAGTCGGAGTGCCTGGTGCTCCTGGGGGAGATGGGGGCAATGCAGGTTCGATAGGCGTTTTCGCCGGCACGACATTAACAGTCGCAGTCCGTGCATCTACGATCGGTGGCGACGGCGGCACGGGTGGTTTTGGCGGCGGTGGCGGCGCTGGCAGCGTCAACGGAAGAAACGGACAGCCTGGCGGATCAGGGGGCAACGCAGGCAGCGCAGCATCATTGTCTTTGCTCGCAGGCGGAGATATAAAAGTCGCAGGCTCAATCAGCTCAAATGGTGGCGTCGGCGGCAGAGGAGGGCGCGGCGGTAATGGTGGCAGCTCTGGTATCAGCTCAGGTGCAGGCGGAAATGGCGGCAACGGCGGCAATGGATTCATCCAGGGCCCAGGTGGTGCAGGAGGCTCTGGAGCTTGTTGCAACCCCTTTTCGTATGCTGACAATGGAAACCCTGGCGCCTTTGGTATCAAATCATTTGGCACATCAGATGTGGTGGCAGAGGGAAGTACAATACAAGTCGGCAACTCAGTATTGGGTAGCTCTGTTTCACTTATTACAGGTGCAGGCAGCGGTCAGCTCGTGCTGACCAAACCGCGCCAGTCAAACACTCCCGTCGGAACATACAGCGGCAACGGACTCAGTGTTGCTGGCAGCATTACTCAAACAAATGCAGTAATCATTGCACAAAATCTTAGCGGAAAACTTGATCTCAGCCAGATTAACCTGGGCGGTGGCTCGATTAACGTTCCTGGATTAAACAATTTGTTCGCTAGCGGCTCGACTTATACGCCAGGCACCCAAGATTTCGTGGCGATTTCTTCCGGAGACATAATTGCGTCCAAGTCTCCAGCGGGAGCCACTATTGGAGCCAATGGTGCACACATAATTTTTGGTGCAGGACAAAGTAGCAGCAGCTTGCAAAACAATGTTATTGTCATCGGAGCCAACCGTTCTAATACTGGTGGAAGCATTCTACTCACGGCTCCTTCAAGCCAAAATTCAGTCAATCTGGGCACCACTGGTGGTCTTATCTATCTCGACGCACTTAACGGACAAAGCGGAACCGGCGCCGTATCTGCAGGTATTCTCAGCACGCGAATCAGCAACAGCATTGGTTTGGTTGCAATAAATTCAAACTCAACTCTAAGTCTTCAGGGGCCAGTTACAACTGGATACGCACTATTCAGCAGCGCCACAGGCAATATCGGCTCAGCCGGTAGCCCAGTCATAGTCAACGCCGCAGACCTGAGCGTAACGGCCAAAAACGGTTCAGCGTTCATTCAAAATAGCGCCGCACTAGCCGGAATTTTCAATACATTTACTTCGCAAGATTTCAACTACAGCGACACAAGCGCAGGGGCAAATACATTTATAGGTGGTGGACTCCCATACACAAATGGATTTGGAATTCAGTCTGGCGGCTCAATAACACTTGCCTCCGACAAGATAACACTTGCGGTTCCTATCAAGGCCCAAAACACTGTTACCTTGCAACCATTTAGCAACAACGTTTCCATTGGTGTCACTGGCGGTGCCGGACAATTCCAAGTAAGCGAATTTTCTTTTGGTCAAATTACATCAGCAACGGTAATAGTTGGTTCTACGGCGCAAAGCGGCGGCATTCAAATAGGCTCTTACCAGGCGCCGGCCAGTGGAGCTGGTTCATTCAATGTAGTGTTCAATAACGCCTCCGGCTTCACTCAAATTCCAGAAAGCAATTTCTCGGTACCCGGGGTTTCAATCAAAACAGCAGCAACGACGATTGGAGCAAACGCCCTACTCAAAGCAAGCAGCAACAATATTTCGATAGACACAAACACCCCAGCGGCGCCGCTCGTAGTCACCCTGGGGTCGGGCTCTCAAATAAGTGCCAAACAAGGTCAACTGAGCTTTCAAGGCAGCAGCGCCGGTGCAATTACAATACCCAACTCAGGAAATGGCATACTTAGCGGCTCTAAAGGAATAATATTCAATGCCGCAGGAAATGCTATTAACGTCGACGTTAATTCATTGAACGGAACGGTGCAAGGCAGCGGCTCTAGCGTCAACATCACCAGTGCCCAAAAAGCAATTGTGCTTGGGCAAATAAACAGCAGCAATGGTGCCACCAACATAAACGCCAAAGCAGGCGCACTCACTATCAACGGTACACTCACTGGCAACAATGGACCAATGACATTGACCGGGCAGGGTGGCATAAATGTAAACGCAAAAATTCAAAACACCATTAATCCGATAGCTCCAAATGCACTGATCCTAACAACAACAAAGCAAGGCAGCGCCGGCATAGTTTTGAATTCAGACATAATCTCCAACTCTGACTTGAGCTTATATTCAGCCAAGGAAATCAGCAGAACAAGTGGCGTTCTCAGCGCCACTTTAATTACTTTGACCGCTGCAGCAGGCTCCGTCGGAAGTGGCACAGCGCGCAGCGGCAGCAACATTTTCGTCAACACGCCGACATTGCAAATTAACGGAATCGGAGCCGCAGTAAGCGCCAATGGTCAGTTGACTTTATTAGACTCATCTGCCGGCAACGGCAGTAATTTTATATTGAGCACAAACAACAACGGCAATCTAATCATAAATGGATTACTGAGCCAGGCAGGAAACACTGCAGTTAAGTTCTCGGCGGGCGGTTCTGGAAACATCGTTTACAACAACGCCGCTCCTATTGTTGCAGCATCTGTAGATTTGGAATCAGGAACAGGCAACGTAGGCACAGCGGCAGCGCCGGTTTTGACCTCAGCTCAAACAGTCACAGGCAATGCCAGCGGAAACGGCAGTGTATATATCTCAAACACTGGCAACGTAAACATCGGCGATTCATCAGCCGGTAGTGTTTTTTCAGTAAAAAGCACCGGCAACATCAGCAGTTCTGACGACATCAGATCACTGGGATCTATCACTATTTTGAGCGACCAAAGTATCGACATCAAATACGCGATTGCCTTAAATGGATCTGTGACTATTACGGCTGGACAAAACCCAAGCTCAGCGAGCCATGTGCGCATATTGCCCAATGGAATTGTTTTAGCTAACGAAGGCAACCTCCAGATAAACACGCAAGATACCAACACAGGCACTATCGTAATCGACAGTAATGCAATTCTCACTGCAACCACATCTGCTTTGGTACTCGGCCAGGTGCAAATATTCATCGGCAACAATTATGTACCAGTGGCAGGAAGTACTCCGACTAACGTACAAGAAACAAAGCTAAGCGGTTTCATTTTGTACGGTAACAACAGCATCACGGCTAACGCCCCGACAAACAACTTGATTTCAAGTCATGGACTCATCGGATTTAACAGCGGAGCTTTAGCAGCCAGCAGCATAGTATTAAATGGTGGCACATTAATAGCTTCTCTTGGACTTCGCGCCCCGGACATTCCATTGACCAGCCTCGACTTGAGTAATGCCGCAGTCGTGTCTCAAATACAAACGTTGCAATCAGATGGGCACGCCGGTGGCAAGCTGGTTTACGTAAATGGCGTATTAACCGGAAACGCAATTCTTTCGCCCAGCAATCTATTTCACGATGCAGGCAACAATATCCAGCTGACTGCAGAAAACATCGTGCCCGGAGTCGTGGTATCACTCAAGGGATTTAGCTCAGCAGATCAAATCAATTACACTCTGAATGCAAGCAGCACCACAAAGCAATTAATAGTTAGCGGCACTCATCAATTTACCGGCAGCCAAGCCAGTGATGGTGTGCTCAACGTGAACTCAAATCAATCAAGCCCAGTTGTACTCGTCAACAGCAGCGGCAAACTAAGCAGCAACGGCAACTTAAGTATCACTGCCAATGGCGATATAGAAATCCAGGGTGCAATCAATGCTCGCAACCTGAATTTGACGGCTACAAACAATGGCAATATCAATTTAGACGGAAAGATTTCCATAAACAATAACGCTAATATCAGCGTTACTGGAAACGGCAACATAACACAAAATGTCAACACAGCATTACTGACGGCAGATTCGTTAGTATTCAGTTCAGTATTGGGAAATATCGGCACATCGGCAATAAACATTTCGGCATCGAGCCTTAGCGCAAACAGCACAGGCGGAGCCGTAAAGCTGATTGACGTCGGTGACAAGAACCGATTTAACGGAAATACAATCGAGATTTTGAATTCCAATGCAGGCGCAACAAAAGAATTCAATTTATCGACCTTAAATAACGGCACGATAGATATTAATGGTGATATCCAGGCAGGAACAATCACACTGAGCGCAAGCGGTAGAGGCGACATTACACGGTATTACAACAATGGCATATTGAATGCACAGTCCTACAATCTAAATACAGACCAGGGTGCTGTGGGCAATTTCCTCTTTGGTCCTTCAATCGCCATTGGCACAGGTTTGCTGAGCATCCATGCCGGTTCTAGCGCATCAGTGAGCAGCGCAGCTGATTTTACAGTTCAAAATAGCAGTGTTGGAGGCTTAGGAGTTGCACTAAAAAGCTCTAGCGGCACTATCTCAATCGGGCCATCGCAAACACTGACAGCTAACTCGGTGTTTATTACCAGCGACGGGTTCAACAATAATGGTCAAGTAATTTCGAGCACTGGTATTGTGCTGAATTCAGCAGCATCGTCTCTGACATTGTCCGGCACGGGCAGCCTAGTCAGCCAAGGGCTGATACCGCTAGTTGTGGTTAATGCTCCAACTACAATATTTAGCGCTGGGTTAAATCAAACAGTAAGTGGCGGTGCCGGCCAGGCAGCAGGGGTTTTGTTCAACACACAAAGTATAGTCGGCAGCGCCGGAGGCACGGCTACTATAGCTGCTCCAAACGGCATCATAACTTTCCTCAACCTGGGTGACATACATTTTAGTAGTTCAGGTGCGGCTGCAACAACAATGATTTTTGATGCTGCAAACACTTCAATTGGCTGCTTCAATTGTTTCATTGATAGCAATACCACTTTGAAAAGCTCAGCCAATCTCAACGTTTTTGCTGTAACCGGACAAATTGCTTTAGCCAATGCTTCGTCACTAGAGTCAACTGGCAGCAATCCAAATAACCAAATTACGCTATCCTCATTGGGCTCTCTTAACTTGCAGGTAGACAGCCTGGGAAGCGCTGCGCTGAAATCAAACAATGGAATAGTAAAGATTGCTCCGCTATTCGGGTCTGTCAATTTCAATAGCAGCGGAATTCTAACCGGCACACTAAACGTGCAAGGCGGAAATCTACAAGTAAGCAGCCAATCTGGAAGCGATATTACAATCGGCGCCAACATAAATGCCGACCATCCGGCAGTATTCACCGCGCCAGGCTGTGGCAGCATAGTGGCTCAACTTGGAGTCACAACTCCAAGAATAACATCACCAGCCCTCAATTTGGTCTCCGGCACAGGCAACATCTTTGTCTATACTGCGACAGGCCAACTCACTGCCAACACTGCTGGCACAGGCAGTGTCATAGTCCTGCAGGACGGCCCGCTCACAATAAACAACTCTTCCGCCGGATTGATTTTCCTGGTACAAAGCGGCAAGCTAGCAGACAGTAGTATCACGACGGCAGGCACAATAAATGCGCCTTCGGTTACATTGATCGCCGGCGGAACAAATAGCAATGTCACCATAGGAGCAGCAGTCAATGCGAGCTTAGCAACTGTTCTCACGGCAAGCGGCACAGGCAATATAACCGAGAACCCTGCAGACTATTTCCTAATTAGTCCGTCGATACTTCTAACTAACAACCTGGGCAATATAAATCTAAAAACAGTAAGCAGCACTATCGCGTTTTCATCAGCGGGCAACGTATCGCTGCAAAATGTAGGAAGCGACTTAACTTGCATACCAGTTAGCCCAAATGTAGCAAGTTTTTCCCTCAGCAATGACCACTCAATTACAATTACAAATGACATAAACACTAGCAACGCCGGAACAGCAGGCAAGCTTGTCATTCTTTCTGCAGGAAATTTGAATACACAGGCATTAAGCGCAAACGGAATCAATGGCGGCAATGTCTTAATTCTGGCTGCAGCTGCGATTAACACTAAAAACATTTCAAGCAACGGCAATAACGGCAGCATAACTATTTTCACAGGCAGCGATCTCAAGACCGGCACCATAAGTGCCAACGGCAACAGCGCAGGCAGCATCGCTCTGCTAGTGGCCGGCGCCATAAACAGTGGAGATATCTCAGCTGACGGAAACAAGGGCAAGATTTCATTGACTGCAAATTCTGCAATCAGCACCGGAGATATTTCTGCAAGCGGAATCAATGCGGGCAGCATCAGTGTAACTGGTGCATCGACATTGCAAGCAAATAACGTCTCTGCAAACGGCGAAAACGGCTCAATAGCCCTGGTAGCGAGAGCTTCGCTTAATGTCGGCAACATTTTCGCCAATGGAAATAACGCCGGTACAATTAACGCAGCTTCAAACGGAAACGTGACTGTGGCCAACGTTAGTGCCACTGGCAACGGTGCGGGTAATTCTGCAGGACAAATATCATTGCTCAGCGAAGCCGTTCTTTCATTTGGCAACGTGGACGACAACGGCACAAATGGCGCAAAAGGTGGCAAAACATTTGCCTTAGCCGCTTCAACAGTCAGCGGGAACTACATCGATGTCAGCGCCACTAGCGGCAATGGAGGGCTAGCCCTAATATCTGGAACAGGCTTGATATTGTCCGGATTCAACGCGAACAATTGCAGCATTGACGCCTCAAGCGCGACTGGCAATGGCGGCAACATAATCATGGTTGATTCAAGCTCAAATGATTTCGCTTTTGGTGCCATCGCAGGAGGCAGCGGCACACTGGGGAACATCACCGCCAGCGGTGGCATAGACGGTGGTAAGATTGCCATATCCTCTGCACCTAAGACCAGTGTTATTGGAGGATTTTCGATCAACGCTGACGGTGGAACAGGCAAAGGCGGCGACATTACACTAAACTCTAACGGCAATTTCATGCTTGACACCATTGACGGTGTCATATCAGCAAGAGATTTAAGCGATAAAACAGGCACAATATCGTTCAATGTGCCTCTTTGCACCGCACTTGCATTGACTGGCTCTGGCACAGTTCACGCGGGCTCAACGGTAAGCGTTGGTCATCTGGTCGCAAACCCAATCCAAATTTCGGTTAAGTCTATCGGAAACATTGTACTGGCGACCCCGTGTGATACTTGTTTCCCAAAACCTCCTACGCCTACACCGACTCCCGCGGTGCTCACCGCCACGGTACTAAAAGTAGATCTAAGCGGACTTTTCAATGCTCAACAGGGAGCCAGTCTTGGTCTTTCAACCCGAGTCCCTACGGACACTCTAAATCGTGACATTGCTGAAATTGGCGGCGGTAAACAAAAAGGGCAAGCAGGTCCAAACAATGGGGAGCCTGACAACGGAGGCATTTTCCTTAGAGGCAATATCGTTTTTGATAAAGCAACACTAGATTCATTAAGAGCAAATGGACTCTCAGCCACAACAATCGCAAATACCACCAGCGGTGCAGGTTTCAATGCTAACGACAACAACAACAAAACACTAGTAATTGGAAACGGGACACTAATGCTTGCCCCCAATGATTCCATCGAAATCAAGATTGGTGCACTCTCATTGCAGCTGTCGCCTGGATCTGTCGTCTTATTGATAAGCAAGGACGGCAACACAGTGATTCTCAATTTGCACGATGAACATCAAGCAAGCGTAAAGTTGACGGACGGCTCTGATTCGATCGAAATACCTCCGGGCAGAGAATTTATTGTGACAGACAGTGCACATGGCTTTGCATCAAGCCGCGTAAAACAGATTGCTTATCGACAGTTGCAAAAGACCGTTTTAAACAAGCATACTATTTACAGCGCAGAATTCTCCCTGCCGTCAGCCTCAAGCAATGTTTCAATTCTGCGACGATTGCTTAGCGGAAGCGGAATGAATCAAGAATTGGCGGCTAAGATTCTAAAGACTGCGGCCGCAATCAATACAGTAAAGCCAGCTCTGCCATTTCGACCGCAATAAAACTCAAGCCCAGCTTGCAGTCGAAGCGCGCTGCTTCAGAGACCCAGGAATTTGGGCATACTTCAATAAAAGCTAGTTAAACGATGATAAAATATCTGCGCGGCAAAGGCAGAGATTCTTGTTTTGCATTAGCTAAGCAGATTTTCTTGTATAGAGGTGCTTGATGTCGAAGATTCTAGTTGTTGAAGACGACCTGGCAGTTGGCACAACACTTTGCGACCTTCTTGAAATGGAAAAATTCGTGGTCGAGTCAGTTGTGACAGGCACAGAAGGCTTAGCTCGAATACAACTTTACAGCTACGACTTGCTAATTCTCGACTGGGGATTACCTGGTGTATCCGGAATACAAATTTGCGAAAAATATCGCAACAGCGGTGGCAAGGCTCCGATTTTGTTCTTAACAGGCCGCGATGATGTAGCAGACAAAAAAGTCGGACTCGACACCGGCGCAGATGATTATTTGACAAAACCATTCAATCCCAAAGAACTAATCGCTCGCGTGAGAGCCTTGCTGAGAAGATTTCCGCAAGAAGAAAACAAAGAGCTTAAATACTGCGGTCTTAGTCTATGCCCTTCGACATTCAAATTACAAATTGCCGGTAAAGACGTTGAATTACTTGCCCGAGAATTCAGCCTGCTTGAATTTTTGATGAAACAACCAGATGAGGTTTTCTCTGCCGAAGTTCTGATTGAAAGAGTCTGGCCAGCTAACTCAGACGGCACACCGCAGGCGCTTCGCACTTGTATAAAGCGCTTAAGAAAGAAGATCGAGATAGAAGGCAGCGGCTGTGCAGTTGCATCTGTCTATGGAGTAGGCTACAAATTGCAAGCCTCAGATAATAGCAACTTTAAAGCCGCCGACACTGACGAAGAAGCTTAAACAAAGAGCAGCGCGAAAACATTTAATTCAGACCTTGTCGCCTAGTAGAACAAAATGCTCTGCCCAACGGTCTAAATCATCGTCATCATAAACATCCCAGACTCGCGTAGCTCCATTTGCATCTTCAAACAAATAACCGGTGCAACTGTCATAGATGCTATAAACGTCCTTTGTATAAACCAGCACTTCATCGACTTTGAAGTTATCTCTTAATGCTTTGAAATCGTGCAAAACACGGTATTTATTGCCACTTTCAAATGGAGATTTGCGCCAGCTTGTCGGAGTATTCATTTGCTAAGACCCGAGTTCCAAGTCGAATCATTATAAACCCAAGTGAAACAAACAAATTCTTGTTTCGGCTTTAAGGTATTGGCCAGCAGGGACTTTCCGCTGCTCAACTATAGAAACACTCTGGTGAATTTCCCATCCCCCGGCCAAAGCTACGCATATTGGAGCTCCGACTTAATCTATATCATCTTCGCATTGGCTTAGATTTATTGCGGCGCATAAATCGAAAAGTATAAGTTCACGATCAGATTAGGAGATCAAATATGCTAGATGCGGTGAAAGTTAAGGTAGCCCAAGACCAAGAATCGAATAGCTTACTCAGCTGCCTGGCTAACTGCAACGCCCAAAACAGAGACACGGAGCTGCAGCTCAGAAGTAGCCCATTTGAAAAATCTGTGCCTGTTCAACAAACAAGAAACTTCAATATTGATTCCAACAGCTCAGTCCAGCTTATTTCAAAACAAGAAGCAAAAGATCATCTTCCTGAAATTGTGATTGGCAGCAGCGCGCTCGGAGCGACCCTTGGCGCAGGAATAGGCGGCGGAGCGTGGGCAATGGATAAGAACTACGCAAAGCGTCCAGCTACTGAGCGTGCCGACTTGAAGTGGTGGGAAAAACACAGTGCCATGCTCAAAAACCAGGAGCCATTTAAAGAAGCAGTGGCTCAAATGGAAAAAACAGAACGAAATGCGGCAATTGAGCTCACACGACACCGAAGCGGCGATTATCAACTTTCAAAGCAATTGTTTAACGACCTGCATACATCAATAAAGAATGACCTGCTTACTTACACAAAAGACAAAGCAGTAGTTGACGCAACATACAAGCAGCTGAATTATCTAGAGACACCGCTCGATGCAAAAAATTGGAATCCTTCTGCAAATATCGGCACAAAAGCAGAAGTACTATCAGGCGAAAAGATTTTTGACAGACGGACAACTCTGGGCAAACTTTGCCAACGGTATGAAGAAGCATCAATATTAGGCAGCACAAACGAAGCCGCCCTCCCTCTTCGTAACGAAATGAGCGTACGAATCAATGACAAGTTGTCTAAATTAGGAGAGAAAAAATCAATCAGCGCTGAAGATATCGAACTACGTGCCAAACAAAGTAAATTTCTATCCCTAGTAGAGCAAGATCACACGCTGGCAGAAAAAGGTATTGGCTACTTTGGTTCACATACACAGGGCTGGAAAGTTTTTGACTATGGTACTGATGAAGCCGGCGTCTTGAAGAACTACAGAAGTACAATGGAACGCCATAACCAGCTAATCGCAAATTTAGAAAAAGCAAAAATTGACGTAGATTTAGCAAAGCTCTCACTGAATGCACAAATAGAAAAGGGCGCAGGTTCTTTGTTATGCAGAACACTCGAAGGCTCTGTCAAAGGACTCTTGGTGGCAGGCAGCGCATTAGCTACGGTATATGTTTTAGACAAAGTCGGAGAAATATGCACACAGAAATCACAAGGTGAAAGGGTTACAGCCAGAGAGCTGTGGCATAGACTTTGCCTTTAGCAGCGAATTTAGCTCCGCGGCATGAGGGCTAAATAGCAGATTCTAGCTCTCTAATTCCCAAGCGTGCTCGCATCGAATTTGCTTCAGCCACGGGTGATGCACCAAAGAATCGTTTAAACTCTCGGCTAAATTGAGAGGCACTTTCATAACCAACCTTTTCCGCAGCTTCACCCGCACTCAAACCTTCGTGCACCATCAACATTCGAGCTTTGTGAAGCCGAATAGTCTTGAGATATTGCAAAGGAGAAGTAGCGGTGACTGACTTAAAAATATGATGGAAAGAAGAAGGGCTCATACCTGCTTCTTCAGCCAGTGTCGCTATATCAATTTGCTCGTTCAACTGCGTTTGCATTCGATGCAAGGCGAGTTGAATTTGACCGACATTGCTATTCATCGTTATTAATGCCTGAAGTGCAGCACCATGCTTTCCGCAAAGCACATGATATGTAATTTCGCGCATTATCTGCGGACCAAGAATTTGCGCATCATCTGGATTTTGCAAAGATTCAAGCAAACGCGCAACTGCCTCAGTCATTTTTTCGTCCAAAGGAGTAGCGCAAATTCCCAGTGGACCGTCGTCGGGATTAAGAACTGGACGTCGTTTCATTTTCAAAAGTAATTCACCGACAACGCCTACGTCAACCCGCACAGAAACACCCAACATTGGTCCATCAGGACCAATTTCAGTTTCACACTCAAATGGCATAGGTACTGAAAGCACAAGATAATTGTGTGGGTCGTAAACATAGCAAGTGCTGCCTATGTATCCACGCTTGCGCCCGCGTCCCACAATTACAATGCTTGGATCATAAAGCACAGGACAACGCGGATGGGACGTGTCAGCACGCAACAAACGAACCCCATCAAGAATGGTAGGGTGCATCCCCTGATCGACCGCTAACTTTTCAAGCAAGTTAGTGATTTTGTGCTGATTTTCTTTCAGGTTACTCATCATCGATTACTCGTATCTATTAATTGGATTCACGAACTCGAAGCACGATTTGCTGTATTTATAGTTAAGCACACGTTTATACAAATAGTATGAGGGTTTGCAGGATTAGGCAAAAGGTAGGCAGGATTTGGCATTGATGAAAGGGCTAAAATGGAGTTTTATGTATGGAGAAGGTCGAGATTATTTGTTGCAATGACAACAGCAGTTGAATTGCAACAGGCATCTGATCCTTACAAAGGGGAGCAAGACCGTGCAAGACCGTGGAAGAGACATTCAGAGTCGCATCTTCAGGTCAAAAAAGAGAAAAGACAACTGCAGACTATGATGCGAGCAGCGGTGAATTCGTTCGCAGAGAGCAGATTTTGCGTAAGCTCTCGCCAAACATTAAGACTCAAGGAGATATCTCAATGTCCACAGAAACAGTTAATTCCAGCCAGAAAACCGGCACAATCACAGCAAAATCATTTGCTGCACAAAGTGCCACAGCGGCTTTAGCAGCGCATACTATAAATAGAAGAAAAGCTACCGCAGATGATGTGGCAATCGAAATTCTATTTTGCGGTGTGTGTCACTCTGACCTCCACACAGCTCGAAATGAATGGAAAAACACAATTTATCCTGTCGTACCAGGTCATGAAATTGTGGGACGGGTAAGCGAAGTCGGCGCAAACGTCAAGAAATTCAAAGTCGGCGACATGGTTGGAGTAGGCTGCATGGTTGACTCATGCCGCACTTGTACAAATTGCAAAAGAGGCGAAGAACAGTACTGCGAAAATTGGTTTACAGGAACATACAACGCAGAAGACAAGCATCTTGGTGGTGTCACCTATGGTGGCTATTCAGAATCCGTTGTCGTAAATCAAGACTTCGTACTGAGAATTCCCGACTCATTAGACCCGGCAGCTGCAGCACCGCTGCTTTGCGCAGGCATCACAACATATTCACCGCTGCACCACTGGAAGGTTGGACCAGGCCAAAAGGTTGGCATTGTAGGACTAGGTGGGCTCGGACATATGGGCGTAAAAATTGCCAATGCTATGGGCGCACATGTAGTCGTACTCACAACATCAGAAAGCAAGGTTGCCGACGCAAAACGGCTCGGCGCAAAGGAAGTAATTATTTCCAAAGACGCCGCGCAAATGCAAAAGCACGCATCTAGCTTTGATTTCATTCTCGATACAGTTTCAGCAGATCACGACATCAACGCATTGCTGCGCCTACTAAAACTTGACGCAACATTAACCCTTGTCGGCGCACCGGAAAACCCTGTTGCAGTCGCAGCATTCAATGTGATTTTGCCACGAAGAAACTTTGCCGGCTCTGCAATTGGCGGCATCAAAGAAACTCAAGACATGCTAGATTTCTGCGCCAAACACAAGTTTGCAGCAGACATTGAAATGATCAACATACAACAAATAAACGAAGCTTATGACCGCCTTCTCAAACAAGACGTAAAATACCGCTTTGTAATCGACATGGCCTCACTAAAGAAACAGCTTCACTAGACATTGATTGCAGAACTGTACGGGCGACGCCATGCGTCGCCCTGTTCTTTTTATTCATTTACTTTGTCATCTAAACTGATAGAAAAACGATTTTAACGGCCGGGCGACGCATGGCGTCGCCCCTACAGGCAATTGGCATGCAGGTACAAGTTGAAATCGTTCTCCGCCTGTTAGATTCAGCTCGCGTGCCCAAAATCAGGCTCTGCCTCTTCGTCCCCAAACTCACCAAAGTTAGCAATTTTCACTGGCCCTGTATCTGGAAAAGTAGCTACCAGCTCAAGCGTGCCTCCCATTGCTTCGATATAACGGCGAACGGTGCTTAAGTAGGCATCGGTTCGTCTTTCAAACTTTGACAGATCGCCTTGATTCATACCGAGTATTTCAGCAAGGGTTACTTGAGAATACTCACGAGCACGCCTAATTTGACGAAGTGTCTTTTCTTCGGCAATAAGCTCCTTGGCCATGGCAAGAACCTTTTGACGATCCTCATCGCTAAGCTTTTTCATGTAGTCATCGTGTGTAATCATTGTTTGTGCTCCTCGCGAGCGGACTCCTCATACTCTTTTCGCTGTTTTTCCAGATGCTCATCAAAAAGTTTTTCAGCAATTGGAATGTGCGTGTCGTACCACCGCTTATCGGCTTCTTTACTGCCTGCTAAAATGACCACTGCTTGTTGTTTTGGGTCGAATGCGAACAATATTCTGATTGGCTCTGATTTGTGTTGGACCCGAAGTTCTTTCAGGTTGGTTAGCTTGGAGCCTTTCAGAGTATCAGCATATGGTCGCCCAAGCAGAGGTCCGCGCTCCTTAAGCAATTCCAAGAAGGCAAGCGTCCTTAGCTGCAAGCTTTTCTCTTGTGCTCCAAGCCAGGTAGCAAATTCTTCCAAATATACTAGCGCATATGGCATTTAATCTATATTGTATAGCTTGGATGTCATATCGTCAATGGCTTTGAACTGGTCGAAGGCAGCAATGTTTCCGTTATTACAGTCCATTAGTTGCAGAAGTCGTATTGGAACTCATACAATCCTGATGCAGCTGATTCCTTCAGAGAAGTGTTGCAAAAGTTTCTCGAAATAAAGCCGATCAGAAAAGATACGCAACGGGGTTATCAC
>CAZJLR010000062.1:0-35262 GCA_964546815.1 uncultured Candidatus Obscuribacterales bacterium | reverse complement strand
CGAACTTGATTCGGCTCCATTTTAGTTCGCCAGCAGTATCCCATGCGTCGCCCGCTATTTTATAGAGCGAAACTGTCTAAGCGAGCACCGCGGCTGAACTTACGGGCGACGCATGGCGTCGCCCCTACAGTCGAGAGGGTTTCGCGTTGGGGAGCTTGAACCTAGAGCTTGCTTGAACCTAGAGTTTGCTTGAGATTAGAGTTTGCTTGAGATTAGAGTTTGCTTGAGCTTTGCATGAAAGCGACGAGGTGGCGGTTTTGAGTTTGTTCCTGGGCGCATGGAATGGTTGATCGCCAGTTTTGTAGTTGTTGCTGTCTTTGGGTGAAGAAGCTTGAATTGAGCCCCTGGGATGCGAGGTATTTGCGCGCGCTTGCTACTTCAGATTCCAATTGATACGCATCGCGCCCTTCAAAGCGAAAGAAGAAGCTCATTTGTGCAGCGGCAGGTCGCACAACAGCCGACTCTGTCGACTCAAGGGCGTGCTTTTTCAATTTACGTTTGAGCTGCAATTTGCTCAACGGGTCATTGGTATTCCACGGTGAGATGAACAATGAAATATGCGCACACGGAATGTCGGAAAGCGCCGATGCAAGCCATTCAAAACTTCCATTCGAGGGCAGTTGTTCTGCCACGAAAGTATAGGCTCTGTTTTCTGCAATCTGCATAAAACGGTCAAATGGTTTCAAAACCAGGTCACGAAAACTTGGCTCCCAGCCAAGATTGCCGACATTGCGCCAGTCGCGATTTAGCTGCGCCTTGCTGGCACAAATTCCTAGCTCTTCAGAAATGAGCTGTCTTATTTCCACCGCAGTCATCACCTTCGGTGAAATACCAAGAGTGATAAGGCGCTCGATCAATCTATCTAAAACGTTTTGCATTTGCACCAGCGGCGGCGTTTCGTCTTTTTGCGCCTGTGCATCCCGACCAAGTTGCATGGAAGCAACGATGAGCATTTCTCGGCGAGCCCCGCGGAACGCCTCGGGAAAGACAATTTGAAATCGAGTATTCGGAACCAAACAAAGGTCTGCAAACAGCATTTCCAAAACAAGCGACTGCGCGCTAATTGAATGCCGCTGCGGCAGAGAGCAACGCAAAATTCTCTGCAACTCTCCAGAGCGCAAATGAACAACACCATCGACTGCGTCTTGCGGGTCTTTGGCTCCAATGTAATCGAGCTTCAGACCGGTAACGTCATTTAGCGTTCTAGTTGAATGACTTTCTGGTCTCGGAAAAAGGCGGCGCAAAAATCTGGGCGGCTGACGCCTCAACAATTGAGCAAGCAAGATGGTATAGGTAAAGAGAGATGAGCCCAACACAAGCCCGGCCAACCAGCTTTGCTGCCCCAATTTGAAGCTCAAAATGTGAGCACTCAAAAACCCAAATGGGATACTTACACCAGCAGCCAAAAGCCCCAGCAAATATGTATTCATTTTTGGAGGCGACTTAAAACGTCTCCGTGCCTGCTGCAATATGAGCATCAACCACTACCTGCTGAGCTTAACTTGTTCCCCGCCAACGCCATGGCGTGCTTTATAGATTGAACTTACAGTTTTATGGCCAAAAGTCGAGGCGGTTTTCCCCACGCGCCGCGCGCTCAAAAGCTGAAAGCAAGCGGGGATGGACCTCCGGTCAGATCTAATAAAACGTAAACATCCGGTCACATGGCATCTGGCAAGTCACCAGGTTTTCGGCAAAATGGGCTTTGCTCAGGTTTCTAGCAGCTTCCAGGGTGCTATGATTGCGCTGTCAGGCTCATGCTCAGGGAGTTTTCATGAAGCGCCGATTGGCTATTCCGCTTTCAATTTGCATTTCACTATGCTTGCCAGCGCTGGCCGGCAACGAGAATTCAGGCTCTTTGCCGATTCAACAGAATAAGAAGCTCGCGTCGAGTGAAGGTCATGGCTCAACCCTGGTTCAATGGGGCGGCTGGACAGACGACCTCTTCGAGAGAGCCAAGAAAGAAAACAAGCTCGTCATTCTTGACCTTGAAGCCATTTGGTGCCACTGGTGCCACGTCATGGATTTGAAAACTTATAGCAACCCAGCTGTTGCCGAAGAAATGAAACAGCATTACATAGCAGTAAAAGTAGACCAGGACTCTCGCCCTGATTTATCAAATCGCTATGAAGATTATGGTTGGCCAGCCACTATCATTTTTAACTCAAACGGGGAAGAACTGGCAAAGCGCTCTGGTTTTGTTGAGCCTGGCGAAATGCTGCCATTGTTGAAGTCTCTTGCTAAAAATCCGAAGCCGGAAGAAAGCAATGAGAAAACTGAAATCAAATATTCAAGCAGCGGCACGCTGAGCAAAGCGATTCGCGACGAATTGAGAAAAAACAACCGCAACTACTACGACAGTAAAATGGGCGGTTGGCAAACGGTGTTTAAGTTTCTCGATGCAGACAGCGTTGAATACGCGCTGACATTAGCCAAACTTGGTGACGCGCGCCAATCGCAAATGGCAAAACAAACTTTAACTGCACAAATGAATTTGATCGACCCGGTCTGGGGCGGCGTTTATCAATATTCGACAGGCGGTGATTGGAAGCACGCGCACTTCGAAAAAATCATGAGCGTGCAAGGCGAGAACTTGAAAATTTACTCGCTTGGCTATTTGTACTTCAAAGATCCCAAATATTTGGCTGCTGCACAAAGCATTGAAAAATATTTGCGAACATTTTTGCAGAGCCCCGAAGGAGCCTTTTACACCAGCCAGGATGCAGACCTGAAACAAGGTCAGCACAGCGGAGAGTATTTCAAACTGAGCGATGCAGCAAGACGCAAGCAAGGCATTCCGCGCATAGACAAACATATTTATTCCAGAGAAAACGGCTGGGCGATAAACGGTGTGGTCAACCTGTACATGGCGACGGGCGACAAAAAATATCTTGCAGAAGCTGAAAAGGCAAGCGACTACATCATCAAAAACCGCTCTCTGCCTGATGGCGGATTCAAGCATGATGCAAATGATGTTGCTGGTCCATTCCTCGGCGACACGCTATTCATGGGTCGCGCCATGCTCAGCCTCTACCAGGCAACAGGCGACAGACAATGGCTTAAGCGCGCCGAAGATGCAGCCGGTTTTATCAACAAACACTTCAAAGGCGACGACAAGCAACCAGGTTATCTCACTGCAGACCCGGCACATTCTCCGCAACACAAGCCAGAACCATTGCTTGACGAAAACGTTGTTATGGCGCGTTTTTGCAACATGCTCGCACAATATACAGGCAAAGCCGAATACAAAACCATGGCAAACAGCTGTATGCGCTATCTAGCCACACCAGAAATTGCACACTATCGCAAAATGCTTGTTGCCGGAATTTTGCTTTGCGATCGCGAACTTGCAAATCAACCGGCTCACGTGACTGTGGTAGGCTCAAAGAAAGACCCTGCTGCACTCGCACTTTTCCAGGCAGCCAACCGTTATCCGCTTTCCTACAAACGCATAGAATGGTTTGATCCAAAAGAAGGGCCCATGCCCAATCCTGATACCGAATATCCTGAAATGCCAAAAGCAGCGGCGTTTTCATGCGCAAATCAACGCTGTTCTTTACCTGTTTACACCCCGGACGGCATAGCCGCTTCGGTCGATAAAACTTCCAAGTCTCACTAAGAGGAGGATAAAACCAATGTCCGAGCCGGTAATCGCAGACCGCAAACCATGCATACTTGACCTGAAAGCAGGTACTTATTGGTATTGCCGCTGCGGCAGATCTGCCGGACAACCCTGGTGCGATGGATCGCACGCAGGAACTGATTTTCAACCGTTAAAAGTTGAAATCACAGAGGAAACCCGGTTGGCTCTTTGCGCATGCAAACATACTAAGCACGAACCGAACTGCGATGGAACACATTCAAAACTTCCATAAATCAAAATTGCCTCCTCGCTTGCCACGGCTGATTTTTTGCCTGGCTCTTGCTGCGGCATTTTCTGCCTTGCAAACAGCAATGGCGTTTGACCACAGTCATAAGCTTTTGGGCACAGAACTGCACAAATTCGTCGGTCCAAGCGGAGTGCATTACGCTAAATGGAAAGAAAAGCGTGAAGGGCTGGACAAATATTTGGAATCGCTCGGGCAAATCAGTCCTGAAGAGTACGAGAAATTCGACCCGCAACAAAAGAAAACTCTCTGGATAAACGCATACAATGCGCTTGCTATCAAGCTTGTGCTAGATCACTATCCAATTCACTCGGCAACTCCAAACGAAAGATACCCCGCTGACAGTATTCGCCAAATTCCAAACGTGTGGGACGCTGTTTCATGCAAGGTGGCCGGCAGGGAAGTGACGTTATACACCATCGCCCACGATATATTGCGCCGCGACACAGACTGCCGCACCCATTTCGCCATTGTGCCGGCATCTAAAGGCGGAGGCATTTTACACAACACTCCTTTCGAACCCAAAACGGTGGAGCACGAACTAGACAAAGTTACGCACGAGTATTTCGCCAAACCCGAAAGCCTGAGGTGCAATTTCGATGACTCAAGCATCACAGTTTCGCAAATTTTCAAATGGTTTCCTTTTGATTTCATCAGCCCTAGCGCGGCAGCTCAGATTCCCATGCCAACAGAAAACGATGTCGTTAAAGACTATGTATTTCAGTTTTTGCCGGCAGACGCAAAAAAGAAATTCGACGGCAAAAATGTGCGCATCATTTATGGACCATATGACTGGTCGCTAAATGATGCCGACAACCGAGCAACTCAAACAGCTATTAAGTCAAAATAGTAAGTATTTGTCTTTCAAATGTTTTTCAGATAGCTAAGCTAAAACTTATCCATACCAAATACCGGTGCGAGAAATTGCCCAGAGCAACGCACAAACGCAACAGCAATGAGGGATGGATTAATGTTGGAACATAGCGAAAAAGACCTGGTGAGCAGCAAAACAGCACAGGCTAAGGACACGAACAAATTCTCCGCGACAGAACTGTTAGATCAATACAAAGACATAACAGTCGGAAAGGGCGAAGGATATTACCAGGCGCTGCACCGCACTTTCCCAGATTTGTCATCTCGCGAAATATCGCAGTTAGCTAAAGAGGCGAAAGCGGAAAACGGCAACAAAACAGTGCTGCATGCAGGAGAACACTTCCATATCAACGGCAGCAAGGGTGAACAAGCGGCAAAGACAGATAAACACCCAAGTAAGCAAACGGACAGCGCACACAAAAGCAGCACAGCAGAAAAAGTGCTGCCTGTCTTGAGCATAGACAAACACGACCAGCACGAAGCTACAAACAAGACAGCTACAAAAGCCGAACACGGCAGCGCAAAACACTCAGACAAACAGGCAGCCGGCGCAAGTAAAGATTCACACAAAGAAGGTACAGCTAAAAACAAGCCAGACGTAGACGACTTGATAGAAAAGAGAAATGCACATCTTTTCCAAGGGCTGCTTGACACAGGCAAAGCTATTGGCGATGGAGTGAGCAAAAGCATCACTGGCGTCGGAGAAGCAATTGCAAAAACAGCCAATGACGCAATTCATACAGCAGAAAAATCAACCATTGAGGCAGCGAAATCTCCAGTTGTTCAAGATGAAATTGAAGTGCTTAAAGCCCAACAAAGACAGATTGCAGAAGACGAGCACAAAATGACAGCTGCTAGAGCAAAAATGAAAGATGGATTCTCTAAATTTGTTTCAGGACTGGGAGATGAGATTGGAGCAGAGCTCAAAGAAATAGGCGACTTCTTCAAGATTTAACGGATTGTGATTGTGCTGTGTCCCCAACAAGAGGGCTCTGGAAGATCTCCAGAGCCCTTCATTCATGCGAGGAATTCAGTTTAGCTAAACCTGGAGACTGATCTTTGCACGTTTATACAGTCGATCGTTCACTGATTTTTCATGCCGGAGACTCTAATGTTTGAGAGCCAAGAAATAGACTGCTGCAAGGTCCTGAATAATGGAACAAGTCGAGGCAGACAAGGAATGGGACAAAAGCAATGTCCGTCCAGGCTTCGAAGAATTCTTCGATTGCCTGAAGACGAGATATTCACATGTTCCCCAGCCAATGCAGCCTCCGCCAGATACATCCCTTAGCGCCGCTGAACTTGCTAAATTAGTCGAGCCTCGTGACCAGGATCACTCTCCATTCAAAGCGTACCAGGATGTATCAATGTACGAGAAGCTCGGCGATTATGTGCCTCCAGGACGGCGCTCTCAAAACCTTTACGACGGCAACGAGAGTGTATTTCAGAAAGAAGTTCAACTACGCATCTTAAACGGCGACATAGATAAAGATACGCTCGTGGTAGCAGTTACAGGCCATGGTCCTACCATTGGCTATGAGATGGCGAAGCGATTTGGCTCGGATATCTTTAGCCATCACAGCTCTGAGCAAGAAAATGACTTCAATTTGAAATCAATAAAACTACCTCAGTTGCAGACGTTTGCCAAATCAACGCACGATGTCTTAGCTTCAAAGCCTAGAGAAGGAGCAAGCACACTCTTAGATGTTGACCTGCATCTTTTCGAGCCGAGTTTTAATTGGAGTTCAAATGATAAATTGATCGAGGCAAACTTGCTTCCCAAAGCCGATGAAATATGGAACTTGGGTGTCAAAAAGATTCTTCTTCTGGAAGAAAGGGCACCAAAATGCGCCGGTAAAGACATCTATACCATGAGACAAGCAGAAGGCCAGGACGGTCGACAACCTTGGCTAAATCCGCTATTCGAATGGCTCAATAAATTGAAAAAAGACGGGCGATTCATCATGAATGAAGATGGCATCGACGCAAGAGTGCATCTCTAAGTCCAGCTATGAATCTCCAACGGCATTTACTTGCTCGATATCTGGAGTACCAAGTAGTCACTTCCTATCTTATTTAGATGCTCGCTTGAACATGAAGAGTGCACCACCGGTCACAGCTGCGACAATTGCGATCTGCATCATCAATCGCATAAGGTCGATAGTGTTGGCTGTTTGTGTTTGAAGATTGAGCTGAAATTTCATACCAAGCACTTCAGCGCTACTTTGCTGACGGTCAACAGGAGGCTTCCAGATAGGGGCGTAGCCCATGGGGTGCGCGAGCTTTTGATCGTCCACGTAGACCCATGGCGGAAAAATGCCCATCACTACAACAACTAGAATGCCGGCGATGACAATGATTTGCTGAATATTTTGCATAAATTCTCCACGTGAAGGGTATCGATCAGTACTATCTCTAAGTGCCGGATCTATTGATAGTACGCCCGGTCGCCAGTTGACTCGTCACCGATTGTTCCAGCAAGGTCAAATCTGCGGAAAGCCTTTAATTGGTGCGCACCACAGACGGTGCCACCACGATCTGTACAATAGATAGAAACAGAATTTCTAGACATCGGCCCGACGGGTATGGGCTCGTTGTCTATTTTCAGTATAGCCGATAAAGAGCAGGGGAAAACCCCATCAAAACTAGGGGTTCGAGTGAAAAGTGAGTACCGTTCTAATTTTCCATACGAGTTAGAACAGTGCCATCGTCAGCGCTAATTTTTATCACTTTGCCGGTACTATCAATCTCAAGTTGAGATGTGCTGGTGCCATTAACGAAGCCTTTCCATATCGAATAAAGGCTCAGTCCGTCTTCTGAAATGAGACAGGTACCGACAACTCCAAACTGCGGCATACTCCATCCGCATTTTCTGCCGGTTTGCCAGTAGCTATATTTCAATCCATTGCTGCCCATAAAACTGCCGACTATATTAGGTATGGCAGATGCTGATTTGCTGCTGCCGAGACCGTCTTTCGATTTTTCTTGGTCTGGGGCTGATGTGCCGGTCGCAGTATGCGTCGCGGTGGAGATCCTGCTTTCGACTGCCTCCAGAACACTTGCAGGCAGCTGCCGTGGGCTTGCCGGTTTTACAGCTAAAACAAGATCACCACCCGTCCATTTTCCCGCCTCTAATATCGGTGTTTGCATAACTCCGCGTTCGGCTGCCACCTGAGACTGTACGCCTGTTTTCAAATTATTGAATGCTTCTGTTAGTGTGGTTTTATCGCCCTTAATATTGAAGCTATCTATAAGTGACTTTGTAAATACACCATTTGGATAGGATTTAGATTCCCAGCTAGATTGCGTTTTACTGCTCGAACAGATGACCGCTCGCCCTGACCCTTGCGCTATTGCCGCAGCATCTACATTTGAGCTGCGGTGGATTCCTTTAGAGTCTTCATTGGCCCCGCCCGAGTGGCAGGCGTCCAGAACTATTAAAGCTCGATTACAGTGAATGCGAGTTTTGACAATGTTTGCCAGAGTTTGAATTTCGATGCCGGTGCTGTAGAGTCTATCCACTACTGTATCGTGCGCGATCAGATAGTTGACTCCGCGCAGGTCTAGATCTGAGGCGCTGCCGTGGCTACTGAAATAAATCAGAACCAGATCGTCCGGTAAGGCAACTCGGGGGAGAAATGAGTCACCAAGCAAATCCAAGATGTTTTCTTTCGTGGCTTTCTCGTTTGTTAAAAGCCTGACATGATCTGCGGCAAAATTGCATTTATTGACAATGAAATCACGAAAATCGGATGCGTCCTTGGCAGCGTATTTCAGGTTTATAGATTTGTCGGCAAATTGACTGACGCCAATAACTACGGCCCATTTATCGGCTATGGGATTGTTCGTTTGCAGCTGCTCATTTGCTTGGGCCAATGCCGCAGATGAAAGATTCGGCATGAGCAAACATAGAGCCAAAAACATATTTAATAGCTTGCGCAAAAAACTTCTCTCGCCCATGGGATGACTGCACATTATAGCGTCGAGCGAGGATTCATACCACTAAAAACCAGCTGCAGTAGTTTTTTTGCAACTTGAATGCACCATCTCAAGTCGCATGTACCTCACCGCAAATCCATCGCGGCGCCAATGCTAGCGGCGTCCGCTTAAGGGGCTTTCTTCCATTTAATTTGATCAAAGGCAGCAAGCACAGCTTTGTTGTTTTCTTCGAAGTCTTTAGCTGGCCCTTCAACCCAGATGTTTTCAATCTGGTGCTTATCTGGATTTTGATTGGCCATGATTAAATGCACTTTCTTATCCTGTGCCTCGAATTTAAAGTCGGCAAGCAACACTCTTCTGCCATCAATATCAGCAGTATGCAATTCAAGATCTTTGTAATTTCCTGTGCCCCAAGGACGTCCTGGCATCATCATTGGCATAACGTCGAGCGTCTCTTGTTCATTAAGCTTGTGTGGTGCTTTCTTGAACACGTCTTTAATTCTTTGGCTGTCCTCATCGTCAGCGGCGAAATCTGCTCTGCCCCAGTAACAAACTTTCGTGTCCTTGTTTGTCCCAGAATTGAATTGGTGGAAATTCTCTGTCTTTTCTTTATTGCCGCGAGAGTAGTCGCCGGGTAACTTGAGCGATGCCACGTTGCCTTCATTTTCCAAATTAGTCGAACTATTTTTCTCTGCATTCATTTTTGGAGTCTGCCTTTTATCATTCGTGTCATTTGATGGCGGTCTGTAAACCTCACTCATCAATTTTTTTCCAGAAGCTTCTTGAGCCAGTTGCTGCAATGGCTTCTCGTCGACTCTTGTTAGAACTTGTTCTGGATTTGGCACGCTCTTGTCCCTTTTAGACATTGTTATTCTTGTATTTAACTCTTGTGGTTTGAACCGTCCAGTTGCGTAAATCGGTTACTTTCCCAATTACCTGATCGCCGCCAGTACCCCACTGATTGTCTGTCACAATCTGCCACTGTCCGCCGTTCTTAACAAGTTTAACCGCAAACATATGACCAGGTCCGAGGAGCAAAGCGCCGCCGTGTTCGAGCAATTGTTTCTGAAGCCGCTTGTCCGTCAGGTTCCGAATGTCACCATCAGCAATATCATTTGATGCGACTCGAACGGGCTTGGCTGTGCGCTCTCCTGTTGCCATGTACATGAGTTCGTTGATGCCGTGATACCAGCCTTCGCGGGTATTTCCAGAGGGAGAGTTGAAACTTTCCCAGACTCCGCCATCTAATGCTGCGTGGCTTCTTCGCCCGCCCATGTAACCGATCACGTTGTCTAGGATGTAGCCGACGGGAGTGCTGGGCATAGTGCCAATTCCGCCTTGCCAGTAGCAATCGTTCGGTTTGTCAATCGACCAGCCGGCGTTTACCCGATCAAGTTGGAGCATATTCTTTGGTATGGTGAATTTTCTTGGAGCGTCGAGATCTCCTTTACGGCGATCAAGCGAATCCTTGCTTTTCATACCACCGTGAACTGCCGTAAAAGTACCAGTCAGGCTGACTTCCTTTAGCAGGCGAGCCATTGCATCGGGATTATTTTGCATGCCGGTCAAGTTTCTGCCACTAAACTCCCAGCAGTTGCCGACGTCCTGCGCAGTTCTGGTGCTATCTGCGGCAATCCATAGAAAGTTTTCGACTAGCTTTGCGCGAGTTGCCTGATTATAGACAGCAGATGGTGAATCGCCCTCCATCATTTGAGCAAGATGATCATAAGTCTGGCTGATCTTTTTGTCCCACTTTCCAGTGGCTTTATCTGTGGCGATGCCTGCGGCTGTTTGCCGTTCTATTGCATCCTGTCCTCGTTTTTCAAGCTCCTTCATAAAGCCTTCAAGACGTGTCTTGCGCGAGGCGTCGAGACTCGAATCGAGTGACCTCAGCAATCTTTCTTTCGCCTGCTCTACATCAGCAGAAAATCCGCCTGCGCTGACGCTGTCACTGCCCATTCTGGCAATAAGTTCTTTGCCCTCTTTGGATTTGTATTTGTAGTCGCCGTTGTAGAGCACTTCAACTGAGCGAGCAATCTTTTCCTTTCCTCCAGCTTGAACTGAAGCAAATTCATCGCTTGGTCTGCCGTCGTTGTTCTTCTTGCGCGTCCAGACTTCAGATGTTTCCCCATTTTTGCCTGGTCTGCTGTCGGTGATTTTGACAAGCAGCTTTTGATTGTTTACGTTTTCGTATTCAAATGAACGAGACTTACCATCTTTACTGCAGACCTTTTGAAGGTTGCCATCTTTGTCTTGCTCCTCTGAACTGAAGTCTGCTTTCTTGATTATTTTGGAACCGTCAGGCTTCACGAGAATCACAGCGCCAGAAGACGAGATCTTGGCGATCATGTCGTCTGTTTTCAGGTTTTGTGTGCCTTTGATTGAAGTCTCAACCAGCTTTGTCAGCTTGCCGTTGCCATCATAAATAAGCACACGAGAATCTTTTCCTTGAGTAATTTTTGTGATTCGTTCATCGCCACTGTCGGTTTTTTCAAGATCAAGCTCTTTGCCGTTTTTGAAGACCCTGTTGATGTGTTTTCCGTCGGGACTAATCTTTTCTTTGTACTGCTCGAATGGTAGGCTTACCTCCCACACTCCGGCTGCTTTTTGTTTTGCATCACGCTGCTTGAATGTGCCGTCGGCTGCAAGTTCCATCTCGCCTTGCCAGTTAGCAGCGGTCGTCACACCGCGATTGGTAATTTTCCATTCGCCTTCGCTGATCTTCGTGCGTGTTTGCTGCACCTTTCCATCGTCAGCAATAAAGTCAACACGATCAATTTTATCGTTTGCATCATAATGTAATCGCAAATTGCGATTTTCACCCGGCATAAAGTTGATCGACGCGATGCGCCCTTTTTCGTCAAATGAATAGTTAGCGCCAGTGTTTAACTTTGTGCCGTCAGCCATAGTGATATGTCTGAAACCGACCAGGTCAATGGCAGTAGTTATGCCTTTCTCATCGATTTTGAAATCTCTGTATTGTGGCCCAGGTTTGCCATCCGATGCCCACTTTCCAGCGCTATCTTTGGTCTGCGTATCTGTTTCCCAAAGACCTTTTGAATTCAGGGTGTAGACTGTTCTGGCTGTTCCGTCTTTGTTGCAATCGATGATGCAGTTTCGCTCCCCCTTATCGCATTTGATTTCGACAGTGCTGCCATCCTTACGTGTCGTCTTGGATGGGCTGTTATCGGTGCTTTGCGAGGAGGTCGTGCTAGTCTCTAATTTGGCTGTGCTGGAAGCTGCCTTTGGCAATGACATATCACCAAGCTCAGGCAACTGAAGATTGCCTTTAGCTGTGTTACTGGAATACCGACTTAAAAGCTCACGCTGGCTATCTGCCTCAGCTTTCGTAGAAGGCCAGATTGGCGTGTCGGCGCTGTTTTCTGGTCTGAATATATTGAGGTTGCGACTTTCTTGTGAGTCGCTTTCTGATTTTTTCGGAATTTCTTGAGCCATTTGAAGTCACACCAAAAGTGCCATAGGCAGAGCGAAGCACGGACCAACGACTTGCCACGAAAAACACGGCAAAGGGTAGTCATCAACAGTTTTTGTTCAATTGCGAATCTGATTGCACGCTTAACCATAAGGTCTAAGATTCAACTGACATTATTGTGAATCATGGTCATATACTTGTTTAAACATTGAATGGGGTATTATGCATTCGAAAGAAGACAAAACTTTATTTCTGCTGTCGTCAGCATGTTTGGTGCCATATTTGCCCCGCAACCTTGACGCGCTTTGGGCGAAACACAATACAGCCGACTCTGGGTACACTCTTGTAAAGTCCGAATACGTGCAAGTTTTGGCTATGAGAACCAAGTCATGACTAAGGCAATTCCTATCCAAAAGATTGACGGTGTTGAGCTTCTATCCACTGACACCGTCGGAGTCTGTAGAGTTCATGCTTATGATGCATCAGCAAGCAAGGCTTTGCCTTGGGATCGTTATGTACGGTTGAAAGCAGCCGCAGACGCCATCAGAAAGCTGGTATCTACAGAAACGAGCATATTGGATGTTGGTGGGTACGACGGTGCTTTAGCATTGTTTTTGCCAGAATTTCAACTTGACCTGATAGACCCGGCGACAACAGGAGCATCACTTCTGCATGAACCAGTAGCAGACCAATCATATGAAATCGTTGCAGCCATAGATGTTTTGGAGCACATTGTACCTTCCGAAAGAAAAAGAGCGCTTAAAGAATTAGTGAGAGTTGCACGCAAGTACATCGTCTTGAATTACCCTTGCCAGCAAACAAAAGAAGCTCAGGAACTGGTGTTAAAGGCAACAAACAATGCGCTTGTTAGAGAACACGTTCAGTGGGAGCTACCTAATACTGAGTGGGTTTTGAGTTGCTTACTTGGATACGGCTTTGCTGGAAAGGCTTTATCTCACTCAAGTTTGGCAGTGTGGCTTGGACAGTATTTAACGCTAAACTTAGCGCCAGAGTCCGCCAAAGATCTAAATCGTTATCTAATTGAACATCATGCCGATGAGCCCTTTACCACACCGCTTTATCATCTGCTTGTATTCGAAAAAAGCAAATCATGCTGTTAGCCCCTTTATCGCTGCTATCTACATGTGATTTGTATTCGAGATGTTGCGAGTTAGATTGTTGTCCAAGGTCGGGCGTCAGTCCATCGCGTATGGTCAAAGCTTCCAGCAACTGGCCCTAGCGCCCGGAAAACTCTTTCATGACCTGACCATAGCGCTTGCCGACAGCACCGCATACGATGTCACACAACTCATAAATTGTACTGTCTCCAATACTGTAGAACACAAAGAGACCTTGTCGTCGCTTTTGAACAATCCCCTGTTCCGCCAGCACTGACAAATGCTTACTGACGTTTGCCTGGCTCATGCCACTAAGCTCGCATAATTCCTGCACAGAATGCTCTTCTTTAAAAAGGTATTGCAGGATCTGCAATCTGGAAGCGTCAGAAAGAGCCCGAAAACGGGCCGCGACAATTTCGAGAGCCGGTCGGGACAGTAATTTATTTTTGTCTTTCACAATATGTTCTTTTCAAAATTGTTCGGCAAAATTTTGAGGATATAAAGCCAGTGCCCCTCAGTTTCAGTCTATAACCATTCAGTATATAAATCAATCAATCTCATGATTGATTCGCTACATAACCAAATAGTGATATAGTTGATTTATTACAGGTGAGGACTTATCTATGTCAGAACTTTCTAACTCTACTGTTTGTGAGCACATAGCTCCGCCAGAGCTATGTGCTCAGCCTGGAGGGGTAGTACTTCTTGACGTTCGAAGCTCTATCGAATTCGAGACTGAGCATATACCTGATTCTGTCAACCTTCCGCTCAACGAACTCGAAGCTCGCTATGAGGAAGTGTCCCGGCAGGGACAGCTAGTCGTTATATGCAGATCTGGCAAGCGAGCTGAGCGAGCTGCCTATACCCTTCTGGGAAAAGGTTTTCAGCCCAAGGTCTTGGAGGGAGGATTGGTCGCCTGGCGTCAAGCGGGTTTGCCTCTAAAGGAAGGCAAGAAAATGCTTCCAATAGAACGCCAGATTCAGCTAATTGTCGGCATGGGTGTTTTGACAGGCGTACTCTTGAGCGTATGCATCAATCCCTGGTTTCTTGTCATTCCTGCATTTTTTGGGGCAGGACTTACCTTTGCTGGTCTTTCTGGAACTTGCGCCCTGGGACTTCTATTAATGAAAGCACCGTGGAATCAACTGCCAGTAAAGAGCTTGGCTGCACACAACAGCTCTGCAGAAACGAAAGGAAATTGCTGCAACCAGGCGGAATGAGTGCAGCGGCAAGGGCGCGGCGCCTTTCTGAAGACTCAGAAATCATCGTGCTGGAGCGAAGCGGCTATGTTTAATATGCTAACTGCGGTTTACCATATTTCCTTGGCGGAGAAATACAGTCGCAGGACGATCTTATTGTAGTCACTCCTGAGGCCCTGCTGGCAAGATGAGGTGAGTTGGCGTGAGCGATTCGACAAAAATACTAAACCAAAAGAGAGGGCAAAAACCCATGGACAGTGCGATCTGGTTCTTCGGCTTTATACTATTCTACTTCGCGTTGCAACTCTGGATTCTGCCGAAGCTCGGTATACCTACTTGAATGTCGCGGAGCTGCTCGGTCGAGCAGCCGAAGACAAGGTCTAATCAGATACCAGAAGTATCAAGAAAAGACTAATTGACGAAGCCTGGATTGTAGAAATAGATAGAAAGACCAACTCGCATCATGCGCAATTAAATCAGCCTGCTGCAGACGGAAAGCTGCCCAAGCAAGAGGCATAAGAATCAACAGAAAAGATATAAAGGTGAGGGACAACCGGCGTAAATCATTGAACGTGAAATGAATTCCACTTTTTGCACGCACTCTGCGGACAAAACATTCCAAAGAGTACCAAACTTCTTCAGTGCATTGTTTGCCCACCCGTGTCCGCCTAGCCGAGATAGTGTCAAGGAAAAACATTTTTTGTAGATTTACAGATTGATGAATTTTCCCGCAATTCAATCAACGGCAAGGGCATGAAGCCTTTGTTTGCTCAGCTTGCTCACCATACGCTGGCTGCGCCAAAGTCCCTAGGATATGGCAAAGATTTGGAGACATTGCAAAAAGCCTGGTTGGCAGTTGGTGTGACACCATCTGCTAGTGCTGCCGATACAGGTATATACAATTCGGCGATGATGACACATCAATTTATTTTTGATTCTTTTCGAAACAAGAAACAAGAAATCTCGCGACCAGATGTCGTTGTGAGTATTCATGTGCACTCCAGGTCACAAGCAAAAGCTATTATATACAGCCGGAAGCAGCCTGGGCTAAAATGAAACGATGAGCAGCGAAACATCAAAACGCAATCTTCTAAATGTGCGGATAATCAACGCGGTTGTGATTGTTCTGATTCAGTGCACCTTAAATGCAAGTCAATGTCACGCCCAAGTCCAGGTACAAGAAAAAGATCTAAAAGGCATTGTGAGAACCAGCCTGGATAGTCCCAAACCCACAAAAACACAAGTTGCTCGCCGCAGCCGCAATAACGGTGTAGTAAAGGCAATGGGATTGCCTTTACTCGAAACTCTACCTGTGACAGAAGATGAAACCACTGTCAAATGCCGTTCAGCAGATGAGATACTGAGACGCTGCTTGTCCGTGGAAATCTGTGCTATCAAGGGCGAAAGCAATGATCAGTCTCTGACGAATGTGATTACTACACGATTCGGCGCGGCAACATTTTTCTCCCCTAAGGAGAAATTGTTTATCAACAATGAAAAGCCGTCCAAGCAAGACCTCATAAATTTTGCATGGCAATATGAGCGTGTCCACGTGCTTCTTTGGGCGCTCGGTCTTGTTGATCGGCTGAAGAATTCAAATGAAGTATGCGATGTAGCCAGCGAAGCAAAACTTCTCAGAACGAATACCATGCCAGAGCTAATGAGAAAGGCCAGACCCCGCACAATCAGCGAGATAATGAATCAGGCAGATCTTTATTACAGATTGCACTGGGCTGCAATGGAATTGCGGCTGCATCAGAAAAGCTCAAAGAATGTGGATGAAGAAATCGTCAGAGAACGCCACCATGCATTGAATTGGCTTATTCGTTACCAAAATCAAAAGTGGGATGACATAACAACCGATACATAACCTAGTGTAAGATGATTTTCGTTCGACGCTTGTCGCCAAAATTATTGCGTAGTTCAACAATCTGCGATTTTATGATTTCTCGAAGTTTCGAATCGTTTGCTAGCATTTCTTCATAAGCTTCGGCGGCTTCTTTCGGACTGCCAAAAGATCGTATGCTGTCTTGAGCCTGCGCCAGTCGCTCTTCAAGCTCGCTGCCTGCTGAATGATAAATTACTACAGCATTTGCCCTGTCCTTCGAGATACCCAATTCTTGAACTAGTTTGCGTACGCTTTCTTCATTTCGTCCATCAGACTCCCAAATGATTTCATCTACTATAGTACCTTCCGCAAGTTCCTTTGTATCGGGCAGCAACAGATAGGTATTGTGCAAGTAGAATCGTATGCGCCTTGTGCATACCAGCATTTGATAATCGATATAGTTCTGTATGAGTTCGGCAAGGCTGACTACTTTCGGTATAAAGGGTTGATAGTCAGAGCCGCTCATTACCAGCATGTTTACCGGCACTTCGATCTGTAGAGGTGTTTGCCGAATCAGATCTGCGAGTATCTCTCGGGGATTAGCGTCACGTTTTAGTTCTATTACAACCCTCACTCCATTTCTATCTGTCTCGTCGGTGACATCACTGATTCCTCTCATCTCCTCATTTTTCAGGAGATCTACCACTTTATTTGTGAACATTTCCGGACCAATCATGAATGGCAGTGACGTTATGGTGATTGTTGTGCAGGTTATGCGTCCCCGTCTTTGACCAGATTCATCGATTTTTGTATCGCCACGAAGTAGCACAGTGCCCGTGCCTGATTCATATATTTGAGGCAAATCACTGCCGTTGACGATAGTGCCTCCTAATGGAAAATCTGGACCTTTGCACCATTCGAGGAGATCTGTGCTGGACAGCTCCGGATTTTCAATCTTTGCAAGAATCGCGTCACATAATTCAGCGAGATTATGCGGAGGTATTCGAGGAATTCTGAGATCATCCAGGTAACTGTGTCCAACGCCGTTCATCAGAAGAACTGGAAGCCTAGTAGGCAAGCAGGACGGTTCTTTCCTGATACCATAAATGGTACCAACGTAATCTATGGTGTTGTGTTCAAGATCCGTTATGCTTTGCGTTGCTAGCAAGCTCAATCCAACATCAACGAAGCCAGCTGCCGCAGCATCATTGTCGAGATCTCCGGTATTGCCGTCAGAGTCGATTAGCGGATACCGGCAGATTTGTGAATTCGCCATCCGCAGCAGTACATTGTAAATCGGTGAAGGGAACTCTGGATGGTAATTATCAAAAACACTTTTGACGATGCTGTCAGCGCTTGCCTTTGAGGGAAAAACGAGCTCGGCCTGCAGCATTGAGTAAACTATACGTCGTTGAAGTGGAGTGAAACTATCGCGTGCGTCCGGGAGCATTCGTGTGCTGCTGCAGCCAACATTTATGCATGGAACCGTAATCCGCTGAGCTGCACCTGAGTTACCTTGCAATCCATAGTCGTACATAAGATCTAAACTTGTGCTACCCTCCTGCCAATCGATGATATCGCTTGGGAAAATTTCAGTTTGGTCGTCATCAAGCATTTTATCGGTGAATTCAATAGGTAAATGTGGATAAGGCGATGAGCTCAAGCCAAATCTTTGTTCGCCGATAAGGTCATAAGGAAAGCGATCGCAAAGCTCAGAACAGACATCCTTAATTTTGGAAATTATCTGCTCGTCATGATCCTGCTGACCGCAGCTGCGAAAAAGCGACAAGTTGTAGGTGCCATCAGTATTCAGGATTACTCCTATTCTTGGCCGAGGTCGGGTAGAAAATAAGTTTCGTGTGCGCTCGTAAATGAGTTGCACTAACGGCGAATACACATCATGGTATTTGACGTCACAGGAGGCGGGATCTTGGCGTGCTGCTTGGTAAATGTAAATGGAGAATTCAATAATTGATGGGTAGCTTGATGGCAGCGGCTCTGAAAACCGGATACTTTTCTTGACTATGTCGCTTACAATAGTGTCAAGGTCTGGATTCTCTTCTCCCTGCTCGATAATGAATTCGGTGATCTTGCCTTGCCGATCTTGTTTGCTAACTATGCTGTATTCTAGACGACTTCGCATGAGTGTTTTTTCCGCGGCGAGATTCCTCAGAATTGCTGGTTTTATAACGTCGCGACCGAGGACTTTCAGCTTATGTTCAAATGAATTGGTCCAGAATTCAAGTTCCTGTGCTGTATAGCGTCTCACGACAATGCTCCTTGTACTGTGCCACTTGTTATTTAAGTCAGAATCCATTTCAGGGTAGTTTTGGTAATCTCAACAGGATCCTCGTTTCCGGCCGCTACGCGATGCAGCGTTTTTAACATAGCAAGTTGTTCATTGTGTTAACTCATAATGCATCGCAGCTTCTTGCTAGCCATCCTGGACGATCCTCAATTCTATGGAATGATCCCCGTCAATCCTTTTATACCCTTCATTGTCCGACAAAACAAAATTTCAGAATGTTGAACTCCAGTGGCGACGATAAGATTGTTCAAGAGAGCCGTTAGGCAAGCACTCTTGCGAAAAAACCCTGTTGTTCACAAAATTCATTTTTAGATCTTGCTTTTTACGGCGTGTTAAAACTACTAGAGCAGAATGCAATCTTCCACACTAAATGCTTCCTTCGTAGAAGAACTCACACAATCCTGATGTGGTTGGATTTACAGTCCCTATGTAGGCGTGTTTGTAGGCGCATTGCTTCACCCAAACCACAACCTCGTCTAATGGAATGAGAACTTGGATCATCTCCGTCGGCTCCTCTTCCTTAGCCGGCTTCCATTTCCTCATGTCACCGCCTGTAATACCAGACCTTTCGAGAAAGCAGCTACTATCAACCCACCGGAAGAGAAAGCGAACGAGGTCTGGCGCTAATACAGATTCTTCTAAGTGGTATCATTGAACGCTGTCAAACTTGTTTCGCTTACAAAGGAAAAACATGAATTATTCAAGATACCGATTGTCGATTCTTCAGCGTTCACATTCAAGCAAAAATTCTCGGTCACGCCACGCAGCAGCCGCATTTCTGTTAGCGTCACTCTTGGCTACGTGCACGGGCGCAATTGCCGCAGATACACAAGAAAAAGAACCGAGCTCAAGCACAACCTTGAAAGGAGGTGTGGTTGAAACAGTTGTCTCCATGGACAGACTAGAAGACGCAAGATTGTCAATTAACAGGGTAAGGAAAGCAGCCGCAAACTTGTACGATGAAGTGAACAGACAGCAAATGCGCCTGACTTCGGTACCAAACGTTGTTGGATCAACTGTACTTACAGTAAATTCAGTAAGCATGAGTGGAGTCCTTTTACCTCCAAGAAAGAAGTGGATCAACGCTTCAATGTCAGAGATCAGCCCCATCATCCAACTCTTCAAAGAAGACGTGGATACTGCGATTGAAAACAATCAACGCAACGATGTTAGCGAGCCTGCGCGCAAAAAACTCGATCCATTGAGGGAAGAGTCTTTTGCTCTAGTAAAACAATCGTTTGATACATACAAGCAGCTTCAAGGACTTACTGACGGCTCTAACTACGACAGAGGTGCAATTTCTGCTGCCACCAAGAATTTGGATAGCAGCATGCGGCAGCTAGACCGTTCGCTAAAGAAAGCAATCTCGATTATTCAAAAAGATGCAAAGTCATCCAAGAAAGCGTGAGTTCCTTTAGTTGAAACATGGCAGCTGTTTCGCCCATTCAATTAAGCGGATTAGCTTGCCCCTCAGCCGACGGTTTCTTAGGCGACAATGCTTCAATCAAAAAATTTGTTGCAAGCACCTGTCTCAGACTGATGCCAGCACCGGGAGTAGGGTCTGGCAAAAGTTGCAGGCGAAAGGAGTTTGAGCAATTATCAAAATGACCCACAAGGTGCAAAATCTTGCCTCGACCAAAATTGATTTCAAAGGCAAGAGCCCCTGCAAGTATTGGGTCTGGCAAAACTCTGAGCTGAGGGTCGGTGTGAGCCAGACGAGAACTTCGCGCAATGAGATGAACCCGATTTGGTTGCAAGATTCGAACGCACTGACTCATTTTGTCTAGCTTCCAGGTAAAGCGGCGCCCTTCCACTCCTGTAAGCAGAGGCGAATCACGATCTACTATATATGCATCGGTGACGACACCATCAGTGTTGTCTCGATTCCATTGAACAAAGCCGGGAAACGAGCGCTCAATCACATTTTGCAAAGCCCAATCGGTTGTGAGCAAATAGCCGCCACGCCCCACAAAGTCACGTATTTTTTGAATTGCACCGTTGGGTAACTCGCCAGCGCAATCAACAATAATTGCTTTGTATTTGTCGAAAGAAATATCGTCGAGTTCTTTTGTTTTGACCGCGTTGCACATCAAACCAAGTGAATGCAACGGCTTACTTGAGTCGTCCCACTGCCCGCGTATCAACAACAAATTTTCGGCACTGTTTGCAGGCGATTTGAGAGAGAATTCCGGGTGATTGTTTTCGATGAAAGCTCTGAAAACCGACGGCTGCACGACCTCATTTACTTTCGCCTGCATCAGGAAGCTATTTGCCCCGGCGTCAATGCGGTCGATTTCCGCAGCACGCACCGCAGCCTGCTGCGCCATGGTGTATGGATTTGGCGTATGCGTGCGTACCGCGGTGGCGCTGCCGTGCAACATGGCAGTACCGCCTTTAACAGGAGCGGGAGTTGAAACAGGTTCATCCAAAATGACAGTGTCTTTGACCACGGGAGCCGACTTCTTGGGCGCATTGTCTTCTTCCCAGTCAGACGCCAGGGCGCCGGCCATCGATAAGCATAGAGTCAAAATGAGAGCGAAAGTACGTTTCACTTAGAACCTATTTATAAGAATGAGGCAGGGTATTGCTAGAGACGATCTTTCCTCTGGCGTGTTCCATTTGGGTTAAGTTAACCGGCATCACAAAATGACAGGTCAGGACGGGGAGCCTTAGGCTGTTCTACATAACCTGCAGAATCTCCGGCAGAATTGTCTACTGTTCTGAAAAAGCGTTTGGCAATTTCGCCATCGCCTTCTTTTGATGTGTAGAAATGCGCCATTGCCACTCGCCCGGGTACCAGGAATATGGCGCTATATCTAAAGTTAGACGACTTCTTCGGGTCGCCGGATTTAAATGTACGCCGCCAGACTTTGCCTTTTCTATCTTCTTCGATTAACTCGCCCATGTTTGACTGAAGTTCGTCCAGCTCGTTAATAGCCTCGGCAACCGGCATTATGTTGCCTTTGGCGTCACCAAGAGTGGGGTAGGTTGTGAACCATATGGTGAAAACATCGTTGAAAAATTGCCAGGTATGGTTAACCGAACTGTCGTCAAATGCTTGCGCTTCAGCCATGCTGCCGGGCACCAAAATCGACCAACCCTGGTCGAGTCGCGTGCGCACTTCCAGGCGTCGATATCCTATCAGCGGCCCGCCCAGAGCATTTTTGGCATTTTTTGCCACAATGACGCTCATTTCGTCGTTCGCTTCGAGATAGCCGAGCAGCTCGTTCCACTCGACCCAGGGGTAGTCGAGAAATGGGTCTAACTCGTAAGCCTTTTTGAGGTCGAGAAGAACTGTCGCCATAACCGACTCATCTTCTTCAGTCAAAGGCGGACCCCAGCGAACATCGCACCACATCTGGGAGATAGCCTTGTTTCGCAAAAACTCAGCGCCTGTTTCGGGGTTGAACCAGGCAAAAACGTCGGCACCTTCGGAAGGTTTTTTGATGACCTTATCAATCCAGGCGTTGTCGCGTGGTCCCATTGGGGTCATCAAAGGCATCTCGCTGACAAACTGATAAGTCGGAGACATGTTGATGAAGAATTTTTTCTTGTCGTAATTCGGAATTGTGCGCATGCCTGCGAGCATGCCGCCAAGGCAGAGGAACATCTCTTTGTATGCCTGGTCGCGCTCGCCTGAATAAAAGGCGGGGTTGAGCTTGTCGCGCAGTTCTTCCTCGTCTGTTTCGGGCTCCCACATGATGCCGAATTTCTCGCCCATTGCGCTGAGCAGATCGCAAAGGAAAAGGTGATAACCGGGGCCGGCGCTAATCGTTTCAGCCAGCACATTTAGAATCGATTCGTGAGACAACCAGAGTTTGACAGGTTCTGCAGCTGGGTGGAAACGCACGCGAACGCAGGGGAACTGATCGCCGGGACCTTGCCCCAGAGTGGCGCTAGTTGCTCTTTCTGGGTAATTGGCCTTGAGCCAATCCCAAACACCGTTAAACCAAGTTTCCAACTGCGCCGGCTCTGCCAGGACACCAGTTAGATTCAGACCTAATCCCATATGATTCCCTCAACAAGGTGGGGAAATCATACATCAATCAAAGCTCAGATATCTGAGCGGGCCGTCTTCATAAAGTCCCAACTGCCAGACTTAATGAAGGGCGAGAAATCAAGATTGCCAAGAAGGCTATGAAACTTTGCGCTTTTTGCTGCGAGGAACTTCGCTTGCTTCATCGTTGATGATGCGCTTGAGAGAAGCCAGAGCTTGCAAATTTGGCCAGATAACGTCTTTCATTTCGTCCAATTCGTAGCGCCCGATTTCGGTGCGTTCATAACGGCGACAACAGTCTTCCCAAAGCTCGAATAACTTTCGAGGGTCGGTTGATTCTCGTGCTCGTTGTTGAAACTCAATAAGGTCAAAGGGTTCCATCGCTGGATGCCTCCGTCAGGCGCGTCGATTATTTTTTACATTGAGGTATTTATGTGTACTTGTCAAATTCTTCAAGTGAATCACTTTGTATTCAAGAGATGCAAACTTGACCGGGATGTATATTTCGAGCAGACGCTTGATTGATATCAAATACCCATATAACCATGTTAACCAAATCTCAGAGTCAGTCAATACATAGCATGGACGCCCCTATCACTGGCAAAAATCTCGAGAAAGCATCCACGACTATATTTGAGACACTAATGTCCTTTTACGCCCGGAAAGTTTTTTCAAAATTACCACTAAATGTGGGGTCAGTTTCTTTGACCTCAAATCAAGAAATCTGCTGCAAGCGGCGAAGTATCCTTTCCCGAAACTCACTGACTGACTTTGTTTGACGGAAGCAAGCAAATTCTGTTCCCGTTCGGTCAAAACAAGATCTGGGCACTAGCATTCTTGGAAGGATGCGACCCGAAAGCCAGAGCTTAGCCAGATTTCATAAAACTGTGGAATTGTGCATGTCCAAATGCAGAATTCTGCGGATAGTTACACTTGTCAGTTTGGAAGCGCCAAACTGAGATCGCCGGGGGGAGTGCCATGCTAAGTGTGGTAGATCAAGCACGCAATATTTTTGGCTGTTTCACAAAGAAACAACCAGCGCGTCAAGGCAGCTATTCGGGTTCGTCGCGAACTAGCACAAGCAGTCGATGTGGCAATACAACGAGATCGGGATCGGCTTTGGGTAATCGTCAGCAGCCCTTAACAGCTGTCCAATGCGGATTAAGCAAAGCAGACCCATCATCATCCTCAGGGGCGGTAGGAGTTGGGGCGCGGTTCGGCAAGTACTATTTGGAAATGATGGAAAATCTAGACCAGAACGCCGTCACCGCGCCCGTCAATCCCGAGCAAATGCGTCTGGAGCAAGCGAACGCAGCAGCTTTAAATCAGCTTCGCAGCAAAAGTTTCAGCCGCATCAAAAGTTTAGATCTCCGCGTTTACTGAGAGCCGGACTAAACTAGAAGCAAAAGACTTACTGATGGCGCCACCGCATACGGTGGCGCCGCCTTGCGTTTCTACGCTGTGCTAGAATGTGCTCCCTTTCAAAATCAGGAGGCTGCATGGCAGGGACTACAGTCGAAATCAAGACAGCGACAGGTACAGGTTTTACCGGTTATCTTGCATTGCCGGAGGCCAAGCGGGCACCAGGAATTTTGCTGATACAAGAAATTTTCGGCGTCAACTCACACATAAAGCAAGTTGCCGATTTGTATGCAGAAGCAGGCTATGTTGTGCTTGCCCCTGATGTCTTTTGGCGAGTTCAACCACATGTAGAGTTAGGCTATACTCCTGACGACATTCAAAAGGGTGCAGCATATTTCGGCAAGTGCGACAAAGAACAGGTTGTAGCAGACTTAAAAGACGCGCTTAAAACTTTGCGCGCCAACCCACAATGTTCAAGCAAAGTCGCAGCAACCGGTTATTGTCTGGGCGGCTATCTGTCCTATCGGCTGGCTACGGCTGACGTGGTAGACGCGGCTGTTTGTTATTACGGCGGCATGATTGAAAAATCGCTCGACCTTGCCTCAAACTTACATTGCCCACTCATGATGCACTTTGGCGAAAACGACAAACATATTCCGCTCAGTTCAGTTGAAAAAATCAAAGCAGCGCTTCACGATAAAGGTCATGTGGAAATTTATGTCTACAAAGGTGCAGACCATGGATTCAACTGCGACCAACGCGCATCTTACGACAGACAGTCTGCTATGTTGGCTTATGGACGCAGCCAAATCATGCTCAATCGGGCACTTACATAAAAACCGCATTTCGATAAAATCTAGCAGTTAAAAACTGGGTGAAGATGGAAAAAACAGCAAGAAAACAATCTGCAGCGCTTGGACTAATTTGCGCTTTCGGACTGATGGGGGCGGCGCCGTGCGTGCTAGCTCAAACAAAAGAAGGCGACAGCCAAATTGGCGCGGCTCTGACAGCTAGCTCACAAAGGCGTGTGCGCATACGGCAATTTCTCGATAAAAGAGCGGGTAAGGCGGGCTTTGAAGGTCAAAGCAAAAGATTGCAGGCAAAAAATGCGGCAATCGACAGCAGCAAAGTAGATGTTAAACGTGACATCGAATACGGAACAGAGCCACGCCAAAAGCTTGATGTTTATGCGCCCAAAGATAGAAAAACTTTGCACCCGGTTCTAATATTTGTGCATGGGGGCGGATGGCGCGTCGGCAACAAGAGTCAGCACGTAGAAAAAGGCGCGGTATTTGCTGCAAACGGCGTGCTTTTTGTAGCAACCAATTACAGGCTTGCACCTGAGGTGCAGCATCCTTTGCAAATTCAAGACATTGCCTCGGCATTCGCCTGGGTTAAAAAGCATGCTGAAGAATTTGGTGGAAACCCAAACCAGATTTACTTGATGGGTCACTCAGCTGGTGCACAACTGGTAGATTTGTTGGGAACCAACGATCGATTTCTTGTAGAGAAAGGACTCAGCCTGAAGGACGTAAAAGGTGTCATCAGCCTGGACACAGCTAGCCTTAATCTCGGCGAGAGGAGCAAAGAAAGCACGGCCGAAGGCGCCATGGTAGGCGACATGATCAAAAGCGCGTTTGGCACAGACCCCAAAGTTCTTGCCGACGCATCGCCCACTTTGTGCATAAAGGCTGGAAAAAGTTATCCTCCATTTTTGATGTTTTGCGGAGAACGCAGAACATCATGCGTTGCACAGCATGAAAAATTCGAAGCAGCTTTCAAGAAAGTCGGCGCAACAGTCAAAGTCTGCCCGGTGCCGCTTTCGCATGGCGCCATCAGCCAGGCGGCAGGTCAAGCCGACACTGACATTTTCAAACAGTCGCTAGCCCTGATTAAAACTGGCTCGCTAAAGAATTAAGTCAAGCGAAAGACGGCGTCAAGAAAGTGGCAAGAACTATCAAGATAACGCAAAGATTGCATAGTTAAACGCAGACTGCAAAGCTCGACAGACACCCGCCGACGGAGGCTGAGCGGAGGTCTTCCGACGTGCAGTTTCACATTTTTGGAACTTTGCGCAGCTTGCATTCTTCGACTAAGTCGCTAATTTTGTTGATATGATCGAGACGATCGAATGGCGGCTATCATGAAATCTAACGTAAAAGTCCTAGTTATTGATGACGAACCTCAAATCAGACGAGCGCTGAGAGTTGGTCTAGAGAAAAACGACTACAAAGTCATTCTGGCCGAAAACGGTGAATCTGGCTTGCTGCAAGCGGCTGCCCAGGCTCCAGATCTCGTCATTCTAGACGTCGCGATGCCACCTGGCATCGATGGATATGAAGTTTGTCGTCGCCTGCGCGAATGGTCTAAAGTGCCAATCATTTTCCTTTCTGTTCGTGAAAGTGAAGATGACAAAGTTCGCGCGCTCGAAATGGGTGCTGACGATTATGTCACCAAACCGTTTGGCATAAGAGAGCTGGAAGCACGCATTAAAGCCGTGGTTAGACGAACATCGCTAGAACAATCAAACACAGAACAAGCATCTTTCGCCTGCGGAACACTATTCATCGATTTTCAAAAGCGCCTCGTAACTGTGCGCAATGAAGAAGTTCACCTAACGCCAAAAGAATATGACCTGCTTACATACATGGTATCGAACGCAGATAGAGTGCTAACGCACAGGCAGCTGCTAAGCAAAGTTTGGGGTGGTGAATTCGTTCAAGACCATCACACACTTCGCGTTCACGTGGCAAATTTGAGAAATAAAATTGAAGAGCAACCAGAGCGTCCTCGATTTATCCATACCGAAACCAGAGTTGGATATCGATTTAGAACGGCTGAGCTAAATTGAATTCACGCCTCTCTTAATAGAGACGGAAAGACAATTTCAAACACAGCGCCGCCGCCTTCCCTGTTATGAGCACTCAAGGCAGCTCCATGTGCTTCGATGAGCCCCCGCGAAATTGCAAGCCCCATACCGACTCCCGGTTTTGAGGTTTCGCGATGCAGGGGCGCTCGATAGAACGGGTCGAAAATTCTATCTTCTTCTCCAGCTGGCAATCCTACACCTCTATCCAAAACGCGAATGATGAAATCATGATTTGACTTCAACAATTCAAGTTCCACAACGGTATCGGGCGACGAGTATTTGAGGGCATTCTCAAGCAAATTTTTCAATACCTGCACAATTTGAACAGGGTCAATTAAAACCTCGGCGGGCGATTTTTCTAGACTGACTTTGATACGTTTGTTTTGCTCTGCGCTGAAACCATCAAGGGTGATGCCTACCAAATCAGAAGCCTCAGTCACTTCGCGACGCGGGCTCCAGGTGCCAGACTCAAGACGCGAAAGATCTAGAATGTTTCCAACCATCTTATTGAGTCTATCAACTTCAGAGTCAATCGCATCGAGAAGATCTGCTTTTGTTTCAGAGTCAACTGGTTCCGCACCATCATCATAGAGACTGCTTACGCTGGCTTTGATTGAAGCTAACGGACTGCGAAAATCATGAGACACCATTTGCAGCAGCGCGGTTTTCAACTTATCGGTTTCTACCAGTGCCTGTGCGTGTGCTTCATTTTTCACAAGATGATCACGCTGAAGTACCACTGCGATGTGATTGACAATTGATTCCATCACTTGCCTGTCTGTTTCGTTGAGCATGGCGCGATCGTCAAGTTCAACAAACAAGATTGCTACGCAATTTCCTTCCAAAATAATAGGTATGTAGATTGCAGTAACACCCAGAGCCTTGCTCCAATGAGGGCTGCCATCCCAACCGATCGACGTGCCGTGAGAGCAAACATGCTCGACTGCATCAGACGAAATATGTGAAAGATCTGGAGCACTGCTGCCAACACAACTAATTTGCGCCTCAAGCTTGCCGCTTTCGTTTTGCAATAAGATGGCAGCCTGCTTAAAAGTAGAAACTTTTGCAAGATGTTTCAGTACGCTTTCCAAAGCTGTGTTTGTATCAAGCTCAGAAGCGACTGTCCAACTTGCTTCGGCAAGTGCGGCTGCTGCAATTTCACGGCGACGTGCATCTTCTGCGCGGCTATGAAACAACGCGGTTAATTGACCTATTGTCATTGCAGTGACAAGAAAAACGCATAGAGCAACAAACTCAAAAGGGTCGCGCACGGTAAATTGGTTAACCGGCTCAACATAAAACCAGTCGAACGCAAGAAATGCCATAAACGAAGCAGCAACCGCGGGGCCGCTTCCAAACCAAAATGCAACTGCTTGAACTGCAAGCAAATACAACATGGGGACATTTACAATGCTGCTGTCGGCGTGAATCAATTTGATCACAGCCGTAGTGATTCCAATGGACAGCGCAGCCATTGAATAGCGCAAAAGCCGGGGCACAAACCCTCTAGACATGCGCTTTGGCAAAGACTGCTTTTTCAACGAAAGAGTCGTCTGTGGAGAAACGACATTCATCAGTTTAGACTCTCCATCCCCATCCAAGTCTACAGCATATACTTAAGACGTTCTGGACGGCCGGGCGACGTTTGTGATCCTGCTGACGAACTCCTAATTCCATATGCTCGCCTGTAGGGGCGACGCCATGCGTAGACGGTACATCTGCAGGGGCGACGCCATTGGGCGCCCGGATCTTATGCTGCGGTGCTCGCTTAGACAGTTTCGCTCTATAAAATTGCGGGCGACGCATGGGATACTGCTGGCGAACTAAAATGGAGCCGAATCAAGTTCGATGATATGAGCTAAGAGCGTTCCACCTGGGGGCGCAGGCATCCTTGCCTGCTTCTTCGCCAATAGCTTCCCGAAGCAGGCTGGAAGCCTGCGCCCCCAGGGCTGCCGCCCTTCAAGCTAGAGTCCATATTGTGCCGGCTCCGCTAAACATTCGAGTTCGCCAGCAGTATCCATGGCGTCGCCCCTACGAATGAGCATTCGAAATTATGAATTCGCCAACACCGGCTCCACCTATGACTATATAGACATAACGATCACGACTGCACAAACAAAAGATATACTCCGGTTTTCAACATGGGGAGAGCCGATTAATGCTTTCTTGACGTCCCTCTTGCTAAGCAGTTAACCTTTTCTTGATGCTATCTTGACGCATATGCAACTAACATTGGGTTCGTCGCTTTCATGTCGTCCAGAAAGAAGCAAAATAGTATCAAGGACCATCAATGACAAGGTATCTCAGGCTTCTTCCCGCCGCGTCGGTGCTTACAATTGGCATCGCAGCGATGATGCCTGCCAAGACTTTTGCAGATGATGCTGCTCCGACAGACATGAATTCATCGGCGACTTTGATGCAACCAGTCAAAGTTCGCAGTTCTGAAATTTTGGCTCGCTATATTAGCGACCTTGCCGCGCGGCACAATTTGCCTGGTCCTGATGCAAGCAAAATGACCCGCGAGCAGCTTGGGCAGTGGTTTTTGAATCTGGCGCAAAAGCTGAGCACTCTTCCTTCATCGCAAATGTCAAGACAAGACTATCAAGACATTGGCATGCTCAGCCGCGAATTCGAAGACGTGTACAACGAAATTCACGGCAAATTAGCAATGACCGTTTTGGCAAATCAGATGCCACCAACAATTGCAGGAGAAGTCTCAGCAGGCGCGCTGCCGCAAAAACTGCAGGAATTTTCCGAACGATTTAAAGCATTGGAGAATGTCAAACTCACCGGTGACTATACATTTTTCCCATCGAGTGACATGGGGCGCACCACCCGTGACTCCATGGCGGCGAATCAGAGAGGCCGAGTCAACCTGACTGTTAAAGTGGCTGAAGGACAGAAAGACAGCCATCTCGGCGATGGATATTTATTCATGCGCGCAACCGCGGCTACAGGCAGATTTTTTCCCCGCAACAAATACTTGCTGAGTCCGACCAATGATATCAACGACTCAGCTGCAAACCCATTTAACTCAGGCATCAACGACGTACAGCTGCCCAACCTGGTAATCAACAACAATAACAGCAATTCTGTGCGACCAACATTGAGCATGGAACAAGCTTACTACACGCAAGATTTGCGTTTTAACAGCGGCTTGAAAGGCAATTACAAAGCTGGTCTTATCTACATGGGCAATATGTTCGACAACAACAATTTTGCCAATTCTGAACATTTGCAATTTGCAAACACACAATTCGTCAACAGCCCATCATGGCGACCAAACTTTGTCGGACCATCAACAGTGTGGCAACTTGAGAAATCACTGCTGCGAGATAAGGCTTTTCTGCGGGGCACGGCAGGCATAGTCAGTCTCTCCGACAGAGACTATTTTGGCGGCTTTGGTGGCAACTACGAAGTGCAACTTGGCCATAAGTTTTTTAACAAAGAAGGAAATCTTAGAGCAGGATTTTGGAATTTCAATTTCAGAGCAGGAAGCAAGCCACCATTCGTCACACCAAGTGACATTACTGGTACATCGCTTCTATCATTGTTGCCCGGCGGCACAACAAACGGTAGCCAACCGACGGGAGGATATTTCAATTTCGACCAGCGAATCTGGAAAGACATTGGCTTGTGGGGGCGCTATGCGTTTAACGACAAACAATTTGGCGAAGTATTGCTTGGTGGACTGCTTTCATCAAGAGCATCGTGGTCGTTTGGTACCGAAGTGCCGATCAAGATGCTGACAAAGAGACGCCCTGATGATGTTCTTGGTGTTGCTTACGGACAAATCGCGCCATATACCAGAGGCACCATCACACCGGCGACGCCTGCTTTTGTTTCGCTAAACGGCGTGCCAGCAACAACTCTAGACCAGGTAAATGCAAACCTTGCCCAGATAGATCCCGGCGCACAATCGCGCAATGAAAAAGTTCTCGAAGCGTATTATCGTTTTCAGCTAAACAAAAACGTGTCGATATCACCAGATGTGCAGTACATCTGGAATCCTGGTGGCACAGGCCCACAGCCCGGCATCTTTGTTTTGGGCTCAAGACTTACAGTAACATTCTAGATTTTATCGAGAACAGTTACACTTTCAACATGGTATGTCTGAGGGAAAAGATCGACCGGGCGCACCGATTTTGCTTCGTAACCATTTTCAGTAAGAATCTTCAAATCGCGTGCAAGAGTGGCGGGATTGCAGCTTACGTAAACAATGCGATCGGGACCAAGTTGAGCGGTACATAACAATGCGTCTCGATCTACGCCTTTTCGCGGCGGGTCGAGAATGACAATTTGCGGTTTCTTTCCCTCTTCCAGCAACTGAGGAAAAACAGCTTCCACCGTGCCACATCTAGCTTCAACATTACTGATGCCATTCAACTTCATAATTTTTTCGGAGTCAGACACAGCAGCCTGAACTTCTTCAACTGCAATAACATTTTCCGCAAGTGGTGCGACCCACAAAGCTATACTTGCCACACCGGCAAAAGCATCAAAAATCAATGGAACGCGCTCTATCTGCCGCTGCTTGCAGAAATCGATGACTGCATCTAGAACCAAATCCATCAAAGTGACAGCTTGTTCTGAATTTACTTGAAAGAAACTTACAGGCGACAACTGAAATTGCAAACCATCTCTCAAAATTTTTGGCGCCGCACCATGCCGGCTACTGAGCTTTTCGATGATGAAATCTTGCCCGGCGACAAGCACAGTATTGTTGCCCATTATGCGATTGCCGCGGTTTGGATTGAAGTTGACACAGACACCAAGAACGGGTGGCACTTCTTTCATAAGCTGCGCCGCCAGCCGTTTTAGCGAAGACTGAAAGCTATCAAACTGAGATGCCTGAGCATTCACAACAAGAGTCACCAGAGCTTGATCATGCGCAAAACTATAACGTGCATTAATGTGACGTAGAAAACCGGTATGTGACTTTTCGTCATAAGTTGTATAGCCCACATCCTCAGCGGCAAACTTGACTGACTCAAGCACGTAATCTAACAACTCAGGTTGCACAGGACAATGTTTGATGTTGACGAGTTCGTGCGAACCTTCTTTGTAATACCCAGCCAAAATTCGAGTTGAGTTTTTTGGAGATGCAACAGGAAACTGTACCTTATTGCGGTAATTCAAAGGATATTCAGCGCCAAACGCAGGCAAAACAATTTCAGGATTTAGCCCGGCAATATGTTTCATTACTTGCTTGACGATGTCTGTTTTCAGTTCAAGCTGCTTTTCATAAATCACATGCTGCCACTGGCAGCCGCCACACATCTTAAACAGCTTGCAGGGCGGCTCATGTCGCATAGTCGAAGGCTCGATGAGATCGACAATTCTTGCGTGCGCGAAGTCTTTACGCACATCGTAAAGTTCAAGCACCGCAAAATCGCCGGGCACACCGCGATCTACAAATATAGATACACCATCCTGCTTACAAAAGCCCTGCCCTCCAGAAGCGATAGATTCGATGCGGGCTTTAATATGCTGATTTTTTTGAAATGTATGGCTGACTTTACTCACTGTTTATTATGCGTTCCCATTAGTGGCTCTACATTTGGTGCGCCCTTTTCGCCGAGCGAATTTTTACTTCGCCTGAGTTCGGGCTTCGCCAGTTGCCCTGTGCTAATCAAATTTTGAACATGCTCGTCCAATGTTTTGCTAAGTGAATTTATTTGCGCCGACAAATCAGCATCTTTTCCACGCCGTGCAGCATCTTCAATTCGCAAATATTTTTCGCGAAATTGGTCTACAGCCATGCCCTGACGCTCAAGCTCTTTGAGGCGCAAATGAATTGCCAGACGGCGGTCTTCATATGCTCCATGGCAAACGCTGTCTTGATCTAAAATGCCTCGATACGACAAGACTGCAAATTTCTGGCTGAGAGGATTCGCCTGTTTCCCCTCTTTCAAAAGTACACTATTTATCAACTCATGCTCGCCGATTTTGCCTTGCGCAAAAGCTGATATTAGCTGCGCCCGCAGCTCAACTTCCCAAAACTCGTTTTGCCTATCAAAGTCATAAAAAATACAATGCACCAGTTTAATGTCAGCAGGGTCAAGTGCAATTATTTTTTGTGCCATCAAAACAGCATCAATTTTGCAATCTGCCTCGGTAGCATCTGGGTGTCTGAAAAGCGAAACTGAAGCAACACCGCCAGAATAAGCAGCAAAAACATGTTGGTTGTAGGCAGGGTCAAGAGTGTCAGAAGAGAGCACCACATTTTTTATGCTCGCTGCCGATAGCGCAACAGCAGGCTTGGCAGCCGTTTCAGCCTGCCCCAAAAGAGCCAGCAGACAAAGCATGGCAAAGGCAACAACGAATTTTAGCTTGCGGTGACTTGCAATCATCCCCACATTGTATCTCATGTGCTATTGTTCGAAGTGTAATGGAGCGATAGTTATGTCTATCAAACTTATCCATGTGTCGGATATTCACTTCGGCTCTGGCGAAAGCCATGGCAGGGTAAACCCGCACACTGGTCTCAACATAAGATTTGAAGATTTTGCCGCTGCTTTCGTTAAAGTGGTTGATTTCGCGCTAGAAAATAAAGCTGACATTTTCGTTTTCTCTGGAGACGCATACAAGAATGCTTCGCCAGAGCCCATATATCAACAGGCTTTTGCTCGCCAGCTAAAAAGACTTTCTGACGCTAAAATACCTACGATTTTGCTAGTCGGCAATCATGACCAAATTTTGAAAGGCAATTCGAGTCACTCAATGTCAGTGTTTCAGAGCCTTGAGGTTGCCGGTGTTACTGTAATCGAAACACCACAGTTGCTCAAAATCAAAACGAAACATGGCATCTTGCAATTTATTGGCATGCCGCATGTTACGCGGCATTTGCTCATGACTCATGAAAAATACGCAGGGCTTTCTGCTAGCGAGTTGGACAAAATTCTTGTTGGGCATGTGGTCGAAATATTCAAAGACTTTTACGAACAGCTAGACCCTAAAAAGCCCGCAATAGCCAGCGCGCACATGATGATGGACAACGCCAGAAGTGGCGCCGAGCAAGAATTGATGGTTGGTTATTCCATGACTTTTCCGCTTGATTGTTTGATTGATGAGCGACTAGATTATGTGGCGCTTGGACATGTGCACGGGCATCAAATTTTGCGTAAAGAAAAACCGCTAATTGCTTACGCCGGCAGCCTGGAAAGAGTTGATTTCAGCGAAGAACACGAAGACAAAGGTTTTATCGAAGCCGACATTGAGCGGGGCAACGTTTCGCTCAAATTTCATTCAATCAACCCACGCCCATTCATCACCGTTGACATTGATCTGACACAGTCAGAAGACCCAAGCGATGATTTATTCAAAGCCGCAGTGAAAAACGCCAGCGAAGGCGCGGTTTTTCGCATCAAATATCGCATTCAACAGGGCCGCCTGGCCGAAGTCGACGAAGAGAGCGTTCGTGCCTCGCTTCCTCAATTTCTCAGCTTGAGATTTAAGCCCGAATTGGTTTACACAGAGCGTCCCCGGCGCATGCCCGACATCAGCGAAAAGTCGGTGCTTCAACCGCTTGCAGCCCTTGACCAATATTTGACAGACATGGGGGCTGAAAACAAAGACGCACTCATGGAAAGAGCTAAAAGTCTTATGACAAAACTAGATGAAGAAAGAAGCTAAAGCGGCACATAATCAAATACTCACGCATTAAATGTGGTGGAATTCCCAGTTTGATCTGGCTTTTTGAAAAAAAAGGCATATATTGATGTTATGTTGACAAGAGACCAGGGGTAACCACATGCCTTTTTACAGACCATCTACCGGTGGCGGAAAATCAGGACCAGGAATCTCTAACGACGGTTACGAAGGCGCCAACACGCTGTTCGAACAAGCCAAAGGCGTTCTCGGTGACATGGGCTGCCCATTCATCCCGTCAAATGCCCAGGAAGCTGCATCAGCCAAGGCTGCAGCCGATGCTTACATGGCCTGCCGCAACGGTACTGTGCCAAGCGAGCAAGCATTTTTCCACGAATCGCAGTGCCCCAAAGACTTTCCAGACGTTGCCTTAGATGGCACCGGTACAGCCGGACCCACCGACATCGGCAAGGCACTGGGCGATATGATGCACAACATGGGCGACATGCTCAATCAGGTGATGACCGCGGGACCGGGCGGCATTCTCAGCCAATTAATGACATTCTTATTTAAGGTGTTTACCGAAATGGCCAGCGGCATCAGCCAAGCCATCATGGAAAGCGCCAATGCAGCAGCTGCAGCAATTGAAGAAGCGTTGAAAAAACAACTAGAAATGGCTTCAAGCGCAGCCCAGGGCTTGCAACCGCTAGAACTTTATACGCAGCAAGCAACAACTCAAACGCTGTCTCATGCTATGAAAACAGCTTCTGGCACGTAATCGACTGCTGTAAGTATTCGGCCAACAGGTATCGGCATAGGGGGAACCCTCGCGGGTTCCGCCCTGCCACACCACCGTGCATAC
>CAZJLR010000061.1:0-36321 GCA_964546815.1 uncultured Candidatus Obscuribacterales bacterium | reverse complement strand
GTATCCCATGCGTCGCCCGGAACTTAAGCAGCGGTGCTCGCTTAGACAGTTTCGCTCTATAAAATAGCGGGCGACGCATGGCGTCGCCCCTACAAGACATTACAAACTGAATTCGACGAATACTTTCCTTCGCTGTGGCAAAGCATTCGACCGCATTGAGCTAGCTATGGCAGAGCACTCTACCGAGCAAAGCTTCGGCAAACAATTCGGCGGCAGACGGTTTTGTTTGCAAAAACAATGACGGCTCTACCAGTTCTAGTTCCATCAGCAAGGGCTGATTATTTCTGTCTCGCACAAGATCAACTCGCGCATAAAGTGGAGTTTCTTTCAAATACGACAGAATTTTTTGCGCCTGGACTAACTCGTCTTCGCTGACATCCTGGGCTGTTTCTCCTGCGCGGCCAGCAACCGCAAGCTTTTGAAAAGCAGTTTTGCGAATGCAATGGGAAAACTTTCCATCTATAAATGTCAAAGATCTCTCGCCATAACCTTCAACAGCTTCAAGATATTCTTGAACCATAACCACACCGTTTTTTAGCAACTGATTTAGGTGCTGTTGCCCCTCTTCCAGACTCTCAGGTGTGTTTTCAACACATTTGACACCAGATGTTGCAAGACCCACAGTTGGCTTAATAACAGCCTTACGCCAGCCTCTTTGCTGAAGAAGCTGGGACAAATCTGTGTTTGCATCGTTATCCAAAAAGCTGGTAGGAATTACGGGAAGCCCCGCTTGAATCATTTCATTTAAATATGTTTTGCGACTATTCCACAATACAAGCTGCGCCGGGTTGAAAAGCCTTGTAGCTTGCCCTACTTTGTCCACCCAGTGGCAAAATTTCTCATAACTCAAATGGTAGTCCCAGGTAGATCGCAGCACACAAATACCGGCTTTTGACCAATCAACATTTTCATCGTCCCAAACCAACGCCTGTACTTTTGCGCCACGGCGCTCGAGAGCAGCCTTCACAAGCTGATCGTCAGGATCTAAATCTGGAAGCGCACTATATGTGATTAGAGAAAAAAGCAGTTCTGCCATATTTGCCTTCCTGTGAATTTTGCGTTCTTACCATTATGGTCAACATAGAATAACGCAGAGCAAGCCCTTTTTCATGCACAGCAAGCTAAACTTCAAAATTGTTACGCTTAGTTAGGCGAACGAAATCTCATGCCATCGGAGCTAGAAGAGCTAAATTTGATGCTGCGTTGCGCAGGGCCATAACTCAATTGTTTTACAATCGACTTGTGCCCGTTTACTATCAAGCGGGTGATTATTTTGATTGAAACAGCTTCAGGATGCGTTTTTTGCAAATAATATGCAAGCGATAGCATATCGCTTGTGCTGGAACAGACTGCCATTCTTCCATCAGCGTTTACTTTATGCCACTGCTCATCACTTGTCTGATAGCTCACTCCGACAGATTTTACTTCTTCATCGAATAAATACATAGCCAGCCCAAGCGGCGCTCTATCAAAGTACGAAAGACTCAAAAGCTGCTCTCGAGGCATCATATAAAATCTGATTGGCATGGCTATTGAAGCCACACAAACAAAGACAGTAAGCAAGATATCTGTAATTGGCTTTTTAAATGAGAGATTTCGGCAGGGCTGGTCTCCACGCTTTTCAAAAAATGCCAGATATGATGTACACATCACAGGCGCAAACGGCTCAATGCCGGGCAACGACAGAGTCAATGCGCAGTGAAATAAGACTCCTACAATCGCGGTAAAAAGTCGCGTAGACTTAAACCAGAGCCCAAGCGCTAAAAACACCTCAAGCACAATTACAAAAATGCTGAGGAAAGTTGCCATTTCATGACTGACATGCAAGCCGAGCACAAAGTCGCGAATTTGCGGACGAATCACAAAGCCCCGCCCCAACATATGGAAAAGAGTGTAACCATCGAAATACTCGGGGTGCACCTTTCCTATTGCCGCAAAAAAATAACAAGCACTCAAACTAATTTGAATAACCCTGCGACTCAATGAAAGAGGAACGCGATCAATCAAAAAGGCTATGAGGTTGAAAGCTAGCAAAATAGCAAAGCCGCAATGAAAGAAAATGTCTAAGAACTGGTAATAGGCAAAAACAAGCAGCAAAAGTGCCGGTATGAATTTTTTTCGCACTCCGGCAATCAAAGCTATATATAGAAAGAACTCGACGAGCAGCAGAATTCCTGAAAACCATAATGGCGGGTCGGGAAGAGAAAGAAAAGTATGACCAATGCGCCAGGCGGGAACATGGTATGGTCCACAAATGCCAACTTTGAATACAACCATACATTGAAACGGCATTATGCAAATGAGCCACAATCCTGTAAGTCTTCGTATCTCGTCGATATAACCGGGACTTTGATAAAGACATTTAGTGATATGGTCTCTAAGTCGCATATGAAGCCCGCCGCTATGTCATACCAGAGGCAGCATCTTCAGCTGAGGACATCTTCTTCAGCTTTCCGTTTGACTCGTAAGTCGGGGGCAGCAAAAACTTTTTCTTGATTGCATCGATAGAGGTGCCGACAACGTCAATTTGACTTAAGTCGTTGTTGCCCAAAACCATGCCGCCAAGTTTGAGGTAAGGAATGTTTTGCACAGGCAATTCCATAGAAAGCCCGCAAACAGTGTCTACAGCAACAAGGTCATCGCCGAGAACCAGGGCTTGCATCTTTTTTGCCGTTCCATTTATAGGTCCATCGCCTTCCATGGCAATGATGCCATCGACTATTGCGAAGCTTGGTTTGACTGTAGAAACGATGTCTACAATAGACCAATCAATTCCTTTTATGTGCAAAATGTTTTTGGGCCATCCATATTTACGCCCAGGCACAACGCCAAACATGTTTTTCATTGCACAGGTCATTAGTGCCCAGTGATGCGTTTTCATTTTAGGTACAGAAATCAAAACGTCAGCACGCATTACAGAGCGCGGCATCAAAAACTCAGACACACCGGTAAAGTTGAGCGGGTTGACGACTTTATCCAAATCATCAATATTCAAATCAACAAACTCAACAGACTCGCTTTTGCAAACAGCTTCAATGCCACTGAACTTTGCCATTTCTTCGGTGTCGCGAGTCAAGGCAGGTCCGTCGCCGATTTTTACTTCTTTGGCACCGGCGGCGTTAAGTGCGCGAATGGCTGCCTCAACCACAGCAGCATTTGTGAAGATTGGTGCGTCACCACGACAGCCAACCAGGTTGACTTTCAAAAAAACAGACTTGCCTTTAACATCGGGTCCGACTTCTTTCCAGGCATCTAAAAGTGACTTGTTTACAGCATCGTAATCAGCCACGTCGGCCACTAAAACACGAGATCGCGACTTGCGTTTAAGCGCGCGTTGCTGCTCGCTCGGCTCGGGAAATTGAGTGAGGCGATCACCGCAGGCGGTGACAGCAGCGCCACCTAATAAGGCTGCGCTTGCTTGCAGAAAGGCTCGTCTGCTGGGGTTGTCGCTATCGTTGTTTTCCATTTTCACTCAAAAGTATATAACGGGCTAAGCAATCAGGTGAGGATTTGACCCGAGCTCAAGAGATAAACAGGCAATTGTATGCGTGAGAACATTTTTTGAAAAACTGCCATCTTTATCTTGACGTTTTGCAATTTCGCCAATCACAGTCTTGCAATCGCAATCAAATGCAGATAAAGACAAAACAGCCCAGGCTTTTTCAGCAATGCTATCTGTAGTGCCCATTCGTTCTTTCAACCATGATATAGATTTTTCGACGCGAGGCTCTTTGTTCAACTGTATCAAAGCCAGCAAAGCCAGAGACGTAGTCTGCACATCAGGTGGGTAGCCAACGCCGATGGGCAGCTTATCGCCGCAGTTCCACCCACCGCCTGGAGTGACGACTCGAAGTAAATATCTTTCAGCCATGCTGACAGCTTTAATCACTGTGGTATCAGCAGCAAACTGCGAATTTTTCAGCGACAGCAATACATAAGATGTAGGTTCTACCCAATCTAAAGTGTCTTTGGTCCATGGCCAGCCACGTTCGTAGTCATATTCAGGCCCCTTCCATAGAAGCAGAACAAATTTTGCAGCACTGGAAAATCGCTCGGCACGATTATCCATCAGCCAGTCCTTTGCTTTGCGGCAGGCAGCATCTATAGCCTGCATAGACGATTGTATTTGCAAAGACTCGGCGGCAGATTTCCTTTTCAAAAACTCAAGCGAAAGAAGCGCAGCGCCTGTCGACCAGTCACTTTGCGCTTGCAGGGGTTCGTTTGACCAGCCGCCATCAACGTTCTGTTTTGCCAGCAAAGCATTGATGTAGTCATTTAGACTTTTGCTGTCGTGCCTGCATGCAATCGCGGCCCAGGCTGAAACTTCTAGAGAACTTTCCCTACCCGGAAGATAGCCCCAGAGACCGTCTTTCTGGATAGAACGCAAATAATCGAGCGCATGTTTTTGCACTCCCGAAATGTCATTTATGGGGCTGGTTCTTAAGTCCAAAGCTACCTACGTTTCCAATAGACTTGATGGAAATGGACAGTGCAAACTAATCATATAACCCCCGAGAACGATTAATTAGTTTAAAGACTTTCTCGAGTTTAACATGCTGATAGAACTGGTATAAAACACTTGGCAAGGTCTCTATGAGGAAGAGTAACCCTAAAATTTAATTTGTTAATTACCGCTAATTCGCTTCACTTTATTAGTTTTTAGATCATCTTTACTACACATTTAAAATTATGTGACTTCGTGATTTCGGTATTGCGTGTACTGTAGTCTATGTCATCATTACGGTCAGCGACGACGACTGTGGAATTGGCATGCTGGTCAACAGTGCTAGTCATCTTCGTAATCTCAGGTCCCTAGGAGGAAAACCATGAACTTTTCTAAGACACTCAACAACTTTATCTCGGATGAGTCAGGACAAGGTATCACAGAATACGGCGCCATCTTGGCATTCGTAGCTCTGTTGGTAGCCGTTGTGTTCGGATTCGCCCAAGGTTCATTGCAAAGTGCCATTTCGCAATCGTTCAGTTCTATCGTCAGCCAATTGAACCAACTTAACTCTGTTAAGACCATGACATAAGGGTCGAGCCAGAAATCGCATGCCATGACGCTTTGCATAGTTAAATCGTGATGCATCGCAACAAAATCCAAGGGTCGGAGCTGAGTCGAAAACTCAGATTATCCGACCCTCGTTTTTTGGAAAAATGAGCCTGAGTGCCCGAACTTAGCTTGCAGGCAAAAATACAAATGCAAGCTCAAATCCGTCAAAGAGGCTAGGGCAAATGACGGACGAAGCCAGTTAGAAAGCGCTTTTCTAAGTTTCATTACTTGAAAACAGCAGCGGCAAAAAATATTTTTTGGTGGCAAAAATTTTGCAAAAACGCCCAGCAAATGCCGCTTTAAAAGATCGTCAAGAAGCTCATTATGAGACACTTGGCAATCGAGAGTCTTATATAGCAAATCAAGAAGATGCGCTTATCAAGAAGCTCCGCAGATTCCAAGGATATTCAAAGAAACATTGTCCACACCATCAGAATATGCGTTAATAGTATCTGGTTAATCTTTTTCGCTCGTAATTACCAAAGAGGTTTAGAGATGAGAAACCTGTTCTTAAGCTTATCGAGAATGCCGCCATTCTTGATGCTGTTGATTATCGTAGGTCTGGCCGTAACCGCGACCATGCTCTACACTCAACAATCCTCCAAAAAGGACCAAGAAATCGCTCAGATTAAGGCGGCACATGAACTCGACGCAAATGCGAAAAGCACAATCGTCTATGCTCTAAAGGACATTCCTGAAGGCATGGAAATCACTGCTGACGCATTGGGTGAGAAGGAAGAGCTGACCAGCAAAGTTCCAACCGGCGCTATGTCTAGTACAAGTGCAGGCGTAGGAATGATAGCTGCCTACCCAATTCAATCGGGTCAGACAGTTTTGCAAAATGCAGTGAAGCCACGTGCAATGCAAGCAGGATTTGAAGGCAAAATCAGAGAAGGGATGCGCGCCGTTACATTCGGTATCGACCCCAATGCTGGAGTTGCTGGATTCGTCTCGCCAGGCAGCCACGTTGATATTCTCTGCATAACAGGTGGAGGAGCCGATACTAAGGCTGCTCCTGTACTTTCCGATGTGGAAGTTATCGCTGTAGGTACCACTTATCGCAAGGCACCAGGCGAAACAACAGCCACTCAAGCCAGTTCTGTAACAGCACTGGTCAACCCGGAAGATGCAGAAAAACTTGTTAAAGCAGTTAACGCAGGCAAGCCCTACCTAACACTCCGCAACGAGAAAGACCATCAACCGTTGGCAACCGTGGATATTACTGCTCTATTCCCGAAACCAGCGAAGGCTGAAGATGCCGGCGGCGAAGTCGCCAGCAGCTTGCCACCACCGAGCTTGCCACCGCCCCCATTGCCAGGCGCACCTGGTCCTGGTGATGCTGGTGCTGCAAATGCTCCGCCTCCTCCACCACCAATGCATGAAATTGAATTGTGGTCAGGAAGCAAAAAAGAAGTCCTTTCGGTACCTCAGGGTTAAGGGTGTAGCGTGAGAGACGACATGCTAGTGGGTATGACATCACTAGTACTATTAGGTATTCTGGGAGAGTTTTAGGGACATGAAACTAACTACGCTGTTGGTATGCGACGCCGGTTTGGACAAACGCCAGACCATTGAAGACTTGATTCACAGCCAGCCTTCGCTGGCACTTGTGAGTACCGTTTCCGGTGGCATGGCCAGGGAACAAATTGGCAGCTTGCATCCGAAGCTTGTTTGGATTGAATTGAGCCCGGCTCCGGTCCGAGGCCTATCTCTACTGGCTGAGTTGAGAGAGGCTTTCCCAGAAATCTATTTCTTTGTCAGCTATGAAGTACCGGACCCCGAGTTGATTCGCACTGCTTATCGACTCGGGGCGTCCGACTTCCTGGACGCAGAACGCTGGCGGACAGACTTGCCCGCTGCTGTTCAAAGTATTTTGCTCAAGCACCAATCCGAATCTGTATCAACAGCTTCCGGAAAAGTGGTTGCTGTATTCAGCCCAACAGGCGGCATCGGCGCAACAACCGTAGTCACCAACCTGGCTGGTTATCTGGGTAAATATGGCGAATCTTGCATCGTCGACCTCGACTTGCAATTCGGTATGGTTGCTCATTACCTCAACCTTGAGCCTTCATTCTCACTTTCAACAATCGACTTTTCACACACAAACTTTGACTCGACCTACTTGCGCAACCTTATGACCAAGTACGACGACAAACTGAGTGTGCTGGCTGCACCACCCGAACTGGAAGACATCGGCGATATCTATGCCGCTCAGGTTCAGGAAATTTTGTACACAGCCAAACAAGAGTTTCGTTATACGGTAGTTGACCTACCGAAAAACCTACTGGACGAGCGTGCAATCGCAACTCTCGACCTTGCTGACCATGTTTGCGTTCTAACCGAATACAACTGGGCTTCGATTTTGAACACCAGAAAATGTCTTGATACTTTCAAGGCTCACTACAATCAGGAAAAACTACTCCTGGTCATCAACAAATCAGAATGGCTGCCGCAAGACGTTCTAAGCGAATGCCGCGCCAACCTCAACTACCCTGTTTATCACGAAATTCAAAACGATCCAAAAACTGCTAAGTGGGTCATCAACCAGGGTCAAATCGGTCCACCTCACACCGGATTAGGCAAGTCAATGGAATCACTTGCTCGCAAGATTACTGGGGGCGAACAATTGCTCCTCACTCAAAAAGAAGAAGGTGGAAAAGCAGCTGGCGGCGGTTTCAAATTCCCGGCTATTTTCGGCAAGAAAAAGTAAACAGAGGTGTGAAGAATGTCAGACGATGAGCAGAATAAGAACAGTCCAAATCTGCCTGCTAGACAGGCATCTTCCCTCATGGGTCAGTTGGTAAGACAAAGACAAGATGGAGCGCAAATAGCACCATCGCAACAAGGAGCCGGCTTGGCTCAAAGCGGTGGTCCTGGCGGTCAGGTTGCAGGGCAAGGTGCCAACACTGGCATGCAAGGCCACGGGCCAGGCGCAGGCATGGCAGGGCGCGGCGGACAATCGGGTCTTGCTGGTCAACAACAAAAAACAGATGTCGGTGCCGAACACGGCAATTTCAGTAAAGCCGACCTCGAGCGCCTCGACAGAAAAGATGAAAGCGACGGCGGTCACCAATCGGCCGTGCACGATCCAAACGCTGATCAGGCAAAGTTCCAAGCAAACATGATGCTCATTCGCGAACGCGAAAAAGTCATCATCGAACAACTCAGAAGAGAACTAGATACTTCAAGACTCACACAAATCAGCGAAGACACGCAAGCCCAGGTGCGCGCCCGTATTCGTGAAATGGTAAACAGCGACCCTGCTCCATTAACAATGATGGAAAAGGGTATTTTGCTGCAAAACGTACTCGACGAAATCTTCGGTTTTGGTCCACTTGGTCCACTACTCAGAGACCCAAGCGTGGGCGATATTTGCGTCAACCGCTTTGACCAAATCTACGTAGAACGTCATGGTCGTCTTGAAAAAACAACAGTAGTTTTCGAAAACGACAGACACTTGAGACAAACAATCGACAAAATCATTCAACCATTAGGAAGAAGATTAGACGATAACTCACCAATGGTTGACGCACGTCTTCCAAACGGTTCACGTGTAAATTGCACCATTCCTCCAGTATCTATTGATGGCCCGACAGTGACGATTCGATGTTTCGGTACATCAATCATGTCGCTCGGTCAGCTTGTTGAAAAAGGCGCTATGTCTCTTCAAATGGCTGAAGTACTCAAAGCCTGCATCAAAGCCCGTATCAACACCATCATCTCCGGTGGTACAGGTTCTGGTAAAACAACTCTACTCAACGCACTATCTGCTCACATCAATCCTCGCGAACGCATCATCACCATAGAAGACGCGGCAGAATTGAGATTGCAACACGAGCACTGGGTGCGCATGGAAACAAGACCAGCCAACATTGAAGGCAAGGGTCAAATCACACAGCGCATGATCGTTATCAACACACTTCGTATGCGACCCGACCGCATCATCCTTGGGGAGTGCCGTGGAGAAGAAGCGTTCGACATGTTGCAGGCCATGAACACAGGTCACTCTGGTTCAATGACCACAATCCACTCTAACTCACCAAGAGACTGCACAAAGCGTCTGGAAAACATGATTCTGATGGGCGGTATGGACATGCCGGCGAAAGCTGCTCGCGAACTTATCGCATCAGCTATTCAGGTAATCATCCAGATCAAACGTCTGGAAGATGGTACAAGACGCGTTACTGAAGTAGCTGAAATAACCGGTATGGAAGGCGAAACAATCGCGCTTGCAACTCTATTCCACCTGGAAAGAGAAGGTCGTGATGCTAGAGGCTTCTTCAAGTGCCGTCACGTAGGCTCAGGCTTGCCACCAAAATTTATGGACCAAATCGAACAAGAAGCAGTTCCGTTCAAGCTCGAATGGCTGCGCTAGTGTTTTTCTGTGTAATCCTCTTAGAACATTCATTCTAAAACGCTATGGATCCATATAAATCATATCCGAGAGAATCGGGCTCTGAACCAGCCCCGCAAAGCCAGCCCGTCGATCAAAACACGGCGGGTCAAAGTCCGCCGGCACAAGACCCAGGTCAAATGCCGGCAACAACGACTGATACCGGCGCTGTAAATCAGATGCCGGCTCAGACAAGCACTGACACGTCAGCAACAACCACTGGAACGACAACGGCAGCGCCGATCGGTACTGACACCAGCACGCTGGGCACTACCACAACAGGCACCGCAACTACAATTGCGGTACCTACGCCACCGGCAACATTTCTCGGCATACAAGTAGACCAGTTGATGGTCGGTACACCAATTGCACTCATCGGTTTTATTTTGTATGGATGGCTCGTTGGTCGAGCTCCGCATACAGAGCAACTGACCCGACTCGATAAGCAGAAAAAACGTATCGAGTCTCGCGAAAACAACAAGCCTGAGTCAGTCGATATTTTCGCTAAAGAAAACGAAGACTTCCTCGGAAGACTGCTTTCCCAAGCTGGTCTTGAATCGCAATACGACAAAATGAAGTCCAACTGGATTATGACTACAATCGGTACGACTGTAGCCATGTTTGTCATTTGCATGTTGCAAGCACCGGCTTTGATGGCATTCTCAATTATTTTTGGACCAGCCATCGGCTCATTCGGTTTTGTGCAATACATAAAATGGAAGGGCAACCAGCGTCAGGCACAACTAACTATTCAGCTGCCCCAGGTTCTTGAAACCATGGTAAGTACGCTGAAAGCCGGCTCGCCTGTAGTTGAATGCTTCAAGCTACTTTCTGAAACAGCACCAGAACCAATCAAATCTGAATTCAAAAGAGCACTGGTGTCAATGCAACTCGGTAAGCCATTCCGCGATGTGCTTGCTGAAATGGGTACTCGCATTCGCACAGCAGACTTCAAACTTCTCACTACTGCTATTTTCATCAGCCAGGACGTAGGTGCCAACTTAGCAGACGTAGTTGCGGTAATCGCCGAAGCTATTCGTGAAAGATTCCGTCTTAGAGACTTCCTCAATGCACTTACAGCTCAAGGTAAAATGACTGCCTTGTTTATTGGATGCCTCCCTTACTTCATCACTGGAATGACTTACTTAATGGCACCGGGTTACATCGGACCATTTTTGAATCACCCAATTGCCCGCCTTGTATTTATCGCGATGATGATTTGGGAAGCAATCGGAGCGTGGATTTTGGTAAAGATGACTACCTTCGAGGTCTAACTCAAAATGGACATGCTAGGCGCAATGATGACATTCGGTGCAGTTCTTTTTGGACTGCTAGCCCTATATCTGCCTATCGCTCAGATGAACTATGACCAGTACGGAGTTAGAGTTCGTCCGCGAAAAGTCAACAACGAACCTGCAGAAATGCAGAAGCAAAAAGATTCAGCCTTACTGAAATTACTGAAGGCTGTGGGTGATGCAGTTTTGACTACATTCCCACAAGTAGTTGATGAAAGGTCGAAAACCTTATTGATTCACGCCAACTATCGAACCCAAGACCACCTTGCTACATTCATCGGCGTAAAAACATGCGCGGTTGCGCTTATCGATTTTTGCATTCTGTTCAGCGGCATGGAAATTTTGATCAAAGTCGGTGCGCTCGTCGGAGCCGCATTCGTCGCCTGGATCATGCCTAACTTTTTCCTTTCCAGCCGCGTGGCAAAACGTCAGGCAAAAATCGTCAGCGAATTGCCGACAGTAATCGACCTTCTAATTGTTTGCGCCCAAGCCGGTTTGGGCTTGCTCAGCTGCGTCGACAAAGTTCAAAAAGAAACAGCCGACACATGCCCAAATTTGTCAGCCGAACTTGAGCAAATGATTCACGACGTTAAAGTGTTTGCAAAATCAGTGCCAATCGCATTGAAAGATATGGGCGAACGCTGCGGAGTAGAAGACATCACATCAATGGCTGCAGCTCTAATTTCAGCAGAATCGAAAGGTTCGGACATCAGCTATCCGCTGAGACAACAAGCAGTTGCTCTGCGTGACAAACTGAAGCGTAAGAAAGAAGAAGAAGCTTCAAAGACTCCTGTAAAAATGGTTCCTGTAATCATGTTTTTCGTTATGCCTCTGATTCTTTGCCCAATGTTAGGACCTGCGGTAATTACAATCATGCAAGCCATGGGCCCTGTGTTTGGTGGCGCCAAGTAAGCAGCTTTATTTCTTCAACAAAACCAGAGGCAAGTTGCTTGCGTCTGAAGCCAAAGTTGCCGACAATTTCTTGACCCGCCTCGTGGGCTTGTTGAAGACGCCCTCTCTTGTCGAAGGCGAAGGACTCTACATCACTTCATGCTCACAAATTCATATGTTTGGCATGAAATATGCAATTGATGTTGTATTTCTAGACAAGCAAAATCGCGTCGTGGGGCTTTGCGACTCAATTAAGCCCGGACAGGTTTCAAAACTATTCGGCAAAGCTCATGCATGCCTGGAATTGCCGTCTGGTATCATCCGCAATACCGCCACAAGTGAAGGCGACGAAATCGAATTTGCAGCAGCGCCTTACAAAGCCAACTAAATTCTTTTATTTGAAGCCCAAGAAATCAATCGTTTGCCTTTCGAGGAATACAGTACAAAGGGCTCCCAAAGCAATAAATGGTGCCACCGGAATAATTTGTTTGCGCAACTGGGCAAACTTTTCCAAACTAACAGGCACCGCATCAACACCGGCTTTTTTCATTTCTGTGTACATGTAGAGGTCTTTCCAGGGCACAGCAATAGCCAGGCGCACCCAGGTAAAAACTCCAAAGCATAGACTGTAATACAGAAACACAATAAACACATGCCAGGGACCGACAAAGCTTCCGATAGCAGCCATCAGTTTTGTGTCGCCATGTCCGAATTGGCGCATAAAAATCTTGAAAAAGCTCATGATAAAAACGCCCATGAACCAGCCAAGAATGCCGCTCAAAGCACCGGCTGCAAGATAGATCAAACGGTTTTGATCATTTCCCCAGCTGGCGAAATAAAGCGACTGAAAAATGATTCCCACAAGACTAGCCGGAAAGGTTAGTTTGTTGGGAATTTTATGCGTTCTCAAATCAAAGTACGCAGCAATACTCGCCACAAGAAGCGCGGAAAGGTTCATTGCCAGGTCGGGAATTACAATCAATATCAGCAGCTTAGTTTAGTAGGGCAATTGCTTCGATTTCGACAGAAACATCCTTAGGAAGCCGAGCTACTTCCACTGTAGCACGAGCCGGTTTGGTCTGAGAGAAGAACTCTGCATAAACAGCATTCATTTGTTCGAAATCGCCCATGTTTTTCAAAAACACTGTTGTCTTAACCACTTTTGAAAGCCCTGAGCCGGCGCTTTCAAGCACAGCTTGCAAGTTGTTTAGCACTTGTCTGGTTTGCTCTGCAGTGCTGCCTGTATTCAAATTGCCAGTTGCCGGGTCTATGGCAATTTGTCCTGACGCAAATACAAAACCATTTGCGACAATGGCTTGCGAGTAAGGTCCAAGAGCCTTTGGTGCTTTTTCTGTTGCGACTACTTGCATAATGTCCTCATTTTTCAAATTCAGCCGAGCGAACGAGGCGCTATATTATCACGCTGCAACATCGCAAGACTTGATCAGCAGTGTTGTGCAATTAAAGATAGTCAATTGAGATTTAGCGCCGCCAAGCCTCTGTTACCATTAATCGAACGAAAAGCAATCATTCAATAATTCAAAGAGAAAATATGATCTCAAAAAACAAAACTAGCCTCAGCGCATCATTGGCTTTAGCAGCTATTTTTCAGTTTGCAGCATGCAGCCTAGCCGCACCTAATTACGACAAAATTGTCGGCGACTGGCAATCAAATTTTGGTCCAGTACATGTTGATTTTGTTGCCAAAGAATCACCCGATGGTTCTGCCAAATTAAGCGGCGAATGGAAAGAACCACCTGGCGAAAAAAAGGGCAAAATCGAAGCCGCTCATTACAATGCCAATACAGGCGCACTTGAAGTCGCATATGAAGAAACCTGGAGCAAAAACCACGGCAAAGCCAAGCTTCAGCTCGATAAGTCAGGCAAAAAAATCAGCGGCCAATTCAAAAGTGACGATGGCAGCACCGGCACCTGGACATGGACTCGCAAATAAATTATTGAGGATAGCCCCAGGCTGACGGAGCATCGCTCTTGTGGCCTGTGGTCAATTCGCCGCTGGTTACCATGCCGCGCTCAATGCGGTGTGATTCGTCGAAGCCTTCGAATGGAGGTGGACCATCGGTGCCTTCATCGCCATAAATGGCTTCGCTCATACCTGAGTCTTGAATGAAACTTGTCAGCCTGGTTGGCGGCAATGTGCCGCGACCAATCTGTCTCAAAGCCATATTGGCCGGTGCAGCGAATGTGCCGGCAAATGGAGCGCCAGTTGCTGCTCCGCTTTGACCGAAAGGACCGGCTGCAAAACTTGGTGTTCCGTAGAGGAGCGGACCATTGGGGCTTGCTGCGCCCTGGTTGTTGGTGTAATCAGCCCAGCCTTGTGGAGCCAGCGCAGACACACCGCCGTTGTAGCCGCTGGTTGGCACTTGATTGTAGTCAAATGGGGTCTCGGTGCCACGCCAGCTGCTATGTCCGAAGCCGCCCATCTTGCCTGTGTTTGCCTTGGAGTTGAGAGCACCTTGAGCCAGCGCGGGCACAGCGTTTACAAGAAGCAGGCTGATGATTGCCGCATTGATAACTCTTTTCATGAATGCATCCCCTTGTCAAACAGGCTCAATTTGGATCGCTGCATTGGGCAGCTAGTGCAGGGCTTATAGTAAATCAACTGGCTTTACAGTAATAAATCTACCCGAAAGCAGACATTCTTAGCCATGATGACAGCATCGTACTCCGGCAAAAGCCCCTTGTCAACGATTTTATCCTGCTCTTAATCTTAATTCTAGCAGGCTGAAATCCGCATGAAATGCCCCTTGAAGCTCTAAATTCAGAATTTGCATTGCACGAAACGAAAAACAAGGCAATCTCAGCCTGGAAGGCGCGCTAAACTAGCCTCTGGAGCCTGCGGAAATAATCTTGTGCCAGTCTATTTAGGAATCGAAACCAGTTGCGACGAAACCACTGCTGCAGTAGTGCGAAACGGTCGCGAAATCTTATCTAGCGTGGTTTTATCCCAAATCGACATTCACATGAAATATGGTGGGGTAGTCCCAGAAGTTGCAGCCAGAAAGCATCTTGAAACAGTAAATTACGTAATTGCTGAGGCTGTGCAAAAGTCAGGATTGAGCTTTGCTGAGCTTGACGGCATAGCATACACAGCAGGTCCTGGACTTGTAGGCACCTTGCTCGCCGGTATGCTTGCAGCCAAAAGTCTCGCCTGGGTCTACGATTTGCCTTTGATTGCAGTAGACCATTTGCTGGCTCACGTGGCTGCAAATTTTTTGAACAGCAATCTAGAGCCGCCATTTATAGCCCTTCTGGTCAGCGGCGGGCACACTCAAATTGTTTATTTTCCAGACTACGCCAGGGGCGAAATTCTGGGCAAAACGCTTGATGACGCAGCCGGCGAAGCCTACGACAAAGTAGGGCGCCTGCTTAAACTGCCTTACCCCGGTGGTCCGGTCATAGACAAACTTGCACAAAGCGGCAACGCTCAGGCTTTCAAATTCCCTGAAGGAGTTGTGGCTGGTTACAATTTTAGTTTCAGCGGACTAAAAACAGCTGTGCTGCGCTGTGTAGAAAAGCTTGAAGCACCGCTGCCGGTGGAAGATTTATCCGCTTCGTTTCAAGAAGCGGTGACACGAGTGCTGGTGCGCAAAACTCTTAAAGCTCAGGAAGAAACCGGTGCACCGGCAATAGTTCTGGCTGGCGGTGTGGCAGCCAATAAAACTTTGCGCGCAAAATTTGACCAACTTTCACCTGTGCCCGTCTATTACCCAAAAATGGAGTTTTGCACAGACAACGCCGCCATGGTGGCAGCAGCGGCACAGTTTTGCGGGACGCCCGTCGCACTGGACGCCAGCGTGTACTCTCGCAAGAAAGACTGAGACAAGAAAGCTATGGCTTCTCACAGCTTTGTATATGTTTTCCAGATCCTTTGACAGAAATATCTTTCGCATTTGGATATAACGTGGTAGCATGACCCTAAATGTCTGCGATAGCTGGCTGCAAAAAGCCGGTCCAGACGAGTCACTCCCGAAGGTACCCAGCCATGTCAATCGACGAAAAAATTCTCAGTTGCAGAGATTGCAACCAACCATTTGTTTTTTCAATCGGCGAGCAAGAGTTTTTCTTGCAGAAGGGACTCAAAAATGAACCTAAACGATGCCCAAACTGTAGGCTTGTAATGAGGGTTCAAAGAAACGGGGATGACCTCAATCGCACGTCAGAAGTGAGCTGCGCATCATGTGGCTTGCCAACCAGGGTGCCGTTCAGACCAAAAGGCTATAGACCGGTTTATTGCGTTTGTTGCTTCCAAAATAAGAAAAAAGAAGAAGGCGACCTCGTGCCTGCTCAGGAATTGGAACCAGCTTTGGCACTTTAGCCCTTGCAAAGAGCCAAAAATTTATATCAGAGCGCAAATATATCCGGCCTTTCTATCTGAGCGGGGTCCGACTACTTTATAATTTTCAAGTTAGCACTGATGAGGATGGTCCTTCCAAAATGAAGGAACCCGAGGAAACTCAATGCCCCTGCTGTGGGGCTCCCATTGGCGAAGAAGGCTATTGCACTGCGTGCTTCAAACGACCCGAGTCGGATGACAAGCTAGATCGTGTAATGGCCAAGCTCATCTTGGAAAAAGACCAAAATCCATTTTTCATAGATGTCCGTTGGGTCAGAATTGGCAGAGACCCAACAAACCAAATCGTGCTCAATGACGACCGCTATGCTTCGCGCTACCATGCTTGGGTAACATATGAGCAGGGATCATTTTGGCTCGAAGACCTCGGCTCGACAAATGGAACGTTTCTAAATGATGAGCTGGTTGAGCAGCGCGAGCAATTGGCAAGTGGCGACAAAATAAAAACAGGCGAAACAGAAATGGTTTTCGCAATGGTCGACTAAACAAAATCAAATCATTCAAAAGAAGAGCAAAGGAAAAGGGTTATCCAGCATATGCAGGGCAAGGGCGCCGGAGCAGTAAACAGAGTAGAACTTGAGTGTCAGGTACTCTGCGCTGCGCTCAGGCAAAGCTGGGTGAGACACGACAAAGTCGGCGCTTTCACATCAATCCGCGAGTTGTCACACCTTTTCCCCGACTTGCTGCCCCCACCTGAAGACGGCGACGGAAGCAACAAAGCAAATTACTACGAAGTTTTGACAGTAAGACCAGGTTCTGGCTTAAACGGCCTGGTTGTTGGCTACTTGCGCACAGTGCGTAAATTTTTGAGCCAGTACAATCCAAAAGACTACAGGCAGTTTTACAACACAGTTTTGAACGCCGGCTTTGTTTTGCGCAAGCCGCGACTAAGACTCAGCCACGATCTTGTTGTGGCGCGCCGCTGGCTTTACGAAAGCCAGATGGATGACGACGAAGTAAAAGACACAGAAACAGAAGAAAGCGCCTACAAAGCAGAGGAATTTGCCAGACTGGCAGAAGCTGAAGCAGCCAAAGCTAGAGAAGCAGAAGCTGAAGCAGCAGCACAAGCCGAGGCAGCAATGCGCGCGGCAATCGAAGCCGAAAACGCCGCCGCTGCGCAAGCGGCAGCAGCAGCTCAGGCAGCCATGACTGTCGAAAGCAATAGACCAGATTTTTCCTATGCCGCTGCAGAAAGCAATGCGGCTAATTCTGCCGCAGAGCCATCGGGCAACGCAGCTTATGACCCTTTAAGCGCTATCGTAGCATCGTATGTTGAAGCAGAAGAAAGCAAACCTTTTCCAAATATCGATTACGGAGCGCCAGACGAGACTGCGACAAGCGGAACCGACGCACCACCTGCGGTGACACCACCTCCGGCGATAGAAAGGCCGGTAGCGCCGACCCCACCGACGCCTCCACCTCCGCTGCAACCACCTACGCCTCCAAGAACCGAAGCCAGACCGCCGCAAGCAACTCAAAGCGCGGCTTCATCAAACGACAACGGTACGCCACCTGCATTTCATTTCGATGAAAAACAGTTGCGCAAGCCAGAGCCTGAGATAGACTTGCCGGCTGTAATTCGCTTAATGGAAGCTTCTCACCTTATAACCAAAGTTGAAGTTCAAGCTTTGAAAGCACAAATGCAGCTTGCTCCGAATGTTTCAGCCGAGCAACTTGTACTCAATGCCGGCTATGCCACGAGAAACGAACTTCTTTCATTGCGACTGGCGCAAGACTTGCTTTCTTCAAACAAAATCACCATGGCACAATTCCAGGTGGCTATGTACGATGAGCGTACATCAGGCCTTAGAATGGCTGAATCTTTGCAGGTAAGAGGCTGGTTAGAAACCGAAGTTCGCAATCCTATTGAAGAATTTAAGAAGCCCGACTCTTAATTTGAAGTACTATTTAGTGGATCTTTGCCCATATTTGGCGGGAAGGCAGAGGTTCGGGAACACCGATGGACATCAAAACACGTCCTCGTCACTCAAGACAGGGGTTCATCAAACGGATGAGCTCCAATAGCCTTGTGACCTCTTTGGCTAATTCAAGCCATGAGCAAGACCACGAAATTATCGATTTCTCACCTGAACAAGCACGCGCAAAGTATATGCGCCCAGCCAGACTCATTCGGCATATTCCCAAGCGCCCTCGCAGCCACCGGGCTGAATTACCTTTTCATTCATTTAAGCTCAAAGAAAGCGACCCGCTGATGCCGCCAGGCAAAAACAGTGGCGAAGCAGAAACCAATTTTCTGGCGAAACTGGCAGCTGAAATAAAATCCATTGAAAGTTTTTCAGCAGCCAAAAACCAGCGCTTCAACAACAAGCGTGAAAGCCGGCCTGACGGCAAGCGCATCGAGCAGTTCGAAAACGGCAGCATTTGTATTAAAGATGCAGTCGGGCGTGTTATTGAAATTAGCGCAGCCACGGGTGAATGCCTGTATTTGAATTACGACAAAAGCAACGAGCTATGCACATTCACACGCACCGATGCTGACGGAAAAATCCACAGCACTGGCGAGAAATGCTCTCAAGGCGTTACAGTTAGAGATGGCGACGGCCGCGTCAAAGCTATCGGCGAATTCATGACGATAGACACGCACGGGCGTTTTTATTTGCACACTGCAAACGACCAGTTTTTCAGCCTTGACCTCATCGCCGGCATTCACTGCGAAAGGCGCAGACTTGTAAATCCAGAGGGAGAAATCAGTTTTCTAACTGCTTCATTTGCTCGTGATGGGTTTAGAATGGCAACTGTTTTTGCTTCAAGCAAGGCTCACCGTGCCGACAGGCGTGAAGCGATATATCGATTTTATGGCCGTGATGGTTCTGTGGTTGAATTCAAATCGGAAGAACAATTGAGAGATCTCAACGCATCAACTTCGATGCCGCCAGGCTCTCTGGCAGTGCACAAAACATGGTTGCACTGCCGCCAGGCAGACACAGCCTGGGACGCCGTAAAAGAGTATTTAGCTTGTGTCAATTGAGTAAGTCTAGGGAGGAATTGCCGGACAATGTCGCAAATCATATTCGGTACAGACGGTTGGAGAGCAGTAATTGCCGAGGACTTCACCTTCGCAAACGTTGAAAAGGTTGCCTACGCAATCGGGCAATATATCAATGAAACATACGACACAAGCGGCAACCGTGCCCCGATTCTTGTTGGCTATGACACGCGCTTTCTAGCTGATAGCTTTGCAAAACGCGCCGCCCAGGTTTTCATTTCAATGGGCATACCAGCAAAACTTTCAGACCGCGACGTGCCGACTCCAGTTATCGCACACGCCACTCAAGCAGAGCCGACAGTGGGCGCAGTAATGCTCACAGCCAGCCACAATCCGCCTGAGTACTGCGGCATCAAGTACATTCCTGAATATGCAGGGCCGGCAACAAACGAAATTACAGAGAAAATTGTTTCGCATTTGTCTGATTTACCGTTTGAGCTAGATGTACACTCTATCGACGTTCCGCGTTTTTGCGCTAAAGCAAATTATGTCGAAGCAGTCGAAAAATTGATTGATTTTGAACGCATTGCAGCAGCCGGACTCAAGGTGGGTGTTGAATGCTTATATAGCACCAGCCGCGGTTATCTCGACGAAATTTTGCAAAAGCACGGCGTCAGCACAAAGGTGCTGCACAACTGGCGCGACCCGCTTTTCGGCGGCGGCATGCCCGAGCCAAAAGCACAATATTTGAAAGACCTCAGCAAGTTGGTTCAAGAAAATAAATTAGATGTAGGCCTTGCCACCGACGGTGATGCCGATCGTTTTGCAATCATGGACGAAACAGGCGAATATGTTTCTCCAAATCAGCTATTGGCGCTACTCACGCAGCACTTGCTCAAAAATCGCAAAGTCAGCGGAGCAATCGTAAAAACTGTAGCGACTACACACTTCTTAGATCGCCTGGCTAAATCACACGGTCTTGAGATATTTGAAACACCAGTTGGATTCAAATACATCGGCGAACTCATGCGCCAGAAAGACATACTCATCGGCGGAGAAGAGTCTGGAGGCTGCTCTGTCAAAGGACACATTCCAGAGAAAGACGGCATACTCTGCAACTTGCTCATTGTCGAAATGCTGGCTTACGAGAAAAAACCACTCTCCCAGATCTGGAAGGAAATCGTCGCCAAGTCAGGTGTGGAATTCGCTTACAGACGCAGAGACATGCGCCTCACTACCGAAAGCCAGAAAACATTCGTTGATAAGCTCAGCAAAGAGCCATTCAAGAACGTAGGCAAAGTAAGAGTTGAAAAACTCGGCACTCTCGACGGCTTCAAATATTACATGGAAGACGACAGCTGGATTTTAGTAAGACCAAGCGGCACAGAGCCACTTGTACGCTTCTATTTCGAAGCGCCATCGAGTCAGCAGGTAGACACACTCAAAGCTGAATTCGATCAAATGATAGACGATTTATTGCAAGGCATTGGCGCAAGACAATTGGCCCTGCATTAAAGAAGTCAATGGGCAGAAATTGCCAATAAAAGGATAGTATTGGTTGTCAGCTTTTTTTGTGCAAACCAAATGAGCAAACGAAAAACGATTCGCGAAATAGCCATAATTCTTGTCACCTGTTTGGCAATCTTCCATGCCTGCAAGTCGATATATGGCAGCGTCGAGCATCAGTTTTATTTGCACAAGCAGACCATCGCATTAAAGGCAGGACACTTACAGGCTCAAGAAGTAAACAAAGAGCTGCGCGAAGGTCTGAGCAACTACCGCTCGTCCTCCGGGATAGAGCGCCTGGCTCGCGAAAGGCTTAACCTGTCTGGCTCAGACGAAATAATTGTGAGAATCTCAAAATAGCCTCCTAACACTAAAGGAGACCACCTTAACGGCGGCCTCCCATAGAAGTCCGAAGCAAAAACTGGGATTTTGAAATCCCTACCTGACGATTGCTCTGGAAACCCAGAACGAGCGCACACTGCGGTAGGTGTTGAGCAGTTTCGTTTGAACCATTGTTGTATTTGCTATGGGAATCCCAAGTACTTTGGGAGCCATAGGGGCAGTAGCCGGACCTAACATGAGCGGTGCGGCGATAGCGGCTGTAACCGTGACACCGAACGTTCCTGCGACGACTGCTGCACTTAGCAAGCTTCTCAGACGCATAAAAAAGACCTCCATTCTTCGTGACTTCTATCTAGTGGGATCAGCTTAGCTTCCGCTAAACATCATCTATGATAAATACTATGTACCCAGTTGGTTCTTGACAATATAATAACATGAAGGAAAAGATTAAACTTATTCAGGGGACGTTAATTTTTTGTTGATATACAGAGGGACACTCAGTGTCTGACGACCTTTACGCCATAATCGGCTGTTGTATTCTCGGAATGATCGCCCACGCGTCGCGCCGACACCCATGGATGGAGTGGTTTCTAAGGGTAACTTACTGCTTCTTTCTATTTGGATTTTACGTCAATCTGCAAGCAGACCCGCAGATTGGCCCCGAAGGTGCATGGCACCATGGAATTTTACTATTCACCACCACAATGACCGGGCTGATGCTCTTCAAGCCTGTTAGACAGCTGCTTTCAATCGTACTTACTTTTGTAGACCAAATAGTCGGCGGCAGGGTTTTCCTGGCGGCAATCGGCAAGTTAACCGTTCCGACCTCCTCATTAAAAGCCAAAGCAGAACCGGTCACATTCGTTCCCAGAGCAAGCTCATTTCCCGACATCACGCCGACTGGGGAGCAAAAAGCATCCACAAGCGCCGATCTAGCGCCGAAAGATGAATCGCTTGCTGAGCCAGCAGGCAAAACAGATGATGAAAGCGACAAACCCAAATCAGAAAACGAGGGTTCGGAATCAAGCGAAGTAAAAAGCGCCTCAGCTGAAACTAGCTCCGAGCCTGCAGTAGAGAACACTTCTGTCGACACTGAAGCACCTGAAACTTCAGAAGCAGTTCCAGAGCCAACGCCAGAAAGCAAATCTGATGCCAGCTCAGCTGCGCCCTCTAGCCCAAGCTCTGACGCAGCAGCAAGCATTGGCGCTGCGTCTGCCTCGGCGGCAGCCGCTACGGGCACTCCAGTGGCAGCAGCTGCAGCATCGGCGGCTGAAGCTCCGGCTTTTCAGAAAGTGTCTTTCATCAACTCATTTTTGGCAGAGCGAATATTTGTACCTGAATCAATTCCTCACTTAAATGGATTGTGGATTTACGTCACCTGCATGGCATTTTTGTTGATGCAAACAGACACATCTGGATTTCAGATGCCGGCAATCATGATGCCGATTCCAGTAACAATGGATCAGCTCTTTTCATACAATTTCTTGGGACTAATTTTTCTGGCATTTTGTGGCTGCGGATTTTTGATAACACGCAAACCAATGGAGACACTGCGCCGACTCGGGCTTGTTAAGCCAACTTGGGCGCAAGTAGGAATTGGAGTTGCCGGAATATTCATGACTTTCGCATATGACTATCTCTGGTCAACATACACTCACTCGCAAGAAGGTCTTGGTTATGCGGAGAAATTGACGCACTACAACGAAGGCACTTTCACCGGAGGCGCATCACCAGCCCCTGCGATGCTTCTTGCATCGGCCACTGGCTTATGCGCAGGGCTTGGCGAAGAAACACTCATAAGAGGCGCGCTTCAGCCAGTATTCGGCATTTTGCCAGCCGCATTTATGCACGGAGTACTTCACGGTCAATTTGCACACGCACCGCTATTGATACTACAGGTATTTGGTTGGTCAACATTGATGTGCATCATTCGGCGCTACACCAACACCACCACCACGATCATCACTCACGTTGGCTTCAACTTCCTATCTACATTCTTGATCTCATTCAACCCATAAGTTTGGTCCAGAATAACGAAGGGCACGCCATTGGCGAAACCCAAGCGAGCACCGCTGCTTAACTTCCGGGCGACGCATGGCATCGCCCCTACAATTGCAACTGTGGCGCAATATGTGATCGCCAGCAGCACCCCATGCCCCATCAACTAGAGATTGTAGAGGTCGCGCAGAGCGGGGCGCAGTCTTGGGTCGTGCAGCAAATCAGTGCTGTCGCTGAATTGGTCTACACTGCCAATTAGCGGGTTGTGGATTAGTTGTTTCAGGAAGGGATCCCCAATCTTTTCGCGGATTGCTTTTGAGAAGGCACCCATGCTTATTACGAGAAATGGGCGCTCGTGAAATTGCGTTACCTTTCCTGGCAGCTCAGCGGTGATTTTCAAATTGTTGTGTTTTTGTGCCACAAATTCGTAAGCAGCAGAAAGATGGCGCTGGCGTTCTTGCCAATCTTTTGAAAGCAAGACTTTCTGGAGAATGGGTTCCAGAGCGGCTGAGCACGACAATTGCTTAAATGCAGTACCAAACCATTTCGGGTAAGGCGCATAAGTTTTCTCCATCAAAAAACACAAACGCATTATGTCTCGCACCAATCGTGCAGCGATCAACGCAGAACCAATCTCATCACCAACAAAACCAGCTCGGCCCATCAGGTGCTCTTCTTGCTCAATTCTGTTCCAGCCGCAAGCGAGCAAATACAACCAGAGCTCATGAGGGAAATAGCTAAATTTTCCCAGGGCAGAACTCAAATCTAGCCCATCATAAAAAATGCGACCGGCAGTCAGGCTACGCAATTTTTGCTCTGGGAATGTTAGCCAGTCAACAGGCGTCAATTCTTCCGCAATGTCAAAACCAAGATAATCAAATATGAATTCACGGATTTCGCGCACTTCGACTCGATGATTAATCGGTGCACTTTCGTCATATGAAAGTAAGCGCACGCCATTTTCGTTTTCATCAGCTGCGCTAAAACTGGTTGAATATCCGCAAAACTTTCGTGGCAGCCGTTTACTAAGCAGCTGAGAAATGGACTCTTTATGGGCAGTAAAATCCACAGCGGACACAAACAAATAAACTCGCGGACCCCAATCATGGTCTGACGACATTTCAGTATCAAAGCCCAAAACTTCAGATCCGTATCCTATTAAGGCAGCCGAATACACAATCGCAGGAAACTCAGCATCAAGAATGGGCTTCACGGCCTCTTCGAAAAAGTTCTGCGACAAATCGAGGCCACTTACAAAACCGCTCTTCGATTCGCTATTCAAATCGTCCACCACTCACCTTCTTCACCTTGCAAACATAATCGAGCAAACACAACCCCGCCATCCACGCTCCCCATCCACGCCCCCGCCATCCAATTGGGGCGACGCCATGCGTCGCCCGTGATTAAGCACGCGATCTGAACGGCGGGCGACGCATGGCGTCGCCCCTCAAAAAAGCAATCAATAAACAAACACGTGCGGCTTGCCATCGGCTCCCACATAACCTCGAAACATGCCGACTGAGTTGAATGACATAGCATAATTTCCATTGTGGTCTAAAGCAACTAAACCACCCTCGCCGTGATCGGGCGCGTGCAGAACACCGTGAATAACCTCATCGACGGCTTCTTTGATTGGTTTGTGCAAATATTTGATGCGGGCGGCGACATCGCTTGCAACAGTAAATCGAATAAACCATTCGCCAACACCAGTGCACGAAACACCGCAACTCTCGTTGTCTGCGAAAGTTCCAGCACCAATTATTGGCGAATCACCTACTCGCCCCCAGCTTTTGTTTGTAAGCCCACCGGTGGAAGTACCTGCAGCCAAGTTGCCTTTAGAATCGAGCACGACTGCGCCGACAGTACCAAACTTATGCCCAACATGCGGGGGTGATTCCATCGACTTCTTATCGTTTGGATGCAATATTTTCTGCAAGTCGTCCCAGCTTTCTTGGGTCCAAAAATATTTTGGGTCTACTATTTCTAGCTTTTGTTCTCTAGCAAATTGATTAGCGCCTTCGCCCATTAGCAAAACGTGTTTCGATTTGCGCATCACTGCAATTGCTTCAGTAATTGGATTTTTGACAATTGTCACGCCGGCCACTGCGCCCGCTTCTCGATGTCGCCCGTCCATGATGGCTGCATCAAGCTCATTCTTGCCTTCATGAGTAAATACAGCCCCCTTACCGGCGTTGAATAGTGGATTGTCTTCCATGCTGCGAACAGCAGCTTCTACAACTTCGACAGCTTCGCCTCCGCTCTTCCAAACAGCGTAGCCAGCTTGTAAAGCATCGGCAAGTCCTTTTTCATACTTTGCTTGTTCTTCCTTGCTCATACCCGGGTCGACTCCCGCGCCGCCGTGTATCACTATCACAGCCTTGCTTTCCTCAGCTGCGCCGGCTGAGAGATTAACTACAGTCATTGAAAGGACAGCCAAAAGCTGAGCGACGAATCTTAATTTCTTGTTCTGCACTTGTATCAACTCATCTGTAAGGGGGAATAGTGGAAAGATTAGAGCCGTTCATCGTGTGAGGAAAGGTCTTTGGATCTCGATCGAGAATCAGATGCAAATATCGCACAGAGTAACGCAGATCAGCTGATTGGAAGCCGGGTTGAAGAAAAATATCAGTTAATCGAAGTCCTGGGAAAAGGCGCCAATGGCGTGGTTTACAAAGCCAAGCACCTTCTTCTCGAGCAGCTAGTTGCCATTAAATTTATTGAGCCCAGACTAATTGCAACTGATATCTCACTGCAGCGCTTTAAGAAGGAAGCAAGCATTCTCAGCTCGTTTGACCATCCAAACATCGTGAAATTCCAATCATATGGGGCGACCGCGTCGGGCCAGCAATATATGGTTCTTGAGTTTCTCCAGGGGAAGACACTTGCACAGCTAATCGAAGAAGAAGGCGCTTTGCATGAAGCGCGCGCGCTCGGTCTGTTTATCGACATTTGCGAAGGTTTGTCCTACGCACACAGCAAAGGAATTCTGCATAGAGACATTAAGCCAGCCAATGTAATTATTCAGCGAAATAACGAAATCGAATCAGCAAAAATAATCGACTTCGGAATTCTCAAAGCAATTAACTCGGAAAATCAAAAGCTAACTCAGACTGGTGCAATAGTCGGCAGCGCGAATTACATGAGCCCAGAGCAATGCAAAGGTGGCAAAGCCGACCAGCGCTCGGACATTTACTCAAGCGCTTGTTTGATGTACGAAGCCCTCGTCGGAAAAGCTCCCATGGAAGACGAAAACGAGCTTTTAGTAATGTCGAACCAACTGAACAAGGAAATCAGCACGATACCAGCAAAGTTTGGCATCAGCAAAATAATGAGCAATGTGATTCTCAAGGCTCTGCAGAAGGAGCCGGAGAATCGATTTTCCAACATGGATGAAATGACAGCTGCATTGAAGCTTGCAAAAAATGCCCCGATCAAACTCAGCCAGAAAAAGAAGACTATGATGCTGGGTGTTGCAACGACAGCAGTGATAGCAGTGATAGCAGTGATAGCAGTGATTCTGGCACTTGCGCTGGGCTGGGCTGGAGTCAACAAAACAACGCCGCTTACTATAAAAACGAAATCGGAATTGAACAGTGCAAGATTTCCAGATGTCTACAATGACTTTCCTCAAGCGTTTGACAATATAGAAAACTGGATTGCAAAAAACGCCAAAAGCGAAAGACAAGACCTTCAACGCGTAACCAATGCATTAGCAGTTGATGCAGCGTTGCGAGCCAAGTTACTCATCAATACTCCTGAAAGAAGCAGCGCTAAAGGAGTCATTTACAGACCACATCCATACACAAAAGAATTCGCAAAAGTTTTGGAGCAACAGTACAGGTCGGTAATCAGGGGCAAATCGAAGATTACAGATCAGCATGATATTGAAAAAATCAGCGAGTTGAAAGCCTGTGCGGCAGTAATCAGCATGTGCCTGGGAAACTCGAACAGAACAATGGATTTGGTGCAAGACAAAGACACAATATTCGATAAATCACGAATCGCAAATCTAAGAACCGCCGAGCAATGTCGCAAAAAAGACATGCCCTTCGCCATTTACTCCATGAACAGCGTGCTCCTTTTTGAAGGCAACAACGGTTTAGCAAATGTTCTTGTTGATCAATCTCGAAAGATTATGAACAACATGCCTCTTTCTCAGTCCCAGGCTTTCAACTTCCATCAAGACGCGATCGTTCGGCGCAAGATGAACAAAATGAATGAAGCCAGGCATTGTCTAACCAATGCAGCAGAAGTACTCTCAATCATCCAAGTGAAAAGCAAGCCAGAGCCAATCAAGATTATAAGCCTACTGAATGAAATGAACAATATGAGCTGCAGCGCTTCGGTCGAACGCATTTATAATACATCAAGCCTGGAAACAAACGAGGAAAGAAAAGCATCTTTCAAACGCGAACTTGCACGCGCTTATGTTACCGACGGAAAAATCACAGAAGCGATTACGACTCTCAACTCGGCGCTCGAAAAGGCTCCAAGAGTAGGTCCAAATGATTTTGCCAGCGACTATTTGGAGTGCACTTTAATCAATTGCCTGCATAAGGCAAAGCGCGACGATGAAATCCCCCAGCAGCTCACAGACTACTTACAGTCGCTAAAGACCATATCAGCAGATAGATGCATACAAGCGCTTCCGCCAATTGCCGCCACGCTCAGGCGCCAGGAAATAGAATCGGAGAAGGTTTGGAAGATAATTGATGAGGAGCTAGAAGCATACGACAAAGGAGACAAAAGCGCGCTTGCAGCTGTTGAGACAAACTACCAGAAGGGGCTTGCTCTGCAAAATCGAAATAAAACCAGCCAGGCACTCAGCTGCTATCAATTGGCTCTTGATCAAAGCAAACAATTTGAATCGTCAAAGGCAAACAGCCTGAAATTGGCTATCTATGCCAGAGAGATGGAAGTGTACGAGAAGCAAGCGGATTTTGGAAAACTAGATACCTTATTCGCTGAATCGCAAAAAGTCGAGAATGCGCCTGCTGCGCAATTCTCTGAAGCTGTTTCTTTTTTCAAAGACAATACATACTACAGGCTTTCCGCGAAGCACAACCTAGACCTTGCTATAGAAGGGCATCGAAAGCTGTTTTACAAATACTGGCTAAATGCCACGGAGATTGACGACTACGCCGATTGCGCATTAAGCCTGGCGGCAGAACTCGGACAAAAAGGTAAAAAGGACGAAGAGCAGGCGATTCTCAGTCAGGCCGCAGACGGTCTGTGCTTCCATGTTATTACGCCCAATCCAAGAGTACCTATATTACTTAAAGAAATGAGAGCTAAGTGCCCAGCAAGTAGTATCAGTGAACGTCTCGTAATTAGCACTCCAGAAGAAGCAAAAGAAGTATGTGATTCGTTTGACCCACAAAATACGAGAACTGATGACCTATACTGTTTAACCTATTGAAGAAAACTTTGGTAAATGTCGCCTTGGAATGTCTACTTTCATAGAGGGAGAAAAATGGCAAAAACACTGCTCAGCATGCTCGGAGCACAAGAATCAATAAATAAACTGAGTGACAGTGCTTTGATAATTGTCGATGCCCAGCGTGAATATCTCGACGGCAAGCTGCCACTCAGCAACATAAAGCCAGCACTCCAAGAGATAGGCAAGTTATTGAAAAAGGCACGCCAAGCCAAGTCAAATGTGTTTTTCATCAGACATGCCGTCGCGCCAGGCTCACCCGTATTCAACCCTGAATCGGAGTATTTCCAAATCATTGATGAAATAGCACCTGAGGGGACTGAGAAAATTATCGACAAAAACTATCCAAATAGTTTTGCCAAAACATCATTAGACAGTGAGCTGAAAAAGCTGGGCATCAACAACCTGATAGTTACAGGATTCATGACCCATGCTTGCATCAGTACCACAGTGAGAGCTGCTGCCGAAATGGGATATAAAAATACACTTGTAGCAAGCGCATGTGCGACAAGAGATCTCGTTGCCGCAGACGGATCCACCATTGAAGCCAAGCAAGTTCATCAAGCTACAATTGCCGCACTAAAAGATTTGTTTGCGACTGTGATCGACGACGCCGACAAAATAGACCTCTAGGGGCGACGCCGACCAATAGATCTGTAGGGGCGACGCATGGCGTCGCCCGGCTGCCCAAGCCAATTTCAAAAAAAGGAAGGGCGACGCATGGCGTCGCCCCTACAATTTTTAAGCCAGCTTAGTAGCTCGCGAGATCAAGTTAGTGGTTGATTTCCATCATCATTGCTTTGATCTGCTTCGAAGGTCAGGTCGTTGAGAGTGCTTCCGCCTTCACCTAGCCCTCTAATTCCGCTTAGCGTTATCTTTGGAGTCTTACCTACGAGCTTACGTTCTGCAAGTTCGGCAAGTTCTCTCTCGATATCGAGGTCTGAGCGGCTTGGTTCGAGAATTCTCACGATGTCGCGGAAGTACAATGTTTCCTTTTCGATAAGAGCTTCGGCAAGTTTTTCAACACCAGCGCGGTGCTGAGTTAATAGTGCCTCTGCGTTACGACGGCATTCGTCAACGATATTCTTTATTTCAATTTCAATTTCTCGTTGAGTTTCAGGAGAAGGTGAAATGTGATCATTTCTATCATTGGAACGGAATGCATCATCTACATTGAACTGATATTGACCCATTCCATAGTCACGAACCATTCTTCTTGCAGTAGTCGCAGCCATTCTCAAATCTTGGCTTACGCCAGATGCGTTTTCTTTGAAAAACATCCGTTCGCAAACAAGACTTCCAAGGCTTATTTCGATGTCGACCATCATGTCGTGTCTGGTATTTTTGTGACGTTCTTCCTTATCTACGTTCCACATGTAACCGAGTGCGTAGCCGCTTGGAACAACGGTAACAATCTGGATGCGTGAATGCTTATCTCTGAAATATGCAACAACAGCGTGTCCAGCTTCGTGATATGCAGTGACCCTGAGCTCATCAAGGAGAATGTGTCTACTGTAGGACATACCAAAGCTTTGACGTTGAATTGCCTGAATGAGGTCAATTTGAGAAATTGCATCTCGTCCATTTCTGATTGCAATCAAACCAGCTTCGTTGACTATGTTGGCCAAGTCAGCTCCAGATTTCCATACAGTCATTCTGGCGATTTCGCGCGCATCAATTGTAGTTTCGAGCTTCGTCTTTTTCAGGTAGTGCTGCAAGATAGCCTCACGTCCTTCCAAATTCGGCAGCGGAACGTCAATTTTTCTATCAAAACGACCTGGACGCATCAGCGCAGGGTCGAGTAGATTGGCATTGTTGGTTGCGCCAATGGTTAGAACTTTATGCTTACCGAAACCATCCAATTCAACCAGGAACTGGTTTAGGGTTTTGTTTGAATCCTGAATCGCGCCGCCACCCATGTCGATGCCGCGTGCACCACCCAACGCATCAATTTCGTCGATGAACACAATTGCGGGCTTGCCACTTCTTCGTGCTTGTTCGTAAACTGCACGTACTCTGTTTGCGCCAACACCAGCCCACATTGACTGGAAGTCGCCACCGGAGAGTGCGTAGAACGGCACACCAGCTTCGTTTGCAATTGCTTTCGCAAGCATTGTTTTGCCTGTTCCGGGCGGTCCAACGAGCAAGACTCCTTTGGGGGCTTTCAAGCCGGTAGAGCGGATCTTGTCGGCATTTTTAAGCAGCGCGACAACTTCAGCAGCTTCATTTTTTGCTTCATCCATACCGCTGATGTCATCGATACGAACTTCAAGATCCGGTACGCGGGCCATGTTCATACCGTAAGTATTCAGCTTATGTCCGGCAGTAACAGAAATTCTGTCGACTGCGGCTTCAAGATCGCATTCTTCAACATGCTTCTTGCCGGCGCGCACTGCCATGATGGCAGCTTCGTTTACGCAAGCAGCAATATCAGCTCCGGAGAAATTGGTTGTGATTTGTCCGAGTGCTTCATAGTTAGGCTCGGAAGCCAGAGTAATATCCTTCAAATACTTGCGGAATATTTTCTGTCTTGCTTCAGCATCAGGCAAGCCAACATAAGCCTTACGGTCAAAACGACCAGAACGCATGAATGCTGGGTCTAAATTGGTTTCGTTGTTGGTGGCGCCTACAGTAATTACATTACTGCGAGTCAAACCATCAAGTTCAACAAGCAATTGGTTCAACGTGCTAGTTCTGTTATTTCCAGCCTCAGACATGGTGCCAGAGATAGCATCAATTTCATCTATAAAGATGATTGCGGCTGGGCTCTTTCTTGCCTGCGAATAAACAGACTTGATTTTGCCTGAGCCCTCGCCAGCAAATGAGCTAACGAAATGACTTGCAGACAAACCGAAGAACGGTACGTTAGCCTCGTTTGCCATAGCCTTTGCCAACATTGTTTTACCAACGCCGGGAGGACCAATTAGCAAAATACCTTTTGGAACTTTGGCTCCAATCTTTTTGAGTTCATCACCATGTTTCAAGAAGTCCACGACTTCCAGAATATCTTGCTTCACATCATCGATACCGATAACATCATCAAGACGAACAGAACCATCTGTGTTGCTGATTTCAACACCAGAGCCAATTAAGGTGCGTTCCATACCAACTTGAACGCGGTCTAGAGCCTGTTCAAGATTTGCCATGTTGACGATTTCAGCACCACCTGGGCGCTGAGCAATCAATGCGGCTTCATTGATGACATTTGCAATTTCAGCAGGCGAAAAGGCTTGAGTCATTTTAGCGAGTTCTTCAAAATCCAAGCTTTCAACATCTGCATGAACTTTGCTCAAATAGTACTTGAAAATCATGATGCGCTCTTCCGGCTTCGGTTGCTGGAAATACATCTTGCGATCCATGCGGCCGGCACGCATCAATGCAGGGTCTAAAGCACTGTCGTTGTTGGTGGCACCAATTACAATTACATTGTTGCTGCGGAAGCCATCCATTTCGGTGAGCAAAGTATTCAAAGTCATATTCATGTCGGCAACGCCACCGAAGCCTCTATCGCCCTGGCGCTTGCTGCCGATTGAATCGATTTCGTCGATAAACAAAATTGCTTTTGGGTGTCTGCGCAATTTAGCAAACAGAGTTTTGAGCTTTAGAACGCCCATCCCCATGATCAAACCACTAATAGATGATCCATCCAAAACGTAGAATGGAATGCCTACTTCGTTGGCGATCGCTCTTGCGAAAAGGGTTTTACCAACACCGGGAGGACCAACGAAAAGCATGCCCTTGGGCAGTTCGGCTCCTGATTTTTTGTAACGCTCAGGAGATTTGATCATATCAATGACCTCGCGAACCTCCATTTTGGCTTGGTCGTTGCCATTGAGCTCGTCGAGGGTCTGCGGTGCTTTAGGATTGATAGGCGGATTTTTAAACAAGAAAGGAAAGGCTGTTTTCCAAAATCCTTTTGGAGCTTTGGCATCAGCTCTGGGTGGCAGCGGGAAGATGATTGCAAGCAGCAAATACCACTGAATCAAAATTACAAGCGCACCGAATATGGCACTGGCAACAACCGAAACAACCGAGTATTTCAGCAGCGCCGGGAAAGACGTGAAGGGATTCCACATCGAGGTTGTGCATAGCAGGACTATGACCCATATGATGAGTAGTGTCCACTTTGCCCAGGGTTTTAACATAATGATGCTACGCTCCTATTCTCGCTAATTGTTGGCGCCGAGAGGGAAATCTCCATCTCGGTTGCTGGTTTTATCGGTAATGTCCGTGATGTACGGTATTGGCCTGGCGCCCTCAGTAATGTTTATTTCGGTGTATCCCGCGTTGTCATCGCGTTTAACACCAAAGGCTCCTTGCTGTGTTGTGTCTTTTACACCAGCAGGGAACGGGTATGGCTGGTAGGAAGGAAGCAGTCCCATCCACTGAGCCACGCTGATAAACATAGTGCTGAGCACCGTGACGCACGCTATCGATATGATGATTTCTTTCACGCTTGCTTGACCAGCCGCTTTAGTAAGCCCTTTCTTTGGGCGCTAAAGTATATTTTATCTCAATTGACACGGTTTCATCAGCTTATTAATGCCGAATGTTTTCCAGTATTTCCAGCCTTGAAGCCAAAAACATTCCAAGGTGGACGACGGGCACGCTCGAATGTTTCCGCAAAAGCCGTCTGCTTCCAGCTTCTGCTAAGTTGTAGGGGCGACGCCATGCGTCGCCAGGCCCTTTGAAAACAAAGATCGTGAGCCTCAAACCCAGATTGAAATTAAGCCTGTGCGAAACAGTTAAGTCACGGGCGACGCATGGCGTCGCCCCTACAAGGCAGGAAGAACCATAATGATGTAACCCGAACTACTGAGGAGTTGTGCCGAGTTGGCGGTTGATGGCGCTAGCAAGCACTTCTTGCGGAACGGCGCCTTGATTTAGCGATACAGAACGTCCCTGCCGAAATACCATAAATGTAGGTAGGGCAGTTATTTGATACTTATTCATCAGCTCAGGATTGCGGTCGGTGTCGACCTTGTATACCTTTACCTTGCCCTCATATTCTTGCGCAAGACGGTCTACAACCGGGGCCATCCTCTGGCATGGCACACACCAGGAGGCATTAAAATCAACCAAAACGGGAAGTTCAGACTTCAGTACATCTTGCTCGAAGGCGGAATCACTGGTATCCAACGCCTTCTGCTGGGGCTTTCCCGTGGCGTTGCCAGTTCCCTCCGAGCCAGTAGAACTGCCGCTTTCGGACGTTCCAGCCTCGTTACCACCATTATCGATAGTGCCCGCAACGGGAGGCTCAGTGCCTGGCGCTGGGGTAGTCTCCGCGGGCGGCATCGTGGCTGCGGGCGGGGACTGAGACATGCCGTTCACTACTGCCCCGATAACCAGGCAGACCATAAACGAAACAAGTAACTCTTTCATCACGGTGGAGGGTTCTCCGAATTCCTATACATCAAGAAATACCCTGAAATGCTTCCTCTTGTCCATAGGAATATCCAGGAATTTTTCCCGGACGTAATACAGGAAAAATACCTTTCATCCAGCCTATTGGCTACTAAGAGGGCAAAGACCCAAGTTAAAATTTGCAGCGCCAATCCACACATCTATTAACGTCAGATGTGAGGATCGCCGAAGCGAATAAATTCGAGACTTCAAGAGCAAAGCAAAGCACTCTGCACAAATTGACAGAGAAACAATTGCCAAAAGCGCCGCGGCTAAGCCCTGTTTAGAGGTGCTTGTTTACGGCGTTTGCCAAAGTTGACTTGGGCACTGCGCCCACAACTTGCTCAACCACTTGACCTGCTTTGAACAGGAAGAGGCTTGGAATACCCTTGATAGAGTATGCCTGAGCTGTTTTTGGGTTTTCGTCTGTGTTGAGCTTTACAACTTTCAAACGACCGTCATATTCTTTGGACAAATCTTCGACTACGGGTGCAACAGCCTTGCAAGGACCGCACCAGGGAGCCCAAAAATCCACCAGAACCGGTAGTTCAGCCTTTAGAACTTCTTGCTCAAAAGTGTTGTCGGTTACGCTAAGAACGCTGGACATTGAGAAGGAACCTCCCTCGCCTCGCCTGATTCCATACCTGAGCACTAATTTGTAAATTTGCGCTGGGTAATGACATTATAGATACACGCATCGAACAAAAGAAGGATTATCCAATTGTTTTAAGTAAACCTGATTTTTCAGAGAGTTCTCAATGGGTCTTTTCCAAAAATATTACAGCTGGTTTTCAAAGTCACTTGCAAACCAATTACTGAGTACATACCTTTTAGTAACCGCCTTCGCGCTTGCTGTGGTGACCTTTTGGGCGATGTTCACAATCAGAGCAGAGTCAATGCGTAACCTGCGCAACTCTCTTGAAGTCGGTGCAATGCACTTAGCATTTGAAATAGATAACGACTTAACGCTTGACTCGCCAGCCGCAACAAAACGCATTCAAGATGCTGCAGATAGAGATGCCAGCCGATTACACGTGTCAATTACGGTTGTGAATAGAAACGGACACGTTTTGGCAGAATCAGGAACACAAGAAGATTCTGATGGAAAAAATGTTGCTGGGCAAAACATTTCAAATGAACCGGAAATCAATGATGCGCTCGCAGGCATTCCAGGATTTGAACAGAGAAATGCCGGGCGTAAAAATGTTGAGTGGTTCTTTGTCACCTATCCAGTTAGATCTGCCGCACCTGGCGAGACGCTAGGCGTCATCCGCCTGGGCGTAGAGCTGACGAGTCTTTACCAGAGATTGAACTCAGACTTGATTTTGTTTTTGCAAATTATCGCAGCCACACTTGTGACCACAGCGTTCATTAGTATATGGCTTGCACGCAGACTGACAAAACCAATCAAAGACATGAGTGAACAATCTGAGTACATCGCGAATTCTGGCGACATCACTGCTTTCGTGCCTGTTACACGCACAGACGAAATCGGGGAGCTTGTCGCATCATTCAATCAAATGATCGGCAGATTGCGTGAAGAAGAAAAGCTCAAACAGAATTTCATTGCAAATGCCAGCCACGAATTGAAAACTCCAACCATGGCGATTGGTTCTGTCGTTGAAGCGCTGCAAGCAGGAGCCGCGGAAGACCCTGAATTGCGGCACAAATTTTTGTGCTCGCTAGAAAACTTGGTAGAGCGGCAAACAAGTTTATTGCGCGATCTGCTTGACGTGGCTCAGCTAGACTCAAATACTCAGGTTCGCTGGACTGAAGAAATCAAAGTCTCAGACAATGTGCGCGAGGCGATGGAACAAGTTCGCTCTCAAGCAGAACGAAAGAAGGTCCATCTAAATGTTGAAACCAGCAATGAAGATTTCACTGTAATAGGCAATAACATTCAACTACAGCGCGCATTCATCAATTTGCTAAGCAACGCACTAAACCATACTCCATCACAAGGGTCTGTCAGTGTGACGATATCTGCTGCAGAAAACGGCATGGTTCAAGTAAAAATTGCAGACACCGGCAGCGGTATCGACAGTAAAGATCTACCGCACATTTTCGAGCGCTTTTATAGAGCAGACAAAGCCAGAAGCAGGTCTGGAGCCGGCGGAACAGGGTTAGGGCTTGCAATTACGCGCGAAATCATCAACCGTCACCATGGTACGATTTCAGTTGATTCAACATTAGGACACGGCACAACATTTTATGTCACTTTGCCTTTGAAGCTTATGGCGATTCACGCAAAATAAAATCAAATGCTTGCAGACAAAGCTCGTTAGCACATATTCGGAAGCGGAAGAAATGAGTTCAAATAGCGAAATAGAAACTAGCAATGCCGAAACGCAACAAGAATCCAACGCAGAAGAAGCAGCATTAGTTGCGGAAGAGCAAGATCCTGAGAGCATAACCGTCCCATGCTGCAGTGAAGATGTTCACATAGCATTCCGCAGTAAAGCAGACGATCGTTTATACATGACTTACAATCGCAAATGGCAAGAAGTTCGCTATTTCAGACAAGAAGGTCTGCGCGTGTTCTGCGCGTCCTGCCGTCATAGAGTTTATTGATTTGCTCGTAAAGCCGACACCATGTCGTCATAGAATTTACCCATGCACTTGTAGGGGCGACGCCATGGATACTTCTGGCGAACTAAAATGGAGCCGAATCAAGTTCG
>CAZJLR010000060.1:0-37463 GCA_964546815.1 uncultured Candidatus Obscuribacterales bacterium | reverse complement strand
GCTTCGCTAAACATTCGAGTTCGCCAGCAGTATCCATGGCGTCGCCCCTACAAGCTGGGCTCTAGCCATCTAATGTGACGAGTCGATCAGTAACCGCGTTGTAAATCGATCAAACCGAGCAGTGTTTCGCCATTTTTGTAGCGTTTGAAATTTTCAAAGAAGCATCCGCAAATATCTTTTGGCAGGCTGGGTCCGCCAATGTGCGGGGTGACTACACAGTTTTCCAATTTCCAATATGGATGCTCTGCAGGCAAGGGTTCTTCATTGAACACATCAAGAATCGCCCCTGTAATGCGCTTTTCTTCAAGCAGTTTGATCAGCGCCGCGTCATCTATCAATGCTCCCCTGCCAACATTGATTATCCATGCATCAGACTTCATTTTGGCGAGCAATTTTGAATCAAACATTCCCCGCGTTGCTGGTGTCGCTGGTAGTGTCAGTACAAGTACATCTGCACCTTCTACGAATGCCTCTCTTTGCGAGCTTGCAAAACTGCGATCTGCCAGTGGGTGAGAACGCCCATTGCTATTCAATGCCCAAACAGACATACCGAAAGCTTTTGCAACGGCAGCAATATCGCCCGCAATGTTCCCCATGCCGGCGATGCCCATGCACTTGCCGTTTAGTGTCTCTATGCGATAAGGTTGCCATTTCTTTTTCGCCTGCAAGTCACGAGCGCCGAGCAAATTGATTTTTTGTGCAAGAAGATTTCCAAAAACATAGTGACTCAAAAATTGTCCAAAAACACCCCATGGTTTTGTAATAATCACGCCCGCTGGCAGTGGTGCTTTTACAAGTCCTTCGACTCCCGCCCACATAGATTGAATCCATGCCAGCTTCTTCGCGCGGGCATAAGACTGCGGCTCCAGGTGTACGCCAAATACTATTTCCGCGTCTACAATTTGAGCGTCAACGTCTTCCTGACTACGACAAACGCATAATTGAATGTCGAGAGCCGCCTCTCGAATTAGCCTTTCGTACTCGTCAATTTCGTTTTCTCTGTTTGAATATAAAACAACTTTTGGAATGCTCATCGTCACGACCCAAGTACTATTTATCTCCTGCAAGGCTAATAATTATGTCAGATCAAACTCATAAAGTCGGTTTCCAATCCTCTCGGTTATTCGACAGGATAAGTTGGTCTTTGCCTTTTAACAACTAAATACAGTTTGGTCTACGTAATATTCCCCGTATGAGGCAACTCAAATTCCACAAATCGACGCGATAGTCAATTCTGTCCATCCCCCACCCTCGCATAACGAAGGTCATTTCAGATGCCAGATGAAGTAGAACAAACAAAGGATAACGGCAAAAAGAGTGAGTCTATTCCTCAGCCGTTTACTGCAGAAAATCATCCACTAAATGACTTAAACAAAACAAAGCCCTCAGACCAACGGACCAAAGATTCCAATGAAGGGGAAACTCGTGAAGTTGCAACGCAGGCTGTTTTAGATTCAAGCAGTAACTTGACTGATGCTAAGGCTCGATTGGTTGGCGGACCAGAACTAAGCGCCGCTGCGGCGATAGCGGAGTTCATTGAGAAAAATGCAGTTGATGTCAACGGACTCAGTCAAACGAAAATGTTGCAGGTTGCCTTCGGGAAATTGAGGTCACCCGATTTGCCTCACACGCCGGCTGCACTTGAGGCGATGTTGGCTTATTCGCTGAATGGCGGTGATATGGCAAAACTAGACGCTTCACGCGTAAATATTGCGCTCAATTTATATGGACAAGCCGGGCCTAACGCAGTTAAGCCTCATATCGTTGAATTCGCTGCAAATCTTGGTCCTACGAGAATGAATGGTCCTCTAGATGTAAAACAACTTGAGCGTATGGCTATGCCCTATGCAATTGGACAAGTAACTGATTACCGCCAGGCTCCCATAGTCGGTGCATTGGTTGAATATGGTTTGCCTGTATCGCGTGAAAGCATTCAGGCGGGTGTAGCTGTAGCTGCCATCAATGACGGTCGCGTAGTTCCAGAACAGGTCGCCGCCCTCAACAGAATCGGGCCGTTACTCAAGCAACCAGCATCAAGTTTGGCAGTGCTAGAAACATTCGCACGGGCGCACGCTGCTGAAATGAATATTGATCACGAGAAGATGCCTGTTGGAGAACTGCTCTCACAGCTTTCAACCATAGATAATGCCCAGGGAAAAATAAGTGCTGCGAATATTGCAAGAGAAATAAACCGATTACAGCTGCTAGGTGGCGGCTTTACCGATCATCAATTGCAAGATCCTGCGACTGTTTCTTTGTTGCTTGAACATGGAAATCAACATCCTTTTGCTCCGCAGGCGGTCAATATTCTTACGAGAGTTGTCGGTTCTGAGGAGCTTAGCAGGCGCCCTGAGATGCTCGGCGTAGTGCAGGAATATTTGGACAACGGCGGAAATATGCGTGATATTAATCACGCTACATTGAATGCGGCGTTGGCTTTGCAAGAAACCCGTCGTGATGCTTTGTTCGGTGCAAACCCAAATCCAGGCTGGAATGATGTACGCATCACTTCAGAGACAATCAGGACAATTCAGCGTGATCCCAATTATTCAATAGCAGATGGTTCAATTCGCGATCAAAAACTGCAGAGCAAAATTTTGGAAATAGCCTCGCAAGATCAACTTGCGCGGGCTGAGTCAGCTGTCGAAATACCGTTACAAGTAGCTGAAGCTATATATGAAAGTGTACCTGCGGCAATTAAAGCAGAAGTTCCGGCAGGCTTTAGCGCTGATGTAATGGATGCGCTGTCTGAGGCATTAGAAGCCAATCGCGGCAAGTGGAGCGCAGAGCGATGCAATGCTGTTGAGACACTCCTACGCCAATATGGAGATGGTCAGCCGGGTGCCGTTAAGTCAGTGAATGGCGAACTTGCAAGAGCTTCCGCGTCACATCAGCAAAATTCAGGTGGATATGACGCAGATGCGCTGAGTCGCGTTTCTGAGGTACGCCAACCCAAACTGGAAATCGTTTCGAACGGAACTTCAATAATTGAGCCGTCTGATGTAAATCGCATTTCTGGATCTGTGACCGAGCGGTTTTCGACAGCAGCTCTTGCGCCTGAAATACAAGTTCCGCAAATCACTATCGAAACAGTTAGCAGCCCTGACGGGTTCAGGTTCATTGATTCAATTCCTGCAGGGCAATTGTCGATTGCATCGGTAACAGAGCGAATGAATGGAATCGACAAAGAAATCGCCCAAGCTAACGCAAGTGGAAATGCCGATTATGCTCGGGAATTGAAATCCCTAAAAACCGAATATCAAAGCAAATCACCCGCAGAAAGAGAAGCCTACTGCCGAGAAATTCATGAGCGAGCTGCTGGAACACGGCAAACTGCCCATGCAAATTCTCGAAACAGTTTGCGAGACATCTCAAGCAAAGCAGGCACAGCCGGCGCATTGTTTATGATGACCAACCTGGCCCTCCAAATAACCACCCCAAAAAACCAATCAAAAACGGCCGGCCCAAGAGTTCTCCCCTCCAAAGACTAAGCTCTCCTAAATGACCGCCTAAATCTCCAAAAGCGGATAGCCCCGGGGGCGCAGGCTACCAGTCTGCTTCTATCTCACTGGAACCGATTCTGAAGCTCCTTCGACTCCGCTTCCGCCGCGTCAGCCTCCGAGCTCCTGTTTTGACTCTTATAAAACACAGCCACATGTTTCAACGCATTAGCTAGATCAACTGATGGACCTTTATCTTTCCGAACAGTCTCAACGTATGCCTTAAACATGCTTTCCGCTTCGTTTGAATTTCCGCCTTTGTACAACACTTGCGCAAGCGCAAGTTGATTTTGCGCCAGTGTTTCAGAAGCGTTAGCCGAATAATTCAACAAATTTCCGCCACCGTCTGCTGCGCCCTGGTAAATTTGCACAACACGTTTTAGCAAGCGTTCTGCGTCGCCATACCGACCCATGCGCGAATAGAGATTGCCCAGGCTGCTTAGTGTGCTCGCTACATCGAGGTTACCTGCCAACCTGCCTGGGTTTTGAATTGCGTCGCTGACAAAGCCGCGAGTATTTTGAAATTCGCCTGCTGAATCCATTTCAGCGCCGTTGTAACCTGCGGCAATGATCAGAGCTCGTTTTAAGTAATGGTCTGCATCGTTAAATCTATTGTTGTTCATGTAGAAATCAGCAATTTGTCTGCAAGTTTTGCCGGTCGTGTTTGACATGCCGCCCAGCTTTCCAACTGAAAGCATCACGGCTTGCTTGTAGTGAGTTTCGGCGTCATTGAAATTTCCGTCACCATTTTCTTTGCTGGCTTGCTCTATCAAATTGTTCAAATCTGAATTTGTGTCTGCAACTGCCGGATGCCCTGCTGCAGTCACCAGAACAATGAGCAATGCTAATTTTGCAATTCTGGACATTGTTTCAAAACTCCCTTTCTATTGCTCCGCAGCTGTCATATTACTAGCGATTGCACCGTGGTCAAAAAATCTTTGCCAGTAAAGTCGACTTTTCCTTTGAGTTTATCCGAAATACCCATAACTATCTTGTACCCTTCTTGGTCCACCTCTGTTGCCGCGCGGGATGCTTCATTTGCGGAGTTGCGAATTTGCTGGCTTTGCACGAAATAAATGTGTTTATTGCCCGGATGGAAGACTGAAATGGTTTGTGGGCAACCCAGGAAAACCTTGTCTTGTGCCTGGTTAAAACCTGTATTGAAATAATCTCTAAGCGGCATAGAAATCTCATTTTCAACCCAGGCTTTGAGTTGGTCTCTCATTTGATAGTTGTCGCTGTTCTCCGAGCTTAAAGAGCAGATGCCTGCGTTAGCGGATTTGCTGTTGATAAAAAGCCTGAGTAGATATTCTGCAAAACTCTTCGAGTCTTTAAAATAAGGTTTGGCTGTCTTGCGGCTATTTTGTTTTTCTAAAAGCAATGCTTTTACTTGCAGTAAATCATCGCTGCTGAATTTGTAGGCGTGATTTAACGAATCGAAAATTACGCTGTCAATTTCGGTCTCAATACCATTGAGGCGGCGTAGCATGTGTTCTTGAGCATCATATAATTGTTGCCAGCTTTGTTGCGGGTCTCCCTCGTCTAGCAATTGTTGCAAATCTTGCTTGGGCTTAAATCCAATTTGTGTTTCGTCAAAACTATTCAATTCGAATTTTAGTGCGTAAGCCTCATTCGATAAGTCAATTAATTTGGCTTTGTGGTTTGCCGAGAAATCTAGAAATGGAATCAGCTTGATGTCGCCAACCTGGAAGTTGAACGTTGGGTTGAGCGCTTGCGCACAAAGAGCTGAAAATGACGAATTGAGATAGGCGAGAAGCAGCGATTCCAATTCTTCTTCACAGAAGAGCGCAGAGCCGGCTACATCGAAAATTGAGCCTGCCTGCATGCGACGCACAGCAAAATTGCCGGTGGAAACGAATGAAAAAGTGAGGCCTTTGCGAAAGTAATATTGCTCGTTTTTGACGACCCAGGCGACTTTACCTTTGAGGTATGGGTAGCTCAATTCCACCGCATTTTTTATAGCTTTGCCGTTTTCGCCCCAATCTAATACCGTCTGGCAAGGGGCGTGCCACCGTTCGCTGCCGGCGCCTTTTACATAAGGTTGCCAGCGTTTGCCAATTTCTTGTGCAGGCACATCCCAGGCATAGCGTATAAAGCGGTTGTTGTCGCTGGTGGCAAGGCCTTGTTTTACTTCGGCAAATTCGGCTAGCTCTTTGCTTTTGCTCAAAATATCAGCTAAAATCGCTGGAAATTTGTAGTTGAATGAATAGCCGCGAAATGCGAGAAAGTCATCTGCTACTCGGTTTATAAAACTTGTGCCCGAGATAGTTTCTGCTGCGTTCTTGTCTGTGTCCTCGGCAGGTTCGTACTTCTCTTTGCCTGCTCCATCGCCATGTGAATCGTCTTCTAAATCATTACCTGGGATGTTTGCGGTGTTGTCTTTTGCGTTTGCGGAAGATCTGCATGCCTGTAATAACGACGAATACTTATCATCGTTTTGAGTTAAGTCAAGAAATCTTGTTTGTTGATTGGCATCATCATGATTTAGCACAATTAGCATGCTGTTGATTTTTTCGCCAGCCGCCAGAGGAAATACTCCTGTTCCTAATTCAATCACTGCGTCCACCGAATTGCGATCAATAAAGTCTTTTCGCATGTTGGAATAGCTGGGTAGGTAAATCAGCGATGACTGCGTAATGAACGCGACCTTTCCTGCCTTACGGCATAATTCCATTGCTCTGAGCAAGAACGCCGCACTTATATCGTGCTGGGCAGACGGATATTCATCTTTGAGGAACTGTTTTAGTCGCCTGTCCATCAATCGTCTGCCAATATAAGGCGGGTTCGCGACTACCACGTGATACCTTTCGTTCAAAACATGGGGTATCGCGTGAGTGCGACCCAAGCTGCCTGTCTCAAGTGAAGAAATGTCACTCTTCTTTAGTGCCGACGCATCGTCAAGATTTAGAGTAAAGTCAAAATCAATTTCCGTAATGCAAGATGCTTTGAGCACGAGGCTGAATGCGCATACCCAAAGTGCTTCTTTGTCGAGGTCGCAGCCGTGCAGGTTTGCTTTCAATATAGCTTTTACTGCGTCTTGTGTCGGAAGTGACTCCAATGCATAGAGCTGAAGTAAAAGGTGAAAGGCTCGCAGCAAAATGTGCCCAGCTCCGCAGGCGGGGTCTATGATTTTGATTTCGTTGGCGCTGTAAGTTCTTCCAGCCTGCTTAATGTGGCACCATGAAATAGGCGGCGAGCTCTTGATCGTATTGCTATTTTTCCACTGAGGAATAATCGAATTCGCAAGTAAATAATCTGCAGTCCAATCGGGAGTATAGAGTTGAGTAAACGAAATTATGTCTTCGACAGAGCTTTGTTTGTCTGCCGATTGAATGCGGCTGAGTGCTGATTTCCGCGCAGCTTCTCTGCTGTACTGATAGAAATATCCTGCAAATCTCTCGTCGAAAAGGCAAAGCAATTCTTGTTTCTTTTCCAACTCCCGAAAGAGTTTGGCTAACAATTTTTGATTGCTGATGTTCTCTATGAGCGATGCGCCATTTGCTATTGCTCTTAAGTCGGATGGAAGCGCAACATTTAATTGCTTGTGTAAATCAAGCGCGGCGTCTTTGATTAGCTCCAACACTACGTTTGTTTTGCCGCTGTTCTGCTTGCCGCGCGACAGCAAGATTCTCCGCGCGCCCTCGATAAATAAAATCAGCGCGAGAGCATCATTTCTGCAAGTTTCGTTAGCGGGAATGAACTCAAGACAATCTCGTTCTAACTTCAGATATAGTTTTCGCAGCGCCGAAAGATTTGCTCGAGAGTCGCACTGTTGCATGATTGAAATCAGGAATTGTGCCGCGTGTTAGCCGCTATAAATGCCAATGTGTGCTGCCATGCGTCTGTCGCAGCTTCCTGATGATAAAACTCGCGTTGGTCGTTGAAAAATGCGTGTTTGGACGACGGGTAAGTTTTCAATCTGAATGTTTTGCCGAGGTCTACCAATTTTTTCTGGAAGAAATGTATTTGTTCTTCGGTGATTAATTCGTCAATGCCGGCGTATAAGCCTAAAAACGGGCAGTGTAAGCCGCCGGTGTATGAAATTGGATGTCGTGGTTTGAATTCAGTGATGTCTTGATAGTAAATGCGACCATAAAAGCTGGTGACCCAGGCTAGCAAAGGTGTACGGCAGGCAAACATGAATGCGATTGCGCCGCCCATGCAAAATCCGATTGTGCCGATGGCTTTTGGTTTTACTTTGTCTGAGCGGCGAGCGACGCTGAATACCTCTTGCAGGTCAGCAATCAACTGCTCGTCTGAAATGCTTGCCCACGCGGCTCTCATTCCGGCTAGATCATCTCTGTCACGAGGTAGGTTTGGCGAGTATGCAAACAGGTCGGGTGCATACACTGTATATCCTTCGTTGGCGAATCTCCTGGCAACGTCTTTGATATGTTCGTTTACACCAAAAATTTCGTGAATTAATATGACTCCCGGATGAGCTTTGTTGTCATCAGGTCGAACGCAAAACACAGGCAAAGTTCCGCCGGGCCTGGTGAGGGAAAGCTCCTCTTCATGAAGTTCTAGCTTCTTGGAATTGTCCCGTTTATCTGGCATAAAAGATATCCTGCTTCTGTAACCATGATCTAAAGGTGTTGAGTTGCCGACTAGAATCGTGGAATAGTCTGATTGTATCCAAGGTAAGTCCTAGCTTGATGTTAGAGACATAATTCTTTAGAGCTGAATGAATAAATCGAAAAGAATTGATAGCAAATTGGCCCTGGCGCTTAGCCTGGCGTTGTTGGCGCAGTTTTCGGGGTGGGACGCCGCCGGGGCCGCCGATTTCCGCAGCTGGGCGCACACTAAGGCGGCTGCCTGGCGTATTTTGCCGAAGGGACCAGGCGAGGCAGAGCAGTCAGCTGCTTCTAAGAAGGATGCTTCGACGGCGAAAAATCAGGCAGCGGAGGCGTCTTCAGGAATTCAAAGTAAAGGGGGCGGCTCGTCTGGCTCATCAACAGCATCTGGATCGGGCGGAAATACGGGGGCGTCCTCCACAGGTTCTGCTTCAGAGTCAAAGGGAGCCGCATCCACAGCTATGAGCTCGGGACCGTCGGCTGGTTCAGGTGGTCAGCTATCGCCAGGAACTTCTGCGTCATCAAACACTGGCGCCAGACCAGCGAAGACTCCTCATGCGACACCTTTAGACGTGCAGTTCGCGCCGGTTTCCGCCAGAATAATTCTTCTCCCCTTTCTTCTTGCCGGGCACGAATGCACCTTATCTGTGGTGGATGCTGAGTCAAAACCGCTCAACAATGTTGGCGTTTATATTGATGAAGAACTCTTTGCCACCAATGCCGGCGGCACCGTCACGTTTACTATTCCTGATGCTGATTCATTCGAAATATCATTGATGGGTGAAGAGCGGAAGAAAATCGCCAAGCGAAAGTTTCACAAAGTTGGTGAAAACGTTCTCGCTGAAAATGATCGTTTGGCGGAAACTGCTCTTGCACTCCTGAAAGTTAATGGTACTACAGGCAGTGCTCCATTCCTCGCGTTTGCGCCAACTGTGATGAACCCTGGTGATGAATTCGTTTTGCTTGGTCACAATTTTTCCGAGAAAATTCCTGAAGACCTTGTTTCAATTGACGGAAATAGCGCCCAGATTTTGTCCGCAAGTTCCGAGGGCTTGTTGGGCGTGCTGTCATCAAAAACCAGTATTGGACCTTTGCGCCAGATATATGTAAGTGTAAATGGGCAAAACTCAAACACGGCAGAAGTCGATATCGCCACCCCGTTTTTCAGTCATGTAAAAACCGAGTCAGACACAGATGAACTTTTGCCAGAAAGCGGCAAGATTGGCATCAACGGAAGCAACGTGCCGTGCTTGATTCGTGTGGTCAACAATGACATTGAGAATGCTTCGTTGTGGTCTCCCACTAAAGAACCTCTCGGCAAGAACAATATTCTTTTGACACCCGGTGGCGATCAAAATTACCTTAACATTGACTTGAGAATGTTATCTGCAAAGACGCAGCCAAAGGTTGATCTTTCTCTTGTGCATGAATTGTCGTCAAATCCAGAGGGTGGGCAGACACCGCCGCAACTCCTTGTGGCTGCTTGCCGTGCGGAAATAATGCGTTTGGAGCGCAGGCGCATTGCTGTGGCCTATAAATTGGATGAAGTGCGCAATAAAATAAACACTCCGCCGCCCGGAGCGAGTCCTGATGATATAGAAAAAACCATGTCTGATGGAAAGGCTCTTTCGTTGCGATTGAGAAGCATCGATAAAATGCTGTCATCGAGAAAAGCTATATTTGAAAGCTTGGGGGCAACCGATGCGCAATACAGGCAGACCATCGATGATGCTGCCGGTGGTGCCAACTTTAGTTTAGACCTTTCAACAAAGCCTGTGCAAATCTTGTCGGATATCGGCGCGGGAAGTGTGGGTAGCGATTTGCCCAAAAACCGCACACCCAAGAAAGGACGTCTCTTGCGAATGCTTGAGCCGGTTATCCGCCTTTTGCCACCAATGACTGACGAAGAGCGCGCTGCAATGCAAGCATCGCGTGCAAGTACTTCGTCTTACCCTGCTGATGTTGCTGTGCCTACTCCAACAACCCCAGACGGATTGCAATTGCGCCCAAGTTTGCCAGAGCCAGAACCTGAAGTTTCGGACACTTCCCGCGGGCGTCGAGTCGCACCGGCTGAAGAACCAAAGAAAAGCAAGGCAGTAAACCCCTGGAAGAAAACAGAAGAAGAAAACGCCAAGAAGGCTTCAGCCAAAACAGCTGAGAAAAAGTCTGCAGTCAAAGGCGCGAAAGGCAAGTCGTCTAAATCTCCAACCGATGCGAAAACTGGTAAATCAAAGAAAGGCAAAAAAGCCGCCGAACCGATTCCAACACGAACACAATCTAAACGGTCAAAGCAAAGCACATCCGCATCTAAGAAGAAGTCGGCATTAGTGCCTGCATCATCTACATCTCACCGCCGACGTCGCCACAACTAGAATGTCAAATCCGAGTCAGACACGGATGAAGTTTTGCCCGAAAGCGGCAAGATTGACATCAAAGAATGTAGCATGCCTTGCTTGATTCGTTTGGTCAACATAAGTGCCGGTGCTTGTGAGTGATCCTATGTCGTCTACTAGTATGAGGCTGCCTCGTCTTCAGCTATGAGCTGCCATGCCATTGCTTGCTGTGATTTTGGAACAAGCAATGAGGTGCCATTTCTATCTGAAAAAATTTTCGATTGTATTCCCCTGAGTGCAAGTTTCTGCGCCCAGCCTTGAAGTGTTGCGAGAGGGCTGAAGTTCCGTACATTTCCAAACTCATCGTGATACGGCTTAAAGTGAACCGATACTCGTGCAAATGTCTCGTTTACGCATAGGTTGGCTGAACAGGCTATTTCTGAGTCAACTACAACAGAGAAACCGCGTTCTCCTATGACTTTGTGAAGATAATTTATGGAGCTGCATTCTGCTGCTGAAAGCTCTGCTATGACCCAGCTTCTTTGGCAAAAGTCGACTTGTTTTCCACCTTCTTCTTCCCATCTTATGAAGCTAGGCAATACCAATTTACTTACCCTCGTTTTGTTCTTGCAGGCAACTATCTTTACTTCAAGGCATGCTGCGTAAACGGGCCTTTGTAACCACGCACCATTTGCATACAAACAGCAGATTTCATAACTTTTGCACGAGCAATTTTTGCCTCAGCTGTCTTTGCAAAAACTAGCCCACGAAGGTGGGAAGAGTTGCTGAGCAAGGAAGGTATAGAGAATTCTGAGTGGGCATAAGCCAAGCCCTTAAAACGCGACACGCGGCAATCTCGGTGCGAGACATTGTCAGCAGAATACACCTCATCTACAGTCATTGTTTTCTTGCTCAAAAGTAGTTCTTCACCAACCGCAAGTCTTGCCATAGTTTTTCCCACAAAAACCTTAACCGGTCGCATTCCCGAACAGACTCTTATGCAAACAGTTGTTGGTCCCGCAAGCAGATTTACGCAGGCGCCTTTTTCAATAGAAAGAACGCAGTAGTGAGTTTTCACAACTGTATTTTCTTGTGCATGCAAAAATAACGCACCACCATCAAGCTTTATATAATTCGAGGAAATTTGGTCATATTGAGCATCCTTCGAAGGGAAGAGGACTGAACCACTTGATGCTTTTGGCGAAACGTTGTTTAGTTTCGGAACCGGCACTGATTGCACATAGGCAATATTTCTATACGGCTTGAACTGTTGCGCAGCCGCTTGTTGCCTAACACCTTCCGCATATTCACGATGCAATTTCCGGCTAGCACCTTTCACATGTATCAATGAGCCGTTTATCATTATATCTTTGGAAATTACCTGATTCAGAGAAATGCTCCGCTTCACCGTAGTGCGCCCAGTCTTAGTTATCCCCGCAATAATCGCTTCTCCCCGTTCAATACCATCTGTGGGAATCAGTTCTTCATCATCCAAGCCATCATCATTGCTTACTAGCTCTTCACCAGCTTTAAATGACGTAACGGACTCCGATTTTTCAGGAGTTGTGTTGAAAGTTCGAGAAACGAGCTTGCCCTCGCCATTGAGCGCCGTTACTTTTACCGTGCCGACCACACTAACTTTGACTACAGCAGAAGAATTCGGACCTAGCTCAACGTTACCTTGTGGAGTCTTAATTGACTTTCCCTGGTTGGATGTAGCTACTACCATTTTGCCTTTGCGAAGGTAAACTTTACCCTCATCTGCAGTCAGCTCTGTCCCCTCCTCGGCAAATTCAACCGAATTATCACCCACAGCAAAAAGTGAAAGGTTTTGATTGGTGCTCGTCACAACGTACTTGTCACCAAGCTTGACTACGCCCTCATCATCTGAGGCTTCGCCTAGTGAAACATGTCGTGGTGTACTGTCTGTGGCGAGTACTGAAGAGGACGTGCCACCAAGGTTTCCTGTATTGATATCAGGTATAGTGCCTGCGATGGTCACTACAGTGCCGGAACTAGCGGCATTCAGCAAGGCTGCATTTGTAGACAAAGCTTTGTTAGTCGTTGTCACAAAGAATGTGCCTGCTGCTTTTCCTGTAACTGGACCGATTAGGTTTCCTTGGGTTACAAAAACTGATCTTGCTGAGCTATTAAAAACCAGGCTGGGAGCCTGTAAGGTTCCTGTTCCCGTCACAGAAAGCCCCGCAGCATTTTGAATTGTAAGTGAATTGCCTGCTCGGCTGTCCACAAAAATAAGTCCGTTGTTTACCACGTTACCAGCGTTGATTACAGAAGAGCCACCAATCAATGAGGTTCCTGCAGGAATATTCAATTTAGCAACAGTAATATTGCTAGGCAATACGCCGCTGGCGAGTGTTAAAGTTCCGCTGGGATTTGAAAGGTTGATTGTAGAAGCGCTACCGCTTGGCAGATTGAGAGCACCAGATATAGTGCCTGCCCCGGTCACTACCGAGCTGCCAGTACCAGGCAAAATGATATTTCCCATCTGACCAGTTGAAGACTTCGCACTAATAGAACTGTCGACTTTCAAATTTTGCTGTCCGGCAGCCGGGGTTCCAAATACAGAATTGTTTGTGATTGTTATCGTACCTCCGCTACCAGAGCCAGGAGCGTTTGCTGCTAAACTACCAGTTACACCAGAGCTGAGAATAGTCGAGCCAACTACAAACGGTCCAGGGTTGGGATTGGCCGATGATGCATATTTGATATTGATAGCGCCACCATTGCCGGTACCAGAGCCGCTAACACTTGCACTTCCATTCAAAATGACGTTTCGCGCACCGGTCAGGTTTAAGGTGCCACCATTTCCGTTAGCAGTTGGAGTAAGATTGACATTTCCTGTAAAGACTAAATCCCGACCAGCCGTTAGAGTCAACGTACCACCATAGGCGCTACCGCCCAGCGAAGAGATATCACCTGTGAGCAGAATATCTCTGGTTGCACTGAGATTCAAAGTTCCCGATTTGCCATTACCGCCAGGAGCAACCGAGATGTTATTGCCTAAGGTTCCTACCAGGTCCCCATTGCTCACGCCGTACGTAACAGTTCCTCCATTTCCATTCTTAGCTCCACCTTGTGAGTGAAGATTGAAACTTGCAAGTGGTGGAATTACGCCTTTGCCACCGATTTGAATCGATCCACCCGACCCTGTTCCTGAACCATTAGTTTCAAGTAGAAGCGGTCCTCCTCCATTTATGCTGAAAGTATTGCTGGGTGCGGAGCCACCATTGGGGCTGCTACCTACCAGAGCTATCGTCCCACCAGCATGGTCGCCAGCACCAGCATTTATTGAAAATTGTCCGGAGGGAACACTTAAGTTACCACTTGTAAAAACTGAAAGGTTGCCGCCATCTCCATGGGCTGCTTTAGCAGAAACAGCGGACCAACTTAAAATATTGAGATTGGATTTGGCAAAGTCCAGTGTGATGGATCCCCCTTTTGCGCCTGTTGCACCAGCATCAACCGAAATATTGCCATTGACACCATATACGCTACCAGGACCTATCGAAGAATCTGCCGGAGTACCACTAAATCCTGCGATGATATATACTTCGCCACCGCTGCCACTGCCGACTCCAGCAGCATTAAGATTCCCATTTATCTTTGCGGTAGCAACTCCAGTAAGATTAATCGTACCGCCTTTTCCGTTTGGCCCATGGGGTGAAACATCAATTGCGCTAGTATCTACAATTAGGTTGTTTCCCGTAATGCTTATCTTGCCACCATTGCCATCGACGCCCCCATTGCCTCCAGAAGCATTGATTGAAACAAGCCCTGGTCCAACAGCTGTGGTGCTAAATCCAGAACTAATAGCTACGTTGCCACCATTACTTTGACCTTTTGCAGAAAGATTCACGCCTGTGCCAACATTGTACAGGCTAGCTACGAAACTGATTTTGCCACCATTGGTATTACCGTCAAAATTGTAGGTGCCGGTAGGTATGCTCAACTGCCCGTTGGCGCTCAAGGAGACGCTTCCCCCGTCTCCGCTTGGAAGTGTGTTGTTAAATCCTGCGGCTTGGATTGCATTGCTGCTCAGTAGAGTCAGATCCATAAAAGACTGGACTTTGACTGCACCGCCAGAACCACCTAGAGGACCTGCATTAGCCGTTAGAAATCCATTAATACCCGAGCCGCCAGTTCCAATTACAAAATTGCTTTGCAAACCTGAAATTTCGATATTGCCACCACTCCCATTTCCGACCCCGTCTGCGTGAATTGAATTTGGGTGAGTAAAGAATTTTGTGACAAACGTAATACTAGCGCCCTTGCCATTAGTTCCTCGCGGATCGGCTTTAAGAAATGACTGATTTAGAGTAAGAAAATCAGCTTTTACATAAACTGTGCCACCATTACCAGTAGCAGATCCAGTGCTGCCACCTTGCGCAAATATTCTTGTGCCATTTGAGGCGAAATTTATGAATCCATTACTTGCAATATCGATTTTAACGTTGCCACCATTGCCAGTTCCAGAGGCGTTTGCTGAAAATATCCTACTTAAACTACCAGAACCGGCTGCTGTAAGTGAGATGACCCCACCGTTGCCATTTGCCCCGGTACCATCTGTATTAAGGTCTCTAGAAACAGATATTGATCCTGTTGTGGATTTCAGAAGTAGTTGGCCGCCATTTCCACTGGTTGACCTGACAAGCAATGACGGTGCAGAATTAATTAACGGATCTGAACCAACTTGCAAATCTGCGTTGGAACTTATCGAAATAATTCCGCCAGAACCTCCTACCGCTCCAGCCTTAGCAGAAACGATGTTGTCGACACCGTTGGTAGTAGCGCCACCCGAAGCTGCCCCTACGATGAACGGCTGGGATGATCCGTTAGTGAGGGTCACCGTGCCACCATCGCCGGTACCGACCCCGTCAGCAATCAGACTTCCAGTAATATGAAAGTCTGAAAACGATGAATTCAAGGTTATAGAACCACCCTTGCCGTTTAAACCACGCGGATTTACATCTAACGCAGTGCCTTCAATAGTTGTAGCAGCTTGATTCACAACGGTGATGCTACCACCATCGCCAGCACTTGAACCTACAGAACCACCTGCGGCTTGAAGCGAAATCTGATTTGCGGCACTACCCAGATCACCATTCGACGTGAGTTTAATACTGCCACCATTTCCGGAGCCTGAAGCATTTGCTGTGATAGTTAAGTGCTGACCATCTGTAATTGTTATAGGTCCGGAGCTGAAGGAACCACCGTTGAAATTCCCGCCGCTGGCATCTACCGCCATGGTTCCGCCTGGAGCTCGAGTAAAGTTAGTAGCTAAATCTATCTTGCCGCCGTCACCTTGATAGGGATTTACGTTGATGTTAGACAACGAATTAAGAGTCACACCACTAGAAGTAATGCTTACAGTTCCACCCTTGCCCCCTAAAACCCCGCCTCTTGAACTTATGCTTCCATTAACGCCACTAGCAGTTGGGGTGCCGATAAGCAAATTGGGGTTTGCTTTTAGCGTAACAGTGCCACCAGAATTAGCCCCCAGAGCGTCGTTATTAATAGTACCGAGCAACAAATCTGCACTTGATATTGCGCTGATGTTCTGACCAGATGCACTTAATGTGCCAGTTTTGATATTGCCATAAGTAATTGGAGTTGGATTAGAAGTTGAAGTTGTTTTACGATTGAAGACGCTGGCGTTGATCAGCTCTGCATTTTGTATGTAGGCACAAGTCGAACAAGCACCTGTGCTTGCGGCTTGAACTGGGCTTGCATACACACTAATATTGCCGCCGCCGCCAGAACCGCCTGTGGTGTCAATGTTTCCGGACTTAATTGTCCATGTACCAAAAGGGAGAGTGTCTCCTTGCCGGTTGCTCGCCATAAGCAAGACGTCTCCGTTCTTTCCAGAGCCTGTACCACCAGTCCTGATGGTCAGCGCGTCCGGAAGCGTGATCACTTTGTTGTTCGTCTGCGGAGCTGTACTAGAATAAGCAATGAGTTGAATGTTGCCACCCGAGCCACCAGCCTTTGTGCTTGCAGAAGAGAGCAAAGTAATTGGCGTGCTGTTCAAGTCGATTTTGCCACCCAACGGATTGCCACCAAGAATTGTGAGCAATTGCGGTTTGAATGGATCTGTTGTAGAACCGCCGTCCGAGCTCGTAAATAAAGCCCCGGCGACAAGCAAAATGTTTCCGCCGTTGCCGGTGCTGGAGCTAGTATCAATTTTACCGGCGCCAGATTTGCTAAGAATATTTCCGCTAGCCACAATAGCCAGTGGCATGCCTGGAAATACAAGATCTGTATCGATCAGCACGTCTCCGGCAGTGTTGTAGAAAGTCGGGTCTCCACTTAAAGCGATATTTCCTAATTGTAATTTTTCTGTTTGCGCCGTCACGTGCGCTTCGCCCGCAACGATATTGAGGACGCCTTGAATGTCTTTCACATCCAGGGCCACGATACCGGTACCAGAATACAGATTTATGTCCCGCGCAATCAGGTTGCCGCCAAGAAGCGCCAGGTTATCTTTGCCTGTAAACGCCAGATCGCGCACATTGATTTGCCCAAGTGCAGCTTGCATCATTCCGCCCAAATTATTGATTATGATATTCTGTCCTGCAAGCGATGAAATATTGATATTACCGGCAGTGGCACTAATGTTGCCGGAATTTACTATGCTGCCAGCACCCGAATACAAATTGATGTTGTTAACCGCTTGCATCACCGGGTTTACACCGGCAATGTTGCTAGCATTGATGATGCTTCCGCCTGCATTGACGCTAAGGTTTGCAGAACTCATTACAGCTCCCGAATTAACGAAATTATGAGTCGCATTGAACGTCAGACTCAAATTGCTGATTGCATTGCTAAAACCTGGCAATCCTCCCGCTGGGAGAATTGAAGTAATCAATCCATTTGCATTATTGAAAATATTGGCTGCATTAATGGTGGCACTATTTATTTTGGGATTGCTCGATATTGCATAAATGGTGCCTGAATTGGAAAAATCACCGCTAAGGTTGAGGACAGCGCTGTTGCTAAAATCCAGAATAAGGCTCTTGCCACTGGCGTTGCTTAAGCTGCTGATTGATCCTGCACCAACAGCTTGAGTCGTCGCGCTCACTGTGCTGCTATGCGATTGGGAATTTGAAACTGCGAGTGCTTGCTGTGCTTGCGCAGCAACATTGCTCACTTGAAGTGAAACAGAGAGCGCTAGAAATAGACAGATGGAAGAAGCCTTCACCATACCCACCCCAAAGTCTTCGACTCAAGGTGTCAGCCGAGTGCCCCTACACTCAACACAACCCCACTCTTGATATGCCCTGTTTGAGGCGTCGACTATCCTATGCCTGGGCTGAGATCCCCGCCATCAAATAACTTTGACGCAAGGCGGTGTCATTTTCAGATTGCTGTGAAGCCTTCTGTTTCGCTTCCGCAGACTTCACATTCTCATTTTCTTGGTGCTACTAAGATTCGTCCCTCATGGTAATGAAAGACCTGTGCCAACGTAACTTTGAAAATTTTGCCAACTAATTTTGAAAAATGTCGCCAAATTAATTTTGAAAGTAAGATTCAACGTTCGCGGTAACCCGGAAGGTCGTAAAATCGAACCCGTCGGCGGAAGATTAGTCCAGCTTGCTATGCCAAGAGGACTGAGTCTCCCCCGTGACGCATCCAACAAGGACATTGTCAATGAGCGAAGGATTGAACATTCCCAAAGGCGAAATACTCGGACATCCGAAAGGATTATTCTTGCTCTTCGCTACTGAAATGTGGGAACGCTTCAGCTATTACGGCATGCGCGCGCTACTTGTTCTATCAATGGTGGCGGCAACCAATTCGGCCGATCCTGGCTTTGGCTGGAGCCGTTCAGCGGCGCTGACTCTCTACGCGTGGTACACAGGGTTCAGTTATTTCACCCCTCTTGTTGGCGGCTGGCTTGCAGACAATTTTCTTGGGCAGCGCAAGGCTGTTGTAATCGGCGCGATCATTATGGCAATTGGGCAATTCACGTTGTCGATGAGTGTTGCCAAAGACTTGACTTGGTTTTATGTGGGTCTGGTCACGTTGATATGTGGTAATGGTCTATTTAAAGCAAATATCTCAACCATGGTTGGTGACCTGTATCCAAGGGGCGATGCCCGCCGTGATGGAGCCTTCTCGATTTTTTACATGGGCGTCAACCTTGGCGCTTTCCTTGCCCCACTGGTTTGTTCGACTCTGGGAGAAAGCCCCGAGTACGGCTGGCGCTACGGTTATATGGCAGCCGGTTGCGGCATGACCCTGTCTGCCTTTATTCAGATCTTCTTGTCGCGTCGTTATTTGGGCGATGTCGGCATGCAACCCTCCGCGCAGCGCGCCAAGGTGCAATCGGGAGGCGTTAACGCTCCGCTGACATCAGAAGAGCGCGATCGTCTGAAAGTAATTTTTATGCTGTTTGTGTTTGTGATGTTGTTCTGGGCGTCGTTCGAGCAAGCAGGCGGCTTGATGAATCTGTATGCATCCGAGAAGACAAACCGTATGTTGGGCTCATTTGAAGTACCCGCAGGCTGGTTCCAATCGATGAACCCGATGTTCATTGTGCTACTGGCACCGTTATTCGGAATGCTCTGGGTGAATCTATCCAAGAATGGCAAGGGCGGCATGCCGACGCCTTACAAAATGATGCTGGGACTTCTGCTGACAGGTCTCGGTTTTGTGATCATGGTTTGTGCAGTTTTTGATCAGCAAGCGCACGGCAAGGCCAGCATGATCTGGCTAACTCTCGCATATTTGTTCCACACCATGGGTGAATTGTGCATCTCGCCTGTGGGTCTTTCGATGGTGACGAAACTTGCGCCCATGCGGCTTGCCAGCGTGATGATGGGCGTTTGGTTCTTGATTAACTTCTTCGCCAACTTACTTGCAGGCTATATTGGTGTGTATGCAGAAAAGGCTGGTGAGTTGACCGTCTTCGCGGGGCTGGCGATTGTGCTTGGTTTATTTGCAGTGGTCTTGTGGTTTGTCGCCGGCAAACTTGTTTACTGGATGCATGGTGCGGAGAGCACCAACCCTACGGAAGAAGCAAATCTGGAGCCAACTGCAGAGGCGTAATTTAGGTTTGTAGAAAAGCATTCTTTTGCGCCACCGCCGGTAATACCGTGCTTTTCGGAAAAGTCGTTTATGATGCTAGACATGCGAGTTCCAAACCTTTCGATGTCTCGCAGGCTCCTGCTTCAATGCTACTAGTATGACTTTGTTGACAAATTCCGATCCGCTAGGATTGCAAGGAGTGCTTAAGCCAGTTTATGACCAATCAAACAATCCGAAGAGCTTTGTGCTTAGCTCAAGGCGCACGGTAAGAAGGCTCTGATGGACTCAAACATCAATATCTTGAGTTCTTGTTCTACAATTAAGCTGGTGAGAGGAGGCGAATTTTAATGCCAACAAAAGGACCACGTCTTTTGGTCACCCATCCTGAGATCGCTTTAGACTGGCATCCGATTCTAAACTGATCTTTGATGGGAGCAAACGTGACTGCTAGCTCTAATTATGAAGCACGAAGGATTTGCCACGATTATGGTGTGCATGAATGGCAGCAAAAAATCCAGGTGCGAATATTACATGGTGAGTGTGCTGCTAGCGCACTCGAAAAGAGAAGTTTACTAGTACTGCTTCCTGAAATCGCGAAGCAATGGGATAAGCGGGCGTTAAAGCCCAATAAGGTCGCAGGACGATGTTCGAGAATAGTCTGGTTGCAGTGTCAGGTTAATTCAAAGAATCAGTGGTCTTCCGCTGTAGCCCAAGTAGATTTAAAAACGAATTCATTGGGCGGCAAGGTTACAAGCACTCAGTAGGGAATATGTGGCTGTCCAAAAAATCTCAACTCATAATTGCCTGGTAATTTTTGCTGAGGCATTGCAGGAAGATGGGCGCCTTCGGAACTCTACATGGTCTACCGCTGACTGATTGATTTGATACTAAGCAGAGCGCATTCACATGCGTACCATCATGGAGCGGATTATCTCGATGCGTTAGAAACCATGATCATCAATATTCAACGATGAAATGGTATCATTCCGCATGGTTGGTGAATAGGCGAATTGCGAATCTCTCATGGCGAAAAATATGGATTCTGGAATCAATTTTGTAAAATGACCTGGAGATGAATTCAATTCCGTATTAATCCTCGCTCCGAGCCTGTGGTTGTTGCAACCCTTCCAAAATTCTGCCAATTCTACATATTATCTTCGTTGCCTCAATAGAAGCCAATAATTGCTTTTTGAATTTGGAAAACGAATTATTCGACGAGGTTGGGAAAAACGTGTTTAAAAACACTCAGTGCCGTGTGTCCAACTTCTATCGTTCTCGCAGTTACTTGGTCAATTTGGCCGGAGTTCAGGTATGTAACTGCAAAAATTATTTGTCCATTTGAGTTTGTTTGAAATGCATTGGCCATAAACGTTTTGACATTTGGATGAGCTCCAAAATCGATAGTCACATTGTACAAATCGCAAACAGTTTGCCCTAGCCCACTATCACGCTGTTTTAAGGCTGCTTCTATTTTCGAATTTGAAAATTTATTACGTACTAATTTGAAGGCTTCTTTGCTAGCATGTCTGTTTAGCCAGATTTGTTTCAGAATGGGGTCTGTGGAAACATAGAAGCAATATTGGGCATTTTCTAAGCAGCATCGTAATAGAGCAAAGGATTCGGGTGCTTGAGCGCTTAAGCATAGCCTTACTGCACCAAGAAATGAGGCATGTGCTCTCAGAAAAAAGAAGAGCTCAAGCAACTCTGCTTCTTCAAAGCAAATTGAATCAAAGGACTTTCCCTTATGATTATTTTGAATAATGTCGGCAAGGTGAAGTGCCAAATTTCGACGGCCAGTCCAAAATCTTTCGTTTATTTCTAAGAGCCTTTTGAAATCAGCTCTGTTTCTGTCGAAAGTAGCAAATTCAATTTGCCTAGAGGTCTCGATAAAATGAGTAATTCTGTCATATCCCCAACCCGCGGGCGCGATTTCCGGAATTTCAATTGCGTCAACCTGAGTACCATTCTGGCTGGCTTCATTGGCCACCAATATTTCCTTCTTCCATTTCAACTCTTCTTCGCTATTGCCCAACTCATGATGAGCAAAGCATAGTAGCTGAAGTATTTGTTTCTTAGCGACCGTATCGTTATCTTGAAAAGAGACAACTTGTTTTTCTAAATATGGTATTGCTTCAAGATAGCGGTTTTGCCCCATAAGTATCGAAATCAACAACTGTGGATTCTCTTGGCTAGAAAAAGAATACCTGTCTTCTAAGTCAAGGGAGTTTCGTATATGCTGCTCTGCTTTTTCAAAGTCACCTAGATCATAGTAAATAGCTCCAATGATAGAATATATCATCGTGCACTGTTTTGCTTGAGATGGCGTCTTAAGCATGAACTCTAAGCTTTCTTCGAACAGAGCAATCGCCAAAATTCCTTTCTTATTCACAAATCGGGCATAAGCGAGATAGTAGGCGATTTCTCCACGTCTTGGATCTGAAGGCTGAAAAGAACGACTTATTTCATATGCATCCTCGAATTTTGATTCGGCAAGAAGTGTATTCTTTGACACGCCTGCAGCTTTTGCCTCAGTAATCAAAGTCGCCCATTTCTCATTGTTGTTCGTTTCTTTTTGCATTTAGCTATCTCACTTCAAGTCTTAGGTACTTGAATCATTGGTGTCTTTGCAATGTTCCTTAAGATGCTGGCTTAGGTTTCTAATCGAAGGTCTAATATCATTTTCCGCTTCGTCCGTACCAAGTATCAAATAGTCAAATGTAGTTATTCCTACAATGGCAGTGCATCCCAAGTGCAAAGCTGCTGTGTCCATCATTTCCGGCTTTGCGCCAAGATAGTAATGCTGTTCTCTCCCTTCTTCTGTCAACACATAATTTTGGAATGCGGAAAAAATGTTTGGATGAGCGCCAAGGTCAATGGACGCTTCATAGATACTTCGCGCTAATGCTGCATTCGATTCGTCCATGGATTTAAGTAGATTTCGAAGCTCAAAATGCTTTTTAAAATCCCTTTTTACCTGTCCGTTTGCTTCACGGCGATTCACGAATGTCATTTTCAATTGCTCATTAGCATCATGAATTGTCAAATAGTTTCCGTACAATGCTGATTCAATTGAAGCTCTCATCATGGCGTAAGCTTCCGGCACTTGCTCACTCCCCCAACTTCTCACTGCTGCGAGCCAATATGAATATGTACGGATGAAATACGGAAATGTAGCTTCTTTCGATTCGCAATTTTCACCGTCTCTTATGGCAAGAAAGAGTTTATTGCAAATGCGGAATACTTCAGACATTTCGTTATTTACAAATGTAGCCACAACATTTGCATGTGCTTTTTCCATGAACATTGCCAGTGGGTCTTCCATCCACCAATCTGGTCTTCTCTGAAGATGTTTCGTGAGTTGGTTATTCATCTTTTGCATTCTCCAATTGTGCTTAGCAAAGGCGCATCGGGGTTTGTAGGTTTTGAAGTTGCCAGACGCAATCAGTATGTCCATGCGATATGTCTGTGGTTCTAAGGTTGGATGCTATGATTTACTCTTAGCATAGCTCACAATAAACAAACAAGGGCAATCTGCGAAGCCGATTGAGCTGTGTTCAAATCGGCTTTGTGCCTAAGTAAGAAAAATTCCTTTCTGCCAAGAGACCTGCTAAGGATGGCATTTATACTAACTGCTTCAGATCTAAATTCTTTGCTGGTTGATCTTCGTGGACTTAGCGATGAACAAGCGTGCCAATTTGCTGCGGACTGTTATAAGAAGGAATACCTAAATTCCGGTGTCGTTGCTTTGCATGATTTGCATGATGGCGAAATTACTCTATTCCATGCAACTAGATTCGAACATGCCTTTTTCACTTCGAGCCAGATCAAAGGACAAATAGAATCTAAAAACACTCTTGATCGTAGTCGGATAGCTAGAATCCATTGGATTAAGCAAATTATTTCTGGAAACGTCGATAAGTCTGCTTGTTGGGAAGTGCTTTCTCGAAGCGGAAGACCTGGATTTCCCAATCGTCTTTATGTGTTATACGAACCAGCCTACGTCGTATGGCTGGAGCCGCGCGGAGAAGCGACTGATTCAGTGAGGTGGAAGTTTTCCAGTGCTTATCCAGCTAATCCGAGGCATATTCGAGATAAAACTCGCGGCGGAACTTGTGTCTGGCAAGGTTCCAAAAAAAGTGCCCCGTGATCAAAATTGGCTCACGGGGCTAAGCCCATCCTCATGCCGTGGCACGAGTACACTGCAATATTTCAACAAATCGCATGATCTAATTAAAAAATTGCATCATGTTAATCATACCACAAATTCCTCTTGGCGACCTCGTTGGATAAGAAACGTGACCGCAGCCAATATACACCGTGCCATACATATAGTATGTTTGTTTGGACTTTCTGTGCCGTCGATGCAATTCAAATTTATTCAAGGGCAAGAGGCTAAAACTCTTGTGTTGGGAAGAGTCTTGAAGTTGGAAAAATTTTCCAAGGGATTCTCAAGACTATTTAACTGTCTTAGCTTTGGTAAAATCCGTTTGATATTGTCGAAGCCGGAGGATGGTTTTTCTCAACCCACCTTTCCTTAGCGTCATGCAGCTCAGTTCCTTTCTTGTGACATTCGGCAGCTGCATCTTGTTCCGACAATACATGTGGACAAATCCACAGCAGTGCAATTCCTGTTTCCAGGCAAGCCATTAAAGTCTGAGTTATCGAGCCAGATCCAGGGTCGTGCAAAATGGTAAGAGTCATCCCTGTCATTCCGTCGTTTCGCTTGCTCAAGCTAAGGTGATTCACGACTGATTTTGCATTTGGATGAGCTCCAAAATCTATTTGCGCTTCGTAGTGTTCTTTGAAGAAAGTGCCCAAGTTTGGGTCAATACGTCTTAGTTTGGACACTGCCTTAGCCATGGTAAAGGACTCTCGACATGTCCGTTTGTTTCTATCACGTGCTAAGTATGCTTTCTCGTTCTCCTTGTCTCGTGCAAGCAACGCATAAGCTGCACTCTCCAAGCTGCCACGAAGAATCATAAAAACGGGAGGTGATTGTCCGCTAAATGCAGTTCTCACTGCGCCCAAAAATGACGCATGTGAATTCATCATGAGCAAGGAAGGCAACGGAGGCGCTTTCATGTTTTCTTGAAATAGTACTTTTTTGAATGATTCATGAATTTCAGACAAGAACGATGCAAGGTCCGGATTTCTATCGAATGCAGCGCGCTCTATCTCGTTGGCAAAATCTAGAAATCCTTTTATTCCGCCCGCTGGAATCTGCTGATCATCGGTCATTTCTTACCTCCTTGGATTTATTAATCACAAGATTGCTATTGTATTTGTCATTTTCAGTTGGTTTGGTCTAGCGGTCTTGAGTATGGAACTAACTAATTAATTGAACTGCTAAGAGCTGATGACTAATGCATTTTAGAAGAACTCACGCAATAGTGGTTTGGCTAAATTTGCAGCTCTGTGTAGGCGTATTTTTAGGAGTTATAGCCCACTCAGCTTATCCAAAGCCAAAAAAAACAGCCAGTTACATTCTAGCTGGTAGATTTTTGGTAAGCACAATTCACTGGCTACATAATCCCCTGCTCGGTTAGTAGAAATAGCAGTTGGGTGATCTCCCTCGGCTTGCTTGACAGGTTCCAATTCCTTCACGTTACCGCCGGAGATACGGAGCTGTTCAAGAAAGTCGTTCGTGATGCCAGACATGCGAGATCTCTGCGCACCGCCGTCAAATTAGCACCCAGCTGCTAAAAGACACGGTAGATACGTTCGTGCTAGCCAAAAAAGAGGTCCATGAATACAATTCATGGACCTCTAAACAATCTATTTCCAATCAGATGCTTCGCTAATTTAATAGCGATAGTTTTCTGTTTTGTATGGACCTTGCACTGGCACGCCAATGTATTTGGCTTGCTCCGGTGTAAGCTCTGTGAGTTGAGCGTCAAGCTTTGTGAGCTGGAGACGCGCGACTTTTTCGTCCAGGTGTTTTGGTAGCACGTATACGCCTGGTGCGTATTCACCTTGCTTGGTGTATAGCTCAATCTGAGCCAAAACCTGGTTGGCAAAGCTGCTAGCCATCACATATGAAGGATGTCCTGTACCACAACCGAGATTTACGAGTCTGCCTTTGGCAAGCAGAATGATGCGTCGTCCATCTGGGAAAATGATGTGGTCGACTTGCGGTTTGATTTCTTCCCATGTGTACTTAGACAAAGATGCAACATTTATCTCGCTGTCAAAGTGACCAATATTGCAAACAATCGCATTGTTCTTCATGCGAACCAAATGGTCGTGATCAATGACATTGAAATTGCCGGTGCATGTTACGAAAATATCGGCTTTGTCTGCAGCGTATTCCATGGTCACTACGCGGTACCCTTCCATCGCAGCTTGCAATGCGCAAATTGGGTCAACTTCGGTAACCCAAACATTGGCGCTGAGAGCGCGAAGTGCTTGCGCACTGCCCTTGCCTACATCACCATATCCGCAAACAACAGCGACTTTTCCGGCGATCATCACGTCTGTGGCGCGCTTGATTGCGTCTACCAGACTTTCGCGACATCCATAAAGATTGTCGAACTTTGATTTCGTCACAGAATCATTGACGTTGAATGCTGGAAACGGCAAATCGCCTTTCTTTTGAAGTTCATACAAACGATGTACGCCTGTAGTTGTTTCTTCGCTGACGCCTTTGATGTTAGCTTTGATGCGGCTGTAGAAAGTCGGGTCTTTAGCCAGTTTGTTCTTGATCGAAGCAAACAAAATAGTTTCTTCTTCGCTGGTTGGTTTTGCAAGAACTGACAAATCTTTCTCTGCCTTAGAGCCGAGCAAAATAAGAAGAGTCGCATCGCCGCCGTCATCGAGAATCATGTTTGGAGTGCCACCATCGTGCCATTCCATAATTTTGTGGGTGTATTCCCAATATTCTTCGAGGCTTTCACCTTTCTTGGCGAATACAGCTGTTCCGTTATCTGCAATTGCTGCTGCTGCATGGTCTTGTGTCGAGAAGATATTGCAGCTAGCCCATCGGACTTCAGCGCCAAGGTCTATCAGGGTCTCGATGAGCACTGCAGTCTGAATGGTCATATGCAATGAGCCGGCAATTCGTGCGCCTTTCAGCGGACGGTTGTTTGCATACTCTTTGCGAATGGCCATCAAAGCCGGCATTTCGGTTTCGGCAATCGCAATTTCGCGATGTCCCCAGGCTGCCAGATTAATGTCGGTCACAATAAAATCTGTTTTAGACGAGTCCATTACGGTATTCATTCGTTCCTCCTCAGCTCCGACACAAAAATGCGCCCGCGAGCCGATTTCTCACGAGCGCCGTTGCCTCTGGGTTTCCCCATGCATCGAGCCTGGTCCAATGATTGCAGCGCTCCTCGATGCAAACCCTATTTTCCCACGATGTGCTTGGAATCGGGCAAGAGCTTGCTAAATGTTAATGAACCCTGCTTTGTCCACCCTTGGCGACAGCTTAAAGAATCGAAGCCACCAATTTCACCCTTGAAAATCAAGATTTTCAGGTCTCGGGCTGCTTTGCCCTATCTTGCTATTTCTAACGGAAACTTTTGACGGATTGCAAAAGCGCCTCCAAGGCTTGTACGCCGCCTGCGCCATTTGCATCGCCAATAAGGATGATACAAGCCCCTTGCTGAGTCGTTATGTAAACGAATCCAACGGTCGGACAACCGCTCGGAAAATTGCCGGAGAATTTCCTGTTCTGAAATTTACGGCCGTTGATGCTAACAGGCGCGAGTTTTTCTTCTTTGTAATTTTTCAGTCCCTGCTTGTACGGCTCTAGAACTCCGTCGAGCATTTCGTTTTCATTTGCTGTGTCTGTTGGAACTATCGATACACTCAAAGAGGTGTAGTCCTTTTTTTCTTTGCTTGGGTCGAAGAGAACAAACATTTTGCCAACAGATGTAACTTTCTCTGTCAAAGAAAATTTGTCTGGCTTAACTAAGCTACAGGACACTCCTTGAAAGGTGAACGACTGTAGATTTGTTGTTTTCTGCGCCGGTTTTAATTCGTCCGCGCCTTTTGCTGAGCAGCATCCTGTTGAAAGAACTAGCCAAAAACATAAGATTGTTGCCCCTGATGTATGCAAAAGCTGATGGCTTAATTTCGGCCCTGTATCTTCTAAATGCTGTTTCTTCATTTTTTTTCTCCAGGAAGTCCGTTAATGGCGTATTCGTTGTTTCGGCTTTTGGCGGAGAATACTTTCAAGTTGTTTCTAATCTTTTATTCCCAGCTTTTGCAGCCACAAGAACTAGATCGTTTTTATTTCATCCGCCCGTGTGTGCTGGGATAATCATATCCAATTTCATGCCTTTGATTAGCAGGAAAAGGGCATAGAAACATTGAACGAGCTTGAAGGACTAACTATGACACAGGCAATGTTTTCTAACGAAATCCATGTTTCAGCGGAGGACGATACAGGCGGATGGAGAACGCTTAGACTTCATCGAGCGATTGGCTACGTCAGTGCGCTTTGTGATCACTACGGTAATAAAACTTGTCTGGACAAGATTCAATCGCTACATGATTGTGAAGGGCAATTGACTGTGACGTGGAAAGCCTCCCCAACTAGTGTCGAAAAGGAATTCTTTATCAAAGCTTGGGAAAGTTGGACGGGCGACGGAGCATCTGCTGACGTTCAGCACTATCTGGGCGATGAAGAGATATAGGCTCTCGTAATCAAAGAACTGCGCTCGTTGTTGTCGAAGCAAGGGCGCGGCGCAACCAAGAAGGTTGCGACAGCAATAATGTCTCAAAGCATCCTGTGTTAAACTTTGGCTTCCTCTGGAGGCGTAATATGGCGAATGTCAGCACCATTCAATTGCGTGATGTAGAAGAGTCGGATCTGGCGATTTTGTTTGAACAGCAAAAAGACCCTGACTATATTCACATGGCTGCCTTTACGAGCCCTGATCCAAATGATTGGAACGCCTTCCAGGCGCATGCAAAGAAAATCTCAAGCGACAAAAGTATTATCCAGAAAATCGTGCTGATGAATGGAAAAGTTATTGGTTCTGTCAGCAAGTTTCAGATGTTCGGAAAAACGCAAATATGCTACGGCATCGAGAAGGCTCAATGGGGCAAAGGAATTACAACTACTGTAGTGCAGCAATTTCTCTCTCTAGTTTCCGAACGCCCGTTGTATGCGCAGGCTGCGAGCGACAATCTTGGCTCCATCAGAGTACTTGAAAAATGCGGTTTTAAGCTTATAGGAAAAGAAACCGGTTTTGCCAACGCACGCAAAATGGAAATCGAAGAGAGCATTTTCGAATTATCCTAGGGGCGTTAACAGCTCCTAATCTGTATGGCTTCGTAGAATCCACAGTCTGTGCCGAAAATGTACACAAAGTTTTTCCGAATTCTTCTGAATTCAAAGTGAATACTCAACATTATGTTGCTGCCGCAGATGTTTTGGCGACAAATCTCTTTTGAATGGAGAGTTTTCAGTGTACGACCAATTAGAAACCAAATCTTTGCCTGGTGCAGATGATTCAGCCAGAACAGCCTTGCGCGAAGAGGCAATGAGAACATCTCGGAATGAGCCTCGGCGAAGAGGCTTGCTGCAAGTTCTTGGCTTATGGTTTGGCATATCGGCTGCGATAGGAACCACTATCGCGGCTGGAATTGTTCGCACACCGGGTGACATCGCTCAGCTTTTGCCTGACGCATTTTTGTTTATGGCGGTTTGGGTAGTCGGTGGGCTATATGCTTTGTGTGGTGCTTCATCGCTTGCCGAGCTGGGCGCTATGATTCCGCGCAGCGGGGGGCAGTATAATTACTCCAGGCGCGCTCTGGGTGACTACGCTGGTTTCATAGTCGGTTGGAGTGATTGGCTCTCATGCTGCGGCACGCTGGCGGCTGTGTCCATAGTAGTTGGCGAGTACACTAGCAAACTTGTGTGCCTGCCCTCAGGTATGGAAAAGTCAGTCGCGATTGCCACCATTCTTGGTTTTGCTCTCATGAATGCGCAGGGAATTAAGAGCGGAAATATGGCTCAGCTTTTTACTGCGGCGATGAAAACTATTGCCTTTGTGATTTTGGTTCTGGCTTGCTTTTTCTTTTTGCCCCCCGCCATGTCTGGAGCAACACCATCTGCGGGTTTAGCATTGCCCAGCGGCTCTGCATTGTTTGTAAATATTGTTCTGGCTCTACAGGCTGTTATTTATACAATTGATGGGTGGAACAGCGTCATTTATTTTGGAGAAGAGGTGAAGCAGCCAGGGCGTGATGTCCCTCGCGCAATCTTTGGTGGCGTTTTCACAATTATGGCGATTTATCTGCTTCTTAATGCAGCTGTCTTGCATGTATTGCCGATGAATGAGATTGCAGGAAACAAGTTTTGTCTCGGCACCGTGGCCCAAAAAATCTTTGGGACATACGGAGATGCTGTTATCCGCTCGATTATGGTCATATCGCTTTTTAGTTGCATCAATGCGACGCAGTTATTTTGCTCAAGAATTTTGTACGCAATGAGTATTGATGGTTTGTTCTTTTCTGCGGCCGCCAAAGTGAATAAAGGCGGAACGCCTATATTTGGACTGTTGCTCAGCTCATTTGTTGCAGTGATTTTTGTGCTTGGGTCTTTCGAGAGGGTCATTGCTATGCTCTCATTTTTCTTTGTGGCTAATTACACTTTGTCATACATTTCATTGTTCGTACTTCGTGCTAAAGCCGCGCAAATACCGCGTCCTTACAAAGCCTGGGGCTACCCTTGGACAGCTGGAATTGCGCTTGTTGGCTCCGTTTGCTTCCTCATTGGCTCTATCGTGGCAGATCGTGAAAATTCTCCCCTGGCGTTGGCACTACTTGTCTTTAGCTATCCAATTTTTCTGCTCTTGAAAAAATACAGTCGCCAGCGAATTATGCAAGAATAGGACGATCAACTTTCATGCATAAATCCACACACTGTTTGCCAAAAATTTGCCAAACGCAAAGTAATACGATAGCTGCATCTAGATTATCCACACTAGAAAAATCAAATCGATTTGCGTGTTGCTAATTGTCCTTCATTCCTGCTGGAAGCAAAGCTCTAGGAGTTGCTCACATGATCACCGAATCTAAGGTCTCGTCCACCACTCTCGCATTTCGGAAACTACACGAATCAGGATGTTTTGTCCTGCCAAATCCATGGGACAAAGGAACAGCCAAGTGTTTGCAGCACTTTGGATTCAAGGCTATTGCCACGACATCTGCTGGCGTTGCATTCTCCCAGGGATTACCCGATACTGTAACCGCTCTTTCGCGAGATAGCGTACTTGCACACCTTCGCGAAATAGTGTCTTCCACAACATTACCAGTAAATGCAGACTACCAGAGCGGCTATGCAGACCGACTCGACGAGCTTGCGCACAACGTGGAACTCTGTGTTGCTACAGGAGTTGCTGGCTTATCGATTGAAGATGCTACCGGAGACGACAGCAGTCCTTTGTACGAATGCAATCTGGCTGTTGAGCGAATTAGAACTGCACGGGCTGCGATTGATAAAACTGGTAGTGGCGTCGTGCTTACGGCGCGATGTGAAGCATGGCTTGTGGGTGATCCAGAGCCCTTCCGCACTGCTCTCGATAGACTTGTTGCCTATGCAGATGCGGGGGCTGATTGTCTCTTTGCACCAGGCGTGCGCGCACCGGCAGAAATCGAAGCTATTGTCAAAGCCGTCTCACCGAAAGCGGTCAACGTGATAATGTCTTCGCCAGTTCCAGGGCTCTCTGTCTCAGTTCTTGCTGACCTGGGCGTTCGCCGCATCTCTGTTGGTTCTGCGTTGGCGCGAGTCGCTTGGGCTGCCTTCTTGCACTCGGCAAGAAACATTGTTGAGACGGGTTCATTTGACAGTCTTGCAAGCGCGGCATCTTTTGATGAGCTCAATCAGATCTTCTCTGTGCGTGACTAAAGCAATCATGGGTGGTGGCAGTTCATCGTCCACTTTTGAACTCGGAATCAGCCAGGCTGTAATCGCGCTCAACTTTTGCAATGCGGACGCGGTAGTCTTCGTACCAGATTGATCGCCCTTTGGCTTGCGCCGTTCGATGATCTTCCTGCGCCTTCCAATTTCGAATTGAATCAAGATCTAGCCAGTATGACACCATAATTCCAACTCCGTTGCCACCCCGTGTGTTTTCGTAACCAAGAAAGCCGGGTTGCGATTTGGCGGCGGCTACCATTGCTTCAGCAGTTTGGTCATAGGCGGCGGGATCTGATTCTTTCCTTTTCGAGGTGAAAATCACTGCATAATACGGGGGTTTGGGAGTTTCTGCAAACATGGAGAAATGAGATCCGACTAGGATAATATATTCAATAACTTACTCTATTGGAATCTGCTGGCGACATTAACTCTAGAGGCAGCGTTTTTACTTTTGAAGAGTAAATGCGGTTGCTAAATTGTCCACATTGAAATCCACTGAGCAAGCTTTAATGGTCTTTTATGGCTCTTTCAGTATCTTCTTCTGGAATTCTCGCTTTAGAAATCGCCCGGTCCGAATTCTATTCCTTCACCATTTATTTGTTGTATGAAATTTGGTGGCAATGCAGTTTGTGGTGTCTGGAAGGAAAATGTGGTGGCACCTGATGAAACAACTTTTTCAAGTTTGAACAGCGTATTTAGTTTAACTTCCGAGTTTTCCAGCCCTCTGATTTCGCATATTTCGGCTATTCTTCTGCTGCCATCGCTAAGTTTGGCGATAAAGACAATAAGCTGGATTGAATTTGCGATGAGTCTTTGTGCGGTTTCTGAGTCTAAATTTTGACCAGACATCAACAGCATTGTTTTTAGGCGCTCAACGCAATCTTTTGCTGAGTTTGCGTTCAATGTGCAAAGGCTTCCGTAAAGTCCTGCGTGCATGGCGTCTAAAAAGTCGAACGATTCTTCGCCGCGAATTTCTGCCACCACCAGGCGGTCGGGGCGCATGAGTAGGGCTGCTTGGACTAGCTTGCGATAACTTGGACCATCTGATCCATCTGTGTTGCCTATTTTGGTTTCAAGTTTTACCCAGTTCTCTTGTTGTATGCGCAGCTCAGCTTTGCGTTGGATGCTGATGATGCGTTCTTTCTCGCCAACGAATTTTATGAGCGTGTTCAACAATGACGACTTTCCAGAGCCCCCTGGACCACAGATGGCGATGTTTACTCGTCCTTGTACGCAGGCTTTGAGCAGCTTTGCCATCGGCATAGACATTTGTTCGCGCTCGACCCAGTCTGAGAGGTTGCGCAGAACCCAGGAAAAGCATGTGATTGTGAGTGTGGGTCCATCTGCGCTCATAGTGGCATTAACCCTGGAGCCATTTGGTAGCCGCGCATCAACAATTGGATTGCTCTCGTCAAAACGAAGCCCCATTGGAATTGTGATTTTGTCGATGGTTTGTCGTAAGTGTGCTTTGTTTTCGAAAGTGACTCCGGTTTTGATAATCTCGCCGTGCCGCTCTACGAAAACCTGGTCATATGCATTTACAAAAATGTCGCCGACTGTTGGGTCTCTAAGTAATGGTCCTAGGGGTCCAAATCCGAAAACTTCATCTAGAATGTTTTGTAAAAGTACGCCCTTTTCCATCATGGTGAGCGGCGCTTCGTCTTTGTTGACCAGCTCTCTGATTTCAGCGCGAACTTTGTTTTGTAACTCTTCGGTTATCTCCTCAATATTGGCAAAGTTTTTTTGCAGAAGAGCCAGTATTACTTTTTCTCTTTCGCGAATGAGGCTCATATTTGCCTTGAATGGTTTTGATTCTGCGTCTTCCACTTTGTCATTACTTTTTTCCGGTTCTTTCCCATCGAAGCTGTCGAGTCTAGCGAGGTCTTCCTTGCTAAATGAATAAACTTTGTTTGGGTGCTTGCTAGAACCTGCGTAGCTACTCGCTTGTGCGTTGTCCGCGTTTTCATTTTCTGCTTTGCAATACCTGCAAACTTTTGCGTCCTTGCGGATGAGCTCACTGCAGGCATTGCATTTTGAAAAATATTCTGTTGATATGCCCGAGTTGCAAAACCTGCACAAAATTGCGGCTGCATTAATGAGTTCTGCGCAGTTTGGGCAAACAATTTTGCCATCATCGTCTGGATTTTTTGAAGTGGCGGTTTTCATGCTAATTCAGCCTCGGGCTTTTGCTATACAGATTGATATAGCGACTTTTGAAACCAGTTGTCGTCCGTTTGTTTTTGCTTTGTGCTATGGGGAATGCCAGTTGAATGTTCTTTTGCTTCAGCACCTGGTCCTAGCCACCAGAGCTTATTTGCGCTGTCTTCTCTTTTGGATCGTTTTGCGCTAACCTGCGTTGTTTTTTCTGTTTGTGCTTCTGTGTTTTTCTGCGTGGTGGCAGTTTCGCCTCTATTGAATTGCTCTAAGCGCACAACTCTTTCATTTGGGAAAATGGCAAACAACTCTAACTTTGCGCCGAGTGCGTTGATGTAATTTTGCAGAGTGCTCACATACATGTCACTGCGGCGTTCCATCTTCGAAATCTCTGCCTGGTTTAAGTTGAGCCGGCTGGCAATTTCTTGCTGAGGTAGCCGTAGGCTTTTGCGCAACGACGGCAATGACATTGACTGTATTGCTTCAAAGCCCTTGTCGATTTGTTTTGCTGTTGTGTTTTTGCTGTTTTGCATGAATTGAAGGCTTCACTTTCTGATTCTGGGCGGCTTATTCCATATAACGAATATATTCCATAAATAGCATGTTGTCAACCGAAGTGTCTGTACTGGCCGGTAGGGGCGACGCCATGGATACTGCTGGCGAACTCGATTGGATAAATCCAGCTTGAAGTGCGTTAGCCCTGGGGGCGCAGGCTTCCAGCCTGCTTCGGAAAGCTATTGGCGAAGAAGCAGGCAAGGATGCCTGCGCCCCCAGGTGGAACGCTCTAAGCTCATATCATCGAACTTGATTCGGCTCCATTTTAGTTCTCCAGCAGTATCTCAGGCATCGCCCGGCCCTTAAGAACGAACCTAAAAACAAGGGCGACGCATGGCGTCGCCCCTACAAGATGGTTTATCACCACAAAGACGTGTGCGGGAGCCAGTTAGGCTGGCGTAGCGCCAGCTTTCGCTACTATTTGCTCCACGCGCGCTGATAGTTCTTTCAAATTGAATGGTTTTGCCATGTAGTCTGTCGCACCGGCATCCATCAATGATTTGATTTCCTTTGCTTCGGTGCGCCCAGTGAGCATCAAAACTGGCATCTGTCCGCCTTCTGAGCGGTATATCTTCAGCACATCAATTCCATTCATGCCCGGCAATTGCCAATCGAGCACCACAATGTCGTAAGTGCCAAAGCGAATTAACTCTAGCGCTTCTGTGCCAGTATAAACGGCTTCCACTTCATGCTTTTGAAACATGAGCCAATCTTGCAATGTTTCCGACAAGTCGGTGTCATCTTCAACTAGCAGTATGTTAGCCATTGGATTAATCCTTATACGCGCGCGCCAGAAAGTTCATCCCGTAATAACAATTTGACTACGACCATTTGCTTTTGCTGTGTACAGTCTTTTGTCTGCATGCAAAACCAGATCGTGAATAGTCTCCCCATCGCCCGGATAATCAACCATTCCGGCGCTAAATGATGTATAGAATGATTCCCCCTGATCACCTTTAAATTCAATCTTCTTTAGTTCTTCCAATACCCGGTTGAGAGCCTTTTGCATCGTCTCCTTGCGCTCATGCCTGAACGCCAGGATAAATTCTTCTCCGCCCCAGCGGCAGCGAAGGTCTTCAACGCGAAATCTTTTGCGCAACAATTTGCCCATGTAGGCAAGAACGCGGTCGCCAGCCATGTGCCCATAGCTGTCGTTGACTTTCTTGAAATGGTCTACGTCCATGAGGCAGAGGCTAAAATTAAATTTGTGTCGCTCAGACTCTGAGATTAATGCGGCGAGATGGTCTGAGAATGCGCGACGCAGTAGCAAGCCAGTGAGCAAGTCTCTGTCCTGTCTTTCGCGTTGCATGCGGGCGCGGTCTAAGCGGACTTTGACGCGCTTGAGTAACTCCTGGTTGATGACTGGCTTGGGAAGATAATCGTCGCCGCCTGAATCGAAGGCGCTCAAGCGTGATGCAAGGTCTGTTTGCGCGGTGAGGAAAATGATGGGGAGATCTTGCCAGCGACCGGTGCCACGCACCTTTTTGCAAACGTCAAATCCTAAGATGCCAGGCATCATAACGTCCAAAAGCATCAGGTCTGGCGTGTAGTCTTCGAGTACTTCAAGCACGTCTGTTGGGTCGTTGAGCGCTTTTACAAGCATGCCTTCATTGCCCAGTGTGCTTGTGATGAGGTCTGTGAAGTCGGCGTCGTCGTCTACAATTAAGACGCGCGATCTGCCGCCTTCTCTGATGGTGATTAGATGTTGCAGTGCTTGTTGTAGTGACTCGTCGCAATATGGTTTTTCAAGGAAGAGTGAAGCCCCGGCGTGTGCGGCTTCTGCGCGGTCGCTCTCATTGTTGCGGGAGATGAATCCTAGCGGCAGTGTTTCATAGCCAATCATACTGCGCAAGTCTCGTGCCAGCTGGAATGCACCTTCTCTGCTTTCGGGTGTAATTTCGATGAGGGCTGCGTCTAGCTGCATGCGTGCGGCACGTTCTAATGCTTCGACATGGTTGTCTGCGCCGATGATTTCTAGCGGGATGCCAGCGCCTGCATGGTGGTGCACCTCGGGAATGCCATTGCCATTTCCACCCTCCTTCAGTTGCGGCAAGGCGTCAGTGCTCACCACGAGAACTTTCGCTTTTGCTGCGTCGGGGTTGAGATTTGCAAGTTCTTCTGCTGTCGGAACGTAATCTGAAAATTGAAGTTTTACCACTTCAACTTCTTTTTTCGCCGCAATCAATGCAAGGTCTACCCTTGTCCATTCGGCTTTGTGGTTGACGTCAGCGACTTCGAGCATATCTCGCACAGAGTACTCGATTTGCTCAGACATATTTCCCAGATTTTCAAATCCGCACGTGCGCGATGTGCCTTTCAAGTTGTGCGATAGGCGGCGCGCTTCTGTAAGCAGGTTGGGGTCTGGATTGTCCCTTTGTACTTGCTGGATTATTGCTTCGATTTGTTGAACACGAGACGGCAATGATTTGGAGAATTTTTGTCTGAAACTGAGCAGTGTCGCATCGGCAAATGCTGAAACAGACATAGCCGAGGGTGAGCCGCCCGGAACTGGAACAGTAGCTGTGGCTACTGCAGGCACAGGCAGAGGCATTGAAGATGAGGAACTTTGTTCTATGTTTGCCAAGCCTGGAAAATGATAATTAGCAGCAGCCCCTGGCGCAGGCCATGGTGTGGTGCCAGTGCCTGGCACCGCTGGTTCTGGCACTATGCCCATGGGCTGTGGTACTGCAGTTGTGCCGGTGACGCCTCCCGCGCCGGGCATCGGTGGCAGCCCCCGTCGTTGGTCATGCCAGAGCGCATCAACCTGGACGCCAAAAACGCTAGATTTAATCGGCCTGTGAAAGATGTGTTCTACTTTTAGTTCTTTAGTGACTTTTTGGAAAAATTCGGCGTCTCGCCAGTTTTGTGAAAGGAAGACAACTTTGATGTCTTTTTCCTTTTGCCTTAGCTTGATAATAAAACCGATGCCATCGATGTCTGATAGCTGCTCGCCAACCATTACCAGGTCTGGGCGATTTTCTTTGATCAGCTCCAGAGCTTTATGCCCACTAACTTCTTGCACCACGGAGTAATCACGAGCCTCAAGTAAAGGCGCGACTAGATTGCCTAGTTGTTCGTCAGTCTCCAGCAGTAAGACTTTTCTGCCCATCGTGTTGGTTTTTTCCCGCCCCCGCAAGGATTTTTAGCTGGTCTATCGATTCATGCCCAGAATTTCACCGCATTACACGGGGGGATTCAGCTTGTTATCTGTCACTTGTCTCAGACTTTATATTGAATGCTGCTGAAACTGGCTTTGTTTGCCTGTCGGGGCGACGCCATGCGTCGCCCGGCCATTAAATACATTGTTCTCATTTGAGGCCATGGGGTGGGTGCGGATTTTGGAAATTTGGGTTTAAGGGCCGGGCGACGCATGGGATACTGCTGGCGAACTCGAATGTTTAGCGAA
>CAZJLR010000059.1:0-37843 GCA_964546815.1 uncultured Candidatus Obscuribacterales bacterium | reverse complement strand
TTTTTCTATTCTCTTTGCTCCGGACCCGTTATTCTCTTTGGGACGGAAAACGCAGCAAAAATACTTTTTCCACGAAATCGCTTTGGCATAGCTGCGAATTGCTTAATTGCCTCAGTCCCACCATAGGCTTCTACCACGTGGCGACGCAAGACCTGCAGCTCTTCTTGTCCTTCTTCGGAAGTGGCATATGCCGTTGGATTGCTGAGTAGCTCAAAACAGCACAAAATAGAAAAGAGTAGTTGAGCTGTTGATTTGTGTTTCATGTTTGCCATTTCGTTTAATAATTGGTGCCCGCTCCATTTTGATATTTCATGTCATCTTGCATGCCTTTAGCTGGCGATTGTTCGCCGATTGGACCAGTCCACGCATCTTTAATGGACTGCCAAATTCCGCGAGGCTTTGGCGTAATCGTGTTACCTTCCTCGTCGACATTGAAACTCGCTGCAGAAAAAGGCTTTTGCGGTGAAACCGCCGAAGATGGGTATGTAGCCTCGTGCCAAGTGTAGACGGCATAGTCCTTAAGCAGCTGGTTGGCTATGGTTTTGAGATTTTGGTCCCCCTTAATTTGCTTGTAGGTATCTAAGACTTGCTTGGCATCTTCACGAGTCCATTGTAATATGTCTTTCGGGACAACTCGCTTGGTATTACCTTCTTCATCAATAATGAAGCTGTTTTTGTTGAAAGGTTTCGTATTTCCGTTGTTCTCCCCAGGCACCATTCCGCTAGAGTCTATCAAGTTACCTGGATCATTCCCGACGTAACTATACAGATTCATTCCCGCAATATACCCAATCGGATCTGGTTGCAAGAATCTTCCGATCTTCGGTGAATAATATCGCGCTTTGTAGTTATACAGCCCAACTTCAGAATCATACCGCTGCCCAGTGTAACCAAAGCCTGAAGCACTGATGTTGGTCGTTTCCCCAAATGGCGAGTATAGATATTTATTCGTGTTAGCACCTGAAGAATCAGATTCGGCAATGAAAGAGCCTTGGCGATCCCCGTGCAGATAAGTTAGCGTGCTGCCTGTAATGTACAAGAAGTATTCATCTAAGCTATCGCCAGTAATAAACCTGTTTATCAGCGTTCCAGAGTCGTTGTAGGTGGCAATCAACTTCTGACCATCATACAGGAACCTGGTGTTCGTGCCGCTTACAGACTTCTGAGCTTGCCTGTTGATCGGATCGAAATAATAGTTGTTGGTGGTGCCTCCGTTAACGACCTGAGTCATTCTGTTCAATGCATCAAAAGTAGCACTGTTGATTGCACCTGCGGTCATGCACCCGTTGCCATCGTAGGAGTAGCTTGCAGAGTCAACTGTCGGGTATTGATTAAGATTGTTGGCAGTGCCATAAGTTGTGGTGCCGGGAGTGGGTGTCCACACGAATGTTGGATCAGAGCATGTCACTCCGAGCACCTGGTGAACCCGATTGTAATCGAAGCCAAACTGAACAGAGCTTCCTACGAAATCATGGCTCAGCCCGGACAAGTCATTATTTATGTTGTAGCTGTACGCGCAGGATGCACCATTCAAATAAGTGGTTGAAGTGCGCCTGGAAAGCTCATCATAGCAAAGTTGCACCGCAGCGGTTGAACTTCCGTTGAGCTTGATCGCAGTCAATCTGTTCATCTGGTCATACGAGTACTGCGCATAATATGAATCTGGCCAAGTTAATCGCGTGCGATTACCATTTGCATCAAGTTGATATCCAACATTGCTGCTATCCGGCATTGTCTGCTGAATTAATCTTCCCGCTGTATCATATGAAAAACCGTAGCTTCCTGACCCTGGAGTGGAGGTTGAAGGAGTGCTGATGGAAAGCCGACGTCCGGCAAGATCATAGGTCATGGTTTGCACAGCGAGCGAACCAGGTTGCGTTGTTGAAAGACGAGTGAGAACGTCGAAGGTATTGGTGACAGTATCACCCTTCCTCGTAAGCAGAGTTAGCACCTGATTGTTACCGTTGTAAGAGTACTGTTCATAGGATGAGTCAGGATAAACTTGCTTGCCGAGCCGATCCAACCCATCGTATTGGTAATTGGTGACATTCGAATTAGCATCCTCTGTTGAGGCCAACTTGCCATTGTCAGTGTAAGTGCGTGTATCAGAAACGAAAAGCATCGGATCTGTTACGGTGGAAATGCGACTGAGTGCGTCGTATGAATACTGATAGGTACGCCCTTCTGCATCAGTTACTGAAGTAAGCCTTGCCATGTCGTCATACACAAAATTGGTCGCACCGGCCGGATCTGTAGCAATCTCCACCATGCCATTTTCTAAATAATTCCAGAGCCACGTCATATAGGGAAAAGTAGGCTCTCCTGTCTGTCGCTGCATCGACGTGCGCCAGCCATTGTCATTGTACGAATACAAAGTTACATAATAAAACGGGTCTGGCGTTGTTGTTTTGATCAGTCGACGCTCGTGATCGTAATCGTTTGCAATAGTATTGCCGTTTGGATCTGTAATGAAGATTACATCGCCGTAGTAATCGTAACCAAAGCCCGTTTGGAGATTTAGGCGCCCAGTTCCATAGTCGTGCGTAAACGACCACAATTGTTCTGTTGAAGAGTCGTAAACATATTTGTCGACGATACCTGTTTCGTCAGTTCGCGTTAATACCTGACCGCGGCTGTTGTAAGTGAACGTCACCGTTGGTGTCATTCCGCCGATGACAGGCCGAACGATTGTAAGCACACTTTTAGCGGGCAACGTATTGTACTGGTGCCACCCAGCCGCAAAGCATTGAGCTACCAGCATAACGGGAGTCCCTAGTTTTTATGCTGATACAAGTGGTATGGACGGCTTTGGTTAACCTTGCCGGTCCAGTTTAACGTGGCTCAGCGTCTGGTTTGCAGTTACAACACGGCTAGTCCAAAGAATAGAGCACTAGCCCGCATAGCCGGCAGGAGAGGCGTCAACGAGGATTTCGTGAGTTCTGTCTATTTCAATGTAGTAGAGGTCAGTCAGACGGGGGCATTAAAGGTTGCTCGGGGTGCTGGTATCGCTTATGGTATAGGGCTAATTGCTGGCACATTGGACTGTTCAGGAAAAGCAACGTAGAATGGAGATATGAATACGTTGAGAGCTATTCTTTTAATTAACATATGCGTCACTTTGTGTTGGGTGCAGCTTGGCTCTGCTGAACCATTGAAAGGTGGCACTGAAAAAAATACAATATATGTTCATGGGCTAGAAATGACAGAAGGTCCTAATGGCGAGGTGTTTACTTCAACGCCCACTCCAATTGATTCTGCAACCCTAAATGATGATGGACATTACGTGAGAGAATCGGTTTCAAACGTCCGACCATCGTTCGGTATTGGGATGGTCAGTATTTCCAATGCACCCACGGATAAGGATGCAAAAGCGCTTCCCCGCCTAGTTTTTTCAACAATCTATGATGCTTGTGGGGACATTACGCCTCTTCAGAGTCGACTTACTCCGTTAATTTTGCAACCAAGACCTTTTAAGCTGAACTCCGGTTTCTTTCTTGGACAGCCAATAACCAATCCACCTAATAGCCTTCCTCTGTTGAAAGCCAAGTAAAAATTTAATGACCTTCTGTGGATGCCTGCCTTTGGCATTTTGATTCAATGAATTTTGCTTTGCTGTTTGGGCTATTGATCGGAAATGTCTACATTGATAAGAACTCCATTAGGTCCGTAATTGGGGGTGATTTGGAAAGTTGGAACTCCAGGTCCAGATCCTGGCAATCCAATTCCCCCACCGGTGGCAGCATCGGTCCCTGCTTTTATTAGTTCTTCAATATCTTTGTTTTGCTGAATTTGATCCAAGATGGATTGCGATCCGTCAAGTATTGGTCCGACAAATGAGGGCATCTTAACCGTTGGGGAGGGTAAGACATTAGTTATGTCTGGTGTCGGAACCATAATTGGGAGTGCTGTAACAACTGGGGCTGGTCCTCCTTGTTGACCAAAATAGCTCGGGACTATGGGTACAGGAGGCGCAGCTTGAGCTTGTGCAATGAATGCAGCTTCTCTACCTGAAATTGTTATTTTGATTCCATTTCCAGTTTGTGCCAGAGGCTTCTGTTCACCTGGCACCAACCCTGAAGGATCCGTCAAATTCAAGGGATCGTTGCTCGCATAAACATACAGATTCATCCCGCCTGCAGTACCAATTGGGTCAGGTTGCAAGAATCTTCCTATTGCCGGTGAATAATATCGAGCTTTGTAGTTGTACAGGCTGACCTCAGAGTCATACCGCTGCCCAGTGTAACCAAAACCTGAAGCACTGATGGTGGTCGTTTCCCCAAATGGCGAGTATAGATATTTATTCGTGTTGGCACCTGAAGAATCAGATTCGGCAATGATGGAGCCCTGGGGATCCCCGTGCAGATAAGTAAGCGTGCTGCCTGTAATGTACAAGAAGTATTCATCTAAACTATCGCCAGTAATAAACCTGTTTATCAGAGTTCCAGAGTCGTTGTAGGTGGCAATCAACTTCTGACCATCATACAGGAACCTGGTGTTCGTGCCGCTTACAGACTTCTGAGCTTGCCTGTTGATCGGATCGAAATAATAGTTGTTGGTGGTGCCTCCGTTAACGACCTGAGTCATTCTGTTCAATGCATCAAAAGTAGCACTGTTGATTGCACCTGCGGTCATGCACCCGTTGCCATCGTAGGAGTAGCTTGCAGAGTCAACTGTCGGGTATTGATTAAGATTGTTGGCAGTGCCATAAGTTGTGGTGCCGGGAGTGGGTGTCCACACGAATGTTGGATCAGAGCATGTCACTCCGAGCACCTGGTGAACCCGATTGTAATCGAAGCCAAACTGAACAGAGCTTCCTACGAAATCATGGCTCAGCCCGGACAAGTCATTATTTATGTTGTAGCTGTACGCGCAGGATGCACCATTCAAATAAGTGGTTGAAGTGCGCCTGGAAAGCTCATCATAGCAAAGTTGCACCGCAGCGGTTGAACTTCCGTTGAGCTTGATCGCAGTCAATCTGTTCATCTGGTCATACGAGTACTGCGCATAATATGAATCTGGCCAAGTTAATCGCGTGCGATTACCATTTGCATCAAGTTGATATCCAACATTGCTGCTATCCGGCATTGTCTGCTGAATTAATCTTCCCGCTGTATCATATGAAAAACCGTAGCTTCCTGACCCTGGAGTGGAGGTTGAAGGAGTGCTGATGGAAAGCCGACGTCCGGCAAGATCATAGGTCATGGTTTGCACAGCGAGCGAACCAGGTTGCGTTGTTGAAAGACGAGTGAGAACGTCGAAGGTATTGGTGACAGTATCACCCTTCCTCGTAAGCAGAGTTAGCACCTGATTGTTACCGTTGTAAGAGTACTGTTCATAGGATGAGTCAGGATAAACTTGCTTGCCGAGCCGATCCAACCCATCGTATTGGTAATTGGTGACATTCGAATTAGCATCCTCTGTTGAGGCCAACTTGCCATTGTCAGTGTAAGTGCGTGTATCAGAAACGAAAAGCATCGGATCTGTTACGGTGGAAATGCGACTGAGTGCGTCGTATGAATACTGATAGGTACGCCCTTCTGCATCAGTTACTGAAGTAAGCCTTGCCATGTCGTCATACACAAAATTGGTCGCACCGGCCGGATCTGTAGCAATCTCCACCATGCCATTTTCTAAATAATTCCAGAGCCACGTCATATAGGGAAAAGTAGGCTCTCCTGTCTGTCGCTGCATCGACGTGCGCCAGCCATTGTCATTGTACGAATACAAAGTTACATAATAAAACGGGTCTGGCGTTGTTGTTTTGATCAGTCGACGCTCGTGATCGTAATCGTTTGCAATAGTATTGCCGTTTGGATCTGTAATGAAGATTACATCGCCGTAGTAATCGTAACCAAAGCCCGTTTGGAGATTTAGGCGCCCAGTTCCATAGTCGTGCGTAAACGACCACAATTGTTCAGTTGAAGAGTCATAAGCAAATTTATCGACGATGCCTGTTTCGTCAGTGCGCGTTAACACCTGACCGCGGCTGTTGTAAGTGAACGTTACCGTTGGTGTCATGCCACCGATGACCGGGCGCGAGATTGTAAGCAAGGTTCCGTGAGTTGGATCATAGGAATACGATGTAGTATTTCCTTCACCATCAGTGAAAGTCGCAATCTTGTTCCAGGTAGAATTGTAAGTATACGTATTAACAATGTCTCCCAGACCACTTCCTGGCTTAGCTCCCCATGTTTTTGTGAGAATATTGCCCTTATTGTCATAAGTGAAGGCCAAGGTATTCAGTTCAGGATATGTAATGAGCGTGACCCGATTCAACCCGTCATATTCATATGTCGTAGTTTGTCCAAGCTCATTTATCTCTGTAACTACAGAACCTAAATTGTTGAAATACCTCACAAAACTGTTGTTGTTAGGATCGATTTCTTCTGATCTCCATCCTGTGAAATTGTAGTAGTAGGTTCCAGTATTAGAGCCCGATTGACTCTTTACGATAAGGCTTTCATCATAAAGGTTCGTAAAAATAGCAGTAGTAGGATTCTCTGGAAGAAATGCTGAAACAAGCATGCCTGGGAGGTATTCGATCAGATTGTAGTAATACGTGATCGTTTTTCCAAGAGTATCCGTGAAAGCGACAAGGTCTCCATGAGAATCAACAGTGAAAGAAACACTTCGTCCGAGTCCGTCGGAAACACTCGTTAATACACCGCCGGCATATCCGAAGGTCAGTGTACTGCCTAGCCCATTGGTAACGCTAGTCAGAAGCCCACTCGTATAGCTATAAGACAATGTATTAGTGCCGCCTGTAAGTGCTGCAGGATCGACGTATTCGGACAATGTTCCATCCGTGTTGAAAATCCATTTTTGTTGTTGCGGATTAGTTAAGGTGCAGACACCACTCAAAACGGTCAATTTTTCAACGTAGGTTGGGGGCGGATTGTAATTACTTCCATCAACAAGCAATAAGTATTGGCGAGAATTCCCACCATCGTCAATCGTAACTGCATTATTAGTGGTTTGGTCCATCAGCCAAAGAGTGCTCTCAGCAGCAATGAGAATCTGCGTTAGTGTTGAGCTAGCGGTCAGTGCAAGCTGAATCATCACATATGCATGCGCGATGGCTGCGGAAGCCTCCTTAGGAGAGAATTCGCCGCAGACTCTAAGTCCGTTGCTTCCAGGACTCGCAGTGGTAGCAAAATTATGTGTCCACCCTAAGCCCAGTGGTCCAAATTGAAAGAGATTTTGAGAGTCATATGAACGAGAAAATTGAAGCGAGTAAGGAAAGTCACCGCTTCCAACGCTGAAGTCTGTTCTATCGTAGTAAGCATTGCCATACGACAAACCAATTGGATCCTTAGAGCGCTGTTGCGTGTTTTTTGTACCGGTTTGACCAGGTCCGTTTTTTATGCCTTTTACCATGTCCGCGGGCGTGGTTGCTTCACTTCCCTGCCCGCCAGCTATGCCCCCCGCTAAAGAATCCAGGATTACGTCGGTCGACAAAGCATAAAAACCGCCGCCAACATATGAGCCCACAGTGGTGGCACCATTATCATGAACAATCAGCCTAAAGCCAGCGCTGACATAGCTGTTCATAACTGCAAGAGCATCAACACTCCAATTTACGAGAGCACTGCTAATAGTAGACCAGTTGCTGCTGTTAGCGTCGTAAATCACTTGGCTGTCCGAGTTTGCCGCATCAAACATGCGCTGTGCATTTATCCCGACAACAGGAGTTACTTGCTGCATAATAGCCGCTTCAAACCCATTAGCTGTGAATTGGGACGCCATCAGCACACTCAATGCCGTGCTTGGAGTTCCGTTATTGCTCTGCACCCAGAAGTCCGTTCCCTGGATGTCGAAATATGGTCCTTCATGGTCTCCGTCAAAACCAACGATACCGACCGAATGATAAACCAAATGTGTGCAGTTACCGAGCTGATTATAAATCTGCTGAATCTGACTCCATTGCCCGCTCAGCATGAAGAAGTAACTTGCAAGATTTTCGCCGAGTACAGTTTCGTCCGTTGGAAGATCGCCGAAAGCTAATCTCTTCTGCATCATCCAACGATGATAATCGACCATTGCTTGAGAAGTAGAGCCCCAAGCATTCCCGATCAAAAATATGTTTCCATCTTGTGAGTCAATTTCTTGCGCCCATGTGAAGCTATAGCCTCCGGCCCAGGGAAGGGTGACGGTGAAAGTTACTTGCGCAAGGGGTGTTGTGTACCCCACGGCAGCACCTATTAATGCACTATTTAAGCCGAGATAGATTGATCCATCTGAAGTGAGAAGCTCAAGGCGCTGCCCATAGATCTGTGGGCTGTACCTAGTAACATTCAGGCTCTCAGACCCACTGATTTGAATATTCAAACTAGGCGAGTACGAAGTTGGAATACTGCTCCAAATTGTTGGACTACCAATTTGATTTGGTAGTGACGTTTGGCGTATGGGAACAGTAGGAATCCATGTATTTATGCTTCTTCCGCCAATGATGTCTGCCATACTCGCGGCAAATGCGTTACTCTGGATCCAATCCAACAGATTGACTCCGTAATTCTTGAAATACGTTCTAACATTGTCCGCATTCAAATTTTGTATGGAATCAGAAGTTATGGTAGAGCCCGACTGCGCTGCAGATACCAGTGCCGACCCGTCATAATCTATTATCGAACTCAGGTCTATTCCAGTTGAATAGGCATACGTTTTGTATGTCGGATCGAAAAAATAGTTTGTTCCGTCAACGGTTGCTCTTACCCATGCGTGAGAAATGTCAACGTGTTGAAGCACTCCGCCAGAATAGGTAGCAGTGTAAGGGATCTGTCCTGCAATAAGCATGTCTTCGGAACTGGTTGCAACCGTGCTGTCATCTGTTCCAAGGAGGTTTTCGATCTCTGCGGCTGTGAGCCTGATCGTGCCGAATGCGAACTGAGGGTTATAACTTGTACCTCCCAATTCGTCGCAATACTGAAGCAAAGTCACCATTAGATTTGCCTGGTCTAACGAGCTTCCGACTCTGTCAATGTGTGTTCCCATTGCGCCTCGACAGAAGCCCCAGATCGGACAAAAATCAACATTGGAGTATACCCATGCGTAGACATTGTCTATGTTGTAATCGAGCGCGCGAGCCATCTCATAAATTACGGGCGGAGCTGGAGGTCCGGAGGCGGCCGATTCAACCGTTTTGAAGACTGACGATTGTATTTTCGAAATATGATCTTTTAGAGCGTCCCAGGCGTGCTCTGATGATGCGCCCTTGGTTGGTTTTCGGTGCTGCGGCACGGCAGAGAATGACTTCCTTGCGCTTCCAGCCTTTTTCTTTGACTGAGGGTCTTGATTGGAATCGCTGTTGGCATTTTGTTTCTTAGGCATCGCTCAAATAGTTCCCTGTTTGTGTGGTTTTTTCATTCAAAATTCGTAGCCGTTCAATCGTATAGAAATTTATTCGGTGAGTATGGCAGGAAGGGCTGTTAACACAATGCAACCGAAATCGGTTTTAGTGCAAAGATTTTTTCGCGCAGTTGGATTATGTTTCGTCCCAGCCGCCAGTGACTGCGATCATTTCAACAACGCCACTTCTGCTGTTCAATACTAACTGTTGGTCGCTTACGCCATTTGCGTGATTGAAGGTTTCAGAGCCATAGAAGGCAAACGTACCTACACCACCAGTCATCTTGAACTTGTAAACACTTCCATCTGCCGGACTCGGCGGTAAGGTTATCGTAGCCGTTGCAGACACCCGATAATAAGTGCCGCTGCCACCATCAGCGGTGAAGTCACCGCTCTCGTTTACGATTGTGAACTTGCAAGCGCCGCATCCTGTTCCGGCAAAAGTGACAGTTCGATTGCCTAGCTTATCGTACTGATAACTAGCAACAGAGCCATCATTAAATGTGGCGCTTACCAATCTGCCGAGCGAATCGTAATTGTATAGAATGCTCGTAGCCATTATTTTCTAACTCCTTTCTGAATGGTTGCAACAATCGACTCCAAGGTTTTGTTTTATCCTCGTGTGCAAGGTTTCGGGGAAGGCTGGATTGATAGTCGGTCGATCATGGGCATGGGATTCAATGCAGCTGTCCGCTCATTTGCTGACCCCCTCTTGAGTCTCGGGAAATTGTGCTTTAGCCGAGTTCTTGCTTACTTCATTGTCTTTAATTGGACACGAATTATGATGCCGTAATTCTCTCTGAATCTAGTAGCTATTCTTCCGTCCAAATAATTTCTAGCTGAACATTAATTCCAGCTGGAAGTGCTGCGCCGTTATAGGACACGCAGAAATACTCGTTGTTTCCACCTGAGGGAGGATTAAGGGTAACTGTCGTGAACGTATCTCCCGCTCTGTAAATGTCATAAGTAGCAAGTTCTGCCGTCCCCGTATTACCAGGAGTAACTTGGAAAATGGGATTAAAAAGGAGGTACGCCGTACCGGTTACTGTAGGATTAGTTGTTTGATAGTATTTCAAGGTGCATGAAGCACCTCCAGTAGTTGAATCCATTGGGACCGGAGTTACGGATGTCGAAGTTCCGCCCGTTATAGTCCCTATCCTCTTTATGAAAAAGAATTGGTCCAATGCTAGCGTGTTCTGGGTTGCCATCATTCTTACGCTCTGAATGCGGGCTTTGCCTGAAGATGGTCCTTGTAACGTGATGAAGTCATAAGGGTTAGCTGGAGGAGTTACGCTCCTAGGAGTGGTGGCAATATAGGTGACTTTCGAACTACCAACCGGTTCTACTTTAACTGCTCCAGCAGAGGAAATCGCCGCGAGATTGGTTCCTGCTGAGTCCAAGAGCTTTACTTGCCATACACCAGATTGGGTAACCGCTCCACCACCGGAACTTCCGCTGTCGACTCGAAGAGCACCTGCTGTGGTGAAAGACAATGGAACAACTGTGCCGGCGCCGTAAGTAGGCGCAGACGTCGTACACACCCCCTGTACCATTGGACCTTTCACCGCCGTGGATGAGGCGTTTTGTGAAATTGCAAGGTTCGAATCTGATACTGAAATAGCTGAGTTATCGTTCGCTATTACTACTCTGGGACTTCCAGAGGCTGTTCCATTTCCGGTATTAACAGTGCTGCCAGCTACTTGTGATAGGTTCACAGATTGATTATCGGTTAATTTTCCAATCACATTAGAGCCTGTTGCCAATGTGGCCGATACAGCGAAACTTGTATTGTCGCTTGCTATTGCTACTCTTGGACAATTCGCAGCAGTACCATTTCCCGTGCTAATTGAGTTGCCAGCTACTTGCGATAGGTTCACTGATTGATTATCGGTTAGTTTTCCAATCACATTAGAGCCTGTTGCCAATGTTGCCGATACGGCGAAGCTGCTATTATCGCTTGCAATGGAGACTCTTGGGCAATTGGCTGCAGTTCCATTGCCTGTATTTACCGAATTACCTGCGATTTGATTCAGGTTTACTGACTGATTTGGTGCCAGGTAGCCTATGACGTTAGACCCTGTAGCCAGCGTTGCAGAAACAGCAAAACTGGTATTATCACTCGCAATTGAAACTCTGGGGCAATTCGCAGCTGTCCCATTGCCCGTATTGACAGTATTACCTGCGATTTGACTGAGGTTAACAGATTGATCTGCGGCAAGTGAGCCTATGACATTTGACCCTGCAGCTAGTGTTGCAGAAACAGCAATACTACTGTTGTCGCTTGCAATGGAAACTCTTGGGCAATTCGCTGCAGTTCCGTTGCCTGTATTTACAGAGCTACCATTTACTTGAGTGATATTGACAGACTGATTAGCAGTTAGCGAACCAATTACGTTCGAACCTGCTGCTAGAGATGCTGTAACCGACAAGCTGCTGTTATCACTGGCGATTGAAACTCTGGGGCAATTGGTGGCAGTGCCATTTCCAGTGTTGACCGCATTGCCCGAAATCTCAGCCAGATTCACTTGCATTTTGGAAGAGCTCACCGCCCCTGCTATGGTTTGAAGATTTCCACCTGTTTCTTGCGCTGCATTGGTTGGCAGTGGCAGCGCTGCGATCGTGACCTCGCTGCCGGCTGCCGGTCCTGCCAGCACTGTGGCGACCCCCTTAACAGTGACAGAGCCCGAGCCGTAATTCGATATTCTTGCGCGAATTTCAAATAGACCTGCAACAACTAGTGACCAGAGCCCCAAAGTGGTGGTGAATGTAGCCAGTGCACCAGTGCCTACTTCCGAGCCAATTAATTCTGTCCAAGTTCCGCCCTCGGTTCGTCCATCAAAGTTCACCTGAGTTCCGGCACCTATGCTTCCGGATACATCGAGCAACACAGTGCAGTAACCGTCCACGTTGAGCGGTGTGCCGTCGCCATTCGCAGTGGCGGAAGTCTGCAGTGAACCTTTAGACTCGGTGCTTGCTTCTTGACTAAATAAGGCATAACTAGACATACTGAAATTTCCTCTATCGGTAGTGCGGTGAATAGAAATAATGTTGAAGTCTCAAACGAACTCGACTGTTGAATCTTCGAAGTCGCTCACCTTAGCGTCTGGATCGTTTGTGTATAAGACACTTTGATTGCAAGCCAATACCTCTTCATCGAGAAAGTCCTCTTCTGAATAATTAAAGACTTGGCTAATTCTTGATGAATAGGTTTTAGCAGCGTCGTCAAACATTTGAGTGACAGTGGAGCCATATGAGGACATCATTTTTTCCTCCTTGAAGGATGGGTTGTTCATTCAAAATTTCTGCAAGCCAAATCACAACTTTAGTGCAATTGAAACTTGTTGGGCTCTGTTAGACCGGAGTTCTGATTTCCGCTGAACAAATCGTTTGTAGATGATCCAGTGAGTCGTACGTGTAAACAACTCCGGTCGTCATTCTTTCTCCTGGACTATAACGAAGCAGTGTAAAGCTACACAGACACATTTACAGAAGGAGCTGCTACTCCGTGCGAATGTACGACTGTGTCCAGCCTTTAGTGATGCGCCCTTCTGCGATCTGATCAAATTTTTGCAGAAGAGAAAATCTGTGTGACGGGAATACTACGGCAATCGAAAAAGGAATGCAACAGATAACTCGATTAATTCTCAAATGCCATAAAACGGGCTATGCAAGCCTACTTCGCCCTGTGCACGACCTTTGCGTGCGCCTTGAAAACACACCCAAGAGAGGATTCGATCGCAGTTATTATTGGAGTCGTCGCAAATTTTGAAACTCCCTCAGCTTCAGATGCAGGGTCCGTGCAGTGAGTTACACGAAACTGTGTAACTCACTGCACGGACTCTGCATGCGATGCATTTCGAAACTCAAAAATGCACCTCTAAGTTGAATTTTTTTGCTTTCTGTACACACACACAATCGAGCCCTCCGAGCTCGATGTGCCAAACTATCGTTCTTCACGCCTATCGCCATTTGTATCGCTAGACCTATTTGCGTTATGACCAATGAATTTAAACCTAGCTAGAGAGCTTCTTCCATTAGTCCCTAGCTGTCGGATGTTTTTGTTCGTGCATTCCATTTGGTGATCTTCATGCACTATTCGTATTTGAAATCACATGATCCCAACTCTGCAAGCATTTGAAATGCTTGTGTAGGCTAATTTGTAAATCTAAAAAGAATCATCAATTGCGGTGGACCTATGAAAAGCCAGGAATAAAGTGCATTCGCGCCGGGAGAAGTCATATGAACGTAGGCATTTACGGTTCAATGAAGGCAATATTTATACTTCCTTGATACTTATGCGGATGGCATTGATCGCTCATTGATATTCCCACAGGTACCATCAGTGTAAGGCGTCCATGGATAATGGCATATGGCAATTCACTTCTGTGAAAGCTGCGGATCTTTACTCAAAGGTCAAGTAATCACTTGCACCGGATGTGGTGCAAAGAGTTCAAAGCATTCATCAAGCATGGTGCAAAGTGAAATCAGTCACGCGGCACTGACAGTTTCGCCTCGATTCGATCCCCTGGTAATTGAAAGAACTGTAAACCAGATTATCTATGGTACGTCGACTTCATTCACAAATGGCAGCACAAATTACGATTTATCTCAGCCTGGCGGTGCTCTTGTTGAGTCAACCACTACTTGGTCTGCCCAAACACCAGAACGTCCTGCTCCAACACCAGAGCTTCCTGCTCCAGCACCAGAACCGCCCGCTCCAACACCAGAGCTTCCAGCGCCGGCACCAGAACCGCCCGCTCCAACACCAGAGCTTCCAGCGCCGGCACCAGAACTGTTAGCCTCTCCACAGAATCCTCCTGCTCGGACCGCAAACAAAAATGCTCCAAGCACCGATTCTTATGTTAAAGAAATGGACATCGCCACGCACGGCTCCGAACGGTCGCCTGCAATGCTCTTTCCCGCTGCCGCAGGCGGCGTTTCCGCCCCATCGATAGAAGGGCAGATAGCTAACGCCATCATCAGCCAATATTCTCCCGAGAATACAGAGTCGAAAAACGCGATTGAGAGTTTCGCGCCAGATCAAACAGCATTCATCCCCGTCGATGAATCAGCCGTAAAGGAAAGCACCATCATTCTGGAGCCAAAGACAAAGCCACAAGAGAAGAAGCCAGCAGCGTTTGTAGGAAGCGGAAACTTCTTTGAAATTGCACCGGTAATGCCTGCGCCTCCAGCTGCGCCGGATGACTTAGACACAACTGATAGCAACTTCCACCCCGCAGAAGCTAATGAGTCCATTGAAAACAATTCAATAGTTGAGCTAAGCAAGCCACAAATCAAAGCTAGCGAATCAAAGAAGGAAGTAGTCGAGCCCCAGCGAAAAATAGCAAAAAGGAAAAGAGAAAAGAAAGATGATGACCATCAACTCTTAGGTTTTAGAATTTCGAAGAGTGTGTTGGTCACATCAGTGGCACTGATGCTTGTTATCGGTTTTCCTTCGCTAGTATTGATAGTAAACGTGATAAGTTTGATTGGCGGTGCAACAAACAATCCAAGTGCGGCACAGCAGAGTACAAGCAACGCAGGACAAGCCACTGCAGCGTCAATTAATCAGCCTTCTGCTGCTCAAGGAGGCATGACAGGAAACTGGCTGTTAAGCTTCGAGAATGGTGGCGGAAGGATCGGCCAAGGGTCTTTTTCGCTGGTGCAAAATGGCGATCAAATACAAGGATGGGGTCAAGACACTAACGGTCAATTCCAGATAGCCGGCAGAATTCAAAACGACTCAATAGTATTCACAAAAGCCTATGTCCAAGCTGGGCAAGCGGTAGGAAAGCCTATTCAATATGCAGCAACTCTAAGGACAATAGCTTCCAATAACGGCGGCGTGCCAGTTCTGCAAATGAACGGTGAATGGCAAGTTACAAAAAGAGAGGGCTATAGTTGGAGAGCCAAAATCGTAACACTGAAGGGACGATTTGAAGCACACAGCAGCAACTCAACCGAACCAATTGCAAACGGTGCGGCGCCGGGTTTTGCACCAGCCGGAACTGTGACGGCAGCAGCAGTGGCTCAGACACCTGGCGAAGGAGGCATAAAAGACCCGAAGAAGGCACAGAATTTTTTCCTGCAAGTAGCAATTGGTATCGTCGGCATCGGCGTTGTACTTGCAATGCTATCGCTCAGGTTCTTCGGCCCCTCTGGATTGCTGAACATTTGGGCAAAGAAGGAATACATTCCCTCTCAATTCAAAGCACAACATTTCAAAATGGTTCGAGAAATGGGCAAGCCTGTCAGCACAGGAGGCATTCCCCTCGGCAAGCGCGAGGAATGGGGACTGCATCAATTCTGGCTGCCCCGACATCTCTGCATGCCTGCCACGCTGAGAGAGAAAAACCCACACTTGTTTATTCTTGGAGCTGGTGCAACCGGCAAAACGAGATTGATGGCAAGTATGATTGCTCAAGATATTAAGAGCGGAGACCGTGCGGTAGTTCTAGTTGACTCCGACGGCGGGCTGGCCGACCTGATTTTAGACTGGATAGCCAGCCAACCTGACGGCAAAGCTCTATCCAAAAGAGTAATTGTTGTTGACCCTACCGATGGCGGCAAGTCACTTTGCTATAACCCCCTGGAATTTCCAGAAAATGAAGACTTGCAAAACGCAGCATCAGCAATTGCATTCGGCTTCAAAGCTGCATACACAGAGCCGCCAGGCTCGCAAAGCCAATGGAATCAGCAAACAGCCAATATTCTGCGCAACTCAGCAGTTTTACTTATGGCGAACGGAAGAACTTTGACAGACCTTCCTGTGCTACTTTCGGATAACGATTTCAGAGACGTGATGTTGCAACATGTCGAACAAGTTAAGCACCAGCGTGCAGAATACATAACACTCATTGATGCCTGGGCTAATTACAAACGATTGGCAAGGACAGACCAATGGATTACGTGGATAGAACCAATCTTGAACAGAGTTCAGCCTATGCTGAGCGACCCGCGATTGCGTGCAATCTTGACGAAGGCAAAATCGGAACTAGATCTTCGGCAGATGATTAGCGAAAAGCAAATTCTGATAGTAAAAATTCCACAAGGACAGCTCGATAAAAACGGAAATTTGCTAGGCAGCCTCATGGTAGCTGGTATAAAGCAAGCAGCGCTCTCGCTATCTTCGAAGTCGCGAAAGAAGCACCCTTGCTCACTTTACCTGGACGAATTTGAATCATTCATCGAGAAAGAAACATTCGACACAATTACATCTGAAACACGTAAATTGCAAATTGCATTTTGTGGTGCTTCTAAGTCCCTTCAAACGATGCCAGAGGATTTTCGAAACAAGATAATCATTAACGTGGGTATGATGGCTGTTTTTGCACTTGCTAAGAAAGATGCAGATATGATCGGGCCTCAAATGTTTCGTGTAGACGGAAGAAAAGTAAAACATCAAACCATTCAGAACGTATTCAACAAGGTGAATTCCTCCCCTCAATTCGAATTGATCATGGACGAAGAGAAGCTGAATATAGACCGAGTTGTTGGGCAAGAAAAGCGCACATACTTCTGCTATCGAGTGGGCTCAGTAGCCGGTGTTTTCCGACTAAAGGCTCCTGATTTTGCAGATATAGATCCGGCGCAAGTAAACAAAGCCTTGCTAACGAACATGAGAACTAATCGGCAGGAGGAAGAGGACGCGGAAGAGGAAGAGGACGAGGACGCGGAAGAGGTAGCGGAAGCCGACGACAACGACGGTGATGATGAATAGAAGGATAAATGTTGGGAGCGCATTTCAGCACTAGAATGCCGTTTTCAACCTGACTCTATCGGGCTTTGAGACCTCAGCCAGCCCATTGGTTCTAAATCGATAACCCACTCTAACTTCAGTGAGAATGTATCGTGGATTTTCAGGATCCTTCTCAATTTTCTTCCGCAGATTTGCTACATGCACCCGCAAAGTGTGATTATCATCAGCGAGCTGATTTCCCCAGAACTTACTTAGAAGATGCTGACTTGTAAGTACTCGATCAGCATTGGCAGCCATATATCGCAGCAAATCATATTCTTTAGGAGTTAAGTGAACCTCTTCCCCGTCGATTGTGACTCTCCGTTTTGAATAATCAATTTTCAATCCGTCACAAGTAAAAATGGGCAATTCAGATTCAGCGGCAAAATTCGAACGACGCAATACAGCCCTCGTGCGAGCGAGTATTTCGCCAATACCAAACGGCTTAATCACATAGTCGTCTGCACCAAGATCAAGAACGGTAATTTTGTCTTGCTCATTGTCGCTGGGCGAAATCACAATAATTGGAACATTAGACCATTCCCTAAGCTGTCGACAAACTTCAAATCCGTCTAGACCAGGCATATGCAAATCTAAAATCACGATATCGGGTGAGTTCAGGGCAGCTACATCAAGAGCTTCCTCACCATGCCCAGACAAGAGTACGCGAAAATTATCAGCCTCAAATCCGGCTTTCAATGCGCGCCTGATTTGCGGCTCGTCATCGACGACCAGCGCTTTTAATCGTTTTGAAGTGTTCAGTTCGGAATGCACAGGTCAGGATATACCAGAGAACCAGCGGGCCCACACGTAACGCACATTTGCAGTTATAGAGTAATTATTCAAAAGCTTGTATCAAGATGAAACAGCCAGGGATCAAGATTCTGAAAAGATTGACTTTGTCGTCAGTTACCGACAAGAGGCTCAGACATTTCACAACGCAAGAATCAAAAGTTGTCAACGGAACGTCAAGACGAAAGTCTCGAAACGCTTAATTCCAGGGGTTCTCTTAAGCCATCAAGCATATTGACGATATCGCTTGAACTTGAGCATGACAAAAGCACCACAAAGCTTTCCCCATTCTTGAGACACACTTTTCAAGAAGTGAAATATATTGGTTTAGTGGGGATTAGTTTCTAACCGTGATCAGGTGTAAGGACATGCCATCACCGTTTTATAGAGGATCAGGCGGCGGAGGAAAATCTGGACCAGGAGTATCTGGCGACGGATACGACGGCGCAGAATCACTTTTCGAGCAAGCGAAAACAGTAGCAGGCGAATTGAAGCTGCCCTTCATGCCGACAGAAGCCCAGGAAGCAGCCGCAGCCAAAGCCGCAGTCGATGCGTACATGTCTTGCCGAGATGGACTTGTGTCTGCCAATGATGCATTTTTCCATCAGGGAAATTGCCCCAACGAGTTTCCTCAAGTAGAAATAAATCAAAATGCAGGCGCCGAAATTGGCTTGAAGGATGGCGCTTCGCCAATGGATATAGGCAAAGCTGTAACCGAAATGATGTCCAACATGGGTGACATGCTCAACCAGATGGTGTCAAATCCAATGGGAGTGTTGAGTTCAATTCTCCAATTTTTGTTCAAATTGTTTACTGAGGTTGCTACAGGCATAGGCGAAGCAATAAGCGAAGCAGCCAGAGCCGCAGCGGCAGCCGTTGACGAAGCCTTAAAGAAACAAATGGAAGCAGCATCACAAGCCGCACAAAACGGACTCCAACCACTTGAACTTTACACGCAACAAGCAACCACACAAACGCTTTCACACGCACTTAAAAATACAACTTCAACATAATCATGTGAAACTGTAGGGGCGACGCCATGCGTCGCCCGGCCGTTTAGAACAGATGCGGATCTAAGTTGCGGGCGACGCATGGCGTCGCCCCACAACTTCGCGTAGCATTTGATTCGGACCATACGAGACCGGCTATTAGTTGCTGCTGAATGGGCCTCGTTTGGCGGTGACCATGGTTAGGATGCAAGCGTTTTTGAGGAGTTGTTCCATGTGCTTGCGATCGTTTTTGTGTTCTGAACGGTAGAGTGATTGCAATGCGTTGCTGTTTGAGATAGCAGAAGCAAGGGAGAACTCACTGCTCAGAACAGTTAGACCACCAGGCAAATTGTGGAATTTCGCTGCTCTTATTGCGATTGCAGGTTTGCTATTAGCGGCTGCGAACTTACCACCATTATTGGATTTCACAGATAGCTGTCGCCCCAGTCCAATTTGCATTGAAGATTTTCCGCTCACAAACTGAACATCACCAAACTTGCGGTCATGCAATGTTCTGATTGTGGTGGCATCGCCATTTACTTCCAGCAGAACTTTGGTGCCGGGTCCAATCAGCACCTTACCGTGAGGAACGCTCACACTAATAGCATTTGAGCTTGGTGCAAACAACAACTCGCCACTCGTCATTTGGAAATCATTTTTGGAATCACCAGGTAGGAGTTGTGCCCCGATTGATGCAACTCTTCTCGAAAGCTGCTCGCTGCAAGCCTGGTCTGAAATGAGCGCTGGGCTGCAGCCGAGTCCCATATCAGAGAGCATGCTTTGCGAACTTTGAGCTGCAGTCTGCGGTGCCACAATTTCTACTAGAGCAACAGGCGAGGCTGTACCCTCATCTTCTCCGGGCACTTCAACGTACTCTGCGTAAACGAAATCAGATTGAGGCGGCGGTCCAAACAATGAAGATGGCGCCCCGTCAAATCTGCGATTGTTGAATGATGTGTTTGACATATAGGCAGCGTCAATCGGTAACGCACCGCGCAATGCAATTTGTCTACGTATAGTGCGCTTTCGCAAATCACCTCGTTCAATATCAGTTTCACTGCTAGTTGAAAGATCAATGACATGCCCAGGTGCACCTGGCAAACCAACTCCTAGATTCATACCAGGCCGACCTCCAGGAGTTCCGGCGGCTCCAATAATGCCATTTTGTGCGCCCGCAAGACCTCTTGTGACATCAGCAGGTATTGCAATGTTCAATTTGCTCTTAGAGGCCAAATAGATGATTGTTCCGCCGGCGCCACCATCACCAGACTTACGAACGTCTCCACCATCGCCACCCTTGACGGTGCCATTCCCTCCGGCACCAGCAGTGCCGCCTTGAGTGCCGCCTTTACCGCCAGTGGCAGTCAACGTTGAAGTTGTGGTCAAAGAACCGAAGAAGGTAACTAAAGTGATGTTGCCGCCTTGTCCGCCGACTCCACCTACATCAGCCGCACCACCTGCGCCGCCTTTCGGATTCCCGAGGCCACCGCCAGTTCCTGAAGTGCCTTGTGTAGAACCTCCGATAGATCCATTTGCTGAGATGGCTCCCTGAAGGTTGATGTTGCCGAATAGTGAAATAGCAGCGATATTCCCACCCTTGTTTCCGACGGTGCCGGCACCTACTGCGCCACCAGCCCCTGATGCATCATCGGCAAGTCCGGTGCCACCGGCAATGCCTATTCCGGCCTGTCCCAAGTTAAGAGCGGTGCCGCCGCCGTTGGCAGACAGAGTCTTACCGAGTGCAGTTGTGATATTACCGCTTGATGCCGCAAACAGGTATATGTTACCTCCTGCGCCAGCCTGACCATTGTCACCAATATCACCGCCGCCGCCACCGATTTTGACGCCGGTTCCGCCGTTGCCGCCCTTACCTGTATTGGTGCCGAGTACACTGCCACCATTTGCGAGGATAGATCCATTCAATGTTATTGAGCCGGCTGCACCTAAAATTGTAACGCTGCCACCATCGCCGGCCTTGCCGTTAGCAGCTGAATCACCGCCATTACCAGCTACGCCTGCAGCTCCCGTCGCATTGCCACCTTTACCGCCTACGGTTGTGATGGCGCCGACGTCGCCGCCATTTAGAGTCCAGTCCGCATTACCGGTTATCGAGCCCAGTGTCGAAATGAACACCGTGCCACCATTACCGCCACCACCATTCTTTGTTGCGCCTCCGCCATCACCGCCGACAGCCTGAGAGTCACCACCGGCACCACCAACGGCAGATAGGTTAGGACCATTGCCACCAGTGAGAGTCAATTGATTGAGTGTAATATTTCCAAAGAGACTGCTTATCTGCAAGTTACCGTTGCCACCACCAGTACCGGCGGCTAGAACTTTACCTCCGATACCTCCCGGCAGCGTAGCGCCTGCGCTGTTTCCACCGATGCCGCCTTTAGCATCGTAAGTACCGAATACGGTACCACCACGTAACAAGTAATTTGGTACGTCGATATCACTGAATGCATTCAATTTCGCAGTGCCTGCGTCACCACCAGAGCTTTGCTGGTTAACGATACCGCCGAGTCCGCCCTTACCGCTTCCGAAGGCATTACCACCGTTGCCACCCGTGATGGGCTGCGCACCAGCAAGAACGCTGCCGCCGTCGGCCTGAATATATCCAGATGGAGTTGGATTAAGAGTTGCGTCTGCACCAGAAATATTAGCCAGTAGGCTAGTTACTTGAATTGTGCCGCCTTTGCCTGCATTAAATCCTGTAAGGACCTTACCGCCATCTCCGCCCTGACCGCCACCAAGCCCGGCGTTGCCGCCGTTTCCTGCTTGAGATAGAACAACATCGCGGTTGCCACCATTGGCTATTATGCCACCACCAATTTGTATGCTGCCGGTAGCTAATATATTGATGGTTCCGCCACCGCCGCCGCCGCCGGGAACTCCAGTATTGCCACCGTCTCCTCCGTTGCCTCCGCCATTGCCTCCGGCGCCGGCAGTACCCTGGTAGAATGACCCCAAGCCGCCATTTGCAGTTATAGCCAGGGACGCTGGCATAACCAGTGATCCTACGCTGAACGAAGTCAGACCGAAGGGACCAACTTTGCCACCCTCACCGGCGACGCCCTGATCACCTGTGCTACCGCCGATACCGCCATTCATGCCTGTGCCAGGAGCTATACCGAAAGTGCCGGTGCCACCTGCGCCACCTTTGCCTGAGTAAGAACCTGAATTACCACCGTTGGCGTTGATTCCCATTCCTTCAAGCATGCCTAGTTTGTTTAAGTCGCCCAGACTGAAGATTCCGGGTATTTTAACGCTCATCGAACCGCCGTTCCCGCCGCCACCAGCAGCTCCGGCATCTCCGCCATCACCGCCCTTGCCGCCAGAAATGATTGTTCCCAGTCCCTTTCCGCCAGCACCTCCTTGACCGGAGTAAGCACCACCATTGCCACCATATAAGTTGAATCCGAGGACGCCAGCGACGTTAACATTACCTGGATTTACCAGTGTGATTGATGCGGTGCCGCCTCCGCCACCTTTGCCCGAATCGCCAACAGAACCACCGATGCCGCCGACAACTCCGCCGTCACCACCTGTGCCGCCGATGCCTGAATTTGCGCCGCCATTGCCACCGAAGGACTCAAGCTCTTTGATTTGGCTTGGTCCGTTTGTGCTTGTAAGCGAAACTGATGGTGCGGCAAAATCATTACCGTCTCCACCCTTACCAGCATCACCGACTTTACCACCAGTGCCACCGCTGCCGGTGCTACCTTTGCCGCCGTTGCCGCCAGTGCCAGTCTGAGCACCGCCGTCGCCACCATCAGCTTTATACTGCACTTGCAGTGTCAAAATGCCACCAGCTTTCACTGTGATATGTCCAGCAGTGCCACCATTAACGGCGTTGCCTACTCGTCCGGCAGAGCCGCCTGATTGACCGCCATCTCCGCCTTTTCCTGTGGCACCTTGCATGCGTCCGTCATAAGGCAGCAACAAAATATTTCCGGGGTCGGCACCAGCAAATCCACCGCTGGCAAACATGTGATCTGGATTTATGTCTGAGAAGAATGACTGCACATAAATTGTGCCGCCTTTGCCGGCAGTGCCACCATTCAAGATTTCACCGCTGTTACCGCCAAATGAAGTGCCTTTGCCACCATCACCAGTTATGGGCTTGTAGATTGCACTTGCAGGATTTCCACCATTTGCAACAAGAGTTTCAGAGGTTACGATTTTGCCGCCTGCAAATATGTAGATTTGACCTGCAGGACCGCCGTCTCCACCTACACCAATCATTCCACTGCTGCCACCATTGCCGCTACCAGAATCGCCGCCGTTTCCGGTTTGATTTGTATTGCCAAGGCTTGCTCCACCACTTGCGATGATGGGTCCGTTGACATTGATGTTGCCTAAACCTGTGGATAAGAACAGAGTGCCGCCTTTGGCGCCACTGCTCATGTCACCAATACGTCCGCTGTCGCCGCCGTTGCCAAACTTTGTTTGACCGCCGTCACCTGTTTTAGACGATACCGTGCCACCATCACCGCCGGTCACAACAATGGCTCCTCTCGGTGTTGCAATACTGCCACTAAATGTGGTGAGGAAAACATTGCCTCCCCATCCGGGGGCACCATCACTTCCGATACCGCCGCTGCTTCCACCATTGCCTATGGTTGCATCGCCACCTTTGCCTGTTACGGCGGCAGACCCTCTAACTGGGGCTCCGGGAGCGATATAAGTCACGGCATTTTTGGCAGGATTGAGTGGATCTATTCCACCTTGAGGTAAGAAGCTGCCAAACAAAGTCGTAAGAATTATATTGCCGCCATTGCCGCCCTTGCCGTTGTCCGCAATACTACCGCTGTTGCCGCCACTACCAGAGACTGTGCCGCCTCTGCCACCATTACCGGTGACTGGATTATACAAGGAGTTTACGTCTCCTCCGGGAGCAATCAATGGGCTCAAACTTGTTGTGCCTGCAAGAGTGCTAATGATAATAGTGCCGCCGTTGCCACCATTACCATTGCGATCTACCTTTCCACTGTTGCCACCTGTACCAGATGGACCAGCATCACCACCCGCGCCGGTAACAACTTTCATTCCTTGCGAGGCTAATTTTCCTACCTGCCCACCGGCAACTACAGTTGTACCGATGCCTGAAACAGCTCCGGTGCCGCCCAATATAATGATGTTGCCGCCATTGCCTGCGTTACCGTTTTTGCCTATGTCACCGCCGTTTCCGCCATTTGACGAAAAGAAACCTTGAACCGGCCCGCCGTTGCCACCCTTACCGCTCATAGCAGTATCGTCTGCGACTGTTCCACCGCGCGCTGCAAGAGCGTCCGATCCATTTATATTACTGGTGACTGTCACATCACCTTTCATGTTTATGAATAATAGTCCGCCGTCACCGGCATTACCAACATTGCCTACTGAGCCGCCATTTCCGCCACCGGCAGAACCGCCACCATTACCGCCGTCACCGGACCTTCCAGAATAACCAATTAAGACAACTCCAGGGTCAATAGTTGTACCGCCACCATTGGCAGACACTTCAGCAAAGGCTCCGCCCAGAGGCGAAGATGTAACCGCCAGGCTAGTACCAGTGATGAATACACTACCCCCACCACCTGCATTGCCCTGATTGCCAATGCTTCCGCCGTTTCCACCGCGCTGAGTCAAACCATTTCCACCGGCACCGGCAATGGCTGAATAGATGCCGCTGGCTCCGCCGTTAGCTTTTACGGTCACAAGTGCGATTGTTATTAGACCTGGTCCTGGCGCAGTTTGAGTTGTTGATAAAGTTACAGAACCGCCGAAGCCTCCGCCGCCACTGGCGTATATGGAACCGCCAGTTCCCCCGCTGATGCCGTCTGCACCTTTTCCGCTAAGAGCAGTCTGGGCCCCGCCGTTACCCCCGGAGGCGTCAATATTCCCTACTATTATATTGTTTGTCGCTGTTTTAACAGAGATCATGCCGCCAAGTCCGCCCAGACCAGCAGAGTAGACAGTTCCGCCGTTTCCGGCTGCGCCAGTGCCCTTACCGTTAGCACCTGCACCTGAAATACCGGAAACAGCTCCGCCGTCACCGCCTAGCGAAATCAAACTTTGTCCCAGAGTTATACCGTTGCTGGCCGATAGAGAAATTCCCGCTCCAGCGCCGCCGCCACCGGCAGAACCTATGCCGCCGCCGCCGCCACCGTTTCCGTTGGTTCCGGTTCCGGCTCCGCCAGTTCCGGAGATTCCCGCAACAGCTCCGCCGATGCCACCACTAGCGGTGAGACTTGCTGTAGTCGCAATTGTAGAAGCATTAGACGTGAGTGATATTCGCCCGCCGCCTGCCCCGCCACCTGCGCCAATGAAACCACCACCATCACCACCATTGGTGCTGCCTGTACCACCGGCTCCGCCGAGACCCGATATTGAGCCACCAGCACCACCTGTTGTATTGATGCTTCCATTAATAGCAATCGCGCCGTTTGTAAATACAGTAAACTGACCGCCGATTGCGCCTCCGCCAGCAGGCAGAACCAGCCCACCGCTGCCGCCGATAATTCCGCCGTTGCCACCACTACCTGATGTGGAAGCAAAGCTGCCACCTTTTCCGCCGACTAATTGGGCACCAGTATTTAGAGTAAAAGTGCCTGACTGAGAATTGACCATGACAGAGCCGCCCATGCCGCCGCCGCCACCGATGCCGACGAGGCCTCCGCCGCCGGCAACATAACCGTCGCCTCCGTTACCACTGCTCAACATAGCGCCACCGGCGCCACCACCAGCAAAAACATTGCCCAGAGTAATGTTGCCTGAGCCAGTCATAACGCCGAGCGTACCACCGGCAGAACCGCCGGAAGAACCTCCGGTCATGCCACCAGAGCCGCCATTGAAAATTTTATTAGGGTCGCTGCCACCACTTGCACCGGCGCCACCACTTGCGCCATTGCCGCCGTGAAGATCGACGTTACCCAAAAGTGATAAAACGCCGCTTTCCGTACTGACATTGAATGTGCCGCCGCCTGCAGACTGTCCGGCACCGCCGCCGCTACCACCGTCGCCGGCTGCTTGCAAAGTACCCGCAGCACCACCTGCGCCACCAGTACCACCATTGCCTGCATTGCCGCCGGCATTCGAAATAAGTGCAAGAGCTGTTTGATTTATTGTGCCGCTGCCAGTAGCCGAAATTGACATAAGCGCGGCTCTACCACCGCTTCCGCCTGCTCCACCTCGCGCTCCAGATGCTCCAACAGCGCCATTACTTCCAGTCCCTCCAACGCCACCGCTTCCGCCGCCTGCCTGAATGTTAGCGGCGATATTGACAGCACCAGTAGCTTTCATCGTGATAGCACCGCCGGCGCCACCATCTTGACCAGCGCCACCTGCCAGCCCTAAGATACCATTGGCGCCATTAGAGCCATTAGCTCCTACGGCCGACAATGTGTTTTGAATGTTGATGTTCTTCGCATTGATTGTTATGTCGCCGGCACTGCGCCCTGGCATTAATCCGCTGCTGCTTACAGTTCCGGTATTAGTGTAAGTGCCGGCAGTAGCAATATTTATTTTGCCACCGTCAGTGCTGACATTGCTTCCCAATACAATATCACCGCCAGTCAGTCCAGCCGGATTGTTTGGCACCAGAGCGCCAAAGCCAACTCCATTTGTCTGAAATGTAATTGCTCCGACAATCTTGGCCGCATATATATTGATGTCACCTATGAATGTTCTGGACCCACCTTGAACTGTCACGCCTACATTTTGTACTGCATTAGTCGAACTAGGCAGTGTTCCACTGGCTATCACCGTCACATTGCCATTCGCGCCTGTGCCAGACCCACCGGATATGATATTTACATTGCCAACGCCGCCACCATAGGCTACAAGATTAACGTTACCACCATCATTGTTTCCAACGGTTGATGCTGAATTGATGGTAGAGCCGGCAAGATCGATGTACCCTCCAGTCAAAGACGATCCAGAGACAATAATTGGTACTGTTGCGGCGCCGGTTAAAGGCGGCAATTTGCTACTTCCGCCGGGTGTGAGGATGTTGGCACCAGCCACCATATAAATGCTATGCCCGATGCCACCACTAGTAGTGGTAATTGTCACCGGTGCTGAAGCAGTAATTTTTCCCGAAGCGATGATAGCCAAACTATCAGGCACGCTTATATTGCTGACAATATCGATATCGCCGGTGTTGAAGAAAGTCGGGTCACCAGTCAAAACCAAATTACCAAGGCTCAATACGCCCGAGCCAGAGCCTACTTGGGCAGTACATGCAGAAACATTGACCGTTCCGAGTGCACTATCAAGATTGACGTTTACAGAACCTGCACCACCATTGAAATTAATGTTAGGGGATGAAACGGTTCCCCCTAAAACAGAAAGAACAGAACTTTTTCCAAGATCTGTTCCACCGAAATTAACGCTGCCATTGAGAGCTTGTATAAGACCCGCACTATTATTGATGCTTAGATTTTGCGCTAAAGCCGAAGGCAGACTGCCACTATCTAACTGTGGCAGCGCCGCTAAAGTAGATGCGTAAAGGGAAGGATTTACCAAATTCACGCTTGAATTAATAGAACTGAGCACGCCGCTGTTCATTATTGAAGAAGCCAGGACGTTCAAATTGCTGTTAGCCTGAATAACTGCAGGCGCAGATAAAACTGACGCAGGTGCGTTAACGATATTGCCGCCGGCCATAATCGTCAAATTGTTAGCACTCAAAATCGAGCCGTTGTTGATAATGTCTTTAGTGGCAATCAGGTTTAGACTCAAATCTGAAACAGCATTTGCATAAGCCGCCAGCCCACCGGCAGGAAGAATTGTAGTGATGGTCGCCCCAGGTCCGTTGATGATGTTCAATGCGCTTAAAGTCGCAGTATGAACCTGTGGGTTTGTAGAGACGATGTACAGAACGCCCATATTGGAAAGATTTCCGCTTAACGACAATGTCGAAGCGCTTCCTAAATTGAGAACGTTAGTCGTGCCGGGAGCATAAGTCATGCTCACTGCCGAGCTAGTTGATGTAGCCGCACTTGCATTACTGGAAGAATGCGCCGCATTGCTTAGAGTCAGTGGAGAGCCTGGGTCAGCAAGGGCTGCGCCCGGCATGATTAGGGGGATGCTCTGGCAAAGGAGAAGAAGAGAAGAAAGTGTAAAACGATTAAGCCGACGAGGCTTTAGTGAAAGCACAATTTTCGAGCGCATCAAGTCTCCCATCCGCACACAGTGCGGCAAAGTTGCTTCCTTCTTCATGTGCGAGCAGAGCACATTGCAAGGAACTATCATATCTATATAGCACACACTCCGGGCGTATGGGCATGGTGATGTGTACACCGAGACGGGCATGGTCAAGGTGTACTGCCAGAGTTGTGTTGCTCCTCCTAACTGTCGTTAGGAACTTAGCGACGAAACAAATTCCATAATGTTCCCGTTAAAATTTCTCCCATAGTCGGCTTCTTGCTACACTATGAGGCGTTTTAAGCTTTTTGCAGACGGAATCTTTCATGCTAACTAAAATACCCAGTCGATTTTATATGTCAATAGTCTGCATTTTGCTCGCGCAAACTGCATTTATATTTCACTCAAAGGCAATAGCAAAGGTGGCGGTAGAAAGCGCAAAGGAAGCATCAGACCCATTCCTTTGGCTGGAAGATGTTAACGGCAAAAATGCAATTGAGTGGGTCAAGAAAGTAAACGCAGAAAGCAAGCCATCAATTGAATCATCACCAGAGTTCGGGCCGCTCAAGAAAAGGCTTTTCGAAATTCTAAGTTCTAAAACCCGCATCCCCTACGTGCATAAGATCGGCAAGTATTACTACAATTTCTGGCGCGACGACAAGGCAGTTAGGGGAACCTGGCGGCGGACATCGCTTGAAGAGTACAAAAAAAACGAGCCTGCATGGGAAATTGTTTTAGACCTCGACAAACTCGCTAAGGACGAAAACAAAAATTGGGTTTGGGAAGGCTGCAACGTACTTCAACCAAGCTTTGACCGCGGTCTCATCAGTCTTTCGGTAGGCGGCAGTGACGCTACTGTCTTACGCGAGTTTGACCTGAATAAAAAGGAATTCGTGAAAGACGGGTTCAATATTCCCGAAGCAAAGACTTATGCGTCATGGCGAAATCATGACTCACTCTATGTAGGCACCAATTTTGGCAAGGGTTCTTTAACAAATTCCGGTTATCCGCGATTGGTAAAAGAATGGAAACGCGGCACAGCTTTATCACAAGCAAAAACAATTTTCGAAGGAAAAGCCAGCGACGTAAGCGTGAGCGCAAATGTAACTCACGATCACGGAGTTGTGTATGAGTTTATCAATCGGACGCTTACAACCTACACCAGCGAAACAAGAATCAAACGAGGAAACGAATGGATTCTTGTAAATCGACCAGCTGATGCTAATTTTGGCTCCTACATCGACAATGCATTTTTAGATCTGCGCACAGATTGGACAGTAAACGGAAAAACATACAAAGCCGGCAGCGCCTTAATTGAAAATATGCAAGATTATCTCAAAGGTGAGCGCAATTTCGATGTCATCTTCGAGCCTAAGGACGGTGTTTCGCTCTCATCAATTTCGTTCACAAAAAACTATATCCTTCTTACGCAACTAGAGAATGTGCGCACTCATGCTTTTATGCTCAAACATGAAGGCGGCAAATGGCTGCGAACAGCAGTCAAATCTCCAGAGTTCAGCGATGTTTCTCTCTGGGGCATAGACTCAGATGAAAGCGATGATTACTTCATGACACTCAATGATTTTTTGACTCCAACAACATTGTATTTGGGGACTGCCGGAATAGACAAAGTAGAAAAGATAAAATCAAGCCCATCGTTTTTCAAAGCCGATGGACTTGAAATTCAGCAATTTCAAGCCACTTCGAAAGATGGGACTAAAATTCCATACTTCATGGTTGGAAAAAAAGATTTGAAACTTGACGGACAAAATCCAACTTTATTGTATGGCTATGGCGGTTTTGAATATCCACTTTTATCAGGATACGATGCCATGATTGGCGCAGCCTGGCTTGAACGCGGAGGAGTTTATATCTGCGCCAACATTCGCGGGGGCAACGAATTTGGTCCAAAATGGCACACTGCGGCAATTAAAGAACATAAGCAACGTTCATACGATGACTTCATCGCGGTTGCTGAAGACCTTATTGCAAGAAAAGTGACTTCGCCAAAACATTTAGGCATTGACGGCGCTTCAAATGGTGGACTTTTGATGGGTGTAATGCTTACGCAAAAACCTGAATTATTTGGCGCTATACATTGCGGCTCTCCACTATTAGACATGAAACGCTATAGCCAGCTTTTAGCCGGTGCAAGCTGGATGGAAGAATACGGAGACCCACAAAAGGAAAGCGACTGGGCATACATTTCCAAATATTCGCCGTACCAAAATCTGCAAAAAGAAAAAAAATACCCGCCAATTTTGATCACCTCATCAACAAAAGATGATCGCGTACACCCGGGTCATGCTCGCAAAACTGTAGCTAAACTAAAAGAGCAAGGGCACGAAGTTTACTACTATGAAAACATCGAAGGTGGGCATGGCGCAGCGGCAAACCAAGAACAATCAGCCTACATGGAAGCAATCGCTTACGACTTTCTATGGAACCGATTGAAATAGTAATTTGAGCAAGATTCACTTAGCTTCAATTTCATTCCAACGGATGAGGTTTTCAAAATCAGAAACACTCATAATGTTAATCAGACTTAGATAAATAGTATCAATTTGATTTGTTTCTCTGGGAGCCCCTCGCCCACCCGAGGGGCTCGTTCGTTTAAGCTTTGGAGGAGACGTATTATGCAACAAGCTATCCACGACGGATTGATGAAAGACCCGTGGCGTCTATTTGCAATAATTATCGTCGCTGTGTTGATGATGCTTTTACTTTGCATGAAAGCAGCTGGTTGGATGACAACAAAACCGGCACCAACAGCTCAAACTCAAGCAGTGCAATGCACAACAAGCTCAGTAAAATTGGACAAATAGAGCCGGTGTTTTCCAAGAAAACGATTGGAAAAGTACTACCTTAGTGATTTAACCTTAGGCTTCGGCTCAGCTGCGTCTTTACCTGAAGCAGCGCCGCCTTGAGACTTGCCGCCAGAGGGATCATGAATTTCCAGTTGGGGCAAATTGTTCTTCGGGGCGTCTAACTTGTTTCCTTTTTCAGCAGATTTTGAGTGATTTTCAGCGCTGTTTTTTGAACTCTTCTCAGCACTTACACTCGAATTACCTGCAATTTGACTTTCAGCTGAACTCTTCTCGGCACTTACGTTGGAATTACCTGCGCTTTGATTTTCAGCAGTACCGGGAGCCTTATCATTGGGGCTATTTGTATTCTCACTGGCAGGCGGTTGCTTTTCTCCGTTTTTGCCAGTATTCGCAACTTTGTTGTCACTCGAATAAGAGGCGCTTACGACACTATCATGTTTGTCCAAACCTTCTCCACTTTGCGCAGGAGCTGTTTGTTTGAGCCCATCATTCATCTGAGCAGGATTCTCATTGTTATTTTTATGGTCATCGAAAGATGGCGATGACTTAGTACCAGGTCCGGTTTTAGGCTCGTTACCTTCTTTTGTTTTCTGGTCGGGAGACAAACCACGCTGATGTTCTTCAGCGTTCTTTTCCTTGGTCTTAGGGTCGCTTTCTGATGCCGAGTTCTTGTTCTCACCGTTTTTGCTCTTATCTTCGCTATTGTTTTCCTTGTTCTTCTGGTCTGAACCAGCACCTTTATTTTGTCCATTGGCGGCAGCATCGTCTAATTTCAATGAAGGAAGAGAGTTATTCTCGACCATCTTTTCTGTGGCAGATTTATTGAAGTCTGCAGCAGCAGCGCCCATCTGGTAATCATTAGCATTCAGAGCTTGCGACTCAACAGCGCCGCCGCGGTTGACATTATCGTTATTTTGAGAAATTTCGTGCTCAGCCATTGTGATTTGCCTCGAATTGGTGAAGTCAGCTGCAGTGAGCATTCAGCACACTGGCGCTTGGTCTGATGAAAGTTAGTAAGTTCTGCGGGTTCAGGAATGAGCTAATCATATGAGCACAAGAGTGCAAATGGCGTGCAAAATTATCACGCATCGAAAAGCAACCGCTTAATAATGCTTTCGGGCTCCGATTCTATTAATCTGGGACATTTTGAGCTAAGCATTTCGGCCGATGCCCCGAAGCAGGCTGGCAACTACACTAAAGCATTGAGCAATAGAAAAACGGCTTGGAAGACAGCAAAATGGAAGGCGTAATGGACAACGGCGTCCTACTGGTTTCAGTAGTTTTATTGCTCTCTGTAGCTGTTTTAGTCATTAGCAGCTTAATTGAGTGGGCAAGTTCGTGCAACGACGACCATCACGAACACGAAGGGCACCCAAGCCAGAGATAGCAAAACGGTTTAGTGTCGACGTTTTTGTTTACGTGATATTCCCACTCAGGCTGCAATTTCAAGCTTAATTCAAGCTCCAGGCTATTTGGATTGCGCGAAATTAGACTTATAGTAACTGCAGTTCGTAGTTTTCAATGGCACGAACTTTTACTACATGGCTTTGTCCGAGCGAAAAGCTTGGATAACTGTTTGATTCAATGAAAACAAAAACATCAATCTTTGGCGCAAGCGCGCTTATATACATCTTGCAGAGCGTCTTCGCAGCACCGTTTGCAGGCGCACAAGACTCACCTTCGACGACGAACGAGGGTTTTACTCAGGCACAACAAACAACAAATATCGCCCCCACTTATTCGCAAAATAATTTCCGCAGTGATGCACGCGCAGATAATCTATACAGTTATAGAAATCCAACATCGCAGATTCAACAGCCATGGAACACGCACCAGCTCTTGCTAAAGCAACTAGCTGCCAACGTAATGTCGCCCTCTCAAAGCAGTAAAAATACATCGAATAAGCTGACGAACACACACGAAGGATTTAGCAATGTCCTGCAAGAATTTTCAGGCTTATCAAAAGGACTCTTACAATCACAATCAAATTCTCCTGGCTTAACCCCAAAAGCAGATGGACTGCCAGACCAAACTCAGCCCAAGAATTTGAATTCAGCAGAGTCCCAAGCAAGAATGAGTGTAGATGGAGAATTGCAATCACCCACTATTCAAAACGTACCGGGACTAGTTCCTCAGTAGCCTGGAATCTGGATTTTGATGCTAGATCGCTTTATCCTCTCCTAAATATTCCCACTTATTAGTAGAAACAAAGAACTGTGCACAGCGATAGGGGGGAATCTTATGCAATTTCGCTCGGCCATTATCGTGGGGTTTTTGACCGTTGTAATCTCTTCTTGTTCTGCTTCTAACAAAAGCAAGCTTCCCGAAGCAGTTTTCGAAATTCCTGTGTACACACCATCGAAAATGGAATTTTCTATGGGAAGCAAGTCTGGCGGAGATGGGTTCGTTGTTGATGGAATGGGATGGGAATTTAAGACTGACGATGATCCAAAAAAAGTATCTGAGTGGTATCAGCGCAGGCTACCAGGTTCTGCAAACAAGACTGTTGACGATGAGGACGGTTCTGTTCAATTTGTTTATCAGCCAAAAGGTGCTGAAGAACACGAACAGGTTGAGATTCAAATCAAGAAAGGCAGTTTCTTGATTCACGAAGATGTTTTGCCTGGAAAACGGAAATAGACAGGGAAAAGAGGGGAGTTTTGGGAGTAGAAAGAAGGGCGACGCATGGCGTCGCCCCTACAATTAAGCGAATGGATAGCTGGTTAATAGCCGGCTTTGGCTGTCATACCTTGAACAATTGCTATACCAGCAGATGTGCCCAAGCGTGTAGCGCCGGCATCGATTAGCGCTTTTGCCTTTGCATAGTCTCTGATGCCTGCGCTTGCCTTAATTGCAACTTTTGCGCTGCCCAAGGTTTGGCGCATCAGATTTACATCTTCCACAGTGGCGCCTTTTCCGTCTTTGACGAAACCTGTTGACGTTTTGACGAACGCAGCGCCAGCTTCAGCTGTAGCACGCGTCGCGGCAACTTTTTCTTCTTCGCTGAGGAGGTCGCATTCGATAATCACTTTCACAATGTGGTCGCGACCGACTTTGACTATTGAGCGAATTTCGTCGGTGACGTAATCGAGGTGCTTGTCTTTCAATGCACCGATGTTAATAACCATGTCTAGCTCTTCAGCGCCTTCGGAAATTGCGCGCTGAGCTTCAGCGATTTTGACATCGGTGAGATTTTGTCCGAGAGGAAAACCGATTACAGTTGCAACAGCTACTTTGCTCGAAGAAAGCAATTTCACTGCATGCTTCACGTAATATGGGTTGACGCATACTGCGAAAAATCCATGCTCTTTAGCTTCTTCGCAGAGTTTTTCTATTTCCTGCGCTGTAGCGGTAGGACTGAGAAGAGTATGGTCGATGTATTTTGCAATCTCTGAACTCATGAATTCCCCACTTTGTGTTGAAATGTCCGTCCGCTTTCTGGACAGTCTCTGCCGTCAATCAATCATTTCAGGCGGCATTCTTAGAGCCATCTAAGAGAACGTCCACCCGGGTTCGATTGAGGCTCTTATTATAGCCCAAGTCCTGAATTGCCCTTTCTTATCCTTGCGTATGGCAAGCAGACTCTTAACTGAGTCCTCAAGCGCCAGAACACAACGTTTTCTTTAGTCTTTTCAGCCGCTTTGGTACTTAGATTTCTTCCGCTGTATAATGAACGAGGCAATTAAGAGGGCGAAAGCATGTTTGAAGAAGTCTTGGAATTACTTGGCTCAAAGTGGGGAATTTTGGGACTGGGAGCCCTATTGGTTGTCGGACCAGGTCGTAAAGTGGTTCGCGGAGCAGCCAAAGGTGTTATCAAGGCTGGGCTCAACGTTTCTGATGCCGCACGCGAGTTTGTAGCTGAAGTCAAAGAACAGGGCTCAGACCTCATCGCAGAAGTACAGGCCGAGCGCAAAGAAAACACCGACCATCACCTGAAAACAACCCATAAGAAATCCAAAAAAGCAGCGGAATAAACCCCTTGCCCAATTTGCCATACAAAATTCTTCATCGTATACGAGGACGTATACGAATTCGGCTAAACCGAGTGAAGAATGATCGTGTTTTTGAAGACCACCTCTATGCCTACTTAAAGCATATGCCAGGTGTTCGAGCGGTCACCATAACAGCCGCTTGTTCGTCTGTGACCATTCTATTTGAAGAAAATCGCTTTAGCCCCGACAAAATGCTTAGCGAATTGAGCGAACACGCAGTGCTGTTTGCCGACATCCCGCTTGGAAAAGACCGTCGCAAGCGGCTGCGCAAGAACGCAATATACAAATTAGCGCACTCTATGGAAGCACCACCTGCGGTGCAGCTCAGTCTTGGTGTCTTGGCGTTAGCATCTGCTGTTTTTTCTGTACCGACACTTTTAACACGAAGCATATTGTGCCTGGCGGCCATTCCAATTCTAGGTCGAGGTGTTCGCACTGTTTATGAAGAAGGTCGGCCGGCTGTCGACTTTACTGATTGCGCCTCTGTCGTACTTTTGACGCTTGAGTCTGCTTATGTACCAGCTGCTGTGATGGCTTCACTGATTGGTTTCGGCGAATATATTCGCGACTTTGCAGCAAAGAAAAGCGAAGGAATGATAGATGAGCTCTTGAGCTTAACTCGAAGTTCTGCCTGGTTAATAAAGCAGGACACAAGAATTCGGGTACCAATTGAACGCATTGAGGAGGGCGATGCTGTTGTAGTTTATACCGGAGAACAAGTGCCGGTGCAGGGTCGCATCAGCCACGGAAACGCGACAGTTATAAAAGCCAACGCGGCTTTTGACGAGCTTCCAATCGAACTTGGACCTGGCGATGAAGTTCCGGCAGAGAGCATTGTCCTTGAAGGCAAGTTGTATATCAAGTGCACGGCTGCCCGCAAACAGCATGTGATGGACAGAATTATGGAGCGCGAGCGCCGTCGCCTCTTATATAGAACAGCCTATCAACGCAACGCACTTAAAACTGCATACAGCATAGTGACACCACTTATGGTGTTTGCGGCCGGCGCGTTTCTCCTATCGAGAAATCTCAATATGGCGCTCACAATCGTCTGCTTTGACTTTGTAACCGGAATTCGCATCGCGCTGCCCACCTCAGTTCTTGCTTTCATGTATAAAGCAGGAAAAGAAGGAGTCTTGATAAAAACAGGCGCGGCGCTGGAAATGCTAAGCAAAGTCGACGTAATAGTTTTTGCAAGAACAGGTGTTATCACCGCCGGTGAATCTGAAGTCAACGAAGTTATCGCACTAGCCGACGTGCCAGCTGACGATGTGCTGGCTGCAGCCGCCGCAGTCGAACATCGCTATCACCACCCTGCCGCCCGCGCCATATATAGATATGCAAAACGCAAAAACATTTCCATCCCCGGGCGTTCAAACTCAGACCTGATTGCCGGGCTGGGCGTATTTGCTAACGTAGACGGAAAGAAAGTAATTGTCGGCAGCAGGCGCATGATGCGCGAAAACGGTATCAGTGTCGAACAAAGTAAGGAAGTGGACAAATACATCAAAGCACGGGGCGACTCAGTTGCCTATGTTGCTTTTGACGACCGGCTCGTAGGCATGATTGCCTATCATGACTCAGTGCGTCCGGAAGCAGCGAACGCCCTGGCACGCTTACGCCAACAGGGAATCCGCGAAACCATTATGACTTCAGGAGACGCAGGCGAACCTGTAGAACGCATTGCAAACGAAATAGGCGTTGAGCGTGTCTTTACTCAACTTTCGCCCGAAGAGAAGGCAGACCTGATACGCGACTATCAACTTAAGGGACTAAAAGTTGCTGTAATCGGTGACGATGTAAGCGACGCTCTGGCTATGGCTCAAGCAGACCTGGGCATAGCTATGAATGACAGCACCGACGTTTGCCGCTATCGCGCCGACATAATCATTACTGATAATGATTTAGCTCACCTTCCTATAGCAGTAGATCTTTCTCGCACTGCGATGCAATATTTGCGACAGAACATGCTTGTGGTTAGCGTCCCTAACTGGGCAGGCTTGTTGCTTTCAATAACCAACCGCATTGGTCCAATCAGGGGAACCGTTCTGAATAACGGCTCGGTTATCATCGCCGCACTTAACGGACTGCTGCCGGCCATGGTAGAAAGCCCTATTATCGAGCTACAGGCGCTAAATCCAGAAACAGAAACAATAGCCTGATTTACCATTTTCGATTGCCCTAAAAGACTTTCGGCTTTTCGGAACAGTGATTAATTGCACAGTCGCTAGCTGTAGCTGGCTGAATTAAGGTACTGTGTCTGCGAACATTTAACCTGATGGACCCATAAGGTACTTTGTTAATCAGGACTGGATTGTGGCTGAGGAACAAAAACATGGCACTGGAATCATCTGACTTTAACCCAAAGACTGCTAAAGGACATGCGGCAGCAGAGGGTGGGCACGAAGCTAATTTCAACAACACTCACGAGCCACACGAGGGCGGAGTGCACGGTGCCTTCACCGCAGATTTGCTGCGCAATCTCGACAAGAGCCCAGTGCCACAACAATTTCAACCGAAAGAAGAGTATAAGAACGGACTTGCCAGCGAAAAATTGATGGACCTTGAAAAATGGACCAGAGATGAAATCATGTGCGGCAAAATCGACCAGGATGAATTGACCAAACGAATTGGCGAATTTTCCAAGAAGACCGACGACATGTGGGACAAAATGGAAAAGAGCAATAATCCCGAAGAGCAAGACAAAATGGCACAGGATGAATCCCAGACATATCCAAGATTCGGCAACATTTTTGAGCAACTAGACGAAGAACATCGCAATAAGGCACTTGAAACACTTCCATGGCGCCTGAGACCAGGCGAATAAAAAAAGATTTGACGGGCTGGAGGGAGCACAGGGGGCTGTGCTCCCATTTTTTTGGTTCTCTACGTTTTACTTATCGCCATTATTTATTTGGCTCCAAATCAATGGGGCGACGCCACGGATACTGCTGGCGAACTCGAATGTTTAGAGAAGCCGGCACAATATGGACTCTAGCTTGAAGGGCGGCAGCCCTGGGGGCGCAG
>CAZJLR010000058.1:0-38684 GCA_964546815.1 uncultured Candidatus Obscuribacterales bacterium | reverse complement strand
TTGATTCGGCTCCATTTTAGTTCGCCAGCAGTATCCCATGCGTCGCCCGGAACTTGAGCTGCGGTACTCGCTTAGACAGTTTCGCGCTATTAAACAGCGGGCGACGCATGGCGTCGCCCCTACAAACGAAGATACGGAGAAATGATCGCGCAATCAGTTTCTAGATGGCTGCGCACCAGGTTAATACTCGACTATAGATCCTGCGCGTTCAATAATAATGTCGGCTAGTTCTTCATCGCTGGCTAAAAGTACTCCGGGCATGAGATTTTGCAATGATTCGCTGCCGCGTTTTGCCCAGCGTTCAGATGCGATTACAGTAGCCCCTTCCTTTATAAGCGCATGCAACATTGATTGCATTGAAGTGAGCTTTTTGATCATCGGGTGGTCGAAGTTAAAACGTGCGGCGACAACATCTGGTTTAAGCACCAGGCAAACTGATTCGAGGTCTAGCAAAATGCTGATGTTGGCTTCCTTGCGCTGAATATTGCGCGCAAGGTTTAAGCCTTCCCACAACATTTCCATTTCGAATGGTCCGCGAAATCTTTTGAAGCGAACAGTCACCAGTTTTTTAGCCTTGGGGGCTTCCCATGACTCAAATGACCCACCCATAGTGAAAGACGGAGGTGGTGGCAAAACTTGAGGAGGAGGCGAGGCATGTAATGGCAGCACGGGCGGTGGCGGGACGCCGGCACGTTGCGACCCATGGTTATTTGATCCATCTAGTTTAAACAGCATATTGCCGGCAGCAGCAGCCTCTTTGGCAAGCGGCGCTTCACTGCCTTCGGGCACAGCATCGGGAATAATGCCACGTTGACCGGTTGCAGCGAATGTCCAGAGATCTGCGCCCAGCTCAGATGCATTTTGATAACGCGCCGACGGGTCTTTCTCAAGACAACGCATCACAATGGTTTCCAACTCAAGCGGAAATTCAACGTCGGGACAACGTTGGCTGAGAGTCTGCGGTTGTTCGCTCAATTGCATCAGCAAAACTTTAATAGCACTGTCATGCACAAATGGCGGCTGCCCCGTCAAAGCCTCATACATAACGCAGCCCAAAGAATAAATATCAGAGCGCGGGTCTGCCTCGGCGCCTGCGCACTGCTCGGGCGCGATATATGCGGGGCTGCCCAGCACGTTGCCGGTTGGCGTCAAATGGTCGCGGTTTTCTTCGACGTGTCTTTTGGCAATACCAAAGTCGAGAATTTTGGCGATGTCGACGCCGGCATCCGATTTAATAATCATGACGTTGCTTGGTTTAACGTCGCGGTGAACCACGTGCTTTTGGTGCGCGTGATTTAGCCCGTCGCAAATCTGCGTGAATATATTGATAAACTTGCGAACTTCCAGGCGCCCCTGCGTCTCGATACGGTCGGACAGCGGTTGCCCTTCGAGATATTCCATCGTCATATAAGGTTGGCCGTGCTTTGAAAAACCGAAATCGAGCATGGTAATCAAATTGCGATGTTTGAGGTCGCGGCAGGCGGCGGCTTCTTGCTCGAAGCGCTTTTTGCTTTCAGGGTCGTTAAGCAAGTGAGCGTGCAAAACCTTGAGGGCGATGGTTTCCTGGTTATCTTTGCGTTTGGCTTTGTAGATAACGCCCATGCCGCCGTGACCCAGGCGGGAAAGCAGCTCGTACTTGTCTGAGAATTCGCCGTGAGGCAGGGGCTGGGTGCCTTCCTCAGCCTGGGCAAGCTCGGTTTCAGACGTGGGACGCAAAGACTCGGGGATGATGGCCTTGGGCATTTCGCTCTGGTCCATCTGGGTGACAAGGCTGTGGATGAGCTGGGCATCAGCCGTGGTGTAAATCCAAACAATGGCAGAATCGTCTTCGTGCCCGACGTGCAAAATCCAGGTGGGCTCGGTGGCGCCGGCAGCCAGGGTGACTGTGAGCAAAAACGTGTCGTCTTTCTCTTTCCAGCTCAAGATTATAGGACGCCCAACATCGCGCTGGGCTTTGAGCATGCTAAAACGCAAATCTTCGGGAGTAGGCGTGTGACTGAGAGGCGCCAACTTGTCGGCAGCCTTAACTCCAGTCATTTTGTTCTTAAACGAATCCTGAAGTGTCATAAACGCTCAGTCCGTGTTCCCAGCACAGCTTCCCCGAACATCATGCCCAAATATTAGAAACATCTCACACAATTGAAAGTTAATTGGTCGAATTAGGGGAAATAATTTGGAGATAGGCATTTGGAGAATCGAAATTGAGTTCGGCGGCAAACAGCAAATATCATGACCAGGCGCAGTCGGCACTTTCTGAGCTTGATAGTGAGAAAGCGGACAAATTGTTCTTAGACCTGGTTTTGGTCATCGAAGAGAGCGTCAATAAAAACCAGAAAGACCTCGCCGCCGAGTTGCAGAGAATTGCCAAAGAAATCGAGTCTGCGGGCAACACAGACGACTCGGTGCGTTTCAAGCAGCGCACTTGCGAGGTGATGTTGCGGCGCAGCATGGCAGAACGGCGGCGCAATCAGGCGGCGCCGGCTTCAGCGCCCCCGGCAGCGCCGGTGAAGGACGGCAAGGTGCTGACTCAGATGATTTTTGTGTCTTTCGTGCATGACCCGGCGAGCTATTCCAAGTTTATGCAGCAAACGGGGCTCAACAACGAGCTGCGCATGCTGCCCGACGGCTCGCGCTGGATGCGCAGTCGAGACTCGCAGCTCATACTGGTGTGCAGGCAGGGCAGGCTGAGCGGCTATTTTCCGCTGTTTGTGGCGGTGAACCGCGAAGATGCGGCGCGGCATATGCAAGAATCGCACCACTTCATCGATGGCGACGAAATTGAAGTCTGCGGCATGAAGATGATCGCGATGCGCGATAAATCGGGGCAGAAGTTTTTGCTGGCTGGGCAGGAAATACTGCAAAATATGTGATTATGGAATCAACGGGTCGATACTACAGCAACGAGGCAGAACATGGGCTTTTTCGACAAGATCAAAAAAGAAGTAAACGACTCGCTCGATTGGAAGAAAGTGAAAGTGCTGGCGGGCGACATTCAGCATGGAGACTGGGATTTTCAGGGCGGAATTTTGACTCCAGACCAATCGGCAGGATTGACTGAGGGCATGTCGCTGGCTGGGGAAATTCAGTCGGTGCAAATTCAGACGCAAGAGAATGTGAAAGACCTGGCTAAGACGCTGGGGCTGACGGTGGGCGGATTGATGCTGTTGGGACCGTGGGGCGCGGTGGCTGGGTATATTGCGGCGGGGAATCGGAAGGAAGTTTGCGCGCTTGTGGTGCTGAAGAACGGCAAGAAATTTTTGGCGCAGATGGACCAGCGTATTTATCAGCAGATTATGGCGCTGAGTATGATGTAGGCGGGAGTGGGGCTTTCGTTTTTTAGTGGTGGATCGCTTTCGTTGAGGGGAGCGCAGAGTTGTGCTGCCGTTTGGCTGGTGGGTCGCCTTCTTTGAGGGGAGCGCAGAGTTGTTCTTCCGTTTTTACAGGTGGGTCGCCTTGGTTGAGGGAGCGCAGAGTTGTGCGTGTTCCTTTCGCTTTTGATCCGATGGGTTGTTCGACTTTAAGCCTGATAGAATAAGCGCGGTTTTGGCGGAGAAATTAGATGTTTGAGTTTCGGATTGCTGAGTCTGGAATATTGGCTTTACTGATTTCGCTTTTCCTCACGGGGACTGATGTGGCGTTGGCGTTAGACTCAAAGGAAAGCGCAAAGCAGCCCATAAAGCTGCCGGCGAATTTGATTCACCTGCCGCTAACCAGACAAGCAACTTGCTACACATGCGGAGTGGCAGCGCTGCAGAGCGTTCTTGCATACTACGGCATCGAATTTCGCGAGGATGAACTTGCGAAAAAATTGAAAGCGAACACGCACGACGGCACAGCATATGCGCGCATCGCAAAGCATGCTGAACAGCTGGGCTTGCATGTTGATATTCATAAAGACATGGCGATTGCTGATTTGAAGGCTTTGCTCGATAAGAAATTGCCTGTCATCTGCCTGTTGCAAGCTTGGAAGGACAAGCCCAGGTCATATGCTGATGATTGGGACGACGGGCATTATGTGGTTGCGGTGGGCTACGATGAGAAGAACATTTTTTTCATGGACCCATCGACTCTGGGCAATTTTGCATACGTGCCGACTGAAGAGTTTGTCGAGCGCTGGCACGACACCGACGGCAAAGAGCGTTTGAAGCACTTTGGCATGGCTGTCTCACGTGAAAATTCAAACTATATTCCAGATGTTGCCAAATATATGGAGTAAAATGGATGGACAAATCAAGAGAAGATCTTAGCTTGGCTTAAGATTGCGCGATTTGGACTGCGGAGATTGAACCTTGGACGTAGAGCAATCAAAATCATCGGCTAACAGTGGCGGCAATTCATCGAAGCATGAAGCCAATGGCGCGCTGAATCAGGAGCTCGACTTTAGCCCGGGGAGCGATGGGGAAGATTTGAGTGCGGCGAGTGGTGGTGCGACAAATGTTGCGGCTGCGCCGAATACTGCGGGTAGTCTGAATGCTGCGGGCGCGGCAAATGTCTCGGGAGCCGCGAAAGCAGCCGGGTCAGGTGGAGCAGCCAGTAATAGCGATGGCAACTGCGAAGAGAAAAAATCAGCCGGTGTGGCGACGGGCGCGCAAGGCATTGACGAAGATGACGACGACCTGCCTGACCATCAACCACCAGTAGAACGAAAACTGCCACCATGGGCGATTTGGGTGGCAGTCATTGCATTCGTCGTTTTCAACGCATTTTTCTTGTGCTTTGCGATGCAGATGGGATCGGGCACGCCATCAGACTAGCACCGCAGATGGTACTGCAGCATCAGTAGCGATATTCAGTTTAGCGAAACCCGCCAAAAACAGGGTGCAGCAAAGGCATTCCCTGATGATTGCCCACAACTTTTACTAAAATTTCGGAGCCAATTGAAAGTGTATTCGGCTCTGGCACAAAGCCCCGCTTGTTAGGCAAATTTGGCGCCTCAACAATGTACCCACCAGTAATTTTTGAAACTGCGCGACCGGGCATCACACTGCCCATGATGTTTTTGTTTGTAGAATTAAGCATCTAGCGTCCTCCCCCTTGCGGGGTTAAAGTCCAATTGTTTTTGTACATCCCGCTGATGTTTACGAGCACAACCATAATTTTAGGGGCAGTGCCTGACAATTTTGGGAAAGCTAAAATACATTCATAGATTGTATACAATCGGCTGCTGGAGCAAGATTCGTCGCATTATTTGCGAGGTTTGTGTTTGTGGGGTCCGAATGCTCTATAATCAAGCCAGCACATCGCCTTCTTGGCATCATAAGCGCCCATAGCTCAGCTGGATAGAGTACGTGGCTTCGAACCATGGGGTCGGCAGTTCGAATCTGTCTGGGCGCGAATCTTTCCCCCGTCTGCATTTCAGGCGGGTTTTCTTCTTTTTATGGGGTAGACATTTTCGAGTCAGTGTCATGCCAGTGTCATATTAATTTTTAGTACGTTGGAAATAATAGAATGCAATTCAGATTGAACGTTGTTCAAAAAATAGTGCTCGCTGTAACACTTATAGGAATGGGCGGAGGCGCAACCGTATCGGAAGTGCCAATGACTGCACCGCCGCATTTTCCTATGCACATGCCTGATGAGAAATATTGTGACGAGATGGACTGTATAACGAGTTATGGCTTAGGCAGGGATGCTTCACCAGAACAATGGGAAGTAGCTAAAGAAAGACGTGAGCAAGAAATTCGCGAATTTAAGACTCCACTCATCCCATTCAGATTTAGCCTTGGTCACCAATATTACGGTGAAGACTATTTCAAAGCATTCATGATTTGTGCTGGATTTATGCTTCTTGCAGGATTGTTTCCATCAAAGAAGCCGAAAATAAATTACAACGAGACATCCACTGTACCTGATGTACCAACATAACCAGAAAGCACTAAACATCAGAGAAAGAGAGCAGTTATAAACTGTACCAATACTGTACCAACCATGTACCAATCTGTACCTATCATTTCTATTTAGAAGTGATGAGGTTTATTAACTCCAACGAGCCTATGTAATCGGGGCGACTGTCGACAACTCTCGCGATACGTGGTGCGCCAACCTCGCTAGCTCTCGTCTCTGTCTATTCTTTGTCTGGCATTGTTAAGCGAGCAGCCGAGAAGCTGACAGGCGTTGGGGAATAGCAACTCTGTCCATCACTTCATCTAGAATGTGGTCAAGTTTTTGGCACCGAGATTGGTACCGAGAGATTACCGGCGTTGATACCAGCGATACCGAGGACACCAACAGCACAATCCATTTCACAGTGCGCCAGCCACGCACCAGCGGCAGTGCTTTGCCCGTCTCCAACAGTATCAACAACAACACCAGCGACGACAGCACCTGGCTCCACTGGCTGGCTAGGCAATAGGTGCCCACCATCTGGGGTAGGCGAGGGTGCCGGTACCCCCCAAACGAAAGATCGGTCAAATGGGTCCCTACCCTACCTGTAAACAGCGCGATCAATTTTCAAATGCTGGTATCTCCCAACGCTTCGCCCCTCTGAAAATTTTCTGCAAAATTTTTGGAAATGCTGGTATTAAACGTGCTCACCTAACAGCGCCTGATATTGTTTTGCGGGTATATCTATCACGTATGGAAGATGCAAACGTAACAGCGATGCTTGCAAAATGTCGGCTTGATGATTTCATGGCGAAGCACGCTGACGAGATCGAGCTGATGAAGTTGGAGCTTGTGAAGTATCACGCCAAGAAATTCTGGACTCATGTCGATGTGACCGGCGATATAAACGAGTGCTGGCGATTCAAGGGCTCGAAATCAACCAGCAAAGATCATGCTAAGAAGCGATTTGGCTACCTGGCTTTGCAGGTGAACATGCCCGCTCACAGGGTCGCATACTATTTACGATATGAACATTTGCCAGAAGTGGTGCGCCACATTTGTGATAACGGCGTGTGCTGTAATCCATATCATTTGTTGCCCGGCAATCATGCCGACAACAACGAAGATAAGAGCTTACGCCGTCGTTGCAAAAACGGCTCAACCAAGCTGACCGAAACGCAGGTAAACGAAATCCTTCGAAGCAGCGATAGTGCAAAGACATTGGCACTGCGTTATGACGTGACACTGACTAGCATTAGAAGCATCAAAAGGGGAAAAACGTGGAAGAGACTAAAGCAATGCGGAAGTTGAGCGGGTAAAAAAAGCCCACGTGATTGAGGGTACAACCTAAGAAGGATCGTCATGGAAGCAACAATGGAATGAGTGAATCCAAAGCAAATAACCCGTTTGAGAGCCAGAGTTCGCAAGAAAGTAAGGCTGACCGGACAGAGAAGCGTGCCAGCAATACTCTGCGTGGAGACGTAAAAGCTGAAGACATGGCAGCCAATACGGAGACCCTAACGAAGGACGCGCGCTTTAGAAAAGAGTTTAGACAGCAAGGCGGCAGGTCGAAGACACACGAAGACTTCGGCACCCCAACGATAGAAGGCATTATCGAAGGTGGACCACCAAGCAAAGCAACCTTGAGTGAAAAGCAGATCCAGGAACTCGGCAAGCAAGTGATGGCGAAGACACAAGACGCGCCGATATTGATCGCTCAGGCAATTGGCGATTCCACTATTCCACCTGGTCAACAACCGGTACTAACTTCAACAGACACCGCAGAAACTAAGCCACAAGAGCGAAAATTCAAAGTTGGCGATAGTCAATACAACCCTGATGAAGTGACGGCTCAAGACTGGAATAAGATTATCAAACAAGGCAAACAAGCCTTAGACCAGGCGGGTAATGTTGCGGGCAGGGCAGGTGACACAGCAAAAAATCCCGAGCTTGCCGAGTTTGAACAACCTCCACTGGGCGGACAGTGGGAGCATCCTCATCGAGGGAGAGAAGACGACTTCATTGACTACGGCGCGGCTTTTGCATCAAATCAAATGTTTCCTGAGATATCGAGCCAGCTAGGACAAGAGAAGGGGCAGATTGATCCTTACCTTGTGGCTGCGGTCATTAGAAATGAACAGTATTACTACAAGAACGTTGTAGACACTGGACCAGACCACTACATCCAAAAACACGACAACTGGCCATTTCGAGACACCGAATCAGTTGGACCGGCACAAATGCAAGTGCGAAACATAAATGCACTTGCAAAAGAATTCTCTAACGTCTTGGGTGACCCAAGTGAAGCAGTAAAGAATGCCGAAGATCCGGCTAAGGCACCTATGTTTGTGGCTGCATATTTTGCTGACGTAATAAGAGGCATCAAGTCAGAACAAAAGCCAAGCTATATCAATGACTCCACCTGGAAGTTAGTCAACGAACACTGGAACAAAGGCGAAAAAAATGAAGCTCTGATTCTTGCTTATAATCCAGACCCAAAACAGGTCAATCATGTATTTACCCAGATGGATGCAATCAAAGCACCGGACTGGGACTAAGTTTCTCTCTGTTTTGCGTTAAAGATAGCGAGGGCTGCAACTGCAACTAACGAGCCTGCAACCGCTCCAGCGCCGCCATGAAACACAAACAGCATCCCGATTTCTAGGATTTTTTCTCGCTCAGATGGGCTGTGGTAAAGCAATTGATCTATGCCATCATCACCGAAGAAGGTTGTTCCACCACCAACGAGAAAGCCAGCAGCAGCGCATGCAACGATGACTGATAACTGTATCCAGCGTTTTCGCAACAAGTTCACCACTAGTAACCACCGAACCGTTTCATATCCGAAGTATACCCCGGCTCTGAAAGAACAATGTTAGATGCAAGCTGAATTGGCTTGCCACTCGCCTGGCTTAGCTATTGTCGCTAATCTTGGAATTGACTGCATGCTCTTAAGGATTGACCGTATTGGCACAGCCAGCAACTCATCAACGTCTGCAAGCAGAGAAACCAGCGCCGTCAATCCGCAAGGAAGACATTTTCTTTGCCGACCGCTTAAAGAACTTAGTAGCCAGAACACTAAACCAGGCGGTCATTGACGCCAAACAAATCAACAAAGGGAAGCTCGACTCTAACGAGATTGAGCAGCTCTGGCAGTGGCTTTTCTCCGACAGATGCAAAATGTGGGCTGAATTTGTTGATGTTGATGGTGACGAACTCGTGGACCGTTTGATCAAGCTGATGGACAGCGTAAGCGCTTGATTAATTCTCTTTGCAATGCCACTACCCACGGTGCTTATGCCTTGTATGGCGCTCTTATTTTCAGCTATACTGGAACCTGTAAAAGCCAATAGGGGCAGGGATTGTTGGACCATTTATCGATCGACAAGAAACAGATCAGAATGAGGCACCATTGGATTGCTTCATGTCAATTTGTGGTTTTGACTTGTCCACAGCAGACCAGTGTCATGAATTTCGTCAACAACTAAAACATCTATCAACAGGTCTTATGTATAGAATACCGTCAGGGCTTGCTTTTCGCAACACGCATCAACGCATGAAATACCTAAATACATCATGTCCTCAGGACTTCGAACCATGGGGTCGGCAGTTCGAATCTGTCTGGGCGCGAAGTAATTATAAGGGTTTCGAGGTGTTACACTCGAAGCCCTTCGTGTTTGAGTTGGCAATAAGTTAGCACAGTAACAAAATTCCAATTTTGACAATTCACTCTTTCCAAGCGAATTTATTTAGTTGAAGCACACTGCTCAACTTTGACCGTTATCCAGAACAGCGTCATACTTAAGTTATGAAATGCAATGGAATCAAGGCAAAAATTATTGTGGTCTGGTTGGCAGGAATTATTCTCTGGCAGAGCACAGGCATATGCACGGGTGCTGAGCCATCATCAACTAAATACCAGCGAGCTGTGCAGCTAACTGCTGAAGATAGGAAACCTCTCCCGTGCAGATCCTCTGACTGTGCACCTGCATTCTCAGAGGCATTGAAACTACAGAATCACAGTCGATGGAGAGAGGCAGCTGCAAATTACAAGCTATCCATAAAAGACAATCCCAAGCAATTTGAGGCATGTTTCAATCAGGGACTTTGTTATGAGCGTATGGGGCAATTGGGTAAAGCTGAGCAATCATTTTTGGCAGCCCTTAGCATTGATAAGATGAGGCGAGAAGCCAATAAACACTTGGCTTATGTGTGTTTCAAACAGGGCAAGAAAGAAGAAGGATCTGCATACGCTGATCGCTATTTGGATCTGTGACTATCATTCTTTGCAAATATCACAATCCAATCCCAATCGCCAAACTTTTCGTCTCGATGGAGGGACAGGACTTTACAAAAGGCTGAAGATGGCAGACAAATTCGAGCATTAGGATTCAGTCGCGCTTCGGCGGAAGATGATGTCCAATGGAGCACTAGCTCCTATTGCAATGTTCGGAGATAAAAATGTTGAACAGTAGAGAATGATCACTATTTCCCAGTTTACTCAAATCGGCGCGATCATTGAAACGCCATTAGATAAGGACTGTTTGCCTCTTTCAACATTCTCTATCTCTCCCAGGCGCTGATGTAACTTTCCACTTGAATTTTGAGCTAAGATTCTAAAAACCGATCTTCGCAACACAATTAAATTGCCGAATGGGTCCAACCCTACCGGACAGTAATTCCTGTCTGGACTTTCCAAAAAATCCAAATCCACTGGCCAATCATTATGGTTTAGAAGTAACTCTGCTAATTTGTCTCTGCTGGCATAGCGACAAACTTTGGCGTAGCTGCACCGGATCAATGTTTCAATATCCTCTGAAATGTTTTCTCCTAAAAAGTCTGCCTCAGGATCAGTAATTTTGAGAATGCTTGGATCTCCGGAGTTCAGAGTTGAAAAAAACGTACCGAGAACAAAATTGCTTTTACTTTGCTGCAGTCGTGCAGGCTTAACAGCAGCGAGTTGCTTTTTTCCTCTCCGCAATGCTTTCTGAATCTCTTTGACACCTGTCAGCGTTCCTTTGCACTCAGCAAGGGTGAGATGATCATTCTCGTCTAAACCACAAAAGTCTGGACGTTTCTTGCTTTGATTCACCGCAATTATTAATCCCTTCTTCATGATAGAAAACACATCGCACAAGTAGTCGATTTTCATGTACTCACGTAAGACAAAGTATGCTAACCCTGCACCTAATTCCTCGGCCATGATTTGTTTTAGTCGCGGTTCCATTTCATTACATTCGGAAGGCAGAACCAGGAGCTGCCCTTCCAGAACTTCCCGAAAGTACCATCCATACCTAAGCATTGCGAAACCGGCTCTTGCATCAGTCACTGCCACTGCTGGAGTTGCGGCAATGCCACTTTCAAGTAAAAGTCTAGCCGGTGTCAGTTTGATTGGATTTGGAATCGCAGCAGAAATCCTAATTAGATCCGTCGGTAACAAAAATGAATTCTTTCGCAATTCATTTGTCCAATCGCGATGAGCCGAGGGATACCACCAGGCAAATCGGTGTTCGAAATGATCATGTATATCAGTATTATCTGTATACAGTTGAAAATAACTATTTACCAGTTGGCGATATTCATCAGATGCTGTAGCCATGCGGGTCACCGAGTTTGTGATTTTAGCCACCTTTCTTTGGCCCGGGTCTTAATGCACGTTCTCGCTTAGAAGGTAATGAACACGAACCTTAGAATTCAATATACCCGATTTTCAAAGAGCTAGGGAGGTTCGAAAAAGTACTCCAAGCCGCGAGAATTCCATCCTAAGCAGAATTTTCAAGTAATTTGTCTAGCTCGGTCAGAGTTGGTTTTGCCCGCTACATCTCCGGAGCATTCTTGCAAAAGCTCCAAAGTCACCCTCTGCGCAGATTTACTTCGAAGGTTCACTTCACTCAACCACAACTGCCGATGCACTACACCTGCCATAAGTCTCAGGATTATACATTTCCTCAGCATTTGCAGGCGGAGCAATAAAACGACCGGGAGTGGTTGCACGCACATAATAGCTGTAGGTATAACTACCCGGCGCAAGCTGGCTGGCGAAAATTTCGACTCTATCGTCACGCAGATTCTCGTGGTCGTACCAGTGTTCGTCAAAACCCTTGCTATCGCCCACTTTAACAGCGCCACGCAACGCCATATTTACGGGTTCAAATCCAGCAGGGAGACGATCAACAAGCGCAGAATGAAAGCGCGCTCCATCAACCCGAACGTTCAATTTTACACGAAGCATCGCACCTGCTTTGACGTGCAAGATGCCGCTAGCATCGCAACGAACATCACTCCCGTCATTGAGCGATTCATAGACCCGCTTCACCTCAAATCCATTGTTATGTTCTTTGACCATCGGGTTGCTTGGCGCGTAATTCAGTGCCAGCCTGTAATAGAGCTTGCCCTTTCCGTTTTTCTGCAGAGTTAGAGTTGAGGGATTTGGGCAAGACTTCAAATTATCCATCGGCAACATTATCTTTTCTGCACTGAGGCTTCGCCCAGCAAACTTTTTGCCCAAAATGTAATTTTCGCCAAACCAGGCCCTCAGATCAAAATTCGGAATCTCCGATTCAAACCTGCTGAAGTAATGGGCTAGTGCCAGCGATGCAAAGGCATTCTCTTGTGTGTTGAGCCAATGTCCATTTGTGCGTTTCAAGAGCAAACCTTTCACAATCTTCGGAATTACGACATCCGAAGGATCAGCATCGACCAGTGTGTCCAGCAAAAGTGCATCAGCTCTCGCATCAGAATAAAACAGTGAAAATCGATTATAACCATACAAAGCATCGCTCGATTTCAAACCAGCTGTTGACGCAGTTTCATATAACTGGTTGAACAATCTTGATTTAAGATCCGCTCGCAGGTGATCATCAGTCTGCGCAGGAATCGCGTGAAGCAGCCAAGCTATTCCTTCAGGAGAAAGGCTGTTCAATTCGGCTGAGAGTGAAGTAACGGACTTAGTCACATCTTCCTTTAGCAGACTGCGCACAAAAAGAGCATAAGCACAAAGATTTGCAGACAGCGTGCGATTATCGGAAGGCTTGATTGTTTTAAGATAATTCGACGCCTGGTCAATCAACGAATCAGGCACGACATATCCACAATTTCTTGCCACAACCAGTGCGTGCGTCGCAAAAATAGACACATACGGATAACTCTTTTCGCCCCGTTGCCACAGCGAAAAACTCCCATCTTTGTTTTGACGCTTCGCCAAAATAGCAAGATCACTGTCCGGCGAATAATTTTTTGCGGCAACGGCAGCTTTGAAGGAGCTTTGCAAATCCCGAAGGGTGGACAAGGTAATTATTCTTGCAGCAACTTGCTCTGAGCAATCATAAGGATAATTCTGCATGTAATTGGAAGCATCATTCAACTCCTGGAATTGAGCGCTGCTTGCTGATAAGTCGAGACCACCATAATCCTTCAGCACGTCTGCAGGTAATTCAATCTTTTGCGCCAACGTTTCATCTTCAGAAACTGAACCATATGTTGCAAAAGTTTCTTTGCTGTTAGGCAACAATACTGGGATTGAGATTTGAGCGGCGTCAGAGTGGTGCGTAGATCGAGCTATTGTTTGGAATTGAGCAGTTCCAATTTGATCTGCCACGCAGGGGAATCTAACTTCGACACGATCTCTTGCCGGAACAAGAACCTTCCTGGCACTACCACTTCTCAAATTTGCGAAATTTCCGCGTGCAACAATTGAAATGGTCTCGTCTTGATCGGTTGCATTTTGGACTACCACTGGCATTTCAAATTGATCTGTCAAATTAAGGCTGCGTGGCGGAGACGGACGAAGCACGAGCGGCAATTGAGTGAAGAGTTCAGATTCGCCCATTCCGAATTGAAATCCTTTGTCGGCGGCAAAGGCATAAATTTTATACTTTGAAATGCTGCCGGGAAGATTGAACGAGGTTTGCACCTTTCCATCGGCATCTGTTACTAGCGACGCCTTGAAGATTGCAGTCGGAGCAAAATTTGTTCTGATCTCAGTACGATACGAATGGCTGTTTTCTCCCTGTAATTCATTTAGCTGTCCCCTGATTTGGGACAAAGCAGCAGTAAAAAATACGTTGGTACTAAGGTAATCTTGAGAATTCGTCGCAAGATTGAATTTTGGAGGAGTTTCAAATAAATCCGCAGGATTCGTCGGCCGATAATCACTTAATGCAAGTGCGGCTTCATCCACCACAAACAGCGTCACCTCGCAATTAGGTGCCAAGCTTCCATCCGCATCACGCACCTGAGCAGTAATTACACAATTGTCATTAGGACATTTCGTTTTTGAGTCAGGATGCAAAACAATATTCAATCGCCTACTTTGGGAATTGATTTTGATGCGTAGGCTGCCCTTGTCACAAAACGCGAATTCTGGTGTTTGAACATTCATCTTTGCAAAAGCTGTCTTTTCCAGCTTGCCCAAAACGAACGCGTCTAGTTTCATCGCGGTTTTTGCAGAACCAATAGGAAATTGTAAAACAGCACTATGCTGCTGAACATGGAATGGTATCGTCACAATTGTGCCGGGCTGCTCGACTGTTGCCAGTCCAACCCCATCGGCAATTCGGGAGCAGATCTCAACTTGCGCAGTTTCTCCCGGCTTGTATTCAACGCGATCTGCACTTAGGTGCAATTCTTCCAAATTGCCATCCTCGCTATGAACAGCAATCGGAAAATCATTTTTCTCAGACAGCGTTGCCTTAAATCTATAGATTGAGCGTTGCACACGCTGCTGCTCGTCTGTTATTTCAGCTATGACCGAATACTGCTTGCCTGACTCAACGCCGAACACGAAATCTGTAGGTTTTGATGATGATGAAACTGATTTCGTTTCAATGATTGCACTGTCATGTTTTTCCTTTTCATCAACTTGACAGAGCGAAAGTTTAACAGTCTTGTTTTCTCGGGCTAAGCCTTGTAGATCTGTTACTATGAGCTGCCCACAAAACTCCAAGCGTGCATTTTTGCTATTATTTCTGCATTCACCTTTGATGCCAGCATAATAGTGGCAACTGTGGACATTTACAGCACTGCCTTCCTCATGTGCTTGCCTATTTAAGTCCATCAAGGTGCTCCTTATTTTCAGGCGCACAGGTCCAGCGTAGTTGCCATTAAGGACAACCGTACTCATCGACTTTCCAGTAATGTCTGTTTTGGTTGATATGGCAGTCTTCTTTAGTTCTCCGGTATTGTCGGCGCAAGCAAAGCTGAACTGCGGCCAGCCAGGAGGCTCGTAATAAGCCCTTTCTACATCAACAGTCCAGTTGCAGGTTGCATTATTGGCGGCGCCACCAGAGAAGTAGTTAGCCTCGCACAGAAAATGAATGGGCTCTCCCAAGAGGGCATCATTTTTGTCTAGTCGAGAAAGACTCACAGTGTATTCCGGACGGCGGAATTCCTGCAAGTTAACCGCGATCTGTTTTGCTTGGCTCGTACCTTCCAGCTCAAAGCGAACTCGCAAAATTCCAAGGCTTGAGGTTTTGGGGATGCTGAACGCCCCGTCAAAACCACCAAATTCATTAATCGGGCGGCGCTCACGATACACCTCAGTGCCCATTGCATCGCGTCCCACTGCAATTATCGTTTTGCAATTCTGATCCGGAGGCTTGTACTCAGCCCCAATCTTGTCGTCTAGCTGCCTGAGCCACCCCTTGTAGAAAAGCTGCTCACCGGGTCGGTAAACTCCCCGATCGTGCATCACATACCACTCAAACCATTTTTTCGCAGTTTGAATTTCCAATTTTGGGAGTAATACAGAATGGTCAGCGGTTTTGGCAACCAGAATGGGCTCGCCGTCAAGCTGCATCGGAAGGGGCAATTTAGCTATACCCTCTTTGTTGGTTCTACCAATGCTTGCTACGACAGCCTTAGTTATAACAGACAGCTCAGCATCTGCAATCGGAGTTCCCGTTCGGGCATCGCTACACAATACTGATAATTCATTGCTATTTGACCAGCAGTTCAATGCCATATTGCCCAATTCAATCCACTGGCAATATCGCATTGTTTTATCGAATGCTTTACCTTCAAACAGCATCAGAATTCGGTCTCTTCGATTCTGCACGAAAGGAGTCAGGTCAATTATTGTTTTCCTGTCATATGGCCCACTTTCAACTGTCGGCATTTGGCATGTCTTGATGAGATTTTTGCCTTCCAGAAAATTCAGCAAAGCCTCTGAGTTGCTATTTTCGTAATCGTCTCTGATTCCAACGGAAGAAACAAATTGCTCAAAGTCGTTTATGTCTACTGAAAAAGCGGAAACCTTTAGTTTTTCGAACCCGCAGCTAAAAACCGTAGTATTTAGTTGATCTGATGGTGCAATCAAAAAATTGTTCGAGCAACGGAGGGTTAAATCATCGCTGGTGATTTTGTAATCTTGTTCAAAGTGCTTCGACCTTGTCGAGGTTCTGAAACTCTTGCCGAGCGATTGCCCATCAGCAGAGCGGATTGCTCCTGAAATTGAAAGCAAATAATTTTTGTCTCGACGTAGACCTTCAATTAAAATTTCACGTCCAAAAGCCTTAATTTTGGCATTCGGGTCATTTGGACTCACATGTACAAATCGTCCAATGTCTGCATCGTCTTCAATGTATTCCGAGAATGCGATCATATAGCTGATGGATTCACTGTTTGAGTTGTACATGGTCAAGGGCGACCAAGAAGTGACTCGAAATTTCTGTTCAGGCGTTACAGTTTGAACCTGGTCTTGCTCAGTAGCAATTGGACCTTCTTTCGAATGAGCACCAGCTTTCAATACAATCGCGATTTGTTGATCGGCATTTGGAGACTTACTGCACTTAAGCACAATCTTGCTGCCATCATTATGTTCCAATGAACCACTGATGTTCGCATCATTTGTATATTCGTCAGGTGTAGCCAGCTCAAGTTCCACTGGCTCCCTTCTATTGTTTTCTAAAACTATCGCTGCATTCATATGCTGCAAAATTGTGGACGGATCAACTGCCTGATCAAAAGTGACCATGAGCAAAGGAGGCTTCCCTTTCCGATATTGCCCGCACTGTACGAATTTCATCCATAGAGGAGTTGTTGCAAATGTCCCTTTGAACTCTGGCTGAATTACCGCTCCGTCTAATGCAGTGACTCCGTTTGGTACCTTTACGGTAAAGGTAGTTGAACCGGGCCACACGTCGGTATTCGGAACAAAATTTAGGGTTTTCGTATCGCTCCAATGCCACTTTCCTGCAATTTCGGGAGTAAGTTTCACAGGAACATAACTATTGTTTTTGTCAACCGATGTGAGTGCCACCATATCTTGGTTGAAATGAACAAGAAAACTGGCGTGAGTGCGATCGTTGAGTTTTCCATTTGGTGAAATTCTATCTACTTGAAGCGGAAGCAAGAATTGTGTCGTGCACGGTTCCGTCGGTATCTTTGTTGACTTTAGCTTGAGCTCAGGAATTTCCACAGACGCCAATGGACGTGGCATTGACTTTGTAACTTTTGGGAATGAAAGATTTTGATTTTGGCTCTCTTGTAATGGAGGTAACTGATGGAGCAAATTGCGAAGTTCCTCACCCTCGATTTTTTGTTCAACAACTCTAGCAGAGTGCTTTTGAGCCACAGGTTCATCGGCTGTTAACGTAACTTGTATCTGTCTTTCTTTTGAAGAAACACTGTCAGCTCTTCCTTCTAGTGGCTGAAGGAGAAAAATCAAAAGCACAATAATCAAAGCAGTGAAATTCATCCTGCACAATCGTTGATGAGCGGTTTGACTATCGGTGATAACCATATTGCCTAAGGAGTCCTCGCTTACGAAAGTAGGCAGGTCTTATGGTGAGAGGAGCAATTATTCTACTCCAAAACCTAAATCCAAGGTTAGCGAAAAGCGCTTCTGACGACCGAATCACAGTTCGAAAAATGAATTTTTACTGATTCATGCCGTGGGGAATGCATCGACTTGGGTCCACCGTGTTTAAGCTAGCGAATGCGTAGGCTTCGCGCAGAGGGGGAAATGTACGAAAGAGAGGTCACAGAAATGTCATTAAGTGAATCTAGGTTGGCACGAGTAGACAGCGTGATATGGCATAGAGAATGAAGAGATCAGCAGCAATGGATGATGAACAGGAAGAGATAGAGGATACGTTGCGGAATTTGGAGCGCTTACCGGATGCGCTCACAAATTTGCGCGAGTATGCAGAGATAAAGCATTATAGTGGCGCTGTATGGGCGGCGTTGGCGCAGCAGGAGTTGAAAGAGCAAAATCAGAAGGAAGCGCAAGCGGCGTTTCGACGGGCGTTAAAGAATGACAGCAAGAATGTTGCGGCATTGAGGTTTCTCAGTGATCAGGCCTATGATGCCGAGGATTACGAGGGTGCTGCACCATATTTACAGCGACTCAGCGAAGTGCTCAAGAATGACTGCGCCTCGTGGATGAAATACGCAGACACGTTGGTAAAGACAAGGGAGATACATGGTGCTTGCGAAGCATATCGGCAAGCATCGAAATGCAAGCATGCAGATGCAAATGCGTTTAAGATGCATGCGGCGATGTTGATTGAGCTCAAACGATATGATGATGCTGCGAGTATTTACAAGCAGGCGGAGAAAACGTTCGGTATAGAATTGGCGGCGGAATTGGCGACAGTTGATGCCACCACGAAAGAACTTAATGAAGAGCGCCAGTCCGCAAAGAAACAGCTGACTGAAATATTGACGAATCCGCAGGCGTTGTCCAATGCGAAAACTTTAGAGGTAACGGATTTTGAGAAATCGATACTAGCAGTTGATTGGTTGAGCAAATGCGGCAAAGAGCTAACCTTTGGCAAACCCCTAAAGTCCGGCGATGCAATCTTTGGTAGAACGCTAGAATGGATTGATCCGCAAAATGGCAGCGAGGTTACGATTGCATTCTCTGAGATGGATATTAATATGTTGCCCACAGCGGATGACGCGGAGCCCGTGCTCGCTGAACGACAGGGAGCGTTCCAAGATATCTTGAGGGCAAATCCGGAATGGAGCAATACGCTGGATGAGACAGAAGAGCGATTGAAAGCGATCATATTTCCAGCAATTGAGAGTGCGGCGGAGAAGTTATTCAAGAAGGTTTCGAAGCAGCTTGCGAAGGACGAAGCGGACGAGGACGAGCTGGAGTACAAAAATGAACAGCTTCTTGCATCATTGGAACTGGCTAAGTACGATGCGGTTGTGACGGCGTCGATTATTTCGACGATGATGCACCATGATATTGCAGTGCCACCAGATTTTGCAATCAGGTGGATGTGTTTTGCACAAGGGTATTGGCCTTGCGAGCTTGAATTTGATCGGCAGACTCCAGAAGATTATGCGTATGACGGAGAGTACGTGCGGGAGTTGACAGAGAACGGCGATGAATCTATCTGGAAAGTTTTTCGTTACTTGATTTGGTGATTTCCTTTCCCATCGACCGCAGCAACTTGAAATGCAGCTTCGAAGCGCTGTTAGATTCATCCTTTGTCTTTCTCATCGCTCAGTGAAAAAGCAAGTGGTGGCACTAAAACGGCATGACGCAGTTGCTCACCGGAGCTAATAGCACCTGTTTCGTCCGTTCGCGAAAGCTTAGGAAGCTGCAGTTCATGAGTCCCAAAGAATTTGTTAAACGATTTAATCGACGCATTCCCAGAACCAAGTGCTACTCCATAATCAACCAAAGCGCCTCCGAGATAGGTGGAAATCTGCTTCTTGTTCTCCAGGTAATGAGTCGGATTGTCCCAATTGTCGGAGATACTGTCGAAGACCTTTTTCGCTCTAAACCCGAGATCTGCGCCAGCAAGAATTGCCGTCGCACTAACTGCGACGCCAGCGGCTGCAGCCCAGCGACCACCAGCAAGTTTCATTGCTGCCAGGCCAGAACCAAGCACCGCAGGAACGGCTACTCCTTCCGCCGCAACTACAGGGTCTCTCAGATATTCTTCGGCACGACTCAATGCGCCTGACGTCGTACCAAGCGACAAAGATAAAACTTCTCGAAGCGCCTTTTTTGAAAAACAATCATCAGCTTGCTTAGCTGGCACTGCATAGTCTTCCAACATTTCAAGACTGCTTTTCTCTTTTCCTAATGAGCTGGAGACGTCCATAAATCTCTCCTGGTTTCCTTATCCTGTGAATGTATACAGCCACGCGTGAAACCTGCGTGACTTTATTCCTGTTAAATTCTGCACAAGATTTCGATTCCAAAGATTCACTGCGGAAAGCACTAATTTGCTTCTCCGGAAATCTTTCACAATGACTCAGCCGCACTTGCAGGAGTCAAGTTGAGCGCCAGCTTCTTGAAATTTTAGAAGCTCTAGAAATTCAACCAGTCTTACCAGATACGACAGACTCGCAAGCCAGCAGCTCCAGGAAATCATGTTTGCAATAAGATAAGCCATCAGCAACGCCATTTGAGGCAGCGTGTAAGACCAGCACTCTAGTTCATTATCTAAAAACGTTTCTACTCCATCAGGAATTAGATAAGAGGGCAAGACGATAAGCAACGTAACCGGAAGAAGATATCGTGCAGATTCCCAGAAATAGCCTTTGATGAGTTCGCGGTTGCGAGAAAAGCTTCCGTTTAAACCCATGTCGCCTATTAAGAAAAGAACTGACGAAAGGCTTGATATAAGGATCCACCAGAGTCCCGGAAGATAATAGAGAATGTATAAAATACATGATGATAGAAAATAGATAAAATCCTCAATTGCATATCGTATCGCGGGAATCTGTGGTTCTTCGTCGAATGGTTTATTACGAGACGCGATTCGAATTAGTTCACCGCCTAGAAAAGATGCAAATATCCATTCGCATGCGAATTCAAACAGCTGCATGCCCTCATCCAAGAACAGTGAAATCGGACCCAGCAAGACTACAGTCCAAAAGACAATTGGTTTTGCACAGATTGTTTGCTGCACAAATTTGACGGTGGGCAGGAACTCGTTTATCCAATTAAGTCTCTCTGGCTTGTTCATCTTCAGGCAGTGTCTGGGGTTGATCAATCCAATTAATTCCGGACGCATGTAACTATTTGCGCACATATCGGCGCGTTGACTTTATGCCCGTAAATATGTGCTCGCAAACTTGACAAAACGATAGCAGAAGATGCCTAAATACCAAGTCGAATTGAACAAAACGTGCTTGAATAGTGTAAGGACGGAATTTAGTTCAAAGTCTCTGGTGTGAATAATATGAACGACACGCAGCTCACAAGCGCATTCGAGCGCTCAAAACGTGACGAGCACAGCAACAATGCACTGGTCGAAACTTTTACGGAGCTCGCTCCAGACGCGCAATTCGAGATGCCGTCAACAGTGCAAGTCACGCTCGCAAAGCGAATTGTGATGGCAGGGTCAGACCGCGTTGTTTGCCTTGGCGCGCGCACGAGCGTTCCGATTAATGACGACGAACGCGCCTCTGTCTCAGACTTGACGCTTCGGCTTTCAGATGGAACGAATGTCGCTTTGTCGCTGAGTTTTTTCGACGATGATGTGGCGAGCATAATTCCGCTAAACAGAATACCAGCGGGCAATGTTTCAATGGGCAGGGTCACTTTTGAACCGCTGCGCTATGCCATTAAAGATGAATCGAAACTTGGAAAAGTTCTTTTCTCAATCGCCATTGGGGCACTGGCAGGAATATACTTTGCCTTCCCCGGAGTTGTGGAAAAGCTCTTCAACACGCAGACAGTAAACAACAAAGCGATGACATTCACTGGAAAATCGCCGACACACTTGCCCATCAATCACACTGCAGCAAAGTCACATACTGAAATTGTCCCCTCTCCAAAATCCAAAGCACAAAAGAATGAGAGACTGAAGGCTGCACCAATGCTGTCGGTAGCCTCACCGCAAAAAACGCATGAGTTTGCAAAAGTGCAAACTTTCAAGAAATCATTTCACAATAGCAGCGACCATGCGACCAATTCATTACACAAAGCAAGCGAGCCTCATGTAAAAAACGCTCATAGTAAGCCATCAAACATGATGTTTGTGCCACCACCGCCGCCCACCGAATATTCCATGCCTCCTGCCAATTCGCCATTTTGGACTCAGTTTATGCCACCAATAAACCGAGCAGCTTTGCCGCATTCAGTGCAAGCGCCAGCAGAATCTACACATACCAATGCGAACAATGTGACAACAACTAACACTAATCCTATTAATAAGGAAGCAACGCCCAATTTGACAGCAAAGAAGACTGCTCCTCAGCAGCGCACAGATGAGAGTGTCTCAGCTAAAGGCAATGAACACTCCAACAATTTTGTATTGCCACCTGTAAACAAACTCGTCGAGGAGCATAGCAAAGTCGAGGAGCACAGCAAAGTCTACACACCGATGACAGCGCCAAAGGAAAGTTCATCTCCTCCAGAGCAAACATGGAAAAGTTCAAGTGGAACGGCACCACTTCCAGGCAACAGCACCGACTCTATAATGTTTGAACGTATCATCCCGCCTGATACAGCTGCTAATCCAGAACGCTAGAAGATTAGCGTTCCATTTTGTGAGTTTCAGACAATCAACTCTGAGACTGCATAGGGTAGAGGAAAAGATATCAGTTCTGCAGTTCGATTTCGCCCGGTCTCCAGGATTTATTAAGGATATTCCGAGCCACGTCCTACCATCTTCACTTCCATCGCCGCTGTAACGCCGGTGGCAAAGTAATACTAGAAGACAAAGCGCAATTGTCAATGTTTGAGCAACTTGGGGACTGACTTCAGTGCTGGACAGGAGACAACTCTAAGTTGTCTGAGCGACTTTGGCAGAGGCGGTATTTTTGTGAGTTTGAGGCAATAATCAACTGTGAGACTGGTGAGGGAACTGGGCAGTTTCGGCAGCTCCTTGAGGCTATAGCAGTTTACAAGTTTCAGCTGCTTTAACCCAGGAGGCAATGGCGGAAGTGCGGTCAGAACGCCTGCTCGATCTAGCTCGAATTGTTTGAGAGATTTCGGCAGTGCCGGCATCGAGTGCAAATTTTGACATTCAAATACCACCAGACGCACCAATGAAGCAGGTAGCGCAGGTAGTGGATCAATTTCGTCGCAATTTCGTATTTCAAGATGGGTAAGCGAGTCAGGCAATTGCGGTATTTTTTTTAAAGCCACCCATCCATCGCCACCAAGAATAGTCAGCCTGCGCATATTCTTTGGAAGCTTCGGAATTTCGGGCACGAGTTTATCGTCCTGGTGATCAAGGTAATATTGCGGATCATTTGTTATTACCATCTCTCTCAGCGATTGAGGAAGCTGCAAATTGTTCATAGAGGGGCATCGTTCAATTTGCAAGAACACAAGATTATCAGGCAACTTGATAGTCTCGAGATAGCGACTTGCAATTTCTACTCGATAGATGTACGGCCCTCGCAAAATCAATTGCTTCATGACTAGATTGGTTGAGAGATAGCTCAAATTCAAATAACGATTACAATTGACCACTTCCAATCGCTTGAGTTTATCTGTATTCGGCAAAGCAAGCAGAGCAGGGCAATCTTTCACTTGCAACTCGACCAATGTACTGGGCAACTCTTCACAAAGACTACTAAGCCCTATGCAACCAACTACCGAAAGTTTTTCAAGGTTGGCTGGGAGAGCCGGTAAACTTTTGAGTGTCGAACATCCTTTTATATTGAGTACTTTAAGGTCGGGATGCCTGTCTAAATACTTTTGCAATTCGGTCATCGAAGCAAAATGGCTTGGGGATGCTTTTGCCCCACCATGCGATGGTGCCGCTATTGCCGGATGGAGCGATGCAAGCATGAGCGATGCAAACAAGAGCAACACGACCAGCACAAACATCGACGACTGCCGCAAAATGCAGCACCGTATATGAAGCGCGAAATCTACTCTTTTTCGAGAGAGGTCATCTTCTATTTTTGCCATTTCATCGCATCGTCACTTATCAGCCTCAGATGCAGGCTATCTTACCTCCAATGCAATGAACTTGCCAATCTTGTCTGGACGTGAATGTACAAGTTCAACTAATTGAATTTGTCGGCAGGAGCAATTGGCTCGAATGGAACCTTGACGCGATTGCCATCGCGCTCGATGTTGACGCCGTTTTTATCGATGCACACAGTGTCTCCATTTGGATAGCGCAAGACAGTCCACCCCTTGCCCATAATCGGAACTACGTGATCTAGCGCAGCACCGTCAGGAAGGTCTCCGTTGCTAGTTCTGTTGGTAGCAATTTCATTGCCGTTTGCATCTTTCAAGACCCAGTCTTTAGTTCCATTGAGTTGAAGATATTCGCCTGAGGGCATGCTAATGCCAATTTTTCCATCGGCATGCACAACAGTATCGCCTGTGGAAGTTTGGTCAAGCCTTGCACTCATTGACTTGCTTGACTCGTCGTTGTTCTTTTCATCGCCACCAGACCAGACTCGGGAATTCTCCTGATTCATTTTTCTTGGGCAGCCCCAGCCGATTTCGTCATGCATTCTGTTGCACAGTGCCATCGCATTGTCCTGCCTGTCTGTCGCGTGCTCGGCTCTCTCAACTTTTTGATGTTGGGGAAGATCAAGTTCAGCCATGATTGAAATCCTTATTATTGCTTGGGTAGCTTTAATTGGAATTTACTAATCTTGCCGGGAATAAATCCGGACAGGTTTGTGAAAATATCGTGACGGCGCTTTTGTTCTTTTTCAAAGAACCAGTGCTATGCCCGTTAGTTATTTTGACTTGCAGGAACGATAAACCAAAAGGTGCTCCCTGCTCCTACAGTAGAATCGACTCCAATTTGACCAGTATGTTGCTCAACGATAGCTTTGCAAATAGCCAATCCCAGTCCAGTGCCACCACGTTCTGTGGCGTCACTCTTTTCGACCTGAACGAACCTGTCAAACACTTGTTGCCTCATTTCCTCTGGAATACCACGCCCCTGATCTCTAACGAAACAGCGGATTCGCCCATCGTCTAGCATTTCAGCGCCGATGCTTATGAGTCCACCTTTTGGCGAGTATTTTATTGCATTAGACAGAAAGTTTATGAGCACCTGGCATATGCGATCGCGATCTACAGAGAATGTGGCGTTTTCATTAAAGGGCATCGTTTCTAACTTAATCTGGTTCGCTTCCGCCAGCTGTGCAGCGGCTTCCGTTGCATCTTCGATTAGTTCGCCTATTTTAACTTCAGAAATATCAAGTATAAATTTGCCTGCTTCCATTTTTTCTATATCGAGCAAATCATTTATCAGGCGAATCAAACGGTTTGATTCAGTTTTGGCGAATCCAAGTCTGCTTTTGCCCTTTTCCGAAAGCTCTCCATACATGCCTGTGCCAAATACTTCTAGAGCTGAAGATATCGACAGCAATGGGGTGCGCAGCTCATGACTGACGATTGATACCAATTCACGCTTGAAAGTTTCTAACTCGATTAGTCGATTGCCGGTTTCGAATAGCACATTATCAAGATATGCGATTTCGTCATTACCCTTGATTGGAGCGTCAAGTTTTTCGCGCGTCGCCAGCAGTTGCGTATTTTGCATAACGTGCTGCAAACGCCTGGTTATTCCTCGCATCAGGAAGAAAGCAATTAATACCGAAATTACAACAGTGGCCAAAATGCCGTAGAAAAGAGTATTTTGCATCTGGCGAATCATCAAAATGCGCTGCTTTGAGGCAAGATGACTTATTTCCAGCTCCCTGTCCATTGCGCTTTCTAGGTACGTCTGCAATTTCAAAAATTGCGACAGGTTTCTGTGAATCGGGTCTCTCCATAATTTCCTGAAGTCTGCCAACATTTGGAAGGTGCCAATTCCATCTTCCGCCTCTCTGGCTTCTTCAGCATTGGATGGTTTGAGTTCTAGCCCACCCGTCGCATAAGCCATTTGTCTGTAGGCAAAATCCATTTTATCGAAGGCAATTTTGCTTTCATGTGTAATTGATTCTTGCCTGAACAGATCTGCGAGCTCTTTTATTTTCTCTTTCGACTTATCGAGCGCTACGATTTGGTCTGGATTTTTACTTGATAATTTAACTGCGCTATCGAGATAGGCTAAGCCATTTTTCTCTAGCTCTTCAAAGGCGTTTCGTGAATTAGGCTTTTGAAAATACACATTAGCAATCGCCTCCATCGAAGTGCTGGTGACAACGTTAATGCAATTATTCAATGATTGAAGTACTTGCATTGAATTGTGCTCTTGCTCAATTTGATTGCAAATGCCGTTTATCATGCTATTGAAAAGTAGCGCGAAGCAAATTTGAAAAACCAGGGGCAGCGCGATTATGAAGACACCTTGCTTCAAGACACCATATTTACCAGACGGAGACTTGTTCTTGGCATTTTGATTGTTGCTAGATGGAAGCATCGACGGCTTTGCCACGCTCGAAGCTTGACCTCGGTCATTATTTGTTGTTGCAGTTTGACCTCCTGTGCTGTTGTGGGGCAACTTAAACCAGAATGTGCTTCCTTTGCCCAATTCAGAATCAACAGCAATCTGCCCGCCATGTTGCTCAACTATAGATCTCGAAATTGTAAGACCGAGACCAGTTCCCTTCTTGGTGGTTGCATCGGTAGCGTCGACTTGCTTGAAGGGCTCGAAGATTTGCTTACGGAATGAGTCGGGTATACCAGGGCCCTGGTCAATAACTCGGCATTCAAACCAGCCATCGGTGAACTGTGTTTCGAGTTTTATCACCCCATCTTTAGGCGAGAATTTCATTGCATTAGACAGCAGGTTTACTATTACCTGCACCAGCCGGTTGCGATCTGCGATCAAACTGCCACCACAGCTCACGACTTTGATTTCGATTCCAGAAGTTTCGGATAACTCTCTAACAGTATCGACAGCCGCAGCTAATAAATCATCAACCTGAATTTCCTCAGGATGCATTTCAAGTTCAAGCCTATCTATGTAGAGCAGTTCGCCCACCAAGCCCATCAGACGCTTGACGCTATTGTAAGTGCGATTAACTTTGTCTTGAGCTTTTGCTGTAAGCTCGCCATACACTCCGGCGCCTAGCGACGAAAGAAAACCACCAACAGAGGAAAGGGGGCTCTTTAACTCATGACTAACAACACCAACCATCTCGTTCTTAAATTTTTCAAGTTCCCTGATTTCTGTAGCTGACTTGTACAGCGATTGGTCTAGCTCGGCTATTTCATCGTTGCCTTTGAATGGCTCATTTAGTGCGCTGCCATTCGAGAGGCTGTATGCATTATTCACAATTATGAGCAGGCGGTTTGTGATGTTTAGACAGAAATAGATTGCAAGCGCAGATGAAAGCAATACACCGCTGGCGATACCACACCAGAGAATCAGCCTCAGTGAAAACACCGCCTGGTCAGCCGATTTAGATTCCTCGCTGCTCAATTTTTGCAAATATCGCAATAACGGTGTTTCAGCCTTATGCTCAGCACCATTTTGAATCGTGTCGTAGGTTGATTGAAACGATGGTATTTGCAGGTTCCGCTCATTCCTCAATAAATGGCGCAAATTCTTATCAGAAGCTATTGCTCGCCTCTGTTGAGCCGTAAAGTATTTTTTCCATGCAAGGTTGCGCGTGCCTTCGTACATCGGGTAAGCCACCGTTGCACAAAAGCCATAGGTCATAGTGCTTAAGTGGCTAGTAATCGCTTCTTTGAGCAAAATCTCGTGATCAATGCGACGACTGGCATCGAGGAGTCCAAAGTAAAGAACAGAAATAAAGCCGATGCCAAAAATGAGCGGTACGGCTACTAGAATCAACCCTTTGTGTACGATTTTGAGTTTGGGCATTTCCAGATCGTTCCACGTTTTGCCCCCGGGAAAACCTCCCGCAGTAGGTTCATCCCAAGTTTTTGCTTAGGAAAGTACCCGCAGATCCAGGCAAGTGAAAAATAGGTCGAACCCTTTAATAATTCCTTTTTCGATCTCTAGCAAAAATTGCCGTCGCAACAAAATTGGCACGCACTCAATTTCGCATCAAAAAAAAACAGCAGTGATTTTCATCCTATGAGCAGAAAATGGAAAATATATTTGCTCAAGTCGCGGCAATTAATGCCAGTTTTTACGTGGCTTATGCAGTACTGCGTTAAACTATACTTTGTATGCGAGATTTAAAATGACCGATGCTCCCCGCCCAAAGAATGAACTTATTCGCGACTTGACAAAGAGCGAAGAAGTTTTTCGTCTGCTTGTCCAGAGTGTTAGCGACTATGCAATATTTATGCTTGACACAGAGGGCAATATAGCCACATGGAATGAAGGTGCAGAGCAAATAAATGGCTATTCTTACGACGAAATAATCGGAAAACATTTTTCTATATTTTATACACAGGAAGAACGAGACAAAAAACATCCAGAAAGTGAACTTCAAGCAGCTCGCAGTAAGGGTCGCTATGAAGAAGAAGGGTGGCGCGTGCGCAAAGACGGTTGCCGCATCTGGGCAAGCGTCGTAATTACAGCCGTACATGACGACGACGAAAATCTCATTGGGTACGCGAAAGTTACTCGCGATCTCACTGAGCGCAAGCTCGCATCTCACAGCGAACAAATTTTCAAATTACTAGTTAACAGTGTCGGCGACTACGCTATCTTCATGCTTGATGTCGACGGCAATGTCTTAACGTGGAATGAAGGCGCCCAGCGTATAAAAGGCTACACGGCTCAAGAAATAATCGGCAAACACTTCTCGACATTTTATACGCAAGAAGCAAAAGACAAAAAACATCCAGACAACGAGCTCAGAATAGCTATTGCAGAGGGACGTTATGAAGAAGAAGGTTGGCGCGTTCGCAAAGACGGCACGCTTCTGTGGGCAAACGTAATAATTACTGCTGTATACGATAACGACAAGCTAGTGGGTTTCGCGAAAGTTACTCGTGACTTGACAGAGCGAAAGATGTCACAGCAACGCGAAGAAATCTTCAGACTACTTGTTAGCAGTGTAAGCGACTATGCAATTTTCATGCTAAGCCCGGAAGGAAATGTGATGACATGGAATGAAGGTGCACAACGCATAAAAGGCTATGCAGCCGATGAGGTAATTGGCAAACATTTTTCGTTGTTCTACACAAAAGAGGCACAAAAGCGTAAGCACCCTCAACGCGAGCTTGAGGTGGCACGTGCGGAAGGCCGTTATGAAGAAGAAGGGTGGCGCATACGCAAAGATGGCAGCCTCCTCTGGGCAAATATTGTTATTACTCCGGTTTACGACAATTCAAAATTGGTGGGTTACGCTAAAGTAACTCGCGACCTGACACAACGTTTGCTCGCAGATCAAGAACGTGAAATGAGCGCCAAAATTCTTGATCAAACGAATATTGATTTACAACGCGCTTTAGATGTTAAAAGCAGGTTCTTGTCCACAATCAGTCATGAGGTCCGCACACCGATGTCTGCGATAATTGGCATGACAGAACTCCTCACCTGCGAAGACCTCGGGCATGATAACAATGTTGTTGTGCGCAATGTGTTCGATTCATCAAAACGTCTGTTGCAACTTCTGAATAATTTGCTTGAAGCCGCAAGAATGGAGTCTGGCGATCTTGCCCTCGAGAATAGAAACTTCCCAGTCAGAGCTGTCATAGGCGACATTCGTCAGCTCATTGCATTAGATGCAGGAAGGAAATTTTTACGCATTACAGGAACAGTCGATTCACAAATTCCAGAATATGTTTTTGGCGACGAGTTAAAAGTGCGACAGGTGCTTCTCAACCTGGCTCACAATGCCGTTAAATTCACTGATGCCGGCATTATCGATATTAGTACAGAGCTCATTATAAGAACTCCAGAGCAAATAAGTATTCGTTTTTCTGTCACTGATACGGGAGTAGGCCTCAAACCGGGTGACCGTGACAAATTATTCCAACCATTCGTCCAAGCCAATGATTCGACCAAACGTATTTACGGTGGAACAGGGCTTGGGCTCAGCATATCGAAACAACTTGTAGAACTAATGGGCGGCACAATTAGTGTTACCAGTGAGTTGGGCAGCGGCTCAAAATTCTGGTTTGACCTGCCATTTGTCAAAGAGGTTAAATAATGTCGCAACCTCTAGTCTTAGTTGTTGAAGATGATCCCGTTTTACGAGACATGACGCGTCGCCAGTTAGCCAAACTTGGATTTGAAAGTGTTGTGGTAGGTTCTGGCGAAGAAGCTGTCGACATTGATCGCTCACATGTCGGACTGATTCTCATGGACATTGGACTGCCCGGAATCGACGGCACTTACGCCACCTTACTCATTAGGGAAAAAGAACTACAACAACAAAAAAAGCGAGTGCCTATAGTTGCACTGACTGGTCACTCTGACAAGCAAAAAGCACTCTCTGTCGGCATGGATGACTTTCTGCAAAAACCTGCACTAATGGCAGATATCAAACGCGTGCTCGACAAATGGTTTTCCGCTCCTCAAAACGCTGGACAATGGTAATTTTTGCCCTTTGCTCAGCTCAACCATAAAAAATGAGCCCTCTTTTCAGAGGACTCATTATGTGTACTTCATTTCACTCGCTAGTTTCTTCCGTTTTTCTTGATCATCGGCGAGCCTTCGTGTGCTACGAGCAAGTCGTGCATATCATTTGCATGCTCTTCCTCTTTTTCCAAGATTTTTTCGATCATCACACGCGTAGTGGTGTCATCGTCGCCGAAATAGCGAACCAATTCTCGGTAGTGCTCGCAGGCAATTCGCTCAGCGATGAGGTTTTCTTTGATCATCTCGATCAAATTATTACCAATGGTATATTGCGACACAGCCCTCGTGGCGAGCCCATCAGGACTGAAGTTAGGATCTCCCCCAAGTTGATTGATGCGTTCAGCAACAACCATCATGTGCTCTCGTTCTTCATTAGCATGTTCTTCAAACTCAGCTTTGACACCTTCGCTAGAAATGCCAGTTGCTGCAATAGCATTCTGAGTGTAACGAAGAACACAAACGAGTTCTGTCGCCAAAACCGATTGCAGAATTTCAATCGTTTTTTCTCTGTCGGCTTTGTAAGCTGGTGTTACTGCACCCGCTGCAATATCAGCCCGCGCTTTATCGCGCAGAGATTTCACATCAGACAGAAACGGCTTGTTGACTACCATAATTCTTCTCCATGTCGTGTTTTAGATCTAGCTGCAATTAGTTGTTTGGTCTGCGAAATCCGCCAGCCAACATTGTGAAAATGAATATGAGTAGGGCAGAGCCCAAAATACAAGGAATAAGAGCTACGCCAGCTACATCAGGACCAAGATGGCCCATTAAGCTGCTCCCAATCCAAGCACCAATTATTCCCACGATCGCAGACGTGAAAAATCCACCAGGCACTCTACCAGGCACTAGGCGCTCGCCAACATAAGCACAAGCAGCCGCGATTATCAGATACAAAATAAAGCCGAGCAATCCCATGTTGACACCATCTTTAATGCATTGATTTTGACCTTAGGGGAAGAGTCAAAAAGAAAAAAAAGGTTCCCAAAAATTTCCATCAAGGTTGCAAGGTGACGATAGACAATAAAGACTACACACCCCAAGAAAACTCGGCAATGATTTTAGGCAAGCTTAAAGAAGATGCCGAAACTTATTAGGGAGAGTATTCACTATTTCAAGTTTCGATCGAAATCGTTTTGAAGCCGACAACATTGTTGTCGTCTTCACCAACAACAGCAATGGTCACTTCGATTTCACCAAGTCTAAACAGTTTTAGACCCTTTAATTGTTGATTTAGCAGTTCCTGTAATTTCTTGAAGCCTTCTGCACTTTTCTTTTCGTCGTCACCAAACCACGATTCTATCTTAGAGCAGTCGTCGAGAAATGCTTGAGGGTCTACCTCTTCTACTCTTACTGTCGGACTCTGTCCTAGCTGCTCACAAACAAACTGAGAATCGAAAGATTTGCCAGCCTGCTTCTGCCAACAAACAAAATCGAGTGGATGGTCCGATTCGCTCTGGTATGAAAGTCCATCCAGAGCCGCTTTCAGTTCAAGGTATTCCTGCAATTTTTCCAATTCACTTGCTGCCAAAACTAATTACCTACGAATTTCTTTTGAGCCAGGACTTTCTCTACATCCTTCGGCACGTTAGACATGAAATGATAACCAGTGTGCTTTTCTATCGAATCTACAGTGGTTATGTACTTGTGCCAATCATCGTTTCTAATGCCCTGCTCATTCGGCATTTCAACGGCAATAATTTGAGTGTCTGCTGTCACATCATTCACGCCCATTCCCTTCTTTGGCAACACAACAATCATCTTCCAGAACTCTTCCGGAATGTTAACACCATTGCCAATGGTGCCTTTGCTTCCATCACTGCCGGCAACGATATACAATTCCTTGCCTTGCTTTGCAAGATCACGAGAATAGCTTTCCAATTTTTCCCATGGTCCCTGATTGTTGTCTGGTGCTTGAGGCGCCATGTTGGTCATCAAAAACGTCGTCGCATTGTCTTCCTTGCTTCGGGTTCGATCGCCCGATGGAATATTATGCCCGCGATCATACCCGGAATTTTTGTAATCTCCAGGTGTGGCTCTATCAAACTCTTGTGGCAATGATTCGTCAGGTGTAAAACCGCCGGTGCGACCTGATGACCCAAGCCAATCTTCATCAAGCTGCCATGACACCCAGTTTGGTGTTTTGTGGTCTTTGTTGTATGACGCAACATATTGATCTTTCACAAGCAAGTAATTATCAGCATTAGCCACATCGGTTGTTGCGTTGCTTGGATTTCCCAATGCCAAATTCGGATTATTCTCAACAGGCCCAGGTCGCTTAGCCGAAGGCATCAATGACATTTCTGGCAAGATTGAAGGTATCGGCAAAACAGGCTTAGCTTGAGCCCGTCCTTCCAATAGGAGAGATAACGCATCTGTGGAAAGTTGCGTATTATTTTTGTCTGTCAAAAATTCAAGCCGTGGCTTGGTTTCTGCAGTGAGCTCAAGGCCTGCACCAGTCATGATAATTTCCTCTTCCTCGTTTTAGGAAAGCAACCGAGTCAGACCAGCTGACCGCAGATTCGACTCGCGCAAAAGCAAGTTCAGTTGCCCCATATTCCAACGCAGACCGAGCGGTCTAAGATTGTGAATACATTGCAACAGTACAAAAAATAGGAGCGCACACCTATGTGCTTTTACGATGCCGAACGGCGATTGCTACGTAAAAACACTAGTGCAAATGAGCTTATGCAGGGAAACTTTTTCTAATTATCTAGAAAGGTGCCAATCCGCAACCACAGGACAGTGGTGGGGGCACGGGCGATTGACATAAGCATTTGCCCGAAGGCCTGGTGGGGTTTCCCCTAGGGTTTTGCTATGCATTGGAGCGCATACAAGAACTCCAGCAACGGCTATAACTTAAATAGGGCAGTTAACTCGGACATCGTATTCGCTCTATAGAGGCGGCAGGCGATGACCTCATTCGTTTGCGTCTAAAAGGAGAACTCATCATGAAAAAGAAACATTCGTCGAGCGATAGAGAATTACTAAATCGGCTTTACGATGCAAGCAATCACGACTTCGACGAAGACAGTTATGATGACGAACCTTACTATGATGAAGTACGCAGGCATCCAGAAGCACCGCTGAATGACTCTATTGCTTTCGAGAAGAGAGGAAGAAGAAGACGCGCATCTTCCCTCAATGATAGAGCTAATCGTGAGCTGGAAATTGAAAAGCATCTAGATTATATTGAATATCTCGCTATGAAGAGAGCATCGCAGCGAAATGATCGGCACTGGACGCACTGCAGGCCTGCTCTACTTGGATGTGCTTTAACTTGTATTGTGACCGCCGGGATTATTAAAGGTCCAGAACTTGCGCCACAAATAAGCTCATTGTTGACACCAGCCCAGCCAGCTTTCAACCAGCCCATTAGAACACCTCTCATGACCAGCGCCCCGATGGTCGTAGACACAACAAATTCAATGGAAAGAATTCCGGGGCTCACTGCAGCTAAATCTACAATCACAGGCTTTGCAGACAGCTCAACAATGACGGGAGCATATTATTGGACGCTGCAAGTCTCCAATTCAGGTCAACAAAATCAAGAAGCACGCATGAGAATTGCATTGCCTGCGGGCGTCACTCTTTCGAGAGCCACGCTCTGGGTAAACGGCATACCGCAAGAGGCATCTTTCTCAACCACAGAGCAAGTCACTGCGGCTTACAACTGGGTGCGCGACGGTCGCGAGCAACACAGATTTCTCTCGCATGACCCACTCGTAATTACTCAAGAATCACCAGGGCATCTTTTAGTCAAGGCTGCACCTATCACACCAGGCGGACACCCCCTGCAGTTGCGATTAGGATTTACTGCTCCATTGCGCCCAAGCAGCACAGAAACAGCTTCAATGCGCCTGCCGCAAATCCAAGAATCAAATTTTGAAGTCACGGGTCAGCAAGATGTTCACCTGCAATCAAGCACATCAATTTGGTCAAATCAATCGGAAGTAACAGCAATTCCTGATGAAAGCGGATTTTTGCTGAAGGGCAATATCAAGGAAAACAATCTGAGCACATTGACAGTAAATGTTGCACGCAACAAGAATGAGCAGTTTGCCACCAGAGCAACACACTCACCCAAAGGCACATACATTGTGGCAACAATGAAGCCTGATGATGCTGGACACATGAATTTGTCACTGCTCAAGACCACGAAAAAACCGAATTGCAAAATCATAGACTCAGAGCCTGCGGCCGTTCGCCTCACAACATTGTGGGCATATGGGCAAGTCGAAGCTAGCGTTAAACGCGGCGACAGATTTACTGCAAATGAACTAGCAAGAATATTTAGAGTAGTCTCCTCCGTCAGTGGCGCTACAGTTCTCGAGCGCGATTCAGACTATACGATGAACGGTCTGTCTCGCGACCAATTTGCAACATATAGCCGCAGAGGCGCAGCTTCGGGCGGGAGTGGGGGCGGAGGTCAAATGTTTGACAGCGTTGGAAATGCTCCGTCATTCTATGAAAGAATCGCACCGCAAGCGCCAAGCGCCCCTAGTCCAAAGTCTTCCATGGGCGAATCTCAGTCAGTTGCCGAACCGATAGTACAGAGTGACAAAGTTAAGGCATTTGACTCCAACGACAGCTCGACAAGTTTTGATGAAGTGATCATTTCAGAACCTTCTGAATCATCAGAAACTTCAATCAAAGCAAATGCTCCTGAACCCAGCCAAAGCAGCAGAGCACAGACGAAAGTAGAAGAAAGCGCCCAATTATTGCTTCCGTTTGCCATCTTTGGGGCAATGTGCCTGCTGATAGCCAAGTTTGGCAAGGGGCTTTTACAAAAGCTCGTTGCTTACTTCAAGAAATAAGAGCAAAAGCGATACAGCTGGTCACCCGATTCGGTCACCCGAGCGGGTAGACCAAGCTCTTCGCAGAGGTCCGTGGCTCAAGTCTGTCCCCTAAGCCTTCGGACAGTCTGTCCCCGAAGTCCTACGGAAAGTCTGTCGGCTAAGTCCTTCAGAAAGTCATTCAGAAAGCCCTTCGCAAAATCATTCGCAGAGTCCTTCGCAAAGCCACTCCCTTTGCGAGGGGCTTTCCTTTTGTCTCTTTCGTAAGACAAAAGGGAGCAACTTCAGAGTTTCCAATTGAGATGTTTACCTGAATTAGCGCATTATGGCTGTATAACCAGAGGACCTTCGATTTTTTCGCAAAGCAAAGGTCACTCTATGGAGCCAAATGTGTCGCTAATGTCTCGGTTCAAAAGTTTGAGAGTGATCATGAAAACAACTAAAATCTGCATCAGCGTATTTTCGTTCCTGTTTTTGACATGCACAGCATCTTATGCTGAAACAGCATGGGTGGTGCCACCCACCGATCAGCACCTTTCACCAATTCAACGTGTGCTCAAAAGTGACCTGGCAATGCCGGGCGTAGGTCTTGCGGCAAGCAAGAAGCAACTCACGAATCGGCTGCAATATGCACTTGAACACGACTGGCTTAGCGGCGATCAAATAGAACAGCTAAAGACCGAGCTCAAAGCAATTTCAGAACAAGAAGAAAGCCAGAGGGATGAAACCGGCAATTTGACTTTCGAATCAAAGATGTTGCTGGCCAATCAAATTTTCAAACTAAATGCAAAATTTGAAAATATCACTCTGAAAGAAGAAAAACAAAGACTCTAGTCCTAAGCGCAACTCGCTTATCATGCCAAGATTACAGAACTGAGTTCGCAAGCGAGGAGAACTGGCCATTTCAGATTATCGCGTTGCCAACTATAATTCACCACGGGCGGTGATGATCAGTTTTGAATAACACCTTTTATTTCGGTTATGCCTGCGCTACCGCTCTGTGGATTATGCGACCAAGTAGCGACATCGCTATCAAGCACCATGTATAGACCTGGCTTCAACAGCGCTTCAACACTGCACTCCCAGTATACAAATGGTGCCCCGGGTTGAGACGCAGGCGGATGACTTCGAAACGGCCCATAGACAGTGCCATCTTGATGCACAAGGGTAATATTTCCGGGGTCTTGTCCCTTCCCATCGTTCCAATGATAATTTCGAATAGAGGTAATCAACGCCGAACTATCTATCGAAAAGCAAGTCGGCTTTAATGGTTTGTTGTAAACGAGATAGATATTGCCATTGTCGAATAATTTACTAACAGGTTGCCGCTTAACGGACGCCGTTAAAGACTTATTTTGAGATGCGCTGGCAGCTTGGGGCACAACCTTCACTCTGGCAATGCCGCAGTAATTTGACCCCGCATTTTGTGCCCACGTTTTTGGATCGCTGTCAATTAAAGTATATTGTCCAGGGTCAATTTCAACCATTGGCTCACATTCCCAATAAGCATTAGGTACGTTTCCTTGCCCGGGCTTACCCACTGTTTGCCATGGTCCATAAACTTTGCCATTATCTCCCTTGAGCAAAATTGTGCCAGGCGTCGCGCCTTTCGCATCATTCCAATGATAGGTAAAAGCGTAAGTAAGAAGAGCTGGTGAATCCAAATTGAATACTGTTTTCTTCTGTGGCTGGTTGAAAACTCTATAAATGTTGCCGTTGTCCAATACTGTTTTTGGTGGCAAGGCAACAATTTTCACAGTAGCAGTCGTGGCCGGCTCAGAACTTGGTTGGGGCACGAGATCGAGGGTTTCGATGGGAATTCCGGTGCGTGGTCTCGTAGGGGCAACTGATAGCACCAAGTCGTTGCCCTGCCAGGCACTTTTCATTTCTGGCGTTTGTAATTGACCACGATCTCTCAGTACTTCTTCTTGCACACTATCTTTTAGATTTTGAAAAACCTCGCTCAATTTTGCTTGGTTGTTTTTGAGCCTCAAAGACTCAATTAGATAGTGAGTAAAAACACCATCTTCGTATTTCTTGCCTTCCCATGACACCTGGTCTGGCTTGCTTGATGCAATAACTAACTGACCTGTCCCTGCTGCGACAGAGGCAGCATCTACGTTTCCAGATCGAAAAATTCCTTTGGCATCAGGGCTAGCTGCACCACTGTGACAGGCATCGAGAATTATCACAACCCTATCACTATGCACTCTCTTTTTGATGATGCGCATTAGGTCTTGAATTGGAATTCCGGTCGCATAAAGGCTATCTACATTAGTGTCATGCGCAACAATATAATTCAATCCGCCAACGTCCAGATCGGCCGGACTACCATGGCTTGAGATATAAATGACCACAAGGTCGTCCGGATTTGCAACTCGAGGCAACCAGTTGTCGCCGAGCAAAGACAAAATGTTGGCTCTTGTTGCCTTTTCATCTGTTAGAAGCACCACATGGTCAGGCGCAAATTTTCCTTCCTTAACCAAGTAGTTGTAAAAGTTTTCGGCGTCTTTCGATGGATATTTGAGATTGAGCGAAGCATTGTCAAACTTGCTGATGCCAACAACCAAAGCCCATTTATCCTTCACAGGCCTGTTCACCGATTGCTCATCTACCGTGGCACCAATTGCTGGCACCGCAAGACAAAGCAATGAACAGATGACAACTTTTAGACCTCTTGCCTTAGATTGATTGCTGATCATTTTTACTGCCGCAGAAACGCCAGAGCAACATTTGACGTGCAAAACACACCTGGACAAGTATTACTTTAACAACATAGTGACAAATGTGAATCATGCCTGGTATTGATGTTTTCACTCATCCCTGCGGCCGATTTCATTAATGGCAAAAAAATTCAGGGCTCTTGCGAGATGCTAATGGTTCACACCAAAAAGCTTTGCAAGTAGCCCTGAACATTGTACTTAAAGCGTGCCTTTTTCCCGCGAGAAAAGCGCAGTCACTTCAGATGTCTAATCTGGATCTGCAAGAACACCACCTGGTGTATTGCCGCCCGAACTTCTGGGGTTGTTGCTTGTGCTTGTGTTCGCGCCAACTCCGACATTCCCATTGCCAGCAATCGCCACGCCGCTTCCGCTGTTATTTGCAATGTACTGGGTGCTGTTATTGCTGTTAATAGTGTTGTTGCTGTTCTTGGTTATGTTCTTGGTTATGTTAATGGTAATGTTGATTAGACCATTATCGGTCAGACCAGAGTTTGATTGAGCTATTAGTCCGTTTGCTGAATTAGCAAACGATGCACCTGTTGACCCTACGAGAGAGCAAACAACTGACGAGGCAATAGCGAGAAGAACTCGACGTGGCTGAGTTTTGGTCATGATAGATACTCCGTTGATTCAGTTAGTTGGGATTGGGATTGGATTGGGATTGGGTTGTTATTGGATTGGATTGTGATTGGATTGGATTGGATTGGATTGGATTGGATTGGGTTGGGTTGGGTTTTGAATTTACTCCTTTATTAGTGTTGCGGATATCAGGGAGAGGAGAGGAGAAGAAAGGAAAAGGAAAAGGAAAAGGAAAAGGGAAAGGGAATAGGAGGAGGAGATTAAAGTGCTTGAGTTTGCACGGCTCCCGCAGAAAGATATTTGATGTCAAATGAAGATCTATAACCAGCCTTTGAACTCGGATAAACACACAAGGTCAAATAGTGTCCATCGTTTTTGCGCAATGCTGTGAGTTGCTTTGTATTGGTTTGACTGTC
>CAZJLR010000057.1:27494-39349 GCA_964546815.1 uncultured Candidatus Obscuribacterales bacterium | reverse complement strand
GCTAGAGTCCATATTGTGCCGGCTTCGCTAAACATTCGAGTTCGCCAGCAGTATTCATGGCGTCGCCCCTCAAGCGAACATGCTCAATTCTTAGTTCGCCAACAGCATCCTGTGCGTCGCCCGGTGCTTAATAACGTTCCGCGTTCACCGTCTGTTTACCCCAGCGTGAGAGTATGATTGTAGCTGCACGAAAACCTGAGCGCTCTGACTTCTGGTTTTCACGCATTATCAAATTCGGAGTCTATTTTGAACGTCAAGAAAATAGCCATTGTCGGCGCTGGCGTCTCAGGTTTAGTGTGTGCAAACATCCTGAGTGAAAAGGGCCTCGATGTAACCATTTTCGACAAGGGACGCTTTCCCGGCGGCAGGCTGGCATCGAGGAATCGTGACGAATACAGTTTTGATTATGGTGCCCAATATATAACCGCCAGAGACCCGAGATTTCTCGCGTTTCTTGAACCGCTTATAGCAAATGGTGATGTGGCTGTTTGGGACGCTGAATTCGGAAAGTATGAAAACGGTGTGCTGCATGCAGAGCAGCATATTCACCCTCGGTATGTAGGTGTCCCGCTTATGCGAAGCTTTGCGGATGCACTGGCTAAATCGGTCAAAATGCTATCGTCTCATCGTGTGAAAACTGTAAGTCTACGCGAAGAAAAATGGGAGCTAAGTGGAACCGTCACTCGGCAAGGTGATGAGGAAGAGTTCTGCTACGGACAGTACGACATCCTCGTACTAAATATGCCTCCAGCTCAAGCTAGTTCACTCTTGCCGCATGCCGGTCTTCTTGAAGTGCTTTTCTCGCCATGTTGCGCTCTCATGATGTCTTTCGACCAACGCCTCGCAATCGAATTCGATGGAATCAAACTAGATGATGAGACTATTTCCTGGGTCGCTCGCGATTCAAGCAAACCGTCGCGCGGAAACGGTGAACGGTGGGTTGTGCACTCCGCTCCATCATGGTCGGCATCGAATTTTGACCTTAGTCTGAGCGAAATGGAGCAAGTCTTGAGTAGTCGCTTCAGCAGTCTATTCAATATTGTTCTGCCGCCTCTAAAATTTTCGAAGGTGCATAAATGGCGTTATGCATTGCCTGCTATAAACTCAAATCCTTCCTGCATCTTTGATGATGATGCGCTTGTTGCGTATTGCGGCGATTGGTGTGAGAGTGGAAAGGTTGAAGGTGCTTTCTTGAGTGGGCTTGCCACCGCTGAAAAAATCATTCGTGTGAAAAATCTGGAGTCTTGAGCCATGCTGAATGTTTTGAAACTTGTGTTTGCTGTTCACCTGCTAGTGATGCTTGGTGTGACGACTTATGCTTCTTTGCACGAAAACATACTCAAGATTCCGGCTGTAGTGACAGGTGATCCATGGTTCGTTGCCACAATGTTCGATGCGTATTGTGGATTCATAACCTTCTTTTGCTGGGTTTGCTATAAAGAAACCAGTATGTTTATGCGCGTGCTTTGGTTCGTTTTGATAATGCTTTTGGGCAACATCGCCATGGCGGCTTACATGCTGATTAAGTTGCTTCGTCTCCCGCCAGGATCTACCGCAGCTACCTTGCTTTTGCGTAAGAATGGGTAATCGGATTTAGAACTTACTCCATTCTCTTCCTGGTATTCTTGGTTCCGACTTTGAGTGAAGTCGTCTTCACTTTAGCAGATCTCGTCGTCCCAGTCGTTTAGTTCTGCACGGTTAATCAGCCCTCGGCGAAAACTAACATTTAGTGCGCGACAGCGATGGTTGTACTCGTCTTCGTCCGAAACGCCTTTAATCGGTATTCCCAGTTTTGTGTACAAGCATTTCAGGCGCGCCTGCACCGCTTTTTCGGTTATGTAGAGTCGTTTGGCAATCGCTTTGTCTGTGAATCCCAGCGCGATGTAGACGAGTACTTCGAATTCTGCCTCGCTTAAGCCGGTGCTGCTCTCGTTGCGTCTGACTATTCGTTGAATTCTCGGGTGTATCCAGCAGTCGCCACTCAGGACAGCTCTGGTAGCGTCAACCACCTGTTGGTCGCTAGAATCCTTGAGCACATAGCCGAATGCTCCGTCAGAGGGAACTAATTTCCAGAGTTTGCGCACGAAAATTTCGTCTGAGTGATTTGTGAGAATGATAATTCCTGTTTGGGGTAATTCTTTGAGAATACGTTCTGCTGTTTTTATTCCGCTAAGAACTGGCATTTCTATGTCTAGAAAAACCACTGGTGGCTTGTGTTCGATTGCCAGGTCTAAAGCGCGTTGCCCGTCTTGGGCCTCATAAATCGGGGTCATTTCTGCTAGGTTTTTGCTAAGCAATTCTTTTAGCCAAACTCTTTCGCGTTCTTGGTCGTCTGCGATTACAATTCCCACGCTGAGACTCCTCTCTAAATTGATGCACGCATGGTGATACGGGCACAATAAAGCGCCACGTATCTTCTTTCATTGTAGCTTGTTTAACACAAGTCTGCTCATCTGTTTGAGCGTCGCAAAAACTCCCAATCCGTCTGATGCAACCGCTTCAAAGCTCGGGACGCGACGTTGATTTAAATCTCGTTCGAGCCGGTCTATGCCCATGGGGTTTGTCAAATCTCGTTTGTTATATTGAAGCACCCATGGAATGGAGTCGGGGCTGAGTCCGTATTCTGCAAGGTTATCCATCATGTTTTGCAATGAGTCGATGTTTTCTTTTTGCCTCATTGGGTCGGAGTCTGCGACAAAAATTATGCCATCTGCACCGTTAATGATTAGTTTGCGGCTGGCGTTATATTCTTCCTGTCCTGGTACTGTGTACAAGGAAAAATGCGTTCTGAAACCCTGTACTTGACCCAAGTCTAAGCCGAGAAAGTCGAAAAAGAGTGTTCTTTCTGTTTCGGTCGCCAGGCAGACTAGTTGGCTTCTGGCAGACGGCGCAAGTTGGCTGTAAATGTATTTGAGATTGGTGGTTTTGCCACCAAGACCGGTGCCGTAGTAAACAATTTTGCATGTGATAGTCCTTTCCAGCATATTGATCATCGCCATAATTTTTCCACCTCGCCAAGCCCTTGATTGTTCTACACGCCAATGTTTTGTAAGGGCGACGCCATGCGTCGCCCCTTGTACTTTTCGATTATTTCAAAACAAAACAGCTCGCATACTGTGGTGCTCCTTAAGAGTCACCTGGGGGACACCCTAAGTGCAGTATTGGTGTCTGTTTGGGCTGCTTGGTTCTTTCTGCATTGAAGGCAAATGCTCAGAAGTGTTCCGCTATCGAAATTGATTGATTTTTCCCAGGCGACTTTCGCCCCTACCGATGCTGCGCGCTCACGGATATTTTTCAGTCCCCGCGATTGAATGCTGCGGCGCTCTTTGAAGCCTTTGCCGTTGTCTTCTATGAATACTGTCAATTCGTTTTCCGTGCACTTTAGAATTATGCGGGCTGTTGATGCTCCTGAATGTTTTTCTATGTTGTTCAACGCTTCTTGTGTTACGCGATAAATGGCAAATTTGGCTTCTAGAGATAACTCGGTTTGCTCGGAGTATAGGTTTGAAATCAAAGTCGTTTCTATTTGGCTAGAGCGACTGAACAGCTCGACTAATGTTCGAATAGACCCAACCAGGCTTGTTTTGCCAAGCAAAGCGGGATGCATTTCAGCCATCACTTCGGACACCGAATTTGCAATCGTATTGAGGCGTTTTAGGAATTCGGCTCTCAAAATGTCGTCGCTGAAGCTGCCAGACTTGGCTCTTAGCGTTTCGAAGCGAGGCATGATCAGGCGTTCCATCTCTTCAATTATGCGTTTGCGTTCTGCCTCTTCTGCCAGAGTTTTGACCAGGCTTTCTTCTTGCTGCAGCACCGTTTTTATTTCAGTCTGAGATCGACTGTGAATGTCATGTATGTCTTGCGATTCAGAACAGACCAGGTCGCATCCGATTCGATGCGAGACGTCAGCTCCGCAGTCTGGTGGGGCACAGGGGACTGAGATTATTAGATCGAGTGGGAATTCTTTTGATCGCGCCGTGCCTATAGCTACTGTGGCTCCCGCTTTCAGGCACCACGACTCAAATGCATTGAAATCGCGTTTTTCTGCTGAAAGCCAGTCGGCAGAGTGTACCCTTTTATCAATGCAGCGAACTGAAATTTGGTAATCATGTTCATTGCGACTGCACGTTATTAATAGAATGTCGTTTCCTGAGTCGGCAAACATGCGTAGCGCGGCTTGCATGGCTCGGTAAAGGCAAAGCTGCTCTAACTCGGGTAGGTCAATTTCTTCCACTTTCTCTAGCAAGAAAACACAAAGGCCCGTGAGGCGGGCGTAGCGACTGCAAATGTTGCTGAGTGCAGACAATAGTCCAAAAATTTCCAGGTCTACTGGGTGCAGCTCTCCAAGAAAGTCTCTGAATGCTGCAATTGTTTTGTGCATTTCCTCAATAAGGTCATTCTGGAGACCTTCGCTGTCCTCGTTAAGCACCCAGCGAGTGAGCCTCGCCATTGCGGGCAAAATCTCGTCGTGCAGCTCTTTCGCCACCCGTCGCCGTTCGTGCTCGATTGCCTCAAACTCAATGTCAAACTGCCTTGTGCTTGCAGTTCCCATCATTTTATATGTTGTGAAATCAGCACCTCTTCTGTCTCAAGATGGTTGGCCACGCCAAATTTGAGCCGCCACTGCAAAGCAGAGCCGGCCAAACGACTCCCAAGCTTGCGCTCGTGAATCTATAAATCCATTTTGACACAAGATCTAATTTCTAGCATAGGATGACCCGCATTTCGCACCTGGGGTCAACCCTAAGCTTGTGACTATTTTTTCCAGGCGCCGACTTTTGGTTGTTTTTTCCAAACATCGTCCATGTCTGTTTTGCTCCAGACTTTGTCGTGCCATTGTTTGGCAATGTCTGGGCTGGTCTTATAGCGCGGTTTATCGTTGAGGAACTCATACAATGAGGCAACGTGCGAGAATTGAATCATTGCATTGGTTTTTGCATCGCGTGCTAATGGCCATTCATCTTTGTGTGTGGACATTTGTTCGTCAAGAATGAACGGAGCATCGACGTTGCGTCCTTGTACGCCGCGTCCGCATTGTTCTCTAATGCCGACTGAGACGCCTTTTGCATTTGTTCTATCGTCAAGGTCTGCATAGTTGAGCTTTGCCATATGAACGGCTTTTGCCAATTCTAAAGTGTCTTCGCCTGTTGTTTTAGCACATTGCAAAGTCAGTGTTCCACGCATGGCTGGTGAATCTGGATTTTCACCGTCATCATGGTGAATTGCAATCGCTGCTTCTGGTTTGGCAGCTTTGATTGCGTTTGCTAAGCCACTCATTGTTTTGACTTTGAGATCAGCCTGGTTGATTAGCTTGACCGCGCCGCCTGCCATTTTGATCATGGCTCCGGCTACATCTTCTGATTCGAGATTTAGCTTCCACTCGGCAGTGTCGTCTTTTTCAAAGCCAGGGAATTGTGGGTCTTCAGGATAATGCCCAGCGTTTACTACAACGCGGTGCCCGGTTAAAGCTGTGTCCATGTCTGGGTTCTGCGACATGATTGCTGCCGCGCGAGCGCGTGCTTGCATGTGTCGAGAGAATGACTCCGGATTCTTTGCCAGCTTGGCTTCGCTTTGCGCATAAGACAAATTGTATTGCGACGTTTGCAAGGCTTCTTCGCTTGCTTTCATTTTTGCGGCGACGACCAGCGCTCTGTCGGCAACCAGTTTTTGCTCATTAGTGCCGTCTGGCGCTTTGTCTGCTTTAGCTTTGAGTTGCTCGTCTTCTCGCTTAATTCTTGCAAGTTCTACGACGCCTTTATTTACTTCGGCTTGGTATTTGTCGATGTCTTTTTGTACTTGCTTCTGGAAGGCTTTCATATTTTCTTGCAGGCCTTCAGGCTCAGAGAGTCTTTGGCTTTCTCTGGCAAGTGTTCTGAAATTCTCTTGAATTTTGCGAAGTTCTTCCGGTGTGCGGTCTGTTCTTCTATATCCAAATTCCGGGTCTGGTGCTGGTGCGTCTGGCAATGATGCTTCGGCAGCCTGGCGCTCGGCTGCTTGCTTGTCTCTGACTGCTTCAGCAAGAGAATGTATTTTCTCAAGCACCATTCCTTGCAAATCATCTTTGCTGTGTGGTACCGCGCGTGGTGACGCCGTGTCGTCCGGAAGGACGATCATGTCAATTTTTGGAGTTATGCCTTTCTTCAAATCTTTGTCTATCTGAAGTTCTTTGGCGGCGCTAATGTTGATGCCGACAGGACCTTGAGCGTTTGGTCTGGCTGTGCCATCATGCGGCGCGGAAACGAAAGGAGTGTAGTGAACCTCACCTTTCGAATTCTTTGAAATAAGGATACCGATTTTGCCTTCAGGAATATCGTCGCTATGGACAACCGGCAAATCGTTCCAATCATTTTTGTCTTTTACAAGTCTGGATGCCTGGCCTGACCGCACGTTTACATTGGAGTCATTGTGCGTAAGTGTTCTGATGTCGTCGATCAAATCTTCGCTTTTGCTGTGCGGTCCGCCGTGGTCGGCGTCTGGCAAATTGATTTCTACGTGAGGTAGCTTGTGCGATGCATGTTCGCTAATTGTTTGATCGTGCCTTCCACCTGGCAGTTCTGCTTTCGCTAATAGCAGTTGTCCTCCATCAAAATGGCTCTCGCGGTTGTCGTATTGCCCCGCTCGAATTGAATTTGATTCACTGCTAGGTGCTAATTCCAATGCCTGGTTCACGGTCATAGTTGCTGTTCCTTACATAAAGACAGAGGCGCGTGGGGGTGAATTCCACAGAGTCTCCGCCGGCCCACAAAAGGTCGACAAACAACAAATGAAACCAAGTTCAGCCCCGATACCCATGTCAAGTATATAGCTGCTTCGCTATCTTTGAACTATACCGAGTGCGGTAAATCCCACTTGGAGCAAGCTTTATGAGCAACAGTAAATCAAATCTAGAACGCCTGATGGCAGTCGCGGCAATACCAACGTTGGTCTGAAATTTCCTTGCCGCCTGGTTTGTGCGTGAATTTCCATTCTGATTCTGCAGGAGGTTCGCCCACATAACCGGTGCTTTCGCCATACAAAATCGGAACGACTTTCCAATTTTCATGGCACAAATAGCAGGCTGGGCGGAGTGATCCTGCTTCTATACTGATTGGTTTTTTCGAAGAGTACTCGCGGCCGAGCTGATGGTTGTTGATTTCTTGTTTGTATATTTCAGATGACTGAAGGTCATCCATTCGCGCTTCGTAGTAGTTTTGCTCTCGCCTGTATGTCTCTGCAATATTGTGCAAAACGATTGCCTTGCGAATGTCCTTGGCGTTTAGCTTTATCAAAATCTTCAAAGCCATTTGATAATATCGGCGCGCATCTGGCGTGCGGTCTCGTTCGAAATATACGTTGCCGCGTTTTACTATTTCTTCCCAGCTATCTTGCTTTTTGTCAGCCGCAATTGCCGGAAGAATGAAGCTAATCGCCAAGCCCAGCATAAAGCAAACGTCGAGCAGCTTTTTTGATAGGCGCATCGCGTTTGAAAAATCACTTCTATATATGTGTCGATATGCCAAGCTTTTGTTTCCACCTTTCGCCATATTTTCGCCGTCGACACTGTGCGGAGCTTGAAAAATATCTAAGAAAGCGGAGAAAATTCGCGGCGCAAATGCGTTGTTTCTGAGACGCAGCTAAGACTGATGTCCGGAATCCCGCTTGCAGGCGGGATCTCACGTACTTCAAAAGAATAGATCTGCATAATTGTGCAGTTTTCGAAGGCAACATTACCCTACCATGGTACGCAGGTTTACTTGGGGAAGGGCCTATATGGCTGATATTGATTCGTTTGCGCCGAAGTCGGCTTTTGATCAGACTCCGAAAATGTCGGAGTTGTTATTGAAGCTTGGGCAAGATGCCACTCCGGCAATGCCCAGGAAAATAGAGCAGCCTCATGAGCCTCTGCTGAAGAAGGTTGAAACTACCGGCACTGAGCAGGAAAAGAAAGGCGTTGCTGCTTCGGCTGGGAAAGAGCAGGATAAGAAAGGTATTGCAGAATCTGCTGGCAAAAACCAGGAGAAGAAAGGTATTGCAGAACCTGCTGGCAAAGACCAGGATAAAAATGGTATTGCGAGTCCTGCCGGCAAAGATCAGGAGAAAAATGTAAGCGCAGGTTCTGGCGGTAAAGAGCAAGACAAGAAAGATAGCAATGATTCTGCCGGAAAGGCTCAAGATCAAAAAGGCATTGCCGAGCCAGTTAAGGCGGCGGAAGGTGCTAAGCCAATTCTGCTTGACCCGACTGGTAAGTACGAAGTGTTTATTCCGAAGTTAGCTCCTCAGGCTGATTTAGACCGCCTTAAGGAACTTGCTTTAGGTGGAGCCGGAAAGAACCCTGCAGCCGTTGCACCGGTTGATCAGGCAAAAGAAGCTGCTTTGCTTAAGGGACCAGATAAGGCGGCAGAACAGAAGTCTCCTGAGTTCAAATCAGATATAGCTAGCCAGGCTGCTCGCGATCAGGTTCTTGGACTTCTGAGTGTTGAAGATCGCAAAAATTTGGACATCATGCGTTTTGAGTTGGCGGCAGGCAGCACACCCAAAGAGCGCGAACAAAAACAAGCTGAAATCACATCTTTCTTGGGTTCTAAACTAAGCAAAGAAATTTTGCCGCCTAATGGCGTGGCTGAAATTTTGCGACCACAATCATCTGCTGATTTGCTGAGTGAAATAAAGATAGTTCGCCCAGCCGAGCTCGATGGTCTTGTTCAGAGCGTGCGCAGTAAGCTTGTGACTGAAGCCGAAAAGGTCATTACAAATAAGGCAGAGCAGAAAGCATTTAATGAGAGGCTTGTGGCTTTCGAAGCCAGAGCCACCGGGTGCAATTTGTCGCAATCCGAGATTTTGAACAACTACTTGCAGGTTGGGCGAATTTTGAACCCCAACATTGAGCTGCCGCATGGTGGGCGCGCTTTGTTGGCTGGGTCGATGATTGCGAACTCGGCAGATTCCAGCAGTATTGACCAGGGTGCTCATAATACTTGCAATGTGACAACGCTTGAGTGTCGATTGTATGCGCAAGAGCCTTCGACGGCTAATCGACTGGTGGCAGATGTTGCGATCACCGGCGCCTTTGTCACCGCTGATGGTACCACGGTGAAACCTAGAGATCTCGCGCCTGACAATGAAAGTGTCTTGGGATCTTATACAGACGGCTTGAGAAATTATGCTAGCCAGATATTTCAGCTGACTGCAATTAATTGCTATTGGTCGCGGAAAGATACTTTGCCTGGAGGAAAAACTGTAGGCAAGGGCAATATTCTCTACGGGCAGGATGGCGGCGAAGCGCTTTGGGATTATTCTGTGAATCCGCCTGAGAGACAGGGCTTTAAGACGATTGGTTCTTCGCAGCCTTGGCTTGATATTTTCCGTCTATCGGAAATCAATCAACAAATTACAGGGCGCCCGTCTAAAGATCTCGGCATAAAGAGATGGGGTTATTCTTCTGAAAGCGAAGGGGTTTCGCAGGTGTTCAGCCTGGGGCGCTTTAAAGAGCGACTAACAGAGATGCAAAATAAAAACGCTTTTCCTGTCATTATTGAAGTTGATGCTGGGAAAAAGCCGTTTGGTGATGGCAAAGATTATGGTCCGCACGTTGTGACTATAACTCATTATGACGCCGAAAGTGGCTTGGTGACCATCGATAATCAATGGGGTAAAGGTGGCGATTTTACGGGCTTGCCTGGGCAAAGACCAAAGGTTGAAGCAAGCGAAATATTCGCAACTATGAGTCCGATACCTTCAACTGCTTACATGTGGAAGCGAGTCAAAGACGGCTTTGACGGCATAAAGGTGAGTGATGCTTATGAGCCGTCTAAGGCAGCTTTGTCTACCCAGCTTCTCGAATGGGGAGTGAAGGGTGGGGCACCGCTGGCGGTGCGTGGTGGTTTGGGCTATTTAGATCGAATGGGTGTTTCTGCCGCCGGCAAAATCTTGACCGCCAGCGAAACAAAATTGGGCAGCGTCGCGTTGCGCGCCGGTACAGGGCTTGCTGCGTTCGGAGTTTTTGCATATGCAAATGATTTGCCGGGTGCATTTAAGTTGGGCAACTCGCATGGCGTAGGCAAGTTAACCAGAACGACTTTAGACTTCGCCAGTTTTGGAATAGGACAAAAAATTACGAGTAAGGCGATGAGTCTTGTCGGACTTGGCTGGGCGCCTGCTCGCATCGGTGTGTCGCTTTTGGCGGGCGCAGCGTTGTCGACATACGCAGACAAAATGGGTGGTGAAGGCGCTGAAGTCGCTGGTAGTTTCCTCTACGACAGAGCGCGCGAATTGTGGGAACCAAATAAGCCGATGATTCCGCCGGTTGTTCGCAACTTTGAGCCGAGCAAACCAGCAAATCTTGCACCTTTGACGCAGCCGCAGACCATGCAAAACGCATTCAAATTCCAGCCACGACCAGCTGCGCCAAGCACATTCAACCCAACTGGATTGCGCTCTGTAGTCGGCCCGTAAACTAACTCTTTTGCTTATCTAGGGCTTTTGCTTATGTTTGACGCCATTCATTTGAATTGGCTTCACTGCCCTGTAGGGGCGACGCCATGCGTCGCCCGTTCCTTAAGCCCCGCGTGGATTTCCGGGCGACGCATGGCGTCGCCCCACGAGTTCGTATGCGTCGTCCCTCAAGTTCGTATGCGTCGCCTGGCGAATTGCAGGCTTTAGTTGGTGGCGGAAAAGCTGGAGAAGATCTATGATGAAATCAATCAGAGATAACCGAAGTGACTAGCAGAAGCGGCTCACCTAGGTAAGTAGGCAACCGGGCGATGCCCCGAACCTAAAGGACCCCGTTATTCACGGGGTCCTCTTTTTAGGCTTGATTTTTTGAATTACTTCGAGACTCGTGTGACCGGTGCGGTCTTTTCTCTCGTGTATTCGGTTACGTAGCGTTTTGGCTGGTCGAGACCAAGCTTGGCGCCGTGTGTTTTGATGACGAGCACAAGTGCTTGCGCCAGGTATTCTTGCAATTCCATGCCATTTGAATCAGCGATGTTCTCTGCCATTTCTAGCAAACGTGGGCTGATGCCTAAGTGCACATTGTCTGGGCGCTTTTCGCGGTCGCCTCTGTGTGAGCCGCCGTAAGGGCGTCCACCTGGCTTGCCGTCACGTCCATGGTCACGGCGTGGGCGCGACTCATCGTAGCTAGGTCTGCTTCTGTGTTCGCTTTGGGCGGAGTTGTAGCCACCTTCATTGCTATGAGTTGAGCTGCTGCGTTCTTGCGAAGCGGCACCGTATTGTGTTTCTTGCGAAGCACTTGCGTATTGCGTTTCGTTTGAAGTGTTCTCGTGATTAGACTCGTTCGATGCGCTTACGTAATGTGTCTCAGTCGCAGGTGTTGCATCTTCTGCGCATTCGTCGTCGTTTGCATCGCCTTGCTCGTCTGAGCATTCGCCGCATTCATCGTACTCACCCTGTTCGTCAGAGCATTCGACAGCATTTTCGTTTTGCGATTCGCCGCTGCAGTATTCATTAGATGATGCGTCTTCGCTGTCATCCGACTGGCAAACAGTTTCGCATTCGTCGGAGTCTTCCGAGTCATGCTGATTGTGCGCGTCTACCGCATCGTAGTTTGCATCCTGATTTTCGAAGGAGGCATTTTCCGTTGCATATGTAGATGTTGCTGAAGTTTCGTTTTCTTGGCTTTCGCTTGCGAATTCGGGACGCACTTTGTATGTGCGCTCGGCTGCTGGTTTGCGATCGCTGTAGCTTGGTCTTGCTTCGGAAGTCTCTGCTGATCTTCCTTTGTATGATTCGCCAGATGGCTTGCGGTCGCCATAGCTTGGACGTCCTTCGCCAGGTGGTCTGCGGTCGCCATAGCTCGGTCTGCCTTCGCCAGATGGTCTGCGATCGCCATAGCTCGGTCTGCCTTCGCCAGATGGTCT
>CAZJLR010000057.1:0-27394 GCA_964546815.1 uncultured Candidatus Obscuribacterales bacterium | reverse complement strand
GTTTGCGATCGCCATAGCTGGATCTGCCTTCGCCTGATGGCTTGCGATCGCCATAACTCGGTCTACCTTCGCCGGATGGCTTGCGATCGCCATAACTCGGTCTACCTTCGCCGTATGGTTTGCGATCGCCATAGCTGGATCTGCCTTCGCCGGATGGCTTGCGATCGCCATAGCTTGGTCTGCCTTCGCCGTATGGTTTGCGATCGCCATAGCTGGATCTGCCTTCGCCTGATGGCTTGCGATCGCCATAGCTTGGTCTGCCTTCGCCCGATGGCTTGCGATCGCCATAGCTCGGTCTGCCTTCGCCTGATGGCTTGCGATCGCCATAGCTCGGTTTTTCGTCGCCTTCATATCTCGGGCGTCCTGCGCCGGCTTCGGCACTGCGTCCATAACGGGGTTTGCCATATGAACCGCCACCTGAACTTGATGATGAACCGTAGGATTTTTTCGCGCCATAGCCGCCCGACGACTTGCCGCCGCCAGACTTGCCTTTGTAACCGCCACCAGAGCTACCTTTGTAGCCTCCGCCGGTTTTGCCTTTGTATCCGCCGGACGAACTGCCGCTGCGTTTTGGGCGACCTTGTCCTGATTTTCCTTCCATTTGCTGCTCCTAGTTGTCTTGGCGCGCATTAGGCTGGAACCAGACGGCGCAATCCGTACGTACATGACCTGACAGTGTAAAGCAGATCTCAAGATATTACTCATTACATCTCTTGAATATCTTTTCGGACACTCGCCCAAGGTCTGGAAACCATTGTATGGCAAGGAGTGTGGCTGTCATACCGCTGTGTAGGGCGCTACATGTTCCGAGTCATTCGCTAAATTTCGAAATATTTGGATCGGTCGAATGACTGAGCCGGCAGACTTTCGAGGTGAATCAGAATTCAGAATCGAACAATTCAATCGTCTATGCGTGGCCGACGTCGTTGTTGTTTTCTTTCTGAATGCTGTGTTTTCGACTCTACTCTGCGGATTTTGGAGCCCAAGCTTGGTTTTGTTGCTTTTCTTGGAGTTGGTGGCACTAATACATTTTGGATCATTTCTCTCAATTTTTCCAAGCAATCATCAATGTTTCGACCCTGGTCGCGATATTTTTGACTGCTTAGCACCAGCTCACCATCTGTGGTGAGTCTGTTCGCATAACGCTGCAAAAATCGCGCCTGCACCGCACCAGGCAAACTATTGCTAGACATGGGCGTCCAACGAAGAACAGCTTTGCTATTCACCTTATTGACGTTCTGCCCGCCGGGCCCGCCGCTGCGAGCAAAGGTAAACTCAATCTCTTCGTTTGGTATTTCGATGTCAGCCGTGATGTTAACCATAATCCTTGCGCCCAATTGATTCCTTCAGAGTAAATCATATAGACGCATTTAGGCAATCACGGTGCCCCAAATCATTAAGCCCTCCCTAAAAAAGCGACAGCCCTGGGGGCGCAGGCTTCCAGCCTGCTTCGAATGGTTCGAGAAAAGCCACCGAAACAGATTCAAGCAATATGATTCAATTGAACTTGTGCAAGAAGTGATTTCTGAAACTGAAAGAATGTGGCTCGCCTTCGTAATAGGTTGACTTATGACTTGGATCAAACTTACTAACTCACAGACGGACGACGCTTGGAGCGAATTTTACGATAAGTACAAATTCCGACCCAGTGTAGACCCACGCGAATTTCCAGGAATCGAAGAGCCTGTTCCTTCTGTAACATACAGCTACAGTCGGAACCAAAAGGCAGACGAAGAATCATCTTTTCTTTTTGAGCAGGATTTGACTCGCCGTGTTTTGGTTGCCTTTAGAGAAATCGTCGCTCCAGGTGATTCATTATTGGCTCTCGATTGGCAGCACCAATGCTATTCCGTTGACCCACATGCAATCGAGCCTTCGGAATTGGCAGCTAATTGGTTAATTCCAGTTTTGCCAGATGGTGACTACTCGATTTTTTTGACAAAACATTTTGATGTGGGTATTTTTGGGCATCCGTGGGAGGAAACCATTTGTGTGTTTGGTCAGCCTTTGATTGCGGCGCTTGAACTTCTACATCCACTTTCTTTTACTGATGTTATAAGGAAAAACGGCAAGAAAGTCTCGCAGAGCGAACCTCAGTCTGACCCAAAAGGCACCATGTTGAAGGTTTTTATTTCCTACCCGAGTGGAACAACTGATAGCTTTATTTCCAATATCCTTGGAGACCTAAAACGAGCGTTCTATGAGAAGAACCGGCTGACCGCATTTTACATTACCTCGTGGGTCGAAAGCGGCTATTGGCTCTACGTTGGGGATCCGGAGAATTGCGACGACGTCACAATTTCGACTGCGATGAATGTGCTGAACGGCTACATTTTACCTCCCGGTTCGTATATTAACCGTCCGGATGCAAATCTTGCGAGCAGTTAATCAGGCGCGCTGTCGGCCAGTGAGTCTAGTCTTTTGAGCCTTGTCTCCAGTATTGATGATTTGGGTCATAATGGAAGAAGTCGCGTCGCAAGGTATTTAATGTGAGACCGTTTTTTTATTCCTGCACTATCATTTTGTGTGCATTACTAGCTTTAGCAATGCCAGTGATGGGCCAGACCAGATTTCGGGCGCAGTCTCCTTACCATTCAGTTGAATACATCGGCAATGAGTTATTTAAAGACAACCAAACAAAAACGACTGAAATGCATAGTCTCGCAAATCCGCAGGAAAGCAAGGACTTGGGCAAATTCAGGCCTCAAACAATAATGACCGGGAATACTTGCGACTTGTCTGGCCAAGAAAAGCAAGTTCAACTGACTACAAGGGAACCGAATGGAGCTGTCAATCAGGAAACTTCTTGGGAGCAATACATGAAAGAAGGAGTTGAGGACGCTGACCTCAACAATTTTATTAAGTGTGCAAATGACTTTCAGTGTGCATTGGAACAAGCAATTAAACTGCAAAACAATGATTGCATCGAAAAGAGCTTGGACAATCTTGCTTGGGCTCATATGAAATTGCAAAATTACAGGGACGCAGAATTGGCATACAAAAGGTTGTTTGATTTGATTCGCAACGATTCATTTAGAAGTGAGAGCTTCGAATCATCGATGAAAAATTACTCTCTGGCACTGCGTAATGCTGGAAAAATGAACGAGGCTCAGGAGATTGAATCGGAGTTACGACTGAATGATTACGTGCGCACTGTAACAGAGAAAATACGGAGCAATTACCATTGGCGGTCCTGTACAAAACACCTACAAGCTACGCTTAATTTCGATATAGAAAGCGATGGGAAAATTTCCCATCTAAGAATCGAGAAAAGTTCTGGTTCGGCCGCATTTGATAGTACTGCTTTTACTAACGTGATGAACGCCGGACCGTTTCCTCCCCTTCCCGATGGTGTGCCTACGCCTGTCCATTTCGAGTCTAGAATGCCGCCTGACTAGAAATCGCAGTTTGAAATGTTAGTTGAAAAAACTAAACCTCGGCCAATATCTTGAGCGCCTCTGCCGGTGTAGTTGACGACGGCTTTGCCTTCTTCATCTGCGTGTAATATTTGATCAAATCACTCTTCATCCCAAGTTTCGCTAATTCGTCGAGGTGCCCGATGTAAGCGAGGTCAACCTCGTCTTTGTTCTTCCAAAGCCTCAGCGCATCTGCTTTGTCGCCCGACTTTGCTGCCGCAACTGCGATGCGTCCCATCCAGTTTGGTCTTTCCGATTCAGTTAATTGCGCGCTTGCCGGCGTCCAGACTTTTTCTGCGCCACGCCAATCAGACAAGTCGAGATAAGATTCAAACAAAGCAAAATACGCCTCACTTTGTTTGTCTTTTGGCAAGCCTTTGCAAGCTGCTTGCAATAACGGCAGCGATCGCTTGGGTTCGTTGCACCTATTCATCACCCAACCTAAATGATACTGGCGACTTGCATCGAGACTCGCCAGCTTTTCTGCTCTCTGAAACACCATGCCCTGGTTTTTGCTGCCCGCATTTTTAGCGAGTCGCCACAATAATGATTGCTCAAACAAATCCCACTGCGGTTGGTCTGCAAGAAATATCCAGATGCGCTCATCAGTCGGCTTCAAGTAACCTGTGTCGTCCTTCTCGATATGCTGCGAAATATCTCGGAGAATTCTAGTTTGATAATCGCGTGATTTGTATTTCTCAAACTCCGACCACAGAAATGCCACCGCTTGCGCATCGCTTTTATTTACCATCAAAAATCGCGCATAATCCCACGCCACCATTGAACGCTCAAATGCTGCATTTTGATCGGTGTCGACGCCTTTTGCCGTTAAGCTCAACGCTTTCTCAAGTGCTTCTTTTTGTTTTTGAGCATCCTTGCGCCCTTCGTAATAACTTGCGCGCCCTCTCCAATAGCTTACGGTGTTCTGGTTTGCTGGCTCAGCCTTTTTGATTTGGTCTTCTAATGGATGCGTGGGAGTACTGCCTTGCACTAGCCCGGCGAATTGACTCAGCGCGATATATGGTGTTGATGATTTTTGTTCTTTGGACAACTCCAAGAGCAAAGCCTGCGCCTTCACGCTAGAACCCGTCTTTTGGTAGCACTGCGCAAGCATCGAACGCACCCAATAATTGAACGTTTCTTTCCAGCTGCTTGGCGGTAGGTTTGCGATTGCCCAATTCTTGCTGGCGTCGCGTATTGCTTTATCATCTTGCGCTGTGAATGGAATGCTGCGGGCGCGCTCTAGAAATATTATTGACTGAGCCGGATATGCGTTTTGCAGCCAATCGGCAAGGCGAAAGTTGTCGTATGCTAGTTTCGGATGGACTTGTTGCGCTATCCATTCCATGTCTGCTGTTCGAAAATGGCTAGAGCAAGATTCAATGTAAAGTCCAATGCTGGCTAAATCACCGGGATTGCGCTTGCAATCACTTTCCATCTCGCGGAACAGTGCCGGTTTCCGGTCACAATAGTCAGCAAGACCCACTCGCTGAGTCATCCAATATGTTTTGTTGGATAGTGATCTGGTTTTTAGCCATGCATCAATTTCGGAAATTTTGCGTGCGTCTTTGCCAGATGCATCAGCCCACTCTCTCACAAACACATAACCCCAACCTGGCTCGGCTTGCGGTAAAAGCTCTAAATATTTCTTGGTGAGTTCAAATCTCTTGCGATCAATTAAGAAATCGCCTGCCTCAGAAAGCGAATACTTTGGCAGAGGAGGTTTCATTTTGGAAATATCAACAATAGTTGCCAGGGCTGCCTTTTCATCTCCCTTGCGAACTTCGTCTTTCAGCTTTTTCAGAACTACCTGTGCATTTAGTTCAGATTGCTTTTCCATCGAGAATGAATCCTGTGCTGGCACTGCGTTTGCCCTGAGCGCGCAGCCGGAAGCAATAGACAGGCTGAGTGATAAAACACAGGAATGGACCAAAAACGCGGGCGGTTTGCGGTACTTCCGGGTTCTCATCATTAGCCAAAAGCCCTCATCCATATGATTATCAGCTTGCGAAAAGTGTTCTAAAAGATTCATGATACAGGATGGCGACTTTTGACGCAAAAGTAGTCTCAGCCTTGATAAATCCTTTCATTGAGTAGCAAAACGAATCGGAAAAGCGGTGGAATTCGTCGAGATGGATAACGGTCGTGCTGCGCCAGTCTCTACGCGATTGCCAGCCAATATCGTCTTATACACGTGCGGTGGTCTATAATGCGGGTTCAGTATGCAAATGAACTTGTTCGGGTCTGCGAGGAAAGATGGGCGTTCGGAAGAGGAATTTAGCAATCAGCTGGCTGTGCCTGTTTTCCTTCGTTGGTGCTTTTGCGTTGGGCACCTGTGCTCAAGAATCGTCGGCAAAGCAGACGACTCTATCAGAATGCGCTGTAACGAAGCCGCACACCCCGCCTCCAATAAAGATGCGTGTTGTAAAACTTAGTGGCAGGCACAAAGGTTACACGGTGGTTGTTCGGTATCCTCAATTTAAGGGTGGGTCGCGCAATACAATGCGCAAACTCAATCGAGAAGTCAAACTAGTTGTAGATAGAAACGTAGGCGCTGCGCCGTCTTCCATAGGAAGCGCCGAAGAGCAGGTTGTTTACACTTACAGCTGCAATTTTTCAAAAAGCATGGTTACGCCGCGCGTCGTTAGCTTGAACTTTGTATTTGATAACTATGAAGGTGGTATCACTTCGTGGAAAGCCGAAGTGCCCTTGAATGCTCAAATATATCCACAGTTCAAAATTCTCAAACTGAAAGATGTCTTGGGGCGTAGAGTAAATTACGAAACTCTGTCCGGACTCGTTCAAGATGAGTTGCGACACGCTGGAGTTAATGGTCCTGATGCTAATGTGAGTGACCTTACAAACTTCACTTTCACCGAAAACGAGTTAACAATACGATTGGGGCAAGGGAAGTATGGCGCTGATGCCTCCGACTGTGTTTATGCGGTTATTCCATTTGAGAAGCTGAAGCAAAATCATTTGATTGGAACGACCTCGTTGATTAGGAAGGCAACGAGAAAGTCAAAAAATATAATGTTACGGCGTCAGGCAAATCGCCATTGCGTGAAGAGCGTCAGGTGAGTGAGCCGACTGGCACTTCGCAAGTGAATTTGGTCCCAAAACTATGCCCCGGAGGCATGCAGAGCAGAAGCACATCCGGGGCTTGACTCCTTAATTCTAGCAGAATCCTTCTGACATGTTTGTCCGGTACTAAAGCGGCTGCATGTGCTAAGAAATAGGGTCGCGCACCATGAGCCAATTGCTTGGTCTAATCCTCGATTGGATTTATAGCATACTGATCTGCTTAGGCTGATTAACTGGATTTCTCCCGACACTGAGATGCTAGTCACGCACTGTAGCAAGTTTGAATGTGTTTGGCATGCCAGACCGAATTAATCCTGACACAATCAATCAGTTGGACATTGAGCCTGGATAGAATTAGAATGAACGTTTTACAAATTTTGTCATCAGGCGGCAATGGCGTTGCACAAGACCACTCCACCAAAAGATAAACGAGAGGCAATCATCGAGACTATGCTCGATTTGGTCGTCGAGCGTGGCTTTCATGATGCTCCGATGTCGCTGCTCGCAAAGCGTGCTGGTGCCAGTGCTGGTGTTATTTATCATTACTTTGCCAGTAAAGATGAAGTCATTCATGCGGTGTACATGCACGTTAAATCGATGAAGCGCCAGTCGATGCTTGAAGGGCAAGTTCCGAATTCTTCGTTCAAGCAAGCCTATCTTCAGATGTATGTAAATGCCTACAATTTCTATCGAACTCATTTGCGTGAGACTCGTTTTCTAGACCTTTACGAAAACTCCACGTTCTGTGTTCCACCTACGTCCGATGAACAAACCGAAGAAATAGAGCCCGAGATTGCTGCATTTATGAAATCATTCCGACCAAAAAGTGAAGGCGGTGTTCTGAAAAATTTGCCCATTGCCGCGATTTATGAATTCTCGTTTGGAACAGCCCGTCAGTTAGCCAAAAAGGACCAGGTTTTGGAGCCCTCCACGCTCAAGAATGTCGCTTTAGCCTCGTGGAGCGCTATTTCTGACGACTGAATAAAATTATTTGTGGGGTACTAGAATGACCGTTCGGTCTATGGTTGAATGTTAGCAGTCTCAGTTTAGACCACAAATATCTCTGCCACCACATCTGATGCCACGCGCATCGGGTCATCTTTGGTGCGGACTTTAAAATGAAGGATCAAAAAATGCAGTATAAAACACTCGGTAACACAGGATTGCTTGTTTCAACAATCTGTTTTGGTGCCATGACCTTTGGTGACAGAGGTCCATTCAAGCAAATGGGCGGGTTGAATCAAAGCGAAGCTGACGCCATCGTTAAAGATTGCGTCGCGGCAGGCGTCAACTTCTTCGACACTGCCGACGTTTACGCCGAAGGCGCAAGCGAGGAAATTCTCGGACAATCATTCCGCAACCTTGGCATACAGCGCAAAGACGTTGTTATCGCCACTAAGTGCTTCGGACGCATGGGCGAAGGACGCAACGATGTAGGTGCTTCAAGAAAGCACATTCTGGAAGCAGTTGATGCAAGTTTGCACCGCTTGCAAACAGACTACATTGACCTTTATCAAATTCATGGCACTGATACTGTGACTCCACTCGAAGAGCAACTTCGCGCGCTCGACACACTTGTGAATTCGGGCAAGGTGCGCTACATAGGCGTGTCTAACTGGCAAGCATGGCGCATCGCAAAAGCACTCGGTATTTCCGAATTCAAAAATCTCGCGCGCATCGATAGCTTGCAAGCGTATTACTCCATTGCCGGTCGTGAGCTAGAACGAGAAATCGTGCCGCTCCTCGAGCATGAAAAAACAGGCTTGTTGGTCTGGAGCCCACTTGCTGGTGGCTTGCTGTCAGGCAAATACAGTCGCGAGAATCAAAAACCCGAGAACTCACGCCGTTCATCTTTCGATTTCCCTGTCGTTGACAAAGAACGCGCCTGGAAGATTTTAGATGTAATCGCCCCAATTGCAAAAGCACACAATTGCTCGGCTGCAACAATTTCATTGGCCTGGCTGTTGGCAAAACCAGTTGTCACCTCAATCATCATCGGTGCGAGAAACGTCCAACAATTGCACGACAACTTAAAATCTGTCGACGTCAAATTGAGCGACGATGAAATCAAATCACTCGACGCCGTAAGCGAATTGCCACCAGAATATCCAGGCTGGATGATCCCCTTCCAAGGACTAGACCGCATGGGTCCTGTGGCTGATCGCTGGCAGAAAATTTCCGAGCTGGTCGCCCAGAAGTAGCTAGTGCTTTCGTTCGGAAACTACGTCCAGTAACCACTTGTAGGGGCGACGCCATGCGTCGCCCTTCTTATATGCCAAATTTTTTGCTTGATGCTGTCCTTAAAAGGTAGCCTTTTTGAAGATATGTTCATACGAGTACTTTTTTCGGCCGTACATGCTTTGATGAGAAGTATGAACGAAGTCTCCAATTTAGAACTAATTGCGGGCTATGCACTCGTTGCCATTCTCATTATTGGAATAGCAGTCTGTGCTTCTCCTATCTGGATTTTGTGCTTGCTGAGTATGCTGCCAGAAGTCATCGCAATCATTTTTGTGAGTTCAATATTTTTCAATCTGGTTATTCAGTCAGTTGAACGGCTACCAATTAAGCAGTCGTTGAGCAAGTCCTTTATCTGCATGGTAGTGCTTCTCATAATGTGTTTGTTTGCCTGTTTTGTTCTGGGGGTTATGCTTCAATACCTGCAGCGCATCATTAACGAAGATATTTCTTGCTCATTTGACTGCTCGCCTATTATTTGTGGATTGTACTTTGGCGCCACGCCAATAATCTCTGCAAGAATTCTGTCGTGGATTCTTTTTGCTAAAAGAGGATTCGTTAAATTATGGTTGGGTCTTCTGGTCGTAACTTTAATTTGGGCAGCATTAAATCAGCTATTGGTGCCATACACCAGCTGGGCTTTGCCTTCGTTGTAAAAGCCAAAAACGGAACGGTCGCCAAGGACTGAGCGCAGTTATCTCCCAAGGAAATATTCTCACCTGCCCAAATTTGCGCTTGTCGAAAAAATGGTGTGAAAAACAACGGCCGAGCTTGTTGGTTGGCATTTTCGTGCTCCGAAATTGCTGCGCCTCGATTTGGAATCCTGATGCTAGAGTAGAAATGGAATTTGCTTTTGGAAAACAACGATGCAAGATGACTTCCCCGCTGGTAACTCAAATAGCCAACCTGCCCTTCAGTCGAATGGGAATGGAGCTGGGGCTGGGCGAAAATCCACACGAGTAGGAAGTGGAGATGGTGGCGACGGCGGAGACGATGATTCGTCCAAGCGGCTTCACTTAACTCCTGAGCAATGGAAACAAATCCAGGATGAGCGCAGCAAGAAAGGCGAGTCTATGTCCATTGTTCTGTCTAGGCTGGGACTGGCAAATGAGAACCAAGTAAAGAATGCTCTTGAATTGCAATATGGTATCAACTATTTGCCGTTGTCGAAAATTGAACACTTGGATTTGGAATGCAAGCGGCTTCTGCCAGAAGAGGTGATGCGACTGCATCAAATAGCGCCGGTGCTAAAAGACGGCAACCGCGTGTCGATTGCAATGGTAAACCCAAATGATCTTGTTGCACTAGACGACATAAAAGCATGCCTTAGAGGACTGCAAGTGAAGTTGTTTGTTTGGACTGAGGAAGATTTTCAGGGCTTTATGGAATCTGTTTATGGCACATGACGCCTTAAGCCTGTAGGACGAGCGTTTCCGTCACCTAGCATAGGTCTGCATTTGTATTCCCCCGTGCACACAATGTTTCGATAATCCTTTGCATTATTTCGATAAATGCCTGTGCCTGAACTTATGCTTTAATGGTTTTATGAGAAGACTGCTGACAGCTTTCGTGGCTTGCGCAACTCTGGCGATTCCAGCTGAGGCCGAGGAGAGTATTCGTTGCACCGGTGCGAATCCTTACAGGGTGAATATGCTCCACCTCCTCTCAAAAAACTTGTCTCTTAAAAACAAATGCAATTTTGTGGTTGCGGTGGTGATAGGGAAAGATGGGTCGGTACTTGATCACAAATTGGTTGAATCATCTGGTGATGGAAATTGTGTCAAAGAGGCTCTGGCGGCTATAGGCAAGACCCAATTCGAGCCACTGCCGGCATTCTACAAAGGAAAGGAATTAAAAGTTAGGTTCGAGATGCATAGTAGCACTGAGAATTCCGCATCCTACGCCTCTGTGCTTTCTACCAAGCCTAATGGAAAAGCAAAGAGTTCCCACCGGAAGATTTTGTTTGTTGATGATTGCGGGCAATCCCGCTCGGGAGAGGCAGCTGTCCAACAACTTTCACAGCAAGCTTTTATGGAAGCCCTCAATAAAGGTGTTGAACTCGTTAACAAGCAAATGTATGACGAGGCGCTTGTGGAATTTTCCAAAGCTAGAAAGATAAATGGGAGCAGTATAGCGCTATTGAATTGGATTACCGCCACCTATCAGCAAATGAATAAATTTCAGGAAGCGGCTCAGGTGACGGAAGATATTAAGCGGTTGGACCCTGATTGCGCAGAGGCACAGAAAAATGTTTCATTCTCTCACCAGATGACACGCGAATATGAGAAGACTATAGAGGTTTATAGGCAGGAGCTTGAGCTTCCTGAGCCAATGTTGAAGCGCTCCTCACCTCGCGAGTAAAATCTCCCCATCGATGAATTGAGAAGGAGGAGTTATGTCTGTTGTTTTTATTCCATCTTGTGCCAATTTGTCTGCAACTGATTGGTCGCGCATGTGGATGAAGTGCCCAGACCCAGCGAGTATTAGCACTTTTGATTCGGGATTTTCTTTGATGTAATTCTGCGTAACTTTATTCCAGTTTCCATCGCGCTCTTTATCTTCGCCGTCTCCATCGTAAGTTATTTTGCCACCGTTTGGTTCTATGCAAAGCACTTTCATGCCACCATCCTTGGCGCCCTTCATGAAGTCCATGACTTTGTCGGTGAATTCTGGGCCGCTATTGAGAGTTTTGTCGAGGTATGCGCGCATGGTTGTTTCAAGGCTTTTCTCATCCGCTGTGCCCTGTTTAGATGCAAGCCAGTCGTTGACTAATTTCTGCTGATCCTCACGAAAGCATTCCATCGCAACAGTATCTACGCCTGCTTTCTTTAGTGAATCCATTGCGCCCTTAAACCTTTCAGGGCTTTCTTTATCCAAATGATCATCGCCCCAAAAGAGAACTTTGCTATCGCCAATCGTCTCTTTCAATTGCTCAATCGGCGGAGCCGTGGACGAGTCCCATCCTTTTGTCTTCGCCTTCGCGTCGCGCATTCCCTGCTGCATGTCCTTGAGTTCGTCGTCGTCCATTTCAGGCGTATCGTTCGCTTTGTTTTTGTCGGTAGTATTTTTGTTTTTCTCGTCCTCAATCTGCAGAGGTGGAAGAAGTCCGCTTTCACTCATAGTGGCAGATGCCGCACGACTTTTATCAAAGGCGTTGGTCGTTGTATTTTCGCTCGGCTTTGCTGCGCTGGGCGTTACTTCTGAAAACAGATTTTGACTTGCTTCAATACTTGGAGTTTTGAGATTAATGCTATCGCCATCAGGTTTGGCTGGCGCTTTGTTTTCCGTCTCGGTTGTTTTTCCTTCCGCCATATTATCCTTAGGAGCATCGAGCCCAATTGATATTTCCAGTTCCGATCTGAATAGTAATGACTATATGTCGCAGCTGTGGCGGTTTTGTGAAATTGATCGTTACTAGAGTGCATTAGGCTTATGTGAGCAAATCAGAACAATGATGGTGAAAACGATTGCCCCACTTAGCATGTGTCCCGCCCAAAGAAGGACTCCATCTCTCAATGTTCTTCTCTGCACAATCCACAAGCCGAGAAATGCGGCTATCGGTGGAACCAGCGACATCTGAGATATTATGATCAGTGCACTACTCCAAAAGTCACGGTCGGAATAATTCAAATTCCAACTGAACGGATTAATAGTTGCAGCCGTTAAGACCAAAACAAGCAAACTAGTCAAAAACGAGACGAATTGACAAGCAGTTGCCAAAACAAGCGACTTTCCGAAGCTTCCGCCCACAACTTTATGCACGAATGGCCAATACAAAATTATGGACGGTATTGCAGTTATTAGAAAAAGAACTAACGCTACAACTGCCATGATTTGATCCTGCTGCGCATAAATCAGATTAGCAGATTGATGGCTGTTGCCGCCAATAACATATTTGTATTTCCTTGCACACTATGTCCATGTTATTTCAAGTTAGTGTAGCTACTATGTGGAGCATTTCCATATTACTGCGTGCGATGATTATGCGAATTCTGGAAGGACCTACCTAATGAAGCTCTCAATAAAATTGCAATTGCTATGTTTTTCATTGGCGCTGACGACAGCGCTCTCCCTTCCGTGTGCAAATGCGGCAAATAAGAAGCAGGAATTCTGGAATACACAGCGAGCAGGCGCCAATTATTTCAATCGTGATATCAGCACAGAAATGCTCGATGCTGCGCATGATTTGCATATTCAGTTCATTCGACTCAGCCCCAGTCGATGGAAGAGTTCTGCCAACTCGCGTGATTTTTTGATCGGCGATGCTGACAATTACAAGGGAATAACTCCTGAAGATCTGAAAAAGCTTATTTCAGCGCTGGATGAATGCGAGAAACATCATGTCAAAGTAGTACTCGCGCCGCTTTCTCTGCCGGGCGGGAGATGGTCGCAGCAAAATGGCAATCGCAAAGATTTGCGCATGTGGCAAGACTTAGCATTTCAAGATCAAGATTGCCAGTTTTGGAGAGACCTTGCGAAGGCATTGAAAAATCATCCTGCAATTGTGGCGTACAACATCATAAATGAACCAATGCCAGAGCGCGCCACCAAGCCTCCCTTGGGAGATTCACTCACAAACGAATTTGAAGAGTGGTATCAAAAACGCGCAAAGGGAACTCCAGCTGATTTAAACGCCTTCTATCGGAAGGTCGTCAAAGCGATTCGTGAGGTCGATAGCAAAACACCAATCATGCTAGACTCCGGTCAGTACGCCACTGTTAACGCATTCGCTTATCTTGAGCCAATTCCAAAAGACCGCGCAATTCTTTATGCGTTTCACCAATATGAGCCTGCTGCGTTCACCAATTTTCAAGAAAATCATGGACAAATTGTTTACCCCGGTGTAATCACGAGTGAAGGTGACACGCGAAAGTGGGACAGAGATGGCGTTAGAGCTTACCTTGCGCGTGTGAGTGATTGGGCGTCGCAGAATAAAATTCCTGCAAGTCGTATTGTCGCGGCAGAGTTTGGAGCCAACAGGAAATTGCCGGGAGTTGCTATGTATCTTGCTGACAATATTTCTGCCTTCAACGCAAACTGGTGGCACTGGGCGTTCTACTCATTTCGAGAAGCCGGTTGGGATGGCGTGGAAAACGGCTGGGACGGCATGGACTATGAAATGGGACCAGGACCTTTAAGCAAAGAAGACATTGAAGCAATAGACAAAAACCAACCCTTCCAAGTGCACCGTGACAGCAGCGAGAAAAATCCTGTTTTTGCTCCTATCAAACGAGGGCTCGATGTAGTCTGGTTGCGATTGGGATTGCAGCATCACTAAGGTGTTTGGTATGTGCAATATTTTTGTAGTTTACCCCAAGTCTGCTGGTATATTTCCCAATTTTACAGATTCAGGTGAGTACTTCTAATCCGTGTTTCTTGACCACGTTTAGCAACTTTAACGCAAGTCCGCTGGGGCGTTTTGCGCCGCGCTCCCATTGCTCTACGGTGCTCTCGCTTGTATTGAGATAGCGAGCAAATACAGGTTGGCTTATGTGATAGGTTTCGCGTAATTCCTTAATTTGCCTGCCGCTCAATTCTGGAGTTTCAGCCAAGCATGTTTCATCGAAGTTCCGCAGTGTCTTCTTGTCGATTGTGCCTGAATTGTACATACCTTCTACAGCGCTATGTATTGCTTCAAAGGCCTGGCTTTTGTATTTGCGCTTCTTCACGGGCATATGCATATCTCCCACAATACTTTTGCTTGCAATTCCTTCTTAATATCGGCGTCTGTCTTTCGTTGGTAAAGATCGGCAAGTTTTCTAAATTCTACCAATTCTGTATCATCGATATTTTCTTTGTCCTTCTTCGCGAATAAGTACGCATAGACCCAATACTTTCCACCTTTTGCTACGATGATGCTTCTGGAAAGGTTTTTGTTCAATCGTTTCTTAAAAACCCCTCCACCAAGATCGTCTGCCTGACCTTTCACGACTTGTTCAATCGCCTTACAAAGTTCAGCGTCCTGAATGGCAGATTTCTTCGCCTCTTTGGCAAACCAAGCGGTTTTGAAAAATCTTGCGCGTTTGGCTTCAGACATGTTTAAAAGGTAGCACTTAGTGTTACTGGGTGTCAATTGTTGGCTGAAGCATTCATTTTGCTTGACCAATCTCGGATGGATACTCGAAGAAGTCTCGCCTGCAGACGAGCTCCACCAGTGGGCTGTGTTGCGAACGCCTCTAGTCCCAGTTCAGCGGTCTTTCCGCGACTATGTTGAGTTCTAGATCAAAATTCGAGGACGAAGATAAGTGTATTTGGGAGCACGAAGGATATTAACGTTCGCAAGGGTCATTTAGCAAAACAGCCTTTTTTCTCTGATTTTTGCCCAGTATAAGTATTGAATCCAATACCATTCCACAATCTTCATAGTAAGGTGCGTATCGCCGCCCCAGTTCTTGAACTTCGACTTCAAATCCGGTTCGCAAGTCATCTAAAGTTGCAGCTGTGCGCTTTCCATTTACAAGTTTTTCAATCCTTGCATTCGAGGTAACTTTGATAGGGTTGATTGTCAGGATCTTGATGTTGGCAGGAACTGTTCTTATCGAAGGATGTGGCGCCAGGCGGATTTGGAGAGGCTCTCGGTATGAGCCAGTTTCGACGGACAATTCTATAACCCCTCGGATAGTGCAGTCAAAGTCTAGGCACTTCGGGCTTGTCTGAGCTTTTTTGGGTTGGGAATAAGCGTGGGTGCTGAAAAGAATTGAAATCATCAATAGCGGCGTAACATAGACTGACTTCATAATTGTGGGCTCTGATGTGTTTAGTGGGTTTACTTACTATCAAACCACATGTGTGGAAGCCTCTTTAAGGGAGATTGATCTCTACCAATGAACTTGCAACGGAGGCGAAGAAAAGCTCAGTTTATGCGGATGTTGGCTAACTACTATGCAAAAAGTGGCAACAGCATCGCCTCTAAGCATTTGCGTGTTGCGCGATACGAAGGGGGTGCAGTGGGAGCTTGCTCGGAAAAGGTAAGTATTCGGCCAAAACAGGTAGTAATTGCTTGTAGATGCCATGCGACGCCCGGGGATATGAATGAGCTTCTATAGTCCGCTATTTCTAGTAATGCCTGACGGCGATCTACGTGCCGGGCGACGCATGGCGTCGCCCGGCACGAGTTTAGCGATTGCGTGTTGCGCGCCACGGAAGGTGTGGTGGGAGCTTGCTCGGATGAACTGAAACAACTATAATAAGTAATAGAAAGATGCGCAAAAAATGAAGCGGAAGAGAAAGGTTGCCCTTTCTAATCCGCCTCATTGGTGCGTCAGGATTGGAGTCAAATTCCGGAGAAATTGATCCTCACCTGACGCACCGCGAGCAGTTACTTCACGTCGACTTCGGCGAGCTCGATCACCGTGGCCAGCACCATGCGGATCACTTCCACCATGAACGGCAGGTTGAACGCGTCGATGCGGTCACCCATCGTGTGGTAGTTGGGGTTGAAGCCCTCGTCGGTGAACTCTTCCGAAACGAGCACAGCCTTGTAGCCGTGGTCGAGGAAGCCGGCGTGGTCGCTGCGGTCCTTCACGGCATGGTTGTGCGTGTCGAACACGTCGAGGTTCAGCCCGTAGCGCTTGGCGTTCTCCGTCAGCTTCACCACGAGGCTGTGCGAATTGGCGTCGGCATCGTCATGCACGTCGACACGATTGCCCGGACGATTGCAGTACGCAATCATGTCCGTTTCGATCATGCCGATGACACTGATGCCGGCTTCCTTCGCGACAACGTCGGAGTAGGCGTAGCTGCCGTAGAGACCCTGCTCTTCACCGCTGAAGTGGCAGATGCGCACGGTGCAGCCGGGCTTCATCTTCGCGAGCTTCTTGGCGATTTCGAACATGCCGGCGGTGCCGGAACCGTCGTCGTCAGCGCCGCGAGTCGCGTCTTCGCTGCTCCACGGATAACCCGCGGTGGCATCGAGGTGCGCGCCAAGGAAAAGAACCTTCTCGGGGTTCTTCGTGCCCTTGAACTCGGCGATGATGTTGCACAGAGTGCGACCGCGCACCTTGTAGTTGTGACGCACGGTCTTCACGCCGATGCTGGCGTAGAACTGTTCGACGTAGGCGACAGCCAGGTCGAAGTCCTTGTGGTAGGTGTTGCGCGACTTGATCTGGACGCTCTTACCACCGAGCATGAACGGCTGTTCACCAGAGAGGTCGCGGACGGTCTTGATGATGCCGTCGGTGCCGATGGATGCCAGGATGGCAGCGACAGCCGGGTCGGCGGGGGTGGCGGGGGCGTCGATGCGAGGGCGAACCTGTCCGGCGGTACGCTTCACTTCAGCGCTGTCGAACTTGCAACTGAACGGACCTTCGTCCTCGTGGTTGTGGTGCTTGCCGTTGTGAACGGGGCTGAGCGGGGTCGAGTCGTAAAAACGACGGCGAACGAGTTCAGCAACAAGCCCGATGAGAAACAGGGCGATGAGCCCAAAAACGATGTAGTTCGTCATAACGATTCTCCTTCTGTGTTCGGTTTATCCGAACTGGTTTTGGAAGAACACGCAGAACCGCGCTAACCTGACAACGAGTCGGGCTAGAGTGGTGAAGCGGTGCGAGCTGTTGCGGAAATAAATCTCTGCAAAAACTCAGTGTTGATACGTCTCATGTAAGAGCTAGATAAAATGCCGAAAGTGATTTCTGTTCGGGAATTTAGCTGGCTCTAAAAGGCTCCTTGGGAAAAATCAAATACATGAGGATTTCACCCTAATTAGCTGCTGCTACCGCAGTCAAGGAAATTGATCCATTTCGTCTGGCAAAAGGGGGGACTTTACTGCAGAAAAGGTCGTTAATTGGTGGCGCTTTTGGGTGTGCTGAGCTAGCTAGTCGAGCTTTTTGACCAGCAGAATTAATCAAAACCTTGGTGTAGTAAGGCTTTCGGGAAGTGTACCAGCTGCGCTACCTGTTGCGCTAAATTCTTGCTGCAACTTTGTCTTTAGGCCCTGATGCCTGCTCAACTTTGACAACATCAGACTGTTTTCCGGTAGGGGCGACGCCATGCGTCGCCCGGCATTTAGAATCCGATACATAATATCCCGAATCCATTGGGCAGACACAAGACGAGGGTTTTAAGCCAGGGGCGACGCATGGCGTCGCCCGTACAAGGAATAGGACCGCACCAGAGGATTTATGGGGGAGAAATTGGGCGACCTTGTCACACGTTCACTTATAACTAGTTCAAGACTGACCTACCAAAACCCTCAGACATGACACAATTGCACTTTCCCCTGATCTGGGCTGCATCTTGTCCACTAAAGACGAAAATGAAGCTGTCAAGAAAGCCGCGCAAGCATTGGCTGCCGGTCGTCTTGTGGCATTTCCTACGGAAACTGTTTACGGACTTGGAGCTGACGCTTCAAACGCTGCGGCGCTTTCGGCACTTTTTAAGCTGAAAGGACGCCCAACAAGCCATCCGCTCATAGTTCATGTTGCTAGCTTTGAAGACGTTGCGAAGTGGGCTACTGAAGTGCCCGAAGCCGCCGAAATTCTGGCTCAATTGTTCTGGCCGGGTCCGCTAACCATGGTTTTGAAGCGCGCTCCGTCGGTTCTTGATTTGATTACTGGCGGTCAAGAGACCGTGGCAATAAGAGTTCCCAGCCATCCGCTTGCACTAGAACTTATCAATGAATTTGGCGGCGGTATAGCTGCGCCATCAGCAAACAGGTATGGAAGGCTCAGCCCAACAAGCGCCGAGGACGTGCGCAATGAATTCGCCGGCGAACTCGAAATTGTGCTCGACGGCGGTGCTTGCCAGGTTGGTATCGAATCGACAATTGTAGATTTGAGCAACGGAGCCCCGAAAATCCTGCGCCCCGGTATGGTCAAAGCTGAAAGCATTTACGCCGCGCTGTCTGAGCTTGATTTCGGCGCACAGCCTGGCGATGATTCCTCCCCGCGCGTGCCTGGCAGCACTCTGTCTCATTATGCGCCGAAAACCCCAGTGCGCGTCATTAGTGAAGACAAGTTCGAAGCTGAAGTCGAAGAGTTAGAGCGCGTCGGCGTCGACACCGCTATTTTGTCCTTCAAGCTGCCGCCGATGTTGCACCGCAAATGGATAACTGCAAAGCTTTTCCCCGATCACTATGCTCACACTCTTTACCGCAATTTACGCAAGCTAGACTTGCTGGGCGCAGAGCTGATTGTAGTTGAAGAACCACCCGATGACCCCGATTGGGACGGCATTAGAGACAGATTACGCCGGGCCGCAGGACCAGCCGGTGTAGACAAAGCAATCGAAGGAGACAGTGATGGAGCCTAAACCGCTTGTTGCCATTATTATGGGCAGCAAATCAGACTGGGAAACCATGCAGCATGCTTCAGAAACACTGGCAAACATGGGCGTTGCGCATGAATGCAAAGTTGTTTCAGCACACAGAACACCAGAGTTGATGCGCCAATTTGCCCACGAAGCAGAAGGTCGTGGTTTGAAAGTAATCATTGCTGGGGCTGGTGGCGCAGCCCATTTGCCCGGCATGGTTGCAGCGCAAACAGTGGTGCCGGTGCTCGGTGTGCCTGTTGAAACCAAGGCGCTAAAAGGCATTGACTCTCTGCTTTCTATTGTTCAAATGCCTGCCGGCATTCCAACCGGCACCCTGGCAATCGGACGTGCGGGCGCTATTAATGCGGCTCTTCTTGCTATTGCAATTCTGGCAAATGAAGATGCATCACTCAGAATAAAGCTCAAAGAATTTCGCAAAACCCAAGAAGAGAAAGTACTGACGGAGACATTAGGCGAATGAAAACCATACTTCCAGGCGCAACAATCGGCATCCTTGGAGGCGGACAGCTCGGCAGAATGTTGGCTCTTTCTGCGCTTCACATGGGCTATCGAGTCATTGGCTATACGCCTGACGAAGACTCGCCGTTGTCTCAAGTCTGTTCCAAAACCATCGTTGCTCCATTTGAAGACCTCGATGCTATCAGGCTTTTCGCTCATGAAGCAAAAGTGATTACGATAGAGTTTGAAAACATTCCGCGCGAAACATATGAGGAGTGCGGCAAAATAACCCGCATTGCCCCAAACGCTCGCGCTCTCTATACATCGCAGCACAGACTCAGAGAGAAAACGTATCTCACCGATCACGGCTTTCCTGTTGTGCCGTTTCAACACGTCAATTCAGAGGAAGCGCTTGAAACAGCCATCGCCAAAGTTGGCCTTCCTGCCGTTTTGAAAACATCAGGCTATGGCTATGACGGCAAAGGTCAGAAGATGGTCGACAGCCCCGAAGCCGCCCGCGAAGCTTTCAAAAAGTTTGGCCAATCAGACTGCATATTCGAAAAATTCATGAAGTTCGACAAAGAGATTTCGGTTATCGCGGCTAGGGGCGCTTATGGTGAGGTGCGCGCATTTGGACCAATCGAAAACGTCCACAAAAACCATATTTTGGATATCTCGGCTGTGCCCGCCCGCATCAACTGGCGCCTGGCTGCAGAAGCCGTTGAGATGGCTTGTGCAATTGCCGAGTCGATGGACATCATTGGTTTACTTTGCGTCGAGTTCTTTGTTGTAGACCATGATCGTTTGCTTATTAACGAAGTAGCCCCGCGTCCGCACAATTCCGGGCACTACACAATCGAAGCCTGCCCAACCAGCCAGTTTGAGCAACACATCAGAGCGATTACCGGTATGCCCCTCGGCAAAACCGAGCCGCATTCAGCCGCAGCCATGGCTAATTTGATCGGCGACCTCTGGCAAGGCGGCGAGCCTGAATGGTCTTACACACTTGAAGTCCCCGATGTGCACTTGCATCTATACGGCAAGTCAGAAGCACGCCCAGGGCGTAAAATGGGGCATTTAACCGCCTGCTCGCGCTGGACTGAAGAAGCCCAGGAGCTGGTTTTGAAAGCAAGAGACAGGTTGAGTGCAGCTCGAATTGGCTGATAATGATATCAATAGGACATTTTCTAAGCCTTCAAGTGTATAAATTCGTGCCAGGGGGCACTATTCTAAGTAGAGCAAGAATAGTAGCCTGAGGAGTAAGGCACGAATTAAGTGGAAACTGCTTCGGACCAGCTGATAACAGAAACCGAAAAAGAATTGGCTCGCAAGGCGCTTTCGCAGCTTTGCGCGGAAGCCTGTACGAAGCTTAGCGACGACGAAGCCAAGCTGACTGCCAAAGCCGTCTACCACGATGCTGTATCAGCCGCTGCCAAGGATGTCGCTCTCGCTATTTCGGAAGAATCCTTACCCGTGGCTCGGGATATTCTGGTTCACATGCTGAAAAATATAAATCAGCATCCTTACGTCGAACAGGCAGTTTTAGAATCTGTGCAGCCTATGGCTCGCAACGCGGCTTTAGATGCAATTAGAAAGTGGAGCGATGAGAAAGCCACTCCGCTGGCTGAAGAAGCTGCCCGCAAAGTGATTTTGGACAACATGCAAGACCGCTTTCAATCGCAATTGCAGACGACTGTTCTTGCCGGCATCAGGGTTCTTCTAGAAAACAAACTGGCGTCCAACCCTCAACTTTCAGCCGACGAACGCGAAAAAATTCTCAAAGACTACATGTCTGACGAGGCAAAGAAAACGGCGGCGCAGATTCTTACTGTTAGCATGACAGCAGAGTTGCGGCGCATGGCGCAGACTGCCGCCGAGCAAGCTATTGCCTCAGTTGCATCTCAAGCTACAGATGCTATTGCGCGAGAAGACGCGCTCAATGTGGCGCGGGTTGTGGCGGTTGACACTGCCAAGGCTGAAATTGCACGATTGATTTTGGCTGAATCGCAAAGACGCGCCGCCAAAATGACCCGCGAAAAACTACAAGAAGAGGCGCCGCAGCAGCCGGAAGATAAGCGTGCCGAATATTGCCAACAACGGGCGCTGGTGCTGGCAAGGGAAGCTGTACAGTCTGTTAATGATGAAATCGCTGAGCCATCTGTTGCTGGGCTCGATCTAGACAAAGCGCTGGAGTTAGCCATGGCAGCCTCAACCGCTGTAGCGCGCGAATTCTCGGGCGGCTATCAGATGACGTCGGAAGAGTGTGATTCTGGCATCAGCAAAACTACAGTGCTTGTGCTGGCGGCGCAAATATTGTTGGGCTGCGGCATCGTTTGGTTTTTCTTGCTAGGCGGCTATGAAGTTTGCCAGCCGGCTTTGAAGAAGATTCTTTCGCCAGCCGCATACAGACTGATTTACAAGCCTGAAGTAATTCACACTCCTGTGAAAACAAATGACAAAAACTCTGGCGATATCGATGAATTGCTGGAAGACCCGAAGTCTAAAGCGCCTGATCTTGAAGGTGCAGATGACCTCAAGCCCCCGGCCGGTGATTCTGAGCAGACCCCAGCTACTGATATGGGGCAATCACCAGATTCTGGAGCAAAGCAAGTGCCTGCTTCTGGCGCGAATCGACAGCACGATTCTAGTTCAAAACATGCCCCGGCCGCTGAGTCAGAGCAATCCCCGTCGGCGGGCTCTAAATCAGCTCCCGATGCTGAATCAAAAGATCCTACAGCCTCTTCGAGCGGCAAAAGCCCAGAAGAAGTCGAAGCCGCCCGCAAGCACAGTGACGCATTGAAGTTTTTGGGCAAACCGCTAAATTCGATGAACCACAAAAGTACCGAGTCTGAAAAATAGACTCCGCTGCTTGCGGACAAACCGCTTATTCTATTGCTTAGTAAAATCAGTTATGTGCTAGCAAAATACCTGAGCTGTAAGACCAAATCGAGTTGGAAGCAAAAACTTGTTAACATCATTGGATTTAGGTGCCCTCTTATTTTGGATTATTCCATTCCTGTTCATGATTTATATTGTCGGAATGGTGGCATCTCCCGCTAAGTTTGGGCGGAAAATGAAACGTTTGCAAAAGAAACTCAACTTCTTTGCACCGGTTCCTGACTTGGCTGTTGACGTGGATGTCGCGCAATATGACATAGCTCAGTCTCAACTTGCTGCGCAAATAATCGAATCATGGTTTCCTCATGACGAGACAGAGCTGCTAGCAGGCGCGCCTGAAGCACTGTGCGGTAGATTCTCTAAATATATAAACAACAAAAACGGCACGGCTGAGCTTACACTAAAGGTCTTTTATGATCCGTTTATTGAGTTCAAAAACGCGCCTTTGCCAACGGCGCTGTTTCTCAGTCAGGCATTTTTTATATGGCATATCCGTGAAATCGGCAATGGACAAATTGAAATCAGATATGAATGGATAGGCAATGATATGGCAATGACAGACATCTTTTCGACTGATTACAAAGTTCTGCATTACCTCATTAAGCGGACTGAAAAGGAATTTGAGCTGCGCAATTACAAGAGAATGCATCTGGCTGCAGCGCCTCCGTCGGCTGCTTCTCAAAGATCTGCAACAGGGCAAATATCGGGCGCAGGGAAAGCGGGGGCAGGCAAGCAAGTCACCAAATGGTGGCGAACATATGAGGCGAGCGAGCATGGAGAGCGCGTCTACAGCACTTGGCCCAATCCACAAGATTACTCAGAATCGGTACAAAACCCTGCTAGTAATTTCAAGGATGAGGGGCTGAAAAAATGCAGCCCTGTTTTGAATTCACTGGGCATTCCTCGGGTGACCAGCGGTATGTTTGCCAGCGTATATGAGTTAAAGGATGATGACCAGCAATGGGCGGTGAGGTGTTTCGATACACGCTTGCGCGACCAGCAAGAGCGTTATAAGGCAATAAGCAGCTTTATTCTCGCCGATGATTTGCCATATACGGTTGATTTTCATTATCTTGAAGATGGTATTAAATGTAGTGGCTCGTGGTACCCGATTTTGAAAATGACCTGGGTCGCCGGCCAGTCTATAGATGCTTATGTGCGAGACCATTTGCATGATGTCGAGGCTATGCGGCACTTGCGCCAGGAGTTTCAAGTAATGATGATGAAACTAAAGGTGAATGGGGTCGCGCACGGCGATCTTCAACACGGAAATATATTGGTTGACAAAGGCGAAATTTATCTGGTTGATTATGATGGATTTTATGTGCCAGCGCTGGCTGGAAGGCACAGCAATGAATTGGGGCATCCAAATTATCAGCATCCAAAGCGAACTGAAAAGTACTTTGGACCTTATCTCGACAATTTCGCAGCCTGGGTGATTGACTTATCTTTGCTTTGCCTGATTGAAGACCCTTCGTTGTGGACAAAGTTTGCCGGTGGCGATGAATGCTTGCTTTTCAGGCACAGTGATTTCGTCAACCCGTCATCTTCAAAACTTATTGCAGCTTTGAAAAATCATAAATCTCAAAATATTCGTGTTGCAGTGCAGAAGTGGTTGTGCATTTTAGATATGCCGATCGAGGATATTCCCAGTCTTGGAGATGAGCCTGGCGTCGGGATAAACATTGAGGTGAAAGAAGCTAAGTCTGAAGAATTGAAAGCCTAGCTCTCTTCGTCTTGTCTAATGTTTGAGTGCGTCTTTGTGAATTTTGCCTTTTTGAAGTGTATTTGTTGGCGCACCAGGTCTAGCTCAAGAAGGGCATCTGAGGTGGCTTTACCCGCTCTGTCGAATTGCTCTTTCTCATAGCAGCGAATTGCGGTTTTGTAGTGGCGTGAAAGCCGATCAAGGCTAGATAAAACATAGTCTTTGCGCTGCAGCTTAGTTGCGGTCAAAATGTCTTTGATTTCGCTGACCGCTTTAACTGCATCAATAACGCTCACTCTTTCAGCTGAGTCTGATTCGTACTCTTCTTTAAGCCTGTCAGGGTCTTCTGTGCCAATGATGTCCAGGCAAACGTCCATTTCTCTAAACGCGCCTTTCAATAACGATTGTGCATGAGAAACCGTGCCGGTAGCAAGCGACATAACCGCCATTTGGAAGTCGTTGTAGGCTTTTTCCCAGTGCTTGCGCAGTAAGATGTTCTTTTCAGATTCTTCAAAATTCTGGTCTTTTGCATCTTCTTTTTCGTGCAGTCTTTGTCGCGTTTCAGCCAGTAAACTGACGAGTTCTCCAGCTCTGCGCAGCGGGCTAACCAGCATGGGGTTTGAGAGCCCTCGCCATCCCGCTAGTGCTGTGCCATTTTCTGCGCCGATGAGTTCGCTTGCAAGTAAAATGCTCAGCAGTCCTGCCTGCGCACAATGTTTGGCTTTCTCTGCCTCAGCTGATTTGATTGCTTTAAGCGCATCATTGTAATAGTCCATCGCGCGGTCTAGCACCGAGTGCGACCGTTCGCTTACTGTGCAGTTGCTGTACTCGATGCACATTTTCATGTCTGCAAGTGTTGAAGCCAGAAAGGCTGCTAACTCCTCTTCTTCAGGCACTCTTTCTTTTGCGCCCGTGAGGAACTGCACTTTGCGCAAGCCATTGTCAATTTTCGGACCATATTCCAACAAAAGTTCGGCAAATCCGGCTTGTACAAAACCTGCCTGGCATGCGTGTGATGCTTGTTCAAACTTTTTGTATTTCATGGCTGAAATGGCTTCATCGAGGTGCTCATCAGCCATATTCAGATGTTCGCCAACCAGAGATCTGCCTCTTAGCTTATTTGCTTTCACGCGGTGCCGCGCGTGCACGATGAGTGCTTCGAGTCTTTCGACTTGCCAATTTGCCAGTGCCTCGGAAATGAATTTCATTGTTTGTCTGCCTTTCGGCAATCAATGCCCAGTGAAATCAATTCCATATATACAAGCTCAAGTATCGTGTCGATTCTGTCAATGCTGGTGTGGCTGTCGCTTTTGTCGGCATACTCAAAAAATACGCTTTCGCCCAGCTCTCTTTCTGCTGTTTCGGCGTCAAGCAATTTGTGGATAAACTTCATTTCGACAAGCCCAGCCGATACAAGCTGTTTGGCCTTTTCATACTCGTCGCGCGAATATGCTTCTACTGCTTTCCAGTAATCGCTTGAAGCATGCTGGATTCTATTTGTAACCATGCGGCTGCTTAAGGCAGAAACGTGCGAAAACTCTGCTTCAATTGCAGCGAGATCCTGGCCAAGTTTGGCCATTTGCAATCTCAACTTTTGTCTGTTTGACCAATCGCGCCAAGACACGATCTAATTTCCATGCGATTTAACTGCAACAATCTACCACATTGGGCCGGGACATGATCAGCGTTTCATGAAGATGCCTTAATGTCGAGAACATCTTGATTATGTGTAGCAGCACTAAGTAACGGTGCGGCGGCTGTGCTGCTGGGATGGTTAAAATGGCAAACGACAAGATTCAGGAACATGGCGCTGAAAAGATTGAATCGAGCAAATCGGGCGAAATGAGTTTGGCGGCCAGTCAAAAATTGAGCAACGAGTTTATTGCAAATACGCCGACGCAGTCGTTTGCGGTGCGAAGTGCAAGCCCTCGTGACACCGCTCAAGGCTCTGATGGGTTTCAAATTAGCAATTCTGCTCCTGCAATAAGTGGCTTTCTTGAAACACCGGGCAATGGCGAAGTTGATGTCCATACTGCAATCGACAACGCAAGTAAATCAGTGGACATGTGGATGTACCATTTGACAGATCAGGGCACGGTGAAGTCTCTCATCGACGCGCATAATCGCGGTGTTGACGTAAAAGTAATTCTCGACCAGGCTAGTTTGAATACGCCCAGTTTTGCCCTGTCGTACAAACAATTGCAAGCCGCTGGTGTTGATGTTCGCCCAAGCTCGCAGGCGTTTAGTATTTCGCACGCAAAGACAATGTTGGTAGATGGCGACTCATCGTACATTACTTCCATAAACCTCACCAAGATTCCTGGGGTAACGCGTGATTTCGGAGTGGAAACTGAAGACCCGATGATCGCGCAAGACTTGCAAAAAATGTTTGATGCTGATTGGCAAGATGCGCAGACAAATGGCTCTGATACTCCTGCGCCGAGCAGTCCGTTTCTGGTGATTTCTCCTATTCAAACTGACTTGCCTGTGCAAAAACTTCAAGACAATCAAAATCAAATTGATGCCGCAACCAGCTCTTTGAGTGCAGCACAAAAAGCGTCGGCTAACGGTGATTTTGCAAAAGCGACGGCACAGTTTTCATCGTTAGATCAACTTGCTGCTGAAAAGGACTTGAGCAAGCTGCCTAATGGAAACGAGCTTGTTCAGCTGTTTGCAGAGCGTATGCAATTGAATCAAATCGACAGAATCAAATCACTTATTGACCATGCGCAAAATTCAATTGTAGGTGAAACTGAAAATTTGGGAGCCCCTGAAATTCAGTCGTCTTTGATAGCCGCTGTAAAACGAGGAGTTGATGTGGAGCTGATTATTCCAGAAGAGAATCGCGGTGCCAACGGCAATGCTAGTGCCGTGCAAGAACTATTGGCCGCAGGTGTTCATGTAAAAGAAATGCCGGGACCATCGAGCGCAGATAAGCCTTATGTTCACGCCAAATGGCTAGTGCGAGACCAAGACAAGGAAGCCTATCTTGGCTCAATCAATTACACAAGAAATTCTCTAAATCACGCCAGAGAAATTGGCTTGATCATGTACGACGCCAATTCCATGCATAAAATGACCAACGACTTCCAGCACGACTGGTCCGTAGCCGACAGCCCACCCTTCGCAATCCACTAAATTCAAGATCTGCAAGTACGAAGCATTGGATGCTGTTGCCGAACGCCTAATTCGCTATGTTCGCCTGTAGGGGCGACGCCATGCGTCGCCCGCAATTTTATAGAGCGAGCCTGTCTAAGCGAGAACCGCGGTTTAAGATCCGGGCGACGCATGAGATACTGCTGGCGAACTCGAATGTTTAGCGAAGCCGGCACAATATGGACTCTAG
>CAZJLR010000056.1:0-39535 GCA_964546815.1 uncultured Candidatus Obscuribacterales bacterium | reverse complement strand
GTGCCGGCTTCGCTAAACATTCGAGTTCGCCAGCAGTATCCATGGCGTCGCCACAAGATTGGAGCAGCAGCTTCGATTGGTTAAGGAAAGATGGGTTGGCGGATTTTGGGGCTTTCGATGTGTTCGGGGCGGAAGCCTATACCGATTATGTTGGCGGGAATTTGGCGCAGCAAGGGGATTAGATTGAACGCTTTGGCAACAACAGGCGCTTTTACTTCGCCCGATGAAAGGGTGCGCCCAATAACTTGATTTTGGATTAGTACCTGCATTGTTTGCGTCATTCGCGTGGGGTATGAACGGCGTTTTTGCAAACGCGCAAGATCTGACCTCTCACAACGCCCCTCAGACAGGGGTTTCCAGAGAATGTTAGCTGCAGCAACTGCATCTTGAATCGCAAGGTTTATTCCAACACCACCAACCGGCGACATTGCATGCGCAGCATCACCAATACACACAAGCCCGTCACGATGCCATTCTTCGAGTCGGTCTACTTTCACCACCAGAAGTTTTACATCATCCCAGCTTTTCAATTCGCCGAGCCTATCAGCCATAAACGGCACGATTGTTTTGATGCGCTGACGAAATGCTTCTATCCCTTCAGCTTTCAAATCATCAAACTGACCTTTCTTGATGATAAAACCACACTGCCAATACTCACCGCGGTCTAACATGACAAACATCGCGCCAGGTTTCAAGCGACCAAGAATTCGACCAGGGTCAGACTCAAGCCGCGAAAGGCGCATCCAGAGCACATCCATCGGAGCGCCGATATCGCGCACCGACAATCCTGCAGCCTGGCGAATTATCGAAGTGCGCCCATCGCAGGCGATTACAAGCTGTGAATTGATTTGAATTTCACCTTCTGCTGCTTTGGCTTTGACGCCAGTTATACGCCCGTTGTTTTCAATAATTCCGGTCGCTTCAGTGTTCATTTTGAGTGAAAATGTTTTGTAGCTGCGCGCCTGAGCGGCAAGGAAATCGAGAAAGTCCCATTGCGGCATCAGCGCAATAAACTTGCACACTGTGCTGAGATGCGAGAAGTCAGCCAGGGCGATTACGTCGTCACCAATTTCACCACCAAGCATGGTCACTTCTTGATGTGGAATTTTCAAGAATGCCTTGAGCAGCCCAAGCTCTTCCATCAATTCCATTGTTGATGGATGGACAGTGTCACCACGAAAATCGCGGAAGAAATCTGCGTGCTTTTCAATAACTAAAGTTTCAATGCCAGCCCTTGCAAGCAATAGTCCGGTCATCATGCCCGCCGGCCCACCGCCGACAACGCAACAAGTTGTATTTATGCTAGTCAAGTTATCATTCTCCGATTTGCATTCATTATAGAAAGATCTGGCAAGAACATAGCGTGATGGTTTTGGAAGACTCAGCATCCGTTAAGTTTCGCTTAATTTAGACTGGCAACTGAGTGCGCATGGTGCTATACAGAACCGAGCATCAGTCAAGGCGCTTTGAAGACGCCGTCAAGCGGTAGCGCAAAAGAAAAGAAAAAGACCACACGATGGACGCAAAAACAACCAAACAATTTCAGTCATGGTTCTACGAAGGGATGAAACCCAGCAACAAAGAACCTCACGAAAAGGCGCCATGGTACAAAGTCATGTGCTTGACTGGCTTGGACTATTTCGGCAGTTTGGGCTATGCGCCCGGCATCGCAGCGCTTGCTGCAGGCATTCTGGCTCCCGCAGCCACATTGGTTTTGGTTGCACTCACATTATTTGGCGCGCTGCCTATGTACAAAAGGGTAGCGGAGAAAAGCCCGCACGGGCAGGGCAGCATCGCCATGCTTGAGCATCTTTGCCCAGGCTGGTGGGGCAAAGCTCTGGTTCTTTGTTTGATTGGATTTGCCGCCACCGATTTCATCATCACAATCACACTTTCAGCCGCCGATGCAGCCGCACACATTGCACAAAACAATTACGTCAAAGAACTTTGCGCACATAACAGCAGCTGGGGCTTCTTGCAAAACAATATGGGCGTGACTTGCACTTTGCTTTTCATTTTGAGCGTCGTATTCTTGATGGGCTTCAAAGAAGCAATCGGGCTTGCAGTCGTGGTTGTGGGCTCGTATATGCTGCTAAGCGCCGGGGTTGAAATTGCCGGATGCTATCAAATTGCGATGAAACCAAATCCATTTGGTGATTGGGAAGACCAACTGCTAAAGCTTTACCATACGCCCTGGAACATGACAGTCCAATCACTGATTTTATTTCCGCAACTCGCGTTGGGAATGTCGGGGTTTGAAACCGGTGTCGCGGTAATGCCCCTGGTTACGGGTGACCCGACCGACAGCGAATATGTACCTATAGGGCGCATTCGCAATACGCGCAAACTCTTAACTGCAGCCGCAATTATCATGAGCACTTTCTTGCTGGTAAGCAGTTTGATTACGACGATTTTGATTCCTCAAGAAGCTTTGAGGGCGGGCGGGGACGCTAACGGAAGAGCGCTGGCCTACATCGCACATACTTATTTGGGCAGCACATACGGCACCTTCTATGACATCTCAACGATTTTCATTCTCTGGTTTTCAGGCGCTTCATCTCTTGCCGGCTTGCTAAGCCTGGTGCCGAGGTATCTGCCGCGTTTCGGCATGGCGCCAGACTGGGCACGTGCCACCAGACCGCTTGTTCTCTTTTTTGCACTGGTATCATTTGTGGTGACTTTTATTTTCAAAGCAAATGTTGATGCGCAAGGTGGCGCATACGCAACAGGCGTTTTGGTTTTGATGAGCTCAGCTGCATTTGCAGTACTACTGTCAATTCCAAAGCAGCAATGGCTAAGTCGCCTGATGTACCTCTTTGTGACTCTAGTGTTTTTCTACACTACATTCATGAATGTAAGCGAACGACCGGAAGGTATGCACGTTGCAGGATTCTTCATTCTCACAATTTTTATCATCTCATTCCTTTCAAGAACATTGAGGTCTACAGAGCTGCGCACCCGAAACGTAAAATTCGACGAGGCAGCTTGTAATTTACTAGACCGCTTCAATGACGAAGAGCTTTCAATCGTTGCGCACAAACCAGGCAGGCATGATTACGCAAAATGCGCCAATGACGCCAAAGAACAACATTTCATCGGCGACTCCAAATTCCTTTTTCTCGAAGTCAACATTGGCGACGCGTCCGATTTTTCAGAGGACGGCATACACGTAAACGGCTTTGAAGAAGACGGGTTTGGCGTTTTGCAATGCCGCAGCGCAGCCATTCCCAATGCAATCGCATCAATTTTGCTGGCTTTGAGAAACCGCAGCGGGAAAGTGCCGCAGACATTTATGTATTGGACAGAAGGCAACCCGCTGTTTTATGCGCTTAGATTCCTTTTTCTTGGAGATGGCGAAACAGCCCCGCTAACTCGCGAAATCTTGCGCGAAGCAGAGCCAGACCCTAAACGCCGACCAAAGATTCACGTTGTATAGATGTCAGAGGATAGAGTCGACAGAAGCGGCTTGCCAAGCGGTTCTTTTCTTATTTTTTACCCCTAATTTTTTTCGACCGGCGGTTGACCAATACACAGCACGGGGGAGAAAAGAAAATGACTGGCGCAAGGTTGAATCGCAAATACAGTGTCTCAAGCAAATATGGTGTTGCACAGCGAACAGCCAAGAAAGACAACTACTGCAAAATCTACGGACATACAGCAGGTAAGGTTCGTACGGCGAGCAGCCAGGTATGCGCAGTCTGCTGCAAAAGATTCGGGCATTAAGGGACGGGCGACCAATGGAGTCGCCCCTACAGTAAAATCGCTTCGGATAAATTGACTTTTGCTTGCCTTTCCAAGCAGGGACGCGATATATTAGGATATTCTCACAGCTAGTTTTGAACCCATTCGGGGGCCAGTAAGTGGTCTTATCAGGCATCTGGAAACGGCAAGACGGCGGAAAAGACGACCCTCTCAAAGGCTTGACCGTCAGTCACGATAAAACAATATCGCCTATTCAGGTGCAAGACCTTTGCGCCTCTGTGGGTTGGAGCCGCCGCGACCCCGTCTTAATTTCAAAGGCACTTCACCACAGCCTTGCCGTAGTGAGCGTCTGGGAAAAAGAAGTTATGGTGGGCTTTGCTAGAGCAACTGGCGACCAGGTATTCAATGCCACAATCTGGGACGTAGCCGTCAGACCCTCATATCAAAAAAGAGGCGTCGGTAGGCTGCTGATGGATGAGCTTTTGAAAGAAATCGACACTTATAGCATTCCCTTGATTACTCTTTATGCCGACCCCGGTACTGACGGCTTTTACAAACGCTTTGGTTTTTCCACCGACCCGTCGGGCGTGCGCGGCATGTTCCGGGACATGGAATAAGTTCTTAGAGAATTTTTAACTAGATCGTGGTCGTGAAAGTTTAAGCTCACGCAAAGCTTCGAGGCACCCGTAGGGCTTTCGTGGTAGATTGTTTGACCTGTCGCAGCTTGCTTCCGATCGTAGTCGAAGCGAGTCGAAGCTTGAGCCCAACAATTTGGGTTGCTTCAAGCGCACTTTGTTCACGAAATGCTGGAGAACTTATGAAAGTCATATTGCAAAAATCTGTGCAGAAACTAGGCAAAATTGGCGACGTAGTCGAGTCTAAGCCTGGTTATTATCGTAATTTTCTTCAGCCCAGAGGCATCGCGGTTCTTGCAACGCCTGGCGCCATGAAGAAGAGAGAAGAAGAACTAGAAGCGCTACGCGCTAAAGCCGAAAAGCAACACGCAGAAGCCGTTGCTCTCGGTGAAAAAATCACTGCTATCGGCAGCGTAACAATTCACCAACGCGCTGGAGACGGCGGCAAGCTCTACGGTAAGGTCACAAACAAAGACATTGCTGATGCAGTTAGCAAAGTACTTGGACAAGAAGTAGACAAGAAAGGCATCAAGACACTCGAAGAAATCACTTCAGTCGGAACATTCAAGGTTTACCTCAAGGTTGCCACCGACGTGCAAGCTGAAATCAACGTTATCGTATTCGACGAAACAACAGGCGAAGCACCGAAGAAGTCTGCTAAGCCAGTTGATACAACACCAGCTCCAAACTGGGGCGACCCTGAGCCAGAAGCCAAGCCAGTTGCTGAAGAAGCCGCTGCCGAAGCCTAAGCCCAATAAAAGTAATATCAAAAGGTCTGCGTTGTGTTCAGCGCAGACCTTTTACTTTGTGGTTAAGACAGCTCTCTTGTCTCGTCAACAAATGCGCCCTGGGCATTTTTGGTGTGAGTCTTCAAAGTGACCTTTCCATCTTTGTAGGTTTTCTCCGAATACTCGCCTGTTTTAGTGTTTCTTTCTGCGCTGGAAAGCATGTTTCCTTTAGCATCAAAAGTGTTTTCTGAAGCAACACCGTTGGCGTTGATATCTGTAGTGGTTGTAGAGCCATCGGGGTTCTTCTTCCAGCCGGTTGAAGTGCCGTCTTTGTTTTCACGCAGACCAGAAGTTTGCGTGCCATCTTTGTCGTAGGTGTTTGTGTTTACACCTTTGTCATCCCTAACTATCGACCGCTTACCTATAACTGCTCCATCTTTGGTTATAGTTTCATCGCGATGGTCTTTGTCCTTTTGTTCAAAGTTTGTTTGTGTTCCATCAGCATTCTTTGTCCAGCCGACTGAGCTGCCATCTTTGTTTTCACGAAGCGAAGCAATTTGTTTTCCGTCTTTATCGAAAGTATCTGTGCTCTGGCCATTTTCATCTCTGCTCATTTTCTTTGAGCCGATCATTTGACCGTCTTTGGTTATTGTTTCTTCGCGATGGTCTTTGTCTTTCTGTTCAAAATTGGTTTGTGTTCCATCTGCGTTCTTCTTCCAGCCAACCGAGCTACCATCATTGTTCTCGCGAATTGCAGATATTTGATTTCCATCTTTGTCATAAGTGTTGGTGTTTTTGCCGTTCTTATCACCGTTAACTTCCTTGGTGACTTTGCCCTCGGCGTTCTTTTCTGTTTCTTTGAATGTGCCGTCAGGACCAACCTTACGTTCTACAGAACCTGTAGATTTGCCGCTTGGGTCAAACCTATTTTCAGTCCAGTTGCCGTCTTTATCGCCGGTTCTGACTGAGGTCTTATGCCCATCTTTGCTGTTTGTCTCAGTGTAAGAACCATCGTTCTTTTTTGATTCTTCGCGAGAGGTTACCGAGCCATCAGGGTTTGATCTAAACTGTTCGCCTGCCTTAAATTCTTTGCGCCCAGTTTGCTCTTTGATTTTGTGAGCTTCATCGAGAAGTTGTTTGTGGTTCCAGTCTGGATGCTGTCTGTGCAGCGCCTGATATGGTCCCTCTCCTTTTCTCAGCGCGGGCGAGAACTGTTCATTACCTGGCTTGGCTGGCTCAGTAGAGTTCTCCGGCTTGCCGGATTTACCTTCCTGGTACAAAACGCCACCCTTGTCTTTGACCTTAAGTCCGCCTTTATTGTCCTCTGTTATTTCAAGGCCGGGCAAATTGTGGTTAGGCGAATTTCGGGCTTCTGCTGCTAACTGGCGGAAAAATTGCTGTTGATCTCCAGGGTTCATACCGCGAATATCTTTGCGCAATTCGTCCAGTGCACCGGCATCTTTGGCGCGCAAATGATCTGCTACGGTATGAGCTTGTTCTTTTGGTGTCGCAACAGGTTTTTCAACAGCAGCCATAGTCGGCTCCTCCAGAAAGCAGGATACGAAGTTTTTATTAGTAATTGGCTGTGTGAAAAATCAATTCAACACTGCCACCTTCATATATTTGCAGTCCGAGGTAAAGAATACGTGGAAATACCAATTAGCACCACGCGAAAGATCAAAATGAAAGAAGCAAGCCGCTAAAGTACAAGCACTTTGCTTGAGCCTGGTCTAGTTTTGACATTAATAGAGCGCCACACTCCTGCCTCGTCAAACTCAAAATATTCGCCACTATGCGGCTCAATAGCAATTAGTCGAATCCATCGATTAGAAACCAGTTGCATTATCTTCTTCTGCCTGCTCAAAATAGCATCAATTGAACTTAAAGGTGCCCGAATTAAAGCAAGCAAACGCATAGGCTCATGCCTGAGTCCGTCAGTACTCATCACAGATTGCTGTGGCAATCCAACTTTCAGATCGCTACAAGCTCCCTGCATTACAGCAAAGTCACCGACAACGTTGTGCAAGACTTTAGTGCCGCTACCAAAGACTTTATTGTCTACGGTCGACAGATAATACTGCATGTTGATCCACTGCGCCACCACCAGCGGTGCTGTCATTATCAGCTCTAAAACTTTGCCGTCGGCATCATTTTCACAATCATATGAATGCAGAAACACACGCCCATCAAGGTCTGCACCTTTGCTTAGACTGCGCGGACCAGCGATGAAAGCGGCATTCCCGGCAAGCCCCCACTCTGGTGCAATCTGCGCCCAGTCACAGGCGCGCGCGCGCGGATCATCAAACTTGGAAAGACAACTCTCAGGCAAGGTCGCCTTGCGTCGATTGCGGACGACATCGCCGGCCTCAGTAAGATCGCGCTGCAACTGCTCGACTATGACTCGTTGAGCATTGTGCAAATTGTCTAGGTCGAAGAGACTGAAGAGATCGGTCGTAGTATCATGCTCAGCAGCAATAAAAGTAGTGTCCGGGGGAATGATCAGCCCCTCGGCGCTTAGCTGCAAGCGTACATCTATGTCGTTGAGGATGAGAGCAGCAAGCCTTGCGCTGAGCCCACCGCGGTTGCCGCCACAGGCGCCGCAGTCGAGAGATGAAGCATAGGGATTATTGGCTGATGAACTCTTATGCCCGCATAGCACAATCACTTTGGCAAAATGAGTAAATCCAATTCCCTTCAAGGCTCCTTTTGCAAGCGCAACTTTTTCATCGAGACTAAAAGCGGAAGCATCTAGCTTTGCAGCCGCAGACACTTTTGAAGCTACGTCTACGTGTTTGGAAAAGGACGCCAGAGACTGTGGAAAGAAAGTTTTTGCCAGAAGTGGAAAGAAGGACCATAAACCCACCAACTCAACAAGTCCAAAAGCACCCGCAAGACTGCACTTTAGCTTCTTCTTCAGCTGCAAAACAGAAACTTTCATTGCCTGCCAGCTTCTTATATTCGAAGCCAACCTACCGTCAATTGTTTCATTGACCTGGCGCTCTGGTTTCAGTAAAACCGGGCAAAGATCAACGGACATGGCGCTGCCAAACGCATTAAAACGCATTGGCATAGCGAAGAACCCGGCAAATCCAAAAGTCTCATATGGACCGATTTTTTCCAGTTCTCGGCGAATTGGCTCAGAGCGGACATCAATACAAAAAACTATTTGGCAGGAGCTTGGACCTTCAGCTTTTGCTCGTGTGTCGAGAGAACTTAGAAGACGGTCGCGATAATTGAGCTCATATGCTTCTTGCCAAACCGGCGCATAGTCTTCCGTTTGAACAGTCGATTGAGAAGCAGCAAATTTTGACTGCAGGCGGCTTCTTACCAGTGACAGATTATCGGATCCAAATGCCTTTTTGCAGACAGATTTCGAAAGTACTTTCTCGTAAAAAAGCCTAATCGCGAGATAGTCAACGAGGACAGATTCGTCAGCACTTTCCTGCGCTATCCATTTCAAATGACTCGCGTAGCCAGGCATTTGAGCGACGTGACTTCTGAGATATAGCGCTAAATCGCTTTGCGGAATTTCAAATTCGCGCAGGAGCGCAGCCAACGCCTCGTGCGACGACTCAGGCAGGGCACTTAAGGCTGCAGACCAATTTCCAAAGCCATAGCACAACATAGAAAGATCGTGCCTGGACAGTGCTTTCCAGAAGTCATACAAACTTTCTTTGCTTTGAGGCGACCATTGGGCCTGAGTGCGATCTAAATATGCCGCGCACCACTTGATCATCTGCCTATTTATAGTTTGCACCAGATTCGAACCCACAGCGCCATCAAGCAGCTGAGAGAGATTTGCTATCGCAGGCTCGGATTCGCATTGAAGCTCGGACAGTCCCTGATGCCTTTGGAAAGCCTCTTCCAAATTACCAGGATTTATTCGTTCGGACTCGTACATGCCCCGATAATCTGAGAGCGGCAGAAAGCCATTGGCTCCAAAAATTTTACGACCCAATCGCATGGCTTTTGCAAAGGGCAGCTCTTCAAAACCGCGAAGAGCGTTGCATGCAATAAAGTTACTTAGCGGATAGAAAACGTTTATGCATTTTGTCGCTTCGTTTACTGCTGTTTGGACATTAATTACATCGAATACCTGATTAGCCATTTCGTCCGTCCCCACTGTTGCCATTGATTAGTTGAAACTGCTGATTACGCTTCACTTTGAGAAAATCCATAATTGCCGAAGCCATTTCTGCGATGTAGAACCCGTTCAATCCATGCACATATAAGGACTGTGCAAGTTTGGTTTTACGGCAGACCCAAATTACTATCGAAACGAATCCCAGCGCTAACAGCAATATAGGAATCATCCCGCTGTCATAGTCTTGACTCGATATCAACATATGCTCAAGACGACGATGTCCAATTACGGCTCCAAAAGCCAAACCAAGGCTAGCAATCCAGAAACACGCTAATAGACGGAAGTCAACGCGCGTCACCGCCGGTAGTGCAGCCAAGATGGCAGAGGCAGCCAGAACTGCAGAAATTGCGGTAGCACCAGAATTAATGCTTACAAGAGCGAAAGCGAAAGAGAAGAGCGTCGCTGTGCTTGACAGAAAGAGCAAACGCTTTAGTCTCCCTGAGGCATCCAGTGCTGTGTCTGCGAAAGCAAACTGTCTCTTCAGTTGCCCCTCCGCCACAGTGCTACCACTTTGGAGGAACATGTAGCACTTGAAGAAGCCGTGAGCGAGAAGATGGAAGAATGCTGCGGCATAAGCCCCAGAGGCGCATTGTAAGCACATGAAACCCATTTGCCCCACAGTAGAATACAACAACTTGCGTTTAACATCAGGTTGCGCCGACATACTGATTGTGCAAACAACAGCAGAGAGAATCGATAATCCAGCCCACAAGAAGAGCGCGACAGGACTAGCAACAAGAACAGGCATCAGCCTGTAAGCAATGATTGCAGAGACATTCACCACACCGGCATGTAAAAAACCGGACAATGGCGTTGGTGCATCCAGAGTAGCCAGCAGCCATTTGTGAAACGGGAAGAGCGCAGATTTGATGCTGAATGACAGAACAAGAAGCAAGCTGATGACATTCAGATTGCTAAACGGCAAATGCGACCCGAACAAACTGAAATTCTCAGTAAAACTGGCTAGCCTTGAAGGCAATTCAGTGAATGTCGCAGTGCCACTTACGTTCCATATCAATGACAGTGCCGCAAGAAAGAGAAGGTCACTCGCAAAATGGTGCCCCAACACAACAGAAGCCGAGCCGCGAGCATCCTTTTGGAGGCACATAATGCGCCATAAACCCCAGGAGAGGAGATGCAAGCAAACAAATGTCAAAAACAAATTGTTGCTCACAACCAGCAAGGCAGAAATCGAAGAAAGCAAAGATATGAGACTCAGAAAACTCTGCTTGAACTTGTCGCCACCTAGATAACGATCACTAAAAGCAACAACGACAGTAGAAATGAAAGTAATGCCTGCCAGCAAACCGGCAGACGCCCCATCGGCATGCAATTGCAGGCAACCCTGACCGAGAATAAAGTCACCTTTTGCATGATTTAGAGCTGCCCAAAGTTCGATCAAGGCGCAGATAAAGGCAATAGCATGCCCCGAAATCAAAAGCCTTGTTTTCAACTTTTCTCCCAACGGAAGGCGACCCAAGATGACAGCCAATGCAGGAGCGAACAGAACAAGAAGCTGGTTTGCGATATAAAAGTTGGTACTCATCTGATCCCCTGAATCTTATGTGCAAATGTTTGCATATTTCAATATCCTGATATGTAAAAGTATAACCAATTGCTCTACCCTGTCAAACCAGCTTTCTGCCAATGACAAACACCGCAATAAGTCCAAAATGACCTATCTGGACCTTTTCAAGCTCAGGAAAAAGTTCAAATAAAATTCACATATCGCAATATGCAAACATTTGCATACTTCAACAAGAAATATTCATGAAAGCTTCAATAGCCCTGATTAACAGAATCTACTTTTGTTTTGCGCCTTTGTTCTTTGCTGAAGGCTTTGTTGCAGGCTTTAGCGCAGGCTTCGCTGAAGCTTTAACCGCAGATTTTGAAGCTGGCGCAGAAGCCGGCTTTGCAATCGGGTTCTCTTCCGTTCCCCAAACCGACTTGACGCTTTGAATGGCAGACATCATCTGCTCTACTTCTGAAGTATCAGGAGATATAAAACTGACCCCATCCATTATCCAACGGGCCAGCTCAGGCTTACGCAAATGGTAAACAACGTTTCGACCTTGCCTCAATTCACCCACTAGATGATGGCTTCGAAGTACAGCCAACTGCTGAGACACAGCAGAATGCGTTATACCTAAAATGTCCTTGAGGCTACCCACAGTCAAGTCTTCATGCTTGAGCTCTTCGATTATTCGAATTCGTATCGGGTGCGAAAGCACACCAAAGAGTCTTGCGAGTTCGGCGCTGACAACTGCTCTATATGGCATGGTCAAACTCCTGAATGATACATGCAAACTTTACCATATATACATATCTAAGAATAAGTCCCGAATCTAAGTGCGAAAATCGAAATGACAATCCGGCCTGGCGCAAAATAGGGTAAGAATCGCTTGAAGAAACTCATTTTGATGACCAGAACCTGCACCAAGCCGAGAGAATTATGCTAAGTTCATAACCAAAACGGTAACCACTAATCTTTGATCAGACTTCGACGACATGCTGCAGTTTAGAGAGCCAAAACCCAACGCTATTGTGATAGCTGCATGCAAATTTATCCTGCCCTTTTGGCTGAAAACAAGAGAACATCTTTCTATCAGCATCTGGGGCAAGAAAGAAGACTTATTAGCATTTTCCAAAAATAGGCGGGCCCTGGTCTTACTAAACCACCCAGACAGACAAGACCCTTTTGTGGTTTTCCAGCTGGCAATAAAAATGCGCGAAAAATTTTATTGCGTTGCTGCCCGAGAGTGCTTTGACTGGGATGGCGGCTGGCGTGGATGGCTATTCCAAAGCCTTGGCTGCTATTCAGTAACACGCGGGCAAGCCGACTTTCATTCAATTGCAACAAGCAAGAAAATTTTAAGTGAAGGTCAGCACAAATTACTGGTATTCCCCGAAGGTGAGATAACAGCAGACGAGCGAAAGCTGCATGACTTCCATAATGCCATTTTTCACATAGCTCTATCCGTGCAGAAAGAATTAGCCGAAGGCGACGCAAAAGAGAAAGAGCATCCCGTGCTCATCATTCCGGCAGCGATTAAAGTTTCACTAGATGGCGAGCTAGAGCCTGCAATAACGCCTGCTTTGCAAAAACTAGAAAAAAGACTTGCAATTGAAAGCAACTCAAATCAAAACGTACTGGCGCGCGTGCAGGGCGTTGTTGATTCGTATCTGCGCCTTCTTTTCGATACATATGGCATAGAAAAGCCGGAAACAAGCCGAGAAAAAATCCCAGAGCTTGCAGCCATTAAAATTCTCGACCGAATAGCGAGCAGAGAAAAAATCTCAATTGATGACTCGCTTACGCCCACAGAGCGTCTTTACAGCATGCGCAACGAAGTAGACGATGGCAATAAACTCAGCTCAGTTGCTTTGCATCCTCAAACATTCTTCTGCGCAGGCATTCCAAAACCATGCCTCAGCAGCGATTTTGAGAGAATCGAAAGGCTACTGATATTGCAAAGAATGCTAGAACATTCATCATCTGCAATTCAATGCTGCCGAATATTGGACTTTATTGAGTGCGAGCTCTTCGACAAAATATCTCCCAAGGGCTGGCAATCATGCAAACTTCTACTTGGCTCAGCCATTGAAGCCTCCAAATATTTAGAACATTATGAGGACTCAAAAGAGGAAGCAGTCAGCAATCTCAGCCAAGAGTTTCGCCAACAATTGCAAGAGATGCTCAGCAGTCCGGAAGAAACAAATCTAGTGCAACTAAACTAGTCAGGCCAGACTAGTCGCTTTCATCTGTTTTGCAGTTTAATCAGCTAAACTGATCGAAGCTGCTTTTAAATTGTGTTCTTCTGGAGAATTTTGCGTGCCAAAACGCGTCCTCATTCTATCGGCATCTGTTGGAACCGGGCATATCAGCGCAGCTCGGGCAATCGAACACGCTATCCAATCGGCCGATGCAGAGGCCGTGGTAAGACATGAAGATGCGCTAGAGTTTGCAAACCCAGCTTTTCGCAACTTGATGAAAGAAGGTTATAACGACCTGGCAAATAAAGCCCCCGAAGTTTTGGGTTTTGCGTATGAATTCACAGAACGATCTTGGTCTACAGACATTCACGGTGTTGCTTTTGAGCGCTGGAACGCGTCTGGTTTGATAGATCTTGCAACCAGTTTCAAACCAGACATTGCAATTTGCACGCACCCATTGCCGGCAGATATGATTTCATGGCTTATCTGCAAGAGACGCCTATGGGCTCAAAATGCCGTTGTTCTGACCGATTTCGATCTTCATACCATTTGGCTATGCCACCACTATTCTCGCTATTTCGTCGCAATTGATGAAACCAAAGAATGTCTCGTAAACACTGGGTATGAGCGGCAAAATGTAGTCGTGTCGGGCATTCCAATCGAACCCATATTTGCTCAGACTAAAGACAAAAAAGAAATGCGCAAATTGCACGGGCTTGATGACGAAAGCACATGCATCCTAATTTCAGCCGGTGGACTCGGCATCGGACCGGTCGCAGAGCAGATTGTACCCGCTCTTATGGGGTTAGATCGAAAGAAGCAAATTGTAGCGATTTGCGGTCGCAATGAAGAGTTAAAACAAAAGCTCGATTCGTATGCACAACAGCTACCCGAAGAAGACAGGAACTCACTTAAAGTTATCGGATTTACATCTCAAATGGATGAATTGATGACGGCCGCTGATCTAATCTTGGGGAAGCCCGGAGGAATAACAGTCTCAGAATCATTAAGCAAAGGTCTTCCTTTCGTTATCATAAATCCCATTCCGGGTCAGGAAGAACACAATTCAGACCACTTGCTAGAAGTCGGTGCTGCAATTCGCTGCAATAATCCTGCTGGATTGGCTTACAAAATAAAGGTCTTACTAGACGACCCGCCTCGACTTGAGCGAATGCGTCAAAACGCAATCAATTTCTCGCACCCAAGAGCGGCAGAAACAATTGCAAAAGAAGTGTTAGCCATGACAAATCAAGAAAAAATATACGCAGTGCATCCAAACGACCATAAGTGCGAAGGCTTTGAGTAGAGGCGAAAGTGACATTCTCATACCACCGCACATTCTCGGAAAAACTAGTTAAGCTGTATGCCCACAGTCTTTTGCCAACGGTTATAAGGCAAAAGTTACATAGGAGAATTCCTCATGGTCGCTGAGCTTAAACTTCCGCAGGGCTATCGACTAGATACCCCTGATTCGATTTCTTCGGAAGAAATTATGGAGTAAACACTCAAATAATCCTCAAAAGCCTCGAATATTCTCTAATCGTGGACAGCGAGAGGACGAAGCTTATGCCAAACTTTACAGAGCAGGACATGCAAGACGAAGTCAAAAGAATTGGCGATATGGCAAGAAGAGGCGACGCCTCCGGCTTTTACGAAGAGATGCACAAAGAAACAGATAAATTCAAAAGCAACCCGCAACAGTGGAAGGAACTTTGCGACCGCATGAATGGCTATACCAAGGGCGGTGTAGATGAGTCGCACGAAGGCGGCGTTCAACGCAATGCACAAACCGGCAAGGAAGAACTGGTTATTCCAGCATTAGTATGGAAAGGCTAACGCGCGGCTTTCAATCGTTGCAAGCTATTTTTTGGACATAGACTCAAGCAATTGATTTGGGGGCAAGACAGCGGCAGAAAGAGCCGATCTTGCAATCAGTGGAAGGCTGGTACTACGATTTAACCAATCAGTCTTGTGATATGCGTAAGGTTCTGCAAGAAACTGTTTTGGAACAGCAAACATTCTCGTTCCGTTTACCAACACAGCTCCATTGGGACTAGTATCTGCCACTGTCCAGCTGCCAAACTTGAGCTTGTTAAAATTCTGGTCAAGGGTCGGGGAAGTTCGTGTGTCTGGGAAGCACAAAACATCACCCTTGCTCACGTTCAGGTCTTGCTTCTTGAAGAAGCCACTTTCAGTAATATCTTTGTGAGGAAGAAAGAAACTGTCGTTTGGACGATTTGCGTAAGTCTCGCTCAAAACCACACCTTTTTGCGTGAACTCAGATACTTTGTAATTGCCGCCGTACAACTTTGTTACGCCACCGGCACCTTCAACATCGAGAACTTTCCATTCGCCTTTCCAAATCGGGACGCCCAATGAATCAATCTCAATCGGCACTTTAATATCGAGAACATCACCTTTAACCGCATGCAATGGGCTTTTCGCCGAACCCAAAACCGACAGACCTTCAGCACCGGCTAACTCCGTGCCGGTAATACGGTATGGTCCGTGCGGGCAATTATCAGTGGTTATCCTCAGCTCTATGTCTGTCTCAAGCGCATTCATTTTAATTGCGCGGGGCGGCTCATTGTGACCAAAAACAAGCGCGGGTACGACTACTTCGCCTTGCTGCAATTCCAGCGGTTTGTCAGAGTGCCTGTAATTAAATTCTGTGTCACGAGGACCAGCTTTTACATTAGGTGTGAGGCTTTCAATTTTGTTAAATGGCTCTGACAACACTTTAGAAGTCAGCGGTATTGAGTCAGCATCGAGATTGGCACCTCGTGCCTGGTTTGCACAGGCTAAATCTTGAGCCGACAACGAAGAGCTTCTCGCGTCGAATGTACGCGGTGTCAACTTCCAGGCTATAGACGCGCCCAGCGCACCGCCCATGGTGCTAGCGGCGTAGTCTACTAATCCGCTGCCCACATTTTTACCCAATTGTTCATGCGCTGCAAATTTATCTCCGCCGGCAAGGACATTCATGCCTGGGGTGACGACGCGGCTGCCCCAGTCTAGAGTAGCCAAGCCGGCAAAAACCGGCGTGCTGCTTTCTGCTGTAGCTAACAAACCTGCGCTAAATCGCTTGCCCATGGCCGCTGGATTTTTAATTGCGCAGGCAAAAACAGCAGCAACCGCCGCTCCGGCAAGCAACTGTTCACCAACTTTCATTGGATTTTCTTGCACGTGCTGAGCAGCTTTTTGACACGCATTTGACGGCAAGTCAGCATAAATGCTCATACTGTCAATGACACGCGAGCCCCAAGAGCGATTTGCGTCATTACTGTCCTGTAAAAGCCGAGCCGCTGCAGCGTCTTCTGCACGGCTTTTTGGAACTTGCATAGTCGAATCGGCTGCGGAATCACCCATCTAAATTCTCCAGAGCATATAGGTATAAGCTTTATTGCTTAGATATACCTTCAGCTTGTGAAAATTTAGTTCCTCAGAAAAATGAGCGCAGGCCAAAAATATCGCTGCAAAATTACCTTATGTATTTTGCAAAGATTCTTCGTTGAATTTTTCAGTGCTCAAGTTGCCGTTTACGGCTTTCTTCAAGACTTCAATTTTTTGTTCGGCGGTTTTCAGAAAAGCTTCGCAGTCTTGCGAAAGTTTCATACCGCGATCAAAAAGTTTGAGTGCTTCTTCAAGCTTAACCTCTCCTTCAAGATGCGAAACGACTTCCTCAAGCTCGGCAAGAGCTTCTTCAAAATCTTTGCCTTTATCTTCGCCCGATTCTTTTGCAGCCTCATCTGCAATCGGTATGCTCAATTGCATACCAACAGCCACGATATCGGCTTGGAGACCAGCACCGCGTTTATTCTTGTCGCTCATTCTTCAATCTCCTCCACTTTCAATCGTAGTTTTCCGGATGAGAGATGCCCTGTGAGCATTTCTCCAACCTGCACATCAGCAGCATTGCGAACAATGCCTCCGTCTGCCTTTTGTAAAATTGAGAATCCGCGCTTTAGCACATTTAGAGCGCTCAGTGCGACAAGCTTTTCGTGACCTCGCCGCAATCGATGTTGCATGTTATTGATTTTGAAATCCATCGCTTTTAGCAAGCGCGCTTTGCGATTTTCGACAACCTGACTCATTTTTCTAATGCGCTCAATATGCTGCATTAGCGCATGCCGAGGATCTAGCTTTTGCAATTTCATTCGCATACGTGAAACGCGTTGTTGTATTGAATGTAGCAAGCGTCTATTTAGGTTTGACCAACGTTCGACAAGCTCTACACGGCCTCTTGCGACAAGCTCGGCTGCAGCAGTTGGAGTGGGAGCGCGAAGGTCAGCCACCAGATCGCAAATAGTAGTGTCGGTTTCGTGACCTATGCCGCTTATGATTGGAATGCGCGACGAGGCCACTGCTCGCGCAACGATTTCTGTGTTGAATGACCAGAGGTCTTCGATTGAGCCGCCACCACGTGCCACGATGATAACGTCGATGTCGTCAAGGCGCTGCAAGTCAGCGATAGCAGCAGCAACTTCTTCGGCACTGCCTTCACCTTGAACCTTGCATGGCGCAATGAGAACCTGGATGTTTGGGTTGCGCCGCTTCAAAGCTGTGAGTATATCTTTTAGCGCAGCAGCAGCCGGGCTGGTCACAATTCCGATACGTCGCGGCAATAATGGAATTGCTCGTTTGCGCTCGGGAGCAAGCAATCCCTCTTTCTCCAGACGCTCTTTCAACTGCTCGAAGGCCAATTGCCAGTCGCCGACACCTACAGGCTGAAGTGTGTTAACCACCATTTGGTAGTTGCCACGCGGCGCCCAGACAGAAATTTTGCCACGCGCCACCACTTGAAGACCATCTTGAAGGTCAAATCGCACATACTGCGCAGTCGTGCGCCAGCAAACACAAGACAGCGTCGACTCCTTATCTTTCAAGGAGAAATACCAGTGCCCAGAAGGATGCACCTTGGCATTGCTTATTTCGCCAGACACAGCTATGTACTCGAAAGTATCCTCGAGTATTCCCTGTATTTGCGCTGTCAGCTCTGAGACTGTCAGCACTTTCGGCTTTTGTGTCTTGGTACGAAACACGGTAGTACCGCCTTTGACTCTGGCGTTGATTACTTATTATCGCCTCTATTCCTTTATACGTAAGTAGAAGCAAATTAGTTCAATTTGCAGGCAAGAAATTTTGAAAATTCATTCCTAAGCCCATATTTACAGGACTCTCGCGGATCGGGTGTCTCAGAAAAAGAGAGCCAAACTTGCCAAGCAGAAAACTTTTTTCCAAATTTCCACATTTAATAAATCGAAGTGGAGATGCGCTTGCATAGCGACTCATACGCATCTAGATAACGCAAAAACTCCTGCTGCATATCTAGAGAGAGCCGACGGTATCACACTCTGCCCCAAATCGCTATACAAAACAATCAAAAGCGTATATCCCAAAACGTTGATGTCAAGCCGGTTTTGAGCTTTTTGGAGTGGGAACAAAAGATGTAGGAAACGTCTAAATTAACAACTGAAAAACAGAAATTAAATTGACTAACCTGGTTGTCATGCCGTATATTAGTATGACATACAAAAGTTTGGTATCACATTGGAGAGGGGGCGCCAGATTATGGACCGTACCTTGTTTACACCTGCAATGATCGAAACGTTTAGAGCGTGCAAACGCGCTTACGAGCTAGCGTTTCTCAAATCTCACGAAAGTGCGGTAGGGCAAAAGCTCAGCACACTTTGCAAGCGCTTTTTGCTAAAAGCAATTGCAGAAGTCAATCGCGGGAAAATCAAAACAGTAAACGAGGCGCAGCGCTTCATCGGCCAACACTGGAATTCACTAAAAATCGAAAACGACGCCGCCGAAGACCTCCAAACCAAAAGTGTCCAGGCTTTTCGTTTCGCCTACCGCGCTCTAACAGCTTATGTTGCGCGTCCATACAAGCCTGCCAATACCGAAATTGTCGCAGTCAACACGACAATGCGCGCCAGAGTGCCACACGCTGCAGTTTATCTCGAAGATGTGTTTGACCTGATTCTCTGGCATCCAGAGCAAAAGGTTCTTGAAGTAGTCGATTACCACTTAAATCCACTCAAGTCCTTCGACCCTTCCTGGCCGGCACCTTCCATACTTATCAAACAGTTTCTCTGCGAAAAACTTCGCAGCAGACTGCCATTCGAAACAATTCGCTTGACCTTCGTTCAAATCCAATCGCAAGGTCAGCAAATCAACTCGGTCGACCTGGACGAAACTGTTTACCGCTTGCACTGGCCCAACATCGTCGAAACACTTTCCGAGATGAAAAGCGCCACCGAATTCCCTGCTCACCAGGGCGAAACTTGCAAGCGCTGCGAAGCACTAGCCCCGTGCAACACGATGGGCACTTTCACTGGCGAAGCACGCAACGACGTTGTATACCGCAGCGCCTAAAAGCTGCACAAGACATCCATTTGTTAATCCAAAATGATAGCCAGGGAGCAATACTCTCTGGCTATTTTCTATAGCCGGCGCTCTGGTCTTTTCATCATGCCGAAAAATCCGGCTATACGAAAGCAGCTAGTCATGCGCTTTCATGCAGCAGCACTTCAGTTGTCAATCAAATTCAATTCAAGAAAGAAGGTTGCCATACCGCAGCCCAAAGCCCATAAAAGCGATGTTATATAATTTGGACTCACTTCACTTCGTAGACTTAGCGCCCGTTTTACGTGGCGCAAAGAGTACAGCCAGCAGACAGAGCAAAGCAAAATAGCGAAGTAATGCAAACATTTTTCTGCAAGATTTCAAGGCAAATCGCCGTTAGAGCAAGGAGACGTACGTAAATGGACAAGAAAAAAGTACTGGAAGCCCTAAATCTCAATTTAGAGCACGAGATGTCAGCCATGGTTCGCTATTTGCACCACTCTTTCATCGTCACCGGACCAAACCGCGGACCATTGGTCCAAATGTTCCGCACCCAAGCCACCGATTCAATGATGCACGCCATCAAACTCGGTGAGAAGGTAGTTGCACTCGGTGGACATCCTTCTGTCAAAATTCAAGAAATCTACGAGCCTGGTGAACAAACCATCGAAGAAATGCTTGAAGAAGATCTCGAAATGGAAAAGCACCATCTCGGCATGTACGAAAAGCAACTAGAACTCGTACAAGAAAGCACAGCTCTAAAATTGATGCTCGAACAAATCATCGTTGAAGAAACAGATCACGTTGAGCAGCTTGAAATGTACCTCGGACCAAAACGCGCAGTTAAAGTCTAATCAGGGACATAAGAAATGAAGAATGTCGAGGTGATGGATATACATTCGCCTCGACATTTTGCTAATTACGCCGAAAGAAAGAAAAGGAGATTTACACCATGAGCGCAGATTCGAAATCGAAGCTGTTGGTTGACATGATAGTCCACCCAATTGGAGAGCTGGCAACCTGCCTGGCTTCAAAAGAGCCTCTTCATGGTGCAGAAATGTCCAATATTACTCGCATCAAAGATGCAGCAATTGCAATTCTAGATGGAGTATTCGTCCATTGCGGCGAAGCTGCAGACATACTTCCGCAGGTAGAACTGAAAGAAGACGGAAAGAAAGTTGATGCCAGCGGAAAAGTGGTGATGCCAGGTTTTGTAGATCCACATACGCACCTCGTATTTGGTGGCAACCGCGCCAACGAGTTTTTGATGCGATGCCAGGGCAGAACCTATCAAGAAATTGCCAAAGCAGGTGGTGGCATCGTTGCCAGCATGAACGCAACACGCAAGGCAAGCGTAGACGAACTGCTGGCAAGCGGAAAAGTGCGCCTGGAAAAAATGCTTGCGCATGGCACCACAACATGCGAAGTGAAAACAGGATATGGATTGAGTGAAGACAGCGAACTAAATATGATGCGCGCTATTTTTCGCTTAGCAGAAATTCAGCCAGTAGAACTGATACCAACTTTCATGCCGGCGCACGCATTTCCACCAGATGTAGAGCGCGGTGAATATATACGTTCAATCAAACAAAGCATGTTGCCTGCGCTGGCAGAACTAGCAAAAACAGAAGGCATCGAGGCCCAGCAAATATATCATGATGTATTTTGCGATGAAGGCTATTTCACTCTTGATGAAACGCGAGAAATTTTGCAAGAAGGACTCAAGTATGGTTTGCGTCCGAAAGTACATGCCGACGAATTCGTAAACCTTGGTGCGACTTCTCTTGCAGTTGAACTCAACGCCTCAAGCGCAGACCATTTGCTGAACGTCTCTAAGTCGGAAATGACTTTGATGGCATCGTCCGACACCGTTGCGGTACTACTTCCCGGCACATCATTCTTCTTGAATTTGCGCGACCATGCAAATGCGCGCACCATGATCGACGCAGGTGTTGCTGTTGCAATTGGCAGCGATTACAACCCGGGCTCATGCCATATATTCTCTATGCCATTCATCGTAGGACTGGCCTGCTTGCACCTCGGTATGTCGCTGGCAGAAGCCATATGCGCAGCCACAGTCAACTCTGCATTCGCACTCGGTCGCGGAGAAAAAGTCGGGCAACTCAAAGCAAACTATCAAGCAGACTTTCTAGTGCTAGACATTTCGACTTTAGAAGAATTGCCATACAACATGACTACAAACCCTGTGTCCATGGTCTTCAAAAAAGGCGTCCAGGTATAGCTCTAGGGGCAACGAACGGGATGCTGTTGGCGAATTCACATAGCGCCGGTTGTCCATTTGTAGGGGCGACGCATGGCGTCGCCCGGAACTTAGACTGCGGTGCTCGCTTAGACAGGTTTGCGCTATAAATTAGCGGGCGACGCATGGCGTCGCCCCTACAAACGAAGCTTTGTAAGTGCCAGCTGAGTGCGCTCAAGGGCCGAGGGCAGAGCATTTCTGGCGTTTAGTCCAAAGATATATACAGTCGAGATCCGATAGTAAGTATTGACACCAAGCGTATGATTTGCATCGAGGCACCATATTTGGGGCGCACCACCTATGGTTACTTTTCTGCATGGCAAAAAATTATTCTGGCACTAAAAATGCGCATCACTATCCTTATCGGACACAGCTATATATGCGCCTTGACGCGATCTGTGATCTGAATATCTGCCGTAAGATCTTTATCGATGTAAACAAAAAAGTTTCAATTTTTTGTTTACTATTTTCTTCCATTGGTTATAATCTTTTGGACGCCACCACTGGCGAAGACCTCTCGTTTATTTCCCGCGGTCCCACTCATTTAATACATGGGGATTTTCCTTCATGCCTGACGCTAAGCGTAAACCCAATCAACAGCCAGAATCAGACCTCGAAATGGGTGGATTCGAAACATTCTTTGAAAACCCAGAAAGCCAACCAAGCGAATCCGAATCACAAGCAGGTGCCACTGCCACCGGTGATTCATATATGAATGGTCAGTTGAGCAAGCTCATCGACAAAATGACAGAGCTAATCACTTTCAACGTAGACCAACGTGTCGAAACTGCACGTATTTCCAACCAACTTATTGAAAACCAAAGACAATTAGTAGCTACACAGCAGATATTGATCAGACTCATGGAAAGATCAATTGAATTGACACGTCACATTACTGCCATCGAAGAAAAATTGCCGGCAGTATTTGAACTTCCTATTGTTGTCGAACAACTTAGAGCCAAAATTGCCATTCTGGAAGGCATCGAAATCTCCTAACTGGGAAGTCAATAAACATTAAGCGGTGGGAATCTTCCCATCAGTATTCGTCTGTTCGCTATTTACACTGTATATAAGCTGGCTAAGATAGAGGTGTCGGGTGGTACTTTCCCGATTCGGAGCTTATGTATGAGTCAGAATGGCACAAATAAATCTGAAAAGGGATTCGATCCCACCGCAAGGTTTCAGCAAACACCTATAAAAGATGCGCCTGTATTTTCTTTGCATGCCAAAAAAGGGCAGAGCAATAAATTCATTTCGCACCTTCTAGGACTCGACCACGAACATACGGGCCCTGGCCCGGCGCCTTCTGCCGGCAGCGCTCGCGAGCAACAAGCCGTACAGGGCGTCAAGCTCAAGGACATGTTCCACGGCATCAAGTTCACCACCAATTTCATGTTTTTCCTTCTATTCTTCGGTTTCTTCTGCTGGCTTTTTGTCATTTACTGGGTGCGCCATAACGAACCCCTGGCAGATTCGGTATTGGGAACCCCCAAAGTCAACGCCCGCTCTGCGGACGCCGACAGGCGATTGGTCAACGGCACAAGAAACGCCTTTCCAATGCAGACTTCGGCTAGCAGCGGCACAGTCTATGTGCCCGGCTCTACCTCCACTCAACAAGTGAGCCCCAGCAATGTCCCGGCGCCTCAGCAGCAGGCAGCTTTTGCACCCGGATATCAAGTTGCACCGGCTCCCCAAGTTCCCATTACAACCCAACAGGGCGCTGGACAGTACGGCAACGCATTTGGTGCACCGGGCCAATATCAAGCAGGCGCGAGCGATCAGATGGGAACGCTTCCTCCAACCCTGGTGCCAAACGCCAACCCAAGCACACAGGTGCCAATCGGACAGGGCAATTACCTGGTAGGCGTGCAGACTAATTCGGGAACCAGAGTCAAAACAGTTGTAAGTCGTTAGCCAGAATTCAGAAAGCACACGCTTCAGTTTTATAGATTTTGCAGTCTCTATTAAGCAGTTTTGCGCTTATGTGTGGAGTCTTGTAGTTGCATGCAGTCAACTTTACAATCGAAGAGATCTCCCGAAACGAAGCGATAGCAGACCTCCGCAGCCCAGCGATTGTCTAGATGAAGTCAATTTTGATTCAGACAGATGGCTAAGGCTTTGTTAGGTGCGCGAGATTCAAGCCGCACTAGGTTAAAATTGGGGCTGGCATATTTGCCAGTGGTATTGGACGAAATCTAAGAGTTATCACATGGACGTATTTGACGTAACAATTATTGGAGCCGGTCCTACCGGACAGTTCGGCAGCTTTTATGCAGGCCTTCGCGGACTCAAGACAAAAGTAGTAGATGTTTTGTCAGAGATGGGTGGTCAATTGACAGCCCTCTATCCCGAAAAATACGTTTATGACGTTGCCGGGCACCCGAAAATTCTAGCCAAAGACCTGGCTAAAAACTTGGCTACTCAAGCTCAGCTATTCAAACAATCAATTTGCCTCGGCGAGAAAGTGGCAAACATGAATCGTCTCGAAGACGGTACATGGCGCATCGAAACAGACAAAGGCACAGAGCACTTCACAAAAACAGTAGTGTTGGCCCTCGGAGCCGGTGCCTGCGTGCCTAAGAAACTCGACGTCGAGTACCCAGAAGAACTTGAAGGCAAGAACATTTTCTACGCCGTCAAAAACAAAGAACAATTCCGCGGCAAAAACGTGCTCATCATCGGCGGCGGAGACTCCGCAGTTGACTGGGCTAACGAATTCTCGCAATTCGCCAAAGTTACTTTGATCCACCGCAGAGACGGCTTCCGCGCAGTTCAAACTTCAGTCGAAGAAATGAAGCGCAGCAACGTAGACATCAAAGTGTTCTACGAGCTCAAGCAAGTTCTCGGCACAGACAAAGTCGAAGGCGCAATCATATTCGACAACCGCACCGGCAAAGAAGAAACCATTCCGGTCGATGCCATCCTTATCAATATCGGATTTGTCATCAACCTCGATTTCTTGAAGAGCTGGGGTCTTCACATGGAAGGCAACGCGATTGCAGTAAACGAAAAGATGGAAACAAACCTTCCAGGCATCTACGCAGCAGGTGACATTTGCTCTCACCCAGCAAAACTCAAACTGATTGCAACTGGCGCTTCCGAAGCAGCCACTGCAGTCAACTTCGCAGCTGTGTTTATCAACCCAACTTCGAAGGCTTTCCCGGGACACAGCTCCAACCTCAATTTGAGCATATAAAACATCATGTCCATACTTGTCGATCATGAAATCAGAGCTGAAATAGAAGCCGAGAAGCTCATAATCGATCCATTCGAAAAAGAACTCATCCAGCCTAACTCTTACGATGTCAGGCTGGATGATCGTTTTGGATGGCACGAGCGTTCAGAGGAAGTAATCGACCCCTACAAGTGCGAATCAGTTCTTGCAAACGTGGTGCATGTTCAAGGCGAAAGCATCTTGATACACCCAGGACAGTTCATTCTTGGCGCAACACTCGAAAAGTTCTGCTTGCCTCGCGACATAGTCGGGCAGCTCACCGGAAAATCTTCACTGGCTCGTCTAGGCGTAATGGTGCACGTCACCGCCGGATTTATCGATGCCGGATTTAGCCATCCACCAGCTTCAATCACGCTTGAAATTGTAAACGTAGGCAACCGCCCTGTGCGCTTGCATGCAGGCATGCCGATTGGACAAATGGTTTTCACACGCACTGCGCCATGCGAAGTTGCCTACCATGAAAAACCAAATGCAAAATACAACGGACAACCGGCAGCAGCACACAGCCGCTACTACATGAATTCACGCGGTTAGTCTGCGATTTCATTCAAATCAAAAACAGATAAGCACTAAAGTCGAACGCACCACCTGTGGAGGCACGACTTTAGTAGAAAGTCGTGAACATTAAAGCCGCATTATCATTTGAGCGCACTAAAAATTTCGGCACTATTTCGCTCATCGAGCAGCCTTCCAAGCCTCTCTTCGGGAATGCCGGCGATGCGACCTATCACTGCCATTGGAGCGCCAGAATATCCTTCGGGCCAGATGCACATCTCTTTCAACGAATCCAAAGCATGAGATTTTAGTTCAGCCAAAAATTTTGGGTCACGCGACTTGCTCAAGCCGTTTACCACAAACATTCCCTTGTTTCTGTCAGACCACGTCGGCGAGTTTAACAGCTCAACGAAATAAGCAGACGGAATTTGTTTTGCCAGTTCAGGTTTTTCCAAAAATAAAACGCCAAGAGCTCGAATCGCATTGTTTCTCACTGTTGAATTAGAATCGCGGGCAGCTTTTACCAGCGCTTTTAACTCATCGTCAGTACTAACTACTTGCCCCAAAGCATGGGCCGCAACCATTCTGTCTTCAGCCGATGAAGAGCCTTCCAGCGATTTCATCAAGGGCGACTGATTCTTAGCTGCTGCAGCCTTCAACTCTGCATGCAATGCATTGTACTTGTCCGTATCCTCTTGTTTCCCAGAATCAATCATTATTACGAGTGCATCCATCTCGTTTTTATAAAGCTGCCTGATTTTTTCAGGGACAGGAATCGTCTCGGTTGGCACCGGCAAATAGTTATCTGTGCTTCTGTTCGAAGTTCCGGGAAGTCCGATGAAGACGATGTACTTTTGATCAGTTCCAACAAGCGCCTCATCAGAAGAAGGCTTGCCTAACAGCGCCTTCACTGCATTGGCTATTTTGATTTTGTAATCCATCCACTTTTGTTGGTCAATCTCATCGCCGACTTTTAGTGGAATACATTCTTTTGTTTTAGCCAGGTCTAGACCGGCGTATCCGAAATAATAGATGCCGTCGATTCTGATTTTTTTCGCCATAACTTCATCAGCACCAAGGCATGATTGGACAAACGAAAGGGGGATGAACAGTGTAAGGAGAGCAGCGGTTAAATTGGTTTTGACGCGGCTGGTCATTTTGCCTCCTTTAAATTGGAGGGATCATAACATTGATTAGAGTTGCGAACATTGAAGCAGGCTGTAAGCCTGCGCCCCCAGGGCTCTGCTCTTCAATTGGCGGATCGGCGCCAGGATCCGAGCGTTTACGGATCCACATTATGAGCGGGGAGCTTACAGATCCACAATCTGTGCGCAAAGATATAGGGCGACGCATGGCGTCGCCCCTACAATTGATGGTGCCAAACTAATTGGCTAGAGAGCTGGGGTGCAAGGATTCGAACCTCAGAATGTCTGAACCAGAATCAGATGCCTTACCGCTTGGCGACACCCCACCAGCAAGACCAACAGCTAGCTGCCGATCAATTACCAGTTTACTGTATTTTGGAAAATTTGGCCAAATTAAGCCCGAAAATGCCCGTCTGCAACGTTTCTACTACAATTGCACTGGCAGTACCAGGAAATTGCTTTGCCTCTGATTTTCGGCAGATCAGCACCCATGAGTCCAAACCGATTTCCTGTAGGGGCGTCGGCCCTACAATTTGATATGTTGATTAGCGTTGTTCTGGGTTTTTGCGCCTTATTTTGATTGACTCTGCGCCATCGGAGCTGCTGGCTGTGGGTTTTTGCCTTGGCTTTGAAATGGGCTTTTGGTCGAATTGTTGGTCGAGTATGTCTCGGTCGGAATCGTAGATGATGGTTCTGTCGCTGTGCAGAGTTTGCAATTCTTGCATGCGGATTTCTTTGGCTTCCATTAGCTCTTCGCCGACATCACCTTCGGCTTTATCCACAAGCTCAAATGCCTTTTGCCGACGCTCGTTGCGCTTTGCAATTCGTTGGTTCAGCACCATGAGCACTATCAATCTTATGGCTGGTATTGCCAGGAATATGATGGCATACGAAAGGAGAACATCAATCAAAGCAGCCACATAGTGAAGCATATTGATCGTAGCAATATGTTTGAATAGCCACCAGCTGCCGGCGAAATTCAAACCAGCCAAAATGAGCACCTTAATCCACACTTCTGGTGGAAAGGCTGAAAACTTCCAATCGTCTTCCTTCAAGTAGTTTTCATTGCGCATTGGCGGCAACACAGGCGCGACGCTTTCCTCAAGGAAATCTGGAAAAACATAAACAATATAGCCACTCTTCGTCACTACGGGGCGCCCGTTAAACTGCGCCAGAGCGCTCAATATCATGCCTGAGTCTGAGCGATCGCCATCAAGAAACGGTGCGAGCTGCTCAGTCGAAACGACTCCACCATTCTGTTTAATTACACGCGCAATTTGTTGCCATCTGATTTCTTGCAAATTGGAATTTGGCGCGCCATCTCCAAACAAGAATGAGAAACACTCTAAAAAGAAATTGCCCTTCGGATTTTCTTCGATGTATCTTCCATATTCGTCGCGTCGCTCACTCGGAATGCTGTTGGGATAATAGCCTGCGGATGGGCTGTAATTCCAACTAAACAAATCTCCTATAAAACCTGGGTCAAACGAAAAATCACCACCACCACCACCGCCACTATCGCCGCCACCACCACTATCAGAACAAACTGCAACGATAGCGGCAATAATAAGAACAGCAACCACCAAAATCGAAAGAACCAGTGCTACTCCAAAAGAAACACGAACCAACCAATAAAGCACCTGGAAGGCTATGCTGCCAACCAGCAATAATGTCTTGCGAAGCCCTCGTTGCAAATATGCATTGGTAAATGTTGGCGCAAAAGAATAATAGATTGTGCCGTCAGCTGCGACTTCAAGCTTGCCCTTTGTTTCGCCGGCAACCTTGTTTAGCCAGAAAGAGGCTTTATTCACAGAAAGTCCTGACGCCGCAGCCAATTCAGGCGGTGTCGCCCTGAAATTCAGAGTTTTTATCGCTTTCAGGACGCTTCGTTTTTCCGGCACCAGAAGCGAAAACTCAGGGTCTTCAGGGTCTTGCGAACTCTGGTCAATGTTCAAATTTTTGTTTCTGCCGTCCAAACTGCGCCTCGGAATCAGTCGGTTTAGTGTACTACACAAAGGCCCCACGATCTCTTTGTGATGCGTGAGGCCTTTGAATGGTTAATAGCTCTTCAATCTTATCTACGTGGAGGCGGCCCATTTTGGATGAGATTCTGGAAAAAGCGTCCTTTCCGTGGCTCAACTTTGTCGTGCCGATCGATTCTGCGTTGCTGCTGTCCCTGGTTTGCTTCACCGTTATTGTCTGGAGCACTTATAACGCACTTAGGCATTTTGTCATGCAACCATTGAACCTGCGCAGGCGAAAGCTTGGTGTCATCGAGATGCAAAACCATCAATTGCTGGCATTTTGCCAACTCTTTTACACAGTCATCGGTGATAGGACAACCTTTCAGCGAAAGCGAACGCAAGTTTGGCATTTGCTGAATTGCGCGTATGCCATCATTGCCTACGCCACTGTAGTCTAGATTCAGAACCTGCAGATTTTGCATCGCTTTAACGTGCTGCATGCAATCATCGGAAACAGCGGTATCTGAAAGATTTAAACTTAGCAGCGGCATTTTGGCGAGCTGAGCAACGCCTTCGTCGCCAACACGTGTGCTGTGCAAATTTACATCTTTGAGATGTCGCAACCCTTGCTGACCAATAACTTTCATACTGTCATTGTCGATGTCACAATCGTTGAGCCAGAGCTTCTGTAGAAAAGGCGCGCGTCCTAGTTGAGCCAATCCTACATTCGTAATTTTTGTGCCGTTCAAATCCAAGCTGTCAGCCTGAGCTCCGCGAGCCTTCAAATAGCCGGCTAGCCGATCATCGGCACTGGCATTTTTCGCTTCAGGAATTTGAACAACAGCACCGTTGCGTTCTGTCACCGCCATAGGCTCAGGAAAGCCTTCGTCCGATTTCTCAAACTTGTATTCTGAAAACTTTGGAAATTCAAGCTCTTGCTCTGGCTCACCGCGGTTACCGTCTTGTCCGGCGGTGCCACCTTGCTGCGGCGGCGCTTCCGGCGCCGGGGCGCTGATAAGACGATGCACTACTGGCGGTGCTTCAGTGCCCTTGCGCACGCCACGGTTGTCTGCAAATTGGAGTTCGTCGCCGCCGCCGCCGTTATATCCAGCGCGCACTACCGGCAACGGCAAAGAACTGCGCGAGTCACCTCGAGGCGCGGAAGAGCGAGAGTCATTTTGTTGATGCGATGGTTTGTATCCGGCAAATTGAATGCTGTTTGATTTATGATGCGCTTCTGGTTCATGGTGTTCGGAATGTGCGGCCCGTCTCTCGGCTCTTTCTTGAATTCGTCGCTCCCTGTTGCTTCGGACAGTATCTATTAGATCCTGAATCGGATGAAGTTCTCTTAGGCTAGAAGCTGGAGAAGCTTCCCGCTCGGCTGAATCTCTAAAAGACATTAGTAGACCTCGATTTAATGCGCCACAAACGTTTAATCTAACCGTCCTGTACCATAACCATGCAGACACGATAGATCAGCATTCGTGGATTTTGCGTGACTTCCTCTGCGGGTATTCCCATAACGCCCGTGCACAATGCCACAGTACCGGGCATACAGGGCGTTGCCGCGTGGATACATTCGGTAAAACTGTCATTAGCGTATGAGAAAACAGCGTTCGCCAAAGGCAAAATATTCTGCCAGAAGTTCCGAAAAACAATATCAACCCTATATATAGATGCCCTGCGTGGGAATATTCCCATGGTTAATGTAATTACACGCATTCAACACTGCCTAAGTTCCTTCTAATATTGACGGATAGTTTGTTCCTGCCCCCATCATTTGGCAGGAGTTTCTCAGAGAAGGCGAGGAAGTTGACGATGTCTGATGGATGGCAATCTGATAGTAGAGACTCTCACTTAGTATCGAAGAGTCCATTCGATAAAGATCAGGAGCAAAGTCCAATACAACGAGCCGCCTACGGAGACAACCTTGCTCCGGGTGCTCAAAATATGCCACCCGTAAACAACAACATGGACCGCAACCCCAATCAAAACGGCGGCAACGGACAAAGACAATGGCGCGCAGGTTGGGGACAAGTGTCACCCGGCGCTCAAAACATGCCGCCAATCGATGCTTCATCGCCAGACAGAACTCAGCAAAATTCACCATGGCGCGCCAACTATCCTGACTCGACTTACAAGGGTCCAAACTCAGATAACACGCGTATTCCAATTCAAGGCAACACACCAGGAAGTTCTCCCTGGCGCACAACATATCCAGACCCATCGTACAGACCGCCTGGTCAAGACACGCAAGTGCAGCAGCCAGCAAATCCGGCTGGACAGCGTAATGATGCGCCGGCAACGCAGTCACCATGGGGCGTGCCGCAGTCTCCAGATGTGCAGCAACAACCACAGGCTGCACCAAACGGCGTGCCAGACTGGAAAACAACTATTCAGCCACAGCTTGAACAACAACGCAGAACAGATGCACCTGGAGTACCGGGCAGCCCTGGCTTGAACAATGTTTCGGATGATCAAAGAAGCTACATCGAAAAGAGCTTGAAACTCAGAACAAGCGTTGACGGCTATCTGGCAACAGGAGGTCTCACAGGCGCAGCCATCGGTACAGCCGAATGGATCGCCGATAAGAGATTGGTTGCAACAGTTGGTCAACAACGAGGCACAGTGATGAGCTGGTGGGCAGAACATAGCCCAATGATGCAAAATCAAAAGAGCCTCTTCGACAGACTGAATGACGCCAAGGCTGCGCACTCAGTAACAGTAGGAGCCAGCACACTCACAGAATCTCAACTAGGTTTGGGAGCAGAAAAGCTCACGACTCTAGCTGGAGATATGAAAGACAAACTTACTGCAATCAGCAAAGTTCAATCTGAAATCGATGCGGTTGCGGCAAGAAAAGAATTCCTCAGCACAGCAGAAAATCTCAAGAGCACCGCAACAGTAACCGGCGCAATCGGAACAAAAGACCAGGTACTAGCTGGCGAAAAATTGTTTGAGACTGGCTCAGCTGAAGCAAATGCTTTGCTAAAAGTCGCCAAGCTCAATGAGAAAACAGCATTGTCTGCCACTGCCGCAAGACAACTCGAATCTGGCAACAAAGCTATCGGCAAATTTGCCGAAGAGCTGCAAGCAAAAATCGAGAGCATGTCCAAAGGGCACCCAGATGTTAATGCCATTGGTCTCATGAATCACCAAGCGACATTCCTCCACAATCCTGCTCTCATCGCAGACCCTAAGAGCGTTGAAGCAGTAATTGGTACAGCAGCCGAAGTAAACGGCGGCACAAAATTGTTTGTAGCCGGCACAAAAGAAGCCACCACACTCACTGAATACGCGAAGCTGAACGCAGCTCACACTGAAAGCACAATTGCAGAATCAGTGGCAAAGCAAAACATGGAACGTTCAAACACCATGTACCAGCAGGCACTGGACACTGGTCCAGGGTCTCTCGGAAAGAGAGCTCTTGATGGCGCTTCCAAAGGCTTGTTAATTGCAGGCGGAACCCTGGCTCTCGGCTATGGTGTAGACAAACTGGGCAGCTCTATCTTCGGTTACAAGTCACCTGAAACAGATGGACCAGGTAGATTTTTGCTAGACGGCGTAGCCGTTCCTGCAGTATTGATGTCCAACATGCCATCACGATATAAATTCGCAAGCGCCGGCGTCCTTTTTGGAATGGCTCGCGCATCAGATTACTTCGCCGGCACTGGACAATTGAGCACAGGCTTGAGCACAAGCATGTTGCTACGTCCAAATACTGCTGACGGCATCCTTGTAACCGCAGCAGCAATGGCACCGGTTGACGGAAAAACCAAAGCAATATTGGTAGGCAGTGCGCTAGGAGTAGGTCGTGTAGTAAATTTAGTCGAGCACGCATTCGGATGGGACAAAACACCAGAACAATTGCGCGACAATGCCAATCAAGCTTTCAGCCACGACCAAATTGTAAGAACTGAAAGCTCATTCAAGAATGCAGTAGAACAAGCAAGAGTCCTGGGTGTAGAAAACGAAGCAGCCCTCGAGTTGCAAATGCGAGATTGGCTTTCCAAGCAAAACACCACACCTGAGCTCACTCACATGAGAGGCACAGCAGCTATTTCAGCTGGTCTTGGTCAATTCCGTCTCGAAGAAGGAAGCCGCCTCGACATCACCTCACACCAAAATGACAAGCCACGCATTCTCAAAGGCTACAACTATGACTACGGCGGCGAAGCCACCACATGGCTGCGCATGGCAGCAGGGTCTCTAGAAAAGGCTCAAGGATTTGTTGCAGCGCACAAAGGTCAGACAGTTGACGGTCAAGTCATGGATGATGCCTACATTGCCCAGCTCAAGAGCGAACAAAAAGCAATTGAAGACAAGCTTGAACTCGTCTATGGTTCGCACAACATCAATGAAATCTATCCTGAACTGTTGAAGCAAGCTCGCGATCACAGCGACGATTTCCAACAATCACTTGTACGCATGAAAGGTGCAGTTGATATAAGCACGGCAAACGACCCACGCTTCATAGCAAAATCGAGTCGCGATGTTGCGCTAGGCATGTTTGCTCAATCAGCCTATCTCGCAAGCAGAGGCAATGGCGAAGAAGCGCGCATCATGTACCAAGCAGCCGACCAATATTTGCAACGCTCAATACAGCTAGACAGCAAAGCTCCGGACAACAAACCAATTCAAGATATCAAATCAATAATTGCGACAAAAATCCCAGGAGCAGTTTCAAGTCAATACAAGAGCACTTTGAACAACCCGTGGCAGCTAAACACACCACAATACAAGCTCAAATAACGAGCTGACGCATCCACATAAGTGGAACGCAAAAATAGAATCAGATTAGAAATCAGATAGACAGCAAATTGTCTATCTGATTTTTCTTTTTTCCGGATATATGCAGTAAGTAACTCACAAAATCATTTTCAAACAAGCAATCCTGAGCACCGTAAGGGTCTGGAGAGTCGCACCGCAGCGCACTCCTGAGCCACTTACAGTGCTCGTCACTGTGCTGTTACGCAGACCTGTTACAAAACCCTGATTGCAGTGGGCATTTCACGAAGCACATGATCATCGTTAAATCATCGACTCCGGAATTGTGACTTAGTATGAATGCAGGAAGGATCAAGCAAATCTTAATTATCAGAGGATCATAGAATGGAGCGACTGACAGAATCCAATTTACTGGCCGACTCGCATGTCGACCCACGAGCCTCGGGCTGGATAACAGACAATCTTCTGCACCCATTTCTAAATGGAACTGGCGTTGTGCAGGTGTACAACAATTTCGCAAAAGAAAAAGTAGAACCGGCTTATGTACCACAAGCAAAAACACTCAGCACAGACTGGGCAATTCACAGTCTTGCATCAGCCAGTGGTGCTGTTCTTACTTATGCTCTTGCCGGCAAAGCCACAGGAATGGGTCTCAATTTTGTAGGTTCAAAGCTGGGCGTCGAAGGCGCAGCCGCAAAAATATTGACCAGTCAGGCAACAGCAGGAATAGCCGGCGCTGGCTTATACGACTTCATCAAAGCACCAAACCAAGGTGAAACCAGACTCGGCAATGCAGCCGGAACAGTCGCTGCATTCGGCGCATTCTCGCTGGGCAACAGCTTACTTGCCAAATCTTCCACCATTGCAGAAAGCACACTATTGACAGGGCTTGGTCGTGTGGGTGTAGGCGCAGTTGGTGGACTCACCGGACTTGAAGCATCGCATGCGGTATCACGTGCACTAGGGCAGGACGCCAAAGTTACATGGGACGACCGCATCAGTGCCATGGCAAACGGCGGCTTTATCAACGTAGCACTGCCTCCACTGCAAAAGGCTCTTTCAGAAGTCACCCAAAGAACAGTAGAACAAATCCAAAATCCAAAGAGCGCGGCTCTTGAAACCGCAGAAATTAAACTTGGACGCGAAATGCTTGCCAGACGCGATGCACTGATGTCGCCAGACGCAACAGATAAATTGGTTCCAAACGCACGCCCCGGCGCTGCAGCAGGCGACGCCACGGCAAAAGACATTGAGTTGATTTTGCTCAAACAACAATTTGACCCGGTACTCAGACAAGCACAAATGGAAAGAGTAGCAACTCAGCTTGCAGACTTCATCGGCGGTGCCAAGAAATCTCTGCACGCAGCTGTTTATGATTTCCGCCTGGAAGATCCAAAAGTCGAAAAAATTGTTGTTGATGCGTTAAACAACAGCGCCGCCAAAGGTGTTGATGTAAAACTCGCATTCTTCCAACCGCCAGAAAAGCCAGCCGGTAATGGCGCTGTCGCGTCAAGCAACGCAATCGAACCCGGCGAAATTCCGGCCCAAGGACCAACACCAGAATTGCTTGCTAAATTGCACCCAGCAATCAAAACATCAATGATTGAGCAAGGTGCTCACATCCCAGACCCATTCCGCGATGCCATGACCTCCGCAGAGAATGGCGGCATGAAAGCCAGAGTAATCGACGTTCAAAAAGGCAACACCGGCGAACTAGAAACCGGCGTTGGCACGAAAGGAATCACCGGTGGCGGACACCTGATGCACAACAAATATTTTGTGCGTGACTCGGGCACGAAAGACGGCGCAATCTGGACAGGATCGACAAACATCACAGACGGCGCATTTGGTGACCAGGACAACAACATCATCAAAATCAAATCGCAGACACTTGCAGCTGCCTACGACAAAGACTTCAATCAACTCTGGACTAAAGGCGATTTGGCAGGTACAGGCAAAGACTTGAACACCACAGCCAAGGTTGGCGACAGTACAGTCACAGTTGCATTCTCACCAGGAGACGGACAATTCATCGACACTCAAATTGCTAAGGCAATTGAAAATGCAAAAACAAACGTGCATATCGCTTCGATGGTTATTTCCTCACCTGAAGTCTTGAAAGCACTCGTCGATGCAAAAGCAGCAGGCGTGCCAATCACAGGCATTTATGATGGACCACAACAACGCAACGTAGCGGCAGCCTGGGGACGCTCTAAGTCTGATGCAAGTGCAGAAAAATTGGCAATGTGGAATCAAATCAAAGGAGACCTTGTCGCTAAAAATTCGACACCGTACTCACCAGACGGAATCCATGATTTCATGCACAACAAGACTGTTTCAGTTGACGACAACGTCGCCGTAACAGGCAGCCACAACTTCTCGCAAAATGCAACTAAGAATGCAGAAAATGCAGTCAGAGTCGAAGGCGGAAGCGTTCCTGGACAATACAAAACCTACATTAGCGACCTCGTTAAAACATACGCCAGAGGCAAACGCTAAGCCGCATTTGCAGGGTCCCCACCATGCGTCTAACATAACTTGTAGGGGCGACGCCATGCGTCGCCCGCTGTTTATGGGGATCTTCGGGTTTTAGGACCGGGCGACGCATGGCGTCGCCCCTACAGACTATAACGCTGGCCGCCGGATGGGTGACGACCGAGTACAACCTTCTTCTTGAAATGTCTGTGACTTCAAATTATTCACATGCTGGCCACAGCCAGCGTGAAAGCGGGCTATTTACCGCATGGTGACAACGAAAGATGAACCTCAGCTAAGAGAGCGAGCCGCTTATTATGCTTGAATCGCAATGGCGCGCTTGAGCAGATGATTGCAGGTAAAATCGCGCCGCCTGAGGTGCCCGCGAATCATGAAACTTACTTTGATTAACCATGCATGCTGCAAGGTCGAAACGAAATCAATCGGCTTGCTTTGCGACCCATGGGTGGACGGCACAGCGTTCAACAATGGTTGGGACTTACTTATTAAAACGCCCATGGACTTTGATGCCATCATGGAAAACGTAAGCCATGTCTGGATTTCCCACGAGCACCCCGACCATTTCTCAATTCCCTTTCTTTCACGTCTTGCAAAAACACACAAAGACAAAGTCAAAATATTATTCCAAGAAACCCGCGATAAGCGCGTCTTGAATTTCTGCACCGCGCAAGGACTTCAAGTACAAGAATTGAAAGACAGAGAAAGCACCAAACTGAGCGATGAGCTCAGCGTGATTTGCGGTGTCTGTGATTTCTATGACTCGTGGCTCTACATATCCGACGGCAGCACTTCAATCCTCAACATCAATGACTGCCACACGCGCTCTGACAAAGATGCTGAAAATATCGCAAAATCACTTCCGGCAAGCCCAACAGTAATGCTGGCTCAATTCAGCTACGCATCGTGGAAAGGCGGCAAAGACAATGCGCATTATCGCAAACTAGCAGCAGAGCAAAAGCTCGACACACTTGCAAGGCAGGTGCGTTTGCTTGGAGCGAAATACACTGTGCCCTTCGCCAGCTTCATCTATTTTTCAAACGAAGAAAACAACTACCTGAACGATTATGTAAACACGCCTGATAAAGCAGCCAAAGCAATCGAAAGCGCCGGCTCAAAAGCAGTTGTCCTCTACCCTGGCGACAGCTGGAATATCGAGCAAGGCGCAATAGACAACAGTCAAGCTCTGGCTCGTTTTGAAAAGCACTATGCAGACTTAGACAAATTGCCGTTGCGCAGCGCTGGCGAGTCTAGCAGCATCGAAGCAATAATCGGAGCCTTCAAAGGCTATCAAGACAGGGTTTTCTCAAAAAACTCCAGCCTTCTGATAAAAATGCTGAGCAAAGTTTCCCCGCTTCATGTGTTCGAGCCGCTCATAATCGACTTTTACGACATTGACGGACTAATATCTCTTTCTGTCGTCGACGGTATTAAAGAACTCCCCCCAGGCTCAGCCCAAGCCGATGTCAAAATGCATTCCTCATCATTGTTATTCATTTTGAAAAATGAATTCGGATTCGATACACTTATGGTTAACGGCCGATTTGAAGCCAGCACGACTGGATTTTCCAAAATGACTAAGTCACTAGCAATCGGCTCTCTAAACGCTATGGGTTTGTCCCTATCACCAACATTATTAGGCAATTTCCGTGTCATCGTCATCTTAATGCGAATACTAAGCGGTGTGCTATCACGACTAAAATTGAGCGAAAACTCAGCTACAAGCTAAGCCAAAACAATGCGGAACTTCAGACCAAAAGCTCCGTCATCAATAGGGCTTTAGTTAGAGCCAAAGCTTTGGAGCGTCCCCCAAAATGGCAGTAAAATCCCGCCGCCCAGCTAAATCATCAAGGTCTGTCGGCAAAAGACGTCGGCAAAATAAATTTGTCACTGCCGCAACGTGGACTTTGGTCGGCACAGCGGCTGCCGGCGCTGTCGCTGTTGCTTTCATAACTTTTCCAGTCCTCTTCTCTCGTGTAGAGGTTGCAGGCAAACCGATTGTTCGTATTTACGACCGCAAAGATCAATTGGCATGCACACTAAGCGGCAATGAAGAACGGCTGCCCATCGTCCTTTCCAAAGTTTCCCCCTGGATGCAAAAAGCAACCATTGCTGCGGAAGACCATCTCTTTTATGAACACAACGGAGTAAACTTCAGCAGCATCGCCCGTGCTGCCATCGTCGATGTCACCTCGGGCCGCGCGCTTGAAGGCGGTTCGACAATTACGCAGCAGTTAGCAAAAAATTTGTATTCAAAAGGCATTCGCAGATCTATTCCGCAAAAAATTAGAGAAGCTGTCCTCGCCTGGCAATTAGAAAAGGACAATAGCAAAGACAAAATTCTCGAAGCATATTTGAATGAAGTGTATTTCGGCCGTGGCGCATACGGTATTGAGCGCGCTGCCAACCAGTATTTTGCAAAATCAGCTCAGAATCTTACTCTAGCCGAGTCGGCATATCTGGCAGGCATCATCAGTTCGCCCTCGCGTTTGAGCAGCCCAGAGCATTATCCAGAAGCGAGGACACGACAAAGACAAGTAATCGATAGCATGTTGGCGTGCCATTTCATCAATGCAGAGCAGGCGAATAAGGCAAAAGCGAGCGCCCTAAAGTTTCAAAATTCGGCAGCGGCAAGTTCACATTATTTGTATTACGTTGACGCAGTCACACAAATATTGAACGACAAGATGCCCGAACTGGAAAACAGCAAGCAAGACATAGATATATTCACAAACCTCGACCCAAGCGCCCAGCGACAGGCAGAGCTAGCTATCAACAAAGGTATCATACGTGCGCCCAAAGGTGTAAACCAGGGCGCGCTAGTCTCCATTTCTGTCAAAGATGGAGCAGTCATCGCGTTAGTCGGCGGGGCGGGTGATTTTTACAAACATCAGTGGAATCGGGCAATCAACCCACACACAGTCGGGTCTTCATTCAAACCATTCGTTTACCTTGCTGCAATCTTGTCGGGCACAGCAACACCACATACGGTGCTGCACGACGAGCCAATTTCCATCCCACAAGACGGCGGACCCAGCTATAGCCCGCAAGACTTCGACCATCAGTTTCTCGGCGCCATGACAGTGAGAGAGGCTCTGGCTAAATCGCGAAATGTATGCGCTGTCCAACTGGCATATGAAACCGGCATCGACAAAGTCATTAAGACTGCAAATCTGGCGGGCGTCACAACGAAGCTCAACCCAGACCTCTCGCTGGCACTGGGCTCTTGCGCGGTTTCCCCTTTAGATATGGCATCAGCATACTCTACATTTGCCAGGGGCGGAGTTGAGATTGAGCCATCATTAATCAGACGCGTAAGCGACCACAAAGGCAAAGTTCTATATGACCCAAGCTCCGCTCCAAAGCGTGTATTCGACAGAGAATCAATTGCCAAACTTGTGGACATGATGCAAGACGTAGTTGAGTACGGCACGGGACAAGCTGCAAGAATTCCTGGTCGAGCAATTGCAGGAAAAACAGGCACGGCAGACCAGGCGAAAGACCTTTGGTTCATCGGATTTACACCAGACACCGTGACTGCAACATGGGGCGGCAACGACCAAAACCTTCCAATTCCCGGAACCAGAGCCACCGGCGGCACAGTAATGGCAGGCATCTGGCATGACTACATGCTGTCTTTCTACAAATCACACAGCATTCCCCCATCAAGTTTTCCCGCGCCAGCAGAGCCGATGGACCACACATTGAGCAGCGAGGGAGGATTCATTCCCGATGCAATAAATTCTGTTGAAGCCGCAGAACAAAAAATAGAAAACAAAGTCGAACAAGTCATCGACGACAAACCCCACAAAAAGAAGGGCTTCTTCGGCTTATTCAAAAAAGTCCTCAGCGTCTTCGACTAAACTCCCCCTGTTCGACGCAAAGAAACTTACGGGCGACGCATGGGATACTGCTGGCGAACTAAAATGGAGCCGAATCAA
>CAZJLR010000055.1:0-39629 GCA_964546815.1 uncultured Candidatus Obscuribacterales bacterium | reverse complement strand
TTAGAGGGGCAAGGGTGCGGCGACGCACCCTGCCTACTCGGCACAGTATGGAGGAAATGGATCGCGATATCGATGCATTTATTTTTCAACGAGAATATTCGCCAATACTACCGACTCTAGATGCAGGTTCTCAAGCTTAGATGAATTTGCCTCGGATTCAACGTTTATCAATCCACTGCTAAAAGGAGGGTTCGGAATGATGATAGTAATCACGGGCGGGCCATCTGTGGGAAAGTCCACGTTAATCAATGAACTTAGAAATACTGGTTTTCCAGTTGTGCCCGAGCAGGCTACCGAAATTATCAAAGAAGGCAAGATTCTGCCTTGGGAAAATAGAGATTTATTCCAACGAGAAGTGCTCCGGCGTCAGATTGAAGCAGAGGCACCATACAGGAATTCCAGAAAGACTGTGTTCGTCGACAGAGGTATCTTTGACGGCGAGGCGTACTACAAATGTGATGGCTTGGAACCACCAAAGACTTTCAAGGAGCTAGATGATATGCACTACTCACAAGTTCTGTTACTAGAACCTCTGGGTGTTTTCGTTTCGGATGGAATTCGCTTCGAAAACATGGAATTCACCGTTCGAATAACGAAGGTTTTGTACGATGTTTATAGCGAAAGAGGATTTGAGGTAATCAGAATTCCTGCAGATTCCATTGCAAATCGAATGCAGCTTGCACTTGATTCCATCCACAGCACAACGTCCAAATTCGCAATGGCAGGCAGCGCATCTTAGCCAGTGATCTGACCGTTTAGTGGGTGCGCGACAGATATGCAGCAGATATGCAGCAGGTGTGCAGGAAAAGTGCATTTGCTGAGACAAGTAGCGCCAGGTGTGCAGTAGCTCTATCAGAGGTGAAGCGAGAAAATCAGCGCTATGAGAAGAAATACTCGGAATCCAAAACCTTCTCGATATCGAGTTCGCCATAATCTTCGAAGGCAGGCAAATCGAGTCCGGTGCGGTCGATTTGTTCATCGATGAATCGCTCCAGAATTGGCTGCTTGTAAATTTCCAAAAACTGCTGGCGAATTAGTTTGTTCATCAGAGGCACGTTATGAGCATGAACGCCGTAACTGTCGTGAACAACCGCAATCTCTTTCACGCTGGAAGAAACTAAGGCATTAACAACTTTGATTAGGTGCGCAGCATCCATCGAATGTACGAAGTTGGCAATAATTCCCAACTCCTGCTTCAACTTGTTTACTGGACGCTTGCCGTTAACCGGCAAGTAATATCGAACACTGTATGCCTTTGTGACTAGTCGCTTAAATTCAGGCTTGCGATAATCTTGTACAACGCGAAATCCAGTTGGAGCTGTCCAGATAATGGGCTCTTCTGCTTTCGCCATTATCTTCGCAACTTTCTGCAACCAGGTCTTAACGTCAGTTGGTCCCTTCATAGCTTCAGCCAATGCATCGATTACTTTGTCTCGCAGATAGGAAACCGCAACAACGCTTGGATTATGCGACCGCGCGGCAACCTTCATTTGCCGTTTAATCCCTTCTGGAGTCACTCCATAAGGAGTCGTCATAACAGGCTTCTTTACCACGCTGCGTTCGATTTTGTCATTCCAGAACTTTGCCAACTTTGCAGTTTCTGGATCTGTGTCAGCTTCCACAATTCTTTTGAGTTCTTCAGCAACTTGTGTGTAGATATCTTGCGGCGGACCGTCGCTGATAACATTTACAGCTTTGGCGGCCTGCGGGTCGCGACTCATTGCACTCAAGTGCTGGAGTCCGTTGCATCTGCCATCTATGAAAACTGGCAGATGTGATTCCTTTGCACCATTCTTAATAGAAATCCAAGCACGAGCAGCAGCGAGAAATCCCCAGCGTTCATCAGCCTTCATCCACAAATCCAGCTGACTGAGCGGGTCGCGCACGAGAGCTTCAATCGCTTGATGATTCTCATTGCACCATGCATAGCGCTTGTCCATTGTGTACTTGTTCAGACCGAAAACATTTGCTAAGTGAATTGCCGTCCAATATTCGGCAGCATCATCAACCGGTCCTGGATTAGCAAACTCAATCAGCGCTCGTGCAAAATCATCGCCCTGGTGGTTGATTGTCTGCGGCACCGCATACGCACGTCCGCGAAAATCCAGCTGATACGGATAATAAAACGCAGAGTCAAGGAGGCTCACTGCCAAATCAATTTTGCTTTCGATGGAAGCAATCTTCTCAGAGCCCAGTTTCTTCTCGTCCGAATCCAGGAAAAGTTTCTTCGCATCCTTCGAGTCACTATCCCAGCAATCTACATACATCTCAAACACAGGAGCATTGACACGCCATGGAGTATTTTGCAGTGCGTTCACAGCCGACAGGACCTCAGGCATCTTCGCAAGATCGTAATGCTCGTCACCGATAAAATTCTCGCCGTTTTTCTTTACTAGAACACTTGGTGTTGAGAAGTATCCGCCACCGCGCAGTTCTGTCCACGGCTTGGGCTCGACGACTGTCGGCAAATTTATGGGAATCGCCATCGTGCCCGACTCATGGAGATGCTTGCGACGGTCGTGACGTTTCTCCTCCAACCAATTCAGACCAGCTGGTGTCAGATTCAACACCGCCGTCTTCTTCTCAAAATCAATTCCAAGCGCTCGAAGCGATTTGTTGAACAGCCCGGTATTCTTAATCGCGAGATCAATGAGTGCGGCACCGACAGCGATCAACCGTGCAAGGTTCCACCATGCTGCGTTCTTCATCGAGTCAGCAGTGGCTTGGGCTCGCCGTGTAGCATTCCAAATGTTACTTGTCTGTCGCGCCAACAAAACAACCTTGAGCCTGGCATCCACAGCCAACTCAACATCACCCTGCGACCGCTGAACATCAATTTCATGGAAAAACTGATCGCGGCACTGCTCACCGAGCTTCATCGCCGTCCTGCGGAATGTCGCTTCTGCCTCATGACCTTTCTGGTCTATGTCCTTATAAGTATTTGACAGCGAATACATAATCGTCATCAACGTAATCAGCGCCAGGTCGTCCGCATCAAGCGCAGCGATAGCAAAGTCCGACAATTGCGCTTTGCCCTTCTGCCTGCCAATCTCCTTTTTGCGCTCTTTGATAGCATCAGATAGCGGCTGCAAATAATCCTCCAGAAATCCCTGCTGAAAAGTACTCAGTGTGGATTTCTGGCGGAAGCGCTTTGCCCCCTCGGTAAACGCTTTGCGTTCCCTGTTGATTTGCTGAACAAGCAAACCTTCATCTAATTGGTTGGTCATTTCGCACCATTTCCAATACTTGACTTTCATGACGCCAGCTTCCGCGGCGTCGATTCCGGCAATTATGTCAAGTGCGTCAAGCAAGCTCAACTCTTGACTGGCATTTTGGCGCTGCCTGTTCCTTCACTTCACAACCCATCGAGACATGCACCCAAGGAGATACCGCATGAAATTTAACTCGACCAGACGTTTCTATCGCTTTGCGATGTTCTCGGAAATCGCCACGTTCATTCGCAACTTCTCGAAAGACAGAAGTTTCAGCGTCGCACGATTCGCTTCTAAATCCATGCCCGTTCCCGTCCGTATCCCCGTGCGAGCCCGGTCGATACCAAGCTGCCAAAACGGAGTGTGCTCAGTCGGAGATTGGAAACCAACCCGACCGTCGAGCCAGCCGAAGCCTAACTTGCACTGAAAGCATTAAGCGAGGAGTAAATGAAAAATGCAACAAGACCTAGAAAAGATAACTTGTCTACATTCTGTCAGCGCGATTCGCTGCACGTTGTTATTCTCTGACCGCGACAAACCGTCTCATTGGTTTCGCGAGTATATGAGAAAGGAGTTCCCGATTGAGCGCTGTCTGCCGAAGCCAATCAACAAAGGCACAATCGAAGGCTTTCGTCCTACCCGGGCTTTCTTTGCCGCAGACGAATCCACCTTTGTCTGGCAAGAGGGCAGAGCTGTGTTCATACAGTCAGAAGCACCGCACAACCGTGTTCGCTTTCTGCATCAGCTGGAGTCGGTTGTTCATGCTTGCGCAGAAACCCGCCCGCTGAATTCCGAACCGCTGCAACTTGTATTCATTTGCACAAACAGATTTCAATTTCTGCCATACAACATCGACCAATTTGACCTGCATCGGTATTTCAGCATCGTGCCTGCACCATCGTCAGCTATTCGGAAGGACGGAGTCTTCCTCATTGGGAATGACAATAGCCTGAAATACGCAAATCACAACGGCGATTACATTGAGTTGAATCTGAGGTTTCCATCGTATTCACCGAGCGGAACGAATGGATTCGTCGATCTGGAAATCGCAACACTAACCCCATGTGTCTGGTGGTTGGATACAACGAAGTCCTCTGTAACGAAGGCTTTAGACACAATGCACGAATTGACCCACGAAGCAACCACCGAAAAGTTGCATCCGATTCTCCACTGGATCTAGTCACATCAAAGGAGCCACCATGCTACAAAACGAAGACACAAGCGCTCTGAAGTGTTCCCATAATGTCTCGTCAATACAGTGCGAACTCTGGTTCGTGAATTACATTGAAAAGCCAAAATCATTCGAACAGTTTCGCGAAGAATTGGTCGGTGAACTAATCGCCCAACATGGTGCGAAAGAACAGGCTCGCCGGACTGAAGAATACCGGCCCAAAAGCGCACCAATACGTTTGGATGACCATAGCTCGGTTAGACAACAACCCGGCACAGTCTCCATCCAATCGGACTGCCCGCCGAATAAGGCATCGTTCATGCAGCAACTCAGTTCCTTACTTCGAGCCTGCCAGACGACGTATTCAACTCCAGCCGAACTGAAGCAGCTCACAGTAAAGTTCACTCAGAGATTCGAATTCACACCATTCGATCCTTATGAGTTCGAAGTTCATAAATACTTCAATTTGGTACCGCAGGAGCCTGCTTCGATGAAGCGCCAAGACCAGTACCTCTTACGGGGTGACGCGAACTTGCACTTCGACGATCCCTACGGAAACAGCATTGATGTTGCCCTGAAGTTCTGTCCTCGCAAAGCCGCTTCTGATGCGATGACCGTTGAACTAATGATTGCCATCAACGATTGCTTCCAGCTTTCATCGCTCGAAGACTTAACCGAGAGTGACGTTGTTAGAGCGTTCGATGTCATCGATGAATTAACCGTCGAGCTTACGACGCCGACGTTACATCAGCTTCTCAACTGGATCTAATCAAACAAAGGAGCAACCATGCTACAAAACGAAGACACCATCACATGTACGCATTCAATTAGCGTTGTTCAGTGTGGACTGTACTTCTCAGATAGAGACAAGCCAAAGCACCAGGACTTCCGAGAGCGCTTGCGGAGCGAATTCCCTATCGAGCGCCGCCGACCGGAGAAAGCACGCCGAGGCAAAGTCGAAGGATTTCGCCCGAGACGTGCATACTTCCAAGGTGACGATTTAACATTCGTCTGGCAAGAAGGCAGTGCAGTTTACTTGCAATCCGAAGCGCCCTGCAATAAAGACAATTTCTTGCAAGCCCTGGACTCGGTAATTCGCGCATGCAAGGAAACACGACCACTCGATTCCGAACCAATGCAACTTACGATGACGGTTACAAACAGATTCGAATTCACGCCCTACGAGGTGGATCAATTTGAACTGCATAGATACTTCACCATCGCGCCGCAGCCTTCACCTGAAATTCGCAGGCTCGCTGTATTCCTCTTCCAGGGAGAACTTAACTTGCGATATGGAGATTTCGGCGGTGACGGCGTCGACATGCAATTGAAGTTTCCTGCTTATGGTCCAGGAGGTTCACGTGGAATTGCCGACCTGACTATAGAAAGTCAGAATCCATTTGTAAGCGAATTAGAAACTACCATCCAAAAGGCAGCTAAGGAATTAGCCATTGTCGAAGAGCTTACCTTCGACTCTACGACGCAGGAATTGCATCAGCTTCTCAACTGGAACTAAGAATCACTCTCAATAAAGTTCGAGCGAGTGCCTGTCGCGAGCGAGCCACCACTTATAGTGCTCGCGGCAGGTAGCTCCATCCGCACAAATCTTCAATAAGGAAGGAAAACATATGGACACATCTAAGAATCAACAGCAATCTCAACCGGCTGGTCCGCGATTTGAATCGGAACTGCTCAGCCGAAAGGAAGCTGCTGCATATCTCGGAATCGCTGAGCAGACACTGGCTATCTGGCATTGCACACAGCGTTATCAATTGCCTTGTGCAAAAATCGGGCGCCTTGTTCGCTACAAAAAGTCCGACCTCGACGCATTCATTGCAAGAAACATGAAGAACGTAGAGAAAAGTTCGCGCTTGCAATAACTATCTAAAGGAAACAACAAACATGAACCCAGATGTATCATCACCATTTGCCTTTGTCCAAAGTATCTTTATGATCGTGTTCATTCTGATGCTGTTTGTAGGAATCGCCGGCGGGAAACCTGAGACTGTTCTGCAGCCATTAATGCACATAGTCGGTACGCTGATTTCCACACTGTTGACCACGGGACTTGCGTTGGTCGCTGCTGTTCTGCGCGGGATTCTATCGATTCTTCTTTCCGGTTTGCACGCACTCATGTCCTACTGGAAGTCATCAAATTCACGTCACATTAATCACTAATACAACTGAACGGATAGAGCGTGCATTGAGTTGGACATATCAACCAGTGACTTGGTGCACGCCCATCTGTTCGAGCGCGGAGGAGGGACCGACGCGCAACTTAATGCCCGAGCCCGAGCGAAGCGAGCCATTACGAATGGAGGACCGAAGGGACGACTATTCAGTAATGCAAGATAAAGAGTCTCTCCTCGTATCCCGAATGCCACCACTGGCGGGGCTCTATAGAGGAGATCGAAATGGCTCGCTCGTCGAAATCCACTGCTCATAACCGCAAACCCAGACCCGCTCTAAATCAATAGAGGAGGACGATTAACCGTGTCCAAAACCAAGAACGATCTCAATACGAAAATTGAAACATATCTCTCAGCCGTTGATCATGATCGATTCATGTCAGTTTGTAGGCAAAAGAATTTAACAAGATCCGAAATTGCACGCGAAGCGATCCGTTGGTATCTCGACAATCAAGATGGACTTAGAGCAAGCAAGAGCCAAACAGAGTTAGCTCAAAGCATCAAAAGTATGACAGATCGCATTTGCGGAATGTTAGCTCGCCAGGGCACCCAAACCGGAACTTTGTTTGAACTTGCATGGCAAAACCATGTTGAGAACAACATGCAAGATCGATTCGTTGCCGCGACAAATACTGTCAAATCCAATTTGCGAAAACGGCTTGAACAAGATGAGAAAGACATCGCCGCAAGATTAAAAGGAGTGGTTGAGAAGTGATTGTCATCCGCCACAGTTACATTTCCGTAAGACCGAAAGGAGTGAAGAACGGGGCTGCCGTAAAGGCAGCCCGCACTATTGCAATAGGCGCTGCAATCGGACACATCAAATACATTCAGCACCGCGCTGGAAAAGACAAGGAGGAAAAACGGAGAGACTTATTTACCGAGCGAGAAGATTCGGCAGACCCGAAAGTGCTCAGAGAAATTGTCAAAGATTATACCGGCCGCACGGTAGTGGTGCACAAATTGACTCTCGCGCCGGAAGTACGTCCAAACAATCCTGAAGAATTCACAAGAGAAGTGATGTCCCAGCTGGGCGCGGAGAAAGGAGTCGACCTTCAATGGTGGGCCGTAGTTCACCGCAATACCGAGCATCATCACATTCACGTTGTCGTTCTTCCTAAGGATGCCAATGGACGGCAGGTGCGATTCGACAAGAATGACTATCAGCTGATGAAGGAATTCGGTGACGATTATCTTGAACGAACCCAATATGCCGACTGCCGAAGTGCAGAGCTTCAACGCGAGTACAAACAGAAGGAACTAAAGAAACAAAGACAGAAAGACTACGAAAGACAAAGACAAGAACGGATAATGAACGGAGAAGAGTTGCCCTACCTGCACAAGAAGATTGTGCGCGAGCAGCTCCAACCATACAAAGAGTGGATCAAGAATCAGCCACCAGACTCGAAGAAACACTTCGAATACCAGGGAGAGAAATACAGCAAAGATGACAAACTCGAACGACTGAATGGACTGAAACAATCGCTCCGCGACAAGACCAAGAAAGAGGACCGCTTATCGAAAGAAGATTACAAACTCCTGGATAAGTGGATCGAGACAAAAGACAGAGCGCAGTTCTCAGGTGAACTGCACCGGCAATTCAACAATGCAGAGCAGGCAGCTATGACCGCTCATAAACGAGCCAATAGCCCGGCTGCTTGCCGCTACGTGCATCCAATGCAGCAGCAGATGATGAAGAACCCTGTGATGGGATTGTTCTTCACTGTTGCCGGGCTGGCTGCTGAAGTCGTTCGTTCGATTCCGCTTACAGAGGATCCAAAGACGGACGAAGACAACAGAAACAAACGCAAGAAAGACAAAGACCGCGACCTCGACAACATGGGGTAAATCATGCAAAACACAATCACTAAATTCGGCATCGTAGATACGACGCTTGAGAGTTTCCCTGTTCTGGCAGTAAATGCACTGGACAGACTCGGATACTCAGTTTCTAGAGCCAGCAAACAGCTCGACCAGGTGCTGGCAGTTGAACGCTTGGACGAGCAGGTCGGCAGAGACTGGTGGCGCCATGAGTACCGTGTGGTGCTCAACTGGTCGATGGCTGCCAGTGGTGGCATTCAGGCAGAAGTGGAAATTCGGGAAGTCAAAGGTGGTGGCACCCAGCACGACTGTCAACGACGGGCGGATGAAATTATCAACCGCTTGCAGACGGATGCACAGCGCGCACAAAGTGTCGCCAAAACCAAGAACTCATCCACTGCATATGGTGCTGCCGAATGGGGCAATGAGCAATCGCTCCAGAAAGCTGGATACATAACCAAGAATCCACAACCAACTCGATTAATCATCGGAAGGACACAGAACAATGAATACATATCAGTACCTGAATTAGTCACAAACGCACATGCACTAGTTTGCGGCAGAACTGGTGTCGGCAAATCCAGAGGATTCTTCATTCCGAATTTGATAGAACGCCTCGGGACAAACATGATAGTCACGGAAGCAACACCAGGTTACGAGCCAGGCGAACTCTACACGCTGACTTCTGGCTGGCGCGAGCGAGCTGGGCACAATATCTACTCGTTCAATCCTGCCGACATGAGTTCTACTCGAATCAACCCGATTGACCGAGTGCGACTCGCCGCCGAAATCGACAAAGCAAGAGAAGCCGAGAAGCTGGCAGATCTGATTGTCCTCAACGGTAGTCAGAGTGGAGTGCGAGTAGACCCAACTTGGGATCGCTCAGAAAAGCAGCTCTTAACTGCTCTTATTCTGCACGCCGCTTCTACAGATCCAGAACTCGGTCACATTGGTGCGCTGAGATGGCTGCTTCTGTCCGGCATCGGCAAAGTGCGCAAGATGATGGCAAAGAGCCAATCCGACCTTGCTCAAATCGAATTCGAAGGATGGCTCACCGCCACATCAGAGAACTTCCGCTTCGGCGTGCTCTCTGGATTGATGACAAAGTTGAATCCGTGGATGACCGATCAGCTATGCGCGCTGACCGAAAAGACCGACATCAACTTCGAAGACCTGCAGAACAATCTGTTCACCTTCTATCTGGCGGTGCCAAGCCGCTCGCAAGACAGCAAGTTAATAGGCTCGCTGCTGGTGAACTTCCTGCTGGACTTTCTGCTGGATAACAAATCATTGATGAAGTATCCCACTGGAATGCTGCTCGACGAGTTCACCAATTTCGGAAAGATCGCGAACATTGCCGACGTGCTATCGATAATTCGCAAAGCCAAGATAAGTTTGGTTCTGGGCTTCCAGAACTACCACCAACTTGAGCGCGTGTACTCGCAAAACGAGGCGTGCATCATTATCGACCAGCCCGCCACGCAGATTTACTTCAGACAGAAGAATTTCCATGAAGCACGAGTGCTCAGTGACGCACTCGGCAAGACCACGATTGAGGAGGTAACCGTGTCCGATTCTGGACGAGTCCAAGAGTTCATTCAGGGCAGAGCGCTAGCAACCCCCGAAGAACTGATCAATCTCAAGGACCAGGTGATCGCATTCACTAACGATACATGGCCGCTGAAACTTCCAGTTGCATCGCCGGTTGCATATCAACATGCGATGGATTATCCACCGCCAGAGCGACCGATTCATGTAATTAGCGAAACCGTCCAGCGTCGAGGAAGAAACTGCGCACAGATGAACGAGCCTTCCGATGCGGAAGATCCAAATCACAAGAAAGGCGGACGCAATAAGAAGGGGAACGGTAGCGGCAAGCAAAGCGCACCGGAAGTTGATCCTCAGCTTGACCCAACTGTTCAGCCATCAAGCAACACAAACACAAACTCCAATCCCAGCCAAGAAAGACCGGAGGTAGACGACATATGGTCATATTAGGAATTGCGCTAGGTTTCTCAGCATTCTGTTTCTTTGGTGCCGTCATCGGTGAAATTATTCTGCACAGAGGTGAGGCCGGGCTCTTCCCCGGACTCGTCATCGGCATCTGGGCTGCATGGCCATGCTTCCATGCGTGGCTCGTAGAACGAAGACACTTCTTGCACCCACAGCCACGAGAATATGAGGTGCCTGCCAAAATCGCGTTCGCAAAAATACGAGACTTCCTGGCGGAAGTCTCATACAACTTCGGCGACAAGTGGCGTGTCGTGACAGCCGACACACAATCAGGCCGGATCACCGCCAATCTGACATTCACCGACGAGGTCGTCCGCTGCGAAGCCGACGCAAAGGGACAGATTCACACACGCAAAGAAAGAGTCCAGAGATTCATCACACTCGACGCGTTGGTGGCTGATACCGGCCGCGGCACCACTACAGTGAAGCTCGACTTCACCGCCAAAGCCGATGGCTCCAATCTGTTCGCCTGCGATTCAATAATCTCAAACTGCCAGAAGTCAATTTCAGCCCAACTCGGCGGCGCCAAACCCGTCGACAGCCCGGCTCCAGTGAGCAAGCTGTCTGCTCCGCCATGGTGGCTACTAATCCTCAGCGCAGTCGCTCTCATCACCTTCTACTTCGACATCGTAAAGGGAGTATCCTAATGAACAAAATCCAAGAGGCATATCAGCAACTTGGCGTCGCTCCAGGCTCATCGCTTGATGCAGTAAAGAAAAGATATCGACAGCTTGCAATGGTGTGGCATCCAGACCGGATGCCCACCCCCGAGGGGCGTCGCACAGCCGAAGAAGAACTGAAGCAAATCAACAATGCATTTGATTGCATCAAGAAGCACTTCGAATCAGATCACCGACAAGGACAAGTTTGCCAGTGCCAGCCCGGTGCATCATTCCAGCAAGCCGGAACGCAAACCCAAACCCAAAACCAAAACAACGGCTACGGCGACTCCAGAACCAACGGAAATGCTGGCAGTGGTCAAAGCACGTCTACTCCGGGCGGCTATCAACGCGAAAAGACCAATTACGAGAAGTGGGCAGAACAAGAAGCGCGTGCAGAAGCAGAACGCCGCCGCCGTGCAGAAGAAGTACACGAAGCCGCATTAAGGGAGGCTGTGGAGAAGGCTCGACGAGCAACTGAAGCACAAGCTGCTGCCGCTGCCGCTGCCGCGACTAAGGCTCGCCCCCCCCAATCCATGACCGAAGAACAATTGCGCTGGAGAATCTCAATGGCTCTTGCCGCCATCTTTGTGTTCCTCATTATTGGCGGATTCAACAAAAGATATGAGCCTAGTTCCCGTCCAAACTCGGAATTCTCGCTAACATCAAAGGCCGAGCACCTACGGCCATGTCCATTTTAATCCTCACAGATAAGTCAGAAAGAAGCAGCCTGCTGTTATCGGCGCCGTCGTTTGGCAGCAGCTGCCTTTTTCCTTTTGTCTGGACAGCTCGTACGAAAGGTTACCTCCAACGGACTGCCTATCAGCTGATTATTTTCGTTGACTTCTCTGACTCCAAGTTTTTCTAACTGTCCATCAAATCCCAATCTTGCCAGGGCTTCAATTTGTCCTTTGTCAAAAGCATCTTGATTATCCGCTGCTTCAAGATAAATTGTGTCCTCCAATGAGAGAAAAGCAGCAGAGCAACCTTTAAACTTCACTCTAAATCTAGACATTGCAAAACTCCCTAGTAATAGTCAAATTCCTGTGGATGATCTTTCTCCCACGCCGCTTTCTCTTCATCACTATCAAAGCACTTTACAAACTTTAGCCGGTTTGTTCCCTTAATGCGTTCATACTTGCAAAACTTCAAATTTTTTGGATCGAGCCCTGCAGGATTTGGTACGTCGCCATATCGAACATTTAGATCTAACAGCCCCTTTGAGATCTTGTGTCCATCTAATGGTCCACCTTCGAGAATTCCAAATTCGTAATCGCTCATTATTGACTTTTCCTTGCTTCTCTAATCTGCCTACCTAATCTTAGAAAGTATGTCTTTATGGTCTGCTCCCAGTAAGTTCTTAATGATTGCCCCGCGGGTCAATCATTAATTGCCTCCCATGCTCCAGTGCCCGTTATTTTGATTAGCAATCCTGCTTCGGTGTAAAGTCCATCGAGTGCTTCTGCCAACCGTTCCTCATAAAAGACTCTAGACACATGTTTTACTTCGTCACCCTCTATCAGCTCCTTCGCTGGAGCAACCAGAAAATATCTCTTCGAATTTGACGCTTCACACAAAACTAACTTATTCCCACCTGGTTGTAACGGCTCAGATAACCAACGGTCACGCTGCTCTTCACAAATCCGAGCTCGCCAGCCTGCGATCATGGCATGAATTCTGAGGTCTAGCATCAATTTGCTATCTTGATATAGAGATCGCCAATAATCGCAGTCTTTCGGCTCCAATTCATTCCGATCTTGAATCGGCCCAATGATTTCCTCATAGACACCTTCGGGATCCTCAAGAAAATAGAGTGGTCCATCAAAAGATTTTTCAGATGCGGCATTATACCCGATTGCGCGAGCTTCTTGATATCGAGCTGGCTGATCCTCTTTCGCTATCGATGTCCAACTGCCAGAAAGTATGTGACTCATTTGATTCATTCTCCCAACATGCAAATCCAAAAACCTACTTTAATGTTGAACGAGCTCTTTCGAATGGACGAAGTGAATTTCGTAACTCCACATATTTGTCAAAATCCATGTCAGAATGTTGAATCATATGATCGAGAACTGGTCGAATGTAACCGTCCAGCTCCTGAAATAGTTCGTGCCGTTTTTTTTGAGAAGGCACTATGTTCTCGATCCTTTGTCCCATATGCACGATTCTGGTTCGATAACCTGTGTGTTGCGTCCCCTCTTTTTTTCCAGTAAGTTCATAAAATCTGTCAAGCAGATGAACATATTCGCTCTCGTTAGCGGCTTTATAGCGTGCAATTACCTTTTTTACATCTTCAAATCCCTGATACTTATCTGGAGAAGCAAGAAATTCAAACAAACTGAAAATCTGCATAAACTGAGATGTGGCATTGCCGGATTCCAATATAGCCGCGTACAGTGACAGCGCGTGGTTCACTATTTGACCAGTTTCACCGTTTTTTGGAAAGTCATTCCACTCTGGTTGCCTTAGGCTTAGTCCTAATCCCTGTGTAAGATAGTGTGTAAATGCAGCCCCTCCAATTATTCTCGACTCTCGCACCATACCGTTGAATATAAGTGCAGCAGCTATTCCTGCCTTGCTCCCGACCTGCCCTGCGTGAGCCGGCATGCTGTCAGGATTGGACAGTTTGCATTGCTGGTATCTGACAAAATTCAAGCAGTACATATCTAAATCAGTGGATAGCCGTCGAATTAGTTCAAGGTGTACTTGATGGTTTGTCGCAAGAAATGTCGACCAACTAAAGTAGCTTGGAAAGACTATTACGGGATGATGTTTAAGAAGCTCTAGTGTAATCCCAGAAGCTTTCGAAGCCGATTCTGACGCGCAAGAGTCTCCTCCGAATTTCGAAAATATCAGTGCTTCAAGCCTAGCCTTCTCAGGGGGATAAATCGTCACAAGCCCTGGAAGAACGATTGTTCGGTCCACATACATTCTGGCAATGGGCATCACTACCAAATTGGCTTCTGTATTGTTGCGGTCAAGAAACCAGCTGTAGCTTCTTATTAGATCACCGGCTATTAGCGATTCATAGATTTCTCCATAAGGGAACTCTTGATCTGTGACTACCCGACAATCAAATTCCGATTCATGACAATTTTTACTTTCGCCACCGTTTTGTTCGGAAGTGTCGAAACTATCGGGAAAGTCATTGGGACCGACTCCCAGCCAACACGCGAGACAGTAGGTCTCGCAGCCTGATCTATAGTTCTCTGGGCGTCCAAAATAGTGCGAGTTGTGTTCGAAAAATTCCTTGATTGTGTAAATCCTGTTGCACTCCTTGCAGGAACGTTCAATACTCATTTGATATTCATCTATTTGATCAGGCATTCAAATAAAAACCTCCCCACTGCTAATAAATTTTCTCAGGAATCTTCATTAGGTAACCGTGCGAGATCAGAAGATCAATGTGCTCCGTGATCTGTTTTGCGATTACGTTTCCACGAACTAAGATTCCCAGTTCCATGTTTAGATTTAGTGCATGCTCTGTAAGATTTGCGCTTGAGATGAATGCCTGAGCGCTATCAACAACGATACATTTTGCATGAAGTTTGCCAGTCCTGCCATTATCATCTCTCGCCCTTTTCTCATGAGGCCAAACAAAGACCTGTGTGTGCGCCAGTCCATCTGTCAGGAATGCGTGCATTGAAGACATCGTCATTTGTCCGGCCGTCTCATGTTCAGAAGATTCAAGCACACATCTGATCAATACGCCATTTTTCGCGGCATCATGTAGCGCTTCCATAACTCCGTCTAGCTTGTATGCAGCGAAGGAGACAACATAAATTGAACTTCTAGCAGAGCGAATTAATTCAAGAATAACTTGCTCTGTTTGCCTGCACTGCGACCCGAGCGGCTGCGGACCAGTCCAAACAAGCTCTGTTGCCTGCTCCATCCTTCGCTTAGAATCAGCACCTGCGGCAGACATTATTGAAAGTCCCAGCGAAATCGGAGTCATGTCTACACCAATTGCTTGCCATTCATGCAACACCTCGTTAAGACAATGACGACCCTGCGGATTTCTGATTTGAGCCAAAGCAGTTTTGGCAGCAGCAATATTCTCTTCAGCATTGACCAGAGTTTCGGCAACTCGATTCACCGTGTCTGATGGAGTATCGTGCACGAATGCGATAATTTTCTCGATCAGCCGACTATGCCTATTCATCCTATGTCCGCACCAACGCCCTGTCAAAGAAACCCTCAACTAGCGAACCAAACGTTTGAACCAGTACATTTCGATCTAGGTATTTGTTTCCGCGCTCGCAAGCAGTTTCTGGTGCAAACAAGCAGGCATGGCATGCTGCTGCGTGCAGTTTTATGTTTGCCACTGTAGGATTATGTTCTGCGCACAGAGGATCTGATGCACACAGCTTCATTTGCCGCATCGCCAATGCGATATGCCGGCCCAATGATTCTGGCTTTCCTAGATTAACCAATCCTCCGAGCGTACCCTCGCTGTCTGGCGCTGCAGTGTAAATCAAAACACCTGCCATTGGTCCACCTGGCTCACTAGATTCTCTGCTGTAGATGCGTTCCCTTATGCTGGAAGAAGAATATCCGCATTCAAGGCACAGTTGCCTCATGAGGGCGTGAGCAAAGGAATGAAGAACCACAAAGCGCATGCCCGGATAACCCCCGTTCGCTGGTTCGATATGCCGAGCAAGTCGCCATCTTTGGTGAGCTTCAAACATTATGGCGTCTCTATCACGAACCTCTGGCTCTGCACACCAAGACATAAGTTCTTTTTCGCGAAACTGTATGAAGATGCCTTCGCCTCGAACTTCGCATGCTGGGACCCAATCTGGATCCTTTCGGGATAGAGGAGCTAAATTTTCTTCAGGCAATTCTCCGCCAATTCCGAGTTCACCAGGAGACTCGATGCGTGTAAAGCCAACAAGCGCCATTACTTCCCGAAGGCGTTCGATTAACACTACTTTCTCAATGAGCTGTTCGTAACCGACAGGCGGTTTTACTAATTTTATTTGAAAATCTGTCGAGCTGAGCGAAGTGTCACCAGAAGAAATAGCCTCCCACTCCGGGCGCTTCAGGTCGGATGGCTCCGATCCTTCAGCATCAAGAGGCGTCCCGTTCTTCTTGTTTGATACGGCATCTAAAATTTGCTGGTCTGAGTAATCTTCAAGTGTGTACAGTAAATTGAGCTTACGCAGCGGCTTCAGATTATCGATATTATCTACTTCTTTCAGAATGTCCCATTTCTCGGATACCAGCTGGTCAAGCTTATCTACTCTAGCTGGAACATAAAGCAACGACAGAATTATGGAAAACCATGCGTTCGACGCGCCCTGCAAAATCGGCTTTGTCATCTGTTCGCACGGTTCGTCCCGTCGCAAATGAGGATGCCGACCTTTGCAGCGGAAAGCTGGTTCGCTCATGTCCTCATCAAAGGCTTCAGCCATCGAGCGCCGTTTGTCGGTGCAAGAATCACATCGCACAAGAATGTTCGAAACCGTTCCAGAAGCGCCAAACTCAATTAAGCTTAATCGTGGCTGGCAGTCTGTTGGACCCTTGTGGACAAATTCAACCCAAGGAAAGTCATCCATATGCCCATGTTCACATGCAACGAGAAATCGTGCTGGAAGTGCAGCCGGTGGTCGCCCTTTCGCCTTGTTACAATTGTGATGCACATACTTATTTCTATCAGGGTGAACAGGATCGTCATCTAAACGAAATAACCCATTTGCCGCGATTGGCGCCAACCTGTTACACAGGGGGCAACGCAACCAACGTGGAAAGCTCCGCACTGGAACACCAATCACTTTGTTGGGATCAAAAGGACCGGAAGCAAAACCGACATTCTCTCTGGGGGTTGGTGGCGAAAGCAATTGCTCAACATTTCCAAATCCTGGTCTATCTTGTACCGCACAGAGCAAGCGCTCTTCTGTAATTGGCTTCATGTGGACTCGGTCCCATTCATCAAGACCGAGAACCATAGTAGATAGGTACGGCAAGTCAATGATTGAGCCGACTCCAAAAGAATAGAGTAATTGGCTCGGACGGATTTCTCCCACTTTTACTTTTTCAATAGCCATTACTTTTCTCCCTCTTCTTCATCATCTTCCTCTGCCTCAAATTTCTTGAGGATGAGACCAACACTAGGTTCGACATCTCGGAGTGAATTCAAGCATGTAAAAATTTGCCATTCCTCCAAACCGGGTCGTTGAAGCAACGGTATCGATACTCCATCTTGCTTCGGTTCATAGGTGAGCACACCGCCGTGCCCAGTTTTCTTTGCCTGCCTACACCAATGATCCAAGCGGCGCTCCAATCCCTGTCGGACTTGTGCGCCGACTTCAATGGATTCAGACACAAGTTCAGCCCGCCGTGCGATTCTATCAACGGCCATTCGAACCAAGGGATCATCGCGCTGAATTGCATTTGCCATGTTATTAGGATTCATACGAAATTCCGGTAATCTAATAAGAGACACTAAGACCCCGGTAAGCCCACGATCAAGAGCTCTGGCAGCAAAAGGTGTTACAGAAAGGGCTTCAACTTGCTTGTAAAAAGTTGCATGGTAGTGTTCAAATGTCTCGTAATGCGACAAATCACGTGGGCGCGACCAGTTGTACACAGTAATAACAAGCCCAGGCCTATTACGCCCAACACGGCTTGTTGCCTGAATAAATTCTGCAGTATTTTTCGGTTGCCCTGCGACGACCATCAGCCCAAGGCGCTTAACGTCAACTCCAACAGAAATCATATTTGTAGCAAGCAGAACATCAATTGGATAAGATTTTTTCTTCTCCTTAGTCGTTCTTGGTTTGTCCTCTGGCTTTGCAGGCTGATCATCATCATCATCCGGTTCTTCGAATGGCACCTCCATACGATCCAAAATGTACGGAATATCAACCGCACTTTTTCGAGAAGTTAGTTCTTCGATTGTATAAGAAGCGATGCGCCGGTTCTGAAGACCTCGTTCAGATGCATTTCGAAGAGAGCTTCGCACGCGGTCATCGATCATCCTTCTCGCACTACCGAGTTCCGACATGGAACCAAAATAGCCGACCATGGTCATCCATGGATCGGCTTGAGCGCCGTATTTTTTATAGAGATTTTGAGCTGCTGCAAGAACAGTTGTGTAAACACGTACAAGAGCATTCTTGATTCGTCGACCAGGTGCGCAAATTCCCAAGTACAGCCTTCCCGGCACATCCTCGGATGGAGCCTTTTGAATCGAGAAAAAATTATCACGGCTATCAGTTCCTTGGGGAGGGAACACATTGACTCTTCTCAAAAAGATCTTGTGAATTTGGTCCTCGGCTTGTTTGATTGTTGCTGTAGATGCGATAACCTTAGGACGCACACGCTTGCCGTCCAGCTCCCATGAACAAAGCTCATCGATTGCAGTTTCGTACAATCCAACGAGTGTGCCGAGCGGACCTGAAATGAGATGCAATTCGTCTTGGATTATCAAGTCAATTGGACGTAGCAACTGGTGCTCCACCAAATCAGCCTTCGGCAAATCATTCCTCTTAGCATGAGGACCTTTATCTTCGATTTCAGGTGCAACAAATCCGTGTCTCTCACACTTTCCATTTACATTGCCGAACAACACTTGGGTCGCGCCCTTCCAAGGTAGCTGAGCAAACTTGTCGACCGTTGCAATCATCACAGAAGGCAGTCGTCTATAGATCTCTTCGTCAACGACGACGACTGGAAGTCCCTCTCCAGCAGATAGCCTCCTACTGAAGAGACATCCTCCAAGCTTATCTCCACAATAAATAATTGTCTTTGCTCGACCAGATCCGTAAGGCTCAACGATTATGTCTCGCCCCGGTGAGATTGCTTCGCCGCACCAAGGACAATTTGTCAGTTGGTGCGGCGTTCCGCCACCTCCGCCTGCATCGGGCCGAAAATCATTAACTTGTTGGACAGCTTCGGCGCTTCGCTCCGTCTTATTGGGAGTGGTTTTTGCACCCACCCAAAGTCCAATACGAAATAGTTCAGTGCCCCATTTTCTCTCGTCTTCACGACGAATCATCTCGCAAGCACAAATCAATGCTGTCGCGCGTTGAAACTGCTGCAAAGTAAGCAGCCTTAGCGTGTAGCGCATAAGCACTGCAAGTCCTGCTTCGCCACTTCTTCCGCCAACTTCACCCTGAAGCCTTCGAATGGCAAGAGTGTAAGCCGTGAGTCCTAAGTATGCCTCTGTTTTGCCACCACCTGTCGGAAACCACAAGAGATCTGCAATCGATTCTGTTTCGTGACTGCGATCTTCGTGGTGCAGGTCTGTGATGCTGGGAAGGTTTAACAAAATGAATGCAAGTTGAAACGGATACCAGGAAGGATCGCCTTTCGAATCTACTTCCGCTAATGTCGTTTTCTCTCCTCTTCTTTTGCATTCAGAAAGAATTGTATGACGACGTTGCTCCCACATAGCTCTATTAGCAAATTGGAATGCTTCAAAAGCACTTTCGTTTGACCCAATTAGAACTATTCCTTCTCTAATTCTTCTTAAAGTGTTTCTACATTTATCCATTGCTTCTTCGGCAAACTCTCGATAGTCATCTAAGCCATCGAATCCTGATTTAACTCGATTTGTTTGTTCATCAATCCAGAGTTCATAAGCCTTAGCCAGTTTCTCCAGATGCTGCTGAAGTTCCGATTTCGACGACTGTGCAAGTTGAGACATACTCAGCATTAACTCAGAAAGCGAAGAATTATCTGCCGCGGATGGTGGCACATGCTTCCCAACCTCGAAAGAAGGAATTGCGCGAGTGGAAACACTAACAGCACGCTCGGGATTGTCAGCGGAGTATTCTGCATCAACAGATGTGCCGTGTCCAACTGCAAATTCGATCACATGGCGGTAGAGCATGTCCATAGATTGGTCTTCACCGAAGATCCTTGAATCTGCACCAGACGAATCGCGGAACATAGGTGCCTTCTTGAAGATGGGTGCATTGCCTTCAGCCACGGCCGATAGCTGTACTTGAAAAAGCCAAGCTTCATCTCGGCGTTCAGGCGGCTCCTGCTGGTCGTTTACGAGAAATATCGTTACAACCCAATCATCTGCAACTTTCCTGATAATTCCATGAACATAAACGTCTGGCTGATCTTCCGCTGCTGGTAGCCAACCCTGCATAGTGCCGTCCTGTAGCTTGATAGGGTCAGACGTTTTGTCAACATCATATCGATACCAAACTGTTTTTGGATTGCCCTTTTCTGTAGTCAGAAATTCGCTCTTTTGTCTCTTGTAATAACCCCACTTTGCTTTGATCCGAAAGGTCTGCGCTCCTTTCTCCACGGAGAATGTAAACCCCATGGACGACGGCAAGAGTGATTCCACTGCAGCCGCCTGCGGATCAGCTCGACCGTCTTCACTATTGTCGCCAATATTTGAGGTCAAATCTTCTTCTGCTCCTGGGACCGCTGAACGTCTCCTTGGAGCGAGAACACCCACAAGATACCTATCTGTCACATGGATTTCATCGATTTCTTCATTTTTTCCACCTGCCGGCCCTAAGAGATCTGCATGAATAAGATTATGAAGCTCTCCACGCAAAGCGTAGTCTGTTACCTTGAGAATTGAATTAGTCATTTTTTTCGGATGCTCCTATCCCAGATCTCTCCCTCAACTCCAGCTTGATTTGCTCAGATCTGTGCTCCGGCTCAATCGGCTTTACTTTCTTCGACTTGCTCCCAGGCTTATTTTTCTTTGGTAATCCGGCAGCCTCTTCTTCAGCATGCCGTTCTTGATTCAGTTTGAACAGCCGAGCCAGTATTTGCTGCTTACAATGTTCACTGACTGTATAAATCTCTCCGCGATTGGTTGATCTAAACTCATGATCAAGAACAATGTCGGTCCAGCCATATGCTCTAATGACTGCTTCATCCATGTTCTTGTGGCTAGTTCTCAACTCCTGAATCAATGAATGTTTTTCCGTTTTGGAGTGTACACGGTTGTAAATTTTGGTAAGTCCTTCCTGAAAATGTTTGGTGAGTCGTTGCCGTGTCTCGTTGTAACTCCTTCCGATCTCATTCAATTCTTCTGTTTCTTGCGGGAAAGGGAACGTCTCAAAACAGTCACTAGGCGTATAACGCATCCTTGTCTCTAGGGTGGAGCCACATTGACGCGCCCAAATCTCGTGAATCGTTGATTGAAGGATCGCAAAAGTACTGTCTCTGTCACTGCAAACTACACCCAAGGCATGTGAAAATACACAGTCTGATGGCTGCCAAACAAACATTGAATACTTTGCCACTAATGAAGTCGCAAGAATTCGGCGAAGGTTTCCAGCTTTCTGATAGAGATTCATACGCGGTCGTCCAAATTGCCACCATCGCCGTCCCATATCTCGAGACGAGGAGTCTCCATTAAGCAATCTGTCACGGTCTGGCTTTACCTTTTCAGCGACACGGAGCAACAGTGTGCCGAAATCCGCAGCGACTGGTCCCGGGTAATCTTTGGGTACAGATCCATCACGTTTCATTTTGGTTCTGTGCTGTTCTGCTATTGAATTCCACGCTCCGTCTGCATTTCGATCTAAGGGCCAATCTTGGAAGTTAACAACATAACGGTTTCCTGTCTGGTTCACTGTGGTAGTTAGCTCTTCCCCGTTCAATATTCGCCAGATTACTTCGGAGAAACGGGGTTCAGAAATGATTAATTTGTACTCTTCTTCAGACAGCACAAATCCATCGCCAAGGACTATGGAACCTTGGAAACAAGTATCTGAGTTGATAGACAACCTCTTTGGTTTGCCAGTGTACTGAGTGCCCACTGAAAGGTCAGCGTTGATATTATCAACTGCGCGATCATCAAGCATTCTGTCCTGCTTCCACAGTCCTTTAGTTAGCCACAATAGTGCCACTTCAAGATTTGCCACACCTGGCCACTTCATGGATTTGCGTGCTCGGAAAATTGTGCCAGAGTTGGCAATGATCTGCTCAAGACCGACATCTTGGGTGTCTCCTTCCGAAATTGTGTTGGTTGCAAGGAGTCCAAAAGAGCCACCGCCTCTGAGAATTCCAAATGCACGAAGAAAAAAGTAAGCACAAATGTCAGCGCTTCCCCTTCGGCCGTTTGCAAGATACCTAACAAGGTAGTCTCGATACATTGCACTAAGGCTGCCTGAAATTTTTTGTCCACCCATGAATGGTGGATTGCCAACAATGCAGTCAAAGCCGCTCTTAGGTCGCAAAAACACCTCGGGAAATTCCAAAGCCCAATGGAAAAATCGAAACTTCTTTTCGGCGTCGGTCCAGAAGCTTTGTTCCATTGCACACAAGCCTTCAGGAAAATCAATTTTCGAAATCGATGTACTGATTACGAGCGAAACACGATCTAGTTCTTGTTCTAACCGTAAATCCATTGAATGACGGAGACACAACAATACTAATAAGTTTCCAATCGATCGCGCTTGCTCCAGATCCTTTTCTGCCTGCAAATGAAGCTTAGCTTTTTCATCCGTATCACAAATGTCACCGCCTGTGATTTCAGCAAGTTTTCCCCGCTTACGCTTCGCGGATTCCACGAGGTCCAGTGTGTATTCTGACAACCGCCTTGCTGTCTTTCCTTCATGTGGATCTGGATCAAAATAAATCAATTCCTTTACTTCACTGATTCCAACTAGAGAATCACCAACCTTTATCGCGTGGTCGACAAAGGTAAATGGTCTGTCTCGCTGCAAAGTCGTAAGCCAGAGCGACAGCTTTGCCATTTCAACCGCCATTGGATTGCAGTCTACTCCGTACACGCAACGGTCAGCAACAAGCCTACATGCTAGAACAAGACGATCATCGACCGAAGACGGTAGCAATTCCTTTGGTTTGTTGCTGGACTCACCAGGAAGCATCTGACGCCCGTAAATGTCCAACGCCAAGTTAGTTATCTCCAGTCCGTCTTCGCATTTAGACCAAGATTCAACTAATTTTTCCCCCAGGTGGCGGCATGTTTGAACAAGAAAAGCTCCGGATCCGCAGGTCATATCACAAACCTTCAGCTCAAGAATCTCTGAGGGGGAAATCAGCGTATCTCGGCTCGCTGCAACTCCTTCTGAGTAGTCTCGATAAACGAGAGGCGTCAATGCATGCTCTACTATTGGCTCGGTCAAACTCCGAGGCGTATAATGCGTACCCGTCGATCGTCTCTGAAAGCCCTCTGTAACGTAAACACTTCCAGGCGTGAAGATAACTGGCAGGTCTAGAGTATCCTCTCGAATGAGCCCAACGAATGGTCTTACCGCCTGATACACTGCATTATCATTATCGCAAACCATTAAACACTTAGAGTCGGGAAACTTGTCTGTTTCATAAATAAGCCTTTCTAACGTCTTTTGAGTTTTTCCTGTCTCCTCACACAACCATTTAACAAATGCATCGTCACCACCTTCTTTTTTTGAAGTGAGTACTGATAATGGCACCTCAGGCTCTTTTCCTTTGGATCCCACTAGACCAAGAACTGGCTCTGTTGCTCGTACTGCTGTGTGCTCAAGTAGCGACTCGTAAACATTTCCGATCTGTTCAACATCGATAGCTCGAAAACTCAGCTTCCTAGCTTCATCTCGTGGTCCGCGTCCTTTCAACAATTGAATGGAGTCAAGCAAATGCAATACAATGCGATTGTTTATAGGGAGTGGATCTACTTCTGATTCATACCATTTTGTATCCTTGGATCTTCCCTCAAGGAACGGGTACTTATCTGGATCGAACAGGCTCCCACCATATGCGGGGCTATTAAGATCCTCATGCCTGGAACCGCCATAAATGAGTCTAAAAGTGGCAAGGAGCCTATTCCAAGCATCGTAGCGATGTTCCAAAACTGCTTCTCCGTGACGAGCTGCCGACTCCTGCAGCTGCTCTCTTAGAGTAGATGCGGCATAGTTAACCGAGTAAACTTCGAAGTTAACTGGAAACAGATTTCTCTCCTCAGCAGCAAGCATAAAGACGAGCCGCATCATTACTGCAACTCCAGCCTCATAAAGTTCTTTCTCTGACACGTCAATTAGAAGGCTTCGACCAGTATCTTTGTCAATTCGATCAAGAGCTTGAATTAGTAATTCGACGGCTTTCCTTACCTGAATACCTAATTGATCGCTTACCTCTTGCTGGAACTCAATACTTTGCCGAAACAATGCTTCCGTAGTTTCGTCCTCTGACACTCCAAAAATGCGACCTACTGAAAGTAAGGAAAGGAATGCCTGCAACGTTATCTCTTCTTCAAGCCAAACATTTGCATACCAGGACGCGAATGTGGTGGTTTCGCCGGGCGGTGCATACACCATCATCCACTGCTCGCCATTTGTCACAATTCCGAGTTCTACTGATGTTCGTCGGAGCAGCTCCATCATTCGAGTGGCTGGAGAAGCCGCCCATTTAGATCTATTCTGCGGCAATGCTTTCTCTAAAGATTGGTTCGATGGATAACTAGCTAGGAGCATCCGTGCACGACGCTCGTTTTCCCTCCCCTCAGGGATCACAATTGCTGCATCTGGCTGCAGCTTCTCTCCATGTTCGGATAAAAAGACTTCATATCCCCCTGGCATTGCCGCGCCATCTAGGAGTAGGGCAGAGGGATATCCCAGAACCTCCTTCAAGACGTGCCTTATCCACGCAGTGTTATAGCTTGTTCTAAGCTTCGCATCCGCCTGCGCATCCTGCCATTCCTGATACGCAAGACGAAGTTCCTTCTTTAGAGAACTTTCCACCTTTGGTAAACCATGCGGAAAGATCTTCTTCAGCACCGGCAACGCGATGAATGGACCGGAGACTTCGAGAAGTGACAACCATTCTTGATGTTGTTTAACAGCAGACATCGTGTTCCCTCTAAAGTGATGTTCGACCTTCCGGTACTAAGCATGCAACGGCTAATGGAAAAAGTCTTGCGTCAGGCGATGCATAACGTGTCTTAATAGCCTTGATTTCGAATTCTTTCTCACGAGGTATTTGTTCCAGTCGATTTCTCAAGCTGTTTACGTCAGATTGAAACTGTTCCGCTTCTGCCGTGTCCCAAAGTTTCATCTGCTCAGTGTCCCAAAGTTTTAACTGTTCTACACCAATATCAGTAGGTTTATCCTTTGTTGACTTTGGGTTGAGCTCACGCCGAATATGCGCTGCCAATTCGTCTAGAATGGCGCTTACGTTTTTGATGTCTTTTTCCTCTCGATCTACGAGTACTTTATCCATGCTGGCCTTTTTGTCTGCCATGCGTGATAGGAGTGCTTTGAGCAATGGCTCCTTGTAAGACGGCCAAGCCTTCTGCAACTGTGCCTGAACGGCTTCACTCACCATATTGGGTGATGCGCTAGATAACAGTCTGTTTAGTTCATTCACCCCAATGCGAGAAAATTTTTCGCCACTAATTTGACCGCCTGCAGCTATCACTTCCTCGTGCAGTCGCTCTTTTGTACCTCCTAAGATAACAATGCGACCATAGGCTACAAGTACGGGTTCTTCAATAACCTCTCGCGGGACCATCCTTATTGTGAACCTTGCCAGCTTTGCTTTGGGTGACCAAACTTCTGCTCTCAAAAGTGAAAGGCACATCTGTACAAGACGATGATTTAAGTGAATCAAGACAACATCATCTCGTCCTTGAGTTAACGCTTCATCGAACACAATTGGCCGAATGATTTTCGTATGAGGATGTTGGAGGCCCGCAGAACATTGAGCCCAAGTTCCAGCAAAGGGAGGCATAGAATAAACTGGATTTGACGCGTGTCTACTTGTAATAGATGACCAAATATCGGAAAGTCTAGTCTCCTTCAACGGTGGTTGATTTGCGAGTTCCAATCCTACTGACACAACCTGCTTTATGTTCTGAGGTGCAAGACGCAATTCCTCAACTGTCTCGTTTAATTGCTCTCGAAACCTAGCAATCTGGTCCCTCAACCTACGTTCTGTCTTCAGAATTTTCTTTACTTCCTCGCTCTCCTTTTCAACCTTGTTTGTGTCCAGATCTGGTATTTTACCGACCATAACATCCTGCACTTGCCTAGCAATCACAGGTCCAACCTTACCGAGGTCTTCTCTAATCCTCTGGACCTTATTAACTACCCGCATCAGAAACTCAACGTCGCCCTCCAGATCTCCGACCGGACGTTGACTGGCCTCGAAAGCGGAAAGCTTGTAACCTCGTGCTACGAAATGATAAATGTGAGCCTTTGGTGAGCGCTGTCCGTGTCTGTCGATCCTGCCGTTCCTCTGTTCAAGCCGATTCGGATTCCATGGAATTTCGTAATGAATCAGCTTGCAACAATGATTCTGGAGATCAATACCTTCTGATGCAGCATCCGTCGCCAAGAGAACGCGAACTTGCGAATCTTTTGGATTAGCTTGGAATGCGGCCTTAACTGATTCTCTCGTGTCATCGTCCATGCCACCAAATATCGTGAGTAATCTGTCTCTTTCGCCGAATCCTGCAGCTCCCAGAACCTCAAACAACCAATTCTGTGTTGCTCTATACTCCGTAAAGATGATCACCCGTTCATCGCACCAATTCCCTCCCGGCTTAATATGCGTTTTTAGCCATTCAATTAGAGCGGCCGCTTTTGAGTCAACTTTGTCTGCTTCGTTTTCTGAGTATGCACATAGCTCATTCAGAAGACTTTGCTCAGATGGAGTCAGGTCCCGAAACATCCGGGTCGCCGCTGACACATTTAGCTCTTCAGCACTATCGTAGTCTTCGTCTCGAAAAGACTCCTCGCTAAAATCGTCCAACTGCTTCTTGAGCATTGAGAGACTCGGTCGACCAAGAGATTTAGTTGCAGCTTTCCGAAGTTCTTCCAGTGATTCAACATGCTGCTGCAAGGTAAGAGCAAATGCCTTTGGGCAAGATATCAAACGCTTCTTGAGTAATTTCAGAACGAATTCGGTAGCATACTCTTCTTGTCTATCTCTACAATTCTGCCGACGGAGCTTTGTGTATTCTGCCAAATATTTGTAAATCGCACGTTCACGGTCCGTATAGCCAACCTCAATTGGACTAATCTCCCGCTCTGGAAACTGGGACGTACCGTCTGCCCGCAGAGGCAGGTCTTCGCGCAACTCGCTCTTTAGTCGCCGCACCATCACTGCCCCAAGATGAGTTGGCTCAGGTCTGATGCCTCGCGCGAAACGCTGGTTATCTAGCAGCTCAAGCAGTCCTGTAAAGCTGGATGTATATCCGTTGTGAGGAGTTGCTGTTAGAAAAAGCTTGTGCTCGAAGTGCGGAGATATCATTCGAATTGCTGCTGTGCGTTGCGAATCGACAGTATAATTTTCTCCCCCAGTGGGTGCTATATTGTGTGCCTCATCAACGATTAGCAAATCAAAGGTTCTCGGATAGGTTGGCTGTCCATCTACTGGTAGCACCTCTCTGAACAACCGAAGAGGTCTATCTCTTTTTAGAAAATCAATTGAGGTAATCAGGCGAGGAAAGTGAGTCCATGGATTAACGTTCAATCCTCGCTTACGCCGCAACTTCCCCATTAGCTCACTATTGACGATCTCGAAATCCAGACCGAACTTATCCCGCATTTGTTCTTGCCACTGAATTTGAATTGAAGATGGGCAGACAATCAGGATGTTCCTGGCACGATGCCTAATCAACAATTCCTGCGCTACTAGTCCTGCTTCGATGGTTTTACCAAGCCCCACGTCATCTGCAATCAGCAGACTCACTCGCGGCATTGAAACAGCACGCACCAATGGATCAAGCTGGTAATCCTCAATTGTTATGCCGCTGCGGAATGGAGACTGCAACATCCGATTGTCTAACGAAGCGACCGCTCCCCATCGCACTGCATCAAGGAATGCGTCCAACCTTTCAGGGTTATCAAAACTTACTGGTTCGGGCAACACAGAACTTTCATAAATTCGAGCACCTGGCTCCAGCTCCCAAATCACTTCCAATTCTTCGCCGAGTGCATCGTCTTCGACGGATGAAAGAGACACAAGATTGTGTGGTCGCTGAATCAGAGATTGGCAAGGATCAGGTGGCAATACACCCTGCTTTACTCCTTTGACAACGAACCTTCTTTGTCTTACATCTACCAGTTGCCCAACTTCGGGAACAGCGATCGTTGACAAGCCCCACCCTCCTATTGTGACAAGCGGTACCAAGCCTTAGTAGAGATTAAGAGTATACCCGAATACTTCTGATCTTATTGTCCAGCACAGCACCGCAATATATCTGCATCGCGTACCCTTGAATACTTTGCGGTAAAATTTGACAAGAGATTGAACGGAGAAGAAAAACTACTTATGCGTAATTGGCTTATTAGCTTGCCGCGCCCTGACATGGAGCATTGCATTAAGATAGGTAAGTTTGGACTCAACCGAAAACACATAATGGGTGGCATCAAACAAGGCGACGGAATTGTATGCTGCGCGTCTAAAGAATGGAAGATTGTTGCCATAGGCAGAGCCACTAGCGAATACTATCTCGACACATCAAAGGTATTTCTCAAAGATGGATTGTTCCCCGACCGTTTTGACTTTCTTGCAGAACAAGTTAAGAAAGACGGCGAGGTAGATCTAAAGCAATTACTAGAGCGCTTGTCGTTTGTCACGAACTTGGCCTATTGGGCTGTCTTCTTTAAGAACGCGATTGTAGAAATTTCGCAATCAGACTATGAACTCATTTCAAAAGAGTTGTCATAGATTTTACGCGTTGATTTTGATTTCCCTGATTTTCTCTCCAAGGGGCCCCTCATGGGCCCCTGAAGCAAAACGCCTACCCCAAAAGAAAAGCGCCTCGTTTGTCGCGAGGCGCTTCCTATCTGGCTTCTATTTGGCCTGCCCGGCATGATTCGAACATGCGACCTCATGGTTCGTAGCCATGCGCTCTATCCAGCTGGGCTACGGGCAGATGTAACCGAAGGCGACTTTTAATACTACCATACTCCCCCGTCCGTGTGCCCTCTTGGTTGCCAGTAGCACGAAACATTCCTTTAATCCATAGTTCGGCGGTGCTCTGCGGGAATGCCAATCCTGGCTGTAACCAGCCAAGATTAGTTCTTTAAGCTTATAAATTGTGATGTAGGCTTTGGGTGTCAGCCTTTGAGCTGAAGAGAATCTCAGCTTGTACTCAAGGCGATTACGACACTGTATACCAGCTCAGCCGGCACACCGGTCGAAAATGCGAATATTTGATGTAAGGAGAAAGATTCTGATACCTTCGCGGAATCCCCTCTTGTAGGATCCTTGATATATTTTCGGAATTTCTTCTTCCCGCATTTTTCTTGCTTCGGCCTCAGAAGTGCTCATAGTTTTCTCCCTTCTTTACTTTCTTTCTAAGATGAGATTCGTTCACTTACATCCAGCCGTCATCTAGCATCAAGCATAAAAATATGAATCCGCTTAGAGATGACGCCGCAAGTAGTTTTCGCCACTGTGCACTGTCGTGCACATCAAGCTCCTTGAGTATTGGGTTAGCCATCGAATCTAACCAAGGTTCCTTGCTGGCGTGCACTGTATTTGGTGCATGTCTTATTGGTTGTCTCAGCGTCGCGGCCTTTGGTCCGACATAATAATAATTCGGTTCTGATTTGTGCTGGTGCTTGTTCGGACAATATTGTGTGCTCTGCGAATAAATCTAAACTGAATTTCTGACAAGCTTCCAAATTGAGTCGTTCTTCAGCGGCTAAGCGTTGGATAACCAATTCTCAAGATCTTCAATTGATTTGAAGTCCAGTAAAGCGCCTGCTAGTCTTCCGAGCTGCTCTAGATTCAAAGTTTCAATCTTAGTTATTTGTTTGTCGTTTAGTTTACCAAAACGTTTATTTAACAGGCATAGCGCCATTGACTGTTGTCCCTCTCTTCTCCCCTTCCTTTCCCAATGCGAAGTTGCGTTCATAATCTCCTCCCGCAGTTTCTTGCTCGCTTTTCTAAGATGCGATTCGTACACCTTCATTTCTTCGTCATCCAGTATGAGATATGAGTTCTTAAATTCTGCAAGAACCAACTTTCTCTCCGCAGACAATTTAGACGTCGCGATCATACGGTTACACTCAAATTCTACCTCAGGACGGTCTCTCTTCGCAATCCTCATTCGTGCCATAAGTGCCGCAGCAATGGTGTTTCTCCGTCGGCAATAATCACGCCAATCTAAAATATTCAGTTGAATTGTCTCGTATTCGAATGAAATTAACTGCTTGCCTAGTACTTCGACCTGGTAGAAGTTTGGTTCAACAGTTTCGGGCTTATCGTAAGAAAAAAGTGCCACCGGATAAACTGGCACTCTATATTTCAACAAAAGCCCTGAAAAATAGTGCAACAACCTCATCGGAAAATGTGGCTGAAATTGCGCCTGTGGCTCAATCAGAATAACAATGCAAGAATCTTTTCCTTGTATTTTTGCTTGAAAAACTAGATCAGCGGCGCGAGAGCGAGAACGGCGATTAGCTGCTACTACTTCTTTGTCTAAGGGCCATGGTTTTAGCTCATCGATTTTTCGGGCTACTTGTGGAAGAAAGAGTTCTATAAATTCCATCGGAAATTCGCTTATCAAAAGCTTGAATTGCTGGTCATGCATACCCATGGTGAAACCCTCCAAGAAAAGGTGCTTCAGCGCTATATAGACGCAATAAAATCCAGCATTCAAAGGACTGTTTTCGAAGAAACAATCCTTTTTCTAACAGAATTTCAATTTACGAGATATGCAGTCCTAAGCAAGGACAAAAATTAGAGCCTACGCTCAGCTCTCCAAATTCACTGGAGAGAGAATGCAAAAACATTACATCTATTCCAATGCTACTGCATAGAATCACATTTTGCAATGGAAATTTCCACTCAATATTCTGTCAGAAAACCAGCATGAACAGCCACTCCCGATCGTTTTTCTGAGTTAAGATCCATTGCATTCTCACACTCTGATCTTGCCACCAAAGTTGTCATCCCCCAATGATCAAAATCATATGCCAAACATTCGACTAACGCGAAAATCAATCAGCGAATTGCCTCCACCATCAGGCAAACAACCGCTAATTTATTGGGATGAATCTCTGCCAGATTTCGGTGTGGCAGTTTCACCCAATGGAAGAAAAAACTACATCATGCGTTTTATCGATCAAGGAAAAAAGGTCACAAAAATAATTGCACCTTGCGGGCTTATCGATCTGACAAAGGCTCGAGACGCTGCCCGCGCCTACCTCGCCGCACTAATTGTGCTTCCAGTATATCGCCCAGAATTTGCGCCTTCATTTCAAGCGCAACCCGTCGCATCGTATTCGCAATCAGACGCTCCGCAGTTTCATTCTGGCGCGCCTCAATTTCATTCCGATACTACTCCACCTCACCCAGTCACCTCTCAGTGCCACCCCAGTTTTGCCCCATCTTCCCAAAACGCTACTCAACCTCACCCAACCCCACCTCCCTCTCTCCCCTTCGCCGCACCTGAAACCCACCCCTTCCCAAAAACAAATTTCGCCGACTTCGCCCACCGCTACATGGAACGCCACGCCAAGTTGCACAAGTCATCCTGGAAGCTAGACGAAACCCGCCTCAGAAAATACTTAATCCCCGCATTCGGCACAAAAAATATTTCTGACATCACCCGAGGCATGGTGGCATCATTGCATCAAGAAATCGGCATGACCTACCCCTATCAAGCAAACCGCGTCAGAGAGCAGCTCTCAAGCATGATAGAAATTGCCAAAGTCTGGGAGCTACTTCCGGAAAATCACCCCAACCCCACGCGCGGTATCAAAGATTTCGCAGAGCACCATCGCAAACGCTGGCTCAAGAAAACCGAAGTCGAAAAAATGATTTCAGCCTTGCAGCAAGAACCCTGCCTCTACATTCGCGCACTTTTCGTTCTTTATTTACTCACAGGCGCAAGAAAATCTGAGCTGATGAAACTGCGCTGGAAAGACGTCAATCTAGAACATGGCTTCATCAAATTTCTGACAACAAAAAACAAGCAAATTCACGAATTACCTCTAAGCGCCCCCGGAATTTTATTGCTAAAACAAATTCCACGCGAAGCAGGCAACGAATTCGTTTTTCCTGGAAAACGCCGAGGTCAACCCTACGTCAACATCGACAAACCCTGGAAGCGCATCAGAATGCGCGCCAATTTGCTCGATGTGCAAATTCACGACCTTCGTCACACCGTGGGCGCGTGGCTTGCCCAGGACGGCAACAGCTTGCTGCTCATCGGCAAAGTCCTTAACCATCAGTCAGAAGACGCCACCAAAGTCTACGCACACTTGTCTGACAGCTCGGTCAAGACCGCACTAGAAAAACACGGAGCTCAAATCATGCCGATGCTATCGACTCTTCTGGTTGAGGAGCGATTTCCATTAAATCTGCACGATAAAATCTACAAACTTAAAAAGGTACTAGACGACCGGTCTAGTACCTGCTACAATCCATATATAGTCAGTGATAGAGGATATTCCAATGGCCAAGACAGCAACCGGAGCGGAACGGGACACCTACCGCATATTGCTCGAATCAGGTATGGCTGTGATGTTTGAGAAGGGCTACACCAATACGGGCATCCAGGAGGTGCTTTCAGCGGTGGGCGTTCCCAAGGGGTCGTTCTATCATTATTTTAAGAGCAAAGAAGACTTCGCGCAGAAAATCATTTTGCACGTCGAAGAAAATTACGCCAACATGCTCGTCGGTTACCTGCGTGACACCGACCGCACGCCAGTCGCCCGCCTGCGCCATCTCATTGAAACCAAGAAAACCGAACTCAGCGAAAATTGTTGTCGCAAAGGCTGTCTCATCGGCAATTTGAGCCAAGAAATGGCAGACCAGAGCGAAGTGCTGCGCATCGAGCTCGCTCGCGTCATGTCTCGCTGGCGCGATATCTACGCCGCTTGCATCGACGAAGGTCAAAGCCTCGGCGAAATCACGCGCGAATATCCAGCCTCCACGCTTGCCGAAATGTTCTTGTGTTCATGGGAAGGCGCGATTATGCGCTCGAAAACACAGAAAACTGTAGAGCCCATTGAGGCTTTTATTGATGTCATGTTTGGTAGAATTTTGGTGCCATAAGCGCTGACACATCAAATCGCGACTGGCATTAAACCCATCAAGCAAACCAGGCTCATTTGGCGGAGAACGACAGCGCGAATTCTGTAAATTCCAACGCCGAGCCCCCAGTCGCCGGCGACATCTCTGGCATCAAGCTTGACTCGCACTACAAACTTATCGAAAAAATTGGCGAAGGTGCCGCCAGCTTAGTCTACAAAGCCGAACACCGCCTTCTCCAAAAAATTGTCGCTATAAAAATCCTGCGTAAAGACCTCCTCACAAATCCGCGAGCGATAGAAAGGTTCAAACGCGAGGCGCGTCTATCAACTCGTTTGGATCATCCACACATAGTCAAAGTCACCGCCTTTGGTATCAGCGATGACGAGCAGCCGTTCATTGTGATGGACTATCACGATTGCACAACTCTCGAAAAAACTCTTGGGAAAGAGCGCTTAGCTCTCGGCACTACTTTAACAATTGCTGCGCAGATTTTAACCGCCCTGACCTATGCGCATGGGCTCAACATAATCCATCGCGACATAAAGCCCGCAAACATTTTGCTTTTGCAAACCGCTGATAGCGCGAGCGCCTCCGTGCAACTTGCCGATTTCGGGCTGGCGAAAGAACTGTTGCTAGATCACAACGAAAAAGCCAACCTCACACAAACCGCATTCATGATGGGCACACCAAACTATATGAGCCCCGAACAATGCATGGCGCAAGCCGCAGACCAACGCTCTGATATTTACTCTTTCGGCTGCGTACTCTACGAATGTTTAACCGGTCGCAAACCGTTCTCGGCGGAAAGCGACCTTGCTGTCATGGACAAACACTTGCATGAGCAAGTAAGTTTCAATCCAGCAGACAAAATCAGCGCAGACTTGCAATCTATCATTTTCAAATGCCTGAACAAAAATCCACAGGGACGCTATCAAACTGCAAGTGAGCTGGCCGGCGACTTCCAGCGTATATCTAGCGCCAGAAAAAAGGTAAGTTCGCCCCCGAGAAAAACAATTGCAAAATACGCCATTTTCATCGCGACAGTGTGCCTTCTGCTTCTTTGCCTGCTGCGTTATAGACAGATGCAATCCATATCTACGAGTGCTGCGAATTCTTCTATCGTAAAGAGTGGCTCTATCGCTCATTCAAAACACTTGGGTCAGCTGGACATAGACCCGGAGGAACTTCGCGAAGATGCGCGACGATTAAGAGACCTATCATCACGAAAGACAGATGACGGCAAGGTAGAAGAGCTTTACCGCACAGCTGTAAAGGCTTATAGGACCAAAGGGTATGAGGTGGGGGCAGTAATTTGCCTTTTCGAAATTGGTGACTATTATTTCGATAGAGTTGGAAAGCCCTTGAAAGCGAAGGCACCATTGGTAGAGGCAGCAAAAAGCGCGGAGGCTTTGTGTGCAAATGTCCCACCGCCTATTGAGGGACAAGCACCGCAAGATACTGTCCCGAGGCTTTATACTGCCAAATCAAACTTGACTCTCGGGCAATACGCATTTATGGTAGACAATAACCCCGGTCTTGCAATTAGTACTCTAGAACATGCTCTGGCATTTGCCCCAGACGATGAATACGCCTTGAAAATGAAAATAAGACTAGAGGAAGCTAACGTTGGCCTCAATACTAACGACCTGGCACTTCCAGTAAAAATGATTGCCGCAAATAGGCGCGATGCAAATCGTGCTTCTTCAATCGACTCCGGAGTCCTCAAACTAGATCTCTTAACCGATGCAATGGAAATAAGAGTTGCCCTGAAAAAGCAAAAGAATGATGAAGCGAGGGTACTGTGCGATAAACTGCTGAAGAAAAACGGAAACCAAAACCCTCCATATTTCTTTGAATACAGGGACTTGTACAACGACTTTCTCTTGTCCAAAAGATTTGACCTTGCCTCGCGATTCTTAGACGGTTTGGACTCACAAGTAAAACCAGATTTGTCTAACCGTGAGGGCACACTGGAAGCTATTAACAGTTATAGAAAACAATTACCGAATTCCAAATGACAGTAGATCTTTCCGGCGCCAACATCGACGCCCACTACAAAATAATCGAAAAAATTGGCGAGGGCGCTGCTAGTAACGTCTATAAGGCCCAGCATTTAGTCATGCTGCAAATTGTAGCTGTAAAGATTCTCAAAAAAGACCTGCTCACCAGCGAAACTGCAATCGAGCGATTCAAGCGCGAAGCACTCCTGGCGTCTCGCCTACAGCATCCACACATCGTGCGTGTCCTTGGCTACGGCATTAGCCGAGAGCAAGAACCATTTATCGTGATGCTTTTCAACGATGGTATCACCCTCGATAAAACGCTGGCTCAAGGTGCTCTCGATGCTGGTACAACAGTCAAGCTTGCGTTGCAGCTGCTTAGTGCTCTTGCCTACGCTCATCAATCAAACATCATCCACCGCGACATCAAACCGGCCAACATTCTTCAATTGAAGAACACTGGAACACTTGGCGTTTCCGCAATGTTGCTTGATTTCGGATTGGCTAAGGAATTGCTACTCGAAAATATAGAAAATCCAAATCTAACGCAAAGCGCATTCCTGCTTGGCACACCAAATTACATGAGTCCGGAGCAATGCCTCAAGCAAACGTTGGATGCGCGTTCTGATATTTACTCGTTTGGGTGCGTGTTGTTTGAATGTTTAACCGGTAGAACACCCTTCTCTGCTGAGAGCAGTTTGCACGTAATGGACATGCACGTAAATCAAAAGGCATGCTTCAAATCAAATGATCGAGTAAGCCCCCAACTGCAAAAGATTGTTTTACGCTGTCTGAGCAAAATCGCAGATGAACGCTACCAAAGCGCAACTGAACTCGCTGCCGCGCTTGAATCGATTCCCGCACCAATGCTGTCAAGCAAAAGCGGCATGCCGGTTCTCCTAATTCTTTCAATTCTCTGCGGCTGCGTCCTGATTATTGCAGCTGCATTTAATTTCGTACCTAAGCATTCGCTAGCTTTAATTTTGAGTTCCGCCAAAGAGAAAAAGCCAAAAGCGAGCGTAAAACATTTGGGTGGTATTGACCCTGATGAATTGCGTGAGAGAGCGCGCATTGCAAAAACAGCCAGACCCACAGCACCGCCGGATTATGTCGAAGCAATATCAAATTATCGGCAAGCCATAGCCGCCTTTAGGAAGCAACAAGATGAACTGCCCCTTGCCGTCACAGAACTTGAATTGGGAGAATTGCTTAGAGACATAGGTCAGGCTACTGAGTCTCCTGCGCTTTTGGCTGATGCGGCGAAAATATTTGAAAACTTGGTAGCTAAAACACCAGACGAAATTCAATTTCGGCAATATTTGTCTTTTACAAGACTGGCGCAAGCCAGGCTCTCTTTCTATTACTTGAAGGATGTGGACGCTACCTGGAAGTATTACGATAAAGCCATGAAAAGCACGTCTTCCGACGACGTTCTTTCTAAGATGAACATTCGAAGAAATGGTGCAATGATCTACCTCGCACAGAATGATTTAGCTGGTGCCGAAAAAGCTCTAGCCGAGAACATCAGCGACTTTAACAAAGTGAAAGCTCCAGATGATGAACTGCAGGGGGAACTACTACAAACTAAGATGACGCAACTTCGAATAATGTTGCGAAAACACCAATTTGATCATGTGCGTAATAGCATTCCTGGCTTGTTAGAGGAAAATTCCAAGTATAAGCATCCGTATTTCTCCGACTGCATTGAAATGTATAAAGAAGCCGTGACCGCAAAACAGTACGACATTGCGCAACAAATAATTGATCTTGTAGGGGCGGGATTGCACAAAGACAATGATGATTACAAACAACTGAGAGATCATTTGCGAGGGTATCAGTTAGAGCTAGCGCGCTTGCGGAAAAATGAACGCGCTAGCAATCACTGATACTCCTCGCTCTGTGCTGCATGCTGATTAGCACAGAAACTTGAAGGCTGTGTCTCTTGCTTCATTTTCTGTACTACCAGATTCAAATTGAAATGCGAAACCTGAGGCGCGCTTTCTGAAGAGTGCGCGATACGTATCGAACAATGTGATTGTCCTGCAGTACAGAATGTAGCTGGGGATCAATTGTACGATTTCGTATGGCTTATTCAGGGCGTGGCTGTGTCGTTTTTGGGGCGAAGGATTAAATTCGCAACCCAAAAGGTGACTCCGGAGCAAATGTTTGAGGAACTCTAAGTGATTCAATTTTGCCAATCATGAATTCTTGATGCTGAACTAGTCCAAGAAATGCTTAGGCAGTTAGTCCTTCTTAATTGGCGTAATCTCCAAAAATGATTTCGGCGCCTGCGATGATTTTTGATCTTGCGGCGACTTCAATCCTTCCATGCGATTGAACAGAAGCTGCGCCTTGTCGAAAATTTCCCCTGGCTTAATGCGAGTATTATCGCGGCTGATGCCATTCCATGTGCCGGTTGAAGTAATCTCGCTTGTTCCATCAGGAAGCTTATTCAATTGAATCTTGTCGACAGTCACATCGCGCCACTGGAACAATACTTTGCTCTCAGCTTTCAATCCGTCGATATGGTCTAACGTCATTGAGCCATCTGGATTTTTTATAACATCAGCTTTGAAGTGAGTGCCAATTTTGAGTTTCCGTGCGCCTTCCGCTGGGTCTTGATTAATTTCGAGCGGCTTCTTCAGCTCAGCCTCATAAGTGTCATGATCCTTCCCTGGTGTCAAAGTGAGTTTGGTAACTCCAGCATCTCGCAAAACTTTAGCCGCGATAGGACCGATTTTATCGAAGTCTTTTTCTCCAATTTCAATTTTTCCATCTGCATTTTTCTGCAGCATTGCAACCTTGTCTGTCTCAGCTTTCTTAGGTTGTAAGTTAAATTCGACCGGCTTTGGGAAGTCGATCTGCTGTTTGCTGTAATCTTGAGCTTTTCCGTTATTCTCTGCATTATTGCCATTTGCCGAGCGTTCGGCATTGGTGGCTTTGCTCGTGTCCTTAATTGGCGGGAATAAACTCGTTAAATCAATAGATGGCTGTGACGGCTCGCTTTCCGCGGCTTTCGCGTTGCGTTCAAATTGTTCAGACATTATCACTCCTATGCAGCAGCCCCGCCTTCCTGCGAACTGCTTCCCCTGTATCTGATTGGCGATTAAGCCGACACCGAATTTTTCCCTAGCCAAAAGTCTATTTGCCGTTCGTGAAATTTCCGTTACCGACAATGGGCAGAAGAGAAAATTACATTGACACTCATCCTTTTATGTGGAGAATGGAATTATGCGAATAAAAACACACATGTATGCCCTTATGTCATTTGCTCCCGCCATCGGCACGGAGCAGGGGGCACTGCATGTTGGGGAGTTATTCTTCTAGGAAAAGCTAGTAAGTACTTCGCAATTGCATTTGAGCCCTCTGAAGAAATCCGAAGAGGGCTCAATTTTTTGTGATGTATGTAACTTAGGAATCAATACAATGAACGCCGTCGAATTGAAAAACTTGCGAAAAGTCTTCGAGCTCTCGCTCGGAAGCGGCTTTAAGCGCACAAAGCGCGAGGTCGTTGCCGTGCATGGAGTATCGTTGGAAGTTCCGCTAGGTCAGTCGCTGGCGCTCATCGGACCAAACGGCGCCGGCAAATCCACAATCATCAAAATGCTCACGGGCGTTCTCCATCCGACAAGTGGCGATGCTACCGTGCTAGGATTTTGCCCCTGGAAACAAAGACAAAAGCTTGCTCATCGCATTGGTTCTGTCTTTGGACAGAGATCTCAATTGTGGTATCACTTGCCACCCGGCGATAGCTTTGATTTGCTTTCGCATGTTTACGATATTCCAAAAGATGATTATCGCAAACGTCGTGATGAGCTTACAGAGCGCCTCGGCATGGGCAGCTTTATAGATACGCCTGTGCGTAAATTGTCGTTAGGACAACGCATGCGCGCCGAAATAGCTGCGAGCCTTTTGCATAAACCTGATTTGCTTTTTCTTGATGAACCAACCATCGGACTCGATGTGGTGGCGCGGCAAGAATTGCGGCAAATCGTGCGTGAATGGCATAGGCAAGATGGGCTAACCGTCTTTCTCACCAGCCATGACGCCGGTGATATCGAAGCTGTGTCCGAAAGAGTTGTCGTGATAAATCACGGGCAAATTGTTCTCGATGACAGCGTCGAGAACGTGCGCAAAGACCACCTGAATAGCAGGGTGGTATGTGTTGTTTATCACGATGACCACGCAAAACTAAATCTTCCCGGGCTGAAACTGCTCGAAGCCGAGGGAAAGAAACAGTGCTACGAAGTTGATTGTAGCCGTTTGTCAGTCGCCGATGTCGTTGCTCAAATGCTCGGGCAAGGAGATGTGGCTGACATAAGCATCGACGACCCGTTGCTAGAGGATGTAATTGCACACATCTACTCAAAAGCAGCGGAAGTCACCGCGCCAGTTAGCGAAAGCTAGCAAGCCCGGCGATGCACAAAGAAAACAAGACAATCCGACTTCCGCTTGTTGCAGCGCAATACTTCTGTCGTTTCGCCAATGGATGAAACCGCAAAAGTATGTAACCCGCGAAAGACCCAGGTATTCCCCTTTCGGATTTGTCTTGTATTTTCTTGTAGTGGTTCTCCAATGCAAACCAGTAGGGGCGACGCCATGGATACTGCTGGCGAACTAAAATGGAGCCGAATCAAGTT
>CAZJLR010000054.1:32267-42144 GCA_964546815.1 uncultured Candidatus Obscuribacterales bacterium | reverse complement strand
CAGACGACAAAGACAAGCCCGGTCCAGACGATAAAGACAAGCCCGGTCCAGACGATAAAGACAAGCCCGGTCCAGACGATAAAGACAAAGCTAGTCCCGACGGAAAAGACAAACCTGGCCCTAGTGATAAGGACAAACCACTTCCCGAAGCCAAAGACAAACCAATTGAAGACAAGACGAAAGACAAAGCAGCCGATGCAAAAGACAAGGAAGGCATTCCAGATAAGCCAGACAAAAAGCCCGACGGCAAAGCAAGTGACGCAAAGCCGGCAGACAAACCTGCCCTAACGCCAGATCAAGAAAAAGAACTCAGACAAAGATATAAAAACGTAATCAAACAACTTGACGCGATTGAAGGTGACGACGGCTACAAGCTGTTAACCCAAGTCAAACGCGCGGCAAAAATTGACGAACATGGCGTACCAACAGGAAATCTTGACCAAATAGAAAAAGCGGTAAAGGCTACTCTAAATAATGAGCCTCCAGTGGGATTTGTTTCAAGCGTTGTTGACCAAACCAAAACATTTGCATCAGGAGTCGCAAGTGATGTAAAGGAAATTGGTGGCGCTGCAGTCGATACTGCGAAGGAAGGATACAACGCCGTCAAAGATGCAGTTAACGACATTCGCAAAGACCCATCGTTAATTACGCAAACACTTTCCAACGCGAAAGATCAGATGGCGGATCTCGCCGATCGCGCCGTTGCAAAAACAACTGAATTAGCTGGCGAAGCCCGAGATGCAGTAAAAGATGTGGTGGCACATCCGGAAATAATAAGCGATACGATTAGTGCCACTACAACCCAAGTAAAAGACGCAGTGACAAGCACCGCGAAAGAAGCTGTTGAAGTAGTCAAAGACGCAACAAACCCCGAAATTATGGCTGATACCATAAGAGGAACAGCCAAAGACCTGCAAGACCCCAACAAAATAGTTGATGCAGTTAAGCAGTTGCCCGGTGGAGAACGCCTGGTCAACGCAACAGATCCAAACAGGTCTGCGACAGACAGACTTAAAGACGGATTGATCGGAGCTACTGAGTTTGTAGGTGCTGCCGACGGACTCCACAGCGCAATAGGCATAGCCCAAGCAGGAAAAGCAGGAGTTACGGAGTTAATTGCAAAAGGATTTACCAGAGAATCTGCGGAGGCAACAGTTGGACTCGGCGAAAAACAAGCAGCCGAAACAATTGCGAAAACATCTACGCGAGATGCAGTAGAAAGTGCCGCAGAAAGCACAGCAACGAAATCAGCTCGGAGCGAAGCGGCAGAAGGAGTAAGTGGCGCGAGAAACACGCTCGAGCCCGGCTCTAAAGTTTCACCTACAAAGCCGATGCGCCCCACTGAGCCGCCAGTTCCTCAGTATGAAGATTTAGGACTAAATAAAGATCAAATGAATCAAGCACTGTCAGGCATGCCAGAGAAAAACATAAAACATGCACAAATGGTGGCAGACAAATATGGTGTGGAAATACAGGTACGACCAACCAACGCAGATGCGAAACGACTTTTAGAAAGCGGCGAAGCAACTCCTAAGCCAGAATACGTCAAGATGAAAACGATCACGGCAGAAGATTTGGAGTTAGGAGCGCCCAAGGGCAGCCAGGGTAAAGTTGGCTATTTCAAACCAACTGAACCAGTAGGTGTGCCCGAAGACTCAGCATTGTACAAACGATATCAACAAAGACTGACTGAATACAATGACCAGGCTGAGCACGTACAAGATTTGGTAAATGGCAAACTAAAAAAAGGCGAACAACAAATCGCAATTAAAGACGGAGTAGTTCACACGGTAGACCCGAAAACAGGTCAAATCGGCAAACCATTCACGGGCGACCACGATATTTTCGACATCAAAAATGTGGGTGGAGGTGAAATATCGCCCACAGTGAAAAACAAAATATTGCAAGATTTGAAACAAGGACCTTTCTCTGCGCAACACGGCGAACACATGGGGTGGGACTATTCGAAACTCTCCAAGGAACTGCCGCCAGCGCACGTCGACCCAGTTACAGGCGAATTGATTCAACCACAATCTCCGCACCAAATCGCAAGCGGCATCGACAAAAAGATTTTGGATTCTCATCGCCCCGGAGGTAAAGAACCTCTTATTTCATTCACGGGTGGAGAAGGGACTGCTACAGCCCGCAGCAGAGTGCATGGTTCTGGCTATATTGGCACAGAAAGAACATTTCAACAAACCGCAGCGCAAAAATATCAAAATTCCGCATTGCAGAGATGGGGTTATTCACCCGAGCAAATTCAGAATATGAATCCAGCCGAAATAGAAAGCATCATGGACCAAAAGCTATCTGGACTGCGGTCTAAATACGCATCAAAATAGAGGACAAAGAAATGAACTCGGCAATAATAAGCAGGAAGGATAGCATAGAGCGAGTAAATCGCCTTCGCTTAGAATTGTCGCATCTCCAAGAATTGCTTGCGGTCGAGCGAACAAACGATGAAACAGAAGAATTAGAAGCAGGACTGGACGCAACAAATTCCATGCTACATAACGCGATGGAAACCTACTGCAACACACTATCTGTAGAAAACACTTCAAGATGTCCGTTTACGGGCGAAATTGTGAAAGCAGCGATAGACACCCAGGGCTTTGGGGGCATGTGGTGGGACTACGATCAACCAATGCGAACTCGCATTGATGCACCTCCCACATTTTGCGGTTACACCGGTGGTGCAGCGTTGAAAAAGCTAGATGAACCTGTCGAACATTTTTGCAAGCCGGGAGCAACTCTGCCATTCGTAATCACGGAGGTACTTAAGCTGCCGGGCACAAAAGCGGTGCTGTCATCTCTAGAAGTGGGCAAAACACAAGTTTATGTACTCTGTCATTTTGCAAACTCAAGACCACCAGAAATGCCATGCATTAACGACCTTGGCAGCCGTTTTTCAACCCTGGTAATGAATAATCGAGAAGTGAAACTTGAAGGTATCATGCTCGAACAAGTAGAACTAGACTTCGAACTTGCATACTGGATACGAATAGGAAAACTTCTCTGGGTAGCGCCGGGAGACAAAAAGTGCCTATTGCGCTCAGACCTTGCACTTTGCCCATACTTAAATTTGCCGGGTGAAAGAGCGATTGTACGAGTTAACCGTGGAGTCATTTCTCAAACTTTACTAAACCGCAAGAAATAAACTACTGGAGCTGCACAAATGAAGAAGAACACGGTAGAAGTTGAAATTTTGCATGACAATGCACTTCAAATTTCCGCTAACGCATTATATGCACTTTTCGGCAAAGAGAAGCACGAAACAAATGCTTTAAGCCCCTTGTTTGATTTGAAGCCTTCAGAACAAGAGAATGACCAACAATTGCTCGAGCAGCTTAGAAAGCACCACAGTTTTGAAACACTTAGAGCAATTTTGCTCAAGCCGGACATTCGCATTGAGCATCGATATGGTGGTGACAACACAGGTCTGACTGTCTTCTCAACGATGATCAAAAATGACATCAAAGAACCCCTGGTTGCATTCCCCAATGCGGAAGGGTCAATGATATTTCGCCTCTATTCATCATTTCAAGAATATCTGCACTGGTGGACAAGCCTCCTACTTAGCAGAGTGAATAACGCCGTAGCCAATTTCTTGCCGCCACCGCTATCGATACCTTCATTCATTTACGGGCTGCATGCAATCGATAGTTATAGAAGAAATGCCTACTGCAAAGCTCTTGAATTCAAACCGGTAAAAGTAGCAGAGATTGACTGCAATACCTTCAATACAACACTCGCTCAATCAATTGCCAGCTTCGATTTAAGGTGGTTGTTATCTTCATTTTTTGTTTTGACACCAGACATAACCGACATCACATTCGCTCCTGAAAATGAAGATTTGGAAAACCTGGTTCGCCGGACAGTAATAATTCCAGCAAAAAATGATGCAGGTGAGAAGGTGTTCCTATTCGGTGAAGTAGGTGAATATCTCGGCGCAGAATTTCTTCGCTCGTGGGAGCTTTCAATTGGCATTTCGGCAAGAAGGCTGGTCGAAGGAAAAGTGCAATCATATTACCGCGCATTTATCGCACCCACGGCACTGAGTAATCACCTCTTCCAACTTGAATCAAAAGCTGATGCTGTTGTAATAAATCATCAGGCTCTTACTTTTGCCAATATCATCGGCACGCTCGAGGAGAAGCTATCGACACTTCCCCCGCTCGAACAGAAACAAGCAAGCGCACCGGAAGAGAAGGAAGAGCAAGTTTCATCGACAAGTCAAACTTGCAAATCATGCAAACAACAAATGCCACTTACTATGAAATTTTGTGGCAACTGCGGTGCGCACCTCGATGAAAAACAGCCGCAGACTGATCCTAAGTTCAACCAAATTAGCCCCAAAGAATTTATCGGACTAGCAAGCGCACTACAGCAGGCACATGACCAGGGAAAAATCAGCGAGTCGGAGTTTAAGGCAGTTCATGCACAATTAAAAGCAAAATCTCCGAACGGAGAAAACTGGACAGTTGGGTTAAAGTCACATGATTGGTTCAAGGAATCTAGTGGACATTGGATCAAACAACAAGAACCAAGCAGCTTGCTTATTGATAAAGAGCTCTTTGCAAAAATAGAGCAACTAAAAGACTGAGAAAGTCTATTCAGAAGACGTGTTTGTGAATGATTCGACTACATGTGACACTACAGGATCAAACTCAAGTTTTCTTGATTTCGGGTAATTGATTTCAAAGCATTTGACCATTTCATTGTGGATCATTGCTTTGTAATAAAAGATTTTATTGCCGCTAAATCCAGAGATAACGACCCAATCGCGTCCCTGTTTCTTAAAGGTCACTTTATCGCCATCTTGTTTGCGATGAGCCAGCGCATCGTCAAGTAAAGAAGCCGGAGTCCACTCAGAGCCATCGGTGGTTGCATACGCCGATTGTCCATATGCAATTAATTCGACCGCGCCATCTGAGGATAGAAAGCGACGACCATCACCATTTTCAGGTTCTTCACCTGCTTTCAAATCAATCGGGAAGTCTATACCAAATTGAAAACGTGGATTTACATAACGGTTATATTGCTCTGATATCTTCCTTATTTGAGGAACCTCGACCGCTGTCGACGAAGAGCTAGAAGTCGTGATCTCCGCTGTTGACGGCTGAGAATCTTCCGGAGTCAAAGTAACTGAAAAGAAACCACGCATGCCTGAGTACGAGTTGCAAGACCATGTAGCTGGCTCACTATCACAAACAATATACTCACCAGCGTCCAAGGTGACATTCGGTTTGCAAACCCACATCAGAGGCAGCCGCGTTTTGCCACCCTCTGGCAAAACATCTTCAGATTTGGCATCCCAGTTGCCGACCAGAGTTCCATCAACTTTTTTCAAGCCTAGCTTGTTCGCTTTAGCTGGTTTTCCTTGATTAAAATGATAGGTTTTTAGACATGCCAGAACACATTTCTTTTTTACAACAATGCGGCTCGGATTTATTGGGGCATTTTGAACCGCGTGCCGATTGAAATTATTGATAACAATATTCGGCACTGCAGAAAGGCAGGGCTGAAAAGCAGAGCAAATAGCAAGCAACAAGAGAGGCTTGATGAAATTCGAGTGACTTAAAACCTTCATTCGCTTCCTCAAGATAGACAAGTCAGGCACCCATAATCGCTAGAATATAGCGTGCCGAGCAGCTTTGCATCATTCTTGAAGTTGTTTCGAACAAAATCGGCATTTCGGCTGACAGAATCCTCCTTTGGGACCATTGCACACCGTCATACAATCGTCCAAAGGCCGAATACGCCCATCTCCCTAATGCTGCGACAATAGAAAGGTGTTTTGGGAGTGTCTCAGCATGGACATACTTGAGGTCAAAGACGGCCGCTCTATAAAATGCGAAAGCGGACACCAGCGCGGGTCGAACAACATTTTTCAATATGCTTTACTGCTATTGGGGCTGATTGCCACGTTGACTCTGGCTTTTATCCCTGGAGAACTCAATCTCCAACCGGCGGCGAACTCAGGTGGTATATCAGAACCTCAGTCATTATCACCCGATGTCGCCGAAGACCCTGACGCGAAAAACGGCAGCACTGCAACAGCTTCTAGCACACAAACATCTAACCCAAGTGGCGAGTTTCCCTTCCGTCAATATGCTGCTTACCCTCTAATTGCCGCCCTGCTTTTGACGTTTTTCCAGGCCTCGCGTACTAGGAAAACAACGTCCGCAGAAAAAGACAGCAGGCAGACCGCGCCAATCGAAACAGCAAAACCAATCGAAACACCAAAACCACTGCAAACACCAACACCACTACAAACACCAAAACCACTACAAACACCAAAACCAATTGAAATACACGAAAGGAAGCCAGTTCAAAGTCAGCCACAAAAACCCATTTCCAAAGTTGCCCCCGCAGCACCAGCAGACCACACGCAGAAAAGCAGCCAAAAGCCCCCGCAAACTCCAACAAAGATGCCGGCTGAAACACCTGCTCAAACACACGCGGAACAAGCAGCGCAAAAGCCGTTATTAAAGACAAGCACAAAAGCTGCATCTGACCACAGCAACGAGGAAACGCCTCAAGCAGGAGCAAGGCAGGCAAAAACTCACGACTTTGCCGAAATAAGACCAAGCCAAATGATTGAATTTGCTAATGTTCTCAATGAACTAAAATCAAAAAACATCGTAAGCGCAGAAAAATACAAAGAGCTGCATGCTTCATTCCAAGCCAAAGATGGCTCAGGCAATCTCTGGACAGTTGGAGTAAAAACACTAGATTGGTTTGAAATGCAAGACGGAAAGTGGCTAAAAGCAAGCTGCCCGAATAAGCTACTAATCAGCATCAAAACGATCGAAACAATCGCCGAGTATTCTAGACTCATCCCAAAAACATAATTGCGTTAGCCATCCAGATTATGGCTGTGTTCTATAAGGAACGTCCGAGCCCAGCGGTCTGTCGTTCAAAATATTCTGGAGGTCGGCTCCATCATCGTTTAATCTGCTGGCGTTGCTATCGGAAAGCGCGCCCACCGGGGTTTGAGAGCCTGCACGCGGGCTCCAGTTGGCTGAAGGCTTGGGTCTGTATTGCGGAAAGAGCTCAGAGCGGAAATCGGAGGACATTTTGCCATCGAGTATGGAAAGCACATGGTGTTGGTGAAGCTGCAGTGTAACAAGCCCAGCCAGAGCGGCTGATGCCCAAAGCAGAATACCAATTTTTAGCGCAGACAATTCCCAGTGCGGAAGCTGAATTGAACTGAAAAGACTACTAATAAATGTGTTTCCGGCAGCATTGCTGTTCATAATGGCGCTCCATACACGTAATCCAAGCAGAAAAGCGGGATATTCTCTGGAAAGTATGTACCTAAGTACAAATGAAGGGTACGACCAAAAGGGCACCTGAATACTAGGGAAATGGATATAGTAATTAAGTTGAACCGCTTGCCTCAGCGACATTAAATCGATTAAGCAGCCTGAACTTTAGGATAATAATACGCCGATCGTGAAAAATACGTGCAAAACGAAAAATATTTCTAGCCTTCTTTTTCATCACGACTTAGCAAATGAAGCAAATTGGCTTTTACGGCAGGCCATTCAGTCTCAATAATGCTGTAAACACATGAATCGCGCAAAGTGCCGTTTGCCAAAATCATGTGATTTCGCAGAACACCATCTAGTTTAGCTCCAAGTCGTTCAATGGCGCGGCGGCTCTGAAAATTGAAAAATGAAGTGCGAAACTCAACGGCTATGCACTTGAGAGTTTCAAACGCATGGGTGAGCAGCAAAAGTTTGCATTCGGTGTTTAAGCCTGTTCGCTGAACAGACTTGCGATACCATGTTCCGCCTATTTCGAGGCGCCGGTTAGAGGCATCTATATTCATATAATTGGTCATGCCCACAGCCTTTTGGCTCGCCTGGTCGACCACGGCAAAAGGCAACATTTGACCATTTTCCTGCAGGGTCAAACGACGCTTAATCTCGGTTTCAACCATGCCTGGTTCTGGCACAGTGGTATACCAGAGCTTCCAGAGCTCTCCGTCTTTGCTAGACTCAACAAGATTATCGTGGTGCTCTACAGAAAGCGGCTGAAGTTTGACGCGCGACCCATTTAATGTAACCGGGCAGAATTCGGTAGTCATGTTCACATCCTTTTGGACAGACAAGTATATCGCAAAATCAAACCTGGCTTAAGTCTTCAAGCAACAATTAGGTGGGCTCGGGAAAACAGGCAAAATGCTGCAAACAAATTGGGTGCTGGCGGCAATTCAAGGACGAGCGCAAGATTTGCGATATACTCTGCAAATTTGAAATTCCACGACTTTTACCGGAGTAATCACTCATGTCCGCAGCCGCATCAAACAGCGCGACACGTACCGAATCAGACAGTATGGGAAGTATTGAGGTTCCATCAAATCATTATTGGGGCGCCCAAACCCAGCGTTCACTCCAACACTTTGCCATCGGGCATGACATCATGCCCAGAGAAATGATTAGAGCAATCGGCATTCTCAAGAAAGCAGCAGCAATTGTCAATTACGACCTTAAGCTGCTAAGCAAAGAACAAATGGATTTAATCACACAAGCTGCTGACGAAGTTATTGACGGAAAGCTAGATGCAGAATTTCCATTGCGCGTCTGGCAAACAGGAAGCGGCACTCAAACGAACATGAATGCAAACGAGGTTATATCAAATCGGGCAATTGAGATTGCCGGCGGAAAAATGGGCAGCAAGAAACCGATACATCCAAATGACGACGTCAATAAATCTCAATCGTCCAATGATACTTTTCCTACGGCTATGCACATCGCCGCTGCCGAGCGCATAAAGAAAGACTTGATGCCTGCGTTGATTTCACTCAGAAATGCCATAGACAAAAAAGCTATCGAGTACAAAGACATAGTAAAGATCGGGCGAACACACTTAATGGATGCAGTGCCACTAACATTGGGGCAAGAAATGTCTGGTTATGTTGCTCAGCTTGATGCAAATATTCAACGCTTAAACGATGCGCTGCCAGGGTTGTATGAGCTTGCTATCGGCGGAACCGCAGTAGGAACAGGTCTAAATTCAGACCCGGAATTTGCGGAAAGAGCAGCCAAGCAGATTGCTAAGGAAACCGCACTACCATTCGTAAGTGCCACCAATAAATTTGCCGCACTTGCGGCACATGATGCCATTGTCAATGCAAGTTCTGTTTTGCGCACGCTTGCAGTAAGCATGATGAAAATTGCTAATGATTTTCGCTGGCTAGGCTCAGGACCGAGGTGCGGACTGGCAGAACTAAGACTTCCCGAAAACGAGCCTGGTTCATCGATTATGCCAGGAAAAGTCAACCCGACCCAATGCGAAGCCATGACGATGATTGCAGTGCAAGTAATGGGAAATGACGCAGCCATAGGAATTGCTGGAAGCCAGGGCAATTTTGAGCTGAATGTATTTAAGCCGGTGTTGATTCACAACTTATTGCATTCAATCACACTCTTCACAGATGCATTCCCGCTATTTGAAAAGTATTTGATTGAAGGAGTAGAGCCAGATCTCGACAGAATAAAAGGATATGTCGAAAACTCGCTGATGTTGGTAACAGCGTTAAGCCCACACATTGGCTATGACAAATCAGCTCAAGTAGCGCACAAAGCATTTGTAGAATCCACATCTCTAAAAGCGGCATGCCTGGCTTTAGGTTTCTTGAGCGCGGAAGAATTTGACAAATACGTTCGTCCAGACCAAATGATTTCGCCTTAGCAGCTATCGAGGGATGGCAAATTTATCGAAAACAAACTTAAGTAGAAAGCGGCGGCAAGTCGTCTTCAGGAGCTGAAGCTGTCTCTATAACAGGAGGTAGCTCTCCTGCTGCAATCAACGCATCATCGGTGAGTGCGGGGAGATCCTCGGTTAGCGCAGGGAGATCCTCGGTTAG
>CAZJLR010000054.1:0-32167 GCA_964546815.1 uncultured Candidatus Obscuribacterales bacterium | reverse complement strand
GGGAGATCCTCGGTTAGCGCAGGGAGATCCTCGGTTAGTGCAGGGAGATCATCAGATTTAGCTGATGACTCTTCAGAAAGTGGTGGCAGATCATCATCGTCCACATTTGCTGGGGAAACGGGTGGCAGATCATCATAAGCGTCGTTTGATTCTTTAGCGGTTGATGGCGCTGCTGTCGTTTTGTGCTTGCTTTTGAAAAAGGTGCTAAACAAAGAACAAAACAACTCACGCTGACCATCATTTAATAGAGGAATGAGATTGCTTTGAGGTGTAGTCCAGAAATCCATTCCTGTGGCATTAAATTCATGCGACTTGGCTAAAGAACTATCGAGTCCATCATTCAAAAACTCTATTTTTCCAGGCTCTGGTTTTACGAAAAACAGAACCGGCCCAAGATGCAGGGCATCTGAGCTGACGGCTCCCTGATAAAACGCACCAGCATTGTCTAGCGAGAACTCTAGTACATAGCGAGGCATCAGGGTTTGTTCGATTACCAGTGATTTTCCCATCTCCTGGTGGCTGTACAGCTCGAATTCCCAATCGCCAAACTCAGCCTGGCTATATTCTTTGATTGGGGGTAATGAAATTTCGCGGGCGGCCAACAAACCTGCTTTGATTTTTTGAGCTAGCTCGGGTGTCATCTCATCTCGTTTGCCCATGCATAAAATTGCCTGGCATAAGTCTTCGAAACTGCTATCAAAGCGCTTCAAAATGCTTCCACTAAACACGCTGATTTGTGGCGCAAAGCGTTCTAATATCGTTTGTGGTGTAGAAGTGCGAGTGTCATTCATAGTATTACCAATTCAATATCTTCTTCTTGCCAATCCCTTGATCTTCTGTGTCAGGCGTAGGCAAATCATTGCCACTACCGGCGAATTCATTCAACAATTGTTGCTGAAGGTATTCAACCCATCTGCCACTCCTATCTTCGTTGTAGTCTTGCAAAATGTAATTGCGGTTTTGGTCCATGCACAAATCATCGATACGGGCGCGCGGGACAATGCACTCCATGTGAAAAACAGCACTACCGGCTCTCCACCAATTCTTTTCTATTCCAGACCTCTCTGTGCGATAAATATCACGACCAAACATGTAGATCTTCTTGATTGCTTCCTTTACCCCTTGCCGGCTAACTCCCATACCTTTCAACGGCAAACCGAAGAAGCGAAGCAATACTCTACTTAAAGCCTCCATAAACAAAACGACCAGTGCCAGCTCGCAAGCCAAGAAGGTTATGGTGGCAAAATATTTTCTATATTCATCAGACCAGCTCAGCATAACCGAATCGGACTCCCAAGACTGCCTCCACCAGGGGTCAATAAACCAGACATCATCGAAAGATATAGTCAAACCAGTGGGCGGCGCAGGCATCGAGGAAGAAATGGGTGACGTTCCGCTAAGTGATATTCCAAAAAACGTATGAACGTCGCCCAATGCGTAAGCACCATACTCGATACCATTAGACTGACACGCATATTTCGGGTTAAACCGCCGTCGCAATGAAAATCGAAAGAGTCTATATTCCATGCTGCTACACAAATAATGTCCAGCCCATGTACGAATTCTTGGCTCATCAAAGACCCACTGCAAGAGGTTATATACAGGTCCGCGGCAATCTTTGGGGATTAGCTTGTCACCCATGTAGCACCAGCTATCGGGGTCTTCCCATACAGGATTGTTTACTCCAATATAGTCGCGGTGAGTCTCGTCTTTGATGGTTGAAGCGTCGTTCATTGCAGCAAGGAAGTTCCTACCATTTTCAGCGACGTTTATGTAGAAAGCTGCGCACTCATCAGCACCATCCATGCGACATTTAACGATAAAATCAGCTTTGTCAACATTGTTCCAAGAAAGACCTTTATAGGTGATGGTCCACATTCCCCAACCATGATTTGTCAGGTCAGAGCTTGATTTGCCAATTAACTGCAGGGAAGGACCATTGGCAGGAGATTCAACTTTCAGCTCAAGCTTGCCGGTAGGAATCGGCTTATCGCGCTGATTATCATAGAAGAGACAAGCAGAGGCGTAAGATACATCACGCTGCGCGCCTGGATAAACCCAAAGCTTCAAAAAGAAATATCGTGGAACAATAATTTGTTCTAGCCTGTGAAGAGTCTTCGCGTAAGGAGAATCTTCAATGCTCAACTCTAGCTTCAGCGAATTGACGACTCTTTTCTCGTTTGAGAGCAAAGGCTTCTTTGATTTCAATGAATAGTAAAATTCACCAGCTTTCCTTGAAGCTGAATTCATCATGGCCGCATCTAGCGTAAGGCTGAAATTTTCCTGCTCAAATCCCTTAATGGCAATTGACTTTATGCTGGCGGTTGCGACAGGCTTACGTTCGGCACCGGCAGGGGTGGGCAATGCCAGATAAGCACGAAATTTTAGTTGGTCGCATCCGTCGCAAAGTACTTCCCACTCATCGAGGTAGAAGCCATAACCTGTTTTATCTGGTGAGTAGGCTGGACGAGACTTGCTGATTACTTTGTCACCATCAAGCTGTTCAATTACTATTTCATAATCGGTCGCGAGGCGATAATAAATTGAACCTTCATAACTCTTCTTTCCATCGAGAGATTCGGCTTTGACTTTTACATGAATCTGCCCAAGGCCAGCTAACACCTTTTCGAATTCCGATACTTTTGTTTTGTCGAGTTCTAATTCGAGATAGCTTTTGGTTTCAGTAATCTTCTTGTTTTTGATTTTAAGAACTGGCGGTTCAACTATAATCGCCGGCTCTTTGAATTTGAACTGGGTTTTAACAGGCGCAGACTGCCCTGGATGATGGAAATAAATTTCGACAGGCGGAAACTTCCATTCGTTGAGAGGCTTTTCCGGATGAACAGTAGCCTCATATGTACCTTTCACCGTGGTTCGCATTTGCAATGAATGATCGAAACTGATTTTAAGGCTTTCCCGAAGATTTTCATTGCCAATTTTCACACCCGCAAGAATGGATGGCTCACTATCTAACGCAGCAGTGCCAGAGTTTGATTCGGAGGCAATTACACGTACAGTTTTGTAAGGTCCACTCATGCCGACATCATGAAGTGACAATAAAGCAGCATTTGGTCCCTCGAATTCAAATTCAATTTTCTCAGTATTTTCTAGAGCGTTGAAGCCAGGGTCCGCAGGACGATCTTTTACTTTAGCGTAGTACCAGATGCCCGTATCATCTCCGGGCAATAGCTCTGATTTTCCATTACAGAAAAACTCTAATTGCGCATCATCTGCAAGAAGTTCTAAAACGCCCTGGCAAAACACACTCGACTGCCCCAGCTTACCTTCAACTTTTAGCTGAGCTTGCGTAGGAGCAGTTCCAGTTTGATTTGACTTACCAGTAACTAACCACGAAGCCTGCCTCCCGGAAACAACGCTGTTGCCTTGCAGCAAATAGGGTTGACTCGCAGCATCGAAATTAAGTTTCAGCGATTTCAAAAGCTGCTGCACCTGAATAGCATCGTAGCGATTTGCAGATGTTTCTATTACTTCTGCAATGATTTGCACTGAGTCTTTTGCATTCAGTTTCAAGCTCGCGTTTGGAACGTAACGCAAGCGCAACAGCGCTGACTCAAGGGGGACAGTGACATTAGAAAGTAAAGGCTCATTCTCGACACGTGCAGTGATTTCAACTATGTTCACTTGTTTAGAGGCAAGCTCTTCAGAGCCAGGCAAAGCATAAACTCTGGTACGCTTCCAACCATCTTTATCCAGCGGAGATGCCTGATCAAGAAGAATCGCACCACTGCGCTGAGTGAACTTGAGGGAATTTTGGTACGACCGCAGCAGTTGTTTGTTTTTGCAAGGAAAAAAGATGTTGACTCTCGCTGAAAGATAAACGCCTTCTTTTCCATCTTGTGCAGGCCCAAGATAATCAAGCTCACTTTCTATTTCTGCCGGCAAGGGAATATGTATAGTGCAAATGCTCGTTACAGGAGCTTCGGCAACTACAGCACCGACTCCGCCCACTCTATGTTTATCAGGATAGAGCGTCACCGCAATTTTGAGCGTTTGTTTTACCGCCAGGATATCATCCAAGCTAATGCCTTTTGCCAATTCAAGTTCAAATTGTGCAGCGCGTCTTGCTTCAATTAGAGTCTTCGATCTATTTTTGACAATCAGTTTTTTCTCCGCTATCCAGGTACTCCCAGCTGCGTCGGCAACGTCCATTTTGGGAGTTAAATCAACCGAAATAGGATCGTGCAACTTAACTCGTGCATGAATCATCAGCGGTAGCCATTCTTTGCTGGTACCGTCAAAACTAAATGAATATCCTTTCGATTCCATTCTTAGAAAAACTCCAATTCATAGTTTTGAATTGAAACTTTGACGTTGCTGGCAAACCGGCTTTTTCCCGCAATTGCAGTTATTTGCAAAGCACTTTCATCAATTTTGCCAGACTCTGAATTCAAGGAGACTTCACAAGTCATTTTGCCGTGACCTATGGTTGGCTGGATAACAATTCCAGCATTTTGAGCAGCAGGCGCGATGTGTATTTCAGCCTCAGGCGCGGCAGTGTAAGCGCCACTGGCATCTACCCTCCACGCAGTTATTTCAAGCTTTGCTGATTGACCACGTGAAAGAGTCAACGCCGACTCGCTAACTTGCAAGATATAGCCGGCCGCATTGTCCTTTTGTCCCTTACCTTCTTTGTGCTTTGCTTTCCACACTGCAGCGGCGGCGGCAGCCATAGCAGCAGCAGCCGCTGCGACGGCCAATAAGCCTTCAGGGCCCTTACCAGTTGTTTGCGTCCACTGTGGAGTGGCTACCGCATCTTCACCTGGTGTTACATCAAGACCAAGAGCTGATGACACCGTAGACGGTGAGCCTGGCGTAGAGTCATCCATCAATAATACTTGTATGCCTAGTCGGCCAGGACCTTTACTCACGGGAACAGATACGTCAAAACTCTCTTCGAAAGGTCGCGTCATAGTCTTCTGAACAAGGTTGTTCATGGCCGAAGAAACGCCCGGACGGCCACTCCACCAATAGCAAATTCGATAAAGATAAGGCTCAGCGCCACCGGCTGTCGCACTTACTGTACCTGTAATTCTAATATCATCTGCATCAGGCTCTGCTACCAGGTGGGTGTCGCCGGGACGGTTCCAAGCCTGCTGATTGAATTTAACGTCATTGATGTTCTTGATGCCGGTGATTTGATAATTAATCGTCAATCCAGCATTGGTCACGGTGCCCGACGGTGCCGAAGAAGATTGAGAAGTCGATGCGTCTAACTGCCCTGCATCATATGGATTTTGTGCAAATGCCGAACTGGCAAGCCAGAAAAACAATGATGCTAAGATGAGAGTCACTCTCACGACAGCCCAGGGCTCCTGAAATTGAAGACAGCGGCACAAACTAATATAGATTCTCCCCTTCAACCCTAAAAATTGCATCGACCTGACGATGTGTCTGCTGGATGAAATCAAAGGCACAGAGGACTAGTTTTCCCAAAAACAATAGTCCTTTCGGATGAATTTCTAAGACAAAGGCAAAGAATGTCATCAATCGCACGATGATGAGCTAACATATACGGGTTTTTGAAAAGGAGATTTCATGGGAGCCGACATAATCGGATGGCGAAAATGTCCATTGCAACAAGAACTGGGTCCTGAGGGGTTTCTTTCGAAAATTAAGCTAGGCGCATACAAGAAGCTGATAGAACAGCAAGTGCCAATAGCAGATAGAAATAAGGTGCGAATTTCTATTGTCGGAACAAATCGCCAACCACAAGAACTGGGATATGACGGAATTGTAAAAGGGCTAGCCGGCTTCGAAAAAGGCATTCCCGAATGCACTAGCTGCCCCGTTTCCGGAGGCGAAGTTTTGGGCTGCTATAGATACATTAGCTATCCCGTAGACGAAGAATTCGAGCAACTTGTATTTGCTTTTTTTGTTTCACAAGTTGAAATTGAAGACTCAATTTGTAATCAAATATATAACGACATCGTCTCGCAGTTTCCAAACAAAGGAACACCATGGCACACACAACGTGGCAGCGGCGAGCAAGGTGGGCTGGCTAAATTACCAAAGCCTCTCAAGTATGACTTCAGCATGAACAACAAAAAACATTCAATCGATAGCGCACAATTACTGATGTCGTTATTCATTCCACTCAACAGCGCGCCAATGGTTGTTGGCTACGCCAGCTTCTGGCTGGAATTTCTGGAATTTGTTGCGGCGCGCGGTTCAAGCCAATCGAGAAGCATTGCCGAAATTGATGTGGTGACAAAAATGCTTATTCCAATGGTGCCAATAGCACTAAAAGAAGGTGGCTTCGTTTTCGTAGATGGATAAGTGTCACGTGTCATTTGAACTTGCAGTAAAACACTGAGTTCCTCAGCTGTTACGGCGGTCCTAACTTTTGATTTAGCTCGATCATAGGCTGTTGGCTGGTTCTTAGCAAGCCCTGCTGCGGCCGATCTAAATCTGCCACCAAAAACATAACTATTCCAAATGTAGATACAAGGACAATTACCTCAGGCCAGCTTCGCCGTCCGGATAACCCGCAAAAATAACCAACGCCCGCCATAGAAAGACCGGCAACAAGCAACAGCGAAATCCAAACAGTAAAAGGAACTCTCGCATGAATGCCAAAGGCAATGCGCTTTGAATGCAGGTCGATGACTTCATTGAGCGAACTGATAAAAAGTGTATTCACTGGAAAATTAGGATGAGCCTTTGCCACAACCACAGCTTCAGCCCAGAGCTGCTGCTGCAAATTTTCAGACTGCGAGATAAGCTGGTTTATTTGTGAGGGCACTATTCCGTCTTTGCGCAACTGGACATATTCTCGCAAAAGCTTTTGCACTTTTGTTTTAACAGGGTCATCCAAATATTCAGCACGTAGATAGGTGGTACCAATTGCATTGGCTTCATCAAGCACAGCAAGGCGCCTATCATCATATCGACCAACAGCGATGTTGAAGGTAAATGCAAGCAAGAAGGCCAGAAGACCAAGCGTAGCACCCACCATAGATCCCAGAGGTGTTTCAGCTTCGCTCAGACCAGAGTTCTTCCTCCGCTCACCCAAACGGAATCCGCATTCAATGCATCCCAGAGCAAGACCGATTGTAATTGCAAAGACCAGCCAAAGCGGAATCAAATCGATCTCGTTCATCCAAAACTCCTGTTCACAATTTGCTGGATACATTGAGCTTACATGCTTGCGAGAGCTTCAAGCATCCAGCTGTGGAATTAAAACAAACCATCCTAAAGGATGGCATCCCTCCAGTATGAATCACCCAAAGGAGAAATTAAACAATTCAAGAGAAAGAAGCGATTTTACTGTTTCACCGGCTTGGGGCACTTTGCGTTCTTCAATTTTGTCTCTAAAGCGTCGGCTTCTTTTGCGCGGTCGGTGGCGCGCAAGATGCTTGCGAGCCCGTCGATGCAACCTTGCGCCTGACAGCTTCCGCCGGATTTCTCAAACACGGCGATTGCCTCTCGATAGTATTTTTCGGCAGACTGAAAATCTTTCTGCTTGTTGTACATATCAGCAATATGCGTGAGATTATCGCCGACGTAATAATGATTGGGTCCAAGCCTCTTCTTATAGATTTCAGTTGATTTTAAAAGCGGTGGAATTGCCTCAGCGTATTTTCCTTGATAATAAAAACCACAAGACACACGATCTAGTCGTTGTCCTTCGGCCAGGCTATCAGCCTCATCATGCTTGCCGGACACTGCGTCTGTATGCGATTGAGACTGAGTATTTTTTTCTACAGATTTCACATGTGCAGAGTTTCCGTTTGCGCTTATTTTGTCGCCAGACGTTTCAGCTGTGACAGAGCTTGAAAAAGCAAAAACGAGTATGGGCATGAGCGCGAAAAAATAGTTTCGTCTTTTGAAAAACACATCCATTTCGCTCACACCCTTCAAACCCATATTCATTTAAATGTAGCAACGAACATTAATTGGCAAATAGCTATATTCCCAAAATATCAATTGGAACAATATTGATCGAGCAGCCGGGGAATATTTCATTTAGCAACCAAAGGGACCCTAATTTGAGTAACCTTCTACACCTTGGTATTTCGCTGCTCGTCATCTCGGCGGCGTTTGGACAGACTTTCGCAGAGGCGAAGCCGACACCGACACAAAGTTCTGCGGTTTTCTGGCCGCCAGTGCTGAACCAACAATATCCAGACATTGAATTAATGAGCAGCTCGGGAAAGAAAGTGAAACTATCGTCCTTCAAAGGAAAAGTAATCTTTCTAGAGCCCATCGGAATGTCTTGTCCCGCTTGCCAGGCATTTGCTGGCGCAGGTTCATGCGGTGGATTAAACGGGGTTTCGGCACAACCAGGCTTGCCTTCAGCCGACTCATTACTTTCACAAAGGGGAATCGCAGCACAAGACCCAGCATTGGTGCGAGTACAACTACTATTATATGGACCGAACATGGGAGTCCCAAGTCTCAAAGATGGACAAGATTGGGCGAAACATTTTGATTTCACCAATCGTCCCAACGAAATATTGCTCATCGCTGATGCACGTTTTCAAAATCAATACAGTTTCAACATGATTCCGGGTTTCCAACTAATTGACAAAAATTTTGTATTGCGATGTGATTCAACAGGACATAATCCCAAAAACGATTTATATAGAGATTTACTCCCGATGTTAAAATCAATGCTCAACTGTCGAGTTTGAGATGCAGATGAACAGTCTCGTTTCAGCTATGATCGCAATGTAAATTAAAGACGAAATCAAATTACTACTCAGCCCAGGTGATAAAACCATGAAGTTAATCAGAACAGCACTCTGCATTGGCATAACCGCTCTCAGTATCAACTTGTGTTTAACGCCTGCTGCAAGAGCAGATTACAATCTTAGCGTGACACAAGGTACACAATTAGCGCAAAATTTCGCTAATCAGCGCACTGAGCTTAACAACCGCATCAATTCAGCATTGATGGCCGGACAAATTTCACAAGCTCAAGCCACAGAACTGTTCAACAAAGTACAACAAAGTCAAAATGATCAGGGCGCGATGGTCGTAAATGGCGTATTCAAAAAGAGTGACTCCGATCGCATCGCTAACGGTCTAAGTGACATTAGCATGCAGGTAAAACGGACAATTGACCGAGGACTTTCCGGTGGTTCAAATCCAGGGGCGCCAAACTACGGATCAACCAACGTACGAGTAGATAACCGTAACTCAAACAGTGGTTCAGCTCTCAGCCAGGCGCAAGCCACACAAGCAGCTCAAAATTTTGCAGCACAACGAACGGAACTGAATGCACGCATCAACGCTGCACTTATGTCTGGACAACTCTCGCAAGCGCAAGCCACCGAGTTGTTCAATCGTGTTCAACAAAGCCAAAACGATCAAGGCGCAATGGTTACTAACGGCGTATTTCAGAAAAGAGATGCTGATACCATTGCAAACGGACTAAACAATTTGACATTGCAAGTCAAACGCGCAATTGATCATGGTGGCATTGGGCACCCAGGAAGTTCATCATGGGGAGGCAATGCCGACTACGCAGCAACATGCTCGAAACTTGACGGGCACCAAGCAAGCGTTGCAGCAATGATTGAACAAGCAAGAAACAACGGCAATTTGAGAGGACGCAATTATAGCGACCTGAAAAACGAATTAGACAGTATAGCATTTCGCAGACAACAGCTGTCTAACCCGACTAATATCGGAGCCGCTGTAAACGAACAAAATTCTCTCAACAATCGCCTGAGCAGGCTTGAATCTCGAATTCAAAATTTCTTGTCCAGCACAAATCAAGATCAAAATAACAGACATGGTCATGGGCACGGTTATGGACATGATCACGACAATGATCACGACAATGATCACGATCATGGTCATTAAGCGCTAGCAGCGATTACGACCGGCTTTGCACTCGAATCAATACGTCTTCTTTGATTCGAGTGCAAAGTATAAAGCCGGATAACTCTGGTTAAACGGCAATCGCGCATAAGCTATGCCGAGGTAAAGACCAGGTCGCACCTCTCTAATTTCATCGCGCAAGAATCCAGCTATCAGCGATGTATTCTTGTAATCAATGATGGTTGATTGCTTACCATCTAACCAACTGGGTCCTCTAGACAGTTCAGCTTTTACGATTTCTTGTCCTAGAATTCTGTTAACTAAGCTGCCGGTTTTGAGGTCAAAAACTTTGCCGGCCCATATTTTGTTATCTATATCTGAAAAGATTTTTCCTATAGCGGTGCCGGGCATGAATATGGCACGACCATCGGTGCTCCCATCAGGCATCTTTCCAGCAGAACTATGGCGGTATACACATGCCAACTCATCATTAGATGATTTAGAAAGTTGCTCAAGAGTACTCGGTTTTTTAGAACCCTTGAGTACAGCAGAACAATTATCAGCATTTTCCACTTTGACTTGAGTGAAAAAATCTTGGGACTGCTCACTTTGCAGTGGGTATGCTGTGACAAGACTGCCCTGTTTGATGAGTTCTAAAGACTCATCTGAAAGCCTGTTGTTCATGGCTTTGTCAACCATCAAGTTCGGCTCAGCGGATTCAAAATTCATTACTGCTTCGCCTTTGCGGCGGCAATTTTCTCTTTCATAATTTCGCCCTTCATGATTTTGATAAACTCACTGCGAGTAATCGATTTTTTGCCAACCGATTGAAAAGCGCTGTCAAACTGTCCTTCGGCAAAGAAATGCCCAACTATTCCTAGCTTACGCGAATTCAGGTAGGCATTAACATCACTAGTCGTGATGCTCTCTTTTCCATGAAACAGCTCATCAACTTTGGCATTATCAAGATTGCCGTCAGGTTTGTAAAAACCGTTGGGTTCTGGCTTTACGTCTGCAATAACGCTTCCAAATTTCATTTTGGCCTGCGAAGCCTTGTAATAAGCGGTTGCAGTGTTGTAACCAATCGCTTCGAAACCATCAGCTAGTTCAGAAAGAGATAGCTCACCATTCTTGTTGGCATCAAATGCTGCCAGGTGCGCTTGAAGATCATTCGTGGGTAGTTCATCAATGCCCGAATTATTCAGAGGAATAGGCCCATCACCCAACGGATGAAACGCACTTTGGCGCGATGCCACGGCATCTTTCAGTTCTGGCGCATTTCTAGAAATGAGCTCCTTCATCCCTTCAAGTGAGCGGACACGAGCGATACCTTCCGGAGTGTAAATCTCAGGGCGGAAATCCTCTGTATAGAACCTATCTGCTTGTACGCGGCGTGATGCCATCAAAATAAATTCGAGAAAAGTAGAAGCAGAGAATCCCATGGTTTTCGGAGTTCTATCAGGCCATTCGGAAAGCGAACCAATTACTGTATCAACCTTCTCGATGTCGTTGTTGTAGACCTTTCGAATTTGCTCGCGCAGTTCCACATTATTTGGCACAAGTTCCTCAAAGCTTGCCACCGGCTTTTCATGCATCTCACGTAGGTATTCGTTATAACGTGGAAGTTGTTTTTCACGGCCCCGCAAAATATCGACAGCAGCCATATCAACATAATTTCCGCGAATATTCAAATCACGCATGAAATTTGGATGGTTGCCTGCTGTGATTTGCCCAGCTTTGCCTATTTCCATTGAGTAGAGAACATTGTCAAATCCGGCGGCCTCAATGACCTTTCGAGAGTTGCCTTGAAGTGCGGCTCCTAGAGGAATTTCACCAATTTCTTTGCCTGTTTTGTGATCAAAAAGCTTCAATTTATCGGGCACTAATCCATGCATTTGCTGATATGACTGTACAAAATCTTCTTCCATTGCATAGGGTTGCCCAGCCATATCTGTCTTGTGACCCCAGATGCCACCAAGCTCATGCTCATTGATGTGCGAAAATGGTGCCGTTTTTTCTTGCCCATAATTGCCAATCATTGCATCGGTCATAGTTTTGTTATTGAGCGCGACCGGTGTCCAATCAACTGTGTGAATCTTGGCTTTCTCCGCAGCATTGATCAAACGCGCGCGGCTGTATATAAACTCATCATACTGTGCATCGGTTATCGCATCGGGCAGCTTTTCACCGAGCATTGGTTTCAAAATTTCAGGCAACTTGTCTTTCCAATTTGCAAATTCGTTTTTTGGATATGCCTTGGTCAACATATCGCAAATTGAATTATGTTCGCGAGCATATAAAGTATGAACGACCTCAAGCATCGGATTCCAATTCTGGTTGAACCCAGTATCGGGGACGCCCTGCGGACCCATGGGAAGCAATCCGTCATCGGTTAATCGCAACTTTCCGTTTGCATGTGAGCGAAGTCGAGAAGCAGTAGCTGCATCAGAACCATAAATTTCAGACGCATCCCACCAGTGAGTGACTGTGTTTTCGTAAGTCTGTCGAATCTGCCCATCGGCTTCTGTTCTTGTCGCATCGATGAGAAGCTTCGGAATTTTCATTTCCGTTTGACCGTGCTCTTTTCTTATCGGGTGGTCTTCCGGCAACGGAATTGTGTACATACCTTCGCCTGTTTGCTGGCGACCGTGGTCCATCCAATCGTGGACATTGCCTTGCAGACTGGCGACTCCAGTCAAATTTAGTACCGGCAATTCTTTGAATTCTTTGCGATCAAGAAGGCGAGCCGCATCCATCAATGGTGGATCGTTGATATCATATCTGGTATCAGGCTTGGTATTGTATTGAAATCTCGTGCCGGCAGCCCCCATGCCAGGATCACCCAGAGCATTACATGTACCATCAACAGTACGCGAAACTTCAGAACTTGTAGGACAAGCTAAACTCTCTGGCACTCTACCTGTTCGTTCGCCTGGAGGATATGACGGTTGAAGGTTACTGCTTTCCAGTTGATTTCGGCGATTTACCGGACGCGCGAGATCTACGCTAATTCCAAACAAGCTACGGTCTTTGCCAAAGTCTTCCCAGGGTTTATTCTTGGTGAAATAATCAGCAGCTTTAGCCTTAAATTTGACGCTCATGCCGGCGACATCGCCTATATACTCACCAATCTTGGTGGTAACCGTGTCGAAAGTAGATTGAGGTGAACTGCCTTTGCTTGCGTCAGGACTCTCTTTTGGAACAAGGTTTTCACCCAGGTTCGGCGCAGGAAAATATTTGCGCTCTTCGGGTGGCTCATTACGTTGAAATCCGCCAGGCAGCTTTACAGTCTTGTCACCGATTTTGTAGTCTTCGAGTGCTTCCTTGGCAAGCCCTGCGCTAGCATCAGGCGCAACCGACTTAGTGCCGGTATCCTTTTCAATGTCAGCCATTCATATTCTCCGTGATCAATCCACAAATAGTCGGATTGAGCTAAACACCCGCAATTGGGCTACAAAAATGCATCCTTTCGCCGTTGATGCAATTAATGTCCATCTTAGGTGTCGCGGATGGGTGACTTATATGTTCAATTCTGCACATCAAAAAGACAAGATTGCGGGGGCGATCTACTAGACCGCACATTTACCGCTATAACAATTAGACGCCCAGCGTTCTTAGACTATCAGCGAGGTTGCTTGAATGGTGGTCGTAGATCACCATTTGTTCTACTCATACCGTTTAGAGTAAGCCTATCTGGAATAAGATCTTTTCCAAGTGTAACGACAGCTCCACCAACCATTAGGGCCAAACCAATTTTTCCTGAGCGGGTCAGCTGCCGCTCAACTAGTGGCACCCCTTTTTTGACAAGTTCTTTTTCGGCGATACCAAAACCTGCCGTTGCGAGGGAGGGCAGCGCTGCTTTCTCGACAGCGCCCAACAAGGCAGCTTCAGCTTTGCCTTTAGCGGAGCCAAGCATCACAGAGGCAATTTTGCTATCGGCCAAAAATCTATTTTCGGCACCCACTACGAATTTTTCTTCTATTCCATGAAAATATCTCTTATAGCCGCCAACCATCAACAAACCATTTCCAGTGGCACCAAGACCGGCTTTGAATAAATCGCGATCGTTGGTAGCCTTGCGAAACTCTCCAACTGATTCTATAAGACCTGCAGCTCCAAATGCAAAAGAGCCTGCGCTTACACTAGCTCCCAAAGGTCCCTTGCTCTGTATGGCCTTATTTCCCAGGCAGGCGATTCCACCGATTGTTCCAGTCAATACAAGATAACTGAAATTGTTATTTTTCAGAGATTCGGACACGCGCCCTGGCCATGTGTCTGGAGCATAACTATACTTATAATCAAATTTGAATTTTGAGTCTTCAGCAAGGAAATCGCGAACAGAAGTGGCTGGAATAAAGCAGCCGATTCCGCCGCCCCCTCTGCTAACGACACCGAGTACGGTGCCATCATTTCCAAGACCCGGGCCGCCGGAGTTGCCTGGACGAATATCAACAAAGGCTCTGAGTATGTCATTTTGCAAAAACTTTCGGCTGTCATCGTCGTCATGCAACATGAACGAGCCCAAAGTGCACATTTTCGATTTGTCCAACAATATTCCAGCCGACAAATGATTGGGAACTGCGCCTTCGGGATGTCCTAACGCGAAAACCTCAGGAAAAGAACCAAGTTTTGTTTCATCACCTAGTGGCAGTGGTTTCAATGACGCGGGGGGAGAGCCGACGATTTCGAGCAAAGCAAGATCTTTTACGTCATCAATTTTAGTTACTCTCGCTCGATATTCTTTTCCTTCGGATGATGTTACAAAAACTTCCTTTGTATTATCGACACAATGATAATTCGTTAGAATCTGTCCCGGTTTGCCAATTGCGAACCCTGTTCCTGTGCTTTTGTCGCAGGTCACCGAGACAACTGAAGCATCTACGTTTTTATACAGTTTCTCGTGTTTGAGATCACGGAAATCACCGCAACGTGGAGGCTCAAGTACTGAATTCTTGATTTTATCTACGATAATCTCGACATGCTGAGCTTCTTCCTGATCTGTTTCAGGCGCTCGCGCAGGAGTGATGGCAGGTAACTTAGGTATTAAGACCGCTTCCAACCTGCGTTCCCACGCGATATCCTGAATTGGATTGCGTGACCCAATAGCAAAGCCTGGAGCCGGTTTTTCCAATCGAGGATCAACCCTGAAATCTTTTCCCGCAACTTCGCCGGTTTTGGTTGAAGGCGGCTCGGGACTGGATTTCCCGTCTTGCCCCGCTAAACGCGGAGCTGGCGCCAACTCCCGAAACTGAGGTTTTAAGGCACTAGCTCCTTCATCGCCGGCTTTCGCCTTAGTCTCAGAAAAATCATCACCAAACATCTACCACTCCACAAAAGATGGATACGCCTTTTTCCTTAAGTTCAAAATAAGGGGGCGAACTGACTTTTGTGTGACAAGGATTTGCCGAGAGATTTCGCTCCCTCAGACAATATATGCAGCGGAATTCTTTTATCTACGTAAGAGCCTTGAGTGCTTGCTTTATCAGTTCATCTAAAGGCACAACAGTCAGTACCAATGGAAGGGCCGGCAGGACAGTCGCCACCAAAAATATGCTGACTGTATGCTTGCTGAAAATAAGGACACGCATATCTGTAATTGCGTGGAAATCAGCATTCAAGTCGGCAAGCGCAGAAACCTCGGCGCAATCAAGAACAGACTCATGTGAAATCTTTCCGCCAGGAAACCATTTCTGTTCAAAACTGGCACACGCAGAGTGGCAAAGATTGCTGTACGCAAATAAAGCATTTCTTTTAGCACGCACCAAAGTTGGTGTGAACATAAGAAGAGGTCCAAGAAAGACCAGCAACACAAAAATTACCCAAGCAACGCCGACGTTTGTAAAAGACTGCAATTTCGCTAAACCGGAATAAACAGCGTCTGCAATAACACTCGTAAATGCAGCAGACAGCGCAAAAGCAGACACACAAAATTGTGTTTGCCCTACACTAATAAAACCCAATCCGCCCGCTGCATCAGCGTGGGTTGGCATAACCGTCAAAGGAAAGCGCACCACTTTAGCGAGATAATATAGCCACAGCAAATATTCATACAACCAATCAAGCACAACAAAGCGAAAGAGCGGTTGACTGACAAACGTACTCCAATTGCCGGCATTGTTCAATACATGCCTTCCATCGGACAGCACGTCGAAATACCATCCAGACGTTTGCAAACCAACAGTAAGAAGAGTGGTACTAAACAGATAGGATGAAAGCAAAGAAACAATCAAAAGTGCAATTTCAATTTTCATTGATGTGCGAAGCTTGATAATCTTGCTTACAAGTCCTTTGTATTCAGCAATATGTGCATCACCAATTAACTTTTGTTCTAAAAAATTCTGCGCCACCCGCAGCAACATCGGCTTAGCCACCAAATCTGCAATCATCAAAAGAGGCGCGACAATAAGAAAGCGCGTCACTGTGGTGAAATCCATAAGCAACGGAGCAGCAACGTTTCCTGGCAGCAATGAACCATTTATTGCGCACATAACAAGAAGAGGCAAAAATGTAAGCGCAAAGAAGATAAAGAGACCTGCCCTGGTTGCAGCGACACCGGGCTTTGCCAGCTTCAAGCGCATCATCATTTCGCAAAATATATTTCCGGGGAGTTGCGAAAGTTCGGAAATATTGAGGTCTTCTTCTAGAGTCATTGAGGCGCTTTTCCAAATACTACAGATGGAATCATAAGCAATGCCGAAGCAAAATTCAAAAACTTGAAAATTGCTCGACCGTGCGGGCTTAGATTCAGCCAATGCAAGCCAAGAGCCCGTTCTGCTAGTATGCCAGGGAATTCATTGGAGATCTTCACGTGGCAAAGCTTGGATTTATTGCAGCAGCGCTGTTTTCGGGATTATTTACGTTGTCAGCAGCCCCGGTGTTGGCGCAGGCCGATCCAATGGATCCAACAGCTGCATGGACAAGCCCGGTAGTAAAGAAGGACCCAGACCAGGTTAAACCTCTCACCGGCAAAGCATCAATCCAGACCGCGGTGGTCGCTCCAGATGGTATGACGGCCGAACCAGGTCTCTATTCCAAGCCTTGCGTTTGCAAGGCTCAGTATGCACCAGGCAAATCACCACAAGACTTGCATCCCAAGCACCCTATCCTCAAAGGACTCCACCAGGAATTAGCCATGGAGTTGGGCGATGAGGCAAAAGACTCGTTCCTGGCATTTTCAGTTTCAGGCAAAGACCCTTACGAAATGCCGGACAATCCAAACATCCCGTACATCGCCGCAGAAGCCCAATTTATAGATGGCAGCTCGTCACACATGTGGAAATACCCAGACGGCAGCTGGCGCGTCATTGGCGGTTTCCTCGACGGGACGTTTGCTTGCCCTCAGCCTGATGGACTTCTGATTATTCAATATCCCAACGGTGCGCGTGGCACCATGAAACTCACAGAATCAGGCGGCGAAATTATTCGCCCTGACAACACAATTACGACTTTCACAAAAGCCGGACAAGCAATGCGCATAGTTAATAGCAAACTCGGTTATATGGGCGATGTCCAAAAAGACACAACCGGATTGAGCTATGAGTTTGCAAAGCAAGGTTTCTAAATAAGTAAGGCATCTACTTTTTCTGTTCTATCTTTTTCTGGAGATCAGATGTTGATAGAGGAACAATCGGATAGAGGTTGCGAGCTTTCTCGGCACCTAACAATGCCGTTCGGTCCACAGAATTTCCCGTAAACATAAATAGTCGCTGGGTGGAAGGATCATAATATCCGTTGACGGATGGTTCATTCCGTCCACTTAAAACATCATCTATACTCAGTGTGCGCTCGCTTGCAGCGTTGGTTTCGGACGCGCCAATCTTTGATGACAATGACTGCTCTTTCAGCGGTATCTGGCTGGTAAGAAGTGGTGCAGCTGAGCGCAATGAAGCATCTGAAAATTTGCTTACAACAAATTCTCTTCCTGCAGTGGCGCCATAAGAACCGAGGCGGCCCGATGCAGCCATCAACGGATAGTCAAACAGTGCAGAGCCCAACTTGGTTGCAATCACGTTTTTGTTTGCTTCAAAATTATCGCCACTTTGCCAGGTATCACTCATGGCTCCAATGGAAGGAACAACTCGAGTTGCCACATCAACTCCAGCCATCGCGGTAAGTAAATAAGCCCCGGCTTTCGCTACCGCGGCCGGGCGTCCTCCCATAGCACGCATCCATGTAAAACTTGCACCAACGGCGGCAGAGCCAATTATCTCGAGTGAACTAAGCGCCGGATGATCTTTCGCGTCCTCAGCTCTGCTAACAAATCCTGAAGCTAATCCATCGCGTAGCAAATTGTACTCGCGATGCAACTTAGTTTCTGTGTTTTCAGGCTGGATAAAATCTGCGTTTGCATTCTTGCCTCGAACTGGATCATTAAAGTCTGCCACGTGAGAATCCTTTTTTTCGCCTCGTCAAGTAGAGAATGCCGGCTTCGGGTAAAGAATTGGTGACCTCATCGGTAAGAGTTTTATGGCAACCATATTTTAGATTCGTGCACTTGCATATATCGCAAAGCAGTTTACTTAGACCTAACGATTACTTTACGCCTGCCCCTTATATAACTGCGAACAGCTGTTATATCATCGACGTATTGTTTCTAATCGATTTGCTGGGTCTACTAATGAAATCGCTTTTTGTAACTACTTTACTCGCTTTACTGCTTGCTGCGCCTTTTGTATCGGCGCAGACAAACGACAAGCAAGTACTTGTAAAACAAAGAGGAATTCTACTTTCACAGCGAGTCGAATTACAAACAACAGTCCACAACGCAGAACAACGCTTGCGGCAGCTGGACAGAGACCGTTATGACAAACTGGAAGAACTAGAACAGCTCTACAAAGCGTACAAAGCAGTAAATCCAAAATATGCATTTTCGGCAGCTGCAGGCGACGAAATTGCAGCTCAGACTTCAAGCCTAAATATCATTCAAAAAGAAAGATCAGATTGTCTCGAAGAATTAGACTGCCTCTATGCTGGCTTGTCCAAGCTAAACGGCGAAATTGCAAACTGTGATAAAGCGATAAAATGAGGGGTAATAAAACCATGTTGTTTTTACAGAAATCGCGCCCGATGTTGAAACGCTTCTTGCTCGGAGCTTGCGCATTAACAATCGCAATGCCGGCATTGGCTGATGAAGCGGCTGCACCAAATTCAGTTGAACCGCTCTTCAAGGGCTATAACGGAGCCTTTGTGATGCACAACATGTCTGGCAAGCCAGCCTACGAATACAATGCGCAGCAAACAAGCAAGCTTAGCGCACCGTGTTCTACATTTAAAATTGTACTTGCACTCGTAGGACTAGAAACGGGTGTAATCAAAGACGAATCAACCATTGAAAAATGGGATGGTAAAAAAGCGGAAGTTCAAACTTGGAACAGAGACCACAATCTCGAAAGTGCAATGAACGAATCGGTGAACTGGTATTTTCAACGGATCTGCACAAAAATTGGCACTGCCAATATGAATAAATACCTCAAACTTTTACACTATGGCAACGAAGATGCATCAAGCGGGCTCGACAATTTCTGGATGAGTGACGAAGGCTCACTGCGCATTTCACCGCAACAGCAAGTCGCATTTCTTGAGCAGTTGTACAAAGAAAAACTACCTCTGTCTTCCAGAACACAGAAAATCGTAAAGCGAATCATGAAAGTCGATGAAAGCCCCAAAGGTGTCTTGTTTGGAAAAACCGGCACTGATGGTGTCAAAGGAAAAATGGTAGCCGGCTGGTTTGTCGGCTACGTGGAAGGCAAAGACGACACACATATTTTTGCGACGAACATTCAAGCAGATAGCGGAGCGACCGGAAGAAAAGCGCGCGAGATTTCGACAAAGATTCTCAAGCAACTTGGTTATTGGTAAAACTCAAGTTTACCCGCGAGGATCTTCGATTGCTTGCGTTAGTTTTATGCCTGCAGCTATTTGCTTGTGTCTGCCACGCCGATGTTTATGCGAGGGAGATCCGCGCCGAGAGCCGACAAAGTTTGATACATCAACCCGGCGACTTCACCACGCACGGTGAGGCTGTTTGGACGAATTTGATTGGCATCAGGAAAGCCAACAATGATGTGAGCATTAGCAGCTTGAATTACACTTTGACTTGCCCAACTCGGAACAGCTTGTGAATCAGAATAAGCGTTAAGAGCAGCAGGATTGTTCGAAGTAGATTTAAGTGCTTTCGACAAAATCACAAGTGCTTGAGCTCTGGTCAAATTGTCTTCTGGCTTGAATGAACCATCGGGAAATCCACCGATCAAACCTGCGTTACTGGCAGCACCAATAACTGGAGCAGCCCAATAATTTGCAGGCACATCAGTAAAATTATTAGTCGCGGAGCCAGTTGGCAGCTTGAGTGCTTGAGCTGCAATAGCGGCAAATTGTGCGCGAGTAATTTTTGCATCTGGGCGGAAAGTTCCGTTAGGGAATCCACCAATTACGCCACGATTAGCCAATTGGGAAATATAAGGTTGAGCCCAATAGCCTTCTATATCAGTAAATACTTTATTGCCAATAACAGGAAATGAAAGTTGGGAATTTGTATTTACTTGAACAGGGATGGATGAATTTGGAGCATTATTAGAGCCAGCATCATTGTTGTCGCGCCCATGCCCTCGGTCGCCATGACCGTGCCATTGCCTTCCCGGGCCGCTATTGTCACCCCCGTATGGATTTGCCGGATTGTTTCCACCATAAGGATTTGCAGGATTAGTTCCGCCGTTTGATCCAGGGAAGTTAGAGCCCTGATTTCCAGGCAATTGTGGAACAGTCGCCACTGAACTTTGACGTAATTGCTCTAATCGCGAAGATACTCTGTCCAGCTCAGAATCTAATTTAGCAGTCTGGACAGGCGTCAAAACTGGGTTTGCAGTTTTATAAGCTTGATACAAATCAATAGCGCGCCCAAGGTCGTGACGCAAATCACTTGCATCATTAGCCGGAATTCGTCCGGAAGAAGCAAGACGGCTAATGCGATGGTCCATTCTTTGAAATTGTTCTTGGAAATCATCAACGGCAGCGCCAACAGGTGAAGCGGGGACTGTTGCCGTAGACAAGGAAAGCTTTTGGTCAATGCTGGCGCCGATAGTATCCAACTCTCCTGCGAGTTGCAGTACCTGACCACCAGTAAGCGTTTTATTGGTTGACTGGAAAGATTTTTGACGCTCGGCGAGCTTGCTCAGCTGATCGCGAAAAGCAGTTGCATCTGTGGGACTAAGTCTAGACTGCGAAAGTCCATCACTGATTTTCTTTTCTAAAGTCAACCTGCGAAAGTCAAGCGTTCTAACTCCAGAATCAGAAAGTTCCTCTTCCTGATCAAGCTTTGATTTTACTTTGTTGACTTCAACTAACAATAGCTCGGTTTGCCTTGGCGACAAGGTTCCGTTAGATTCGGCCCTGAATGCGTTTTCTATTGACGCAACATGAGCAAGCTCCGACTTTATTGCGGTGGCATCATCAGCACTCAATCGTCCCGATTGCAAATCAGCATCAACACGAGTTTTTAATGCTGTCTGGACTTGCACCACATCTGGTGCAGTTAATTTCCCTTGATCTATGGCAGTTTGAACTTGAGCAACAAGGGCACTGAATTGTTTGTTGAAAGTAATTGACTGCACAAAATTCATTAAGCGTCCGCTGGACTTAGCTTGAGCTTCTTGCTGATTTAGAGCGTCCAACTGCTGTCTAAAATCATCAGCCTGTGCCTTCGAAAGTTGTCCAACAGCTTGAGCTGAATCAATTGCAGATGCAAGCTGAACCTTTTGAGTATCGAACTCTTGCCATCCATTAATTGCTCCACTGAAGCTTTCTAGAACCTTGCTGAAATCGGCAGCATGAGCCGGTTCACAAAATAAGAAAGAAGAGAGTGTCAGTGTAAATGCAATCTTGAGAGTAAGTCTCATCTATGTCTATCTCCAGCGAGTTTCTGAGCAGTCGAATTCAATAGAATTCGACTCGGTTGATTTAATTACCAAGTCTATCTCATATGGAGTCAACAAATATTGAATTCGATGCAAAGAGGTGCGGTTCATTGCTAGTATTCATTAAGCATCGTGCTACGAATGAGTTTTTTTCATAATCGTCAGCGTGGCCCAATGTCCATTTCATCAATTACCGCCTGATTTGTACCTTAACGAGTTCTGCCTCAGCCAGAAGTTAGGCGCAATCAACTTTTAAATACGCGCAATTCAACAAGCACCAAGGTCTTGGGAATACGATGCAGAATATGTCACCTCTGCAGGATTAACACTAAGTTGACTGACGACAACCTTTACGAGCCTTTGCCAAATTTCTTCGTCACTGGCATGGGCAATAACGAAGTGGGTGTGGTTCATCGCAATCAATGCTGAAACCAATTCTCGCATTGTCAGCATGTGAACAGGACGTTTGAAACCCAGGAGTATCAATAGCTGATTGGCTTTCTTATATTCAGGTGTTTTCATATCGGTAAAAAATTGAAGATACGGCCAGCCGTCTTCAATATCTTCGAGGGAAAGAACATCGACCAACTTGGTATCGGGGGTTATTGAATGACGCTTAACCTTGAAATTTTCAATGAGACCTCGCCTGAGTTTGTAGAAAATTTTCTGGCTCAAACACTCAGCAGGTGGAGTGCTTGAAAGACGCATTCGCAAAAAATCAAACGTATCACCGACTGTGACCATTTTTTCTGCAGCTACGTCGGGAATTTCCAATCCAAACTCTTCCTCAATGGCCATTACCAATTCCACAGTATCGAGCCCACTTGCCTCGGCCCAGTGCATGCCAGAAGGCAAAGAAGCGACGGTGTATTCAATATGAAGTACTCTGCGATGGTCTGGATTTAGGGCTTGTGGAGAACTATGCAAAATTAGCGGACGCATAACGATGACGTCTCCACGCTGTGCAGAGCAACTCACTGCGGGGGTATTTTTGCGCCATTCTGCGATCTCTGAGGGTCCTAGCTTTCCAACTTTGTGCGACCCTGGAATAAATCGAATTGCACCATTTTCCTCAGCACAACTGTCCAGGTGTACACGCAACGCGATGATATTTTCAAGCACAGCCGCTGGCGGTTGCACATGCGGCGTGTCGTCTTTGACAGACCAGGGACCAAAACCAGGAGAATCAATTTTTTGATTTACAGCAATTGTGAGGTCTTGGTGCCAAGTAACATACCAATTTGAAGCTGGAGTCTTATCAAATAGTATTGCTTTCACGGGCTTCGCATCTGCACCCAGAATTTTGTGGGCAATATTCATCAGCGCTTCAGACTTAGCAAGCCGCCGCACATTCCGGCTACGCTTCATTAATTGACGCAACCCTGCGGCACAAGCCGATACATTTGAATCTCGCCTTATGCGTTCAACAGTTTCAATTAAATCAGCAATAACAGTGTCGCCAACAACAGCCTGTGCAAGAACAAAGCCGTCGCGCTCAAAACTTTCAGTACACCAATCTTTGTTCGTAGACATACCATGATTTTATCATGTCAATCTCCCTTACAAAATTTCAGAAGCTGCAACAAATAAAGTATGATCTAACTTCACCCTCAGCCGGACAATAATTCCACGGAATACAGGATGCAATTATCTGCAGATTTGTTTATAGAACGTCTGGCTGCGCTAAATGAAGAGCAGAAGTTGTTGAGCTCAGGCATAAAAGGACATGTTCAAATGCTTGCCGGTGACATCGGCGCCAGAAGCTTAACATCGGCACCAAAAGGATTGGAAGCCGCTGCCAATTATATAGAACATGTGTTGCAAGAGATTGGATTCAATTTCACGCGGCAAGAATTCAAGGCAGAAGTCTACAACACAAATGCAAGACAAGCTATGCCAGCCACGGTGCACACTACCCGCAATATTATTGCCGAACTTAAAGGGTCTACGCGGCCAAATGAAATCATAATTCTAGGCGCGCATTATGACACTGAATACCTTTCACGAGGTGCAAATGATAATGCAAGCGGTATTGCAGCTTTGCTGGAGATTGCAAAGGAAATGCGAAATCATGCAAAGACCGACCGAACAATTCGCTTTGTAGCATTCAGCAATGAAGAGCAACCATTTTGCAGAACAGATCAAATGGGAAGCAAGGTATACGCATACTCATGCAAAGAACGCGGTGACGACATCAAAGCGATGATTTGCCTTGAGACCATCGGCTTTTATACCGAAGAGCAAAATACGCAAAAATTCCCCGACCCAAGTTTTTCAGCTCTCAATCACAACACTGCAAATTTCATTGCCTTTGTTTCAAATCTTCTCTCAGCTGAAATACTCAATAAATGTATTTCGACGTTTCGCCACTCGGTGCGTTTTCCATCGATAGCAATAGCAGCGCCAGAAAGCATGCGAGGAGTTGACTATTCAGACCATCAGAATTTCTGGGGATTGGGCTATCCCGCCATCATGATCACAGACACAGCGTTTTATCGATATCCGCATTATCACGAAGAAACCGATACTCCAGACAAGCTTGATTACGAACGACTCGGAGTACTCACGAGTGGTTTGATAGATGTGATGAAGAAACTGGCTACGGCTGAGTAGTTTGCAGCGCACGTCCTTTCTTCAAACATGCTGCAACTTTAGAACTTCTGCAGTTTCGCAGCGAAGTTTTTCACATGTTTCAGCATCATCAATCAGTGAACAACCGTAAGAAGGAGTGATTTGCTTCAATTTCTCAGCCCAACCAAACAACAGCTCGTTTTTAAAACAGCGTTCCAAAACATTGAGCATAATCCAAACACTTACGGAAGCACCAGGCGACGCTCCAAGTAAGGCAGCTAATGATCCATCAGCGGCGCTCACGACTTCTGTTCCAAACTGAAGCACACCACCGTGTGCAGGATCTTTCTTGACGATTTGCACCCGCTGCCCAGCGACGGCAAGATGCCACTCAGACTCTTTCGCCTCTGGGAAATATTGGCGCAATTCCTCAAATCTTTCGTGAGGGGTTTCGAGCACTTGCCCGACCAAATATTCCTCAAGCGCGAGATTATCACGCCCAACAGCAAGCATGGGAAAAATGTTGTCGGGGTCGAGTGCGGTGAACATGTCTAAGAATGAACCATGCTTGAGAAACTTAGTTGAGAAGCCAGCGAAAGGACCAAACAGCAATGAAGTCTGCCCACCTACCCGACGCAAGTCGAGGTGGGGTACCGACATCGGCGGAGAACCAACAGACGCTTTGCCATAAACTTTTGCATGGTGACGCGCGGCAAGTTGAGCATTATCGCAACGCAACCAGAGACCACTGATAGGAAAACCGGCATAACCGCGACCTTCAGCAACGCCCGCCTTCTGAAGCAAGGGCAGAGAAGCACCGCCCGCACCAATAAAAACGAACCTGGATTTGATATGCAAATTCGCATGAGTTTTGGAGTCTTTGATTGATAGAGTCCACAGCCCTTGATCTTGATGCAAGCCTTGAACACGCTGGTGAAAGTGAAGAGCAAAACCATCTTTATCTTTCAAATAGTCAAACAGCAAATTTGTAAGAGCACCGTAGTCTACGTCAGTGCCAGTGACCATACGCGTTGCTGCAACCGGTTGCTTAGGGTCTCTCCCTTCCATCACAAGCGGAATCCATTCCTCGATTTTCTTTCTGTCCTCAGAAAATTCCATACCTTTATAGCAATGGTGGTTTGCTAACGCCTCGAAGCGCTTTCTAAGATAGGCAACGTCATCGGCACCACGAACAAAACTGTAGTGCGGCACCGCATGTATAAAAGCCTGGGGATCTTTTATCGCGCCTTTCTTCACCAAATAAGCCCAAAACTGTCGAGACAGATCAAACTCAGTGTTGACTTGAAGTGCTTTTGAAATATCAATTGTGCCGTCGGATTTCTCTGGGGTGTAATTCAGTTCGCACAATGCCGCATGACCAGTACCAGCGTTATTCCAGGCATTTGAACTTTCTTGCGCGGGCTTATCTAAGGCTTCAAAAACTTGAATTTTCAAATTGGGATTTAACTCATTGAGCAAAACAGCCAAAGTGGCGCTCATGATGCCCGCACCAATAAGGACTACGTCGACTTGCTCCACAATATCGGCGTCGGACTTCTTCATACTTAAATTCCCCAGGAGAACTTGCGTGACAGGCAAGACCGTGGGCTACAGGCCAACGGGCACCATTGGCATATAGGATATCAAAGTAATTTGCATACTATCTCTGGACCAATAGCTCAAAAAGAAAACCGCCTTTCGGCGGTGAATAAGATGGTGGGCGAGAGAGGACTTGAACCTCCACGAATTACTCCACTAGATCCTAAGTCTAGCGCGTCTGCCAATTCCGCCACTCGCCCGAATGGTGTACTAAAGCTCAGAATACCATGTAGGTGCGGGTTACGCCTTTAATAGGGAAGACTTCGAAACAAATGGCAACGGGCGGAACTTGACAAGGCATGGTTGCCTATCAATATAAAGTTCGCCAAGACTGATGGGTGAATGTCGACTATAGGCAAGCAATACCAGAGGTTGCTCGATGCTTGATTCAAGGCATCGAAATTTTGACTACAACACACGAAGGCTAACCTCATCACTTGAAAACCCCATGGTGTTGAGACTAATAAGAGCTATCGAATGCAGACTGAGAGGAATTCTCCGGGATCACTCACAAGTAAAGTAGACTGCAAGAATTGCGCAAATCAACACAGGAACATCAGGGTAAAAACTAGAAATCAAGAACTGGCAACTGATTTCTAAATCGTTTCACAAAAAAGACACGGGGTTCGGAGTACAGTAAGCTTCTCCCCCCAAGAAACGACCAGTTAGAGCTTTGATGTAAGCCCGCTATATCTTTTTTTGTAGCCGCAACTAAGTCGCAGTTTTACTAACCACAATGAGTTTGCACTATCGTCTCAGCAGCGATTTGTGCTGGAGGGTTATTGTAGTGAGCATTCAGCGAAGCCCCGAAGAACGGCATGAAAAGCCGCAGGAGAATAGCAAGCCAGACCAGCCACTGATGATTTTATCGCCGCAGAATACCGAAATCGGTGCCGGCTTGCAGCGAAATGAGTTGAGCAAAAATTCAAGCTTGCAAATGCAAGACCAGGGTCTTCTGGGCAAACTTATGCTCGACGACAGGCGAATCACTGCGCCTAACAAAGACTCTAAAGTTGGCGCGCCAGAGCTGCCAAAGCCAACAGTTGACTCGCCAGATTTTCGCGATTCTCGCGGACCAGCTTCCATTCGTAACAACAACCCGGGCGCTATGTACCCAGGAGAATCTGCACGCAAGTTTGGCTCGACAGTGACACACACCATCGGCGGTGGTCACAAAATTGCAGAGTTTCCCGATGCAATTTCAGGCGCAGTAGCCCAGTTTGACTTGCTTAATAGCGATCATTACCGCAACAAAACAGTTGCTTCAGCCATTGCAAAATGGTGCGGTCATACAAACCCGGGAGCATACAACAGGTTTTTGAAAGACCATGGAATTGATACAAAATCAACTGTCGGAGAAGTGATGGCCGACAAAGATAAGGCAATTGCCCTGGCGGCAACAATGGCTCGGGTTGAGGCAGGAAAAGACTTCCCTCTCAATAAAGCCCAATGGGGAGCAGCCTTCGATAAATATAAAGAGCATGCGACAGAACATGCGCCACCGGCATCTAGAAATCATGATGTAAGTAATCACAGAGGTGATTCGTCGCATCATCACCACAGTCGCGGTCATCACAATCACAATCATTCGCATCACCACCACAGACGCCGTCACCATTAAGTAACTCAAAGAGAAGTAACTAAGCAGTTCGCCTTCGCTGGCCGCCCGCGAGGAAGACTAACAGCGCAGTGGTCTCACGCTAGATGTCACGATTAACAGTTTCGTTTAAGGAAGCGTTGAGGTTTTTCGGCAATAATGTACAAAGTTTGAGGTCGCTTCGTGGCATTCGAGCATGAATGCATCCACTTCGACCAGAACAACACGGCTCGATTGTGGAAAAGACTTGGACACTAACGTTGTAGAACAACCAGAAAATAAACCCAAACAGCACGGTCAACGTGCGTTTATTTTAGAGTTGCTCAGCGCCGAAGCTGTGCTCTTGCTCGTTTGCATGGTATGTACCTGCCTCTGGTTATGGGGCGATTTGGGAATGTCGCCGGCTGGTCAGGTGGCAGACAGAATGCGCAACTATGATGAAATGGCTTTATTGCGCACTCCATTTTATGTCTGGTCATTTCCATTGCTAGGGACGACCAGCATTATGTGCGGTCCAAGGGAAACACTCAAAGGCAAATTGCTGAGCAATTGCACCTGGATATTCGTTTCGTTTGTATTGATGTCGGTAGTCTTCTGCTTTGTTGGGCAGGTAATCCCCTTTGTAGGGGCAGCCGCACCCAAAATGCTTGTGGTGGCATTTGGCAAGCGAGCATTTTTGATTCCATTTATCGCAAATCTTGTCCTTTCTGCACTAGCTTACCTGATTCGCAGAATTCCACCTCTTGATGCTGACGACAGGAAAGCCGCATTGCTTGGGCTTATTTTGACAATTGTCTTAATCGAAGCACCATATCTGGCCCTCAACGGACATTTCTAATTAGAAAAATGAAGATTGGCGAGGGCACCATATGAGGTGCCCCCGCCTGTGCGCTCCCACGCAAAACTCGGAAGAAGTTGAAGTAGTGGAGATACAGCTTCTCATGACTAATTTAATTCGCAACGGCGTTGAAGAGAGTGCAATGCACGCTGCCATCGTCATTCCCAGTTTTGTAAAAGACGGAGCGCTAATGCCGTTTGGACGGACCGATTTCCGTCTGCTCGATATTTTGCGACAGTCCTAGCTCATCATACATAAATTCAAGCTGTGCATCTGGCTTCACAGTTCTCGGCTTGTAGTGCTGTTCGGTAGCATTTACGTGCCAACGAGACTTGCCTGTTTTGTGAGACCTGTTTGAAAGCTCAAACGCCTTGCTTCCCATGTGAATCATCATGTCTACCTTGCGCCCTCCGGCCACAGGGTCGACAACGGTGTAGGTTGATTTCTTGTCTTCAACCCAATTCACTTCCGCCAATTTGGCGGCGTCGTTCTTCGCATCTAGCATTGAAGCCAGTTTGCTCTTACGTCTTTTTTGTAGTAATTTGAATAGTTTCCAAAGAAGAATATCCATATAGGCTCCGCCTGAATTAAAGCTCCAGAAGGAAAAGCATGTCTGAAGCTGTGCCAACACCACTATGTTGACGCAGCAAATTCCAACAACACAATTGGATTATGACTCACAGACTAGACATTTGTAATTTTTCTTCAGGCTTGCAAGCCAAAACTAAAATTCGACCTTATACATCCCGCAGCGCGGCGGCTTGTTGCAGCACCCATTTCTGAATTGCATCTGCACTGCGCTGGCGGTATAGCACAGCCACGCGCACCCGCTCTAGCATTCGGCTTAATGCGCTCTTGCTCATTTCTAGAGGGTGAGCGGCGAAAAATTCAGTCAGGTCTTTTTCTACGTCGGGTGTATCGAAGCTATCACACGCAGCAATAAGTCGCTTGTTGAATCGCGGTGGGCATTTCTTTGTGATTGTTTCCAAATGCGCTTTAGTAAACTTCCATGCTTGCTCATGCGAATCATGGTTAGACAGCAAAGCTGTGAGCAGGGAAATCGCATCAGTTGCCCGTGTGTCAGGCCCAATGGCAAGATTTAGAGTTTTTTCGACAAGCTCCGGCTGCTTGTAAGATGCCAGAGCCATCAAAAATCGCTTTTCTTCTTGCGGGTTTGAAGCTTTCCTCCAACACAATTTCATTTCATCGTAGTCGCGATCGTTTCCGTTGTACGCGACGATTGTGACTGCCGAACCGATTATGTTAGGGTCTACCGATTGCCTGTCTTTCAAATATTTGCCGTACAATACTCGCGCTTCATCAATGGTGCTTTTGTCTTGTCCGTAAGTACCTAAAGCATGAATTACAGAAGCTCGCAAATCTTTCACGGTTTCTTCTTCGCCCTTCTTCTCTGCCCAACCAAGCTTATCTTTCAATGGCTGGAGATTGGCGCGGACGAACTTTTCATAGAGCGGCTTGCTTTTTGCATCCATGAAATGGCGAGGTGCTTTGAACTTATCGACAAGCTCTCCCTGGACAACAATGTCGTCTTCGCCTTTAAGTTTCAGCATCAAATCGAGATTGTTCTCAACCGGAATACTTCCCTTCCATGAAAGCGTAGCGACATCAGAAATCAGCTTTATGCGCTCGTCAGGAGTGAGTGCCCGGAAGTTATCTAGTATCTTCTTGAGCGTATCCTGGCTATATTGCACTCTATAAAAGCCGCTGGCTCCCGCGTTTAGAACAGTGGGATTCCAGGCAGCAGGCAGGGTGAATTTGTCTTGCGATCTCTCTAAGAGGAATGCTTTGGTATCAGATGAGTTGCTTGCAGCGCCCGGCTTCAGCTCTCTAGCCATGATGGGCACCAACCAGGATGAAGCATCTGGCTTGGAGTCTGGCATGACAAAGAATTTCTCTTGGGTTACGGAAAGAACTTTGCCACCATCTTGCTCAGACGCAGTAATAAGAGGAAAGCCTGGCTGCATGATCCAGGTTTCCATCATTTTCGGCACAGGAATGCCTTTGGCGGCGGCACCGATTGAAGCCCAGAGATCTTCGCTGGTGGCATTATCAAACTTGTGTGCTTCCAGGTAATCGTGAACACCTTTCTGGAAAACATTCTCGCCAACAAACACTTCCAGCATGCGCAGCACGCCAGAGCCTTTGTCGTATGTGATGGTGTCAAACATTTCAGATGCTTGCTTAGGGTTGCCGACATGAGAATGTATAGCCCGAGTCGACTTTAACTCATCTGTGCTCATCGAGCCAACGCAATCGAGGACTGCCTTGCTTCTGATGCGCCACTCAGGCTTGAGTGCGTTTTCTGTTTTTGTCGCTGTCCATGTGGCGAAAGCTTCGTTGAGCCAGAGGTCATCCCACCAGCGGCTTGTGACCAGGTCGCCAAACCATTGGTGCGCCATTTCGTGCGCGATGACGCTGAATGCACTGCGTCTTGCAAAATTGCTGCCAGTTTTCTCGTCGATGAGGAGGAGAGAGTCTTTGAATGTTATCGCTCCCAAATTTTCCATTGCTCCGGGGGCGAAATCTGGAATGGCAATGAGATCTAATTTTTTCGCGGGGAATTTTATACCGAAGTAGTCTTGCAAGAAAGTCATAATCTCGCACGCTGCGCCAAGCGCATACTCACCCATTTTCTCCTGCCCGGCGGGCGCCCACACTCTTATGGGCACGTCGCAAGATTTGCGTTCTTCGGTAGATTTGAAATCACCAACAACCAAACACATAAGATAGGTGGACATCTTGGGGCTGGTTTCAAACTCAAATATTTTCTTGCCTTCTTGCAGAATTTCGCGCTCAATTGGCGCGTTCGAAATCGCTGTTAATTTTGGATTGACTACTGCAGAAAGTTTGAAAGTTGCCTTGAATTCTGGCTCGTCAAAGCAGGGAAACATGCGCCGCGCATCGGCAGGTTCCATTTGTGAGCTACACAACCAGTGTTTTTCGCCGAGATTGTTTTTGTAGTACGAGCGGTAAAAGCCTCGTAGCTGATCGTTCAGAATGCTATTGAAGTTGATATGAAGTTTGTATTTGCCGGCTGCAATTTTGCTGTCGAAACGGAGATGCGCCTGCTCATTGGCGGCGTCCATTTCAACTTTGCCGCGCAATTTCTTGCCGCCGGAAACGGCTTCAAGTTCAACACTGCTAAGCGTCATGTCTAGTGCATTTAACGTGATGACATTTGTGGGTTCCGCAACGTTGAGAGCAATTGTTTCAGTACCCGTGTATGTGAATTTTTCGAGGTCGGGTTCAAAAGTCAAATCGTAGTGTGACGGTTTGACTGATTTGGTTAGGCGCACAACGTCTTTGGTTGCGGCTGCGGCAGATGCGGCTGCGGCGGTGGATGCGGAACTTGAAGTAGCGGAAGTCGAAGTAGTGGAAGTCGAATTAGCAGCAGTTCCAGCTGAGGGTGAAGCGGAGCTTGCCTTGCTATTGCCAGGCTTGGAACCTGCGGACTTGGTGCCGGAAGATTTGGTGGCTGATGACAAATCGGAATTGGCAAAAGTCAAAGAAGGAAGCAGCGAACAACATGACGCCAGCAGCACCGCTAGAGTCACCCCTGTCTTCTTTGCATCGGAGCCAAAGGAAAAAACAGCCATCGTTCATCCCCCAAAACTGTAGGTCATCAATAATAGGGCATCAAAAGCACCGGGGTCTTCAATTAGAGCAAGATCTTAAGGTCGAATGGATTTCAAGTAAGAAGCGAGAGCGGCGCTTAGGACAAAACCTTAGCGGGGCGAATTCAGTCGATGAATTGAATGATTACGTTACTTAACGGCGAGCGACGCATGGGATGCTGTTGGCGAACTAAAATGGAGCCGAATCAAGTTCGATGATATGAGC
>CAZJLR010000053.1:0-42871 GCA_964546815.1 uncultured Candidatus Obscuribacterales bacterium | reverse complement strand
GCTTCCCGAAGCAGGCTGGAAGCCTGCGCCCCCAGGGCTGCCGCCCTTCAAGCTCGAGTCCATATTGTGCCGGCTTCGCTAAACATTAGAGTTCGCCAGCAGTATCCCATGCGTCGCCCGGAAGTTAAGCCGCGGATTATTCTCCGTAGCGTTTTTTTATTTCTTTGATTTCGGAAGCCCTGCCTGCATTCTTGAGCAGGATTGTGTAGTTTTGCACGAAGACTTTGTAATTTGCATCGTGAAATTCTTGTTCCATGTCTAAGGCTATCTTCAGGTGCTTTTCAGCTTCGTCATAGCTTGCAGCATTGATCAACTGAGCGGCTTTTTTGCCTTCTGCGCACATGATGTTTTGACGAATTGTTTTCTCATTTGGGTTTAGCTTTTGTGCCTCAACCAGTTTTGCCAATGCCTCATCAACGCGGCCCTCATTCATCGCATTTACTCCCTGGTCATTCAAAGAAAGCCAGGTCTCTGCAAGTGGCTCTGAGTAAAGCTTGATGAATGTATGAATGTCACGCTGACTGAGCGCCGGCATTGAAAATTTTTGCGGCGAGGCAAAATACATAACATCTTGCGGATTGCTGCTGTGCCCGGAAATACCGAGTGCATGCCCGATTTCATGCATAGCAACCCAAGATACAAGCGCATCATTTAACTTCAATGATGGCGATGGGTCTATCGTTAGTACAGTAATTTCAGCGTGGTCCATGCCCAGTCCAGTGGCACGGTGCTTGCATTCGCCGCCTTCCGCTTTCATAACGGCGTTGCTATTGTCGTGCGACCAGTGAATAGCTATATCTGCACCGGCAGGCTTAGACACATACGAGAAACTCACCAAGCCCTGCAATGCCGTCGCCCAGGCATTAATAGAATTTTGCAAGTCAGCACCAAAACTCTCGCGATAGCCCGGCACATCAGTGGCTGGTGCAATATAAATCTTCAAAGGCATTCTGTTTTTCGGCCAGGGATTTAATTGAATGCGTGTGACCTCGTGCAGATAATCGTCAGCATTTGGAGTCGGCGCAGGCAATCCATTTGAGATTGTTTTATCTATTGCGGCGATCTGGTCTTTCATTCGCTCTGCTTGTTCGCGATTTGCAGTTAGCTCAACGAATCTCGCCAAAAATATTTTGGCATTGACCAGGTCGCCCATGCCTTCAAAACAAAGCCCCAAATTCAAACAAGTCACATCAAATTTGGGATTTAGACTATAGGATTTTTCAAGAACATCATGCGCCTCTTGCATCCTGCCGACTTTCATCAAAGCAAGTCCATAGTTGCACAAAATCAGATAATGGTTAGGGTTTAGCCTGTTAGCCTCTTCGAGCTTTTGCAATGCTCTATCGTAGTTAAAGGATTGAATAAGCGGCACAGACTCGTTGTAAAGCTGCAGCCCCCGGTTGAGTCTGTCTTGAGGATTTTCCTGAGCGGCACTTGCAAGCTGCAATGCCATGACAAGAAATGCACTTAGAGCAACACTAATTGCCTGTCTCAAAACCACTGAAAACTCCCTTCATTCTAATATTGAATGATATCAAATAGCCCAAGCCCAAGGTGCCGATTTGCTCTGAAGCCGGCACTGAATTTCACACAGTATTAGGGAGGATACCTGGATGACTATGGGTTGAATCCTATGAGGAAACAAGATAGGAAGTTGAATAGTCCGTGAGCGATTATTGTGGTTGTAGTGTTGCTGTAGTATTTTGCAATACCCATCATTGCCGACCAGCCAAAAATCTGCACCATAAATAGTGGCGCTGCGTTAAATTGGGAGTGCAACGCTGCGTGCAAAATCGCAGCGGGGACTATCCCCAGGACGGGCTGCAAGGCGCCGCGATTGGTAATTTCTTCCTCAAAACCAGCAACCACACCTGCAACTGTTGCCATGATTAAAGCACTCTGCAGGCTGCCACTTTCCATGTAAGAGCCAAGATTGAAGTCACGCATTACACTTGCATGCGCACCGGCGGCAGAGCTGTGTGTGTACAAAGACCAAATATAGTCATAGCCAAAAGTAGCAAAGCACAATGTGATGCCCAGAGCGAATTCTTTCCAACCTGGTTTTACCAGCGACAAACGGAACAAAACTTCGCGAGGTTTACGCACGATCATGATGCCGACGCCGATAGCCACCACCAGTAGTGTCGTCACAAAATCAACACCCAGACCTATGTCAAAACCTCTAAAGTGAGGCACCCTGTCGAGGCTCGGGCTATTGAAGCCGGTCGGACTCACTCGCTGCAATGAAAATGCAAGAGAAAAAAGAAACAGAATCAATCCATTTAAATGCGCCGCTGAGTCTGGCAGAAAAATTTGCTTGAGCATGCTTGCATCGTGAAATGTTTTCGGCGGCGCTTCTTCATTAGCGGAAGCAGCACCAGCAGCTGCTTTTGCAGCAAATTTTTTGCAAAGCGGATTTATGATGAAGTTAAGGGTGACAAGGCTGTTTACAGGGCCAAGGATGTATGGCAACAAGCGGCGCACCGGACGAAACATGCACAAGAATATAGTCAGTGCAAAACCACCCGTAATCATGAAGCATAAAAACGGGTCTGGGTAATTGAATACTGAAATTAGAGATGTGCCGCAAAAGAAGAGCAAATAAATGGCGTAAATAGAGTACAGCGTCGCGCGAAAAACTTTCGCCTCAGGATGCAAGTTGGCTGCGTGAGCAAGAATAGACGGTGTCGCAAAAATCGACACAAATACCAGACTCCCGACAAGCGACCACATTCTCGACTAACTCCGGTGACCTTGAATTTTCATGGTAGCAGAAGAGGCATAGATTAAACTGAAGCCGAAAACAAAAGCGCCCACCCTTTCAGGCGAGCGCTTTGAATATTTGTCCGGCCGGTATTTACTTACCGCGTTCTGGAACTGGAACGAAGTCGAGCAAATGAATTACGCCATTTGAGCAAGGAATATCTTGCTCGATGACCAAGCATCCATCAACTTCAGCCTTGCCATCTTTGCTGTTTGTCATCAAAGACTCGCCTTCAGTAGTAACTAAGGAACCACCGGCTTTAATATCGCCAGCCATAACCTTGTGGTTGAGCACATGGTATTTAACAAGCGCTGACAGTTTTTTCGGGTCGCCGCTTAAATCAGCAACTCTAGCTTTGCCCAATTTTGCATAAGCTTCGTCTGTCGGAGCAAAAACCGTTATTGGTCCTTTTCCGTGCATTGTGCTGCACATGCCGGCTTTCTTCATGAGCTCAAGCTCTGTCTTGCAGTTGCCTTTTTTCATGAGAACCGAACCTGCATCATTGCCGTGACAGCAATGTGAGCTTTTGCAGCAGTGGTGGCTCTTTTTGGTGCAGTGCCCCTTTGTGGTGCAATGCTTTTTGCCTGTTTTCGCTTGAGCAGTATCTACCCCAACAAATAGGGCTACAGCAGCGACCAGGCCGACAACACCGATTGTGCGAATTCGCATATCTCGTCTCCCAAACAGTTTTGATAGTAAACTGCCTTTCGACAATGGAAGCGCAGTTTCTGTCAGTTGTGGTCAGTACGTAGCCTAACCACTACCTGAGTAACGCTGGTATTCTAGGTCATTGGCAAGTCCACTTCCAATTATCGGCCAAAAGCTCTAAAAGCCCTACAGCATATCGCTTTCGGGCATTGAGGCTAAGTGCCTACAAATTCAAAACGAGCAAGCAAAAACGCCCGCAATCCCATCCCAGCAAAGGTTTACGCTACGAACGCGAGGCGGTTTACAAGCAGATCACTAGAGTGAGCATTTTACAGAGATTTTGCACGAGCTTTCCAAGCAGACGACTGTCAAGAACGTAAGCTTTCCGCTTGAAAAGTTTCCTGCCAAACCGGATGTTTTTCAATTAAAGTCAAGGCACGATTCAATAACGAAATGCCAGGCTCCATCTTAAACCAGGTGGATGCACCAGACGGATGTGGCAAGGGTATGATATCGCATGTGGTGCCAAACACTTCCTGGCGAAATGACGAGCCAACCGTGTCAACAAGCTTTTGCTTGGGCAAATAAAGCTCGATTGCCAGTTTGCCAACTGGTATTACAAGCTCTGGCTTCAACAGCTCAAACTCTGATTTCATCCAATTTGAACAGTTCTTTATTTCATCGGGCGCGGGCACTCTATCGCCGCCTTTTGGGTTCTTGCCTGGAAAGCAACGACAAACCGCACCAATAAATGCAGAGTTGCGAAAACGCTCTTCATCAACCCCGATACGCTCAAACCAGCGAAATAATGTTTTGCCCGCAGTCCAGGCAAACGGCTTGCCAAAGCGCCCTTCGTGAGGTCCTGGAGCCTGTCCGCAGAGGTAGATTTTACTCATCACCGCATGATGAGTAACTACAGGTCCGATCATAAGCGGACAAAGCTGGCATTTTTTTACAGTAGCCAGATGGTCTGAGAGCTCTTGCGGAGACTTCATTCAGTTATTACTTTTGTGCTGGTGCCTTGGGCGGTCCACCGTCGGGACCAAAGCCCTGAGGTCCACCTTTTTTGCCCGGCGCCGGGGCATCAGGAGCAGACAACTTATATTCAGCCTGGGCGGCGGCGAGAGTTTCCAAACTTTCCTTGTCGCGCTTCATATACTGCAAGTACTGATGATAGCCGTTAAGGCAAAATGCGATGCGTTTGTGATCAACTGGCTTGGCTGCTTTAGCCTGCTTGATTGCATCCTTGTATATTTTTTCAGCCTTGTCTTTGCGGTCGCTCAAAGCATACATGCTTGCATCAATAAACTTAGTTTGGTCAAGACGCGCACCAATCATCGGTTCGGTAGACGAATCGTATTCAGCAATGGTGTCTTCCAAAATTTTGATTGCTTCGTTTTTGCGTTTGAGGTCTTCTTCTTTGCTTTTCTGCACGCCTGGTGTGATTGCAGCGTCTTTTAGTTTTGCCTTTGTTTCTCTGGCATCAATATAAGCGATGAGATTTTTGGCTTTAAGCGAGGCTTCGGCACATTTGTCTAGAAGCTGCTCGCACTCAGCAACTTTTCCAGCCTGCAAAGCTTGCTGCGACTGATAGTAATAACGGGCAAAGTCAGGCATTTGAGCCAACTGCTCAGGCGTCGGACCACCGTTAGGTGTCGGGCCGTCAGGCTTTGGAGTGCTGCTTGAATCAGCGGCTGGAGTGCTTGTGCTGGCTGCATCACCGGATTTCGGCGCCTGCGAGCAAGCTTGCAACAAGACTAATGAAACAGATATTGCTAGCCACGCCGATTTCATGAAACACCTCACTACAAGTCCGGTCAATATATCACAAAACAGAGCACAGCCAACTTAAGACCGCGGCTGCGGATAAACGGGGAAGGTTGCAAATATTCGAATTAGGACTGAGCTGGTTGAATTCCGTCAGTCAGAGCGCTACGCAAAGAATGCTTACTCTTGGTGAGCAATTCTTCTGCCTGAGCGCGGCCCATTTTACGCTTAATCATCAAGATAGCCGTTTTTGCTTTGTTGTTTGAGGCAACCAGAGCGCCTTCAGCGATTGGACGATTTACATCGCAAACTGTACAGATAATAGAAACTGCACGCTCTCTCAATTTTTCATTGGTTGGCTTCAGGTCAACCATGAGGTTTTCGTAGACTTTGCCGAGCTTCACCATCGTCGAAGTAGACAACAAGTTGAGAATCATTTTTTGAGCAGTACCAGCTTTCATGCGGGTTGAGCCCGTAATCGCTTCAGGACCGACAAGAGCTTCAATTGCTACATCGGCTGCCTGAGCCATTGCTGAGTTAGGATTGTTAACTACGGCAACAATTTTTGCACCACGCTCTTTGGCTTTTTTCATTGCGCCGAGAACATATGGCGTGCGACCGCTGGCTGAAATACCGACGATTACGTCTTTGTCGGTGATGTTAGCCTCATCAACATCTTCTTCACCCAATTCGAAGGAGTCTTCAGCGTTTTCGAATGAGCTGAACATCGCTTCTTTGCCGCCTGCAATCCAGGCTTGCACAAGATGATTGTCTACACCAAAAGTTGGAGAGCATTCGGTAGCATCGAGAACGCCCAGCCTGCCGCTGGTTCCGGCGCCGAAATAAACCATGCGCCCACCTTTTGCCAGCGACTCTGCAGCAAGATCGACAGCCCTGGCGATTTCGCCGACTACTGAGCTGACTGCTTGAGCAACTTCAATGTCTTCAGACTGAACTGTTTTTACCAACTCTTCAGTGCTGAGAGTGTCGAGATGCATCGTCCGCTTATTGCGTTCTTCTGTGATCAGACTCTTGAACGCTGTATTGACTGTGATCTTGGACATATTTTCCGTTGTCTCCTGATGCTGCCTTGATTAAGGTCTGCGCCCCGTGCTTGCCGCCATTGGTCTTAATCCTTGTTGAATATTGCTACGTTTGAGGTAGACACCGTCTCCCGGCTTGCCGACATACTTACCGGCTTCAATAACAACCTTGCCCCGGCTCAGGACAGTCTCCGAAACTCCAGTGACTTCCAGGCCTTCATAGCAATTGTAATCTACGTTCATATGATGTGTCTTGGCACTTATTGTCATCTTTTTATCAGGGTTGAAGATAACAATGTCTGCATCCGAGCCCACCGCAATGGTTCCCTTCCTTGGGAAGAGTCCAAAAATCTTCGCTGCAGCTGTTGAAGTTATCTCAACAAATCGGTTCAAAGAGATACGCCCCTGAGCCACGCCGCCGTTGTAAATAAGACTCATGCGATTTTCAACGCCTGGTCCGCCGTTAGGAATTTTGCTGAAATCATTGACTCCAAGCTGCTTTTGGTCAACGAAACAGAAGGGACAGTGGTCTGTGGCGACAAGCTGGAGGTCGTTCATTCTCAGTCCTGTCCAGAGTTCATCTTGATTCCACTTCTCGCGCAAAGCAGGAGTCATTACATATTTGGCACCTTCAAAGCCCTCTCTTTCGTAATCTGAATAATCTAGAAAGAGGTACTGGGGGCAGGTTTCGGCGAATACCGGAATTCCTTCATCGCGCGCTTCTTTCACTTTCTTAAGTGCGTCATAACAACTGAGGTGCACAATGTAAACCGGTGTGCCAGCCATTTCAGCCAGACAAATTGACCTGTAAACTCCTTCTGCCTCAGCTTTGGTAGGACGGGTCAAAGCGTGATATTTGGGTGCAGTCTTTCCTTCAGCCAGAGCGCGAGCGACGATTTCGTTGATTACGACGCCGTTTTCGGCGTGCATACAAATCAAGCCGCCTTCTTCTCCGGCGACACTCATCGCTCTAAAAATTGTGGCGTCATCAACCAGCAAGACACCGGGGTAAGCCATGAAAAGCTTGCAGCTCAGGACTCCTTCGTTTTTCATCAACTGGCGCATTTCGGGCACGTGGTCTGTTGGTGTCAAGTCTGTGACAATCATATGGAAGCCATAATCGATCGCAGCCTTGCCCGCCGCTTTGTTATGCCAGGTTTCAAGCGCCTTGAGCATCGAGCCACCCTTTGTTTGGATGGCAAAATCAATAATTGTGGTGGTTCCGCCGTGGGCTGCGGCCTGCGTTCCAGTCAGGAAATCGTCTGCAGAAGTCGTTCCGCCGAATGGCATGTCCATGTGAGTGTGGGGGTCGATGCCACCGGGAATGACAAGCATGCCTTTTGCATCAATCACCTTGTCAGCTTCCATGTCTAGCTTGCTGCCAATTACTGTGATTTTTTCGTCCTCGATGAGAATGTCTCCACGGTAATCGTCGACAGCGGTTACGATGCGACCGTTCTTAATAAGTGTTTTCATTGTTCAGACCCTTATTCGTGTAGAGACTTACTCATGGCCATTTGCTAATACAAAAGAAGGAGAAGTGGCCGAAAATTGCTCACATACTAGCCCAAAGTCTCTTTTATACATAAGATTGCATCCGAGATTAGATAATGTTGAACTTCCAGCGTATCCAAGTGCTTAGCCTGATTGCTTCGGCATATTGCCTGCAATCGTTGTTTACTGTGGCTTTGGCCGCAGACCCGCCTGGCGATTTCGATCGTACTTTCGGAGCTGGCATGAAAGCATATCAAGAGGGAAAACCTGCTGAAGGCGAAAAGCTGCTCAAAGAAACGCTGAAGATGGAAGAAAAGCAGGGCGCCAACGAAATTAAGCGCTCGCAGTCAATTATGGCGCTTGCCGATTTTTACAGAATGCAAAAGCGCTATACCGAGTCTGAGGCACTATACAAGCAGCTTCTGGCTAAGTTTGACAACACCGCCAATGCAAAATTGATGCCGGCGATTTTAAGTAAACTTGGCAGCCTGTACAAGTCTCAAGGAAAATTCTCCGAAGCTCAAGCCGTTTACAAGCGCTCTCTTGAAATCGTTGAAAAGCAGAGCGGCGCAGATTCAGCAGATGCGGCCACAGTTCATGCCAATGTAGCATTGCTCTACCAGTCGATGGGCAAGTTGAAAGAAGCGGAAGAAGAAGAAAACAAAGCAATTGCGATGTTTCAAAACAAACTCGGCGCAAACAGCCCCGAAGCAGCGCAGTGCATGACAGATCTTGCAACTCAATACATCGGCGAGCACAAAAGCAAGAAAGCAATACCGTTGCTTGAAGCAGCAATTCCAGTATTTGAAAAGAAAGGCGCAGACGACATGCCTTATGCAAGCTGCGCAGAGCAACTCGGCGCCGCCTACTCGCTTGATGGACGTTATGCTGAAGCAACTGAGTTAGCGCGAAAAGTGCTGGCGATTTACCAGAAAAAACTGGGCGCAGACAGTCTCGATGCGGCTTCGGCACTTTCAAGCCTTGGATATCGACTTTCAAAACAAGGTAAAAACCAGGAAGCATTTGAGTGTTTTAGCAAGTCACTGGCAATACAAGAGAAAAAGCTGGGACAACTTTCATCTGAAACTCTGCCAAACCTCCATGGCATAGCCGAAATTTACGTGTCACAACTGGAGTACAAAAAGGCAGAAGGCATCTTGCGACGCGACCTTGCCGTGCGCGAAAAACGCTGGGGTGAGAAAAACGTAGCGCAGATTCCTGCATTGCGAAACCTGGCTAACTGTCTCATTTTGAGTGGAGCGCCCGGCAACGAGGCAGACGCTTTGCTTAACCGGGCAGAAATGATACTTGACGAGGTTCCGCCGTTAAAGCGCAAAGCAGTAGACAACCTGATTGCAGGCGACATGGTTAAAGGTTTGGATATAAGCGCTAAGAAAGCCAAAAAGAAAGATGCCGTTTGGTGATTTAAGGCGCAAAAATAAGTTTCATGCAAAACTATCATTTTGCTGGACGGAATTTTGCGTTAACTCCGCAAGCAGATAGGCGTTGCATATACTTGAGGGCTTCAGGAATTGAAAGGCGTAACCACTGAAGTTATAGCTGAAGTGCGCAACAGAGCAAAAATTCTTGATATCGTTTCCGAACTCGTAGTAATGAAGCGGTCGGGCAAAGATTTCAAAGGGCTCTGTCCATTTCACAACGAAAAGTCTCCTTCGTTTTTCGTAAACCCGGAAAAGGGCATATTTAAGTGCTTTGGCTGCGGCGAAGGCGGCGATGTTTTTTCTTTTGTGCAAAAAACAAAGCGCATCGATTTTCTTGATTCGGTCAGAGAACTGGCGCAGAAAACCGGTGTTTCACTTGTTGAAACTGCGGCAGACCAGGAGTATTACGACAGACGCAGCGCAATCATGATGCTCTATCAACAAGCCGCTGAATATTACTCACACTTGTTAAACGACCCCAGTGAAGGTCAAATTGGTCGCGATTATTTGCATAAACGCGGCATTGACGAAGAAACAATTCACAGGTTTAAACTGGGCTATGCTCCGATGGCTTGGGATGGACTTTTAAGTCATCTAGTCTCAGCAAATAAATCTAGCCCCGAAACTCTGGTAGACGCCGGACTGGTTAGACGCAAACCAGACAGCACGCATTTTTACGACCTTTTTCGCAATCGCCTGATGATTCCCATTCAAGATGACCAGGGACGTGTCATCGCATTTGGTGGCAGAACTTTAGGCGACGATCAGGTGAAATACCTGAATTCACCTGAGTCTGCAATTTACACTAAAGGCGAACACTTGTTTGCTCTTCACCAGGCAAAAGAAGCAATCAAAGAAAACGACGGCGTAATTGTAGTAGAAGGATATTTCGACGCAATTACTGCTCATCATTTTGGATTTAGAAACACAGTCGCTACGCTGGGTACAGCACTGACTGAAAGACAAGGCAAGTTGCTTGTTCGATTTACAGAAAGTCGACGTGTATATCTTTGTTTCGACTCTGATGCAGCCGGTGAAAAAGCTGTAAATCGTGGCATGGAAACACTCACACAAATTGCCGAAGGTATTGGCATTGAGATGCGCGCGATTCGCGTTCCGGGTGGCAAAGATCCTGATGAATGCTTGCGTTCGACTGATGAAAATGCGGGTCCTCTTGGTTTTGCAAATTCAATAAATACTGCGCCGACACTTTTAGATTATCAATTAGAAAAAGCAGTCTCTGCAGTAGATTTGAATTCTGCCAGCGGACGAATCGATGCAGCAAAATTGATTGTGCCAATTTTGGGCAACATGAAAAATGCCGTAGGACGTGGCGAATACATTCGTCAGTGGGCAATGAAACTGGGCATAAGAGAAGAAGACCTTCTTGCTGATGTAAGTCAGTTTAGACGTCGTGGAGTCCGCGAGCCAGAGCAAGCGCGACCAAAAGTCGCTAAGAATGCGCCAAAGGCAGGCGGCGCAGAAGCAGAGCTTTCATTGCTTTCGCTCTATTTGATTTCACCAGAGGACTATCAGCGACTTCGCGACAAATTGGGCGACGAACAATTTACAGACCCCGTTTTTCAGCGAATTAAAGAGTCAATCGAGGCAGTGGGCAGGTTTCACAGCCCGGAAGATTTCTGGCAAAACCTGCAAGACAGACTTTCACCTGACGCTGAAGCCACTCAAAGACTTTGGGATTTGAATAGCAAAGTTGAAGAGATAAGGAAGCAAAATTTGCCAATTAGCGTTATTCTTAATGATTGCGAATCGCGGCTACTCAAGGAAAAATTAAATACCGCAACAAACGCCGTGTCTTTACAGATTAGGCAGAAGCCCGGCGAGGAAGAAGAAGAAAAGCTGACCATGACATTCCTTCAGTTGACTAAGTTGCGGCAAGAGCTGCTGACAGCTCCTGATGGTGGACTAGAAGAAGTAAAGCGTAAGTTGGACGCCCTGTTGTTGGAGACAAAGTTGTGAGCAAAGGTCGAGACCGAGAAGAAAGCTTTGTAGAAAACATTAATCGCATGGAGGAGTCCGGCAAGCGCAGAGGCGCGTCTGACCTGGAAGACCTCATCGGCGAAGACGATTCCGATTTGCCGGCAGGCATACCCATTCCAAGCGGCGGCGACACACAAGATTTTGCCATCGACGACGATGACGTCAAGGTAGAGGAAGACCCGGTCGAGTTTGATAAGGCCGTTTCAACAGGCCTCTCATCTGACGACCCTGTGCGCATGTATCTAAGAGAAATTGGTCGCATCCCACTTCTCACGGCACAGCAAGAAATTGAACTTGCCAGACGTATTGAAAGTGGCGGAGCTGAAGGAGCTATTGCAAAGCGCAAGCTCACACAAGCCAACCTTAGACTAGTCGTGTCCATTGCCAAGAAGTATGTTGGCCGCGGAATGCTATTCCTTGATCTTATTCAAGAAGGAAATCTCGGTCTTATTCGTGCCGCAGAAAAATTTGACCACTCGCGTGGATACAAATTCAGCACCTACGCCACCTGGTGGATCCGCCAGGCAATCACACGCGCCATCGCCGACCAGGCACGCACAATTCGCATTCCTGTGCACATGGTCGAAACAATCAACAAGCTCAAGAAGATTACGAGACAACTGGCACAAGACAAAGGTCGCAAACCAACCGAAGAAGAAATTGCAGCTTCTATGGAAATTTCGCTGACCAAGCTGCGCGAAATCATCAAAGTTGCTCAAGAGCCGGTTTCACTAGAAACACCAATCGGCAAAGAAGAAGACAGCAAGCTGGGCGACTTCATCGAAGACCGCGAAGCTGAGACACCTGCGTCATCAGTAACGCAAGAACTTCTCCGTGACGATATCATCGAAGTAATGGCAGGACTGTCGCCTAGAGAGCGCGACGTACTACGCCTGCGCTTCGGACTCGACGACGGACGTCAGCGCACACTTGAAGAAGTAGGACAACTTTTCGGCGTCACGCGCGAACGCATCCGCCAAATCGAAGCCAAAGCACTGCGCAAACTGCGCCATCCAAACCGCAGCCGCCGCTTACGCGAATACATCGACTAAGTCTCCGGCTTGCATCAACGACGGTTCCAACTTGCAGCAACGACGCTCTCAACCTTAATTGGCGACCAAATCCACAACACGGACTGTAGGGGCGACGCCATGCGTCGCCCGCTATTTTATAGAGCGAAACTGTCTAAGCGAGCACCGCAGCTTAACTTCCGGGCGACGCATGGCGTCGCCCCTACCATAAAGAGCGTGCTCGCCAGAGATGTTGCTTGCCTCTTGAATCTAGCTATGTGCCGCGCAGGTGTCTTGCGGCGATTTTCTTTTTCAAGTTTTGGTTTTGCACTCCCACCACTTGGGCTGGTATCGGCAGTGGTATCAAAGCGTGTTGATTTTCTTGAACTACTGTTTGCTGAGCACCAAACGAAACTGTTTGGAAAGGTTTGCATTTTAGAGCGTAGTAAGTGAACCCGATCATGATGACTACAAAACACACATGGAGGAAAGCCGTCGCAAGACTTTCGGCACTTGCCGGCTTTTGCCGCTTATATTCGCTCCAGGGGTTCTTTGGTAACATGAGACTTTCTCTGTCTGACATGACCATAGTAGGTTACCCGATCTCACTGTGAAATGGTGAACTTCCCATCTATAAGCGTGGATCTACGGGCTCACTTTCAAGGGCTAAAACGCCGAAAACGCACTCGTGCACTCGATAAAGCGGCTGATGAGCCACAAATCGCTCTACGCTCTCTACCCCAAGCGAAAATTCACGCAGCGCAAGCGAGCGTTTGGTGTTTAACCCACGCTGGCGCAGCCTTTGCAGATAGCGCTCATCATCATACTCGGGCCCATAAATAATACGCAGGTATTCTTTGCCCCGACACTTAACCGCCGGCTGCAGAATACCCCTGTCACCGGTGACAATGAAGTCCTGCGGCTTAACCACCATGCCTTCCCCGCCAGAAGATGTGAGCTGTTCCCACCAGTCGATGGCTGCAAGCCGCTCATCACTGCTAGAAAGGTCTATCGCCTTAAACGCCGTTTGCATCAAAAGCTCCTCCCCTTCCGCCCTGGCAAGCTTCGCCAAAACACCGAGATGCCAGAGATGCGGCTTATCCATATGCGAATCCCCTTCGGTCGCAAGCAAATGGAAAGGAGCCAGCTTCAAATCTTTGAGTGAATCAACCGGCCAACAATAACGGCGGTAGGCTTCCTTATATTTGTTCACCATGCCCTGGCGTTGTTCAAACTGCTCTTTCATTTCCCCAATAGCTAAACCGCGCGCGCCCGCCTGAGCAAGCAAGGCACAGGTTTCATCTAAGGCACGCCCCGCAGCAGCCCCGGTGGCGGCGTATTGCTTGCGCAGCAAATCCTGGGCTTTCATAGACCAGGGCATCAACTCGCAGTCCATCAAGAGCCAATCTGTCTCGTACTCATTCCAGAAATCTGCCTCGTTTGCAGCATCTCTTATTCTTTCTAAGAATGCGTTTGCCAGTTTGGAATCATTGAAAAACGGCCTGCCTGTTCTTGTATAACAAACACCAATGCCTTCGTCCGTGACTCCAAACCGTTTGCGAGCGCTGGCTTCGTCCTTGCATAGCAAAACAACAGCGCGCGAGCCCATGTGCTTTTCTTCGCAGATGACCTGGGCAACACCGGCATCATGGTAATAGCTCAATGCCTCAGCGGGATGCTCTAAATAGCCGGGCAACTTTGATGTACCACAAGGTGACATAGTTGGCGGCAAGTAAATCAACCAGCGCGGATTAACCGCGAATCGACTCATAACTTCAAGCGCCGCAGCACTATTCTCAGCTCTAATCATGATAGTACGCTGCAAGCGCGTGCTCAAAAGCCTCTTGCCATAAACATCTGTTATGCTCAAAGCACCGTCTTCAATCGCCACCGGATGTGGTATCGCGTCCACATGCTGCAGCGGTCTAATCGGATGATAGTACATTTGTTTTGCCGGCACTGAAAGCAGCTCTTTTTCAGGATACCGAAGTGCAGTCATAGAGCCGCCGAAGACACAGCCGGTGTCTATACAAATTGTGTTGTTTAACCATTCAGCCGAAGGCACCGGCGTATGACCATAAACAACCATGGCAGAACCGCGGTAGTCGGCAGCCCAGTTATAGCGCACGGGCAATCCATATTCATCAGTTTCGCCTGTGCTTTCTCCGTACAAACAGAACTCACGCACGCGCCCAGAGCTGCGCCCCTGAAAAGCCTCTTTCAGACCAGCATGGCTTACAACCAATTTGCCTTCGTCAAAGACATAATGGCTTATTAGCGAGTCCAAAAATTTCAGCGCTTGTTGTTTGAATTCATCCGACTCAGACTCCAACTGCTCCCAAGATTCGGCTAGACCATGGGTCATGCTCACGTTTTTTCCAAGCAGCTTTCGCATCAGTTTCACATCGTGATTTCCAGCCACACATAAAGCGTTTCCGCTGCCGACCATGTTCATGACCAGACGCAAAACATCTGGTGTTTTTGGACCACGGTCTACCAGGTCGCCAACAAATAATGCTCTGCGTCCTTCGGGATGGCTGGCGCTAAACTTGAGGGGGTCAGCCGGGTCTTCTTTAAGCAGATAGCCAAGACTGCGGAGCAGCTCACACATTTCATCAAAGCAACCATGAATATCGCCAATGATGTCGAATGGACCAGCGTCATGTTTTTTGTTTGTCCATAATGGGACGCGTTCGATTTGAACCGAGTCGATTTGCTCTTCCGAATTCAAAATAAAATTGCGATGAAAACCCTCGCGTTTCAGCCCTTTCAAAGAGCGGTGCATTGCCTTAGCCTGCCTGCTAATCACATGGGGGCCGAAGTCTCTATCGGTACGCATTTTGTTTCTTTCATGGCAAATGCGCTCATCTAAATTGAATGCAATTGCAACAGACAAACAGTTTTGCTCTTTTGCAATTGCAATCAAAGACTCGCGATCTTCCTGCCTGACATTGGTTGCATCAACTACTGTCAGACGACCAGCTTCAAGTCTTTTAGACACAATGAAATGCAATACGGCAAATGCCGCAGCAGTGGCGCTCTGGTCGTTTTCATCATCAGCCACGAGCCCGCGGCAAAAATCGGATGAAACAACTTCGGTTGATTTAAAATGCCTTTTTCCAAAAGTAGATTTGCCACTACCTGAAGTGCCAATCAAAACAACAAGGCAAAGTTCTGGAACCTCAATTCTCACATCTTTCTCCCGAAGAATAATACTCAAGAAAGCACTTACAAATTAACAGCATCACTCGAGCGATGGTGGGTCTATGCTGCTGAATATCGCCATTTGGGTCGGCGCGCCCAGAGCCTCGTCAACCGGCCCTATCGGCTTAAACACGACAGAATATGAATGCTTTTCAGCCGCTGCCCGCGCCCACGACTCAAACTCAGCACGAGTCCATTCAAATCGGTGGTCGCCATGCCTGAACTTGCCATTTTGCAAACCCTCAAATTTCTGGTTGTACTCAATATTCGGCGTAGTAACTACTGCTAATCGCGGTTTTGCAAATTGAAAAAGTGTTCGCTCAAAATATGGCAGCCTGGACAAATCCATATGCTCGATTACTTCGATGCAAATAGCAGCATCATATCCGCCAAGTCGCGCATCTTTGTATACCAGCGAGCCTTGAAACAAAGCCAAGCGGTCTTTCTTGTGCTGCGGCATTCTATCTAGCTTTAGCCTGTCTGCAGCTTTGTCTAAGACGCGCGGCGAAACATCGACGCCTGCCACACGCTCAAATATTTTGTGCTGCAGCAATTCTTTTACATAACGACCTTCGCCGCAACCTAGATCTATAACGCTGCGCACATTATGCTCATTCAATGCATCCAACACAGACTGGATGCGCTGCTCGTTTAGACTCAGCGGTCGCTCTACAGCTTCTTCTTGCTCTTCCTGAGCCTTTTCCAATTCGTCGCCCGGCTCGATTTCATCAATCAATTGACTTAGCGCCAACTCCGAAAGACTGCGTTTATGCAATAAATATCTCTGGCTGATGATGTTTTTGGCAGGATGTGTAGATAACCAGCCCTCACCATGTTTCAAAAGTTTATTCACTTCAGCCTCGCCGACAAAATAGTGCTTGTCGTCATCCATCACCGGTATCAAAACGTAAAGATGGCTCAGCAAATCTTTCAGTCGCAGATTTCCAGAAATTTCTAGCGAGTAATAGCGACTTTCGCCCCACTGCCGAAATTTTTCGTCTAGAGGCAAATGCTCTGCCTTAATTTCATAACCCAGCGGTGCAAAAAGCGTTTGCAGCAGAGTCTCTCCGCCGCGGCACGGTATAACGGGCAAGCGAGCAGTCAGCGGCAGCGCCATATCAGCAAGCTCTTGATTGTGCTTGCACTTACCGCTAAGAGCCGTGCCGAAAACTTTTGCAATGGCCACACTCATAAATGAAGAGGCCACGTAAGGGCGATCGCTTACGTAATCTGCCAGAGCATCTGCACCTTGCCCTTTTCCGCGCACAAGAGTGACACTGTCGACATCAAGTAGCAAACACGCAGTGCAGCTGTCTTCATTAGCTTCAGGAAAAAAGACATGAGCTTTGCCGAAACTCAACTCAAAGCTATGAACATTTTCCGGGTTTTTGAGCAAAATATAGCCAAGGTCGCTGGCTGCTTTGTGCCGGGTGCTTATGCTTAGTAACATGAAATCGTACCTGAGAAATGATCTGCATTCCTATATATGGAAGCCAATACTTTTTTGTACCCCCTATTCAAAATACTTAGATCGGCGCAGTCAAACATTGCAGGTCGCATGAATTTATGTTATTTGTGAATTGGCTCGACTAATGCCTCACAGCCAAAAGAGAATGATCAAAGCAAAGAAAATCTCGGCTCTACTTATATTGATGCTTGGTTTAGCGGAAAACAGTGCCGCTTTCGCCCAGGCAGCCGATCCTGACTTTGTGCCTCCAGAGGCCGTCTTGCCGGCAGCCGGAGCCCCGCAATCAGTGCCGGCGACTATGCCACTTTTGCCCGGAACGCAAACAGCAGTAGGCCCGGGCACTTACACGCCACAACCAGGCTTGCACCCGGGACGAGAAGCACCAATGAGCGGTGGGCCGCCAATACAGCCATTCGTACCGGCAGGTTGGCCCTTTGACGGAATGGCGCCACCCAGCGGCGCACAACCGTTAAATCAAAATCTCGGCAATCAGATTCCGCAGGCATTGATTCAACAAAGCATGATGAGCAATCCTGCAGAAGCCGCAACTGCTGCTGACTCAGCCGGGCCATTTTCTGGCGCAACAGACAAAGACTGCCCGCTCTGCAAGAAAAAAGCAGCGGAAGCTGCGGCTCGAGCTGCGGCAGCGAAGGCCGCGCTAAATCAAGGTGCCCCAGTTGATGACAAACCCAAGCCCGACCCCATCGCCATTGTTCAAACAACAAAGGGGCCGATTACAATTCGCCTTTTTAGACAATATGCTCCAAACACAGTAGCTAATTTTATTGAACTTGCAGAAAACGGCTTTTATAACAACTTGACCTGGCACAGGGTAGTGCCAGGCTTCGTGGTGCAAACCGGCTGTCCAAAAGGCGACGGCACCGGCGGCTTTACCGACCCACATACAGGCAAACAACGAACATTGCCCCTTGAGCTGCACCAACAACTAAGACACAATGCAGCAGGTGTTGTTGCCATGGCACGATTTGGCTCTGACTTGAATTCAGCCAGCAGCCAGTTTTATATCACACTGGCACCACAGCCAAAGCTAGACAATAAGTACACCGTATTTGGTGGCGTACTAAACGGCATGGGCGCTGTGCAAGCCATCACGCCGCAAGACAGAATAATCGGCATCACACTGCAGGGCATCTAGGAAACAGTCATTGCTGCACCGGCACGACAGAAGTCCAATAAGCGCATAAACTGGTTAGGAATAGAAAAGCGCATTGCAAGCCTGTCGAAAGCCCATTGTCGTATGCTGATAATACAAATTCCAATTGTAATGTTTACCCGGCAAGAGCGATGCTGTTTCTAGAGCCAAAAGAGTTCTAGGCACATTCGTTCCTTATGTCTAAGTCACTCAAGGTCGACGTGCAGCATATTGTAGATATTTTCTACACTAAAGTCTCTAAATGGCATACATTCATTCAGTTGTTGAATTAATACGGAAAACAGTGAAAGAGGTTTTGCCTCTATCCACACGAAAGGAGCAGCACATTCGGATTGAACTGAAATACAATTTTTCATGCCCTAGTTCAAACAAGCTGCGAACACTACTCGAAAAAGTAATCGCAGAAGAGGGTCTTCCACTTGCCATAGAATCGATAAATTCAGACGAAAAAGGACACCCGGTTGTACGTATTCACAGTTCTGGAGCGGCTTATGGCGGTGAGACCGAACACGAAATCAGTTGCGAAAATCACGGGCAAGAAGAAATGCAATTTCTAGATAAACTCAGAGGAGTGGTGATCGAAAAGTGGGCAGACCACGCAGGCCATCCTCGTTCAAAGCTCGAAGCAGTCTAAAGCCGTAAAGTCTTATCCGGCAAGAACTTTACCCAGTCGCGCAAGTATTAATTATGCAGATCCATCCTCCACTTGACTGATAGGCGACTTAATTTACTCCGTGTAATAATGGATGAGCGGAGTAGGAGGTAATCTATGGAAACCACCGTGATCAAGTCGGAGGTTGAACCACTTCTTGTTGCACTGGGACAAGTAATCAGAGAACGCAGAACAGCTCTAGGAATGTCACAGGAAGACCTGGCACAGAAATCAGGTTTGCACAGAACATACGTAAGTGACGTCGAAAGAGGCATTCGCAATTTAACAGTAGGTGCGCTCTGGTTCATCGCCAGCGGACTGGGCATTTCGCTAAGAGAACTAATTTTGCAAACGGAACATAAAGTTGCAATGGCACCCAGAAGGATAGAACCTGAAAGCCAAAAGAAGACAGCTTAAGATTCCCAAAACGCTCTCCTGGAAGCCAATTTCAGCATAATTGCAGCTGCTTTGTATTGCAACTGCTAAACTGGAATTGATGATCTATTTTCCAGCGAGGACAGATGAGATCCCGTGAGCAGCATGACCAGCAAGAAAATGTTCAACGCCTGAGCGGAACACTGGGTCCCGATCATCTCGCCGTCGCTGACGCGTGGGTTGCCCTGGGATTAACACAACTCGAAACAGGCGACCCAGAGGAATCCGAATTTTCATTTCGGAGTGCTCTCAATATCAGGCGCAAGGTTCTCGACGAATCAGACGAAACCATTACGCACATACATTACTACTTAGGACGCGGCTACTACGAACGTGGCGAATTTGACCTGGCAAAACGCGCCTATCAAAAATGCATCGACCTTTACGAAAATGAATGCCGCCCCGAAGACTCATTTCTAGCCACAGTTTTAGATGCCCTGGCCAGTTTGCACCACGATCGTGACCAATTTAAAACTGCAGAAGCCCTGCTAAAGCGATCATTATTCATTCGCCTTTGCGTATTAGAACCATTCGACGCAGCTATCGCAGAAAGCCTAAATCATCTTGGCTGGCTCTACTCACAACACGGCAAATTCAAACGCGCCGAAGATCTCTTCCTTTGCGCACTCGACATTTGGATGTCTACATTTGGACTTGAACACGCAAACACTGCCATGTGCCTTGAAAACTACGCCTATGTTTTGAAAAGCACGGGCCGCTCGCACGAGGCTGACAAAGTACTCAACAAGGTTGAATCTATACGCTCACTTCAAGAATTCAGCTAATATCGTATAGAATGTAGCGCTAGCCTACACAAGCAGATCGATTTGAATCAGCCAGCGCAAACAAGCACACTTGACGCCAGAGTTTTAAGCAAGCTCAGCTGGCGCCTTATTCCATTTATGCTGCTCTTATACGTAGTGGCTTATTTGGACCGTATCAACGTTTCATTTGCCGGATTGCAGATGAACCGCGACCTCGGCTTTAGCGACGAAGTTTTCGGCATAGGTGCAAGTGCATTTTTCATAGGCTATTTTTTGTTTGGCGTGCCGAGCAATATCATGGTTGAAAAACTAGGTGCAAGACGCTGGATTTCCACAATCATGGTTGCCTGGGGCATCGTGTCCACCTCTATGAGCATGGTGCATGACATAAACTGGTTTTACTTTCTACGCTTCATGCTGGGCGTCGCCGAAGCAGGCTTTTTTCCCGGCATGATTCTTTACCTCACTTACTGGTTTCCCAAAAAGGAACACGGAAAAGCAGTGGCACGTTTCATGACGGCTGTGCCACTCGCCGGTGTATTAGGCGGAATAATTTCCTCAAGAGTACTTCTAATGAACGGCATTATGGGCTTGCCAGGCTGGAAGTGGCTCTTTCTCATTACCGGCTTTCCGGCAATCTTGCTGGGCATTTCGGTTTTGTTTTTGATGGATGACGGCCCATCAAAATGCAAATGGCTTAGTGACGATGAAAGAGAATGGATCATCGACAATGTCTCACGTGATACCGCAGACAAGAAGTCGAACACTGGCAAAAGCGCGATAAGCGAAAAGCTGCAAAGCTTTAGCAATATAAAAGTCTGGCATCTAACAGCAATCTATTTTTGCCTCTCTCTGGGAATGTATGGATTTCAGCTTTGGCTACCACAAATCATTCAAAGTTTCGACAAACTAGATGACTCTACTACCGCATTACTATCGGCTGTACCGGCAGCTTTCCAGGCTATCGGCATGTTAGTTATCGCAGGCAGCTCAGACCGCAGACAGGAACGACGCTGGCATATAGCCGGTGCAACATTTATTGCAGCAACAGGCTTAATGGCATGCGGATTTTGCCACAACCCCATAATATCTCTGGCTTGCCTTTGTCTTTCAGCTTTCGGCATCTGGGGTACAGTCGGCCCATTCTGGGCTGTGCCAACATCTTACTTAAGCGCAGGATCTGCCGGAGCAGGAATTGCACTCATAAATTCAGGTGGCAGCCTGGGCGCTTCTTGCGGCCCATATATCGTCGGCTTCATCAGAACACGAAGCAGTGACTTCGTCTATTCACTGGCAGCACTTGCAGTATCACTGGTGGTGGCAGGTCTATTGGCGCTGGCGATTCGTCAGCAAGCGACAAATAAATAGACAGATTCGATTTAATTGCTAATATCGGAATCATCCATTCGCATCAAATCGCGCAGGTGATGCGTCATTCTCGAAGTCATTTCCGAAATATCTGCAATCATGGCGATTTGATCGTTCAAATCATCGATTGTCATCGACTTTGTTTTGCCAGTCACACCAGAGACAAAGTCCAATTTGAGCATCTCTCGTTTTGACCCGTGCTTTTCTAAGAAGCCTTTTTTTATCCACTTCTCTTCCAAAACTTGAATTCGTGACTTGCCCGGCTGCTCGAGCGAATTGCCGTGTATAAAGCGCCACACACTTTCGGGATATTCAGTTCTTTCTGTCGTCGGTCGTCCGAACAACTCAGCGATTACAGTAGGCTCGCCCTGTCCTTTCGTCTTGCCACCATTAGATTGCTTTACGGCATAAGCAGACATTACAGTTGAAATTGAACCGGACAGAAGTTGGCAGATGTTAGCTTTAAATGGCGGAACAACCGTGGAAAAATCAAGTACAGAACCAACTGTATTCAGCGTGCCTGCGGTAATGAAGTTGGCTGCATTGTTTATCTCAACGCGTTTATCACGGCGCCCCATGACGCTCTGCCGCAAAGCAGTAAGAACACTTGACTCTCTTTCTGCCTCAGCTTGTACGCTTGCTGCATCAAGATAACTTTCAATAATAGCCTCACGGATATAGCGCCGCAATTCAACCTTGCGAGCAGGGCTGGCAACATTTTTCTTGTCATACAATTCACGAAACATATGCCAAACTTCAATTTGTTCAGCAAGTTCGCGATCGGACTTTGAAATTTGGTCCAGGTCAATTATTGGCAGAAGCTCTTTCTTTGGTCTCTCAACGAGGTTGCTTTGCGCAAGGCATGAGTTGCTATTGAAAAAGAAAGAAACAGAAAGCGACACAGCAAGCAAAAAATAGGCAATACGATGTGCGCCAGCTTGAACGTTTTGATTTGACTTGCGGGGCATCTAAAAAAAAACCAGACAGCAGTCTAATTGCAACGCACAAGTTTAGCACCTGAAGTGCCGCTTCAGGTCTGCTCAAAACGCCTCTACTTATGAGAGGAAAAGAGCTATCGTCAAGCTATACAGACGCTATCGATCGCGCCTGCAGATCAGTATTCAAAATCTGCAAGCACCATCACATTGTCGTGATTTTGCAAATATGATGCAGGCACGTCGCTGCTAATTTTGCCGCGCATTGCTCTTGTCAAAATATCTTTCTTAGCGGCTCCCGACACAATCAAAATAATGCGCCGACTCGCCAGAATGGTGCTTAGCCCCATAGTTACGGCGCGAGTTGGTATTGTGCCGCCCTGGAAAAATTCTGCGTTTGCTGCGCGCGTTGACTCACTCAACCACACTGAATGAGTCCAACTCGATAGCGGAGTGCCAGGCTCGTTAAAAGCGATGTGTCCGTTTTGACCCAGCCCCAAAATACAAAGGTCTAATCCGCCTCTGTCTGCGATGCAGGCATCATAATCATCTTGAAAGAGAGGGTTGAACAAATTTTTCTTCGAAACATTGATGTTTTGATAAAACCAATTGTTCAAAATTGTACGGAATGAATGTTGCTCATCAGCATCGACATACTCGTCAAGCCCAAAGCAGCGCACATCTTTCCAATCAACAGCGCCTTGCTGCGAACGCTCAGACAAAATTTCATAACATCTGCGCGGTGTACGCCCTGTAGGGAAGCCAATGCAGGCATTTGGCTTTTCTTTGACTAAGTCTATGACGACTTCTGCTACGAGTTTACTAAGTGCTTGGTAGGCTTCCGGTTGTGGCAATGTTTGCCTTTCACTTTCAATTGGTTTTGTAAGTTCCAACAACATTAAATTATAAGCTCCCGGTTACGGAGAATGGACAGACGAAAGAAGAAAATTCACCTGACAAGGCGCTTTTGGGGGGTACCTTTTCCATCAATGTGAATTATGTCCAATAAACGGCCGGATTTTCTACTGTTAATCAAAGGAATATTTATGCCATTGCTGCATTTCGAGCAAAGACGGGGAGGCCAAGAGCAAAATTTAAGGCAAAATCTTGCGCGACTTTAATTTGGCTGCCAACAGCGCCACAAGCCAAGGGCTGAAACTGGCATCCGTGTTGCTAGCGGGTCCTGACAAATGCTTTAATAAGGATATATCCCAAAATGAAGTCTAGTGCGGGTTTCGGGTTGATGGACAAATTCGTTCCACACACATCTTTGACTTTAACTGCATTGATACTAACGATTGCAGCACTGGCTTACCCCAATGAAGCAAGCGCGCAGACTCGTTCGTTGCCCAAAGCAGGATTCAACAACTACTCAGGCGCCGGTGGAAGTTTGCCCAATGGCAGCGGCGTAAGCCTGCAAGAAGGCGCCGACAGACCTAAGGGAGCACCCCCCGAAGTCTACAACCCTGGCGAGCCCTCAGTAGGACACAAACTGGTTCGCTGGGAGCCACGTTTTATGCCATTGCGCATTTATGTCAGCGACGGCAGAAAAATGGCGGAAGAATCTGCGTCGGTCATCAAAGCCCAACGCCCCCAAGAACTTGCCGGTTTGCTAAATCAAAATCCTGACTTGTTGCTTTCTTTGCCGCAATGCAAAGGTTGGACACCCGACATGAGCACAGCTGTCATGCAGGGCATCGAGCAGTGGCGAGAATTTCAAAATGAAGGGCTTTTCTCTTTTGAATTTGTAGAAGACCCTGCACTTGCCAGTATTTTCGTTATTTGGACCGATCGTTTTGCCGGCGATGAGAGTGCTGGCGGTGTAAGCACCGGCGCTTTAACCACGGCAGTTTTGTATGACGCCAATGAGTTGCACTCAAAAGAAGCAAGCCTTGGACGCCAGATCTCAGGCACCCCTGTAGTTATGGAATTCGTCGCGGCAGAGCCCGAAAAACTGCAACAAAGAGCAGCTCACGAATTCGGGCACGCACTTGGAATAAAAGAACACAGCCCATACAATCAAGACATGATGTGCGTCAACGGCATCGCAAGATTGTTGTCACCATCAGACAAAGCAACCATTCGCTGGCTGTATAGACAAAAAACACCACTGCTTATGCTGCCGCCAATCATTCATCGCAACACAGCAGCAGCTCAGCAACAGCAAACACAAGATGCACCGAGCGACGGCGCAGAGCAAACAACACAGCGCCCTACAGGTAGCTATCGCATGCATGTAGGCGGCCCCGCACGCAGCACCACCGGTGGTGACACACCAAGAATTGACGATGTTCCGGGTAGCCCCCCAGGTGAGTATAAAATTCGCTCTGGCGGCACCGGCACTCATAGAGAACCAAGCGCTTACACACCGCTGAACGATAGAAAAGCAGCTCGTCCTGATAGCACCGAAACAAAAAAGACAAAAGAGAAAAAGAACAAGCACGACAAAGGCAGCGAGCCAGAAACTCAGCCAATCCAGAACAATGACTTGCCGCTCAATCAGCCAAAACCAAAAGCTAGCGAAGGGTTTTAGTGCCGTCCTCTATAATTGACAAAGCTGATTGACAATGTTGTAATATGCCTTTCCGTGGCTATACAAGTTTTGAAAGAGATATCATTGTCAAATCTGCAAAAAATTACTGTGACAACTTTGCTGTCTATCATTTTTCTGGCAATGCCGTGCCTCTCCGCAGCAGGCGCAGACAAGACAGCCGCGGACAAAGCAGCCACGGACAAGACGACAGCTAATAAAGCCGCCTCAAATAAAGCAAGCAGCGACAAAGCAAGCACTGACAAAGCGGCAGATCAAATTAGCGCGCTCAATGATGAAATTCAAAACGCCTACAAGCAAAAACAAATTACCAATGCCATCGCTCCATACAAAAAGCTCATTCAAATTTACCGCCAGAAATATGGTGCCAAAAGTGAATCAGTAGCAGAGGCTCTGAGAAACTATGCTTACCTTTGCAGCAGCTGCAACCTCAATCAGGACGCCAAAACTGCGGTAGAAGAAGCATCGAAAATTTTCATGGCAAACGCCAGCAGCATAACGATTGGCAATTCAAGATTGGGCAAGTATGCAATAAGTTGCCCATCTTGCTATGAAACAAGATGCATGGGTGGCAGAGATGATGATGACAGCTGGGTATCGACCTATGAATTTTACGACAAGCCAAAAAAATCGGGGCAGCAATTTACTTTTCAGGTTGAAATTTTTGAGAACATTGACAAAGGTCACTTTAAACACAGCACGATTCAGGGCTTTCTAAACGGCGCCTACGCGAAAGAAGAAATAGTCGAGCCTCCCAAAGATGTCACCATCAACGGTATCAAATTCTCCAGAGCCGTAGCCTGCGCAATCACGCCTGGCTATTATGATGACAGCCACAAAAATTCAAACGTGATTTATTTCGGCTCTGTTATGGACAAGCGCATCTTAATTAGATGCCAATCACCAGCACATGGCGCCTTCGTAACAATGGCGCTTGTCACACCAGCCTTGCTTACACTTAGACAAACAGAAGGTCCAATCAGGCATTAGCTCAGAATAAAAGATTCACCGTGAAGGCTATTTTGCTTTGAAAGTTTCCTTCGATTCATCGAATCTCTCAGACGATTGCGCGTTTCTTCAATCTTGTCCTGGTCGCCAATTCGTTCTCTTACTCGTAGCAACCATGAATAAAACAACTCAGCTTGTTCATGGTTCCAACGGAAGTCGTAAAACTCAGCCAACAAAGACAGGTGATTGTCCAATGACGGGTCATCTAATTCAGAAAGCTTGGATTGGATTTTGGCAAAATCGAGATAAGTAGATTCACTTATTCCATATTCCTCTTCGAGGAAATATAGCTCCGCAAGTCGCGACATAACTTTCTTAGTGCCGCATGACTCATCACCATAAAGCGCCTGAGACAGAGAAAGCGCTGCGCGACAAATGTGCCGCGCCTCAGTAATATTTTTTGCAGCAACATATTCTTCTACAATCGCAAGCAATGTCTGCACAGGATTTGACAGACGATGGGCTTTGCCGTCATCTTCAACCATCGACATGCTTTGCATGATTGAAATAGACGTATTGGAAAGTTCTCGCAATACGGTGCTTGCAATCGCCGGGTCTAGCCACGAAGCACCAGACGCCACCACTCGAATTGCTTTAGCCAAATTTTGATTTGGCGTAGACTTCAAATGATAGCCTTCCGCACCATGTCCAAAGGCACTCACTATGTCTTGCATTGAATCATTCGCAGTCACCATAATCACTTTTGAACTTGGTACCATGGCCCTTATTTCTGCTGTTGCGGCAATACCATTCATCCCAGGCATGCCTATGTCCATCAAAACTATGTCGGGTTGCTGTTCGATGGCAAGCTTGATTCCTTCCCTGCCATTGCAAGCTTGCCCCACAATATTAATTAGCGGGTCAAATTTCAAAGATACAGCCAGTGCAGACCTGGCCCAATCATCATCGTCAACAATCAACACAGTTAAACGATCGTTCAACGCGCTAGATGGCTGCACATGTGACTGCGATTTTTTCATGCTTGATTGTCTGGCACAATGAGCCACATAGGGGTTCCCGTCTTCAGCCAGTATGTTCAATATTTCTTGCGGAACTTCATGATTTCCGGCAAGGCGAAAACGAACATCTTCGTGTTCATCTTGAGAAAGAGCAAACAAGAGCTCAAATGGAGTAGATGGATTCTCAGCTACCGCTGAACGCACATCAGGATGAGCGTTTTTCGATAACTTGTGCAAAACTTCTTTCGGCGTGTTTGGATGCTCGGCTATGCGCTCTTGCAAATTATGATTATCAAAAGAAGAAAGCCAGCTAAGTACCGATGGCGGCGAGTTTTCATGCGTGCAAATAATTCTTGAAAAACGAAGAAGCAATTCGTCAGTTTCACTATGAGGTGACGACCAGATCCCTTTTGCTTGAACTGGCAAGCCGGCTTTGCTTGCATCGTGCATTGCCTGTGTCAGCCAATGAAGAGAACAATCCAACTTTTCCGCCTGGCTATCGCCAAACGAATCATCTTCGTTATGCATACACTATCCCCTCTAATTTTTGCTCGTCCCAGCGTCCCTGCATCATCAATTGTCTACTTCTGCAGGTAAAAAAGGAAATTGGAAACTTGAGGCTTATCAGCATCAACGAATTTTCATACTAGAGCCGACCTAATTATTCGAAGTCGCAAGTAAAATCCATTAGCCCATGTGGGGGCGGCCGACTCAGCCTGTTTTTTGGCAGTTTTAAGGGGAAACAACCATGGTTGAAGAGCTACAAGAGAAAAGCCTTGACAAAGCAACTGACTCAAAGCCTGCAGATTCAGCAGCGGCGCACAAAGAAGCTGAAGCAGGAATGAAAGACTTATCCGATGGCACAAAGTCATACTACGAAGCGCGAAAGGGCGGTCTTCGAGATAAAAGCACAATGGAATATTTTGGCAACAAGCCCACATTTTTCGACAGTAATATGGCTGCAAACCAGATGGGCAAACCTGGCGACGGGGAAGCTGAAAAAGTAGAGCCTCACAAATACGTAAATTGCGACCGCAACGATGATGACACAGTGAAAAGCATCAAGTATCCAGACGGCAGCAAAATCGATATCAAATATGATGAGCATAAACAAGCCAACGAAATAAAAGACAAAGACGGCACATGGAAGAAAGACAAAGACGGCTGGAATCATTACGACGAGCACAACAAGAAAAACATGCACCTCAACGGTGACGTCAAAGTTGATAATGACGGCGAAATTACATTCAAAGAAAAAAACGGCTACACCGAAAAATACAGCCCCGATGGAACGATTGCAAAATCAGGCTTCCAGGACGGACATACTGAAACATCGAAAGACGGCCGCACTCTAATTGAAGACAAAAACGGCAACAAAAACTTGATCAACCCCGACCGCTCTGAAGTTCGCACAGACGCTGAAGGTCACGTAAGCTCAGTAAAACATCCTGACGGCAAAACAACATCTTACAAATGGGAAAACGGAAAGCTCAGCGAAATTCACAACCCAGATGGCAGCACAATGAAAAATGAAGGTGAGTACTGGGCGAAATACAAAGGAGATCAATTCCAGGGAGTGCGCGACAAATCAGACTATGACGTGGCACCCAACGGCGACCTCACGCGCACAGCGAAGGACGGCAGCCAGACAGAAGTAACTCACCCAGACAATAGCCGAGAGCTTAAATATCAAAATGGCGCAGAAGTCGATTACGATCGCAATGGTCATGTCGAGCGCACAGTGACAGCAGCCGGCAAAACAGTCCGTTTTGGCTATGACAAGCAAGGCCAATTGAAAGACATACTTGAGTATGACAAAAATGGCGAATTGAAAGAAGGCTACGGCAAATCAGCCGATGGCAAATGGTACACGTGGGAAGGCTCAAATGGTCATCCACATGACAGCAGCTCAAAATATGACGTAAATCCAAAAACAGGAGAAGTCACCGAGACTTATCCCAACGGACAAAAGCGAGTTCAATACTCAGCCCCAAACGGTTAAGCAAAATAGTGCCAGCAAATTTACAAAGAATTGAGAAATGCGAGCAAGTCTTTCTTTTCCTGCTCTGAAAGTTTGCCATATTCTTTGACAGAATCAGCAGCCTGCCCAGCATGCATCGCGATTGCTTCTTCTATTTTTTTTGCTCTGCCATCGTGCATATAAAACTTGCGCATGCGCAAGCCCCAAAGTGGAGCAGTTCGCCATTCGGAGCTTTTGCTGCCGTCTTGAGCTATCCCGTCGGCAAGTGCCGCACCCATATCATGCACAAGGAAATCAGAATAGGCATCAACAGTCTTGTTTTCCAGCGCGCGAACCTCGACTGTTTTTGGCTCTGCTAGCAGACTGAGGCGCGCTTCTCCACCGGGTTTTGCCGGCGGCAATTCTTCAATTTTCATCGGCGCAGCATCAGGGTTTATCACGAAAACTTTTTCAGGAGTTGGAAAAGCTGGAATATGGCAGCTCGCACAAGCAGCCTTTTGAAAGGCCGTGTTGCCCCTGCGAACCTCTACAGTAATGGGACCTCTAGGCGGCGGAGCCAGAGTCATCAGATAGAAATTTATTTTGTTTATCGTGCTGCCATCATTATTGATGTCGGGCGGGCAGGCAGTTTTGACACAATCCGGAAACTTGTCCAAGCCCTGAGTACTAATTGAATGCCTGAAGATTGGGTTGCTTACACCGAGCTGAACACCAAACTCTTTAGCTGCAACAACAAACAAAGAGTTGTCCTGGCACTTGTGACCAAAGCGTCCAACAGCAGGCGACGAAAACGAAAGACGAGCCGTTTGCACCGACCTACCGTGCGGTGCTTTGGGATTTCGTTTTTGCTGTGCTTCAGAATAAGTAAGCAGAGCATCAGGTATCGAATCAATTAAACCCAGCCCATACATTTGAGTTGCAATTCGCCTGGAGTGAAATTCTGCATCCTTAGGAATGGCTTTTGATGCTTCAACAGGGCATGGGCTAGCAAAAACAGGTGGATCTGTTTTCAAATCGCTAATTGAATTTCTCACGAGAATAGGCCCGCCCTCATTTATCAACGAAACAAGATCCGCCGCTTCAGTTTTGGTAAGCACGGATTTGGCAGGCTCTTTTGCAAACTTACCGCCATCTACTCGTTTTGCAATCATGCTTATACTGCTCTTAGCCAGATCATCACCAGCACCACCCACGGTGCCGGCGCCACCATGACATTCTGAACACGAACTGGCATTATAGAGAGGACCAAGCCCCTCCTTTACAGAAAACTGCTTGGAAAACAACGAGCGCCCTTCTTCAAACTTCGACAGTTGCCAGCGAGTCAGCCCTTTAACTGGTCCTCCAAGCAAGCCCTCATCAGGGGCCTTTACCGGCACCATGCCGTTCATTTGCACAGAAACCAGATATAGGAAAACAGCAAAGACCAGCGCGACTGATATTAATAGTCGAAGAGACCTGGCCGTCATTCAAAACTCCCCGCGGTGACTCAACAGGAGTTGTACCCCAAAAAGGATGCCCGCCAGTCTTTTTTGTCAACGCAGATTAAGCCCAGGGCAAACTATTTCTGCGAAATCGCAGTTTTGACAATATGCAACTCATCACCACATGGCGCAGGCATATTGCGCAGCACGAGGTCTGCTGTTGGATCAACTTTGTTAAACGGCACTTTGACGACACCATCAACGGTGCTATGAGGTGCAATAACAGGTGAATCAAAAGCGACTTTCATCTCGGCTTCAGTAAGATTGTTGTACTTAATTACTGCTTGAACCTTATCAGACAAATTCAACGGCGCATCAGTGTCGTTGCGCAAAGATACTTTCAATTGCACGTCGCGCAAAGTAGGTTTGATTTGTTTGAGTTCAAACTTGACACCCTGTGGCGCTGATGCGATAGCCGGGCGCAATGAAGGCGCTCCTATGGCCGATGAAGCAGGCAATGTCGCTATATTTAGGGGTTGAGGCGAGTTTAAGTGGCTGGCATCAGCAGCATATGGAGCTTGCGCCGGAACCGCATACTGAGCCGGGGTAGGATTTAAGTACTGCGCCTGCGCCGCGGCGATGCTTTGTGCTTGAGCAGCTGATGGGAAGTTTTGAGAAGCAGGAAATTGCTGCATGCCCATTCCTATGACTGACGGAATAGCGGCTGCAGCAGCCGCACCGGGAGCCGCAGTGAGAGCACCGGCACCAGCAACGAAGGATGGCGCCTGAGTTATCGGTGTTGCATACTGAGCTAAGTCGGCAACTGAAGGACTTGATGGCGGCAAACTATATTCACTGCCTGCAGGCGAAAAGCCTGATGACGGCGTCGCAAGACTTGATGCGGCAGGCAACGTTGCTGGCGCAGAAGCACTTTTATTCATAGCTGGAGAGCTTGAGCGACTTGCAGTTGATGCAGAATGTCCTACGCTTTTAGTTTTTTTTTCGGCGACTGATTTGAGCTTGCTTAGTTGTTCTTGCAGCATCTTGTTTTGCTTTTCTAGATCTTGCAAGCGCTGCAATGAGCTATTTTTAGAGGCAGAGCTAAGCGAACTGGCAGCAGCCGGAGCCGCAACCGAACTGGCAGCACTTGGAGCAGCTATATTTGCTACCGATGAAGCAGGAGCAGCAGCACTACCTTTCACAGCAGCAAGCGCAGCAGCAGCTCCAGCAAGAGCAGCCGCAGCTCCACTTTCAGTTCCTGCAGTTGACGTAGCGCTAGCTGAAGGCGATGGGCCAGCCAGAAGCTTTTTCACAATGTCACTATCAGAGTCACCACCGGCAGCAGTAACACCGCCAACGGCAGAGCCGTCATCTGGATTTACGAGTTGCTTCATGATTTTGTGTGCATTGTCTTCAAACTTTTGGTTTGTATCTTTTGCAGTCAACATATGATTGCGAAGTTGACCCATAAAGCCGGACAAAGATGATATGTGATCTACAGCTTGCCCATTGGCGGCGCCGCCTGTAGTAAGCATGCTGCCTGCAGTAATCGCATCCATTGGAAATTTGGTGCCGGGAAAACCTGCCGGCTGAGTGCTGATACCTGTGCCTCCAGGCAACAATCCGCCTGCCGCAGCCAGACCTAAGCCAGCTGAAACGTTAGCAAGGCTCTTGATTTTCTGCACAGCTGAAAGATTTTGCGGGTCATCCTTTAATACACTTAGATAGACTTCTTTTGCCTGAGCTGCCTGTCCAAGCTTTTCGAGTATTTCACCTTCATAAAGTCTGTAGCTGGTATTTCCAGGAGCATAAGCCACAGCTTCTTGCGCTTTTGCATATGCTTCACGCAATAGTCCTTGAGACTCAAGTGTTTTTGCAGCAGCAAGGCTCTTTTCTGCTTCTTGCTTAGCTAAAGCTATTTTGAAACTCTGCCTTGCTGCGGGAAGATAAGGATGGTTGGGGTCTAAACGCACCACTTCACGATATTCGTTTTGGGCAGACTGAAGGTCGCCATTCAATTGATAAGCGCGCGCCAATCCCAAATGCGAATTTGCACTCGGCAATTTTGATACTTGCGTTTGCCACAACTGGGTAAGATGCGCTCCGGCTGCTTTGTCCGAAGGATCGAGGATAAGGGCGCGGCTCAACTCAGAGTTGGCACTTACAATATCGCCATTATTCAAATGAAGCATGCCGAGCTCACGATGAGCACTGGCGGAATTAGAGTCAAGCTCAAGAGCATGTTCAAATTCAGCTTTGCCTGCAGCTGGACCACGCAGTTTCTGCGCCACTTTGCCCAGCCCGATGTGTGCATCTGGTGTGGCTTTCACATTAAGCGAAGCTTGATATTCTACTTCTGCTTCCTGATAACGCGTTTGCGCATAAAGAGTACTTGCCGTTTTCAGCCGACTGCTGACGTCATTCGGGTCGGCACCAACACGTCTGTAAAGCTGATTCAACACATCGTTTGCTTCCGGATTGCCCGGATTTGCAGCTAGAGCTTGCCTGGCTGCAAGCAATGCATCAGGGAAATTATTTGCTTTCAGATAGCCCTTAGCTCTGACAACATTTAGCTCAGAAAGCTGATGAAAAGCCGCCTTATCGTTTGGCGCGAGCTGCGTCACTTTTGTAAGGACGCGCTGCGATTCCTCTAGCTTGCCGCTCTTTTCCAATTGAATTGCTGTTTCTTTCAACTTGGCAATAGTGGCAGGGTGTGCAGTAGAGCCCAATCCATGGGTCATATCTGAAATTGATTTGCTGGTCGGAATTCGTCCGTTGGTGGCGGCAACTGAATTGAAGGTGCCACGAATGGGCTCCATTGGTTTCAACTGAGTTTTATGAGCCAGAGTGCTAGCAGATTTTGTAGCAGAGGCAGCTGCAGGCGAATGGGCTGCGCTGCTTGAAACAGTCTTGCTTGTGCTTGTTTTGGCTGAAGCCGACTTTGTTGAGCTGCTTGAACTTTTCTTGCTTGCAGTCTTTGCTGTGCCGCTGGGCACTGTGTACTGCTCGCGAATCGAGCTGAAGTCAATTCGACGGTCGTATGAACTTGCCGGCGCATAAACTTTCTTGGCGTTGGCAAAGTCAGCCGCGAAGACCGGTGCACACAAACTTATGCTGAACGCAGCAATAGCCAGAGACATGACACCTGTCGTCTTGAGCTGCGAATGACTGATTGTTTCTTCCCTGAAATTGTCGGGCATGCTTTGAGAAACCTTAACCGAACCTAATATTCACGCCTGGTCAATAAGATACTTAAGTATCCAGTCAATCTTAGGCAGATTAACTTTCATTGCCAAGTGGGGATTACCGCATACAAGTAGATTCTCTCAATACTTTCTAAAATATAGATGGCTCGGCAGATTGATACCATACACTTGCTAATATAACGCGTATACCTAACGCTCTACCGAGTTTCCAGCTACTGGCAAGCAGAGTAAGCAGACGAAAACCAGCACACAGAGCGCAAAGTCAAAGACGAGCCGCATCCAAAATGCCCTAAAGGGCAGAGCAAATCCGCTCATACACAACCAGGTGGACAAAATGTCGCAACAGCAATCAGTTGGATCAGGCTCTCAACAATCAGAGAATGAACGATCTTTAACCGAACACGTTAACCATCTGGTGAGACAGGCGCGATTAGCAGCCGCAGTTTTCACACAGTACAGCCAGGAAGATGTCGACCGCATCGTCAAAGCGATGACACTGGCAGCACTTGAGCATGTATATACGTTTGCCCAAATGGCGCACGAAGAAACCCACATGGGTCAACTTGAAGACAAAATGCTCAAAGACTTCGTCGCTTCCGAGTTTTTGTACAACCAGATTAAAGACAAGCGCACAGTAGGCGTAGTCAAAGAATATCCCGAAGACAACATGGTTGAGATTGCTGAGCCCATGGGTGTCATTCTCGCTTTGTCGCCGGTGACAAACCCGACTTCCACAATTATTTTCAAAAGCCTTTGCGCCGCGAAAACACGCAACACGCTTATATTCAGCCCTCACTTGATGGCGGCAAATTGCAGCAACTTCGCAGCTAAGGTTCTTTATGACGCTGGGGTTGCAGCCGGCGCGCCAAAAGGATTCATCACCTGGGTGGAAAAATCACCACGCTTGCGCAAAGAAACCGAGCTCATGATGGTGCATCCTGATGTAGACTTGATTTTCGCCACCGGCGGCACACAGATGGTTAAAGCAGCGCACAGCTCAGGCAAACCGGCCATCGGCGTAGGCGCAGGCAACACGCCAGTTTACATTCACAAATCTGCATTCATCGAAGGCGCTGTCACAGACATCATCATTTCCAAGACATTCGACAATGGCACTGAATGCCCGTCCGAACAAACTCTCGTAGTTGACCGCGAAGTATACGACGAAGCCCTGGCAATGTTCACCAAGCTCGGCTGCCATGTTTGCAGTGAAGAAGAAGTTCAGCGCGTTGCACAAACAGTTATCGACCAGCGCACAAAAGGCATGAACTACAAATTTGTCGGACAACCGGCAAAATTAATCGCTGACGCAGCAGGCATCAAAACAGCCGACGACGTAAAAATCTTGCTTTGCCCACTGCAAGGCGAATTGCGTCATCACCAGCTTGCTGTTGAAAAACTCATGCCTGTACTTGGAGTGGTGGCAGTCGATAGTGTAGACGAAGGCATCAACCGCGCACTCGACGTCAACTATGCCGGCGGCACCGGGCACACAAGCGGAATTTTTGCCACTGACGAAGACGTCATCATTCAATATGCAAATGCTATTAACGCAGGCAGGGTCATTGTCAATTCACCTACATCAATTGGTGGACTTGGCGGTGTATACAACAATCTCAGCACCACATTGAGTTTCGGTTGCGGCACTGGCGGCGGCAATATCACCACAGACAATGTCGGCGTTCACAACTTGCTCAACTTAAAGAGAGTTCCACACAGAAAAAACTTTGTGATGAGCTTTCAAACAACAAAAAACATTTATATCAATCCGGGCAGCATAGAACATTTGCGCGGACTAAAAACAAAATCGGCATTTGTAGTTACTTCAGCATCGGCAGCAAGCCGCGGTCACCTCTCAATGGTGCTAGAGCGCTTGCCGGTTAATTGCCGCGTAGACGTTTACAGCCAGGTAGCTGTGGAGCCAGACATGGCTACTGTTGAAAAAGCAGTAGCAATGATGAGAAAGAGCAAGCCCGATACAATCATCGCCCTGGGCGGTGGCTCTGTTCTCGACGCAGCGAAAATCATGCGCCTCTTTTACGATTGGCCAGATTTGAAACTTTCAGATGTAGAAACACCATTCTTAGACTTCCGTCAGCGCGTTGTTAAATTCCCCAAAGGAGACAGCACACAGCTTGTAGCCATACCAACCACATCCGGAACAGGCTCGGAAGTGACACCATTCGCGGTGCTGAAAGACGCCGAAACACACAGAAAGTTCTCACTTGTAGACGAGTCACTACTGCCTGATGTGGCTATTCTCGATGCACAATTGACACGCAGCCTGCCGCCACAAATCACGATTGACACGGCAGTTGACGCGCTCACCCATGCGCTTGAAGCACTGGTATCGATCTTATCGTCAGACTACACAGACGGTCTTGCGCTTGAAGCAATCCGCCTGATTTTTGAAGCCTTGCCCGAAGCAATCAAGAACGGCTCAAACGTTGTCTGGAGACACAAACTGCACAATGCAGCTTGCCTGGCCGGCATGGCTATCGGCAACGCCTCAGTAGGCGCCAACCATGCCCTGGCACATAGTCTGGGCGCCAAATTTGATATTCCGCACGGAAGAGCAAACGGAGTATTTTTGCTCACGACATTGGAATACAACTCAGAAATGCCGCGCAAAATAACGCCGCACTCAACGCACACGCATTATGTCGCACCGAAGAAATACGCCAGAGCCGCGCGCTTCCTCGGACTCGACGACAAACAACCAGGATTGACCGATGCAGAACTGGTAGTTCTTCTGCGACGCGCAGTCTACGACTTGCTCACTTCGTTGAAGCAACCAACATCAATTTCAGACCTCGGCATCTCAGTTGCAGACCTTGAAGCGGCTGGTCCTGAATTGATCAAGAGTTCATTTGAAGACATGAGCCTGCGGACCAACCCCCGCCTGGCTCTTCTAACCGACATCAAAGAATTGTTCATCAGGTCTTACCCACCGCGCCAACGTCCGTAAAGGAAAGAAAATGGAAACAGTAGAAAACAAAAACCAGGCGACGTTTGAAATGCCAGCTTCACTCAGCAGGCAAATCGACGAGGTTGACCTTACTCTGGCAAACGGCAACGTCGACGTAGTGCTCGACTTTTCAGCTTGCACATTCATCACAGTTGATGGACTTGAATGGCTGGAAGAACTTTTGATGCGAGCCGTTTCACTGAGCGCCAAAGTACATTTGAAAAACGTAAAACCGACTGTCTACAAAGTATTCAAAGTAGCCCGCATCGACTCGGTTCTCAAAGCATGTGGCAGCGCAGCCCCATCAGGCCCGGTCTGCTAAAACGGCAAAAGATATTCACCGGCAAGAGCCCGCATTCTCCAGGAGGTTAAGTCTGGGCGCTGAAAAGGGTAAATCGGATGCTGACTTACGCAGGCTACTGAAGTCACCGCTGACGCGTTCGCTTGTGCTTGTCGCAATTTTGGTCGCTTTGATTGAGTCTGCATTTATTGCGACTTTTGCCTACGACGTGTCTAGCGCCGATAAAGCAGCCTTGCGCGAAATGCAATTGATAAAGCTGTGCCAGTCAATCAGCATTGTTGTGCAAAAGGCCAAACCGATGTGGGACTCAATCGGCAAAGGCGCAGAAAATCCGCAAGACCCAAAGTCATACGCCACATATAAGAGATTGCGTGGCGATGTTCTAAATGAAATAAACAACCTCGAAAACGATTTCAAACGAGTAGGCATCGACGCAGGATCATTGCAAGCTGAAAAACGCAGCATGGATGCGCTGGACAAAATGGTTTCGCCCTGGCTTCAGCAAAAAGAACCCTGGAACGATACGCCCCAATACCAGCAATATCTCACTGTCGGCTCGCCCTGCTATGGTGAATTCCTGAAAGAGATGGAGTACATCAACTCACTTGTTTCCAAAAAGGTTGAGCCTGATTTTCTTTTCGGCATCGCACCGCTAAATCTTCTGTACATATCAATCGCAGTAAACCTGGCAATTTTCGCAGTCCTGGTTTTCCTGGTAGAGCGCAGCATTGTCGGCCCAATTTTTCGTCTTTCGCAAAATTGCAATCGTATTTTGGAAGGCGCAGTGCTGCCTGCTCCAGCCAAAGTGAGCAATGAAATTGGTGGGCTAGAGCAGTCTTTTCACGAAATGTCCAAAACTGTCCAAGAAGACATAAAGAAGCGAGTCACTTATCTAGAAATACTGCAGGCAGTGCAAATGTCTGCCTTAGAAAAACTGCGCTCGATTTTAGACTTGCTCGGCAAAGACCCATACATGGACAAACGAGCACTTTCACGTTGCCATGCCACTGGCGATAATCTAGATTCGCTTATCCACCTCGTTCAAAGCATGTCTGATGCGCTGAGCTCAAAAGGGAAGGAAGAACTAAAAGCAGTAATCAGCACTATTTCGAGCGACAAGTTGATTCGCCAGTCCATTTCGGCGCTCGATGCTTTAATTCAAGAACGACGCATTTTTGTCGCAGTCGAGGGGGCACATCTCAGTTTTGACGGCGATTTCCAGCTGTTAAAACGAGTGCTGGTAAACCTTCTTTCAAACGCAATAAAATTCTCGCCGGACTCAGCCAAGGTAGTCGTCAAACTTTCGCAAATCGATGAGCGCCTGCGCATCAGCGTAACTGATGAAGGCCCCGGCATTTCAGATGAAGACGCCGCAAAACTTTTTAAGAAATATAGCCAACTAAACTCTCCCGACGGCAAGGCACGCGGCGGCACAGGGCTGGGATTGAGCATCTGCAAAGAAATCATCGAACTACACCAGGGCGAAATTGGCTGTAGCAGCACAGTGGGCAAGGGCAGTAAATTCTGGTTTGAGATTCCCACTAAAGCACCGGAAGGTGCCGGTGCAAAAACAAAGGCATCAACCGGCGAAAGCGAGCAAAGCAAAACGCGAATCAATAACGGCGGGCTCAAGCGTGTTTTCAGCATAATGCTACTTTCGTTTCTGCTATTCCAGAGCTTGCTGGCAATTACCTTAAACGACAAATTTGTCCAATCACAAAGCAGAGCTAAAGGCTATAACGAAAAGAAAGCCATGCTCATTGACTCGCATGAAATGCTGAGCATGTTTTTGATTTGGAGTTATAAACTGCAAATGGCAGCCCCCACGCTCGACACAAAACTACTTTCAGAAGCCCTGCCGATGATAAGCGAGCAAGAGCAAAAGGCAACAGAAGTACTAAACGAAGCCGGCAAAGACAGCAACATTACAAAAGAAACGGAAGGCATCATCACCCGCCTCAAATTCATCCGCAAAGCAATCAAGTACGCAATTATAAATAGAGAGACTGCCGGACAAATTACACTCGGGGCCCTGGCACAAAAGGTCGCAGACCGTGCCAATGAAATGGAAACAGAATTATTTGAAGTCATCGAAATTCAAAGAGAAGCCATTGAAGTTTCATATGACTGGTCGCGAAAATTGCGCAGCGAAATATTTGTTTCACTGCTGATAGCTGGCGGAGTCGATTTGATTTTGCTTTTTGCCGTAAGCATCTACGGACTCAAAATTATTGGCAAAATCAGCGAATTAGAAAGTAAGTCGCGCGATTTCGCCGCAGGAAAACAACTCAGCGCAGACAAGCAAGGCAACGACGAACTTTCATTTTTAGATGCGCAGCTTTGCGCGATGTCCAGCTCTATTCGCGAAGCCGAATCTGAAAGACAAGCTCTCATGGCAGTCATTTCACATGATCTTAGAACACCGTTGTCGGCAATCATGCTTACGCTAGAACTACTTGCAGAAGAAGTTTACGGACCTCTAAGCGAATCGGCAGAAAGGCAAGTAGCACAGAGCAGCGCGATAGTTAATCGCCTGCTTAAACAAATCAACGACCTTTTGATGATTGAAAAAGCAGACTCCGGAACACTTAAGGCTACACCTGCGCCTCTCGACCTGGCAAATTTCGTGGAAGAGAGAACAAGGCAATGGAAAGAAATAGCCGATGCAAAAAATCTAGCCATTGTATTCAATAACAAAGCAGGCTCACAGCTTCATTCTAAAGCAATTGCAGATGCAGCTTTGCTTGAGCGCACACTAGACTCGCTTTTGGAAAATGCAGTTAATGCAAGCGAAGCCAAACAAAAAATTGAAATCACTCTCAACCCCAGCCCTCAAGAGTCAGACTGGCTGATAAGAGTAGAAGATCATGGGCCCGGCATTGAAGAAGAGTTAGCCAAACAAATTTTCGAACGCTTTCGCTATTTAGATGGCAGGCCGCTCACCGGCATCGGTCTTCCGCTTGCATACAGGCTTAGCAGGCTTCAGGGAGCCAGCTTGAGCATAAGTTCAAAACCGAGCCAGGGCACATTTGCAGAAATCGTTTTACCGCTGGCGCAGGCTTAATTTCAATCACGGTTCCGGCTTTTTAAGTCCTCTCATGTCTTGAAAAGCCTACCAGGCAAGCATCTAAAGCCGAAAAGGCTGCAGTGAAGCCTATTTACGTATCGCTATAATGCAATTAGGGTCCTCTCGTCAAGAGAGCTGATTATCGGACGATTGCCCGCCGGGGTTCTTCACCAGTGCAAGCAGTGATGGAAAAACCAAAAGCATTGCGCAGGTCGCCCGGAAAGCTGGGCGCACTGGTCAAATCAACGCTTGCACTCACACTGGTCGGTGGCTTTTTGATTGTTGCTGCGATAGAGGCTGCCTTTCTCGGCATACTTTGCGTTGACGTGCTTAACGCAGATAGAGCGGCTTCAAGAGAGTTTGAACTACTTCAAGGCTCAGCAAAAATTTCAAGCATGATGCTTTCAGCACAAAAAGCATTCGATGCAGTTGATGAAGCACGCAAAGACTTAACTCCAGCAAAACTGGCTGCATATCACTTGCGTTACGACGATACGTTGGCAATGGCTAATGCCACGGTGAAAGAGTTTGAAGACCTCGGACTAGATACCAAAGGCGCCAATCGACTCAGAAAATCATTTATAGATCTCACAACTATTCTGGAAGCTGTTCTGGACAAAGCTCACGCAGCCGGAGACCCCCGCACATCATTCAGGCTAGTCTTAGACGCAAGCGGTGGTCTCTACCGAGAATTTACAGTTGAACTAAAAGAACTGCACCAGGCCCTGCTCAGCAAAGAAGAAAAACACCTCACAGTAGGTGACATTGAGCCGCAAAATTTGCTTTACCTGGCAGCAGCCGCCAACATTGGCATGATGCTTACATTGCTTGTGCTTGTCGATAGAGGCATCACCGGGCCAATCGGCCGTCTCTCAAAAAAATGCGACGGCATGATGAACGGCGAATTATTGCCAAAACCAAAATCAATTCGTAATGAAGTTAGCTCGCTAGAGCAAAGCTTTTTCGAGATGTCGCAAGTCGTAAGCGAAAACGAAAAACGCAGACACAACTTTCTAGAATTCTTCCAGTCAGTGCAAAGCGCCGCGCTTGAGAATGTCAGAGTTTGCTTCGACACTTTGCTCGAAGAAAATTCACTCGGTGACAGAGCACAGCGCAACATAAGCAAGGCGCGCACAAACTTGAATACACTGATTCAGCTTTTGCAATCAATGACAGATGCACTCAGCTTCAAAGCACAAAGCAAAATCGAAGCACATTACGAGAAATGCACAGTGTCTCGCTTACTTAGCGACGCCTCCGCCGCAGTTGAAGCATTAATTCAGAAGCGCTCAATCAAGTTTCAAGTACAGAGCGAAGGTGATAATTGCGAACTCGACCCAAACTTGATTGGACGCGTGCTGGTAAATTTCCTTTCCAATGCAATCAAATATTCGCCCGAAGGCGGAGAAGTAGTCCTGAAAGTAGAAAAACAAGGCGCAGATCTGCGTTTTAGCATTAAAGACCAGGGACCAGGAATTCCGCCGGAAGATCTAGACAAACTATTCAAAGAATTCAGCCAGCTGAATGCCGTAGACGGCATCAAACGCAGTGGCACAGGGCTTGGATTGGTCATCTGCAAACAGATAGTCGAAGCACATGGCGGCATAGTCGGAATAGAAAGCGAAGTTGGCAAAGGCAGTTGCTTCTGGTTTCAAATTCCGAAAGTGCCGGCAGCCCCGAGCAAAACTGCGATAAATATTCAAAGCAGCGACAATGATCAAAAAGCAATAAAAGCAACAAAGAAAGGAACTTTGAAACGCACATTCTTGCTCATGATGTTGCTATTGTTGATACCCCAATCACTGGTTGTTTTGAAGCTTCATGCCATGTTCGACAACACATCGAAGCGCACAACAAATTTCAAAAACAATAAAGAAGTCTTGCTACGTGTTGAAGAATTGCTCAGCACCAATCTTGTCTGGAAACTCGATGTTGCAAATGCGATTGATGCCCGAAGAATCGGCGATGTAGCCAAAACCCAACCAGTAATGAAAGAGCAACTAGAAAACTGCCAGTGGATGCTCTCGACTCTATCTCCTAAAAGCGAAACTTATCAACAAATTGAAGTTGTGCAAAACGGTTTGAAAAAATTGAATAAGTTTGGCAATTACCTGGCGACGCATGAAGACAATTTCAATATGGCTGCAATGCCAGAGCTGGTTAAACAAGCCCGCAATCTTGCTAAGAAAGTCGAAGCTGCACTCTTCAAAGCAATGGCCTTGCAGCATGCAGGCGTGCAAAAATCATATGACTTTTCAGTCGTTATGCGTTCTGAATTAATTGCCGCGCTCGGCTTTGCTGCTGTTCTGAACTTCGGCTTGCTAGCAATAACAGGGCTTGTTGCGCTAGGCATCACCGACAGAATCTCAAAGCTAAAAAGCAAAGCAGAAGACTTCAGCAGCGGTAAAAGACTTGAGCCGTCCCTGTCTGGCGATGACGAACTAACTTATTTAGACAAGAGACTCTGCGAAGTTTCGCAGGCAATCAAAGACGCAGACTCACAACGCCAAAAACTGATTGCTGTTATCAACCACGACTTGCGCACCCCGCTGAGTTCTATCATCAATGGATTACAGATGATTTTGGCATCAGGCTATGGTGAAATCGGCGAAAAAGAAAAAGCCATCACGACAGCAGCAGAACAAGAGTTAGAACACTTGCTGCAACAAATTAACGACCTTTTGCTCATCGAAAAAATCGACGCCGGACTCTATCAATTATCACCTGAGAAATTCGAAGTACTGCCAGTGCTGGCTGCTACAGCAAAAACTTTCGATGAGACAGCTTCTCAAAGAGGAGTCAAAATGGTCTCAGAAATTTCGCCCGATTGCGCTGAGCTTTGCGTCAATGGCGACAAGTCACTGGTTGAAAGAGAATTCGCAATCATACTTTCCAATGCAGTTAAAGCCGCCCCAGATGGCTCAACCATCGACTTTTCAGTAGAACGCGCCGGCGACTCGATAGCAGTAAAATTCAGAGACAGAGGGGCTGGAATTGATGAAGAACTACTGCCTCAGATTTTTGACAGATTCAGATTTGTAAACGGCAAACCGGTAACCGGGCTTGGACTGCCTTTAGCTCAACGACTCAGTGCCATTCACGGTGGCTCACTACAAATCAATAGCTCGTCAACGGGCACCGAGACTTGCGTCACATTGCCGCTGGCAATTTAAGGACGGGACGATCGACGCCATGGATACTGCTGGCGAACTCGAATGTTTAGCGAAGCCGGCACAATAT
>CAZJLR010000052.1:0-43190 GCA_964546815.1 uncultured Candidatus Obscuribacterales bacterium | reverse complement strand
ACATTGAACATGCTTGTCACACGTAGGGGCGACGCCATGCGTCGCCCGAAACTTAAGCTGCGGTGCTCGCTTAGACAGTTCCGCTATATAAAATAGCGGGCGACGCATGGCGTCGCCCCTACATTATTTTGTGGCCGAGGCTTGTTTTGATCAGGTCGACGGCTAGTTCGGCTGTGCGATTGCGAATGTCGCGTGCTGGGTTTAGTTCTACAAAATCAATTGAGCGGATGAGGCCGGTTTCGGCAAGCATCGTTAGAGCCAGATGTGCTTCGCGATAGCTCATGCCACCGGGGGCAACTGTAGTCACTCCAGGTGCAATTTCGGGGTCCATCACGTCGATGTCGAAAGATAAGTGAATACCGCTAATATCTTGACCGACAAGTTCAAGTGCAAGCTCACTCAATTTGCTCATGCCCAGATGGTCAATATCGCGCATTGTAAACGCATGAATACCAAGCTCGCGAATCAGGTCTTTCTCGGGCGGGTCTACGTCGCGCAGCCCGATTAACACGGTTCGCTTTCCTTCCACTTTGGGAGCGAAACCGCAAAGTTGTGTGAGTCTTTCCTCACCTTTCCCCAGTGATATTGCCAGCGGCATACCATGCAAGTTGGCACTGTGACTGGTGTCTGGCGTGTTGATGTCACCATGGGCATCAAACCAGATCAAACCAAAACTCTCTTTTCTTTGTCTGTAATAGCTTGATGCACCACCGATGCTGCCGATTGCCAGGCTGTGATCACCACCTATGGTGACAGGAATAGTGCCGGCAGCCATCGCAGCTTCAACAGCTTCAGCCACGTCAGCAGACAGCTTTGTAATTTCGGGCACACAACGAGCCATGCCGGTGACTTGCTCGTCAAACCAGCAAGCGCTAGGTGGCTCTTCTATATGTACTTCTTTGGCGACTTTAAAGCCCAGGCGTTGAATTTGCTCTGGCAACTCAGCAACCTTGACTGCAGCGGGACCCATTCCGGCGCCCCGATGCCGCCCTCCTATAAAGATGGGCACATAAATCAGGGTTACTTCATTGAGTCTTTTGGGCGCCTGACTGGCGAGAGCCCCTTCTGAGGACTTTGTGGCTTGCTCTGTTGCTTGATTTGCTAAATTTTTCATATATGCTCTTGGCAAAGAATCGTAAATTTGTGTTTTGGTGCTTATATCGGGCTTTCCGGCGCTAATACGCCTAGCAAAGCAGACTGGGCCCGAAAGCGACTAAATAATGCAGTCGACATTGTGCTTGCTTAAACTAGCCACTTGGCGGGCATTTAGCGCTTTGTGTAGGCTTCGTCATAGTAATGAAGCCGAAGCTATATATCAGGAGGTCCCTGACCACACCTAGTGTATAATCTCTAGCATCTTTTGTCTCTCTACCCGAGCAAATGTTGCCGAGCTGCCCACCAATGTCTGAGCAGGCAGGCAGCCGTTGGAAAGTCCTGAGAGAAGCAAAAGCTTCTCTATAAGTGGAGGTAAAGCCAGTGTTTCGGCCAGTCGTAAAATTATTGTTTCTAGCAAAAGCCGCTTTCGAAGTAGGACGTGAAAAAGTTGAGGATGCCCTCGACACCGTTACTGCTAAAGCGACCGAATACAAGTCTGAAGGCTCTGAAAAGTTCAACGAATCTCGTGACAAAGTCAAAGAGGTTGCCGGTGAAGTCTATCAGCAAGTCTGGCAGCGTGCAGATGTTCTCGAAGGTCAAGTTCGTGAAAAGCTGAAAAGACAAGTTTCAGATTTCTCACTCGGCGCTCTCGGCGATTCAAGCGAAATCAACGAGCTCAGAGCAGAACTTGCCACCCTCAGAGCAGAACTTGCTGAAATCAAGTCAATGAGAGCAGCTGTCTAATAAAAGACAGTCCTCAAACTCATAAAACCGGCACTATGTGTGAGATAAGCCTTGCACCAGTGCCGGTTTTTCTAATGCCAAAAGCAAACAATCCTGCAAGAATAGGTCAGTGTTGAAAAAAGTAGGAGCATGGCAGGTTCACACACTGAAAAAGGGCACCCGGGAGCCAAGCGGAGCGCGTATGATCTTATTTCGGAGAGCCATGGCAAATGCAGCGTGTTAACTCGCGTAGAGGCGACTTAGGAGTCGTTACAGGTGGAATGGTAAGCCAGGAAAACGCACCGGCTGAATCTAAAGCGCTGCCGGCACCGATAACGCCGCCGCCGCCGCCAGTTGCGCCTAGCGCCAGAAACATCCCCCACGAAGTTTACGACCCGGCGATTGCCGATGAGACAGTGAGATTTCCGCAGTGCTTGCGCGATGAGCGATTTTGGCATGTGCTCAAAAGTTTGCTTGCATTTTTCGTAAGCTCGTTCAAAAGCTCCACTTTTGCCGATAAATCGCTCAGCAAAGAAGAAAGAGAAAAGCGCACGGCAGCGGCTGTAAAACACCTGCTTGTCGCACTTGGCCCGACCTACATCAAACTAGGTCAATTTCTTTCAGTACGCCGAGACTTGCTTCCAGTAACTATTGCAGACGAACTGGTCAGCCTACAAGATCGCGTTCCATCATTCAGCCTCGAGCTTTTGCGCCAGACAGTAAGCCAGGAATTGGGCGCTCCTCCTGAAGAGTTATTCGCATATTTCGACCCGATTCCGCTTGCCTCAGCCAGTATTGGTCAGGTGCATCGAATTCAACTGCAAGACGGCAGACAGGCAGTTTTGAAAGTTCAGCGCGGTGGTCTAGCCCGCGATTTTTATAGAGACCTCGGACTCATGCGCCTTGCAGCCAAAACAGGCTTGCGCATTGATGAGCTAAAAGCCAAATACAGAAAAATGTTCAAACTGGAAGGTCCAAAAAAACCAGCCAGATTTGATTTTAGAAATTGGCTAGAAATGTCAGATGAGTTTGGCAAAAACCTATTTTCTGAAATTGACTATTTGCTTGAAGGCCGCAATGCCGACCGTCTGCGCCGCATGATGCGCGACCGTCCCGAAGTGCGTATTCCACGGGTAATTTGGAAATATTCAGCCAGAAAAGTCCTTGTTCTTGAGTACCTCGAAGGTATCAAAATAGACAAGGTGCAAGAGTTAAAAGCCAAAGGCATCGATGTAGATGCCGTTGGCAATTTGCTCATTTCAAGTTTTCTGGAGCAAATTGTCATCAAAGGTTTTTTCCACGCAGACCCACATGCAGGCAATCTGGCAGTAGACCGAAATGGTTGTCTGATAATGTATGACTTTGGAATGGTAGGCGAGATAACAGAAACGCAAAGAAGAAGTTTGCTTTCTTGTGTTTTAGCTACTGTCAACAAAGAGCCCGAATTGCTTGTGAAGAGCCTTGCAGATCTCGGTGTTGTCAGGGCAGGAACCAATCATGATGCGATCGGCCGCGCCATCACTCCATTTATGGATTATTACGCAGGCAAGAGCCTTTTCGACCTCGACTTCAGACAACTAGAACATGACATTGACATTGTAGTTACAGAGAGAAGCTTGCGACTTCCTGCAAACCTTGCTTATATTTTGAGAGCAGGTAGTTCGCTAGAAGGAATTGCACGTACACTAAAATCTGACTTCAGTTTTATTCAGGCAGTCAAACCGCTTGTCAGGCGACTTGTAGCCATAGAAGGCTTAGAGGCACTATCGACTTTTCAAGGTTTGATGCAATTAGCAGGACTGGCAGTAAGTGGTTTAAAACGGGTACGAGAAGAGAATCAGAACCACGCTAATGGCAACTCAAATAAGCAACTGTCTACAGTCGCTACAAGCGAGACAAAGAAGCCCTTACCGTGCCGCAAATGCGTTCGCCAGACTCGAGATTTGCGGGGATTGAAAAAGTCAGTTTTGAGCTTCAGTTTTATCGGAACTAGCTACGTAACAATTTCTACTGCAACTCTAATTGGCTTGAATCCGGGAATTCTGACAAACTATCGAGAAACTGGATTCTATATTGTGATAGGGAATATTATTCTAGGGGGAATAATGATTTGGAAATTAATCCGCTTATCAAAGTGGAATCCAAAATCAATCGCGACTAGCGAAGCACCGATAAACGGAGAGAAGAAATGCTGAAATGGCGTGTGGCTTCTAAGACCCACGAAGGCAAACAGCGTCCCAAGAATGAGGACAATTGTTATGTCAGTCCAGACGAAAGAGTCTGGGCAGTTGCTGATGGCATGGGTGGCGCTCTAGGTGGCGCAAGAGCATCAAAGCTCACTGTCGAGGCAATAGCCCAACTGTGGAATGACAGACGACCTCACAGTTCTGACCTTGATGCGATAAAACAGTGGCTTCAAGATGCAGTACTCTTGGCAAACCGCTCAGTTTGGTCAGTTGCCGAGCAAGATGCGTCTGTCAGAGGAATGGGAACCACAGTTGTTGTGGCCGTTCAGTCTGATAACCACAAATTGCACATAGCTCACGTTGGAGACTCGAGAGCTTATCTGGTACGCGACGGCAAGCCAATTTTGCTGACGCAAGATCATTCCGTGGTTCAAGAAATGGTGAGAGCGGGACGTTTAACTGAAGAACAAGCCCGAATCAATCCTTATAAGAACTTAATCACGCGTTGCCTTGGACATGACGACAAGGTAGAAATTGATCTAACACCAGTTGACGTAAAACCTGACGATTGGATTGTCCTTTGTACTGACGGATTGCCGACAGTACTCAGAGACGAGCAAATCAGCGGTGTTACCGAAAATCTCGAAGACCCTGAGCAAGTTTGCGGTGAACTGGTAAATCAAACACTCGACGGCGGCGCACCTGACAATGTCACGGTTGTAGTAGTTCGCTACCTCGATTCTGAAAACGGCAACGGATAAAACCAGTTCTTCGCGGCGGGGAACTATTCATAAACAATTCGGACAAACGAATTATTTGGTAGATCGGGTGTTTTGCATCTTTTAACAGATTCATTTGGGTTGAAGCGGGGTCATGAGCGGTACTGAGCAAAAATGTGGACGATGCGGGGGCATGATGAATGCCTCCGGGCAGTGCGGCTTCTGCGTCCCATCATCTTTGGGCGGCTTAGATAATGGCGGGCTGGAGTCGATCCTTTCGCAAAATACAACGCAAGCCACGATGCACGGGGCTATGCTGGTAAACAAAGAAACGAACGAACGCTACCCACTCAGCCAGTCGGTTAGCAAAATTGGTAGAGACAAAGCAAACAATATTTCTCTGAACAACGATAGTTATATATCTAGACATCATGCCTGGGTACTATTCATAAAGGGTAATTACTTTGTAGAGGATTTAGGAAGTACTAACGGCACATTGCTTCATGGTGAGGTGCTGTCTGAACGAAAGCAGATTTTCCCAGGAGATCGCATAAAGTTTGGTCGCACCGAACTTGTATTCGAAATTAACTAGTCATGTCATCACAAAATTTCGGACACTACAAAATTGTTTGCGAGATTGGCCGTGGCGGCATGGGCATCATATATAAGGCTGAAGATCCGCGTCTAAACCGGATGGTGGCCATTAAGCAATTAATCCTCGACAATGTAGACCCAGACAAGAAAGACGAGTTTAGAGAAAGATTCAGGAGAGAAGCGAGCCTGGCTGCAGGGCTGAGCCATCCTAATCTCATCTCAATTTTTGACGTAGCTATCACAGCAGACAATGCTTATTACGTGATGGAACTTCTAGACGGCATGAGCCTGAGGCAAGACATTGAACGTCGCCCCGGCCAAAAAATGACTGCCGAAGAATTCTTGCCCATCTTAAAACAAACTTGCGCCGGACTCGCCCACGCTCATGATATGAGCCTGGTACACAGAGACATCAAGCCGGACAACATTTTTATTTTGCCTGACGGCAAAGTCAAAATCACAGACTTCGGTATTGCTCGCTCGGCAGAAGCAGATAATTCAAACCTTACCAAACCAGGCGTCATGCTAGGTACTTTGTCATACGTTTCGCCAGAGCAATTGCAAGACGCTCGCAACGTAGACCACCGAGCAGACGTTTATTCACTTGCAGTCGTTGCCTACGAAGCACTTGCCGGGCAGGTGCCATTTGCAGGCGATGGACTAACTTCAACTTTGATGGCGATTATTTCAAAAGAAGCCAAACCAGCCAATGAAGTAAATCCTGAAATTACGCCTGACATAGCTTCAGTAATTGCAAAGGCAATGCGTAAAAAGTCTCCAGATCGCTACAATTCAGTTCTCGAATTTGAAAAAGAATTTGAGCGCGCGCTTTCAATCAGCAGAGGCAGCTCAAGCGGTGGCATGCTGCGCTCGGGCATTACAGGCGGCGGGCCATCAAGCTCATACACACCTGGTATTCCTGTTGCACCGACAACAGGCAAACTCACACCGTCTGCAGGATTGCGCCCACCAGCCACAGGACTTGGCGGTGTGCCACATCCTGGTTCAGACGAAATACCAAAGGCTGTGGTAAAACCCTGGCTTGCAGGACGTACAGCCGAAAGAGACAAAATTCCAACCGGCGAACGCCAACTCAATCCAATCACCCAATCTGTTGCACTGGTTAAAGTAATTGGACAAATGGGTCGTGCCGGCGACGGACCCGGCACATTCACGGAGCCAGGCGCCATCTGCGCCCGCGGCGGAAAAATTGTTGTTGCCGATTCAGCAAATCGCAAATTCCAGGTTTTTGGCAGAGACGGCCGCGTGCAGGGCGAATCGCGCGCAACTGCAATGGCAAAAGAAAAATCAAAAACAAATGGCGGAGTATTCTCTAAGCCGTCCGCACTTACAATTGACACCAGAGGCAGAATCTACGCTTCAGACTCATCAGACCACTGGGTCAGAGTATTCGATGGACAGGGCAGCTTCATGCGTGAATTCAAAAACAATCACGGCAAAGACGGCGGCATACAAGGAATGTATTGCGACAACGCCGGCAACTTATATTTGTCCGACCCCGACAATGGTTGCGTTCATGTAGTTTCATCAGAAATGGGAACATGGATGCGCAAAATCGGCAGCAAAGGAAACGCAGATGGTCAACTAAACCTTCCGCAGAGCCTGGCTATGGATCGCTTTGGCAACCTATTTGTTGTCGACTACGGCGCATCGAAAATTTCAGTCTTTAACAAAGCAGGCATCTTCCAGCGATCATGGGGCGGAAAAGGCACCGGGCGAGGCGAGTTTAACGTGCCTCGCGGCATAGCAATCGACAAAACAGACCGAGTTTATGTTGCCGATTCGCTCAATCACAGAATTCAAGTTTTCAGCGTAAACGGCGACTACCTCTATTCATTTGGCGGACGCGGCCCTGAGCCAGGCAGATTTATGGGTCCGCAAGACCTTACAATCGACCCGGACAACAATTGTCTTTATGTTACCGACAGGGGCAACTGCCGAGTTCAGGTATTTGAACTTCTAATGAGCTAATTGATTTTAGACTCTCGGCTTAAACCAGAAATGCAGCAAACACAAACAGAGAATAACTCGCCAAAATTAGTATTGGCCTCTGGCTCGCCGCGGCGGCTGGAGCTTTTGCAAAACATGGGCGTTGAATTTACGGTGCACAAAAGTGATTTCGACGAAATCACCGACAAAACAGACCCGGTTGAAATAGTCAAATTCCTTTCAATATCAAAAGCTACCGAAGTCGCCTCAAAATTGAGCGCAGACCCAAAATACGACAAGTCAATTAAAACACTGGTGCTCGGTGCAGACACCATCGTTGTTTTAGACCAGGAAATACTAAACAAGCCAGCCACGAGAGACGAAGCATACGAGATGCTCATGCGCCTTTCAGGTCGGGCGCACAAAGTTTACACTGGTGTGTCGCTTGTGGAAATTCCAGGCGGTGCATCAAAATCAATCTATCAAGTATCATCTGTTATTTTCAGAAAGATACAGCCTGATGAAGCTCGATATTATGCAGGCACAGACGAACCAATGGACAAAGCGGGCGCATACGCATTACAGGGTATCGCAGCCGCCTTTGTTGAACGAGTCGAAGGCTGCTATACAAACATCATCGGATTGCCGGTACCAGATACGGTGCGACTGCTCAGACAACACGGCATGAAAGTGTTGGGAGCAGGCCCGGTAGACTTTGCGAAATTAAGTAAATGAATAAGCAATTTGCCTCACTTGAAGAAGAGCTCGAACATTACGACTTCTCATTTCCAATTCTAAATAGACTTGGCGCTCACCTTGATTCATCAGGAACTCTGGCCGGTCGAAAAATAGGCTGGCATTGTCATTTAACAGGACTGACAGCAGCCACTGTAAAAGTTATCTGCCAGGCAGGTGCAAATCTTTATTTGTCAGAGTGCTCACCCGCAACCAGCGACACTGAAGCGATTAAATACATGGAAGCATGCGGCGCCAAAGTGTATACAGGCGTCGATAGCCCCAACAAAGTCTTAGAGTTAAAGCCAGAAGTAATCTCAGACACCGGGTTCGTCCTCAGTTCTGCATATCTGGACTACAGAGGCAGAGGCGAAAATTATTTGTTTGCTGCCTGCGAAATTACAAGCAGCGGCATACACAAAATGCGCCTGCACCCAAAATTGAGTTTGCCTGTCATCAATATAAATGATGGCGAACTAAAATCGCTAATTGAGAATTTTCATGGTGTCGGCGACGGTGTCATCGATGCGTTATTCCAGGTAAGCGGCAGACTCTGGTCTGGCAGAGATGTTGCGGTTGTCGGCTATGGCAGAGTTGGCGCCGGAGTCGCCCAGTATCTGCGCAAAGCTGGCGCACTTGTCCATGTAGTGGAAAACGATCCGATCCGCCGACTAGTAGCTCATTACGATGGCTTTTCATTGCAAGGGTTAAAGCAGGCTATTTCTCTTTGCGAACTAATGGTCACAGCAACTGGCGGTAAATCAGTACTTTCAAGTGAAGAATTTGAGCTAGCGCGTGACGGCATCTTATTAATGAACGTGGGACACTGGCCCGAAGAAATAGACATGAAAGCGCTGGGCGAAGGTTCAAAATCACAGCGCAGCATGAAAGAGCACCTTGAAGAATATAACTACCAAAGCGCCAAGGGCAGCAAAAAGATATACCTGATTGGGGGCGCCGGACCGGCAAACGTAGTGATGATGAGCGGCTCGCCAGAACCAACTCTAATCCACCTCAGTACCGAAGTTTTGTGCGTGCAATATTTGCTAAAGCAACTGAGCACAGGCAACCCTCTTCCAGTCGGCGAAAACGCTATCCCAGTCGAAGTACAGCAAGCAGCCAGCCTGCTAGCCCTCCAGACCCTGGGACTAAACTAAGCTCCCCCTCCTGGGCATCCGGCTTCTAAAACCCGGGGGCGCAGGCTTCCAGGGCTAAAGCAATCTAAGAATGGGGCTCAATTTAGTGGCTCTTGCCTTAATAAAATCTGCTTCAGGATGAAGCGCAGACCCAACTTGCTTTTTTTGGCTATTTGCGGATTGTTGCGAGATGACTTGCTTGGCAGCGATTTCATTTATTGCGCCTTCCGGCAGAAAGAAAAGCAGCAAAAGCCTCGTCGTACCTGCCTTCTCGCAACATAAAGCAGCAGGTCTTTATGTCCCTTAAAACCCACAGTCATTTTAAGCAGTACTCAGACAGCAGCGCGTTCCCAAAATTCGGCTTAGAATAATTTCTAAAGCTGACAGAGGAAGCGCCTTTAAGCAGATTCTTTGTTAACGAAAATCCCCGCTCGACATGTTAGCCTTTATTGAATTAGCGACTAATGCAGGTTTTCATGCAAAAAATTCTTTTCTCGTTAGCTTGCTTGCTTATCAGCTCTGCCGTTTTGCCGACAGCCGCAAACGCCGACGAAGGTTCATCCATGGACTCAATGTGGATCGACCAGGAAGCACCAACCATCGACAAAACAGGCGCTGACACCAATACCAAAGGAAGTAGCAGCTCAGTCGCGAGCGCCGCAGTTCCTAATACAGTCGCGCCAATGTGCTCTTTTGAAGAGTTTCGCAGCAGCCCATTCGTTTCAAAGGGAAATTGGCCTGGTTTGGGTCCGTTCAAGGCTTCGGGTGGTGACATTTCAGAAATGACCGACGCCAGGCAAAACCACCTGAAAGTAAGCGTCAAAAACGAGCAAATTACAAGCGCCGAACTGGGCCTTGGAAAGCTAGACAGCGGTAATTTGAAAGATTTCCTCGACATCGAAATGAGCAGCGACTTCTTACTGGAGTCACTTGGCGCAAAACCGCGAAAAATTGCCGAGTTCAACAAAGCGCTGGAAAAAGGCAAACAGCAAATTAAGCCAGGCGCAAATCCATTTGTACTCAATGCCGGCAGATATCAGGTCATCATCAGCCGCAGTAAGAGCGCTCAGCCTTATTCTTGCTTGATTGCTGTAAACAGCCTTGATGCAAGCAAATCAGTTATCTTGTCTCATTCAAACATAGGCGAAGAACCTTCGCCGGACAAAACTACTGGCGAAACAAAGAATCCGGCGGGCGAAACAAAACACCCAATCATAGACCAGATCAAAAACAAAATTCCGCTTAAACCAAAAGCGCCACCAACAGCTAGCACTCCACCGGCAGATCAAAAGAAAGAAGAATTCGTAGCCGCAGTGAAAAGCTGGCAGCAAGTGAAAAAAGCTGCCTTGAAAAAACGCGATGCCACGCACCTGGCTGACATTTTGGGCGGGGCAGCTCTGGCTAAACAAACAACCGCTGTGAAATGGTTGCAGTCACATGGCAATTTTTACGACATGGAACCACGTGGATGTGTAGTTGAAAAATACACAGACCTGGGCGGCGGCAAGAAATATTCGGTCATCACACAAGTGCATGAATTCAGCAAATACATCAAAGAAGCTGATAACTCAGTCTTGAAAGAAGTAGATGACAAATACACCGTCAACTACACAATCGAAAAAATCAACGATAAATGGATGATTACCGACTCTGCGGTGGTGCCACCAGCAGGCGGCGCGGCTGCTACGACAACAAAAAAACCTGCACACTAGATAGAGCAAATTCATGCGCGAACAGCTGAAACAACTCACGTTGACAGACACGCTTAACCTGCTGGCGCTGACTATAATGTTCGCCAGTCTGGCGTCTGGCTATGCAAAAGTCATGGCTTCAGATGAGGCAGAGCAAAAATATCAGGAAACAGCGCAGCTTATCAAAGCGGCAGCACATGGCAGACTCGCAACCGCACAAGCGCAAGTATCATCAGCCCAGGGCGCACCGCCAGTGGTGCGCGAGCAGGACACTAATAATTTCCAGGCTTTCAAACTGGTTGATGAAAACGGTGCATCTATTCACCCAAGCGCACTGCTGCAAGTAGATAACCATTTGTTTTTGCTAGGCGGCGAATGCCTTTATTTGCTGCCCGACATGGCTGGCAAATCGCAAGAAGAAAGACCTCTGGTGGTGCAAACAATTCCTGTACCAGGCAACAAAGTCAAAGGCATTCCGATTCAGGAGTTTCTCTCGTTGTGCTGGTGGCCCCTGCATAAATCAGTTGTCGTGTTGGACAAAAGTGGTTCGCTGTTTGAGTATTCTCCTCAAACAAAATTGTGGCAATTGCTCTGGGCCAACAAGCAAACATTGGGCTCGCCCGACCCTCACTATGTATCAATAACTTCGGATGGTCCTCACTTACTTTTACTAGACCCAGAGCGCAATCAAATTTGGCGCTTCCCGCCCAACAGCAAAAATTCACGCTACTTTAAAGACGTTTTGCCCTGGCGAATTCACGCCGGCGACCCCAATGTCACAGACGGCATTGGTATCGCATTTGATGGCGCCACATATGTGCTGCGCCGCTCAGGCAACATCAGCATTTACCCGGCAAACGCAGCAGGCGGCAATGGCAACCCACGCCGACTCAACTGGAAGCCACCAGCCGGAATTGCACCAAGCCGCATATCAGTTTCAGCACAATCACCTTGCTATGTTATTGAAAGAGAAAATGCACGCGTGCTTGCCGTAGACAAAACTAACGGCAGCTACAAACAATTTTGCTTTCCGGCAAGTTCTGATTTGCGCGGGCTTTTGCCAGGCTATGGTGGCTTTTGCGTAATCGATGGAGACACACTGGTGTTTCGCATGCTTAGCGAAAATAATCAAAACGCAAAAGCACATCCTCGCGTTTTAGACCCACGACTTTTGATTCTCCGCATTCCTATCAAAGGAGCATCATTGCCAAGACACCCCGGAGTATTTCCCGGAGCCCGAAGACTCTATCGCCACGGGGTTCACCAGGGGCTTGACTTCTTTCATGATCCGGGTGCCGGCACACATGTTGCTGTGAATACTCCCGCAATTGCCGCCGCTGCTGGTAAAGTTATCAGGGCAGACGTCAATTACCATGACATGGATGCGAGGCAGTACAACAAAATTATGAGCGACTGTGCCAGGTCACAATACTGTTCTGAAGCCAACGAAGACCTTTTTCGTGGTTGCCAGGTATGGATAGATCATGGCAACGGGCTTGTCACGCGCTACGCTCACCTTAACAAGGCGCGCGCAGATTTACGCGTCGGCATGCCTGTAAAAGCAGGCGAAGTACTGGGTTATATCGGCTATTCCGGCACTGGTGAAAACCAGCCCGGTAAAGGAAAGCATCCTCATCTGCACTTCGAAATCTGGCTTGATGGGCATTATCTCGGCTATGGTTTAACCCCAGCCGAAACAATTGCCTACTACCAGAAATTATTCGGCGCCGTTGCTAAGCGAGGACACTGATGACTACTGATAAGGTTTCCGCATACATCTCCGTGCTTTTGGCATTGAGTCTGTCTCTGTCGTTGGGCAGCAATGCAGAAGCGAAAAATTCAAAGCACGACAAAACAGCAAAGTCTGATATTACTGAAAACGCATCAGACGCTGACAAAATAAAAATTGCCAAGAAAGACAAAGATGACGCTAAAGGCAAAGACGACAAGAAAGACAAGTCCGACAAGAAGGACAAGAAAGACGCCAAAGCCGATGACAGCAAAGACGACAAAGATTCCAAAGACAAAAAAGATGTAAAAGCAGATGCCAAAGGCGATAAAAAAGATGCCAAGGTTGACGACAAAAACGTCAAAGCAGATGCCGACACCGAAAAGAAAAAAGGCGGCGGACTTTTCCATTTAGGCGGCGGAAATAAAAAGGAAGGCGAAAAGCCTGCAGCAAAGGCTCCCGCGAAAGCTGATGCTAAGCCTGCGGCCACGGCAAAACCAGTTGAGGAAGAAGACCCCAACAAACCAAAATACAAATTTGACCCGGCTCTCATTAGCGTTCTGAAAGATATCAACAAGACGCTGAAAGAATCTGAAGCCGTAACCAAGCTAGAAGACCCAGTGCAAAAACTTGTAGCAAAGCTTGCCGGTGAAGCACTAGATAAGGCACTTGCCGCACCAGATTTACATGCAAACCGCATTGTCGAAGCCAAAGACAAAGAACGCATGGAAAAAGGACTTGCTGCAGAATCATGGGAGTCAGGACCAATAGACGTCGCTCCCGATCTCAAAGCATCAGTGGTGGCACTCTGGGCAAAGAAAATTGACGGACTACTCACCATAGAAATTGTTGGCGATTATGATGGCAAGCCAGAAGGCTCAAGCGATCGTCTAGGCGAATTCATCACAGTCATCACAGCACGTTCTACTGTCGATAAAGGCTTTGATATCCAAAGCCAACAAGACGTAAATTTCTGGATTGGCAAAGTAGCCGACCTAAAAATTGATTGCACCAAAGGCAGCCCGGAAAGCAATCTAAAAAGCTACCTCAAACTCAAAGTGCCTATCACACAGCGAAAACGTGAGTTTTTACTTGCTCTGAAAGACTACGAAAACAAATTAGCCAAGGCTGAAGAAGACAAGAAAAAACAAGCAGAAATTAGCGTAGCCCTGGCAGCGCAGCAAAAAGAAGTGACAGAAGCATTAGCCAAATCAGTTGCAGAAGCACTGGCAAAATCTGTCAACAACAAATCAAACAGCACCGAAGCCGTCACGGCAAGCGCTAACACAAGCAGCAAAGGCGCAAGCAATAGCGAGGCTGCAAGCAAAGAAGCTGGAGGCAGTGCTGCCGAAAAAAAATCTGAGGGCTCCTCTGATGTAAAAGCTGCCGGCACGCAGCAAGCTTCAGAGGCGCCCATTCAAAAGCAAAGCACTGAATCTGCAACACAAACTGTAGCGACTAACGCAACACAGGCAACACCGCCACCGCCGCCGCCACCACCGCCAGCTGCGCCAAATCCAAGTCCCGCAGCAGCGCAAAATACAAACACAAACAAAGGCAGCTCGGTTGCAACGTTGATTCCGGAGACATCTAGAAACAACAGATCTAGCTGGGACAGCCCCAGTGCCCCGGCGGCGATTCGCTCAGCAAGCCAGGGCTCGACTCTAGTGTATCCAAATAGAGTTGTGGCTGGTCAATATATAACAGTAGCGGTGATGAGCTCGCAAAATACACCAGAACAATTTGTCGGGCTCAGTTTCAATGGCGCACAACTTTCAACCGGAGACAACGGCAAAGTTGTTTACCAGGTTCCTGATGATGCGCCCCCCGGCTACAGCTTGCATGTATCTGTAAGCTCAAGGCCAGATGAAGCGCCAAACGCAATAGAGGTGCTTCAGCCCCTCGCATCACCAAGCGCAGCCCAGATACCAAATTTGGAATCTGTCTCACCGGTCTGCGGCTCTGGCAGCTTTGTCACAATATCAGGACACAGCTTTGACGGCATTGCCGAACGCAATCGTGTCATCGTAGATGGTGCTTACGATGCAAATGTTGTAGTAGCATCTCCGGTTCAACTGAAAGCACTTCTGCCAAACAACATTCCAGCAGGGCAGCATACTTTGTGTGTAAGCACTGCCGGACTGCGCAGCAACCCAGGTAATTTCGACCTGGTAACTGTTGATTTGACCCCCGGCGGACCCGACACACCAAAGAACGACCTCAAAAAACTAATGGTGAAAGTAGTCGGCACACAAAACAGAGTTCGTGTAAAACTAGTAAACCAGACACGAGACGTTATCAAAATGACCAAAGGCGACGAGCTGGTAGTTGTCACCTCCGGTGGTGCACAAAACCAGGTTGTCGTACCGGTACAAAGATTGCGTTGGGGCAATTACAAAATAAACGCTGAAATATTGATCTAAATGAATGAATCAACCGAAACAGCCCAGGCTGAGCCAACGCTGCGTAACACTTACGTAGAACTATTAATACTCAGCGCAACAGCACTCTATCTAGAACTTCTCGTTATTCGCTGGATGTCGTCGGACATTCGCGCATTTAGTGTGTTTCGCACATTTCCGCTTGTAACCTGCTTTGTGGGTTTAGGCGTTGGTTATGCGCTTGGTCAAGACAGGCTGCTCAAGCTAGCCCCCTGGGGTCTGGCATTGCTAATCGTCATGATCAAGATTTGCGAATACACTGGCATAAGCCTCATGTTTTTTCCTTCGACAGGGACATTCAACTGGCAAGATGTCGGCGTTCTGGGACAGAGCCTCTGGGCTTACGTTGCAATGTTCATGGGCATTCTTGTGCTGGTTCTAGCCGGACCATTTGCAGCAATGCTCTGCCTTGGCTCACGCCTGGGCGTTTTGTTTAATCGCGGTGAACCGCTCAAAGCATACTGCGTAGACATCGGTGGCTCGATTATGGGCAGCATGATTTTCGTGCTCGCAACACTTTCAGGCGCAAATCCGACGACACTTCTCATTCCTGTTTTGCTTGTCTTAGTAACATATATATGGAAGGGAGGCGTTGCATTCTGGAAAGGACTGTTGCCTGCCGCTTTGTGCGTTTTGCTGGGCTATGTCAATTTGCCTTCAGCATTGAATTCATCAACTGCAGGAGTCTTTGCCACATACTGGACGCCCTACCAACGAATTGACGTTTCACCATTGCTTGTAGATGTCACCAAAGACGGCAAGCCTGTGAAAGTCAATCTTGGGGCACAACTGTGCGTAAACCGCATCCTTTATCAGTTTGTTTTAGACTTATCGCCAGACAAAATAAATCCTCCCGGTCTTTCTGAAAAGGCGAAGGAAACGCTGCAATATTTCCGCGGCCGATATCTAATTCCATATGCATTTGGTCACGCCGATGACGTTATGGTTGTTGGGGCAGGCACCGGAAACGACGTTGCAGAGGCACTCCGGCAGGGCGCAAAGTCGGTCGACGCGGTTGACATTGACCCTGTCATTTTGAAACTTGGCACCATTTATAATCCAGCCCAACCTTATAAAGACCCGAGAGTCACAAGACACTGTGACGATGCCCGACATTTTTTCAACACAACAAAGAAAAAATATGATCGCATCGTATTCGGTCTACTAGACTCGCAAAGCGCATCAGGCGCCGGTTCATCAATGCGACTCGACAATTATGTGTTTACCAGCGAAAGCGTCAAGCAAGCTTTGGGCTTGCTGAAACCAAACGGACTCATTGTAATGAGCTTCGGTTCTGTAAACGATTGGATTCCGCAGCGCCTCTATTGGACAGTCAAAAACGCCGCAGGCTATGAACCTATCGTAATTCAAAATCGCGGCGATTGGGCTTGCACAGTCTACGTAGCAGGACCACCAGTGCAAGAAGGCCGTATGCAAGTGCCCGAGTCATTGAAAAACGAAGCACTAGATATGCGTTCTACGCCACCGGCAAGAATTCTCACAGATGATTGGCCATACCTATATTTGAAGCCGGTCGGAATCGACGTTCCATACATGCTGGTAATTCTGGAAGTTTTGCTTTTGAGTGCTTATGCCGGACGCAAAGTTTTATTCTCCCGTCCCGAAATAACTTGCTGGCAAATGTTTTTCCTTGGCGCAGGTTTCATACTTTTAGAATTACAATCAATTGCACGCCTTGCCTTGCTGTTCGGCTCTACATGGGTGACCTCGGCCATAGTCATCAACGGCGTACTCGTTATGATTTTGCTGGCAAACCTGCTGGTGATCAAAGCACGAAAATGGATGTCGGCAAACATGAATTTGCTGTACATATTCATGCTTGCCTCTTTGATAATTAGCTATTTACTTCCTGTGCATGGCATACTCTCCAATTCAGAGATTCCTCCTGCACTGGGGCAAAGCCTGGTCACGGTGCTTACATTGCTGCCCATGTTTGTAGCCGGAATGATTTTCGCAAGTTCATTTGGTGCCACCAAAAACGCAGGAAGATCGCTCGGCTTCAATTTGCTCGGTGCAGTAATCGGAGCCATGCTCGAATACCTGTCTACGGTATTCGGCATAAACGGGCTCGTGCTGGTCTCAATCGTTCTATACGCATGCTCCTGGGCCTGCGCCCGTCCGTCCATTCAGTCCGACACCTAATTGGATTGACGTTTCCTGGACACAAGGGGGAGCTCATCTAAGACCGGGCGACGCATGGGATGCTGTTGGCGAACGCTAAATTCAGTAGTTCCGCCTGTAGGGGCGACGCCATGCGTCGCCCGCTAATTCATACGGCGAAACTGTCTGAGCGAGCACCGCCGCTTAACTTCCGGGCGACGCATGGCGTCGCCCCTACCAATTGTCATCGCTGCAGGAGGCGTTCGCCAACAGCATCCACGGCGTCGCCACAGGTTCTTGTGAAAGCTGGCATTTAGGAACAAAGATGCGGCGTTTACATGACTTGTCTTTTTTTGACAAACGTTTGCCAACTCGGTTGAAGTATAAGTTAGACAGTACAAAATAAATGACAGAGGAGTCGACAGGGCTCAATCTGTTAATTGGCGTATGAAGACGTCAAATTATCTGCTGAAGAAATGGGTTTGGGTTGTTTGAAGAAGCCTATTTCGGCAGGAGTAGTACGATGATTTCAAATCACACAATTCTGGCGGCGTTTTTCGCAACATCGCTGGTTTTGAATTTATGGACTTTTTGTGAAGCCAAACCAGTCTTCATCACAACTGACGATGACATAAATCGAGAGGCACCAGACGAAGATGCCACGCCAAAAGACAAACCTGAAAAAGATACGGCAAAACAAAAGCACCGCAGAGTATCCGACAGGCGCGTGAGCGATCTGCGTCCAGCACGTTCATCACCGCTTGCAGACAAGTACGAAATCCGCAAAGGACCGGGACCAGAGCATGGTGGCGACCCGCACGGGGACGATCCCCACGATGAGATTCATAAGGATCCATATGGTGGCACCACTAGCTCGGGTGACGACCCTTACGGTGGTTCAACAAAAAACAATCCAGACAAACCAAACAAGCCATACTAAAAGTATGGCGTTACAAGCAAGTGTTTATGAATTACTTATGTACCTGTTCCTCGCGCAACCGACACCGCATACGGTGGCTCAAGGAACAGGTGACAATTGCAAACTACACCAAGTACAAGCTTAAAACACGCGATTTTTCGCGACCGAAGATTCAGTCATCTTTACATCGCGAAGCGGCAGTTTTAATCAGCAAAAGCAAGCTCAAGCAGTTGAATTTGGACTATAGTCTAAGTAAACTAATGCCGATTGTCGCGGCTTTAGGGGAAGCTGAGCTAACTTATGCTTATTCACACTCGGTGGGCAAAGCGAGGCTGCCATAAGACCTTGCCTTATTTGCTACTTTTAGCATCAATTTGCAACACAACGCCGTCATTCGCCAATCCTATTGCACTAAATCAAACGAGCCCTGCAGGTAGCGTTTCAGCAAGCAGCACTTCATCAAACCATACTTCGTCAAACAGCGCAGTTAATCTCGACTTTGGTTCCACATCTAACTCAGTAGTCTCGCCCACAAATGCATCGATTATGTCCGGTGGTCATTTGCTCAATGTGAGCTATGGCAGCTATCTTACTCCTGCGCAAGCAGCCGCGCTCATGCAGGTAATTAGCGGCGCAAATCAAACACTTGTACTAGGTGCCAGTGGAAACGCAATAGGTGGAACTTTCGTTTTAGACCCGCAAGCAGGTCAAACTATTTCCAACTTGATTATCCCAACCGGTGTCACAGTCTTAGGAAATTACAACCATGCTGCGGCAGTGAATATTGCAGGCAACCTAACAAACTCCGGCACCTTTGTCGCAATTTCATCTAACCCAGCCCTCACGTCTGTAACAGTAAATGCAACTAACATCACCAACACCGTGGGTGGTGTCATCACTTCTGCTTTGCCGACGGGTCTATCTATTAACAATCTGTCGAGCATTGCTCACTTAAATCTCACACTGAACGCAGTGAACAACATTACAAACTACGGCTTAATCAGCTCATCCGGCAGCCTAACAGCAATTGCCGGCAACTCTATTATCAATTCACTTCCGACTGGCTCTGTTGGACCGACGCCAGTCATGCAGGCACTTGTAGACGTCAACCTCATTTCCAACAATATTATCAATTCAGGCACTATAGCCGCCAACAATGGGAACTTAAATCTTGCCTCGCTGATTAGCTCTCAACTATCGGTCAATAACACTGGCGGTATTTTGCAAGCAATTAACGGTGCTGTCAATTTTCGCGCGGCTGATTTCTTGGACAAAATGTCTACCACCATTAGTGGTGGCTCGATTCTGGCGAAGGAAATGAATGTAAATGGAGGGCTTGGCGAAGTAGTTGCCGACATCATCTCCACTACAGCGCGCATCAACATATCGAGCGGCTCACTGAGGCTCAACGTAGCAGAGGGCGAGAGCCTGCTCGGAAACATAGCCGCATTTGGCGACCCACTAATAACTTCAAACGGCAGTTATACACTAAGCGGAGACATAATCACCAACGGCAATCCGCTGAGCGTTATTGCAACGAATGACATTATTGACGACGGAAGCGCTCACCAGATAAATACATCCGCAGCTGCAGCTAATGGCGGCTCTATATTGCTGGCAGCAGGCACAAACTGGACAGCAAACGGAGGAACAGTTTCTTTCACTGGGCCGAACGCTGCCGCTACCGGTGGTGCAATTAAATTGCCAAATCTATCGACACTAAAATCAAATGGCGGAACCTCGTTTGGCGGCAACTTCAACGGCGGTTCGATATATTTGTTAGCCTACGGCGGCAGCGGAGCCGGAGCAGGAACCATCACGCTTCCCGCAAATCTCACCATCAGCACAGGTGCCTCTAACAGCGGCAAATCGGGCAGCTTCACGGCAATGGCAGGTGCTGACTCGCTAGGCAATACCAATTCAATCAGCATTGGTTCCGTCAACACCATGGGAAGCTTTCTGCAAGGCGGTCAACCAATACCGGGAACCGGCTCGGGCGGCAATATTTTTCTGGCGACAAATAATCCGACTGGAGCGTTAATCGCAGATGCCGCCAGCGGAGCTATTATTTCCAACTCTCTGCAGCCCAGCAGCAATTACACAAACGCTTCCATACAGACAAAATCATTGATAACAGGCAACGGCGGAAACATTGCAGTAGTTGCCGGAAACAACTTCACAAGCGACGTGGAATATGTTCTGCGCAGCACCGGTTATAGCGGGCAAAACGGGTCAATCTCCCTCACAGCGGGAGCTAACAACAATGCGCCCTCAGGTAGCATAAACATTCTGTCAACCGGAAGCAATTTAGTGGGCACTACAGATCAGAACACGGCATTCGACGTCTGGTTTACAGTTGGCGTGACTAATTCGCCAACACAATTCCAAACAGGCATCGACATGATCAACGCGATTATGGCGGGCGGGCGGACTTACCAGCAAGCTCTCACTACAGCCACACAGAATGTAAACTCCGGGCTGACATTGCCAGATGAGAAAGTTGTGCCCGCAGGCACCGTTCTCTACAAATACGTCCCTTCGGGGACAGCAGCTCCGGCTTTCAGCCAATTCTGGGCTGATCAAGCTACCGCGCAATTCTTAACTAACAATCCCAATCAAATAGGCAACCTCGGTGCGCTTCCGCCGACAACCGCTCACGCAACTGCATGGGACCTCTACACTATCACCGCGCAGCAACCATCGACAATATTTACAAGCATCACGGCACCAACACCGATCACCGATACTGGTGTGGTGGAGGATGGAGGCATAGTTCAAACGCTGGTTCCTAATAGAACTACGTGGGGGGCGCCTGTCTTAGCTGGAAACGTGCTTTCACCAACACCGGTTGAACACAAGTATTCATTAGTATCTCTGAATAATATCAGCTTGTTTGCCAGGGGTAACATTAGTATTGCCGGTGATACTGACACACATTCAGGTGTCTTTGGAAAAAACGTGGTGATGTGTGCCGGCTGCCTGCCGCAGCTTAGCAGCATTTCAAGTTCCATTTCAGCCTCGACTCCATCGCAAACGGGCGGACAGATTTCGCTTTTCACCAATATTGTCCCGACAGCTTTGAGCGTTCTTCCAGTAACGACCTTTGGCGGGGGCAACAATCTTCTTGCTCTGGCGGGGGCGACCCCAGCACCAGGAGCAGGCACTTTTAATTTCAATTCGGGCTCGTCAATTAACACATTCGGCTCGCCTGCAGGTAGCGGAAATATATTTCTGTTAGCAAGCGCAAATTCCGGCACATCGATGAACATCGGAAGTGTTATTTCGAATGGAGGGAACAACCTCACACCAAGCAATATTACAATCGCAACAGCAAGCGGCATTGGGAGCGCTGTCTCCACATTCCCGAGCGGCGCATTATCCTACGGCTTCGCCATCGGGAAAACTCAACCCGCATCAGCAATTACAGGCGACATAAACAGCAACGGCGGCAGCATCGATTTGACAGCGGGCAACAATTTCACCGCAAAAAGCATAGTCGCAACCCAACGCCTGGGCAACGGACCTGGCGGCAGAACAAACTTGAATGTAAGCAACGGTGAACTGAGCACGGGCAGCATCACCACAAATGGTTACAGCAGCAGCGGGGGCACCATCAATTTGGACCTGTCGCAGCTTACAGTTACAGGCACGAATGCGGCTGGTGCCAGCATTCAAGCGTCAGGGATAGTCGGCGGAGCTCTCTACGGTAACATACGCAGCAATGCGCCCTTGGTAATTGGTTCAGCAGCGGGCAGCAATCGTCTTGCTAGCGATATCAAAGTCGAGGGCACAAATGCTACAGGCGGAGTAATCAACCTCAGCACCGGCGGTGCTCTAAATATCAACAAGACAATTTCAGCAAATGGCTTGGCAGGAGGCAGCACTCGTCTCTCTTCCGCAACTAATTCAATGAGTATTTCGCCAAGCGGAGTAATCAGTTCGAATGGCACAACAGGAACAGGCGGCTTTGTCACACTCGCAGCCTCCACGCCAGGCAGCACATTGACTGTCGCAAACGATGGACTTGTAAGCGCTTCCAACAATGCCAAAACAAATGGAAGAGTTGGTTTCAGTGCAGGGTATGGTGGCAGCGTCACCGTGACAGGCAATGGCAATTTGCTGGGCGGCGAATTTGTCAGCGCAGGCAATCTCGATCAATTTTTAGCACCTTTGTCTACTTCTGCAAGCGCAGTCTTAAACCTCCATCAAAACTCAATTCTTAGCCAACTGCTGCTGAGCCCGGTAGGTCCACCACCACAGCCATCGCTGAGCCAAGCCTCAAGCAATCAATCAGTGAGCACGGCGCTGAATATAACTCCGCTCTTGCTCCCCACATCATTTGCTTCTATTCAGAAAGACAGCGCAATTTCTTCAACGATTATTAGAACCGATCAAACACCTCCTCGCAAAGGAACACTCAACGGCGAGGTGACCTACACTTTTGCAAACTCGTCGCAAATTGCAGGGCAAGCACAAATTTTTTGCACAAGCTTCGACAATACAACCATTTCATTGCTTAGAAATTCGGGCATCATCATCGGAAATGGTAGCACCCAAAACTTTCTTGATTTGCAGAAGGGAGGGGTTCTTCTTAGCCCAACAAACGAGCCCATTATTATAAAAACAAACGAAGGCTGGGTACATCTCAACCCCGGCTCGATAGCTTACGTTATTGCGGGAGAGAAAGACCTGACTGTTCTTGCACTCAGTGAAAATAGACTCGGCGATATCAAAGTCATTTCAAGCAAGCGCTCTATTGATCTTCGATTTGGAGAGTTTCTCCTAATAAACCGTGGTGAAGCATCCGAGGTCGACGCGGCGATGCAGATTCCAGCAGCCAGTCGTAATATGAATCGTCAAAGCCTGCCGGAAGGCAGAACAGCATTCACAGGCGAGTTTTCCGTGCCATCCGCCGTTGCCAAAATTGGACTGATCAGCGCAATGCTCAAGCAGCGCTCACTGCCACTTGCAGATCGCAAAAGGTTAGAGCAGGTTCTGAAGAATGCTGTCGTTCTCTCGATTGTCACGGCCAAGCACGGCCCGTACCAAGGTTCGGATTCCAAATCTCGAAGTAATTGAGCTATCAGTCAACGACTCGCCAATTCAACCAGGAAAAGCGGTGCATAGCATGACGTCCGAAGTTGCGCTGCATCATCGCATCGGAAAAGTTTTCATTTGTGCAGCAATCGCTTTTGCTTCAGCAGACTTGCCGTTAGCTTTGAGGAGGTTGATGTATTCACTATAATAAGGATCATAGCTCCGGTCTTTAGCTGAAAGCATGCGGTTGTACAATCTTTCTGCAATTGTTTCATGAGCAAGCGTTACTTGATGATTTTTGCCCCAAGCATTTTTCGTTTCTAACCAGGCGCAATAATGAGAATGCGCAAGCTCTCCTACCTTATCCATAGTACGTTTAGAGCTTTCACCTGCGCTTTGTTCTAAATTAGACAGTTGAATTGTTTGTTGGATTATTCCGCCAGTTCCTGATGTACTTGGTAATACGCAAAGAGCATTCCAGTATTTTTTGCCGGGCGGAATTTGCTTAATACTCGCCAGAAATTTCTCATGCTCTTTAATCTTCGCCGGTGAATTATCTTGCTCAAGCGCAAAGTCCCGATTGTTCGCGCTCTTTCCAGCCTGTACACCGCCTGCAGAAATATCATCAGCCACCAGCGCACGTCCTTTGATGACAGACAGCGATGATGTAGGAACCGTTGCATCCAATTGCATATTAAGAATTCCAGTCATTCGCAGACTTAGCTTTCCGTTTTTCAGGGTGCCTTCGATATTCCCACCTTTGTATTGTCCAGAATCACTATAGCTATATCCTCCATAGCCGAAGAGGTGCTCTCCAAACTTCCACAAAGTGCATTCAACTATGGCTTCACTCTTTGAAGGTCCACTTGTAGTTAAGCCGAACTCCTCAAGGATGGGCGGATTTAAGCGTAGCTTCCACGTCTCTGGAAAATCTTTGTCGGGTGCGTAATATGTTGGCGTAGCAGCTACACTTTGAGAGGCAGCCACAGCCTGAGTGCTTGCTGCGCTTTGGGCGGCAGGTTCATCGTGATAAACCGGAGTGCCGAGAGATGCTGAGTAAAAATCAGGCACCTGATAGTCGAAAATAAAAGGTCCGGAATTCTTCTCAGCATTGTTTACTTTTACAGTGGCAAGAGTTTTTGCACCTGGATATTTTTTTGACAGTATCACTGTAGCGGGTCCAATTTTTCTTTGTTCAGACACTGTCCCTGGTACTGGTCCCGCGATGGCTCCGTGCCCCTGTGCGGGTTTCGGAATGTCGTACCCTTTTGTCTTTTCATTGTAAGGGCAAATTATGGTTTCGCCATTTGTCTTTTTGAATTTGATCGCCTTACTTTGCAGTCCGCTGGAATTCATCACAGCAATTCCAAAGTTGCTAACGACCAAAATTTCTGCTCCTTGCGCCGTTGAACCAACACTCAGGAAAGGTTCTGTCGACACCCTGGCAAAGTTCATCCCGCCATCTCTATTGCTCGCAGGATTATTGAAATTCCAATTCCAATTGCCCGACCCTTCCGTAGTTTTCAAAACGGGCTCTGGGCAGTTTTCACTAGAAAGACGAATGACAGACTGTGGACGCAAAACCGCCTTCTTGATCCCCAAGAATTCAGCCTTGTACTTTACGCCAGCATCCCACAATTCAATCTTTTTCGACAAGTACAGGTAATTGCGATTTTGATAATCTTCAGTTTTACCAAACACAACTGTTGGGCCTTCATTATCAACTTCGATATGAACATGTGGTCCCAAGGCAAGCGAATTGCCTGGCTCAAGAAAATACAACTTGCCAGCTGACTCAGCTTTGGCATTCACGCACAGCGGCACAAGCACCAATCCAACGACCATGCATATTGCGCTCCCGAGTCTTTTCATTAGATATGCTACCTCTCGGTAAAATGTAGAATAGTGTGATTTGCCTGAGTGATGAAATAAGACTGGCGATTTTTTCTTAGGACTGATCGCAAACAATTGTTTTATTGAACCGAAACTGGTGCTGCTGCTTTCCTAACGTAAAGCTCAGTGCCTTTCTCAACCGACTCATGCTGCCATTGCGGCAACTTAGCTAACTCTTGAGACAAAGGGGTGTCACCAGGAACAAGAACGTATTGTACATTTCTTTTATCGAGTAAGTCTTGCCACTTTCCACTCGCTGTGATTAGCTGCATATATTCTTCTAAGACAATATGTGGGTAATATTCCGGCCAGTCATCGAAGAAGATTGGTTTGCCAATGCGCCAGTACATATATCCCGCCCAATTGTCGCGCACGAAACCAAGCCCGTTGATATGGTGCTCTTCAATGTATTTTGCCGATTGCACTGGCAGCCGATCGCTTGAAAAATCTCTGATACTGAAAGCCGGCAAACTAAAAAACAGTACCGCCATAACTGCGGCCAAAGCAATATTCCACGGCGCGGATTTAGAAAGCGCTCTTTCAGGCGCTTCATAGCGTTTCTCAAAACGCTGAAATGCAAGAAGTGAATTCTCCATGACAGACGACTTCGCTGTGTTCAAATTAGCAAATCGCGTTTGCATTTCGCGCCATACAGGACCTATTACCGGCAGTGCTAAAAGCGCAAAGTAAGGGATGATGCGCATGCTGTGTACTCCGCCGGCAAACATAATGCCAGCAAAAACGAGCTCGCCCATGCCAGTCTTTTTTCTTGAAATAATCCACATACAAACAAAAGCAATAAACAAAAACACAAATGACCAAATAGGCAACCCCAAGCTAAAGTCTATAGAGCGCCATTCGTCATACATTGGTACATCGGCATTTCCCATATACTGAATCAAATGCTGATGAAGATTTGAGCCAGAAAAATTGAAGAATGTTGCGACCGCGCCTCCAATTAAACACAAGAGATCTGCCTTCAAACTATAGGCGCGTTGCTCTTCCTTCTTAGAAAAGAAGAGCGATTCGACAAAATGTCCACATAGATTTGCTAGTAAAAGTAGGATGCCAATTACAAAGCTCCCATGCAAATTTGTCCACCAGAGCATGATAGAGGTCGATAGTAATACCCTGACTTTAGTTGGGTAAGTTGACATAAAAATGACCTGGAAAAGCAAGAGAAAAGGAAAATAGCTAAAAACATGGCAGCGTGCACTCCAATGCAATGAACACGCAGCAACCACGGGAATCATGAGAAGCGGACCAGAAATTGTCCCGGCACCGCGAGCACGCCCAATCTGATAAGCCCATGTCAAACTAAGCGCAATTGCCAGAGTGGATAAAAACACCACTCCATTTAAATTGAAGAAATGATAGAAGCTGCCGAATGCAAAATCGCCCAGCCAACAACGATTTACGATAGGTTCATTTGGAAATAGCGCCGAAAAATAATTCACAAACGGAACATGATGATGCTGAAGCAAATAAACACCATTGAGAAAATGACGACAACTGCCACCATCCATCAGCAAAAGATTTGACCGAAAGAAAAGAAAACCAGCCAAAAGCAAAAGAAAAATCCAGCCACCCAAATTAGGCAAAAACAATTGCCATAACTTTACGGTGTTGCTTTCCCCAGGCGAATTACTCATTTATCTCGTGTCGCATAACAATTTCGTCAAATCTGCGCAGGTCACACCGGCCCTCGTACAGATCACTTGCAGGTCCATCGCTCAGACCGCTTGCCAGGGCCGTCGCGCAGGTCGCTTGCCAGGGCCGTCGCTCGCACAGGTCATCTGTAGGGGCGACGCCATGCGTCGCCCGTTTAGAAAGTATACCGTGTAACCCAAGCCATAGCATCGCGCAGCCCAAACAACCACGCGTTCTACCCAAGCACCACCAAATGCCAAGCTGTAGAACCTAAATATCAGGGTCTCTAAACCGTGCCTGAAACTCTTTCAACTCTAAGAACTCAATGTAGTCTCGCGTCTCAGCAAATCGATCGCGAAAATAGAATTCTTCACCAGGAATAGGCTCAGAAGCGCTCTTGTGTTGCAACGCACCGGCACAGTAGCCAATTGTATTAAGCGCAGCATCAAAAGCTGATTTCAATGATTTCGCCCCTTGCGGCGCCTTGTCCAAGAGAGCAGCAATTTCATCAGACTTAACAATGAACTGAGAGGAGTCATCCCAAGAATCTGCCGGAGGCACCCCACCGGAAACGTGGGTTAAGAGCCCTAGACGATATAAACGATGCAGCCGCGACCATTCAAGCCGCGCTTTGACAGCTGCATCACTTGCCTTCTCTATCGCATAAGCATTCATGCCAACGCTAACCGCAGCAGTACCGAACTCCTCAATAAGCTCGTCTAGCAGCAAAATAGCCTCACTGTTGTTTTCATCAAGACAGAGCGCCCTATAAAGAAACTTCAAAGCATTTTTCTGTCGCCCGGCATTGCGCCAGACTTCAACTGCCAACTTGCTCGATTCGACTGTATCTAACTCAACAAATTTTTTCATTACATCTCATACCTGCGCTGCACCAACATTATGCCAAGCTGCCTCTAGAGATTAACGCCATTCGCTTGCCCAAGGGAATAGTTTGACTACCGACCTATTATAAATTTCTTTTGGCATGTTGCTGCACTCAATTGCTTGACCTTGCAAAAACTTAGCGACGCCGTTGATTGAATTTTTCCATTGTGAATATCCAACGTTTTCCAACGCAGCTCCAAAACGTCTGCACTCATATGCCATTCGAGAAAACGTTCCATCAGTTAAGCCGGACGGCAAAGGTGTTTCCAAAATATTCAACTTAGACTTATTCGAAATAGTTTTTGCAATAATTTCAGCCAGTTGCTTTTGCTCCTCTTGCGTCACTAATTCGTCAATTTTATGCGCAGGCAAAGCAGGATTTGCATTTGAAATCGCAGCTCGTATAGCCTTTTCTTCCTCCGCCCCCGCAACTCCAATTACAGTATCTATGCGGTCAGACGGAACATTCTTCCCAGGACCCAATCTAAAATCAGAATCAAGCACTTTTGAGGAGAACAATTTTCTCGACGCAGGACCTTCAATGTTTGAAGTAAAATCGATAGCGTAATATTCGCCGGTATGCTTATTTACAAGTAAACAGTCACAACCGACTTCATCGGCCGCGGAATGCTTTGCCATTGGAATGCTGACGAAGCCGTTGAGCCGTTCAGCCGATACGCCATGCTCTTTCAGGGCAGCCAAGAATGTTTTATGCGCGGCCTTTAAACCTTCAGACACACCGTTTCTGTTTAATTTTGGCTCCGAATCCATAATGCAGGTCAGCATATTCGCTCCTTTACGCTGAACATCGAAGCCACCACTATCAACACCAAGGTCTACCATTTTGTACTGCTTGTCTTTCATGCCAAAACGGCTCACAAGTCGCTCGGAGACCATCTCGCCAATGGCATCTTCACCAGCATAATATCGATCAAGAATTTTCTGTTGTGCATCGCTGAGAGCAGCAGATTGTTTTTCGATAGCTTCAACCTTTGGCTTCATTGCTTCGAGATCACCTCGCAGTGCCTTTACCTGAGCTTGAAACAACTTATCGGTTTCAGCCAACGCGCTAGCATGCATTGCATTAATCACTTCCGGAACCCCAGCGCCTTTTTCAGCCGGTTTTTCGAACTTCAGCAAAATTCTGCTAGCAGCTTTCAAGCCGCTCACACGTTCTTCAAATGGTTTACTTGCAAGTGAAGCCAGGTGCTTTTGCAACTGTTCATTGTAGCTTAGTTGCCGTTTCACTTCGGCTTTGCAAACATCGCTCTCAAGAAACTCACGCTCAGCCTTTACGAGATCTTGCCGGTTTGGTTTTTCGAAATTATGTTTCACCATCGCAAGCATATAGTCGAGTGCGCTGCTTCCTTGCTTTTCTGCATTATGCGAAACCGCAGAAACTGCCGCATCGAAAGAACCGGCGCCGACAAGGCTGGGCTGAAGATGAGAAGCACCCCACATTGCGCCTAATTCTCGCCATGTATCCTGGCTCATTTTCGCCAAGTCTGCAAAAACAGCCTTCATGTCTACCTTGGGCAAACCATGAGCGACTTGCTCATCAATGGCAGCGCTTACACCTTTCCCTTGCGGCAGTCCAATGCCACCGGTTGCGACGACAAATGCACCCTTGTAAAGGTCTGGTCCGAGCAGTTTTTTGCTTTGGTCTGCGAAATGTAATAAATCTGCGTTAGTTGAGCCGCCAATTTTTGAGGCAATCGCAGAGATTTTACCGTTTCTCTCTTGATGTTCTGGAGTAGAGAATTGATCATGCAGAAAGAGCCCACCAGCACCAATGGCGGTGGCGCCCATCACAAGCGGATGAACCTTTTCAAGCATCGCACCAATAGCTGTGCCAATGAGAAAGTTTGAACTGCCCTCATGAGCAGTTTCCATCGGGTGCTCTTTAACTTGTTTGCTTGCCTCCTCAGCCATTCCTAACATGGGCGCTACGCCAAAAACAATGAGCCGTTTTCCAAAATTTCTTGTCTCATCAGGGCCCATGGCCTTGCACACATCAGGGCCCAGCAACATCGCAGAAATAGCTGTTCCAACGTCACCTTTTGCAATATGCATGGCGGAGATTTTGTCTGCGCCAAAACGTTCGGATGCAGTGTGAATCATCCGGCTAGCAGCCAAGTCTAATTGTGCCAGTCGTTGTTGCTCGGTGGCTGTTTGCTGAAATGACACCGATTTTTCTGCTTTTTCACGCGATTGACCTTTTGACTCAGAGTGCTCTGGTGTCGCTACCACCGAATGCTCGGGCTTGACGTATTTTCCTCCTGTGCCCAGCATCAAACCGGCTTCATTTGCCATATGCGCTTCTTTCAATAGATGCTCGTTTTTCTGGCGAGGCGTCTGTGTGCTTTTGCGCAGCGCTTCTTGTTCAGCAGGTCCGCCAAGTAATGAAGTGGCAGAAGCTAAACCGCCTTTCCCGTCAGCTGTTTTACCAACGCCTGTAATTCGACTGCGTCCGCTAACTTTGTGTTCATGTTGATCGGCTTGAACCTTTTGGTTTAGCCTTCCAGCTTTGAGGTCGCTATCAGCCTCGTGCTTAACTTTGTTTTGCGCAACCTTGTCCGACCCAACTGTTGAGTGCCTTTTCTCTAATTCCGCAGGCTTTTCGCTTTCTTTAGTCATTACAAAGACCTTGTTTAGTTAGGGCAGGTTCAAGCAATTTGGAAATTTGGCGGTTCTACCTAGTTTTGACTCTGACAACACCAAATTGTGGTTCGGCATAAATAGCGAACCTATCCAAACTAACAGGCAGGTTTGAAAGTTTGTTGAAATGGATTCAGCCTAAGCGGCAATCGCGACATAAAGCCGCCCGCCGAGGACTTTCTTCTCAAGCGAATTTAACAACGCCTGGTATTTGACACGCACATCATTTATTACATTGTCGTCATATGCTTTCTTCAACTCTGGTTTATCAAACCTTGCTAAAAATTCGCAGTACCAACGAATGTAATCCTGGTCAAGATCAAGTTCTTTCTCTACCTTCCAGGCTGCAGACTCGAACATGGTTTCAAATTCTTTCAAAGTAGACGGGCTAGAAGACAAAATTTCCTTGGGAAATTGACTTGAGTCGTATGAGAAATAGTCGAACAACAACAGCATGGCGCCAGGCTTTGCAGCTTGCCTGAAGCTGGTCATCGCCTTCTGCTTTTGATTTATTGCGTAAAAAACATTGAACAATATAATCACATCAAACTGCGCCGGAAACGCAACACCAACATCGCAAGCATCGAGCACTTGAAACTCGACCGCCGGATACTTTTCTTTGGCATAAGCAATTGACTCTGACTCAATGTCTACGCCAACAACTTTCCCCCAACCGTTCTCTTGAATATACGCAGCAGTGCCACCACGCCCGGCGCCAACATCAAGAATTTTTTGCGACGGGTTTTTCTGCAAGCCCATCAGAACCAGCTCAATTGCCTCCTCTTCGCCAGCATGAGCATAGTCACCAGACCGTACTGTCGCCAGAAATTTCTTTCCTGGATAATCATTCATTGCAGTCATAATTGAATTTCTCGTCGCAGCGTTAAAGATGTACCGGCTTGCAAAACTATTGTGGTGGCAATTCAGAATCTGGCGGATTAGCAGCAGGAGTGGCTGGCGGAGTGACCGCCGTGGTCGCAGCGGCTCCAGCTCCCGCATTCTTTTTTCCGAAGAATCGAGAAATAAATCCACCCACAGCAACAATCGCGATGATTGCAAATTTCTTCAGCAATAGCAGACCTGCAATCAAGAACTTCCAAATTCCGGCAAACACACCAAATTTAGCAGCCGCAGCGACAGCACCACCGCCTAATATCAGCCCAGCAAGACCGAACCCGGCAGCTTTGTCACCGCTCTGGTGGTCTGCATAAGTTTTACCGGCGGCAAAGCTTGTGCCGACAAGCAGCTTCGAGACGCGTCCTTTGTTTAGCTCAAGAGTATCAGGCGACGTAACCATGTTCATCGAAAGCACGCCGTTGCGTCCTAAAATTCTCGTGTTGTAATTTATGTCAGTGGCGGGCGCGCTTGCATCGTCTTTGTCCTTAACTTCAACTGCCCAAATAATTGAATGTTTCGCCTTGTCATAGTGCGGCTTCTCCGCCCAATTGCCCGCGAAAATCGGCGGAATATCTTTCTCTTTTCGCTGCTCGTTGTCTTCGGCTGTTGATTCCTTTAATTGCTTTAGCAGCCCGTCCGCGTCGATTTTATCGGCATCGTCGTCTGTAACATAGCCACAATCGCTAAAGCGACAAATCACAGCAAAACCATCTTTCTTTTCTTCTTCTGTGGCGTCTTTCTTTCCAACTGTATCGGGAATAAAAATGCCCAAAACGCCCTGAGGAGAACTGCCTTTAGACTCGAGGAAGGCTTTTGATTCTCTTTCAGGCAAGAAGCAAAATCCCTTGGGAAGGTCTACCACTGCCAGTTTATCGCCCAGTTTAATGTTCTGAGGGCCGAAAACCAGCGGACTTTTTTCTGCATCTTTCGCATCATCAGCCAATCCGGGCGCCGTCGAAATAGCCAAAAGGGCAACAAAGCACCCAGCCGCAAGGCGAGAAAGCCTCGGTTTCATTGGATTTCGCAGACTGATAAATGCTGTGCTCACAAACGACACCTCCAAACTACATTCCATACCTATACCCAAGCGTTAGCCAAGTATTCTCGCCCTGAGCCCCAAGCCCGGGAGCGCCGCCTCACAGCCGGCATTTCCGCTGATTTCATCAGCCAAATTCCCGCCCAAAAGTTACATTAGGGACTAATTTGCTTTTACCTTTGATTCTCTCGTGACATCTGTGGCTAAAATGGAACCTATGAGCAAAAGCCCCAGCAACCCAACACTAAAAGACAAAAGTCCCGCAAACTTAAGTGGCGCGGACGCGACCAAGCCTGACGCCTCTCCTGAGGCTCATATCTATTTGGCTCCGGGAGCACACCTGATACCCCCAAAATCCAAGGTTGAAAAGACCCAAAGCCTTCTCAGCCTTGTATCTACGACGATTGGACTCATCGGTGTTGCCGGTTCTGTCTTCGCCTTTGCAACCGCTACCTTTTATACAGGCTCTGTAGAAGTCAAACCAGATCGCGACGTCCCAGGAGTCGTAGTCAAGGTGTATACCAAAGAAGGTCACGAATCTGTTTTCCACGCAAAGCACATCGATTTGATGCCAGGCTCGTACCATCTCGAAATCAGTGCGCCAGATAGCAAGGTTGTTCACTACGAAACCAAAGTCCGCTTTCACAAAACAAGCACCGTCCCCATCAGCTTAACTCCAGCGCAAGAAAGCAAACAGGAAAGCGCAAAGCCGACTGATGAAAACGCAGAAGTCAGCAATGAAACCGGCGACAACAGTGCAAGCACAGATTTAGCTCATAGTCCCTTTTTTGCCAAGCAAGAAAAAGAAAGCGAAGGCACACCGAAAAAACGTCATTGGTGGCAATTTTGGAAGCGCAGCGCAAATGATGCCAACGGAAACGGCGGCAAAGAGTAATGGCTGTCGGCAAACTCTCTAGAGAAACTTTCTACGGGAAGAACTCTGCTGAATTTTCAAAACAAATAGAAGAACTTATTCCCGGCGGGGTAGATAGCCCGTTTCGCTCGTTCAAAGAAGTGGGCGGACACACAATATTTTTTGACAGAGCAGTTGGCGCCTACCTATACGATCTCGACGGCAACAAATACATAGATTACCTCGGCGCGTGGGGACCAGCCATTCTTGGGCATTGTGTTCCAGAAGTGGTGGCAGCCTGCCAGGAAGCTATTCAAAATGGACCAGTGTTTGGCTCACCGCATAAATATGAGCTGCAACTTGCGCAATTATTGAATGAAGCGATGCCATCAATGGAAATGATGCGCTTTGTCAATTCTGGCACAGAAGCAGTGATGAGCGCGGTAAGATTGGCGCGCGGATTCAAAAAACGCGACATGATTGTCATGTTTGAAGGCTGCTATCACGGGCACTCAGACTCGGTGCTCGCGTCGACCACGCATTGCTCAAGTGATGGTATTCCAGATATTTCGAAGCAAAATACCGTTCTTGCTCCTTACAATGATTTGCCTGGTCTCGAAAAAGTTTTGCAAGAGCACAAAGGCAAGGTTGCGGCAGTTTTAATTGAGCCTGTCGCGGGATCTATGGGCGTGATACCGCCTGCCGAAGGCTATCTAAAAGGCGTGGAAAAGCTCTGCGCAGATGCTGATGTTTTGTTGATTTTTGATGAAGTGCTGACGGGCATGCGAGTGGCACGTGGTGGCGCTCAAGAAATTTACGGAGTACACCCCGACATAACTTGCCTCGGCAAAGCACTAGGTGGTGGCATGGCAATTGGCGCTTACGGCGGCCGAAAGGAAATAATGCACGCTTTGGAGCCGATAGGCAAGGTCTATCAAGCTGGAACCTTTTCGGGCAACCCCGTCACCATGGCTGGTGGCATTGCCACATTGCAGCTGCTTAAAGAGCCATCGGTTTATAAACGCCTCGAGTCCCGTAGTTCTCAACTGTTTGATGGACTATCAACATTTATCAAAAGCAAAAACCTTCCCATACAGCTTCAACGCGTGGGCTCGATGTTCGGCATTATTTTCTCGCCATTCGCTGTTAACAACTTCCAAGACTCACTAAAAATTGACGCCGCCGCCTTCGCATCTTTTTACCACGAACTACTCAAGCGCGGCATCTACTTGCCTCCATCTAGCGTTGACGCCGCCGCCATTTCGGCATCACACACGGAAGAAGATATAGAGAAGAGTGTGGCAGCTTGCTGCGATGCACTTATTGCCACCTAGAAACAATGTAAACAGAATATTCCTTCAGACACCTTGCTCTGCAACCGACGACCAAGACTCTTCTTCCAAAAATTCATCCAAGCCTTCTAACAAAAGAAGAATACGGTCAAAAAGAGAGAATGCAAACGCAAAGCTATTCTCTCGCAGCACCTCATTCGGTACCAAACCACATTTCTGTTCGATTCGTTCTACAACTATTCTAGCTTGCAAAAACGCAGCCGGTAAGCCGCTGGACTCCGTTGACTTAGCGGCTAAAAATGACTTTAATTTCTCCAAGAACTCTTCATGGATTCGCTTTCGTTCGAGTGTATGTATTTCCCAAATGGGATTGTCCATTTGTTTTGCGATTTGAACTCTCCTAGTCCAAAGGTATAGCTGCTCTTCCTCGTAATCAATAACTTTTTCACCAATGAAACGTAAACATCGTTCCGATTCGATGAGTTCGGCAAGCGCATTACGAGCTTCTGCTCTGTTAGCCTTTAATAATGTGCTTGATTCCTTTGACATGGTGGAAATAATCGATGAAGAATCTTCCTGCAGGAATAAGCGGTCAAACTGTTCAAGAAGCTTAGTAATCCGAATAAGGTGCTCATTCATTCTTGCAAAATACTCGCTGGCATCAGTGGATTCCAGATTTTTGCTCAATTCATTTATAAGAGCGTCATTGGTCTTCTGCAAGGTTCTTTCGTACGAATATAGCTTCTCCAAAACTCCAGCGTCTGACATAGCAAAAGCCAACCGCCTTCGCAGACTCTTAAATTTGTCACCAACAGCTATAACCTCGTTGAGTCTCTGCTCGTCGCGTTTAATTCGGTCGGCAACAAACACTGGCGTGGAGTTTGAGTCTTTGTCAAAAGCATCAGAAATGTCTAGATTTGATTCAAACGATCTCCAAAAAGCCAGCGACTGCCTGAGCCACTCGCTATGAGCAAGAATACTATTCACGCATATTAATACACTCACCATAAGGTCTTCTAGCTTCTGCTTGCATTTTTCCACGTTATCCTGAGATTTGATTTCGTCAAGAATAGAATTTGAGTATTCGTGAAGCGGTTCAGAAACTACCATCAAGACCTGCAAGCAAATATCCAACAGACGTTTAGACCCGTCCTCAACCCGAATAACGAAAGCAATCTGATTAACCCGTCCTTTCAACCTGTAGGCAAAGCGCTTTCTAAATGCTTCCTCGAATTGGGTGAGCTCATCCAAAAATTTGATCAACTTTGCATAGTCACGATTGAAGTCTCGAGATTCACGATTGTCAGTTCCCGATTCAGTTAGTTTTTGGAATTGAGACTCGAACCGTTTCACTGGAGCTAACGCATCATTGAGACCTGTCAATTTCTCTAAGTCATACTTGGGTGAATTCATAATTGACTCATGAAGCTTTTGATGTTTTGCGGACGACTCGGAATCGACTTGCGAGTAAAGATCATTTACTGCCTTAGCGAGCGCTTCCGTCCGCAACAAAATTTGCGCTGCAGAAATCACCGACATCCTTTGTTCAAAATTATCAATACAAGAGCTCATACTTTCCTGCATTCTGCACAAATCAAGCAAAGCAACTTCAACAATGTCCCTTGCTGCTGAAGTCTTATCAACTCTACCAGCGACGCAGTAAATCACTTGAACCGCATTTTTTAATTCACTAAGGAGCTTGCGTGCACCCACAACAGAGATCTGAACTTTCTCTCCAAAATTAGGAAGATACAACTCCGCTTCCGAAGCAGGATGACATTTACAAAGGCTCAGCCATCTAGCTTTGGAAGCATTTGGAATATTAAAATCTGTTCTGTCAACACGATTTAAATAGATCTCTTCCAGAGCGCACATTGATTGAGTATCGAGGACCTGCTCAATTTTGGAAGCAATAGCTCCAGCGTGCTCCAATAATTCCACGACTTTCTTATTTACCAACCCTGCATCTATTTTTTCTAGATCGGCAAGCGACCATTCTATTGGAACCCTCTGCCAAATCAGAAAGATAATCTGTTCCTCTAAGATCTTAATTTCAGCATAACCTCGGTCTTGTGATTTAGACCATCTTTGCACTTCTTTCGAGCATCCTTTCCGTTCGGCGGACATCAACCTACAAGTATCACGACCTATAGCCTCAAAAAGCCGGCCTAGCTCCCAACTTGCAAGGGCTAGTCTAGCTTTCAGAAAAACCAGGTTAACGGTCATGGGATTCCAGCCAGTTTCTTTGCTAATTTCGGAAGAGGCTCTATTCCCGAACATATGCGATCATCCCCGAGCATTCATTCCATTCTATCCCATCCTCACCCACACCTGAAACAGAAAGTCCTCGTTCGTTCTAGACCTACTTCGGCGCTATTCATTGTCCTGGCTAGCATCAACCCGAAGCGGCTCTGAAGGGAATACGTAGCACAGTCGCTGAAGTTGTAGCCGAGATGGAATCAAACGGTGAATTAATCCCAACACCACTATCCGAAAAGCACTATAGCGAAGAATTTCGTGTTCGTATTCCGCCGGCACTTCACCGCGCGCTCGCCATTTAGGTTCTTCAGCTTTCTAGAATTCTTAGCAATGCCGCTTCGCAGAGATTGAGCATTTTTGGTGCTCTCTTTTTCAATTCAGGCGAAACTCTGTTTTGTGGAATTTTCCTCCACAGAGCAACTTCTCTTTCCAGCTCTGCTCTGGTTTTCATATTGAGAATTTTCGATGAATAGTACTTGTCCTCTAAGTAATCAACTCTTTCTTCTAGTTCCTCTATCATTGATGAAGTCTCGGTTACGATAAACTGGAGCCTTGCAAAATCGTTATATGGATTATCAGTAGCTAACCATCTAGATGACTCCTTATGTAACTTCTGTAGCCGGTTAAGAAGAGTCTCTTGGTCGTGAGCCAATTTGTAAAGAGAATCCAAATCCAAACTGTCACTAGAATGTGATTTGTGAAATGCGAAATCTACGTCTTGGAATTCGCAATTCAATCTGTCCATTTTTTCTAAAGCATACTCTTTACCGTACTCTACTTCCCTTGCGCGGGCAGCCGCAATAGCAATATCGTCCTCAACATTTGTCGAAGGAATTTCTTGTTTCGAGAACTGAGCTCCAATAGAACTTCTCTTTGGTGTTTTGTCAGACATCTTCTGATTTGCCCACGTGATTGCGAAGGGAATAAGTAGAGCCCGAGCTGCTATGCCAAAAACTACAGTTGTTGGCGCTGTTCCCCTCGTAATTCCTCATTCTTATTACCTCTTACATCATACAGCCGGATTATGTTTTCGGAAATGCCATAAAGCAACAAAGTTAGCTCAGTAAGCTCAAAATCAGCATATGTTTAACCTTTTGGATTCCTGAGATTGTTTCTTCCACATTCGCTAGGCGCCACTGCGAATGGAATGCCCACCCCATGAAAATTACCATTCTAGAGTATCGGTAATCGAGGCTCAAAATCTTAAACAGTTGAAGAACTAGTTTGACGATGCGGCACAGATCGTTTTGAAAGGTTTACTCTGGGATGCGCAGCAAATATGAAATTGGTACCACTTAAGAATGTCCACAAAAAAAATACTCGAAAGAATACGACTAGTTAATCACTACACCTATCGAGTCACGTGGTCGTCAGACGACAACGAACACGTTGGCTCTTGCGCTGAATTTCCTTCATTTTCATGGCTAGCAGCAACCCCCGAAGCGGCTCTGAAGGGAATACGTAGCACAGTCGCTGAAGTTGTTGCCGAGATGAAATCAAACGGTGAATTAATCCCAACACCACTATCCGAAAAGCACTATAGCGGAGAATTTCGTGTTCGTATTCCGCCGGCACTTCACCGCGCGCTCGCCATTCAGGCAGCAGAGCAAGGCATTAGCTTAAACCGATTAGCTAGTGCAGAACTTGCTGGGTAGGATAAATGTTGGCTCAATCCTTCTCCGTGCACACAAGAAAAAGCATTTGGTATTGATGTTGAATGCGAACCCTTCTGAGCAACGAAACAAAAGAGCAAAAGAAGACACTTGTGCTTTAACGGACCCGGCGGCTTGCTCTATCGATGGTCATGAATTCGACCCTACTCAGCTCACAGCAATCATTGAGAAGGGAATTTTGACAATTGCTTTTTGCAGGATTTTATGCAAACCTCGGTACAGCTGTTTACACCCTCTATTTGTAAATTACTTACTCACAAGCCCGCTTCCAAACTCCGGACGAGGTTTTCCACACTACTTTATCAAAAGTACCGCGGGCCAATTGAGTTAGCATAACGACCAAACAGCAGGAATTCGAGGAGAACCTATGACAAATAACTACCTGAGAAGATATGAAGCGGGAGATTATGCTGTTTGGAACGAGATTCTCGAATCCGCCCAATCTGTGGTGGCAAGCCCAGAGCATTTTGCAGAAGCAACGGCCGTAGCAAAAGCTATCATGAGCAGAGTGAGCCAGAATATCATTACAGTTCGGAAGACTCTCACAAAAGCTGGTGCTGAGCTAACACCCACTGGGGAGCCACTAACGGACAAAGACCTCTCCATTTTTACAAATAGATTTGGCCCAATGCCACTTTCTCTTGATGTTTTCTATAAAACGATTGGCTCCGCGAGTTTGGCACCAATTGAGTACGACTACGGCCCGAACAAACTTGAAGATAGAGACGGCATCGAAATATTGGTACTAGACCCTTTCGTAATTGAACCGGCAAATATATTCGGCTGGGCTTTGGATGAGTACGATGCAGAATTCACCGAAGACGAAGAAGAGGAAAATCCGTTTGGATTGTTATTGTGCGCAGATTATTTGCACAAAGCGGACATAAGCGGTGGAGAGCCCTACAAAATTTATTTGCCTGCATCAACACCCGAAGACAAGCTCGACCCCACGGTAGAAACCGACGAATATTCAATGCCATTTGTCGAATACCTAAGGTACTGCTTCAAATGGGGAGGTTTTCCCGGCTTGGCTGTACTTGAACAAAACGACGAGGAAATAGACCTCAATCGCCAGATGCCCTTCGCATCTGTTGATGGTAACTGGCGAGAAGCTGCAGAAAGATTGTTAGAGGAACTGCGGACTGGACTCATTCCGTTTTAGTCGGGCATTATCGCCCTCCTAAGCGGATTTGAACAAATTAGGCATTGCAAAAATTGCGGAACAGATAGGCTAACGGTGGCGGTCAAGTTGTCTCTAGCCTTAAGCCGTAGCATTCAAGTTTCTTCTAGCAAAAGCCACGGCAGCCTCAGCCGGCTTCGATGGCGAAGACTCCAGCTGGACGTAATAATGTGCCCAGAAGTAGCCCATAAAAGGAAGAGCAAAGAAGATTAGCCCAAGAATATTAACGAAAGGAATGAAAGCCATAACCATTAGAGCAAGCTGCGATAGCAAGAAAATGCCAAGAATTTCAAGCATATGACCATGGGTGATGCGAAAACTCTTCTTGATTGATTCAATTGGATTTAGCCCATCAGCAATACCCACGGTAAAGAGGGCAAAGCGTAGCGCTAGATAGATTCCCGGAAAAACAGCGAAAAACAGCCCCAAAACTATTGCCGGAGCAATCAAAATTGTTGACAGGAAAAGCGGAAGCAGGAATTTGGGCGTGGACTTAAATTCTTCAATCAAACTGTACTTCTCTTGTCGTACCAGCTTCAAACAGATTCGGATGAATACAACTTGAGCCCCATTTCCCAAAATGATGCAGAGCAGATGGGTAATAAACACCAGCGGCAAAACAAAAGGCATGAGGAAGTTAGGCTTACCGCTGAAACCGCCCCCAAGAAAAATCAACGAGACTTCAACCATGGCGACAGCAACAAGAGCTCCAACAAGTAATGAGCTGGCACCAATAAGCTTCGGCCAAACAGGCAAAAATGCAGCATAACCGGCCTTAACCCGTGCCTCAATCGCAGTTCTTGTTTCAGCTAAGCGCGTCATTTCAAAATCCCCCAGTCAAATCGCCCTCATATTGGGTTTACGGCAGTTGCCAAGATATTAGGCGTTAACGGAGATTAGTTCTAATAATTCACAAGACTTTCACTCCGCAAGAAAGACTCGAAGACTCTTATGCTTTCCAAAGCAGTTTATCTCACTTAAACAGACTCTTAAAGCATCTTATCTCCATATTGCCAAAATTCTGATATGCTTTACATAGCATCTTAAACCGGATAAGCATTCACTAAAAGCACATGCCAAGATCGAACAAACTAATTCAATCGCCTCCGTTCCAGGTTGAGCAGAGCCTGCATCAACTCGGTAATCGGCTTCGCATAGCAAGGATCCGCCGAAACCTTACTATTTCAGAAGCAGCAGAAAGAATCGGAACAGGCACTAGAGCGATTATGGACGCTGAAAAAGGCAAAGTATCAACAGGAATGGTCGTTTACGCTGCCTTACTCTGGCTGTATGGGCACCTTGAGCAGTTAGATGATGTTGCAGATCCTGCATACGACGAGGAAGGCTTAGCACTCGAGGGGGCAAAACGAAAAAAACGCGTCCGCAAAGCTAAGGGATTGGACAATGATTTCTAGAGAATCCAACGGCGAGTGCTTTGTGTATATTATGCTGCCGTGGCAAACAGAAAACGTGACGGCAGGTAGGTTTGTGCTGACGAAAGATCGGCAAGGCCAAAACATCGGACGATTTGTTTACGGAAAAAAGTACTTAGGCTCTGGACATGCTGTTGAAATAGATCCGGTTGAACTAAAACTTGCGAACAAGACTTATGAAACCGTACGTATGAACGGAGTATTTGGAGCACTCAGAGATGCCAGCCCAGACTTTTGGGGTCGCTATGTTATTGAAAGGCATAGTGGCATATCTCGGCTCAACGATTTAGATTACTTACTTCAATCTCCGGACGACCGGAGTGGAGCTCTTAGTTTTGGTCTGAATGAAAAACCACCAGCACCGCTAAGAAAATTCAACAAAACTATTGAACTGGCAAGACTTCAGAATCTAGCCGAGAAGCTGATTAGAGAGCAAGCTAGTGAACCTTCTCCAGAGTTAATACAAGTAGAAGATTTACTCAAAATAAAAACGTCAATGGGAGGGGCGCGTCCCAAAGCAGTTGTGGAAGACGGAGATGCACTCTGGTTGGCAAAATTTGGAAAACCCGATGATCGTTGGAACAACCCTCGCGTAGAGCATTCCATGCTGGAATTGGCCAGGTCTTGTGGTATCAATTCGGCTCAAAGTCGGATTGAAACAGTAGGCGGAAAAGATGTTTTGCTTGTTAAGCGCTTTGACAGACTGAAAACGGGTAGCTCATATTTTCGAGCTCGTATGATCAGCGGTTTAACACTATTGAGTGAAGAGTCTCCAGCACAACGGTCCCGTTGGTCTTATCTATTAATGTCCGAGCAGCTTCGAAGAGTTGTATCTGAACCAAAGAAAGACGCGGCTGAATTATTCAAACGTATTTGTTTCAACGCATTGATATCGAACACTGACGATCATCCGCGAAACCATGCATTAATTGCCTGGGATCACAGTTGGAAACTCGCACCAGCTTACGATCTAACCCCATCACCAATGGTGTCTCTAGAACGCCGAGATTTGGCGATGGAATGCGGCGATTTAGGCCGCTTTGCAAATGCAAAGAACATACTAAGTCAATGCAGAAGATTTCTCCTGGAAGAAGACGAAGCGAAAGCAATCATTACTGAAATGAGTAAGCAAATAAAGTCCAATTGGTATAGTACCGTAAGAGCGCACGGCATTACTGAAGCCGATGCCACAAAGATAAGCTCAGCATTCGCCTATGATGGATTTGACTTCTAGCAGAGGGCAACTGTTCATGGGGCTCGTAAGAAGCCGAAATTAAGGAATGGCTTTTTGGCGTCACCGCATTTGGTGCTTCCGCACTTGCACACGATGAACTGACATCCGAAAAGATGAAGATATGTTAGACAAAGAAAATTCAGTTCACTCCTAATTTTTTGCCCTCGCCTTGTCGATGGATACGTGAAAGAAAAACCGGTCAAAGCGCTTGAACTGCTCCACGAAGCTGTTCGAGGCTTGAATTAACACATTTACTTTTCAAGAGATCATCGAGGAGATTACTTATCATGTTGAAGAAGAACTTGAACCTTAGCAAGAAGTCTAAGCAAGCTCTGGGACTTGGCCTGTCTTTGTTATTGGGTCTTGTCTCTGCATCATCACTGCCGTCACAAGCTAACGAAAGCAAATTGAAGCTGCCAAAAAATCTTGTCAAAAGAACACCAGCCCCAGTTTATGACTGCACTCCCGACATCCTCTTGATAATGCCTAATGCCCAAGGCGATAGTGATGAAATCGATGAGTTGCTCAAAGAAGCAAAAGGAACACTCGTCGGCAGCATGGGCGAAGGCAAGCTCAAATGCCTTATCTATAAAACAGAAAAAGGCCACATGGCTGAAACCGAAAAGAAGTTTATGAAAGACAAAGAGCATTTCAAATGCATCAGTCGCAACTATCGATTTAAAGCCGAAGTGATACCAAACGACCCGCAATTTACCAGCGAATGGCACCTGGGCGCCATCAATGCCCCACGAGCATGGGACACGACAATGGGCAATCACACAAAAATTGCCATTTTCGATAGCGGATGCCAGGCATCCATTCCTGACCTGAGCGGCAAAACATCTAAAGGTTACGACGCCACCAGTTTTGGTGCGCGCATGACTGTGCTCGGCGGCCCTGGTCCTTTAGGTGACATTTTAGGTGGAGTCGGCGGAGCCCTTTCACATGGTGCGCAAACCGACGTCAACGGGCACGGCACCTGGGTTGCCACAACTGCTGCCGCAGCCGCTAACAATAGAGTCAACACTTGCGGTGTAGCACCCTCCGCCAGCATCTATCCTGTGCAAATCGCAGGCTCGGGCGGCACCACAGACGATATCGCGATTATGGCTGGGCTGCTAAACATGACAGCGACAGGAAACAGAATTGTCAACATTAGCTATGGCGCACC
>CAZJLR010000051.1:0-43523 GCA_964546815.1 uncultured Candidatus Obscuribacterales bacterium | reverse complement strand
GGATCGATTATTCTCTTTGTGTCGGAATCACTATTCTATTTCACCGGAATACGCAACCGCACCCATGTTGAGATTGAAACTATTGGAAGCAATAACAGATCCGATGCAACGGTTAAAGATGCTAACGGCAATTTGATACGGAGCACTCATATGGACGCGAGTGACAGCGGATCTGTCCTTAGAGCGAGTGCTCAAATCAAAGACGGCCGAGGTGTTCTTGTTCAAAGCAAAGAAATTATTTCAAGTACTGCAGGCAGTAGAAATCATACCGATTATGTAGTTAAAGACGGCAATGGAAGAATCGTCGAAACGTTGCATTTAGATACTGCCAGTATTTACGGAGGAAGTACTGCCGACGCCGTTGTGAAAGATGCTTCGGGAGTAGTTTCGCAGACCATGCATATTGAAATCAAACAAATGGGATCGCGCACCGTAGCTGATGTTACATGCCGAGATTCAAAAAGGGCAATTGTTGAAACTATCCATTTTGATAGCAACAAAGGTAATGCGCGCAGCTCTGCAGATTTCAGCAGCAAGAACGCCAGTGGGCAAATAATAGAATCCAATCATGTGGATGTTTTCAAATAAGCATGATTTAGCATGCGGCGAAAGATGAACGCTAGATAAGATTCTGGTGTTGAAATTACTATGGTAGCTTTCATTTGCTAATCGCATATTAATGTCTAGCAGAAGCTAATTTCGCATACATACAAATTGTTGAATCAATCGGAGTAAAAGCGGATGACAGACTTTGCCAGGGAATTTAGACCATCCGATTCACCAGACCATGTCGCGACAAACCAGGAGCCGAATAAGTTCCAAGATTTCGCCGCCAGTCTCTGGGGTCCTCCAAGTCGTTTTGCCGACTTGAGTGGCGGCGCCGCTCGCAATGCTCCAAGCTTCAGGGGTGATCAGTCTCAGCAAGGTCCTATTCCGGAAATCCCGGGTGTTTTGACCAAGCTAGATGGCGTCACCGATGCACCGAAGACTGAAGTTACTGTCACGGCAACTGTGGCTAAGATATTGCCTGATAATCATAATCCGCGAAACGGTCTGTCGCACGAACAGTTCATTATTAAGATGGAAGACGGAACTGAAGTTTTTGTGGCTCACGATTTGAATTATGCACCGAGGGTGCCGTTGACTGTTGGCGAGGATATAAAAATCAAAGGTGAATGGATTCCCAAGCCCAACCATGAAAATCACGGTGGGGAAGAAACAATTGGTGTGCTGCATTGGAGCCACCATTCCGAAAATGAAAAGCGTCACCCTAGCGGCTACATTGAAGCCGGCGGACAACACTACGAATAGTCTTCTTCTGGATAAGTAATTTCGATATATCAATGGGTGCCTGGCGCGATGCCGGCACCCATTGAATTTTGGATCTTCAGTTCTTTTTCAGGTCTGCATTGATATTTTTATACATACCAACCCTGCAATACGAAAGAGCACCCTTCCTTCCCGGGGTGCTTTTTTCAATTTTCATCACCGACTGAGTGGGTATAAGAAGTTATTAGCAAGAGCTTGAATTCAACACGAGTATGACTCTAAGCAAAAGTGCATGTCTGATAAGTTTGGCGGTTTTGCTGGCCCATTTGGGAGCGCTTTCGCTTTTTTCTATCAGTTGCGCCCAATGGATTTCAGCCAATAACCTTGCGGAGCCAATGCGTCTCTATTTGTTTTTGGCTGCGCTTGCCGTGTTTGCTGGAGGCGCGATTATTTATTGTCTTTTCGATAAATATGTTGTGCATCGACTCAATTACTTGAGCGCAAGAGAATGGGGCAGCGAAGTTCGAGGTTTAGCGTGGGAGGTTTCCGATATGGAAATCGCCCGCTTGTCTCAGCGGATGGTCGCATTCAATGAGAGAATAAACGAGCTTTCTGAACGCGAAAATGCAATCGCCGATCACTCTCTCGATCTTATTTGTTCTATTTTTCCCAGTAAAGTAATCTGTGCAATAAACGCTGCCGGACTTCGCCAGTTTGGCTTTGAGCCTGCTGCTTTAGTTGGTCACTCACTTGAGAATTTTCTGTCCGCCGAAGATCTGCGGAAACTAAGCACTGCATTGAATGATGCCAAAAGCTCTGGGTATGGTTCTCAGGCTGAACTTCGAATTAGAACTCAATCGGGAGAATTGAAGGATTTCTCCTGGTCTTTTGAATGGTCTGGCAGTAATGGCGTTTTCTTTTGCACCGCGCGTGATATCACTTCGCAAAAACAACTTGATAGAGTCAAGCACGAGTTTATTGCTATGGTTTCTCACGACTTGCGCTCGCCTTTGATGTCTATTCGGGTGACGCTAGAACTTTTGATGAGCCTTGCGCAGGATAAGCTGCCAGAGCGTCTTCGCTCACAAGTTATAGGCGCGGAAACTAGTGTGAATAGTTTGATAGCCTTAATCAACGACTTGCTTGATATTGAGCAAATGGATGCTGGCAAATTACAAATCAAAGTATCTGAAACCATGGTTCAAGACTTATTTGAAAGGACAACATGGGCGCTTGAGTCTTTTGCTTTTCAGCACGGTGTAAAGCTGGCATTTCAAGCCACAGAGCTTGAATTCTCTTTTGATGCCGCCCGAATTGAACAAGTATTGATAAATCTCATTTCTAATGCCATCAAGTTTTCTTCATCTGGCACCGTTATTAACCTGGAGGCACATGAAGATGGCGATGCTGTTGAAATACTTGTTATAGATCAGGGGCGAGGTATTCCTGAAGAAGAGCGTCCATTTATTTTCGACCGTTTCAGGCAAGTTGAAGCTCTTGATGCAAAAAGAGGCAGCGGATTAGGGCTTGCTATATGCAAACTAATTGTAGAATCACACTCTGGGGCAATAGGTGTAAGAACCCCGTCTTCCGGCAAAGGAAGTGAGTTCTGGCTTCGCTTACCTTATGTCAAAGAAGCATAAACCTGCAGCGCAAAAAAAACTATTCGTCAGTAGATTTTGCATTTATATCAAAACTATATCCTTGCGAATGAGCTGTTTTGACTGGACACTGTCCATCGCCCGCTGAAAGCTTCTTCCGCAGTGTTTTCATATAAGTATAAAGTGACTCGCTTGATACGCCGGCTGCGTCAGTCCAAACACGTTTTAGTAACTCTTGTGTGCTAAATACTTTTCCGGGGTTGCGCATGAGAAATTCAAGAATGGCAAATTCTTTTGGTTGTAGCTTAATTGGGCTGCCTGATTTGCTGAGTGTTTTTGAGCGCGTATCAATTTCGTAGTTGCCTATTTTAATCACTGTGCCAACGTAATCAGCCGAGCGCCGAAGTAATGAGCGCAGGCGAGCAAGCAACTCAGGCAGATCAAATGGTTTTGCCAGGTAATCGTCGGCTCCTGATTCGAGCCCCTTTACCTTATCCATAACATGATCTTTGCCTGTAAGCATTATGATTGGAGTTACGCCGCCTTTCTTGCGAAAGGCAAGGCAAATATCTACGCCTTCCATTTCTGGAAGTTGCCAGTCAAGAATGATGACATCGTAAGTATAAGTTTCTAATCGCTCAAGAGCGTGGCTGCCCTTAAGAACCCATTCAACCGCAAATCCTTCGCTTTCAAGCCAATCGGAAAGCGAGCTCCCTAAGGCTGCGTCATCTTCAGCTAGCAAAATTTTTGGCATAAATTTACCTGCAGCAAGAAGTTGCAGTCAGCATTATACCTCTTTCGTAATTTCATTTCGCTTCTATGTTATGCACTAGAGTTTGCTTCCGGAGTTTGCTTCTGGAGTCAAAACTCTTTTACATGAACATCATATCTTCTGGTGATAGTTTGACCAGATTTTGGAAGCGGGCTTTGTCGATGGCTTTATCGAAGGCTTCTTCTGGACTGATCCACTTCTTAGCTACAAGTTCTGCGATAGCATCATCGAGTGTTTGCATACCTTGTTTCTTTCCTAATTGCATTGCAGAGGGAATTTGGAAAGTTTTTGCTTCACGAATCAAGTTACCGATGGCAGGCGTGCAGACCAGAATTTCTAGAGCAGCGCAACGTCCTTTGATGTCAGCTCGCCTAAATAAGTTTTGCGCTACAACACAGCGTAAGCTTGTAGAAAGCGTGTTGCGAATCTGGTTTTGTTCTTCTGGAGGGAAAACTTCAATAACACGGTCTACCGTTTTGGGTGCGTTGGTTGTGTGCAATGTACCGAACACAAGGTGTCCTGTTGCAGCGGCTTCAACTGCCAGTCTGATTGTTTCAAGGTCGCGCATTTCACCAACGAGGATGATATCTGGGTCTTCACGTAGTGCGCCCCTAAGTGCAGCTGCGAAAGACTCAGTATGCAATCCGACTTCGCGATGGTTTATCAAACAACCTTGGCTCTGGTGCACAAACTCAATGGGGTCTTCTACTGTGATGATGTGATCTTTTCGATTTTTGTTTGCGTGGTCAATCATCGCTGCAAGTGTTGTTGACTTGCCGCTGCCTGTCGGACCTGTAACCAATACGAGGCCTTTTGTGAGCATCGCTGCTTTTGTGAGAACTTTTGGTAGACCCAGTTCATCTGCAGTGAGAACTTGGGTGGGGATTTGTCGAAATACTGCCGCGCAGCCTTCGCGCTGGTTGAAGAAATTGCATCGGAATCTAGCCATGCCAGGCAGTTCATAACCGAAGTCAACATCACCTGTGCGCGCAAACTGCTCCCACTTTGGTGCCGGTGCGATCTCTTGCAACAGCTCTATCAAGTCTGCATGCTGCAATGCCGGAAGTTCTGCCACTTGCTCCAGCTCGCCGTGTACGCGCACCATGGGCGGTTTCCCTGAAGACAGATGCAGGTCTGATGCTTTGTGCTCAAACATATAGAGAAAAAATGCATCAATCTTTTTTGCACTAGCTTTATCTAGAGTAGCGGTAGCCATCTGTGTACGTTCCTTTCGCCTGAAATTAGTGACGGAATCTCGTTGGGAGCTAGTTGCTCCTTGCTGTTCCACGAATTTAGTGCCCGATAAATTTATAGATCAAACAGTTCTGTTTGACTGAAATAGTCTGCATCATTTTTAATCATTATGTGTACCAAAGCTGGGCATATTGTTTGGGAAGTTTACCGGGGGTCCGATATATGTCGCAGTTGGAATCAATGCTCACACAGCTGAAAAAAACACTGTCTGAGCAAAGAGCGGGAGCTGCGCCAGTTGACATCAAAACTCCAACGCCTGCAATAGATCCCAAAACTGCAAGCAATGCACTAAAAGATTTCCTGGCAAAAAGCGGTTCTACATCACGCGAAGCGAAGACTACTGCTCTGGAAGATCCGCAAATTATTGTAGAACGGCGTAAGGCTCTGTCTGTATTTGTCGGCGTGTCTTTGAGTAACAATGGACGCGCTGCCCTGCCAGGGACTATCGATATGACGAATATTGCTAGCAGCTCTCATTCTGGTGCTCATGGTGGACACAATTCGCATGCCAAGGGCAGTGACAAGGGGCACGCGCAGCAGCACACATCAGGCGGGCATCAGGCCTCAATTCCCTGCCCCAAATGTGTCGATCGCGAGGTTGCAGAACGTAATGCTGCCAGAGTCAATGCCACTGTATCTGGTGCAAGTAACCCAACCCCGGCTGCGCCTGCTCAAGGTGCCGCTTCAGTACAGCCTGCAGTCAAGTCCAGTGTGATTTGGTACAAGCACATACAAGCTGTAGAGTCGGCGATGAGAATTGGCGACATGCATTTTGCGGACTCGTTGCTTTCGCTTCTTTTTGAAACTGCAACATCGCTGTCAGCTGAAGCAAACATCAATGCGCGACTGAAGAGTTTGCAAGCCAGAGTCCTAGCCGATAGAAAGATGTTTGCAGAAGCCGAGAAATTATTGATTGATACTATTCGTGGTCTTGAAGGTACGCAATTCTCTAAAGATATAGCAGCAGCTTATTGTTGGAGGGCGCTGGCACAATGTCTTCAAAATCAGAAGAAGTCAGAGCAGGCTGAGAAAGCTCGGCAAAAAGCACTTTCTATTGCAGTCGCTGCACTGGGTGAAAAAGACCCTGAAGCGATGATGTTCAATGAGGCATTAGCTCCCTAGTTCGTAGCACTGGCTTGCTCAAAACTTTCTCAAAACTGCCGTCTAATCTTGTTGACATGAAGGTTGGGGCGCAGGAGGAAATCGCATGCCAGATCAAGGACTAACCAGAGATGTGGACGCTTCGAAGTTGTCGAGGCCGTCAGACGGCGTGGATAACTCGAAAATGGAAAGTCTTGCAGCAGGTTTGCAGGTCGGCGCAAATGCAATGGTGAAAAGCCAATATATTGGACAATTGGTCGGCCAATATTTGCCTTCAGTCGAAATTTACAATCAACCGCTTAAGGAGATCGTCAAAGTTGTGGGAGATGCCTGGACGCTGAAGCCCCTATTTGAGACAAGCGATAAAAAGCTCTGCTCTGATATTCGAAATGCTATGAATTCAATGATAGAGCAGCTTCCTCAGTATGCAAAAGTACTTGGAATTGGTGACAAGGATGCCACTGCATTGATTGAGAAAAAGACTCAAGAGCTGCATCTTGCTGGCAATGCCGGAGAACTTCTCGTCAAAGGTGATTTACCTGCGCTGCAGAAGTTAATGACCAATAAAGATGGGGCGTCCGTGAATTTGGAACTGCTGGCACAGTTGCTTAAAACATCTGGGTTGAATCTGCGAGCCGAAGTTAAACATGGCAATCTTCTGCTTTCGCATCCAGGAGATGACTTTGCTGTTTGCATTGGAGCCGACGGTCAAAGCAAAATGATGGGCGTTCAAAATGGAGCTCACCCTCGATATTATGATGCTGATTTTTGTGATGAAAATGTACAAGCCAGCTTGAAAGAAATTGTTTCAAAAGCGCAGAAAAATGAATTCAGTCGGTGTTTGCTGATGGAAAGTATCGGCGCAAGCAAATTGCTTCCAGACTGGTCATCAACAAACAAGCGAAAACCTTGGTCAAACAATGATGCAATGCTATATGGTGCAGAGACCAGCGCCGAGAGATGAGTCTAGTGGTCTTTTAGGCTGATATTGCTTGAGCGAACTTTGCTTGCTGCTTTAGCCGGCTCGTCTGCCAGATATTTTGCCAGAGTGTTTTTCGGTGCATAACCTTGAGCTTTGAGGTCAACGCTTGATGCATATACGCCTTTCCTCATTGTGATTTGAGTCACAATTGCTGCTGTCTTTAGCAAGTTTTCCATTGCCTTCATATGTTCTTTATTTGCAGAGTGGCTCAATTTTATGAGTGGCTCTATGTACATGAATGCGCTGGGAATTGAGAAATCGGCAAAGTGAAGATAAGTGCTGCCAACTTTGATTGTGCTGCGTTTTCGATAGCCAAGTTTTGCTAATGGATTGATTTCATCGAAATCAATCGAACTGTTGCTAACTATAAGTTGCTGTCCTGGAAGTAGTCTTATTCTGTATTGAGCAACAATGACCAAAACTGCGTTAGAGCTTGAGTCGTGCAGGTCGTAAATAGCGGTGCAATCTTTTGTGCTCATGATGAAAACAGTACTATGTGCTGCGATGCGCATAATTCCTTCGCGAAATTTCACAATGCTTTCTTTCTTTGAGCAGACCAGAAAATTGTCATCGTCGAGATTTAGTCTATTTATTCCGCCCTTTGATTGAATATCACTGCCGTCACAGATACTTCCTTTTGCTATTACTTTGCTAGCAACTGCATTCTTGCTCCAGTCTTGTTTTTCTGGTTGCTGTTCTTGCTGGGGTAGCGGGAATGCTTGTTTGGCTTTGTCAGCGCTGTCTGTTCCGGTGTTCGTATTCTTAAAATCATTGAAAAGAGACATGTTGGGTGAAACTAGCGAAATCTTGTAGTTGTCACCCACTTCTTCTGCCGACAAAGAGGCGAATGGCAGTAAAAATTGTGAAGCGAAAGCCAGAGCCAGCGCTGCTGAATCTCTTAGTCTCATGATTTTATTCCTCAGGCTAAAGCCATGCCTGCAACCCGTCGCTCCCGGCGTTTCAGGCTTGCGTGACTTTGATTGACACATTAATCATCGCAGAGCCTAGTATTATTGTCGTCCCCGGGGTAGGTGGTTTGGGGGATGAAAGAGATGCGTACTTGGGGGATTGGGTGATCAATCTTAAGGAGTAGTCGGGTTGAGTCGCGGGCGAGCAGTTGAATCGACGATGAAGATGGAATATACGTAGAGGTGGCGCTTTCGAGATCTAGGCAGTGCAGTCTATCCTTCAGCAAACCAGTCATCGTCCTTTTGCGCTGCCCGATAGTCCCTGGGTGATGCGGCAATCATGGCGCAATTTGCTCTTTGCACATTGGCCTGTTGCTGTAGATGAGCTGCGCGATTGCATACCTACTGAGCTGGAAATTGATACGTTTGAACGCTTCGCCTGGGTTGCTGTTGTTCCATTTTCCATGAATGATGTTTGCCCTCGCTTTGTGAGCCCAATGCCATGGATATCAAATTTTTTGGAATTGAACGTCCGGACTTACGTCGTAAAAGACGGAATACCTGGTGTGTATTTCTTTAGTCTTGATTGTTCTAATCCTGTTGCGGTGAGAGTAGCCCGGCAATACTTTCATTTACCTTATTTCGACGCAAAAATGAGTCTTGATATTGTGGGCAATGAAGTGATTTACAAGTCTAGCCGTGCAAATTCCGGAGAGTGTTTTGAAGCTCGATACTATCCTGAAGGAAAAGTTCTTGAGCCCGATAAAGACTCCATAGAGCATTTTTTGACCGAGCGATATTGTCTCTATACAACTGATAAGCAAGGTCGACTTTACCAGGGTGTGATTCACCATTTGCCCTGGTCGTTGCAGATAGCCCGGGCTGAAATTAGCACAAACACAATGATTCCTGTCACTTTAGGATTTACGTTGCCAGACTCGAAGCCCTTGCTTCATTTCAGCAAGGCGATAGATACTGTCGAGTGGTGGCTAAGAAAAATGGAGTGAAACGCAACTCTTTCTTGGGATATTTTTGCTTGAAGTTTCGACAGTTTAGGAATCATTCAATGAGTAAGGTGAGCTTTGTTAAAATGCATGTGTTTCTAGCGGCTCTGGCTTTTGCTGTTTCTTTGATGCAGGCTGAAGCTGCAGATATGAAGGCAATTGATTATTCAGCTATGGGGGCTTCGACTGCCGGAATTTCCAGAGATGAGCGCACGATGTCTTTGGACGAGGCGAGAAACTATCTGCTGAGCTTGATTAATAGAGACCGTGCCAGTCTAAAATTGGCTCCTGTTGCTTTGGACACAGTGGCATCTGCTGCGGCGCAATTTCATTCTGACGACATGGCTGCTAGAGGATATATGGATCATTATGATCTTGAGGGGCGCAGCCCAGATTGGCGTTACTCGCTATTTGGCGGCACCAACATGATTATGGAAAACCTCGGTGGACCCTATGCAAATGCAGAGCAAAAATACGATTTGTGTAAGTCTGCCAAATTTTGCAAAAGGGAACTGGAAGAAATGGAGTCGGGGTTTTTTGATGAACTGCCTCCGCAAGATGGACACCGAAAGAATATTCTCTTTCCCGAACATAATCTTGTGGGGCTGGGACTATCGCTCTTTAGCGTTGATGGTCACGCTGATGCAAATTCACTAGGTTTGACTTGTTGCCAGGAATTTGTTGATGAGTATGGCAAATTTTCTTCGTTACCCTTATCTGCTTCAAATGGAGATATTTTGAATCTTGAGGGGCGATTGAAAAATGGGCTCAAATTGTACTGTGTTGACGTGCGTCGTGAAGATATGCCCAAGCCCATTGCGCTGCCCGACTTGCGAAAGAATTACTATCACAGTTATTCTGCGCCCAATGAAACCTTCATCGGCTTTAGTCCAGAGCAAGCAAGTGCCCTTGATAGTGGCGGCTTTGCAATGAGAATGCCAATTGCAAACAATTGGAAAAGTGGACTCTATCACTTCCTTGTTTGGGTTGAGAGTGGAAATGGAAAACCATTCATCGCCTCTCAGCAATTGGTTGCCATCGGTCTGAATAAGCCCGTAAAGCCATTACGAGCGAACGAGTAGATTCATCGGAGCTGTTTGATTAATTCGATGCACAGTTCTAATTCTGAAATCAACTCCGATATATCTCTGAATTATCGCTCCTCTTTCATCTAGAAAAACGGTGGTCGGATAGTGAGTTATTCTGCCTGAGAACTTAAGGACGAAGTTTGAATGGCAATTTTGCTGTGAAAAGTGCTGCATGCTTCACTGCACGAACAACATGTACTTTTCCTGTACTACGATGTTTGCGATATCGTTTTGTTTTCACAACTGTTCGGCTGTACATCTTTCGCGCAGGAACATATTGAACTGCTTGCGGTGCTGGCACATATTGGGCTTGTGGCACCGGCGCGTACATCTGAGCCAGTTGAGGTGACTCTTGAATGTTGCGGGTCGTGCTCAGCGTCTCGTCATAGGTTCCTGGTCCCATCGCTGTCAATGTTCGGGTACGGTCATACTGAGTGGATGATTCACCGCTCAGCGGTGCCGTTTTCTCGAGGACGACGCTATTTTCAACTACTTTGCTCTGTTGAGCCGGAGGTAGAGGGTAAGGTGTCGGCAGAGGCGCTGTTGCTGGCACCTGTTCTGCAGAGCTGAGCGAATACGGAGCATTTTGATCGCTAACTGGCTTATTTGCTTGTTGGAAGCAACAAACACCTACGATTAGCGCTAAAACTGCTAATGAACCGATAATAATGCCTTTTTTGTTCATACTGACTCACCTTGACTCACTGCAGCCGTCGAAGACGGGATGATGACTTTTTGGTTCCCGGGATTGCTGCAAAGGTAAAGAGGAGGTACAACTGGTGCTTCCCTTTTTAATCAGGTAAAATGCAACGCGAGCCCATCAGATGCTGAATTCGATGAGCCCATAAAATTGTCCTCAAAGAAACCAATTGGAGGTTCTAAATGAAACTGATTTTGACTTTGTGTGCACTGGCAACTTTACTGGGTGGATTCACCTCTTCATTGCCTGTATGCGCCAAGGGCGCCGAAGCTGACGCTGCCAAGAATGCAGAGAAGGCAGAAAGCGAAAAGAACAAAGCAAACGAAGATGCCGGCAAGGGTCACTCCAGAAAGGCAGGAAGAGAAGCGAAAAAGGCAGAAAAGGACTCTGAAAAGGCTGCTAAAGACGCAGACAAAGCTGCTGCTGGCAAGTAAATTTGCCTGAATTCGCTCTTTCGCAGCGCTATTGACATTGTTGCCATGCAGGTCTTCAGAGAAGCCTGCATGGCAATTTTAAAAGCCTTAGTATTTGGAAATTACGATGTTCAAAAATAAGTTCCTCTTTTTGCTTTTCTTGACTTGCTCTATTTCTCTGATTCTCCTTCCTCGGGAAGCATGCGCCAGCAAGTCGGGCTCGCGAAAATCTACGATGATGCAACTTTCTTCTGCATCAACTATCGATATTGAAGAGCTCGGAAAGAAGCTAAGCGGAGATGGGCTGCAGTGCGAAATACACGCTGCCGACCGGGCAAATCGCCAGTATGTTGCAACATATCGCGACCCAAAGAATTTTTTCAACAACGTGCAACTTGTTATAGTCAGTCACGATAAAGCTGTCTTGAGTTTCTTTCAATCGATGAAACGTCACGACATCGTCCTGATAAAAGGCGAGTTCTTTCATCAAGGTGAGTTTATGCCTGAGAGCCCGCAGCCTCATGTGGAAGTAAGCTCTATTAGTATGAAAGAAGAGTATAAGCCGTCGATTGTTGCTTCCGAGAAATTTCAGAAGAGCAACAAATTGCCTCAAGAATTGCAGGGGAAGTCTGAAGCTGATTTTCTCGTTCATTCAGTATTGAAGCAGGGTGCGTTTTTGGTTCTTGAGTATGGTGATAACTTCGTTTTTGTAGTTGTGCCAGACAAAAAATTCACTGAAAATCTATACCGAAATGATCGTATTCACATGCGTTTTCGCATACAGTCATTTCCGTCAATGCCTACACACATTGAACTTGATACTGATACTTCGGGCGGGAAAAAGCCGCTTGAAGTTACCGATTCTATTCATGCTTTGCATGCGAAGAAATATACTCAAGAAGGCTTTCTTGTGCGCTTTCCAAAGAGTCCTCAAATTGTCCGGGATATTTGGGCCGTTGAACAAAAAGGGCCGAATGGAAATTCGCGCACTTTTACTTTAGTGAATTTTACAGTCAAGGGCGAGCAAGAAAAAATAGACGCCAAACTAAAAGCATGGTGGGATGCGGCTGCAGACGGAGTTGTCGATGGCAGAAACAAGCTTGTTAACAGCAAGGTAAAGATCAAAGCCACTGGCATTATGAATGTGGTTGATCCAAATCAAGCGAATGCTCAGATGCAGTTGAAAGCTCGCGATTTATCTTTGCTCAAACAATAGGGCAGCTTAAGTGTTTACTTTTAGTCTTTATGAAAATAGTCTGTCGCCCTATTTGACGTTGCCTTGCTTGGCAATAATTTTGTCGGATATGGATTTATATAGTGCCTCAGGAATAATCTTTTTTGAGACTAATTGATTTTTCCCTTTGTATGGTCTGCCTTTTATGATTTCATCTGAATAGCGAGTGCCTACGCCTGCTAGTTTCATCAACTCTTCTTTGCTGGCCGAATTGATATCGATGAGCGCAGTTTTTGTTTCTTGTTTTTCACTTGCTTTTTCTGCAGGTGCAGCATCTTTTGATTTTGTTGCATCAGCAGTTGCGCTTTTGCTTTTTCCTGCTATGGCACTTTGAGCGAATGTAAGACTGCAGCTGCTGATAGCTAAAAGCGAAAGAGCCAGTGATATCAGCTTATGATGAAAAGTCATCGTGCTACTCCTGTTTGTTGTAATTAAGTTTCTCAATGCTAAGTTAGCTTGAGTACATGCCTATATGGTACCTGAAACTTAGAAAACTATCGCTCTTTTGATGGAAAACGTTCTGGTATTGGAATGAGAGGATCGCTTGGCCAGGCATGCTTGGGATATCTACCTTTCAGTTCTTTACGCACATCTTCGTATGTATTTTTCCAAAAACTGGCCAGGTCTGGAGTGATTTGTTGGACTCGATAATTTGGTGCTAGTAAGTGCAGCAGAACGCCGACGCGAGACTCTGCGATGCGAGGTGTCTCACGCATTCCAAAGAAGTCTTGAATACGAGCAGCTAAAATTGGTTGTTTTCCACGCTCGTATTCGAGTTTTACTTTGCGTCCACTGGGCAAGACCACACGCTCTGGTGCTTGAGAGTCAATCGCTGAAATTTGTGTTTGGCTGAGTCTAGACTGAATGTATGGAATTAGCGATCTTGAGCGAAGTTCATCTACACTAGAGCATCCCATGCACCATTCTGGTAGCAATTCTTTCCATGGTTCTTGTCCGAAGTCTGGAAGCTCTAAATGTGGTAACCACTCGCGAAGGCATTCCAGTCTCAGCAAATATTGTTTTGTGTCTTCGTCAATTATCGAATCTAAGTCAAATCGAGAGGATAAAGCATCGGCTAGAACTTGGCCGGGATCTATATCGGGTGGTATAGCCGCAACGCTTTCACTGAGTAAAATATCGCAAAAGCTGTGTCTTTTCATCGCCATAACTTTCTGTCGCGATTGATCGTAAACAACTTCTATTGAAGTACTTACATGGCTTTGAGGCAGCCAGTCTTTGTCTACATACGAGGCTTGTCTTACCAGTGACTCTGCTTGTCCAGTGTCGAGCAGTTCTACTGCAACAAAGAGATCCCCTTCCATTACTGCAGATTCGTCTGCCAGGCGAACACCACGTCCACCGACCATGCGGGCTCTGCGGCTATTCGCTTCTCGGCGCTTACAAATGCGATCGGGAAAGGCTGCCATTATCGATTTCAGCACGGCTTCATCTGATTCTCTTTCGTCTAATTTGGATGCCCCGGCAGATTTGTCTTTCGCGTTACTTGCTCTTTCGAATATGCTTTGAAGCTGCTCTGCCGCTTTTAGAATCTGTTTGGCAGCGCCAGTATTAAGCTCGCCGGCAAATGAAAATCTATTGCCTGTTGCTGCGAAGTCTTCGATTGCCGAAACCCTGTCCAGCACATCTGAATATGTTTGATGTTTGGCTGGAGATAGCTGTGGCGAGCGTTTTATTGGGTCTCTTTCTGATAGGAGCGCCGCGCATAAAACTGCTCTGTCCAGGCACTTAAATCTCTTTCCCTCGATGGCTAATCGTGCCAGACGAGGTTGCAGCGGCATGAGAGCCATTTGTTTTCCAAGTTGGCTCAATTTGCCATTTTCGATGGCGTCTAATTGCTCAAGTAATTGAATCGCTTGAGTATAAGCTGCTTGTGGCGGATGCTCAAACCAATTAAAAGCTTGAAGATCGCTTTCTCCCCAAAGTAAGAGTTGTAGAAGGCATTCTGAAAGTTCGACTCTAGCGATTTCTGGTAGTTCGAAATCACGTAATGAAAGTTGTTCTCTTTCTGTCCACAATCGCAGGCACCTTCCTGCTTGCGTGCGACCTGCTCGCCCCGCGCGCTGCTCTGCTGATGCTTTAGATATTTTGACTGTTTGTAGGCTGTTTAAACCTAGTTGTGCGTCAAGCTTGTTAACTCGAGCTAGACCAGAATCTATGACAGCTGTGACACCTTCTATCGTAAGTGATGTTTCTGCAACGTTTGTTGCCAGAATGATTTTTTGCTTTTCGCAGTGAAGTAAAACTTTTCTTTGCTCTTCTAGAGGCAGGTCGCCATACAATTGCATTATTGCGAGCTCTTGTCCTAAGTTCTCTGACTCAAGTAAGCTTTGAGTTTGGCGAATTTCCCCTACTCCAGGCAAAAAAATCAGTATGTCGCCGTGCTCTTGTTCTATCAATTGTCTGGCTGCATTTACAGCTTGCTTTTGAATTGGTTCTGAGCTTGGAAATTTGAGATATTCGATATCAACCGGAAACATTCTTCCCGGGCATTCAATACTGGGGCAGTCACCCAAATATTGGGCAATTGACTCGTTGTTTAAAGTGGCAGACATGACTACAATCTTTAAATCTGGGCGAAGTTCTGCTCGTACTTGCCGCACCAGAGCTAAGGCCAAATCACTGTCTATGCTACGCTCGTGGAATTCATCGAAAATTACTGCGGCCACATTTTCTAAGAGCGGATCGTCTTGCAATCTGCGCAGAAATACACCTTCTGTGCAGACTAAGATTCTCGTATTTCTGGAAACTCGTTTTTCGAACCTGACTTGATATCCGGTTTCTTGTCCTAGTTCACTATTGCGTTCTTCTGATATTCTGCTTGCGGCAGCCCGTGCTGCTACTCGCCTGGGTTGAAGTAAAATAATTTGAGCCGGCGTCTTGTCAGGCAATGCGGCCATTCCTGCATCTAGCATCGCCGCTGCAACTCGAGTTGTCTTACCGGCGCCTGGTTCTGCTTTTAAAACCAGTGCTCCGCTAGTTTTTAGGTTGGCAATTATCTGCGGCAGAACTTCATCAATCGGTAGAGCTTCACGCTTCAACTCCCTACCCCTGCTCTGTTTGTGCTTGTTCGCGACTTAGCTTTTCTGCTATTTGTTTTATTTTTTCCAGTCTGACTTTTGAATCTTTTGAAGTTGATGCTTTTGTTAACTCGGCAGCGAAGGGAATCATTATTCCTGCATCCATGTGAACTTGCAGTTCTAGTGAGGTGCCACCGTTGTTGGCCTTGAGAATGTAAGCTCCGTAGGATTCTTTGAATTTTGTCGAACTTAACATCTTAAAATCAATTCTTTCATATGGAATTTCTGTTTCCTGCCAAACGCATTCAACCTTTCCATACACAGGTACGCCTTCCAGCTCTTCTTTGATAACAGCCACTTTGCCATCGTAAGACTCTAGTTGCCGTCCTTTTTCGACGCGCAATTTGCGAATGGCTTCAAATACGAAGCTTGTTTGAGCGTTAATCAGTATCTTCTCGCTTACCATTCTCGATTTTCCTGCCGCTTGAAGATTCATTTGTAGCATAGAATTGCGGCAAGATCGCGTCTTTGCCCCGAAGTTCAGCAATTTTTCATGCCTCCGCCTCTTCTTTTCGCGGGGAACTCTAACTATTCATCGGCTATTCGGCAATTTGTTTGAGTTTATCTTCAATACTTTTAGCTTTGCTTTCCTGTCCGATTTTTCGAAGGTCTTCTGCCATTAACTGCAATGTCGAGCTGTCGACTCTTCTTAAATGCTTGTCTGCAATTTCTGCTATGCGCTGATAAATTTGAATCGCCTCTGTATATCTTTTCTCCTGGTCATACAATTGAGCTAAATTTGAAAGAGCGCTTAATTCCTCTTCGCAGTTGTAGCCCTTCTGTTTTTCTACCTCTTCAATTGATTGTTTGTAAAATGATTCTGCTTCTGCGAGCTTGCCTTGATAGCGACAATTATCGGCGAGTTGACACATAGTTGCCCCTACTTCCCAATGGAATACACCTTTAACTTGCTCTCTCAGTGATAGGGCTCTTTTCAGCAAGGGTTCAGCTAAATCATATTTGTGTTGATGCTGGTAATTCACTGCTTGTCCAGAGAGATATTGTGCGACTTTAGGACTGTTGTTTCCTGAATCAAGTTGCACTATTTTGATGGCGCGTTGAAATAGAGGTTCTGCTAATTTATGTTGCTTTAGGTTATCGTAGTTTGTTGCCAATCCGAAGAGGCAATATGCATATTCCAGGCTGTCAGCGCCGAACACTTTTTCAATTTTGGGCAATAATTGCTTGTAGACTGTCTCTGCAGCTTTGTAATTATTTTGTCCGTGATATATATCTGCAAGTGAAAACGTACGCAGGATTAAGTTTGGGTCTTCTGGTCCGAGAGCGTCTTCCATCGATTTTAGTGCTTTAACAAGAAGTGGAAGTGCTTCATCATACTTTCGCTGTGATTTGTACGTGTCTGACAATCTTATTAGTTCTATGGGGTCATTTGTTTTTTGCTTGAGTGATAGTGAAAGTGCGGTTTTGTGAATGGGTTTCTCAACAATTGTCGAAAACTGTGCCACGGTTTTCTTGTTTGCGGCAATCTCTTTCTGCTTTTGAATCAGAAAAGCAGACGCAAGTGAGACAATCAAAATCGAAATCACTATTAAAGGTGCATGCTGCAATTTTAGAATTTGAGCATTCTTTTTATAAGTTTTAGCCGCGTTTGGTATTTTGCCAGACAAAACGAGCTCAATATCGCTTTGTAGTTCTTTCATTGTCGAATAACGATCTTTTAGATCTTTCGCCATAGCCTTGGATATTATGCTGTTGATTCCTTTTGGCAAATTTTTCTCATTCAAAACTGGCGCCGGCTCGTGCACTTGTTTGTGAATAACTCCAATTGGGGTGTCTGCCTGGAATGGAACTGTGCCGGTCAACATTTCGTATAAAATACAGCCAAGTGCGTAAATGTCTGAGCCCACTCCCGCATGTTGACCCAGGCATTGTTCTGGACTCATATAGCTAATGCTGCCCAGGAGGAGCCCGGTCTTAGTAAGCTTCTCATCTTGAGTTGAAGATTTTTCTGCTGCAAAGCCGGCTAATCCGAAATCAATTATTTTTGCGTGTTGACCAGCTGCAGCTTCAAGCAATATGTTCTCGGGTTTGAGATCACGGTGAAGTATTGCGAGCTCGTGCGCATGGTTCATGGCATCGGCTAATTCTGCTGCAAGCTTCAAGGCTCTAGTGAAAGGCAAAGCTCCATTGTTTATTACTGCTTTCAGGCTCGTTCCTTCAACATATTCGAGAACCAGGTAAGGATATTCGTTCCAAAAACCAAATCTGTAAACTCTTGCAATATTTTGATGTGATAACTTGGACATAACCTGAGCTTCCCGTTCGAATCGAGCCAGGTTATCTTCATCGTCAAGTCCTGAAAGAATGAATTTAATGGCTACGATACGGTTCAGGTTTTTCTCGCTGGCTTTATACACGGCGCCCATGCCGCCTCGGCCCAGCAGTGCTAAGACCCGGTAGCGGTCATCTATTTCTTCATCGACTGCGAGGTTTATCAAACTGCTTCCTTTGTCGATTTGTCTTTTGGGCTGTTTTTATCATTCCCTATTCTACGCTTATCTTGTCTGAAGCAAAACCTTGTGTTAGGATGCTTTATTATGGACACTCAATTCACACGACTAGCAATCAGCCCTGTCAGCTCCTATTATCGGGGCTAGGCGCAGCTTTGTCGTAAATTCAGTCCGGAAAAGTTTTTAGTCCTCCAGCTGTGTTACGACCAGGCAATCATGCTGGTGGCTGTTTCGTTTTGGACTTGAGTTTTCATTTTGCGCAAAGCGTGACGATACCATATATGGTGTCGCGCTGTTTTTGTTCGTCGGTGGGTGGCAGAGTGGTTGATTGCACTTGCCTGTAAAGCAAGCCTGTTAAAAGCACGTAGGTTCAAATCCTACCCCACCGATGCTTCTTATTGATGTACGGCTGCGAAGTCGCTGCTGTTACTTCGGCTTATTGTTTAGCTTGCCTTTAAGCGTCTTCACGATAAACTAGTTATAGTGGTCAGTAGACCTTGCTACTTTACTTTATTGTCAGTCGCAGGCTCCGCGTCATCAGTTTGCTTAAATTTCAAGGAAAGCGCGAATTGGACTATAACAAAGCCGTCATCGCTCATCTGCAAAAAGAGGCGAACTACTCTATCTTATATCTGATTCCAGTTTTGCTTCTGGCGGCGCTGATTATATTTCACGGGCCAAAATGGCAATATTTTGAATTTTTCTGGTTCTTGCTTTTAATTCCTGTTATTCCTCGCTTTTTGCGTGCATGTCTTTTGTTTTGGTCACTAACGAGATTCATATTCATACTCGAAAACGTGCAGCCCATCAAAACTGAGATTCAGACGCAATATTCATGGTGGTGGGACGACCTTGTTATTAAATTCAAACTGAGAGAGCTTGAGCTAAGAGCCGTAATCGTCAAAAGCTGGTCAAAAGACCCCAGCAGGAAAGGTATGGTTGATGTGGTGGAAGGTGCGGCCGGCATATATATAGATCCCAATGGTTCACATGGGGCTGTAATTGAAACAGATAATGGTTTTCTCTTTGTGCATTGCCTCTTTTGAGCATCCCATTTAGTTCATTGCATTGAAGTATCCAAAAGAATGAGGACTTTTACGTCTTTAGATTGATACCAGTATTTGCGCGCAGCGGTAATATAAAAGCAACGAGAAACCCAACGAGCGAACCTAGTTCCTCCACGGGCAGCAGGCAACCTAGCTAATGCTTCGAGCCTGAAGACGCCGGCTATAGCCGGCGTCTCTTTTTGTAATGCATATTTATTGTAATCAGCACGGAGGTTGACACCGGTTCAGTAGAAAGGCGGAGGTTTTAGACCTCTTTCCGTGTCACCATGGTTTGAAGTATTCGGAGTGTATCTTGTATGAAAGTTTTAGTTCCAGTTGAAGATCTATTATTCGGAAAAGCAATTGTAGATTTTATTGGCCAGCACGATTGGAAGCCAGGCACTGAATTCCTGCTGGTTAGTGTAATTGAACCTTATCTGGTCGACCATACTTCTCATGCACCATTTGCCAAACTTATGGAGATTTCCCGAGAACAAGTTATGTCAGTCGCTGCGAGCTTGCTCGATAATTTGGCAGCAAGCATCATCAAGAAAGTGCCATCAGCAAAGGTTTCAAAACAAGTTATTGAGGGGCACATCAAAGACGAAATCATTTCTGCCGCAAGCACATTCTCAGCAGATATGATTTTAGCCGGCTCTCACGGACGTGGCGGCTTTAGTCGTTTCTCGCTTGGAAGCGTTTCATTAATGCTCATTTCGGAAGCGCCCTGCCCTGTCCTTTTGATAAAGCCCGATACTAAAGTCGTTAACGATGAAGTAAAAAGCGACGCCGAGAATGTGGCTTCGAAATCTGCTCGTTCAAGAAGAATTTTGATCGCACTTGATGAGACTAAATCGGCTGATGAAATTGTTGATCTGGTCAAAGAGCATGAGTGGGGCAACTCGGCTACTTTTAAGCTGATATCCGTTTTGCGCAATCCCCATACTGGAATGTTTCCGACTTCACCTGCTTTAGATGAATACTATGAAGACTCTTTGCGCCTTTGTTCCGCAAACATGAAAAGGCTTGCCGCAAAGTTAAGCAACAAATACGGTAGTGATAATGTTGTAGAAGAAATTCTCAACGGTGATCCAAAACAAGCAATTGTGGAAGATGCACGCCTTTGGGGCGCAGATCTTGTAGTGCTGGGATGCCGCTATAGAAATCCGCAGAAGCGCGCTGTGCTGGGCAGCGTTTCACTTGCAGTGTTAAGTACTGCTCCTTGTTCTGTTCTTCTGCTTCGTCAAAGCGGTGCTGCAGATCGTTATCCAAAAATGGAAGGTGACTTAGCTCAGCAGGAAATTGTTTCTGGCAAAACGAACTAATCTTTGGAATTTTGAAGCATCGGAAAAGTGGTCAAGAAGCAGCGTCTTCTAAGCCTGAAAATAGCTCTTTCCAGGTGGCGATTCGTTAAGCGTAATTGTTCGTTGAAGTTCGGGAGGGTAGATTTGTTTGATAGTAAAACTACCGCAGGTTTCCCATTCTCCGGCCTTCCAGTTGTCGCCTGCGTTGCGCTTTTTGATTTCCTGGCGTTGAATCAGCGCGTGCCCCCAGAACAACCATTTGCCATCGATGTTTTGAACCAAAAAGACACGTACTGGATCTAAATGAAATATGCGTGCGTCTTCTTTGAACTGAAACTCAAATACTTTTCCAGCGAGGTCTTGCGCGCTTACAGGCTTTTCGCGATGTTTGACCAGGTCTAGTATATCTACTGGAAATCCCTGTTCAACCGTAAGTTGTAACGTGTCGTTTAGTTCAACTTGAGTGCCCATTTTTCCTCCCGACATCTAATAACGCACGCATGCAATTGTGCATTTCGCAGGCTCATCGCAGCAGAGCATATTGCCTGACTGTTGCAATAGCAAGGCTATGTTAGTATTTGCAATGAAAAATGCACAAGTCGAGGCAACGTGAATTCAAAGAACATATCGCATTTGACTCGCACTTTTCTTGCACTCAGCACTGTTATTCTCTGCTCGAGTGCCTGTGCACAAAAGAGAGAGCCAAATCATTTTGCGATTTATACAGCAAGACTAGACGGATCTGCTCAGCAAACTATTCTGGCAGATAGCGATGAAGAAATGACACACGCCAGGGTTTCGCCCGATCAAAAATGGATCACTTTTACCAAATATAGACGCAAAGGTTTTGATGGAATTGCCTCCGAAGACGGTGGCTATGCGCAAACGGAAATCGACATTTGCAAACTCGACGGCAGTGAGGTTGAAACTGTAGTTCCTGCAATTGAAGGAAGGTGCAGTGCAAACAGCAGTTGGACTCCGGATGGTAAAGGACTAGTATTTTGTTCGAACAGGAATGACCCCGCGAAGTCGCAACTGCTTTTTATTGATTTGGAAACGAGAAAAATTCGAAGCTTGCCTACCCCAGATGGCTTAATGGTTTCAGACCCGCATTGGGTGGGCGACACTGTTGCTTTTTCTGTTGCAAAAGAAGATAAGCAATCGCTGTGGATCATGCACGCAGACGGAAGCCAGCCCCGGCAAATCTCAAAGCCCCCAGTGTCAGGGCGAAATCAAAAAGACTCGCTGCTTTTTGGTGATTATGATGCCTGGGTGTCACCTGACGAGAAGAACCTAGCCTTCATGCGTCTGATGCCCGACGGCACTTTTCATTCATTTGTTGTTAATGTGGAAAGTGGTGCAGAGACTGACTTATCTAAAGGAATCAATGGTGTTGATGCTGTTCCGGAGTGGTCTGCTGACGGTAAATTATTGATTTTCTGGCACGCTAATTTAGAAAATCCCAGTGAGATTGGAATTTACACTGTGAGAGCAGATGGCACAGACCGAAAGATGATCGCATTGCCTCGTGGCTTGCAACAGATGCATCCTGGCTTCTTCCCGAAAGATGCTACGGAATCAAACCCAAGAATTATCTACAACGCAAGAGTAAACAAAGCCATTCGCTGAGTGAACTCACTTTCTTCCGTACTTTTCCGCATAGCTTTCGACTAGTTTGCCTAGTGTGGCGCTCAATCGGTTGTATTCCATCGGCATGATTTCTGCTCCGCTCATTACCTGAGTAATGATGATGTGATAAACGAAAGCACCAGTTATTATCCACGCCATTGGTTCTGCGTCTTCGTTTGCAATGCCGCAGTCGCGAAGGTATTGTGCGATGGCAAGGTTTATTGGTTTTTCGACACGTTGAACAAAAATTTGCGCCAGTTTCGGAAAGCGGCCTGATTCGGCGATGGTCATGCGCATGAAGTTGAACAAATTTTCGGAGTCTGGGTTTTCATCTTTGCACCCGATTGAATCTGCCAATCTTTCGATGTGTTTTCCGGGGCTCAGGCTGCCGGGCACAGGTAAGTCTTTCAAGTTGATAAAGCAGGCACTTTCTACTTTTTGATCAATCAAGGCACCGTAAAGCGTTTCTTTGTCTTGAAAGTAGCTGTATACAGTTGCCTTTGAAACGCCCGCGCGTTCGCTTATGCGATCCATGTTGGCAGCGGAGTAGCCGTGCGTCACGAATTCTTGCAATGCACTTTCGAGTATCAATTGTTGCTTTCCGTGCGCGCGGGACCCGCTAACAACGATCCTTTCTTTTCGGGACATCTGTGGCCAACCTTCTGCTAAATGGTTCCCATACTTTATCCGATATATGGGGGACTTGACGAATTAAACTAAACAGTTTAGTTTGGTATTATTACTAAACTGAACGGTATAGTTCACTTAAATCATGATTACTCATATTGATGCTTCAGGTCAAGCCCCATCAAGGACAAATAAAAAGTCGCTGAGCATTGGGCTGCAAGGAAAGCAAGGCTTGTTCGGTGGAATAGCCATTGCATTTATGGGGGTGTCACTTTTGGTCGGGGCTTCCTCGATTCAAAGTAAATATAGCCCCGCTCAGCCTCAAAAGGCTGTTCTGCTCAGCCAGCCTGCCAAGACTGTCACATGTCTTGGAAAGCTTGAGCCTGCGGGAGAAGTCATTAAGCTCGGAGCCCCAACCTCTTCTCAAGAAAGCCTGATTTCAGAATTGAGATCAGAAGAAGGCGAATATATAAGGAAGGGCCAGATTTTGGCTGTTTTAGACAGTGAAAATCGGCTAAAGGCAAACCTGCAGCAGAGTCGTGCCCAATTGAGTGTAGCCAAAGCTAAATTGGCGGTCGTAAAGGCTGGAGCTAAAAAAGGCGAAATTAACTCACAGGCTTTTCAAATCAAACGAATAGAAGCCGAGCTTGCAGCAAAACTCAGATCGCAACACGCTGTTATCGCCCGACTTGAGCGAGCCTTCCAGCAAGCAAAAATTGACTTTGGTCGCTATGAACTGCTCTATAAAGACCACGCTGTCTCGAGTTTTGATTATGACCAGAAAAAGCTGGCTATGGAAACTGCGCTGCAGAATTTGAATGAAGCAAATGCCATGCTTCAGCAAATCGAAACAACTGAGAAGGCTGAAATAGAATCTGCACGCGCAACGTTAGATCGCATTGCCGAAGTTCGCCCTGTCGATGTTGATGCTGCTCAGGCAGAAGTTGTTCAGGCTGAAGGTAGTCTTGCACAGTCATTAGCTGCGCTTGAGCAAGCGTATATAAGGTCTCCCCTCGATGGGAAAATTTTGAAAATATACACTAGACCTGGCGAGAAAGTTGCTGAGGATGGTTTTGCTGATGTCGGTAGAACTCAGTCAATGTTCGCTGTCGCCGAAATTTATCAAAGTGATATCAACAAGATTCATTTAGGTCAATCTGTTTGCGTTACTGCAGATGCCATGCCAGGGTGCCACCTGGCAGGCACTGTGAAACGTATTGGGCAGGAAGTTCGCCGTCAAAATGTGATTAACAGCGACCCCAGTTCAAACATTGACGACAGAGTTGTTGAAGTTCGAGTTGAGTTAGATAGCAAGTCGAGTGCACAAGTACAGCATTTGTCCAACTCACAAATTACAGCCGTGATTAGTTTATAGGTGCTGCGATGCTCAAGCAGATTCGCCGATTACTATCTCGCACTCCACTTGGTTGGCTTCAGCTCAAGCATGATCGAATGCGTTTGCTGGTTGCAATTGGCGGAATTCTATTTGCTGATACTTTGATGTTTATGCAACTGGGAATTATGGCTGGTCTCTTCGATTCCAACACGATGTTTCACAACAAGATAAATGCCGACATAGTAATTGTGAGTAGTCGCGCACAACAATTGATCAACCTGTCAACGTTTGCACGTAGGCGTGTGTTGCAAGCGCGTGATATTGAAGGTGTGAAAGATGCGCAAAGTTGTTACGTAACCTTTTCACCGTGGCGAAATCCTGATACTGGCGAGAAAACAAATATGCTTTTAGTCGGTTTCAATCCTGACGATGAGTCTTTTAATTTGCCGGAGATAAATGCTCAACGTGATGTGCTCAAAATGCCTGAAACTATATTGTTTGACAAAGGTACTCGTGGAAATTATAAACATACAGTTTCGACTCTTGAAACGAATAAAAACGTCTTCACTGAAATTGATGGACATCACGTTAGGCTCGGTGGGCTCTTTACTCTTGGTGCCTCTTTTGCAACTGACGGAGTTTTAGTTACCAGCGACCAGAATTTTTTGCGTATGTTTCCTAAGCGTAGTGCGGGGCAGGTAAGTCTCGGTCTAGTGCGTTTGAAACCTGGTTATGATGCAGAAGTGGTTGCTGCAGAGATGAACCAGCGCCTGCCGGGAGACGTGAAAGCGTTAAGCAAAAAAGGGTTTGTTCAATTTGAGCACCATTATTTGGAAGATGCCAGCCCAATTAGTTTGGTTTTTAGTATGGGTGCCGTGATGGGGTTCATTGTCGGCATAGTCATGGTTTATCAAGTTCTATCCACTGATGTAAATGATCACCTGGCTGAATATGCAACATTCAAAGCAATGGGTTATTCAAACTGGTACCTCTACGGTGTGCTAATTGAAGAAATAGCAGTTTTGTCTAGTCTGGGTTTTGCGCCCGGTGTGCTGGCAGCGATGGGGCTCTATTACATCTTGCGCACATATGGTTCCTTGCCCATATACATGACCTCAGAGCGCCTTGCATTGATTTATTGTTTGACCCTCTTGATGTGCGCCGTATCTGCCTTCATTGCTTCGAAAAAACTGCGTACTGCAGATCCTGCGGAGATTTTCTAATGGCTGATTTACTTGTGTTAGGGTCTGATGTCAATTTTTGGTTTGGTGCAAACGAGCTGCGCAAACAAATTTTGTGGGACGTCGATATATCGGTTGCAAAAGGTGAGATTGTTTTGCTTACTGGCCCTTCCGGCTCAGGCAAAACCACACTTTTGACTTTGGTGGGATGTTTGCGATCCGCTCGAAGCGGTAGTCTTGTCGTAAATGGTTCTGAAGTTGTGGGCGCTTCCGAGAAAGAGATGACTTTTCTTCGTCGTCGCATTGGTTTCATATTTCAATCTCACAATTTGCATCGCAGTCTTACGGCACTCGAAAATGTGCGTATGGGATTGGAAGTGCAAGGACATTGTTCGACCGCTTACATGAATAAGCGTGCTCGTGAAATCTTGGCACTGGTTGGTTTGGAAGAACGACGAGACCATTATCCACAACAACTTTCTGGTGGGCAAAAACAACGTGTTGCTGTTGCACGAGCGTTGGTTTCAAATCCACCGTTGATTCTTGCTGATGAACCCACCGCCGCCTTAGATAGCCAATCAGGTCGTGATGTGGTGAATTTGCTTCAACAACTGGCTCGCGAAAATGGCACCGCAATTTTGATGGTAACCCACGATAATCGCATCTTAGATATTGCCGATCGCGTGATTTGTATGGAAGATGGTCGCATAAAAGCCTTAAGCAGAGCGGCGAAGTAGAACAGCAGTATTGTGTGCTTCCTTCTTCGCTAAATTAGTCATTTTCTTTCCAGTAATTGTCGAAAATGTGTCCAAAAGTATTCGCGCTAGGCGAACCTAGATTTTTCGCGATTTCCTTTTGGCTGCGACCCAGAAGGTTTGGCAGCTCGCCGTAGGCTTTAGCCGCCATGTTTACCTTTGCTTCCGGTACTGTTGCAGATGCCAGTGCCTTTTGGAAGCTCTTCAAATTTTCCATTATCACTTCTCTGTACTGCGAGCTGCTATGTCCCCAAGAATGAGCGGCGCCGGCAAACATTTCATGCTGGTTGTATGCAGTTTCTTCAAATGGTTTGACTACTTTGTTGAACACATCTAGCCTTTCTGCTTGTGTGAGATCGCTAACCTTCTTGCCCATTTCAGCAGCGCGTGCTTCAAGTGCTGTGGCTCGAGTTTGCAGCTGTTGCACTACGTGCACAATTTCGTGGGGACCTCCAGCTTTGCTGTTGTATTCAATGGTGTTGATGGTTCCGGTGCTTTCGCCGACCACTCCACCTTTCTTGAGTTCAATGCCATACTTACCGGCAATGTCTTGCAACTTGCCTACGAAGTTGGTCAAGGCTTCTTTGCTCAAGTTTTCGCCTGTGGCAGGTAGTGTTGAAGTTACGGCTTCAGCTAATTTTGCGCCGACTGACTCTGAGACGCGGGCTCCTGTGCCTACCATGCCAGCAATCTCTGAGCCGGCTTTCGCGGTGCGGTAAACAGCTTCACCTTTGGCTGCAGCACCAAAGCCAGGTACGAACGTTGCAGCGGCCAGTGCGGTGTCTATGCCCAGCCATTTTAAGTCTGATTTGAGTTTTTCTTCCGGCGCCACCTCATCGAGGTCTTTAACTACCTTGTTCACCCCTGTTTCAACATGTTCTAAGCCGCTGATAGCTAGCAAGCCGTCCATTGTTTTTGCAGCAACTTCTTTTGCGTGACCGCTAATGCCGCCTTCTTCATTGCCTTGCTTTGCTATTTCTTTCCAGCGTTCTCTGGCTGGTTGGATGATGCCATCAGGAAAAACTTCGTTGATGATATTGTGACCAGCTTCAAATGCTTTGACGCCTTCTTTCATTAAACTGTCTGCTAGAAAGGAGGCATAACCACTTACGCCGCCCTTCTCTTTGTCGCGTTTGGCTGCGTCTTCCCAATATTCTTTTGAGGAGCTGATCATACCGTCGACGCCTTTAAGAGGCTTTGACTCCGGCTTGGCTACCTGCTGCGGTTCTGCTTGTTTTGCCTGCTTAACGGCTGCTTCCATAGTAAAACCGCCATCTTTTCCAAACATCTCTGTTTCTCGGCTGGAAATGGCGGAAGGCTTTGAAGACCTTATTTCTGCGCCTGGAGTGCGTTCCAGGCGCGCATCAACGATGGCTCCTGATTCAGGAGTTGACTCGGGTTTTTGCGATTTTTTTGACTCGCTATTTTCAAGTTGACCCATGAGCGCGTCCAAGCTAGTGTCACTAGCTTATTGTACCCACTTCGGGCATGCTCTAAGAGTCCTGAAATTAATTCAGAGCGGCCCTTTAACCAGCTTGCTGATGCAGGTGGTGTTGGACTTTGGGATTGAACATGTTTGTTGTGTCTATTCTAGTTTCTCTCTTCAAGAAATATACGCCTTCCTCAAAACTTAGTTTCTTTTGTCCAACAAGATTTTGGATCAATAGAGCCTCAGCCAGTACATATCGGCTAGCCATGCGCTTTGCCAGCAACATGTTGCCGAGCGGAATGCCCACATTCTTTGCCTCAACTAGCGCATATTTCAAATCTGAATCTGATAACAAATTCGCTTGCACGAGCAATTGACCAAGAAGTGGACGGCTTTCTGTTGCGGGAAGATTTAGCATCGTAAGGTATTCTTCCAGCAGGCTTGTTTCTACGGTGGTTAGTGCTCTTTCCGCAACGTAAGGGTTGCTATCGTTCATCAGAATTCGCAAACGTTTGTCACCTAATTTTGCGTTACCGGCAAGATAGAACCTGACGGTTTCTGAAGAATCTGCCACCAGCTGATCGAGCAAAGTAAAATCGGTGGCGGAATTGAGACCAACAGCAGATCTTACCTCTGGATTTGAATCCTTTGCTAAGTCATTTAACACTGTTGTTGGACATTTAGGATTTGCAGCCAGTCGGCAGCGCACTCGGGGGGAAGTGCTCTGGCTGAGAATTGTGGCTTGCACCACTGATAACAAATTCGACCCCGCTAAGAGGTAATCTTCCATATGAGGAACCCTTGAGATGTCGACTATTTGCAGTATACCACCACCTCTTGACAAGCAGGGGCTGCTTGTAGTTTCTTTGCGTCCGGCTTTCAATGGGCTACTGCAAGAGCTTTTCCGGATTTATTCAGCGCTTGATAATAGAGATTTTAAGTTCGTTTTCCTGACTAGATCAGGCAGTCAGCCTGCAGTCTGCTTCGTTTAGCTGTGCAGCACCATTGGTAATACCAAAAATAATTCAGCAAAGCAAAAGATCTGATGAGCTATTTTTTTGCATTCCCTTTCATTTCATGTCATAGTAACCTTGCAGAGTTTTTTCGAGAGCCTATATGTCAAAGGATTTCGCCGAAGATCTTGAACAGCGAATAGAACTGGCAGAAGTTTCAGAACAACAAGATGCGCTGATTGGTCAAAAGATTGGCGATAATTATGTAATTGATTCGCTACTCGGTGAGGGTGGAATGGGCAAGGTTTATCTTGCTCATCATGTTCTTTTGAATGAGCGATGCGCCATAAAATTCTTGCCGCCAACTAAAGTTAGCGAAAGGAATTTCAGTCGTTTCAAAGCCGAAGCCAAAGCAGCTGTAAAGCTAAAGCACCCACGTTTGTCCGCGTTAAACGATTTTGGCATTTCGCAAAATGGACAACCATACATAGTGATGGAATATGTGGAGGGAACAGCTCTTTCCGATTTGATCAAGAACGGGGAAAAGCAAGATCCTGAAAGAGCCATCAAAATTACATTGCAACTTTGCGAGGCGCTTGCATACGCGCATGACAGCGGTGTTCTGCACCGCGATATCAAACCTTCAAATGTTATGATCAAGCAAGACAAAGCAGGCGACCAGGCTAAACTAATTGATTTTGGGCTTGCTAAGGTTTTTAGTGAGGACGAACAGGTCAAATCTGCTCTGACTCAGACAGGTGAGACTTTAGGCAGTCCTGGCTATATGAGCCCTGAGCAGTTTCAGGGCATGAAAGTTGATAAGCAGTCTGATGTTTATTCATTAGGCTGCTTGCTCTATGAATTGCTAAATGCATCTTTGCCGTTCACGGGTGAATCTGCATTGGCGATAATGGTAAATCAGCTGAACGAATCCCCCGCGCCATTTTCAAACAGCAAGGTTTCATCCGAACTCAAGTCTGTAGTGCTTCGTTGTCTCGAAAGGGACCCAAAAAATCGCTACCAGGACATGTTTGAACTTAAGGATGATCTTGAGAAAGTTTTGCGCGGTGAAAAACCACAAAAAGGCATGCACCTGCCTAGCTTGAGCCAAAAGCAAGCTTACAAACTAGGCATTCGAATATTTACTGCTGTGTGTTTGATTTTTGCTGTCGGCATCTTTTGCTATTTCAAGTTTATGAACGAAATAGATCGCGCCAATTGGGTTGTTACTATGAATCCTGGGACAGCTGAGGCATTAATTTCACGAGCCCGACTTTATGATCGATTGGGAGAGCACAGAAAAGCCGTCGCAGATCTCAACCGTGCAATTGAAATAAACCCCAATGATGTTATGGCTTATGTATGGCGCTCTAGTGCAAATTGGTATCTGGGTGTCTATGAAGAAGCTCTTAATGACGCAAATCACGCGATAAAAATCGCACCGAGCAATCATCAGGGATGGCTTCAAAAAGCATGCGCCGATGAGGGCTTAGGGCGCTATCGCGATGCAATTGATGATTGTAATACTGTGATCAAACTCAATCCCAAAAACCTCTACAACAATAACTACGCAGCTTATTTGAATTTATCGATCGCTTTGACTTCATTGGGTGAATACGACAAGGCTCTGGCTGCATCAAAGAAAGCACTGGCGCTCAGTGAAAATGACGGCACTTACAACCAGGTCGCATTTGTGTATTTGAAGCTCAATCAGCCTGAGCGGTGCCTTGAGGCTGCAGATGCTTCATTGAAGCTAAAGGAAACCGACGTGGCGCTCTGCAACAAAGCAGAGGCCCTGTTGAACCTGCACAGAGCAGACGAGGCTCTTACTGTAAGCGAACGAGCGCTTCAGTATGACTCAGCAAATGCTAGAGCCCTTGCAATACGCGGAGCCAGTCTCCTGGCTCTCGGGCATATTGACGAGGCCATCAAAGATAGCCAGCGTGCCAATGCGATAGACGAGAGCATTAGTTTGGCTTCTGAGACTTTGTCGAAGGCCGAAGAGTTAAAGAGTAAAAGCAAATAATTTAGTGCTTCTCTTTGCCCTTTTCCTTTTTCTTGTCTTTGTGTTTATCGTCTTCGTGATCTTTGTCTTTGCCCTTGTTCGGGTCTGGGCAACCTGGTTTCGGCCATGGAATACCATCGGGTGCACAGGGATCTTGCGGCCACGGATTCGGCCATGGATTTGGCCAGGGCTCGGGACGTGGAATAGGAATATTCGGTGGGGGACTTATCTCTTTGCTTGCCGCACTTGCCTTCCCCGACATGCTGGCAATGAACTCAGAACCAAGTGCTGATTTTGCTGTGTCGGCTTCCGCTGTTTTTCCGGACGCCTTTGTGTCTAGTGAATTATCTATTTTATCGCTCACAACATGACCCTCTCGACCAACCCGAGTTCATATTAAGCGTCTTGCTACTTATGGGCTATACGTACAATTACTAGCGTTAATTGTGAAAAAGCTCTAAAAAACTGGATTGAATGGGCTATATTTTGAGTAGACGTATTTGCGTTTCGAGGCTGAAGACCCTTGGTGAATTCTCTTTTCGAGGTGAACATTTGTGGAACTCTGTAAGGGGTGGTACGCGATTTTATCGTCCCATGAAGTGAAAAGCGCTCGACCAGCTGCTTTCAGGCGTCTGGGTTTAGACCTGGTGGCATGGCGAGATGATTCTGGCAAAGCCATTATCATGCGCGATTTCTGCCCGCATCGCTCTGCAAAACTTAGTCTTGGTCAAGTTAAGTCGGGCAGAATTGTTTGTCCATTTCATGGATTTGAATTTGGTAGCGATGGCGCCTGCCTTTTGGTTCCTGAAACAGGTAAATCTGCTTCAAACCTTAGTTGTGTCACATTCCAATGCCAGGAGAGTAACGGATTTATCTGGCTATGGTTTGGTGACGACAAAGAGATGCCAGACCATCATCCCTGGTTTGAGCAATTGGAGAGCGACTTTCCGTATAGCGAATTCCAGAGCCATTGGCGCAGTCACATAACTAGATGCATCGAAAATCAATTAGACTATGCGCATTTGCCATATGTTCATGCGAGCACTATAGGTGGTGGCTTTGATGTCGCAGCAAAAGAGCGCAAATTTGAAACGGAAGACCATGCGATTACGATGAGAATGGACAAAAGTTTTTTTCAATTCAAATTTCCAAATATCTGGCTACTTCAAATTTTGCCAAATAAGTTTTACCAGTTTGTCGCTTTTGTGCCGGTAGACGATGAAAACACCATCATTTACTCGCGCGCCTATCAAAAGTTTGTCACTGTCCCCTTGCTTAGAGATTTGCTTGGACTGCTTATGCGATATCAATCGCGCATTATTTTGAATCAAGATAAGCGTGTTGTTCTTTCACAGCCTATTACACCATCTACCGGTGCGACAGCTGAAAAACTCTATCCCAGCGACAATGGAATTGCCTATTTCAGGAAGCGCTGGAGCGAATGCTCCATAAGTGATTAATTGCCCTCTGGCAGCTTAGTTGTGAATCTCTGGATATCTATTCTGTAGCTGTTTGATATGCGATCTGTGTCTGCAAAAAAGACCGCTCTAATTATGTTGCTGTCTTGCTAGGCTATACTTCCTATCTACCTATTTCACGCATTTGTCGGCGAGCTATTGCTGTCAAAGGAAGCTTAAATGCTGCAAAATACCTTTTGTCATTTGCCCAGCATCACAGTTGCTCGCGAGCAAGCTCTGTGGACTTCGGGTATTCATTCCTGGCAATCTTTGTTGGAAAATACAAACGATGATGGCAGTAAGCGATCTGCAAAAGTGACTGACTGCATTAAGAAATCAATCGAGCACCTTGAAGATGACAATCCTGGGTATTTTGCTGCCCAGTTGAAAAACAACCAGCATTGGCGCTTATTTCCAGAATTTCGCCAGTCTATTGCATATCTAGATATTGAAACCACGGGGCTAGACCGCTCGGACATAATTACGACAATCGCTGTGTATGACGGTCTGAATGTTTTTCACTATGTGCAAGGCGATAATTTGAATGATTTCAAAAACGATATTCAAAAATACAAGCTTCTAGTCACATACAATGGCAAGTGTTTCGATGTGCCATTCATCGAGCGTTATTTCAAAATGCAGCTGACTCAGGCGCATATTGATTTGCGATATGTTCTCAGCGGTCTTGGATACAGTGGTGGGCTAAAAGGTTGCGAACGGCAACTTGGAATTTCGCGTGATGATTTGGCTGATGTCGATGGTTTCACGGCTGTTTTGTTATGGAACGAGTTCAAACGAAGCAAGAATAGTAAGGCTCTTGAAACTTTGCTTGCATACAACATTCAGGACGTGCTTAACCTCGAAACATTGCTTGTGCTGGCTTACAACAAAAATATTGCGCTTACACCGTTTGGAGAGAGCCATAAATTAGCTTTGCCTGCGGGACAGAAAAATCCTTTCGAGCCCGACCAAAAAACTTTGAATAAAGTTTTGGGGCGGCGCTGAACTGTGGCTTCTAAAGGTCGCTTTGCGGTTCTTGCACTTGCGATTTTCGTTTCGCTCATTTTTGCTGCAGCCTGTTCTCAATCAGATCCTCGTTGGGACAAATTTCGCAATCTTACCTATGTGCCAGGTTCGTCGAACAAAAACCAAAGGTTAGACCTTTATTTGCCTAAAGTTCCGGAGGGTGCTCAATCTAAGCCCTTGCCACTTATTATTTGGGTGCATGGTGGTTCATGGAGAGGCGGCGACAAAAATTCTCCTCCCTGGCTCGATCGATTTATCAAAAATGGTTATGCGGTGGCAAGTCTTAGCTATAGGCTTGTGACAAATGATGCAAACAATCCGGGAAAATTTCCAGCTCAAATAAATGATGTAAAAGCAGCTGTGCGATTTTTGCGATCGCAATCCAACCGATATCATTTGGACCCTGGGCACTTTGGTGCATTTGGTAGCTCGGCCGGTGGGCACCTTGTGGCATTGCTTGGTGCAAGCAATGGAGTTGCAGAATTAGAGGGCAGTTTGGGCAATGCAAATCAATCAAGCGAAGTGCAGGCTGTTTGTGATGCCTGTGGTCCTGCAAATTTCTTTTCGCTCAACCAGCCGTTTTATGATTTGAGCAAAGGCGTGCTATTACATCCTGGACCCGCCGCTTACCCGCAAGCATCAAGTTCGCAAATGTTAGGTGATATCCCGAGCAATCGACCTGATATCGCGAGGCTTGCAAGTCCGGTTACGATGATTTCAGCAAAGACGCCACCTTTCTTGATTTTACATGGCACTAAGGACAATGTTGTACCGCTAGCCCAAAGTCGTGAATTAGACATAGTGCTAAAAGATAAGCATATTGATTCTACTTTGCTTATTGTGGAAGGAGCAGATCATAATGTTCTGTCCGCAGACAAAATAGTCTGGCCGGCAGTCATTCAATTTTTCGATAAGCACCTAAAAGGCACGCCTTAGGGTATATATAAATAATACGGTTCCGGGATAACTGATTATGGCACCAGGAAAAGCAGGACGCTCATCAGACGAAAACGGTCAAGTTGAGAAGCTTGAAAGCAAAGTCGATAAGGTCGAAAAGAGAGCTGAGCAAAAGCTGCTAACAGAAGTTGCGAAAAATGGCTTTAGCTCAGTTAACGAAAAAGTACAGCAGCGTGTGCTTGAGCAGCGTCTGTCTGGCAAGAGTGGAGCTACTAGAAATGGTGTTCCTTCTGCAAAGTCTTTGCTGGGCGATCATGCCCATGAATCTCTAACCAAAAAGTCTGAGTCAAAATTGAGTACGGGGGATTTGAAAGGATACGAAAAAGGACGGCAGGGTGGCGATGCTCACTTGTCCGCCGAGAAGCCCGGCCCCAGCCTATTAGATTGGGCGAATCATGGGGGCGATACGCTGGCGCGGCAAGTAGCCGAGTCGACTCCGAACGGTGGTTTGATGTTGCTGGGTCCTATGGATACTATGAGAGCTGAAGCAAAAAATTACAAAGATCCTGATAACTATTTTCCAGTGTTTACGCATGCCTCTTCGGAGGACTTTCATATGTACTACGGATTGCACCAGGGACGCAAAGAATACAGTGTGCAAACACTGGCTGAGCTAATTAAGAAAAATGTGCCGGAGGGGCAACCTATTCGGTTGCTGGGGTGCGAATCTGGACTCGATAGTGATGGCGGAGTTGCGCATCAATTGGCGAAACTGCTACCTCAGAATCCTGTGTATGCTCCAGACGGGTATTGCCAGCTAAAAAACGGTGAGTCGACTGTGTACAAGAAAAAGCCGTCGGAGATGCCTCATTTAGATCAAGAACCACCCAAAGGCGAATTCGTTTTGATTAAGCCCTGACGAACATCTTAGGTACTTAATTTATTAAATGCGCGTCTCTAATTGCTCCAACAAGTGCGGACATCATGAATGGAACAGCGACGCCATATAGCAGGCACAATAATGCAAGTGCCATGAGAAATTTAGCAAGCTGTTGCTTCTGCTTGCTGCATTTTGCTGAACTGAAAAACAACACAGAACTTAGAAATATGCCTATGGCGCCACATGCATAACGAGAAAAATCCCAAACTGGCGCTAGATTTTTTGCTTCTTCGTTTGCTCCAAAAAGTTTGCTTTCGTCAATTAGTCCGTTGAATGGCGCTACAGTCGCCAGAAAAAATGCCGCGCAAAATACAATAATTCCGAGTATCGCTTCTGCTGCGAAATAACGGGCATAGTTAGTCTTTGCTGTGTCGTTGTCGCTAACATTTGACCCGACAGTTTTGCGTATTGCTATCAAAGCCGGTATGTATGGGCTTACGAACAGAATAGATACAGCAATAATGAATTGAAGTAATGTCAAATCTCATGCCCTCTAAATCTGGTTGCCAAAGAATTTTTGTGGAACACGACTATGGATGCTAACTAGGAATGCACTGCTGATAGTATCTGCTGCGCTGGTGGTGATCAAGGCTGGCATTCAAGTTTAATGGTGTTTGTTGTTGTCAGGGTCTTGTCGTGCTGTCGTATATTAGTGTAAGCTAATCTCGGGTTGTGACATTACGGTTGGTGGCATAAATGAAAGCGGCTTCGCTGGCGCTTGCTTGGGCGTGCCTACTTTTGCTTGTCTTGTCTGTACCGGTGAATGCCGGTGAAGCTTATTCCGACGGTGATAATGCAGACCTGCGCAGTTTGGCTCATGTCACACCTGTTATGCCAACTGCACTTTCTTCTACAAACAGCAGCAACCTGGCTTATGCTATTGCCCTGAGTCAAGTTGCCTATCAGTTGATTTGCGATGGCGAATTTCACGATGCTGAGGGGCGTTTGCGGCAAGCACTGTTGTTTGAGCCTACCCTCATTTGTGCAAATTGCAATCTCGGTTTTCTTTTGTATAAAACTGGACGCGCGCGCGAATCATTGCCATTTTTGCAATATGCTTACAGCAAGGCACCATTTGAACCAGCTGTTGTACAATGCCTTGCGGCAACTTATCAGGTAAATGGAAATCTGGCCACGGCAATGTTTCTCTATCAAGATTACTTGCGCAAATTTCCTGCGGCATCCGATGCTCGGTTTATAGCAGCATTGACACGTAAGCTGAGTTCGGAAGCCACCACCGGCAGTGGCGGACATGGAGGTGCCAATTTAAATTGGAATAAGCGACATGTTCGCGTGTTTGTTCAACAAGCTATAGGTGTGCCCGGATTTAATTTGTCTTTCAATGAAATATTAAAAGAGAGTTTTAGAAGATGGGCAGATGCAGGTGTTATAAGTTTTGAGTTTGTCGATTCACCAAAAGAGGCTGACATAGAATGTCTCTGGACTGACAAGGCCTGCAATTTGTCGGCTGCAGGGGAAGGGGGCGAGACGATTCTCAAGCATATCGGTGACAAAGTCTCGCACGCTCGTATTACCATGCTGACGCAAGCTCAGGGAGCAGCCAGCCGACTTTCCGCGCAAGAAGTGCGCGCCTTATGTCTTCACGAAATTGGACACGCTTTGGGACTGGTGCGTCATAGTCGCTGTCCAAATGACGTCATGTTTTGCACCGCCGCATCCTCGTTGGAGCCCAGCCCTAGAGACTTTATTAGTCTGAAAAACCTTTACCAGCGTGGGATTTGAGCGGGAAATCCCGTTTTCTTGAGCGTTTGCACTAAGCTTTAGTCTATCTTCTGAAAATCCCGAGAAATTTTACCAATTGGGCATTATCAGCCCCAAATTTTGGGTAGATTTTATTTGTAGGCTATCGACTCAACCTGAACTGGACATTTGTAGTAAGTAAATGTCAATCAGGTCTATCCTTTGCTCGGATGGCTCTACTGGGGGCTTGAACTTTTCAGGGTTGGACTGAATGGCGACTGACACCGATTACTCATACATGTTGATCGCTGGAAAGTACCTGATTCAGGAATTGGAAGGCGCCGGCTCAATGAGTGTTGTCTATCGTGGCGAAGCTCGGGGCTTAAACAAACCAATCGCTGTGAAAATAATGAAGCGCAGTTTGTTGGATGACGAAGAAATCGTGGCGCGCTTTGAACGAGAAATCCGCACTTGCAAAAACCTCAGTCACAAGAACATCGTGAAAGTAATTGATGGTGGACGTCTGTCCACCGGTGAGCCCTATTTGATTATGGAATTCATCCAGGGCAGCTCACTTGCAGACATTTTGAAAACTCAGAAAATTATTCCAGCCTCTCGCGCGCTCAATATTATTTGTCAGGCTGCTGACGCACTGGCTGCGGCACATAAGAAAGGTTATGTTCATCGAGATATTAAGCCGCAAAATATAATGGTTTTGAACAGCTTTATGCAGCGTGATCTTGTGAAAGTTCTCGATTTTGGTGTTGCAAAATTGTCTGATGCAATGCAGATGAATGAGAATTTTGCTACCGCCCCAGGCAATGTGCTGGGAACCCCTCTCTACATGAGTCCAGAGCAAGTTCTTGGTCAAACAGTCGATGGGCGCTCAGATGTTTATTCGCTGGGTTGTGTACTCTATGAATGCCTGGCGGGCACGGCTGCCATTCCAGGTACAAGTGCTATTGAAGTAATGAAAAATCATTTGGAGTGGATGCCACCGCATCTTAACTATTACTCCACGCCAATCAAATATCCTAATGAGCTGAATGCGATTGTTCAGCGGGCGATGGTGAAGGTTCCCAGTGAGCGCTATAACAGTATGGACGAATTTGCAACAGACCTTCGGGAGTTTGCAACGCCGGTTTATCTTGCCAAACTCATGTCTTTGTTCAAAAACGCTCAAAACGACACTGGCTCTGGCTCTAAGGCTCCGGCTCCAAAGAAAGCTAAGCCGGCGAAGAAGCGGAAGTAATTCATAGAATTTGCACTGGCAACAATTGTGGCTCAGGCGTTTTGAGGCTTTGAGTTCTAATTTGAATTGGAAATCAATTTCGATTTCTTTCTAAAGCTTTGTGGGAGCTGCATCTTAATGATTTCGCAATCTCCTCTTGGCATCTCCTTAATAGTGGAAAGCGAGAATGTAAGTACGCTCCCTTTCGGAAACGCTACAAATGACAAAACAATTTAGAGAACTTTCGGTTAACGCTGTTGCTGAGCTCTCTGCTCCGTTTTCATTGTCCACTTTCAAAAAGAACTTAATGCTCGCTGCTGTATCTGTACTAACTTTGTTTTCCGCGCCTATAGGTGCGAATGCTGCCGATGCAGGCGACAAGATTAGCTCTTTTGATACTGTTATGGTTTTGGGTAAGGATGCGTCTTTAAATGTTGCTGAGTCAATCAACGTAGATTTTGGCAGCAACTCACATCACGGAATTTATCGCTTTATTCCTTGTAAGACGATTGTTCAAGGACGAAAAATGAGTTGCCATATTAGTTCCAAAAGTGCCAGTTGCGACAACTCGCCTTGCCAAAGTGAAGTAAGCATGGAAGGTGATAACTTCAAAATTCGCTTGGGTGATCCAACAAGACTTCTTTCAGGGCGCCATACTTTTCGAATTGAATATGAAGTAGGTGGTGCGGTGCGCCTATCCAAGAACAATCCTGAGCTATATTGGAATGTCACCGGAAATGGATGGAAGATGCCTATAGAGAGTGCCAAAGCAACGCTCTGTCTTCCGGATACGATTCAAACATCACAAGTAAAGGCTACTTGTTTTAAGGGTGAAACTCGGTCAAAGCAAAATGGCATAACAGTTCACTGTAAGGAAAACATTGAGCTTTCCGCCACTAATCTTGCTCCCGGGCAAGGGCTTACTTTAGCTGCTCAACTTCCGGAAAATTCGGTAAAAATTCCTGGACTTATAGATGAATGGCTTTGGAATCTTGAACAGGGCGCTTTAGGCTTAACTGCCATCGTGGCGCTTTGCTTTGGCTGGTGGCCACTCGCACTATTATTGGGAGGGCTAATGCTCTTCCGCGGATTAAATGTCGAGAATGCTAACTGGGATTCATCGGGTGGTAGTAGTCTTGATTTTGGTTCTAGTGGTGGCGGATTTGGTGGCGGTGGCGGCGACACCTGGTAATCAATTTAACACCTTTTCAATTTCGGGAATCAAATCTGCAGGCGCAACCGTCGGTGCGAAACGTTTAACTACTTTTCCGTTTTTGTCTACCAAAAATTTTGTGAAATTCCATTTGATGCCTTCGCTGCCAAACACACCTGGTGCGGAACTTGTCAAAAACTTGTACAAAGGATGTGCATCTTTACCGTTGACACTAACCTTTTCGAACATTTGGAAAGTCACACCAAAATTCTTCTGGCAAAAATTTCCGATGCTTGCGCTGTCTCCCGGTTCCTGGTGTCCAAACTGATCGCAGGGAAAACCTAGAACTTTCAAACCACGCTGCTCATAGCTCTGATTTAGTGACTGCAGACCTTCATATTGAGGCGTAAAGCCACACTCGCTCGCTGTGTTTACTATAAGAAGAGCTTTTCCCTTGTAATTGCTGAAATCAATTTCTGTGCCATCAAGAGCTTTTGCTTTGAAATCATATATTGTCGACATAATGTTCTCATCGTGCTTGGTTGTATTCGAGTTGCGACTTTGCTTTTGTCATTTTAGCCAAGAACTCTAGGCTAATGTTGCTATTTTACAATTTCCGCTTCATTAGGTCTGTTCAGCAGATGTCGACTGTTCTGGTTTTTCAAAGTCTGCCAATCTCATCATTATTAATGGGTATAAATTAGAGAGCAATATTTTTAGGTTTGACACCTATAGTGTGGAGGGGCGCAAACATGTTTGCCCGAATTGGAGACATTTTAGTGCGAGCCGGTGTCGTTAAGGCGGAAGACATCGATGAAGCAATGGAAATATCGAGCGAGCTAGGTGTGTCCATTGGGAAAACGCTGGTGATGAGCGCGTATATCAGCGATCTCACTCTTCAAGCCGTGGTTCAGTTGCAATCGCTAATGAAGGATGGACTTGTTTCACCTGACCAAACATTGAAGGCGATAAAGTTGGTCCACGATCGTTCACTCACTCTTGTAGATGCGTTGCGTGAAGTTGGCTGGCAACCGCGCAATGAAGTCGGCGGAAATAAACTGGGCAGTTATTTGGTTGAATCAGGATTACTAGACGAGTCTTCTCTTAGCCAGGCTCTTGAGACCGCCAGGGAAACGAATTTGTCTTTAGGTCGTGTCTTAATTCTCAATCGCAAGATTTCTCATTCGCTTCTCTGGAGTGTACTAAATGCTCAAGTGCTTGTGCGCGATGGACGCATCAGCAAAGAGCAAGCTATCTTAGCCATTCAGGAGACTTCGCGGCGTCAGGCAAGCATTGATAATGTATTGACCGAAAAAGGCATTGAAACAAAACCGGCCACGCGCAAAATGCGTTTGGGCGAAATTCTGGTTTTGTCAGGGCTGATTAGTGAAGAGCACCTTATGAACGCGCTCGAAATAGGCTTGATCACAAACAAGCCTGTGGGTGAAGTCCTCATCGAAAGAGGCATTCTGGGCGCAATGGTAATCGAAAGAGCGCTGCAATTGCAACAGTTTGTCGATGATGGTTCTGTTCAACCAATTCATGCACCTGAAGTGCTTCGTTTTGTTATTCAGCAGAAATGTACTGTTTCCAAAGCTGTTTTGGAAATGGGATTGATGAAACCTATTGCTACTCCAAAGCTGAAGCTTGGTGAATTACTCAAACTTGCAGGTTTGCTTACTGAAGAAGAAATCGAAGACGCCGTGCGGCTGAGTGCAAAAAACTCCGCGCTCTTGGGGCAGATGCTGGTGATGACCGGTATCATGGACGATGGCATGATTCAATCTGCGCTCGAATGTCAAAATATGATTCGTGACGGCAAAATAAGAGAAGAACAAGCGATTATTGCCTTGAATTTCTGTCAGCGTATGCGATGTGGCTTTAAGCAAGCCATTCATGATCTTGGTTGGGCTGACGAAGTTGAAGAAAAAGGCAGGTCTACCCAAAGCAAAATGCGTCGAATTTCGGAAGCAATTCCGGTAATTAAATCATAGTCAAAGTACACGAAAATTTCAAAATCGACTCTCTTCTCTTTGATATCGATGTCGCTTATCTGCCCCGTTTGGTTTAGCCGCCCAGATGTGGCGGCAAACTGAACAGCAGGAGTTCGAGCAAGTGGGATCCTAATCGATAATGATCTTGCTTTGACCGGCTGATGTATTACTGGATTTTATCGAGTTGGCTTATGGGCGGAGCGTAGCTGATTGGGTACGTCTGTTGAGCCTGAAATCTAAACGCCTTATTGCCACCAAAAAATACATGCAGCAAAAATGGTTTAATCTCAACTTCTGTCGTGACTTTGACTGTGCCGTTGATGGGCATTGCTTCTGCAATGATTTTATCTTGTTCGTTGGAGGCGTCTTGATTTTGTCCAACTACTTCAACGAACACAGGTGCGATTAGTTTGAATGTCGGAATGAGGGGGCTGGCATCGCTGTTATTTGTTGAGTTAACAACTGAGCTTGCTCTTGCGTTCGCCTCGGCTGGTGCGCCAGCTGCAGCGGCTCGTGCCGCATTCCTGCATAGATCTTCATTCTCTCTAGAGCCAATCATAAGCAAATACAAGTCGCCCAGAATAATTAGAGATGGAATGAGTATTGCAATTGCAAATACAACTTCCAACAATGATTGTCCTGATCGTCGCCTGTTCAACATAACATTTTTCCTTCAGTCATCGGGAAGTGCCGGCGACGCCGCCTGTAGCTGCGCTTGTTGAGACAAGTTCTAGAGCGCCTGATTGACCGTTTTGTCCGCAGAGGCTCGTGTCCATTGTGCAGGTAATTTGAATTGCGTCGGGAATTTGAGCCACGCCGGCAGACTTGCCACCGTCTTGGCCGTATATGGTGCCAGTCCGTATGAAAACGTCCGGATTTACGTTTCGTGCAGGGGAGCATGTGTCGCCTACTCGTGCCGGAAGGCTTGATACGAAGAAATTTAGATCTGCATCTTCACTCGGTAACTTGGCGTTTAAATCTGCTTTGAACAGTTGGCTTTTGCTGTTGACGTATCCGTTCCTTGCATCGAATTGGCTGAGCTCTTCGACGACTCCCAGGCGCTTCACATTCGACTCGACGTTAGCAATTCGGCCTACATCAATTCGCGTAACAATTGGTTTTCTCGTTTGTACCATTGCGAGTGAAAAATTCGACTGCGAGCTAGCTTCGTCGTTGTGCTTTGCTGCGGCATTCTTAATTTGAGTGCAAATTAATTGAACTTGATTTTGCCGCTCGGCTTCGACCAACTGTGCGCCCTGTCTTGCTTCCATCAAGAGTCTGTTGCAAAGTGGCGTAAGGTTTTCCAAATCGTTATGCTGGCAGTCTGTCATGCGTTTTCGCGAATTAAAGACCAGTTCGCGTGAACAGGCTTCTATCTCATTAATCTGCCCTACACGGTCATTTTGGTTGATGCATTCGGCGAAATTCAATGCCAGGGAGTCTGTCTCTCGCTGGCTTGAGTTACGCGCCATCAGAAGCCCGTTGACACTCATAAAAACCATGAACAGTCCGATGATGCCTCCTAGCAGCATTACTGCCAGTAGGATGATACTGCCGCTTGACTTTCTAGCTCTTCTCATGCTACTTTCCGCACTCTGATTAGCTGTCCTTATGATGGCTTCAAAGTTTATCACAAATTCATCTTAGCTGTTTGGTCGATTCATGCGGATTTTGCAAAGGAATAAAAAAGGAAGCCAGCTTGTCGAATTTGGCGCGGCCTTGTCCTTGCTGGTGAGTTTCGTTTTGGTTCCTGTACTCAATCTTTCTGTTATTCCATTGCACTGGATGATGGCTAGCGAAATGATCAACAACATGTCGAGAAAACTGGCATTCAGTGAGTCATTTAGCTCTGCGGTAAAAGCTATGACCGAGAGTCCGTCTTTGCAAGATAGACTTAGCAATATTAGTGGCATCAAAGTCGATACGCTTGATCTAAATCTTCGTATCGTCAGCATTGCTGGTGAAAGAAATGATGTTCTGTTGGTATCACGACCAGGAGAAATTCCCTCTGATTGGCTGCCAAACGGAGCAAAATCACCTTGCACCTACTCGCTTGTTTTGAAAAGCAAATTGTTGATTTCACCAGCATTTTTGATGAGCGGGGTAGGCTTTGCTGTCCCCGGATTGACTGCGCCTGTACCTGTGCCGATAGTCGCCTCGCGAGCATGGGAAAATTTAGGCAAAAACCCAGAGACTGGGCGATTTTTTATGAATGAGTGATATTGAAAATCTATGAGATCAAAACTCACACAACAAATAAGCCAAATCAAGCTCAGTTGCATACTGTGCCTGGCTTTAGTTTGTGTGGCTTCAACGTTGTCTCTGCCCTGTGCTGCTGAAATAAATGCAAAGCTAAATTCAGACTACCTTGAACGTGAATACGAATGGGCTATGTACGTTGAAGTGCACGACCTCCAACAATACTTGAACTACACTGGTAGCAAACTTCATCCACTAACTAAGGCATGGGTCTACCTGCGCAATTTTAGGAAAACTGATGCCCATGGAAATATACCTGCTGCGCAGGTGTATGAGGAAATGTGGTATTACAAAACAACTCCGATTGGCTCTCAAAGACGCATCGCTGTTGAGATGCCGCATGGCAGAGTGGGGGCGGTAGTGCTCGGCAAAGGGGACGGAAATCAAAATCGTGCCATGGTTGCCACCAACGTTGCACTGCGAGAAATTATCGATTTGCTTGTGAAAGGTGTTCAGGTTGGAATGCTTTTGGTGCCGGTAGATAACTATGACCTTGTAGTGGAAAGCCTGGCTTCATATGGGTTTCGTCAAAAGGATTTGCCGACTGGCGGAAAACAAACTTGTCTTATGCTCAGGAGTTATCCGTCTGCAAGAGAAGATCGCTTGTATTTGGAATAGGATTCTTCGCGTTCATGGAAGTACCTAAGATCCATTTGTAGGGGCGACGCCATGGATACTGCTGGCGAACTAAAATGGAGCCGAATC
>CAZJLR010000050.1:0-43547 GCA_964546815.1 uncultured Candidatus Obscuribacterales bacterium | reverse complement strand
CGGCTTCGCTAAACATTCGAGTTCGCCAGCAATATCCATGGCGTCGCCCCTACAATTGGACATTCGGCGCTATGTGAATTTGCCAGCAGTGTCCCATGCGTCGCCCATGGCTCTAACACATAATAAATATCTTCTTTTAGATTTTGGAATAATGCAACGAAGCATCTGCGTTTCAGCGTAGTGCTTAGACGATGGTGTGGGAGAATAGACGCGGCAACTGCTTTGGTCTCCCGCACGTGCTATTTGTTCGGAAGAAGTCATTACTAATCGCGATTTCATTTTGCCTGGCGTTCGGGCAAAATCTGGCATGTTTTGCCGATGAAAAATCGCCGCCGCCAGACCAAATTCTTGATAACAGCAATCGCGGTTCTCTGCCCACTCCGCCAGTTTTGCGAGGGCCGCTGGCACCGAACAATCGTGGACTTCCAACACCTGAGCAAATAAAGGCAGAGGAAACAGCCGCGGCAAAAAATGCAGCCATGAAGCTTGACGACATTGTCGAAGAGACAATCCAAAGCATGGGCGCCATGTTCAAAGATGAAGACCAGGTGATTGTCAAGCCGCCTATGCTTTCGGCATTGATTAGCATTGAAGAAAAATTGTCGCCATTCTCAATCGAAGCCGCGGCGACGCACCCTGTCACCCTGCATGACGTGCTGACTATAGCCAACGGTCAAAATCTCAACATTCAGATTGTCGGAGCAGAAAGCACAGCCAAACGTTGGGACATGATTAGCACTGTTGGCAGTTTTCTCCCAAATCTTTCAAACGAAATTACATACCAGGGACTCACAGGACAGTACATAAGCCCTGCTGGCGCCGCAATACCAATTGAAAATTACTATTTGAATACAAACAGTGGATTTACTCAGTACCTGTACAAAGGTGGCAGCATAATCCACACGTATTTAGAATCGAAGCACCACTACAAAGCATCACAGCATGCACTAAAGCTGGTCACAAATGACGAGCTGATGGACACGACAAAGCAGTACTATCAGCTTGCTTTAAATGAGGTCTTGCTTCAAATAAAAATCAAAACAGTTGAAACAGGCAATGCGCTGTTGCTAATCAATAAAGACCTCTATGCCAACGGTGTTAACACCATGCTGGAAGTCTTGCAAGCAAAAACGCAACTTTCACGCGACAGACAACAGCTCATCAAACAGCAAATCGAACGACGCCAGGCCGCGGTGAAATTGGCGACAACAATCAATGAAGACTCGGGTACAGACCTGACTTTAGGGCATCCGAAAATTGAAAAGATCAGACTGGTCGACAAAAGCGTCGGCATAAAAGACCTGCTTCAGATTGCCATAGATAACAGACCCGAATTGAAACGTTATGAAGAATTGCGCCTTGCAGCAAAAGAAGCAATCAAAGTAGCGAAGGCACCACTTCTTCCTCAAATCACCATGACTGGTGCCACAGTCGGCACATTTGCAAGAATACAAAACAGCACTTCAAGTTCTCAGCAGCTTCCCTTTAGCACTTCCGGAGGCGCTACAGCCGGCTCAATTTCGGGCGGTGGTTCAAGCCTTCCGCTGGCCAGCGCCGGCAGCTCATCAAGCACAGGGCGTCACGACGCAGGACGCTCGCTTTTCGTCGGCGGCTTCGATATGACCTGGACACTGGGCGGCTTGGGCTTAACAGCCGCAGCAAAAGTGCAAGCAGCCCGCTCGACTGCTCGACTGCGCCAGTTAGAGTTTTTGCGTGAAGTTAATAAGGTCTACAAAGAAGTAAGAGACTCTTATTTGAACTGCATAACCAACGAGAATTTGATCAACGAAACTACAGACACGGTAAACTCCTCACGCGAACAATTGAGAGTCGCTAAAGACCGACTTGAAAACGGCGTCGGCACAAACTTAGACGTCATCAACGCCGAAAGAGACTATACTTCAGCCCTTATAGACAAAGCCAACGCAATTATTCAATTCAACATCTCAGAGGCACAGTTGTTGCACGACATTGGCAGAATCAGTGTTTCAACACTAGTATCGACTACACCGCTTCGGCAATAGGTGATTGAAGTATGTGGATTGTCGAATTAGCGCTAAATCGACCGTACACATTTGTGGCGATGGCACTGGCAATAGTCATGTTTGGCGTCATTTCAATTCGCCGCATGTCTATCGATATTTTTCCAGACATCGATATTCCTATCGTCAGCTGCGCCTGGACTTATTCGGGAATGTCTCCATATTACATGGAGAACTTAATCACAACTATTGACGAACGCGCGCTCACATCAACGCTGAGCAGCATTCAAAGAATGGAGTCAATTTCGCTTAGCGGATTGAGCATCATCAAAGTCTATCTCAACAAGGGCGCAGACATCGGCACTGATGTCGCCATGGTGGGCTCTGTCGGTACTGCAATTTTGCGCCAGTTGCCCAGAGGCATAAACCCACCATTCGTCACAGCCTCAAGCGCCACCGACGTTCCCGTGGTGCAACTGGGCATTCAATCAGAAACTTTGAGCGAAGCAAAGTTATTCGATATTGCAAACAACTTGATTCGTGGACAGCTAGCTACAGTCCAGGGTGCGAGAATTCCGTTCCCATATGGTGGCAAATATCGACAGGTCATGATCGATCTAAATCCACAAGCACTTTACGCGGTGGGGCTTTCGCCAGCCGCAATTGTAAATGCTGTCAACGCGCAAAATGTGATTAATCCAAGCGGCACGTCAAAGATGGGCACCTTCGAATACATCATAAACCTGAACGATGTACCAGAAGCCATAGAACTGCTCAATAGCATTCCGGTGAAAACATACAAAGGCGCCGTCGTTTTCCTCAAAGACGTTGCTAACGTGCATGACGGCAATCAGCCGCAACTAAACATAGTCAACATAAACGGCAAGCGCGGAGTTCTATTCAACGTTTTGAAAAGCGGCAACGCCTCCACGCTGACTGTAGTAAATCGCGTAAAAGAAGCATTGCCACGTATTCGCAGCCTGGTTCCGCCAGAGTGCAAAGTCAGCATTTTGACAGACCAATCTACTTTCGTATCTGAATGCGTCAGTGAAGTAATCAGAGAAGCCCTCACTGCTGCGGGTCTTACTGCATTGATGATTTTAGCTTTGCTTGGCAGCTGGCGCAGCACACTAATTGTAGCCACATCCATACCACTGGCCATTTTGGCTGCGCTAATCGGCCTCAACATTTGCGGGCAAACAATAAATTCGATGACACTCGGTGGACTCGCGCTTGCCGTGGGCATGCTCGTCGACGACGCCACTGTTGAAATCGAGAATGTCCACCGCAATATGGGAATGGGCAAAGACATAATCACAGCAATTCTAGATGGCGCAAAACAGGTTGCGGTGCCTGCAATGGTCTCAACCATGTCTATATGTATTGTTTTCATTCCTCTGGTATTTTTGACAGAACCGTCCAAATCGCTCTTTGTGCCACTGGGGCTTGCGGTTACTCTTGCGATGCTCGCATCATATGGACTGTCGCGTACTGTTGTGCCGCTGATGTCAAAATATCTGCTGGCGCATGAATCGCATAAAGCCGGACAAGCAAGAATCAAGGGCAATATTTTTGCATCAATCCACTACACAATTGATGACGGTTTCGAGTGGGTGCGCGAGCACTACAAAACAGCGCTTGAATGGGTTTTGCATCATCCAAAATTTGTACTCAGTCTTTTCATTGGATTTTACGCTCTTTCATTTTGCCTCCTGCCTGTCATAGGCGAAGACTATTTCCCTACGATCGACGGAGGCGAACTGCGACTGCATGTCACAGCAGCAGCCGGCACCAGAGTCGAAGAGACAGAAAAGATATTCAAGAAAGTAGAAAACGCAATCAAGAAACTCATTCCACCTGAGGAAATAGACCTGATTGTAGACAACATGGGTTTGCCAGTTAGCGGCATCAATTATGCGCTTTCAGACAGCCAAACGGTTAGTGAATCGGACGGAGAAATATTGATTTCCCTGGCAGACAAACGCCCTCACATCACTTCGTGGTACGAGAAAAAAATCCGCCAGATGATGAAGAAAGAATTTTCAGATCTGAGCTTTTATTTCCAGCCTGCAGACATAGTCACCCAAATTCTCAATGCTGGTCTACCGTCGCCCATCGATATCAAAGTGTTTGGAATGCGACGCGAATTCAACTATGACCTTGCGCTGAAGATCAAGCGCGAAGTAGAACAAGTACCCGGGGCAGTAGATGTATGCATCCATCAGGTGCAAAACGCTCCCAGCATCGAGTGGAAAGTTGACAGAACCCGCGCCCAACAAATGGGCGTCACTCAAAAGGACATTTCCCAATCGTTCTTAGTTTCGCTTAGCTCGAGTTTCCAAACATCGCCAAACTTCTGGCTAAATCACCGGAGCCGCATCAACTACAATCTTTCAACAATTGTGCCGCAAGACAAAATAACGAAATTAAATGACCTCAGCGTGCTGCCGATTGACCCTACAAAGAAGAGTCAACAAGTTGAGCAGCCACCGGTGCTCACAAACCTGGCAATGCCCATACGAGGCAAAACACCGCTCGTTATTAATCACCTGAACGTACAACCATGCTACGACATCTACGCCGCTTGCCAGGACAGAGACCTTGGCGCTGTATCAGCCGACATCAAGAAAATCCTGGAAAAATATAAGAAAGGGCTGCAACGCGGCAGCTTCATTTTTCTGGCAGGGCAAACTTTCAGCATGAACATGGCGTTTATCGCTTTAATTGGCGGACTCGCTTTTTCTGTCTTGCTTGTCTACTTGCTTTTGGTAGTGAACTTCCAATCGTGGACAGACCCGCTCATTATCTTAATGGCTATTCCCGGTGCACTCAGCGGCATTCTCTGGAGTCTGTTCATAACCCAAACCACATTTAGTATTCCAGCCTTGATGGGCGCAATTATGACCATTGGCGTGGCTTCGGCAAACAGTATTCTTATGGTTACTTTTGCAAATGAGCAAAAGGACGAAGGTATTGATGGCTTCAACGCAGCGCTAAATGCGGGATATCAGCGCTTTAGACCGGTCATCATGACAGCGACTGCAATGATAATCGGTATGATTCCCATGGCAATCGGCTCTGGTCAAGGCGGCTCGCAAAACGCGCCGATTGGGCGCGCAGTAATCGGCGGACTTTGCGTCGCCACTTTCTCGACTCTTTTATTTGTACCGCTAATTTTTAGCCTCGCAAAGAAACGCGTAAGCCCTGCAAAAGCAGAGGTTATATAAAGGATATGCTCATATGTGGATAGTAGAACTTGCACTGAAAGCGCCACACACATTTATAGTGATGGGATTGACCATCGCAATATTTGGAGTTCTATCTATTGCGCAAATGGCAGTAGACATCTTCCCATCCATCGACGTACCGATTGTAAGTTGCGTTTGGACTTACACCGGCATGTCGCCGTACTACATTGAAAACCTCGTCACAACAGTCACTGAAACATGGCTCACCTCCACAGTAAATGGCATCGAGCGCATGGAATCAATGTCTATAAGCGGCATGTCTGTCATCAAAGTCTATTTGCACAAAGGCACAGACATCGGCGAAGCAGTGGCAATGGTTACATCGGTAGGCAATGCGGTTATCAATTACTTGCCGCCCAGCATCACCCCTCCGTTCGTAACAGTATCAAGCGCCACCGATGTCCCAGTTATCCAGTTGCAAATCGGCAGCAATACACTCTCTGAAGCACAGCTTTTCGATATTGCACAAAATTTTGTGCGCGTGCAGCTTGCCACAATCCAGGGTGCCACCATCCCCTTCCCGTCGGGCGGAAAGTATCGCCAGGTGCAGGTAGACCTCGACCCTAAGGCACTTGTAGCCACAGGCTTGTCAGCCTATGACGTTGTCTCTGCTGTAAATTCGCAAAACATCATTGCACCAAGTGGCACCGCCAAAATGGGCACTTACGAATACATCATGACCTTGAATAATATCCCCAAGGTTATTGATGAGCTCAATGACATTCCAATTAAATCTCAAAAGGGTGCTGTTGTTTTCGTCCGTGACGTAGCTAACGTGCACGATGGATATCAGCCTCAGCTCAACATAGTAAACAAAGACGGCAAGCGAGCCGTTTTGTTCAGCATTTTGAAAAACGGTGACGCCTCTACACTTGCTGTGGTAAATCGCATCAAAGAAGCACTGCCAAGAATTCAAGCAATTGTGCCGCCTGAGTGCAAAATCAGTTTGATGACAGACCAGTCTATCTTCGTAAGAGAATGCGTCTCTGAAGTTATTCGTGAGGCAGTGACGGCAGCAGGCTTAACGGCGCTGATGATGTTGGCATTGCTCGGCAGCTGGCGCAGCACACTTATCGTGGCAACTTCAATTCCGCTGGCGATGTTTTGTTCTATCATCGGATTGCACATTTGCGGTCAAACAATCAACTCAATGACTCTAGGTGGGCTTGCGCTGGCTGTGGGCATGCTGGTAGATGACGCCACAGTAGAAATCGAAAACGTGCACCGCAACATGGACATGGGCAAAGATATTATCAAAGCCATCCTCGACGGTGCCGCGCAAGTTGCTCTTCCCGCTCTTGTTTCGACGTTATCGATTTGCATAGTGTTTGTGCCGGTAATCTTTTTGACAGAACCATCTCGCTCACTATTTGTCCCAATGGGGATGGCTGTTGTCTTTGCGATGATGGCGTCTTATGGCTTGAGCCGTACAATAGTTCCACTTATGTCGAAGGCACTATTAGCCCACGAGCATGAGCAAAAGCTGTCTGGCAAGCCGCAAAAAGTTTCTTTCTTCGGTTCAATATACAAGTTTATAGATGAGCATTTTGAACTTGCTAGAGAAAACTATCGCCATTTATTAGAGTGGGTTCTTAGCAGACCAGCCATCGGACTTGGGCTATTCCTGGGCTTCTATGCAGTGTCGATGATGCTGCTCCCTCAGATCGGCGAAGACTTTTTCCCAGCCATCGACGCAGGCATATTGCGCCTGCACGTTAATGCGCGCCCGGGTACGAGGGTGGAAGAAACAGAGCGCATTTTCCATAAAATAGAAAACTCAATGCGCAAGTTAATCGACCCAGCTGAAATCGAAATGATTACAGACAACATCGGCATACCCGTAAGCGGTATTAACTACGCCTTTTCAGATAGCCAAACTATCAGCGAAGCCGACGGTGAAATTATCGTCAATCTAACTGAAAAGCGAAAACACAAAACCGGCTATTACCAGAAGCTAGTGCGCGCAATGGTTACGCGTGACTATCCTGAAGTTTCATACTACTTCCAGCCTGGTGACATTGTCACTCAAATTCTAAACGCCGGGCTTCCCGCGCCCATCGACATCAGGCTCACTGGTCTTGACCCAATGAAGAATTACCAGATTGCACAAGACATCAAACGCGCGGTGCAAAAGGTGCCGGGGGCAGTAGATGTCTGTGTGCATCAAGTCGTCAACGCACCTCAGTACATCTATAATGTTGACCGCACTCGCGCAAATCAAATGGGACTGACGCAACGCGATGTTTCAAATTCTGCTCTCATAAATTTGAGCAGCAGCTTTCAGGTAGCACCAAACTTTTGGCTTAACAGAGGCAATGGAGTCAATTACTACCTCTCTGCCTACACGCCTCAGTATGTTTTGCACTCACTAGACGCATTGCGCATTACTTCAATTACAGGCACTCCTGCAGAGCAAGCAGCCGAGCAATCGCAAAGCTCAAATCAGTCGCAAAGCCCCAATCAGCCACCGCCGCAGCCACAGATGTTGACCAACCTGGCTGTGCCCGAGCGAACCGTGACCCCACAGGTGGTGAATCACTTGAATGCACAACCAGTGTTCGACATCTACGCTGCCTGCCAGGATAGAGACCTTGGCGGCGTGTCTCTGGACATTAAGAAGATCCTCAACGAATACAAACCCAAACTGCCACGAGGCAGCTTCCTTGAAATGGGCGGGCAGGTGCACAGCATGATTACTGCATTTGCCGCATTGCTGGCAGGCTTGGTATTTGCACTTGTTCTAGTGTATTTGTTGCTGGTGGTCAACTTCCAATCATGGTCAGACCCACTCATTATCTTGATGGCGATTCCCGGCGCATTTTCTGGAATTCTCTGGAGTTTGTACATCACACAAACCAGCTTCAGCGTTCCTGCACTCATGGGCACCATCATGACAATAGGCGTAGCATCTGCCAATAGCATCCTCATGGTTACATTTGCCAGAGAACAATTAGAGGAAGGATACGACGGATTTAACGCGGCACTCAACGCCGGCTACCAGCGCTTTCGCCCAGTCATGATGACTGCAACAGCAATGATTATAGGAATGATACCAATGGCAATCGGCGCCGGTCAGGGCGGCTCTCAGAACGCGCCGATCGGGCGCGCGGTGATCGGCGGACTAACTGTTGCAACATTTTCAACTCTTTTATTCGTTCCACTAATTTTCAGCCTTTTGAGAAAAGGCAAATCGAAGGATAATAAACAGGCTGCAGTAAACTAAACGGAAGAAACCAAGATGCCCGAAGACCAATATAACGCAGCGCCAAGCAAGAAAGGCGGTTCAGCAGGAGTAATGATATTCCTGGCTGTTTTAGTAGTGGGCATTGCTTGCTTGTTTGCCATGGGGCTGCTCCCGCGCATCGAAAGACAGGGCGAGCTGAAGAAGGCGCACCAAGAGACAGTAGATGCAGTGCCGATAGTGCACACAATCGTGGCAAACCCAGCCAAGATGGGCGAATCAATCACCTTGCCCGGCAACATTGGTGCAATTCAATACACTACAATTTACGCTCGTGTTGACGGCTATCTAACTCAACGACTAGTAGACATTGGCGACCACGTGACAAAAGGACAACTGCTTGCAGTCATCGATACGCCCACAGTTGACGAAGCATTGGCACAAGCGAAAGCAGATTTGTTAAAAGCAAAAGCCGGTTATGAAACGCAAGTAGCAAACTGGAAAGAATCCCAAGCCAAACAAGCTACTGCCGAAGCAGCTGTGCTTAAATCAAAAGCGAATGTTGATTATGCCACCATTACAGCCAAGCGCTGGCAGGACATGTGCGAACGCGGCACAGTTAGCCAACAATCGCGAGACGAAAAAGTAAGGTCGCTCGACACAACCACCGCAGAACTGCAGGAACAAAATGCAAACGTGCGTGCAGCAAAAGCTGCTGTTGAAGCTGCGATGGCAGCAATAAAAGAAGCAAAAGCTAACATCGCGGCAAAACAGGCAGATGTATCAAGGTATACAGCAGAACAATCATTCCAAAAAGTTCTTGCACCTTTCGACGGCATAATCACTTTGAGAAAAGTTGACCCAGGCGCGTTGATTACGCTCGGCAGCCAATCTAGCAATTTAGAGTTATATCAAATGGCAAAGATTGACTCGTTGCGTATTTATGTTAGCGTTCCCCAGCGCGTGGCGCGTTATTTGCATGCAGGCATGACGGCGAATGTAGAAGTGCCGGAATACCCAGAGCGCAAGTTTGAAGGCACCGTGACAAACGTAAGTGGTGCGTTAGATCCAAACACCAGAACAAGACAAACAGAAATTAAAATTGAAAACAAAGACCACTCGTTGCTGCCAGGTATGTATGCAGAAGTAAAACTCGGCACACTGCGCGAAACGCCATGGATTCGCGTACCAGGTACAACCATTGTCACCAGGACGGATGGTTTGTTTGTAGTGCTTGTTAAAGACGGAAAAGTTCATTACCAACAAATTCAAATGGGACGCGACTTCGGTGATGAAGTGGAAATAAAAGCCGGACTCAATGGCGGCGAAACCTGCGTGGTGAGCCCTTCGGACGACCTGCGCGAAGGTGAAGACATAAAATCAGAGCCGCTGACTAATAACAACGCTACTTAACGAAAAGCGAGGCAAAATATCAGAGTTAGCACTAACGACTTCGCCCGAACAATTTGGACAGCATGCGCTAAACAAGAAAGCCCAGAGCCTGTCCTGAAATTTGTTGGCGATGGCGACCTCGAGTCAATTTTTGCAGTTAGCGACTTGGCTTGCGCGAGTATTGGAGTAGCTGCCGGCTCAATTGCCGAACTCGTTGGGCGCGTGTCTTCTGCTGTCCCGGAGGTCATTGTCGATCGCCGGCTTTCGTCTTTCTGGTTTGGATTGTCGATTCGTCCAATAGGGTGGGAAATGCCTGCACCGTGGGACCCTATCGCAGGAGACTACAGAACCAACGACGGCTGGATTCGACTCCATACTAACGCCCCTCATCATCGCAAAGCCGCAGAAAAAAATTCTGGGGGTGCATGATGACAGGTCAAACATGGCGCGAGCCGTTTCAGGATGGTCAGCACAAGAGCTAGAAACGGCAATCGTTGATGCTGGCGGTTGTGCTGCCGAGATGCGCTCTGCTTCTGCCTGGATAGAGCATCCCCAAGGCATCGCCGTGGCATCTGAGCCGCTGGTGCAATTCAGCACGACCGAAAGGAAGACCGAGTGGTCTTGGACGCCCACAGCATCGCGCCCACTTTCCGGACTTCGCGTACTAGATTTGACCCGTGTTCTTGCAGGGCCTGTCGCAACTAGATTATTAGCGGCCTACGGCGCTAATGTTCTGCGTATAGATCCTCCGACATGGGAAGAGCCAGGTGTAGTCCCAGAAGTAACGCTCGGAAAAAGGTGTGCAAGGTTAGATCTCAGGAATCAAAATGATAGAAAGTGCTTCGAAGAGTTGCTCTCGCAGACTGACATACTGATTCATGGTTATCGCCCCGGTGCACTAGACTCGCTCGGCTACGGCTCAGCAGAACGACGCGCTCTGTCGCCCGGCCTCATCGATATCTCTCTTAGCGCTTACGGTTGGTCTGGTCCCTGGGCGGCTCGACGTGGCTTCGACAGTCTTGTGCAAATGAGTACAGGAATTGCAGCGGCGGGTATGAGTTGGCGCAAGGCTGACAAACCGATACCACTCCCAGTGCAAGCACTTGACCATGCCACTGGCTATTTGATGGCTGCAACTGCAATTCGCGCAGTCACACAACGACTAGACAAAGGATATGGAACCGAGGCACACCTATCACTAGCCCGAACAGCCAAATTGCTCATTGATATGAACGGTGTCGCTGCAGGTTCACCAATCAAACCAGAAACATCAGAAGATCTCGCATCTACTGTCGAACATACATCTTGGGGCAATGCCTATCGCCTCCTTCCCCCGGCGACAGTTGCTGGACAAAAAATGCAATGGGAATACCCAGCTTCGAGCTTGGGCTCAGCAGCGCCGTCATGGGAATAAAATGGCAATGGTATCGAATCCACTTTATTTCAATAACGATTCCAACTTTAATTTGAATCGTCCCGCAAGTCGCCTTGCTTGCTCAACACTCAGATTTCTCTCGCCCGAAAGAAACTCGCTGACACGGCTTTGAGAACCGAAGAATGGAATCAGGTCTTTTTGGCTGAGATCATTTTCCGTCATAAGACTTCGAATCAAATCGCGAGGAGATAACCCAATGTTATCCTTCATCCATGCTTCGTTCTCGTATTTTACAATCATCTCAGTAAGTACCTCAAGATAATCTAATTCAGCTTGCGATAAGTCCTTTCGTGCAACCAGACTATCGCAAATCTCAGCAGCGGCGTCATTGTCCTCCTCGCTACGAATAGGACGCAAAGGAAACGCCTGAATCAGCTTGTCGTAAGTTTTATGATAGGTTTTGTTAATTACGGTGGCCATCATTCTTACCTCTTCCATCTATTTTTGTCGTATTCTTTGTGCGTCATGATCTCTTGAATGTAGAGTTTTCCAGCTTCAAATCTAACAATTGCGATTAAGCGATAGTTGTTGCCCCTAATATCAAATACTACTTTTCCATCCACCATATCCGCAGAAGAAAAAGTTTGTTGGATATCCGAAAAACTCAGCCACTGAGACGCAGTGACTTTTGCCTTCCATTCTTTCAGCATAGTCTCTGCATCTTTGTGTTCTTTGAAGAATTTTCTTGCTCTTCCCCAATGTACAACTTGCATTTGAATTACCATTCATGAGATGGTTTAGTATCAACTATCCCACATCGGGATAACTTAGTCAATCCCAGTTTGGGATACTAAAAACTGAGAAGGCACTGCAAACACTGAAGAAACCGCTCCAGCCAAGGAAGTCCCCATGCTAAACTGCAAATTGTAGGCATCGTTGATGAGGTAACAAGGCCTTGCCCCAAGATCCCACAACAAAAAATGAGCAGGGCGAGTAACTTGAAGGAGCTCGCACGTTTTCCATTGTCGAGCTTGGTATTGACGCTGAATTACTCTTCAAACTTGAACAGACAATTAGCGCATTTGAGCGAACGGGAGAGATACCGTCGGTTGCCAAATTATCAAATGCGATGGCTGTCTCGGAAAACACAATAATCAAATTGATTCTTCGTTATGTGTCCAACTCCAAAAATGATGGTACTTCCGCTTTCAAAACGTCACAGAGAGCAGCACTCACGTCAAATCGAAAGACAAATTACGAAAATGATTCTGACCTCTTAAAAGGTCCTAAAGAGCTAGGTTATGACCTTAAAAACCCTGAATTCATTGTCGATAGTAAAGCAATTGGAGCGTTGATTGCACACTTAGGCAAGAAGAAGCAGCAGCAGAAAGATTCGACGGAAAAATCATCGAGCCTCCCAAAAACAAAAAATACGAAACCACGCGTTCTCAATCGAAATCGCAAAGAGGCACAAGCATCAGCTGAAATTCAAATTGATGAAGCTCCACCTGAGACGATTTAGAGAGATTTGAGAACTTGTATGGCTTTTGCCAATTGAATGTCGGAAGACTCATGCGGTGGTCCGGCAGAGAATGCGTCACTGTTTGGACAGTATAAGAACCAGGGACCATGTTTACTTGCGATAAGTGAATCACCCAGTCCAACACGGTAGTCGGGCTTGATGGGGGAATTTTCGATTTCATCGCCATTGGGTGTTAGATAGCAACCCATTGATATATCAGCACAGCCAAATATTCCTACAGATTGAAGGTTTACCAAACGAGAGGCTTCAGTTGAACTCTCTTCGCCTACAACTAAGGCACGCCTATTGTCTTGCAACGCAGCACATACCATCTTCATCACTCCGCCTGTACCTTTATTCACCAGTATCACTATTTTCTGCTTGCAAACTGGTAAATCACCGGATACTGTTTCTCTCTTGATTCCATCGCGATCACGAATTGAAAACACAGTTTTTCGACTCAAAAATTTATTGCAAAACGACACAACATTTCCAATGGAACCATCGAAGCTGTTTCTGAGATCTAAAATTAATCCCTTTGCTGAATTTAGTTTTAATAGCGCATTCAGACTTCCTTCGAGTCCTTCGACTGAGCGCAAATGATTAACCTTGATGTATCCCAATTGAGAATCTAGCATTACGACGGGTGAGACAGACGGTAAGCTGAACAAACCACGCTTCAACAAATAGGTCTGAAGTTGCTTCTTCCTGAGAATAGTCAAAGATACTTCAGTACCAATCTGTCCACGAATTTTGTCTGTAGCGTCTTGCAGCGATAGTCCTGTTATCTGGTCACCATCAACGGAAATAATTATGTCTTCTGGCATAATTCCGGCAGCTGCAGCTATCGATCCAGGAACAGGAGCGGACACAAAAAACACACCATGTCGAGCTCCAATATTAATTCCGACTCCGCCTCGTAATTTAGCCCCATTGCTCGGTGAACGGGGAAACTCATAAAATCTAGTATAGGGATCAGCGAGACTGGCAATCATTGTATCAATCGCCTCAAAGGCATCCTCGTCACTGACTAGATCCTTGTCATACCGATGTTCCCAACGACTCCAATCTTGCGAATTACAGCTTGGGTCGAAATATTTATCGTTGATCAACTTCCATACATAATGGTAAGCATCAATTGGAGTTCTGATTCCGTTTTCAGGCGAAGGTCCATGTACCGCACCTTCTTGCACTTGACTCAGCAAACTTTGTTTCCTTCTCGCAGGTCCTTCGCGCCGCAGACTTTCCAACTCTTGAGCAGAATCACTTTCCAAAATCAGTTCTGTCGCCAGAGCACCACGGGGAAAAGACAGGCAAATCAATGCAACTAAGCATAGACCCCTCGAAGAACAGATCTTATGATTTGTCATCGAGGTCCTCACCACGCACCTTACTACAAATTATCACGAAGCTATCTGTCAACGCCGGTGCTAAAGGGAGAAACATTGCCACGAGAAAAACTCAAACTCTCAAAATCACTCACACGTGGTTGACCTGGCAGCTTGTAAGACGGAACTTTTCCACAAAAGGGCGCAAATGCCTGAGAAAAATTTTTGACTGCCACGAAATCCATACCGCCTCCACTTTAGAGTGAACTCAACAGACAACTACAGCTTATTGAGTTACCCGCAGGAGATTCTAGAATGGCAGAACAACTTAGCAACGACAGCAAAGCAGAACGAGCATCCGAAGAAACCTTCAGACCCGAGCAGTCTAAGGCAGCATGCAGCACGAGATTGCTGGAAGAAATCAATAATCACACATTTGCTGGCTCCGGATTCATTGATGCCTCAGCTGGCCCATCTAGTAAGTGCCTTCCTTGCCTGAATCTGGTGGATGGTCAAAATGAAAAGAACCGCAACACCGAGGGAGTAAAGAAAAACTTAGACCGACCACCATACGACGAGGAATTGTATTCAATCGGTAAAAAATCCGAACCCGGAGATTCATCACCTGATGCGGCTTGTTCACCAGAAAAATCAGAAGAAGAGCTCAACAGAAAAGCAAAAGACATAGCAAATTCTCTAGAACACGGGCGCGGCAATTTTGGCACAAAAGAAGAGCAAGCGCAGTTACTGAAAGAAATGAAAGAAGCAGAAGAAAGTGGTCAGCTGCAACTTCTTATTGCAAAAATAAACGAACAACTGGCGCGCACAAATAGTGGACTAAATATCAATTTTAAAATTGAAAACTACCAGGACAAAATTCTGCCTGAATTGAACCCTTACACCTCGTGGAAGCACGTCACCCTAAATCTTAACGCCGAAAGTGGTTACACGTTGGACACTATGAATTTTGACGGAAAGCCAGTCCATCACGAAGGTAAATACCGAAGCCGGTTCTAACTCAAAACGGAATGATGTTAATACAGCTGGGAGGATTAGCGCGATGCCAGAAATGAAAGTTGAACGACCAACAAACAACTTAGAACAAAAATGGGAATCAAAAAAGTCAGCAGAGGAATTGGAAGCAATTGAGCGATTGCGGGACGAGAGTTCTCAGTTGCTAAGAAAAATCGAGCCTACGCCACCGCCTATCACCAAGGGCTCTAAAGAGCAAATCCTGATAGACACACTGTTCAATGGGCTTAACTATTGAAAAGCCGCTGTGTGGGTCCCTACAATACTAGCGGAATCTATCGAAAGAGTTGAAGGACGAATATCATGCAAAACTCAGCGTCATACTCTAAGATTCAATGATTGCTGAGGAGTCTGGTCGAATGGCAAAAGTACTGATTATCGAGGACGACAAATACATTGCCGCCGAATTGCAAAACTGGCTTGTGAAAGACAAATTCGTAGCCGACGTAAGTTATAACGGTGAAGACGGCTTGTACAGACTAAAGCACCTAGACTATGACCTTGCAATTGTAGATTGGAATTTGCCTGACATTCAGGGAATAGACATCTGCAAACTTATTCGCAAAGACAAACAACACATACCATTGTTGATGTTAACGTCGAGAAAAGATCTCGCTGACAAAATTGAAGGTCTTGACTCTGGCGCGATGGATTATATGGTAAAGCCATGCGCGTTGCCCGAGCTATCGGCTCGACTCCGAGCTCTCTTGAGACGACGCGAAGAACCAGGCAAAGACACAATATCTGTAATCGATATTTGCATTAGTCCACACAGCAGACAGATTTTTTGCGGAGACAATGAAATCAAGCTGTCGCCCACAGAATTTGATATTGTCTTGCTGCTTGCCAGCAATCAAAATAAAGCACTCGACTATAAAGCTATAGCCGCAATACTCGGCAAGGAAAACGACGAGACTCTTCGTGGAAAAATCAAGAACTACATTTCAATTGCCAGAAAAAAGCTGCACGAATCAAATTCCCGCACAGTGATTGAATATCGCAATCAAGAAGGTTATTTGCTGGTTGAAAAATCTTGACAGACAAGAAGGTAGAAGACATATGATTTGCGCCAAGGAAAAATCGTCAAATAAGCATTGCACGGACACACTCGGATGAGCAACGACAAAAACGAACTTTTAGAATGGTATCTTGCTTCACTGCGCAAAAACGCTCAAAGCAAAGCCGCGGCAGCTCATTTCACACCCATGGGACTAATTGAAGCAGACAAAGAACTTCTAAAGTCTCTTATTGAAAAAGACTCCTCCACAGAACAAACAACTAATTCAAGCAGCAAAGCAGGCCTTGCACGATCGCCGCGTCAAGTTGATGGGGCATTGGCTGACCCAAAAGTGAAACTCACCCATCGGTCTGGAGTTATCTCAATATGCTTTATTTTGTGCGCAATTTCAATTTATGTTTGCACAATTGCATCATGGCAAACAGCAGCATTAACAGCAACCGTGCTGGCAGTGCCTGCATCACTTTTGATCATATACTTTGCCCACCGTGACAATATAAAGGCTTCCACATCGGAAGGGAATACTTTGACAAAAATGAGCACAGAGCTAGAACTAATGCAGCAAAAGGAATTGCTCATTTTTGATTATTGCCCTTTTATGCTATGCAAACTAAATGGCAGCGGCTATATCATCGCACTAAATGAAGCATCGACAAACATCACCGAATACAACAAAGAAGAGCTAACAGGCGTGCAATTTGAAACATTTTTGCCCGCCGAGAGCAAAGCTATTTTTCTAGAATCACTTCAACGATGCAGAGAGAAACAAGAGCCCGAACAAATTGAAATTCGAATAAGAAGCAAAACAGGCGAACTAAAAGACATACTCTGGAAAATTGAGTGGTCACAAAGTAGCGGTGCTTACTTTTGCATGGCAGAAGACATCAGCATGCGAAAAAATAACGAACGAATGAAAGCCGAAATCACTGCGATGATAAATCATGATTTACGCGCGCCAATTTCGGCTCTTGCATTTTGGATTGACAATATGCTGCTAGGCACCTACGGCGACGTTACACAAAACATGGAAGACACCTTAAAGCGCACCGCAAAAAACACGCAAACGATTCTGTCGCTCTTAGATAATTTGCTTGATGCAGAGAAGTTAGACTCTGGTACCATGAAAACGCATCGCAATGCGGTGAAAGTGCAAGATCTTTTTGAGGAGACCGCAAAACTCTACGAAGATTGGTTCAAAGAAGAAAAAATACAACTGCACATCGAAACTAGCGACCTTGTCGCCAGCGCAGACATAGATCAAACATGCCGCATTTTGAGCAATTTTTGCAGCAATGCAATCAAATGGTCACCAGCAGAAAGTACAGTCAAAATGAGGGCCGCTCAGGAGGGCGACTTCGTTGTCATTGAAGTGGAAGACAGTGGACCAGGAATACCGTTAGACCGGCAAGAAGACTTATTTCAACGCTGGGGAATGCTCGACTCAGGTCAACAAAGAAAAACGGCAGGCTCTGGACTTGGACTTTATATTGCAAAAAAGTTTGCCATTCTGCAGGGCGGCGCGGTCGGGTTTCGAAAAGCCGACAACGGCGGAACTATATTCTGGGTGTCGCTGCATCGACACAGTCAGCCGTAAAATTTAACCCAAACTAGAAAGCGTGAAAGCCTACTCTCTCACGCGCTTAGCAGCAACTCTAATGATTAATTACGCTCGTGTAACCTGATTTATCGGTCCTTATAGCCTAATGCGAAAAAAGACTTTATACTTCCCTTCTTAGCAAAACAGCCCATAGCTCGACCATCCCCCCAGACAGCCCATTATTGTCGAGCAAAGAACAACCTATTACTGTGACCGTAAAGCAAATCGCCAGCGCCCTTGACAATGTTCCGATCGGTATCATTTTTATTGATTCGGATTGGAAACTGTCGTACAGCAATCAAAAGGCAAAATTGATTTTCAAGGATGCTGCTAGTGCAATTGGGGAGGACTTCCGCCAGGTTGCAAGAAAAATCTGGACGCAAGCCACAGCTGATTGGATAATCAGCAAGTTTGAACACACTCTGAAAACCGGCGAGCCTTTTACCTCAGAAGAGTTTTCTGAAAAACAAGAAGGCTCAAAACGGCAAGAATACTACGAGTTAAACGTTCAACAAACAACACGCAGCGACGGTGAAACTGGCATTGTTTGCTATTTCAATGACATCACTAAGTTAATTCACGAACAACAATCGATAGATCGGTCAAGACGAGAATTTCATGACCTGGCAAATGCGATGCCTCAAATGGTCTGGACAGCAAATTCAGATGGCGGGCTCGATTTCACAAACGACACAATGCATGAATATTTGGGAGTCAGCAACCAATCTCTCAAATCGTGGCAATTAACAGACTGGCTGCACCCAGACAACGTAGAAACAGTAAACAAAGCATGGCAAAAGGCTCTTGAATCTGGCGAGCCCTATGAAGTCGACGCTCACATCAAGGGCAAAGATGGGGCTTACCGCTGGTTTTTAACGCGCGGCGTTCCCAGTCGTGACGAAAACGGTAAAGTCAACAAATGGTATGGCACATGTACTGATACCACAAAGCAAAAAGAAGATTTGCTTTTATTCAGGTCGCTTTTTGATCTCATGCCGCAACTTGGATGGGCGACACAACCTGATGGATACATCGATTTTTATAACAAGGGCTGGTATGAATTCACCGGCACCAATTTTGAAGAAATGCAGGGTTGGGGATGGGAAACAGTACATGACCCTGAATATCTGCCAAGAGTAAAAGCCTTATGGCAAGAGGCATTGTCCGTAGGCGACCAGTTTGAAATAGAATTCCCTCTGCGAAAACACAATGGAAAGTTTGAGTGGTTTTTGACTCGCGCTACGCCAATCAAAAACGATGAAGGCAAAATTACACGTTGGGTTGGCATCAACTCAAATATACAAGCGCAAAAAGATGGTTTGCGCGCAGTTCAAGAAAGTGAACGCCGTTTTCGTTTGCTTGCCGACACGCTTCCAGACCTGGTGTGGACTGTCGATCGCAACTTGAATCTCACATATGTGAACGAAAGATTCTATGAATACACAGGCATGGAAAAGCCTGGCGCGATGGGCTTAGGTTGGCAAAACATTGTGCATCCAGAATGCCTTGAAAAAGCAATAGAAGACTGGAAGATTCCGCTTCGCGACCTAACTCCATACGAAGGAGAACAAAGACTGCGAGCGGCTGATGGCAGTTATCGCTGGTTTCTCATACGCGGCTTACCAATATTGGATGAACACGGTTCTGTGCATTCGTGGTTTGGCACATCCACCGACATTCACGTAAAAAAAGAAGCAAGAGAAGAGTTAGAAAAACTGGTTAAAGAACGAACCGATCAATTGCGCTCAGCCCTTGCTGAAGCCGAGCAAGCGAGCTCACTCAAATCTCAGTTTGTCTCGACTATAAGCCATGAAGTGCGCACGCCTGTCTCAGGTGTAATAGGATTAGCTGAATACCTTACTACAGTAGACCTTGAACCATCAGTAGCTGAAATAGTTGGGCACATTCTTCAAGCATCAAAAAGTCTGCTCACGATTTTGAATGACCTTCTTGATTTTTCAAAATTGGAAGCAGGAAAAGTAGACATCGATTACGTATCGTTTAATCCTGCTGAATTAATATGCGATGCCCAGGCTCTTTTCGAGCAAAACTGCAAACTAAAAGGTATTTCGATCAAGACAGAAATTCCAAATACATTTCCAAAGCAAATTTGCAGCGACGAACAAAAGACACGTCAAATCTTGACCAACCTTTTGGCAAACGCAGTCAAATTTACCGAAGCCGGCGGCATTGCAGTTAAAGCTTCAGTGGTAGAGCACCCGCTTGTCGGAAGCAAACTTCGCATAGCTGTTAGCGACACGGGAATTGGCATAAGCCAAAATCAACAAGAAATTCTCTTTCAACCATTTGTGCAGGCCGATGGCAGTATGACCCGCCGATTTGGTGGCACGGGACTGGGGCTCTCAATCTCCAAACGTTATGTTGAGCTTTTGGGCGGAGAAATTGGTTGCGACAGCATTTTAGGAAAAGGCAGTACGTTTTGGTTTACAGTACCTTTCTTGAACCAGGAAAATGATTCAACAAAACAAAGCGAACAGAGTAAAACAGCGCCTGGCAATATAGAAAAAGCAACCGACAGGTGAACTTTGCACATTTGGGCACAATCTAAACAGTGATAGCGACAGAGGTCGGCCCATAGATGCCCGAAGAACAGGACAGAACGGAAGCAAGCGCAACCGATTCAATCCAGTCAATAGCCGACACTGATTTGCCCGCGCGATATAAAAGCAAAGGCATAATTGGCAAAGGCGGCATGGGCGTTGTCTATCGAGCTCACGACCTGCAATTAGGTCGCGACGTCGCAGTCAAAATGCTTTTGTTTGAAGGCTCCAAAAATGACCCGACTCAAGAACGATTCAAAAGAGAAGCAAAAGTTCTTGCGGCTTTAGATCATCCCAATGTAGTGAGAATATTAGCCTGGGGAATAAACGACAGCGGAAATCCTTACCAGGTAATGGACTTTCTGGAAGGTAAAGCCCTATCAAAAGTGATAGGAAATGGTCAAAGACTGACTCCAGAAAAATTTTACACAGTATTCAGCCAGGTTCTTTCAGGTTTGAGCGAAGCGCACAAAAGCAAAATTGTGCACAGAGACATCAAACCAAGCAACATAATTTTGTGCGAGGCAGAACAAGGACTTTGTCCCAAAATAATCGATTTCGGCATAGCGCGAATTAATGACCAGGGCAATAAAGGCGCAGAAACAATCACACAAGAAGGCAGTGTGCTAGGCAGCCCAAGCTATATGAGCCCCGAACAATGCAAAGGCGAAAAGGTAGACTATTTGTCCGATGTTTATTCAATTGCTTGCGTGATGTATGAAGCAATAACTGGCTATCCACCCCAGCGGGGAGAAACTTCAATTGAAGTCATGTACAAACACATGAGCACAGAAGCTGCAAAATTAGAGAAGCTTGCATCAGATAGTAATTGCAAACAGCTCGGTCGCATGATAGACGAGTGCCTCAACAAAGATCCAGCAAAGCGAGCACAAAGTGCTGACAACATGTTGACCGAGTTGAAGGAAATTTTCAGTTCCAAAATATCAGGCAATCGGAATATGTTTGCTTCCAATGCTCCGGTCAAAATGAACAAAACAGTTATTGTTTACTCCGCGGGCTTAATTTGCGCCGGCGTTATTGCAGTTTTATTTTTTTGCCATCCAACACCGTTTTCAAACAGAAAAGCAAATAAGTTTGAGCAAGTTTTTGACATTCACGAAAGCGCAGTCAGTACAATTCAAAAAAGATTTGAGAGCGCCAGAGGAGTGAAAGAGAAAACTAGACTAGCCACCCAATTGGCAGAAAATTTACTGGTACTGGCAAAATCAAAACACAATTTGAAAGACGACGAAAGTGCTGAGGCGGCAGCAATGCGGGCACTTGCACTTTGTCCAATTTTTGAAGGCGAAACACACGATCTCAAGGCTTCAATTTTGCTAAATCTTGCCTATTTCAATATGGGATTGAAAAGAATGAAGGCGGCTGAAAAAAATATTGACGAAGCACTAAACTGCAGACTGTCAGACGAGCATAAATCAATAGAAGTGCGACCAACCCTGGCAAAAGAACGGGCGAAACTAAAAATTGTCCGCCACGATTTTAAGGGCGCGAAAGAAGACGTCAAACTATTGATAGACGAATCATATTTTCACAATCAAACAGAAAAGAATTTCACTCGAAGAGTTGGAGCTGAAGTTCAAGATAGCAGCGTGCCTATGGTTCATGAACTATCAGCTTTCCTATCCAAGCAAAAAATGGCTGAAGATCGAGAACTCACTGATGTTCTCGATCTCCATAATTCCATGCTTTCTCATTTGCTTGAGTACAGAGACTACGACGTGCAAAATTCGGTAAATAAGATAACCGAGATTTTGAACAGGATTTCAATGGCTGACAAACGAGCCAGAGAAACTGCTGTGCAAACTTACAATTTGCTCAGTCAATTTGCACGGGTCAATTCAAATCTTGATCTGGCCGAAAAATACAAACAGCGGTCAATAGAACTAAAAGCATTTAAGTAGTTGTGCGCACAACTTGAATATCCAGGGCAGCGACGAAGTCCGCTGTGCTTTTTAGATCAACCAGGAGCGTTTGAGAATGAACAATTTGGACGGTTTGAGCTGGTCATTATGCAGATAGACATCAGCAATTGAAACTGCCTCAAAATCATCTACATATTGAACATCGGACGCGAGCGGTTGCTTTGGAACAAAACCAGCATCAGATTGAGACTGACTTTGCACCTTTCTTGCTTCAGTAAAAGCAATATGCTCGTTTGAGCAAGCGCAAGATTCTGACTGCATAGAATTTTTCGTACTAGCTACTGGCAGCTTTGATTCTGCCTTGCAACAATCGTGCATTGTAGCAGCGCTATTTGACTCGGGCATTTGCATTGTTCCGCAAAAGCAATCATGCCGCGGTGCAAAAATCCAGAGCATCAAGATGCCGCTCAGTGCAACAACGAATTTATTCAAGCTAGTCCGATCTGCATTCATCGTTTGATCTACTTAGTTTGATCTACCTATTTGAATTACTTGCAGCAATCGCTTGCAGGGCAGCATGCAGCATTTTCAACACAGCAAGAAGCTTCGTTAGCTTTACCAGCAAGTGCTTTTGCGCTGAATGCACCGAGTCCGACGGTCAAAACTGCTACGGCTAGAATTACTACCTTTTTCATAATTGAACTCCTTTGATTTGTAACATCCCCCCAGGGGGGTTCGATAAAGATTATTGCACATCCCCCTCGGGGGGATAGATTAAATTACAAAATCTTCGCAAATTGGGCGTTTTCGGGATTTTTGGTTCAAGTGATTGCAAAGAGGGGCAGAGCGCAAGACACGAAGTGACTGCACCCCCTTTGAACGGACGCGGGATACCTTATATATGATCACTTTGAAAGAAGTGGATGAATGCTAGATTCAGCGTAGTTGTTGCTGTCGAACTCATCTCGTCGAGGATCAGATCCTGCCTGCTAAGAAGTAGGGGCGACGCCATGCGTCGCCCGAAAGTTAAGTTGCGGTGCTCGCTTAGACAGTTTTGCTGTAAAAATGGCGGGCGACGCATGGCGTCGCCCCTACAGGCGAAGATAGCGAATTATGAGTTCGGCAACAGCATCCATGGCGCTTACATTGTTTGGTTGGCTAAATCTATGGCTTGTGAGCGGAGCTGGAAGGTTCCAGCGATGGCGATTTTTTCGCCGTGCTTTAGCCCTTCAACGACTTCCACGTAGTCTTTGCATGTTTTGCCAAGAACAATTTTTCGTTCTTCGTATTTGCCATTGCCCAAAGAGATGTAGACGACTTTGTCGCTGCCCGCGTCTTGTACCGCGCTGTTTGGCACAGTTAGAACACATTTATGGCCTACGTTGATGGTCATGCGGGCAAACATTTTAGGCTTTAATTTATCGCCCGGGTTCAACACAGAAGCGCGTACAGTGAGCGTGCGCGTATCTGGATTGACCGAGTCTGCCAGGTAATCTAATTCTCCTTTGAATTTTTCGCCAGGAAAACTATCAACATCAAGATCGATTTTTTGACCATCTTTTAGCTTGGCGATGTCTTTTTCAAAAACATCTGCTTTGAGCCAAACAGTATGGAAATCTCCGATAGTGAGTAAGTTTTTGGTGGTATCAACCAGCTCACCTACGTTTACTTGTCTTTCCATGATGATGCCGCCTTCAGGCGCATAAACAGGAACAACAGCTTCTAGTTTGCGACTGCGCAAAATGCGTTCAATTTCTTCATCGGGCACACCCATCAAATGCAATCGTTGTTTGATAGGCTCTGTAACCAGGCGCAATTTATCTTTCGACAATATCACTGTTGACTCGCGTTTTTTCTGCAATGCGTCAAGCTGAATTGAGTCTTTTTGATATTGAGTTTGCGCGCCTTCCCAATCTGCTTTAGAAGCAATTTTTTCTTCTAGCAAATTTTGCATACGCGAATATGTTTTTTGCGAAAGGTCGAGCTGAGCTTTTCCGGTGGCAATATCCGAATCAATCTGTAACAAATCTTTCTTAAGGTCGGCTTTTATTTCTGCATCTTGCTGCAGAAGTTGAGCTTCAGCATCTTCGATGTCGGGGCTGCGAATCATCAATACAGGTTTGCCCTGGTCGACGTGCTGCCCCAGAACAGCCAGAACTTCAGTGACGCGACCACTTACAGGTGAGTTAACGTGCGTGACCAAATTGGCGTCAGCAAGCACTTCTCCTGTAGTTTTCACAGCCTCATCTACACAATTCTCGCCGACCGAAGCTATTCGTATACCCGCGACCTTTTCAGCGTCAGGCGACACTGTGATAGGACCACCGCCTTTCGCTCTGCGTGCGGCAGCTACAGCGCCGGTTTCTCCTGGTATAGTGGGTCGCCCCGCTTCAGAACTTGTGCCTTGTGACTCGCCGCAAGCAGTCAGCAAGGCAGCCATGCCTAGTACCACTAGAGAAAGAATTCCGGTAGTGAAATATTGCCGGCTCATGAATATAACCAATCAGGAAAGATGTACAGACCAGTTTCAAATCATATTATATGGTTCATGAGGAATTTGTGAGGACATTTAAGCCATGTCACCTGCATAATTCTAGGAATGTTCGCTTACACCTTGAAGGAGTTTGCAAGTGAAAAAGCAGGCGACTCTAATTGCCTGGATACTGGTATCAGTCTTAGGCGCCATTCTTCTGGCAGGACTGGCTTTGCACGGCAAAGAGCCTGTAAATGCAGCCTGGCTGCTGACAGCAGCACTGTGCATCTTCACGGCCGGTTACCGTTTTTACAGCAAATTCATCTCGGACAAAATATTTGAATTAGACGACGGGCGCCCGACGCCGGCTCACAAACTTAACGACGGTAAAGACTACATGCCGACGGCAAAATGGGTGGCTTTCGGACACCACTTTGCAGCAATTGCAGGCGCCGGACCTTTGGTGGGCCCCATTTTGGCAGCACAGTTTGGATATTTACCAGGCACGCTATGGATTATCATCGGCGTTGTTTTGGCAGGCGCGGTTCAAGATTTTGTGATTTTGTGCGCGTCAATGCGGCGCAACGGCAAATCACTGGGGCAAATGGCCAAGGAAGAAATTAGCCCACTAGCTGGATTTGTTGCACTCAGCGCCATTTTGCTTATCATGTTGATTCTCATGTCTGTCCTGGCTCTAGTTGTGGTTAAAGCACTTAAGTCCAGTCCCTGGGGTGCATTCACATTAGCGATGACAGTGCCGATTGCAGTGCTGGTTGGTTATTACACTCGCAGTATTCGCCCGGGAAAAATCAAAGAAGGCTCAATCATTGGCGTTGCACTTACTCTTGCAGCCGTCGTAGCCGGCAAATGGGTGGCTGAAACACCAGACCTGGCACGATTTTTCACTTTAAGCGCAGAATCATTAGCCTGGTCAATAATGATTTACGGTATTGCAGCTTCGGTTTTGCCCGTTTGGGTTTTACTTTTGCCACGCGACTATCTTTCAGCGTATATAAAAATTGGCACGATAGCATTGCTGGGGCTCGGAATTTTGTTTGTACATCCAGACCTGCAGATGCCCGCGCTTACAGTTTTTACAAACGGCAATGGACCACTTTTCTCAGGACAAATTTTTCCATTTTGTTTCATCACGATTGCATGTGGTGCCATCTCCGGGTTTCATGCTTTGGTTTCATCTGGAACCACACCAAAAATGCTAAACAAAGAAACCGAAGCCCGCGCCATTGGTTATGGTTCAATGCTTTGCGAAGCAGCGGTAGGCATTATGGCTTTAGTGGCAGCCACCTCTCTCATGCCTGGGCAATATTTTGCTATTAACAGCCCGGAAGGCATCGTCGGAGTTGACCCGGTGCAAGCATCGTCCCTCATCACATCGTGGGGCTATCCGGTCACACAGGAAAACATGCAACAACTGGCTGCATCAGTTGGAGAACAATCGCTCTGGGGGCGCACAGGCGGCGGACCCACTTTAGCAGTCGGTATGGCAGGAATTTTCGCTCAAGCCCTGGGCGGCTCTGCTCAACTTTCATTTTGGTACCACTTTGCCATCATGTTCGAGGCACTCTTTATTCTAACTTGCCTTGACGCCGGCACCAGAGTTGGACGATTTTTACTGCAAGACTTTTTGGGCATCATCTGGAAGCCACTGGGACAATCTGGCTGGTACCCATCTATTGTGCTGAGCTCAGCACTTGTTGTAGCAGGCTGGGGCTATTTCCTCTACCAGGGAATTATCGACCCACTAGGGGGAATCAACAGCCTCTGGCCCTTATTTGGCATTTCCAATCAGCTACTGTCGGTGGTGGCACTCTGCATCGGTACTACCGTAATAATTAGAATGGGCAAAGCCAAATTTTGCTGGGTTACACTTGCGCCGCTTTGCTGGATTCTCTCTGTTACCGTTAGCGCTGGATATTTGAAAATCTTTTCCCCTTCACCAAAGCTGGGCTTTTTAGCCCATGCACAAAGCCTCGCTGACAAAATCGCAACTGCGACTCTATCAAAAGCTGAAATCACAAAAACTCAAACGCTCATGTTTAACGACTATCTCGATGCAACTGTGTGCGGCGTTTTTATGCTGTTGGTTTCAATCATATTGATTTCGGCAATAATAACCTGGTTCAAAAAGGTAGAGACGCCACAAGACGGCGACCACGGCAGCGCCGACAGTGCCACAGACAACCCAGACGGAACCCCAATGCGTTGTTGCTAATCTTGCAACGCTTTACGAATTGAGCCTTCAAACGGTGAATACAAAACACCTTTTTCAGTAATGATGCCACTAACCAGACGCGCCGGTGTCACATCAAATGCGGGGTTATAAACCTTGGCTCCGGGCGCAGCTACGCTGTGCCCCATCACTGAAAGCACCTCATCAGCATCGCGTTCTTCAATTGGTATTTCGGCACCGGAGTTTATCTGCGGGTCGATAGTTGAGAGCGGTGCAGCAACGTAAAATGGAATGCCATGTGCATGCGCAAGAACTGCAAGTGAATAAGTCCCTATTTTGTTAGCCACGTCTCCATTACTGGCAATTCTATCTGCACCGACAATAACGGCGTCAACCTTTCCCTGTGACATAACGTATCCCGCCATGCTATCAGTTATGAGAGTAGGCGTGATTCCGTCGCGCAGAAGTTCCCAGACGGTAAGTCGCGCACCTTGTTGTCTTGGGCGAGTTTCATCGGCATACACAGCAATTTTGAGTCCGCGAGCGACAGCCGAGCGAACGACACCAAGGGCGGTGCCCCAACCGCAGGTAGCCAGCGCACCGGCATTACAATGAGTAAGAACAGAAGAATTGTCCTTAAGCAAACTGGCACCATGCTCACCGATTGACTTATTAATCAAAATGTCCTTTTCAATTAAAGCCTGCGCTGACTCGAACAGCAAATCAGCTAGTTTTTCTAAGTTATCTTCAGGAGTTTTCTCTGCAATTTCAAAAATGAATTCAGTTGCCCAGCGCAAATTAACCGCAGTAGGCCTCGCAGACTGCAACCTATTTTTTGCAACAGCCAATTTTTCGACAAACTTCTTATGTTTTTTTTCTGCAGTGGCGATAATCTTAGCTTCAAATGCCAGGCTGAGCGCAGCAGCAACGCCGATGGCCGGCGCACCGCGCACAACCATGTTTTGAATAGCAAGATACATGTCTTCCAGCCGGCTAGCATCGACATATTCAACAGACTCAGGAATTTTTCGCTGGTCAAGCAACATGAGTCGCCCGTTTTGCAGAAAGATTGGACGAACTGTGGTTTCTTGAGACTTGCTGAAATTAGCGGTCATTTCACTTCACCTGGCGACAGACGCTGAAATTATACCCTTTCGTTATCTATCGATACATTGCAAAAGCAAATCCTTTGCAGGTGGAAAAAGGCATAAACAGAGAGGATTGCGCTTTAACGTAGAACTTCGCTTCTTAAATACACATAAGGGACCGTTCAATTTGTTAATATAAACAGACCCAAGAGATAATTCACATGAACCAACCTAAGCCTAAAGCCATCACGCTCGCGAATACCGCTTTATTAAACATCCTGTTGTTTACAGCCGCAGTACCATCGGTTTATGCATACGACAGCCTTGAGCTCACTTCTGCAGCTGAAAGAACCGAAGCCAAACAGTTTGTGTTTGGTGTCAAGTCGGGCAAGCCCAAAATCGGCTTAGCACTCGGTGGCGGCGGCGCAAGAGGTGCGGCACTAGTAGGCGTGCTCAAAGTTTTGGAAAAAGAAAACATCAAATACGATTATATCGTTGGGACCAGCATTGGCTCTGTCGTTGGTGGCTTTCTCTGCCTGGGCGCGAAAGCAGCCGAAATGGAAGAACCATTCGTAAAGGGCGATGTTATGAAGCACTTCATGACTGTGCCTCTAACAGTGCGCATTGTGGCCGAACCTATTTTGATAATGCCTCGCTTATTAGGCGCAAATCCATATGATGGATTGTATGGCGGCAAAACATTCCGAAAATATCTCATGGGCGGAATGTCTGTTGTAGACCAAAAAATTGAAGACTTGCCCATCAAATTCGCCGCTGTTTCATTCAACATCCGCGATGGAAAACCATATTTAATTCGCAAAGGAAATTTAGCGGTTGCAATGCAAGCAAGTTGCGCGGTGCCATCATTGCGAAAGCCCGTAGAAATCGAAGATCAGCTCATGGCAGACGGTGGTGTCATCTGCAACCTGCCTGTTAAACAATGCAGACAAATGGGCGCTGATTTTGTAATTGCAATAAACATCGATGAGCCCTTCAAAGTCGAAGACAAAGATGTGTTCAGAAAGCCGGGCAGCATTGCAAAACGCATGCTCACCTGGGGGCTATACGACACAGATGATGCCCAAGAGCAACTAGCTGACGTGGTCATTCATCCAGACACAGGCGGCATAGGACTTCTATCAACCAAGACAAAAGATGCAAAACGCGGCGTTAAAGCTGGAGAAGAAGCCGCACAAGCGGCCCTGCCTCATTTGAGAGAAAAATTAAACAAGTTTTTCGCAGCATATGCTGAAACAGAGAAAGATAAAGTCAATCTTTCAACAGTGCCGCCTCAAAGCAAATGAGCATTTACTCGAGCTCATTTCAAGAAGTCGGACAAGCTATATAATGACAGCCTGTCAAAGCTTAGATTTCGAGAATTTTAGAATTCCGGAAGAGCAAGCCGAGAGAGACTTTGCGACACCCGGCGCGGATATGAGTTGATGCTCAGCAGTTCAACAATTCAAAAAGCTCCCGAAAAGTCTACAGATTTTCGCGCGCTCGAATCTGCTCTTAAAATTCCAGATAAAAAAGTTAGCAAAGAAATTAAGCCTCTTACTGCGCTGCGCATTTTTCCGGCGCTAGCCGTCATCCTTAATCACGCAAGCGAATATTTTAGTTGCTGGCATGGTCTTTCGAACTATTACATTGCTGGCCAGGCGTTGACTTTTTTCTTTGTTCTTTCTGGATTCCTACTAACCCTGAATTATTTTCACCTTGCGGACATGAAAGGTGCTTTCAAGTTTTACCTGGCTAGAGTTGCACGTATTTGGCCGGCGCATGTGATAAGCCTGACTTTACTGCTGGCTGCGATGCCGGAAATATTCAAAATAACCGGCGCTAAGCTGCCTGTCTTTTTGAGCAATTTGTTCATGACACAATCGTGGATTCCTTCGTGGCAAGTATATTTCTCATACAACGCACCATCGTGGAGCAATGCTACCGAATTTTTCTTCTATCTTTGTTTTCCCTTTTTGTTTTGGGGAATGAAGAAAAAATGGTATTTGCCAATGGCAATTACGGCGCCGATTGTTCTTGCAATTATTTACTACTGCAACGTCACTCACATGCCTGAGTTTGACGCCACAAAATTATCGACACTTGGTGTTTTGTACATACATCCAATTACTCGACTATTTGATTTTACAGTGGGCATGACATTGGGCTTACTCTGGAAAAACCATTCATCGAAAATCAATCTTGCGACTCCTGTTTTTACAACACTGGAAGTCTTATTGCTGGTTGGCGTCTGTGTTCTGAATGCGTGCAGCAGCGCTCTCAGATATGCCTGCGTGCCATGGGCCGGCGAAGGTGGCGCGTTCTGGCTTCAAAACAGTGGCCCATCGCTTATCGGTTTTGGCGCATTGATTTTTGTATTTGCCTTGCAACGCGGATATATGTCTAAGGTGCTCAGCAATCCATTCCTTGTCTTAATGGGCGAGCTTGGATTTGGTGCATACATGCTGCACGGAGTTTTTATCACATATCTCGGCGTCAATTTTCCACAAGCTCAATCGCTAAACTCGTGCCTATTGTTCCTAACAACTTTATTCATTGCTGCGCACCTCATGTCTGAGTTGCTCGAAAAACCAATTAGAACGTTGATGATTAGCAATGGTGGTAATCTAATCAACAAGTTGGCAGGCTCAACATCGCCTGAGAAATCTTCAGTGCAAAACGAAGCGCAAAGAAGCCGCGGCGGTAAAGACAGCAGCAACAGAAGCAGCATAAACTCTTCAAATCAAGATAATTCGCGAAAAACATTCGCTCGCAGACTGAGACTTTCATGTGAGTTAGTACTGCTTTTCCTACTGGTGTATTTTGGATTTCCAACTATACAGCGCATAAATGACACACAAGCCGGTGTATTAGCCACAGGCGCTGCGGTAAAAGACGTAAATTTTGCACCTTTTATCAAATGCGACAGCGCATCAGCCACCATCGCAAAAGACAAAGTCAACACAAAAATAGTCTGGCAAGCACTGAAGGCTCAGTCCATAAATTACTCCATAACAGAAACAGCAAAAGATGTTTCTGGTGCGGTTTTAGCTTCGCTCACCTACACCTTAGACGGGCGCACGCAGCACGTGAAGCAGGGCACAAAGTTTTTAGACCAGATGGACATTCAATTAAGCAAGCCTGAGCAAGTGAGCACAATCGAGGTATGCTTGCGGAAAAACAAGCGCGGACTAATGCAAAATAGCGACGGCAAAATTTTCGCTAAAGATTGCAGTTTTGTGATACCAGTTCAAAAATAGTCACTTGAAGTGAGTCAGGCTTCGATTTCCGGTGGCGGAGCCTTTGGAATAGTGAAGAGAAATCTTGTGCCCTCAGAATCTGAGCTTTCAGCCCAAATCTTGCCGCCGTGTTGTTCTATTATCGTTTTCGAAATTGTAAGACCCAAGCCAGTTCCTTTTCGCTCGACAGTGCCGCGAGCATCTGCTTGCTCGAATTTTTCAAAAATTGCACTCAACTTGTCTTGAGCAATGCTCTTGCCCATATTAGACACACACACAGTGACGAATTTGTCGTCGCTGCTTACCGCAATTTTCACTTCACCATCGTGCGCTGAAAATTTGATGCCGTTGCTTAGCAAATTGATCAACACTTGAATAATTCTGCCGCCATCACAGTAAGCCTCAACGTCCGTATTTTCGCTGGCTATCTTAATACCTTGCGATGCAGCATAAGGACCCACCGCCGAGACAGCAGCGTCTATCAATTCTGCAATCTGTGTTTCTTGCATGTCCATGGTAAATTTTCCGGCACGCATTTTTTCAAGGTCTAGCAAATCTTGCACCAGAGTCATTAGCCTATCGCAAGCCTGCTTTCCTCGCTGCGCAAAATCTGTTCCATCGCTGCTGAGGTCGCCACCCAAGCCGTCGAGCATATAGGAAAAAATAAGGCTGATAGTGGTGAGTGGCGTCCGTAAATCATGGCTGACCATTGCCACAAACTCGCGCTTCGCTCTTTCAAGCTCATACTTAAGCGTTGCGTCTAGAAAAATTACGAGACAGGCGTTTGACTTGCCCCAAACCAGATTTCGTGTTGACGCCTCTGCGGGAAATCGCTCGCCGGTAATGCGCATTATCTGGCAATCGAATCCGGCGGTTGGCGCAGAACTTTCCAGGTCAATCTTCAGTGGTTCAGACGCTTTGATAAAACTAAACAGCTTAAAAGCGGCCAAGTCTTTGAGTTCATCTGCGCTATAGCCGGTAAGCTCCATAGCGGTCTTGTTCATAAATTCAACTATGCCTTGCTGATTTACCAGAGCAACTCCAGCAGGCAAACTTTCCAAAATGCCTCTTACTCGCTCTTCGCTTTCGCGCAGCATTTGTTCTGCTCTTTTTCTGTCTGTAATATCGTGGGCAATGCAAAACAGCCCTCTGTCTCGCGCAGACAAATGTGCAGACCAGAGAAGGTCTACCACTTCTCCAGATTTTTTTCGAAACTTGTTTTCAAAATAAATTCTATCGATGCTCTTGTCTGCACCAAACAACATTTTCCTGGTATTTTTTACATCAGATTCGCTAACGAGAAAATCTGTGATTTGTTGCCCTACCAACTCTTCTGTGTTGTAGCCCCAAACAGATTTGGCAGCGGGGTTTACAGATAGAATTTTGCACTGCAAATCAATAACACAAATTACATCGACAGCATGCTGTATCAAATTCATTTCGCGCAAGCGAGTTTCCTTTACTTGCACAGCTGCAGTTTCGATAGATGTGCGCAAAATACTCAGCTGGTCTGCCCCGCTTGGCGAGACAGGGGCTGTCGTTTCTTGAATATTCAAAGCAGTTGAAACAAGCTCGCCGAGGGCTTTATTCCAGGGTTTCATTACATACTTAAACTGAAAGACACTTGCCAGACATGAAAGAAAGAATGGCAAGGGGACCAGTATCGCCTGTAGTGGCGTGATATGCGCACCAGGGACAGTGTGGATGGACGCCAAAGAGAGCAAAAGCAATAAAGAGGACAGAAGCCCCAAAACAAGGGTGGCAGCCAAAATGAGGCGAATTGAGTCCTGAGTCTTCATAGCGCACCCATAAGCAGTCGACCGACCAGTCGACTTACCGCTAACGTTCCACGGCTCTGAGGAGCTTAATCAGGGGCGCTTAGTAGTCGGGGTGGCCGCCAGGGCCTCGGCCCAGGGGATCGCCGATGGGGTCGCCGCCTCGGCCCATGGGGCCACCGGGGAAGCCATGTGGTCCTCTGCCTGGAGGTTCGCCGCCGAAGGGGCCGCCAGCGCCGCCCCCCATGGGGCCACCGCCCATAGGTCCGCCACCCAAAGGGCCGCCGCCCAAAGGACCGCCACCTAGAGGTCCGCCACTTCCACCGGACTCGCCACCAAAGCCGCGCCCCTCACCGCGAAGGACGCCACGTCGCGAGCCAATTCTTCGACCTTCCTGGATTCGTTCAAGATTTGCCTGAGCTGTGTCACGAATATCAGGAATAGACTGTGCTTCTTGAACAACTCGTTGCAGCAGGGTCTCGCAATCTGTTGTTTTGCCTTCCTCTAAATATATTTGGCTCAAGTGCAATTTCATTCTCAAAGTAGAAGGGTCGGGCTGCGATTTTGTTCGCATGTTCGAGTCGATGCAAAATTGCACCAGCTTCTCTGCGGCCGACATGTCTTCCTTTTCACCAGAGAATTGCTTGCTCACTTCGTAAGCCTGATACAACAAAGAGCCTTCATTTGCCATTGAGCCTGCATCAAATGTGTAAGCGTCTTTAAATCGCTTCCAATATTCGACCATTCGAGAATCTCTCAAATATGAACAGGCGATGACCAATTTAGCCAAAACAGGCGTTGGTACATCAAAGCTTCCACTCATTGCAATCATTGATTCGAACTTGCTTTTAGCCCTGCTCCAATCTTCTTCGGAAAATGCTACGTTGCCTTCCATTAGCAATTGATCTCGACTGGCAGCCTGGCGCACGGTCTTGTTTGCGGCAACAGACCCCATTGTCGCGCCAGGGTCAACCTTTGACATATTAGCTTGGTATGCGACAGGAACAGCCTGTGATCCAGCAGATGAAACTGGCGCAGCAGATGAAACAGGCGCAACAGAACCCGGCACCATCTGCGATACCGGAGAGGCACCGTTATTTATAGTGTTAGACGGTATGTTTGGCTGTAACGGAGGCTGCACTGCACCAGCAGATGGCGTCGAAGTGACAAAAGCCGCAGCCGGATTATTGAGCCCAGAATTCACGGGATTTTGTATGGAATTCAGCGGCACAAATTTTGTCTCAGGTGTATTGCCGGCACTAGCCGCCGCAGAAGCACCCGAAGACGAACTCAGGGACGTACTATCGTTGCTTGCCTTTGAAAGCGCTTTCGCGTGCCTTAAATTCTCAGTTTGCATGGCAGAGCTAATCATGAGCCCGATAATCACAACGGACAAAATTGCAACCCACAATGCTGCTGAGGCCGGCAAGAGATTTTCATCTGATATTTTCTTTTTCTTTGGACTGGCAGCCGCCTGGTCTTGTGGCGATGGTGGCTTTTTGATAATTACAGATGGCACCAAATCTGGGGCGCCGCTAAATGCATTTTCGATACCAGCAGCAAGCTCTTTCATTGATTGAGGTCTTTCAGCTGGGTCTTTAGCCATCGCCTGAAAGATCAATCGTTCTAAAGCCGCCGGCACATAAGACCCGGGAAGAACCTCGCGCAGCGGCTTTGGAGTCGTTGATATATGAGCATTCATCAAATCAAATACAGAATCTGCTTTGAGCGGAGGCACCCCCGTCAAAGCCTCATACATCACACAACCAAGCGAATAAATGTCCGAACGATGATCAATAACAACAGCACGACATTGCTCTGGGCTCATGTATAGCGGACTACCCAGCACCATGTTTGTCATGGTCAATTTATGGTCTGAACTGCCGGACTCCATCATTTTCACAAGACCAAAATCCAAAATCACGACGAATTCTTTATCGCCGCGACGCTCTGTAACCATGATATTGCTTGGCTTAAGATCTCTATGAACAATGCCCTTGTCGTGAGCGTGTTGCAAGGCATCGCATGCCTGCCCAAAAATATGCCTGAATTGGTCTAACGTGAGGCTTTTGTTTTGCAAAAGAAGATCTAAACTAAGCCCTTCCAGATAGTCCATACAAAGATAGGCGCGCCCATCGGCAAATCCGAAATCGTGAATTGCCACAATGTTAGGATGATCTAGCAAGCTGGCAGCCTGCGCTTCGCGACGAAAGCGGCGGTGATCTTGGCTGCCCGAAACAGACTGACCAAGCATCATTTTCATCGCCACTGTGCGATTCATATGAATCTGCTCGGCTTTATAAACAACGCCCATTCCGCCCCGCCCGAGCAAATCTTCAATGCGGTAGCGCTCTGCCACAATTGTGCCGACAGGTAAAACCTCGGGCTCTTCCTCAGCCTCGATTTCCAAATAAAGGTTGGGATCTACGGACAAAAGCGACACCTCCCATCTATTTGTGCCCAGACTTCAGCCGGGTCATACCAGATGTATCAAAGGTGACTGCAACATTATGCAAGATTAAGGCGGGGCATTTTTTGAGACAAAATTTGAACAATCGAGTCTTCCCCAGCCAGAGAAGTGCGGATTAATTCGCTACATCTGGCGGCTGATTCGCGCACACTCGGCTTGGAAGCCGCGCTGATCGCCTCACTCCAATCCTTCAGCTTGCTCCTGTCCTTGATCATTTTGCCGACACCGAGCCGCTCTAGCCGCATGGCATTATCAGGCTGATCATGCGCAAATGGAAAAATCACCTGAGGGCAAGCACAAGCAAAAGCCATAGCAGTCGTGCCGATGCCACCGTGATGAATGACCATAGCGGCGCGCTGAAATAACAATTGGAAGTTAGCATATTTCACATGAATCGCTGAAGGCGGCAAGTTAAGCGGTGCCTGCTCTTCAAAATTACAAACAAGAACGGCTCTTTTGCCCGCAGCTTCAGCCGCTTTTAACCCCATCTCCATGATTGGTTTAGCGAAAGCCATTGCGGTTCCGGCAGTAATAACAATCGGGGCATCTCCAGCTGCAAGAAAACGCTGCAATTCTTCCGATAAATCTTGATCAAATTCAGGTTTATACAAGGGGAACGAACTATTAAATGAGTTTGCCGGCCAATCGGCCTGCACTTTCGCAAACCACTCGGGAAAGGCGCAGACTACCAGCTCTGGCGAATGCATCCATTCAGTAATTATGCGAGACACAGGCGGCAGTTGAAGCTGAGCACGTAATTTATTTAGAGGCGGTCTGCAGACAGGATCCAACATTAAAGCATCTGTTGCAGAACGCCAGATTGATTTCAATGGTCGCGGTGCCCAATCAGGCAGCGGATTGGTCGCAGACCGGGGCGTATCATAGGTAGACAACATTAATGCCGGTGACAAATGCACAGTAGCAAGCGGAATTCCCAATTTTTCTTGAGCTAGCCGCGCACCAATTGCCAAACTTGAGCCAATCATAAAAGTATCGCCGGCAGTATGATTTTTCTCGATGATTTCATATGCCATCTCCGCAGACTTCATCGTCATTTCCCAGACAAGAGGAAAGGCTTTTTCCAAATTCCACACATCGGGATTTTGCACAGCGGAAAGATAATCTTCGCTAGTACCTAACGGCAAAAGATTGAGCCCCAATCTTTTAACCTTGTCTTCGAAATAAGGGCTAGCCAGAAAATCGACGCGGTGACCGTTTTTCTGTAATTTAGCCGCCACAGGCAAGAATGGGTTTATGTCTCCGGCGCTTCCGATAGCATTGATAATTATGTGCAACGCCTGAACCTTTGGTTTCCATCAATGATTATATTGCCAATTTACGCGCCGATTGCATTTGTTTTGTATTGGAGACAATGACTACTTGAGCGCAGCTGTCACAAATGGAATATAGTAGGAAATATACAGCCGTTGTAGTGTTCTGTAGCGGAATAGGTTAATCGATGGAATCACCCCCACTCAAGCCTTACCTTTCCAAGGAAGATCAAGACAATTTGACGCTTGTTGAGGCAGCAGCGGAGAGCCACAGCACTGAAGCTGCGGAGAGCCACCGCACTGAGGCTTCGGACGAAAGAAAGGCTAGACCTCTAAGCGCCGTTGGCGTTTTGGACGGAGAAAGACAAAACGAAGAAACAGAGACTTTTCGGCAAACTGAACCAAGCGTCCCTACAGAGCAAACTTATCCCAATCAAAACCAGCGGAAGGGAAAACTTAGACATCGGCTAATTGTTAGTTCATGCCTAGTGCTGTCTGCAACATTCTTTTTCTTGAGTATGCTAAATCTGGCAAACGTTTTTCAGCAAGACGCAAAGATAGACAGTAAATTTCAAGTTCATCCTGTTAAGCCGAGACCCGAGCTTAGCAGTGAACTCACCTATAAAAGCAGCGCAGAGCCTAAGGATGCGCTGATCCCGGTGGTTGAAACTGGATGGACGAGCAAATCAGAAGGATTCGTAGATAAAGCCGGCAAACTTGTAATCAAACCAAAGTTTGCAGAAGTTTCCGAATTTTCAGACGATCTTTCACTGGTTAAACCAATGAAAAAAGATGCTAAATGGCGATATATAAATCGCTCAGGTAACTATGCCTTCAAAGGTGAATTTGAAAACGCCCGCAACTTTTCAAATGGTCTTGCTGCTGTTTGGAATAATAGTTCAGGCATCGGCGGATTTATCAATACCAAAGGTGATTATGTCTTTAGTACAAAAATGAGATCGACGCCTAATAAATTGGGCGAAAATCTGTACAGTTATGAAGATTCGTCCGGGCGAACCATATACATTGATTCCCATTTCAAAAGATTATTTGATGACGAGTACACCATTGAAAATGTGAGCACAAGCGGCAACGAAAAATATTCCACTAAATATTTCAAGCTGCACCACAAAGGTAAATGTGGCATCATCGACGCAACAGGAAAGATAATCCTCCAACCCAACTATGAAAGCATAATTTCCTTTGACAACGGAGTTGCCACCATTTATGTCGGCGGGAATTATGGTTTTGTGAATGAAAATGGGAAAACAATTATCGATCCGAAATACGAGGAAACGACCGGATATGCCGATATCATCGGAGTAAGGCAAAAAGGGAAGCCGTGGCACTTTATTGATAAAACAGGAAACGAACTAAATGTTCCTCCCGTGGATGGCGTAATCAAATCAAGCGAAGGCATCTGGTTTGCCGATGGACGAGGAGCTGTCTACAACAACGGCAAATTTTATTGGGTCAACGAAAAAGGTTTACCCGCATTTGACATACACGCAGACTTTATCACTGCATTTAAGAATGGCTTCGCCACTTATTGGAATGGCGAATACTGGCGCTATATCGATAGGAATGGACGACTAGCAAGCAACAGAAATTTTCCCACTGCTGGAGCTTTTGAAAACGGAGAAGCAAACGTCACCTTAGCAGGTCCGATGTTTTTCCTGATTCAATCGAAAACGATAGACGATGAAAAATCAAAGATGATCTATTGGAAAGAACAAAACGCCACAGAACTCGGTAGGATTTTTCCCAAGGAGTAAGGTCTCTTGCATAGGAAAGAAACGCAAAGCTCAATAAGCCTTAGTTATGGCGATCATCTCGCCCACATATTTCTCTGGCAAAAAGCATTCATGCTCACACCAATATGGTCAATTCCTTTGATTGTTCTGATTGGTTTTCTGAGTCGTGGTGGCGGGCACATGGTAATGCAAATTGGCTATGGGCTCGTACTTTTTTTGTGTGTAACCTATTTCTTCGAAGACTTACTTAAGCGCAAAATTCGTTTGGATGAAGACAACATCTACTTCGGATTTAAGTCAATCGCAATTCGCAACATAATTAGTATTGACGCAGTCTACAAGGCACGTAAGTTTTTGCCGGCATCTTTAGTTTTAACTTGTTCAACTGGACAACGTTTGAAACTGAGCCTCAATGGACTCACGCCGGAAAGCGTAGATTGCATGTTGAAACATATTCAATCTCGAAATTCCAATGTGAATACTGCCGCAGTGCTAAACACGTTAGTGAAATGCCGAAAAATTCAGCGAAAGTCTTCTAACAATCTACAGACACTTGATCTTCCATATCACGCTGCTCAAGGCTTAGACCAATCGATAGATGTCTTCAAGCTGACTGCCAGTAAATGGATGAGATTTGGTCCGTTGCTAGCGTTCCTACTGTTCACCACGGTATGGATTTCCTGGCTGGGTTCAGTTTTTGTTTCCCTACATCCGCAGTCAACTTATCAAAGCCTCAGTCAGTTGGGCTTGCATAAATTCATCGAAGAATTATGCGGAGGCATGCTGAGCGCGCTCTTTGCACCAATTACCCATTCGACTACTGCAATAAATAACTTCGTACAAAATCCCGCTTTAACGACGGCAGCATGCTTGTCTATTGGCACCTTCCTGGCATATGTTCAAAGTCTTCTCTGTAAGCCAAACTACCTCCTAGCAAACCAATCAGGCTTGACCTTAATCAAGCGTTTGGGAGAGCTTAATCTCAATCTTGCATCAATAAGTTGGTCTGAAATAGCAAATATAAGATTGATGAGATCGGGAAATGGCAAAGACAAAATAAGCATAGATAAAAACGAGGGCAAAACATTTGAAATTGAACTTTCAGCTATAGCCCATGAAGACAGAACATCTTTGCTGAAATACATAGAGAAAAGAGTTCCTAATGGCAATATTGACCACGAGCTTTCGCAATCAATGTTGCAAAAATCAGATCGAAATTATACGGAGATATGGCTACAATCGCTTTCTCAATCGCCAGAAAGAAAAACACTAGAGCCACTGAGCCCGGGTCAAATCATCGGTGAAGACAGATTTGAAGTATTGAATAGCATTGGCATTGGGGGACAAGGCACGGCATATCTCTGCAGACCACTTGATGGTGATGGAAATCAAACTGTTGTTCTAAAGGAAACGATGATTCCTATTTTTGCAAATGATCTGGTTTGCAGAAAAGCACTGGAATCTTTTGAGCAAGAAGCTCGCCTTCTAAAGTCGCTAAATAGCGATGGTGTCGTTAAGCTGCTAGATTACTTCGTCGAAGACCACCGTGCCTACCTGGTGCTAGAACACATCGACGGATCTAGCTTGCGTGAGATGATTCGTCGCGAAGGTGCCTTATCTGAAGAGAAAGTTCGAGATCTCAGTTTGCAAATGTGCGACATACTCAAATTTTTGCACTCAAACGGCGTTATACATCGAGACTTCACGCCAGACAATTTGATTTTGAATTCAAAGGGTCAGCTTAAGTTGATTGATTTCAATGTTGCTCAACAGATAAAAGTGGGTGCCACCGCAACAGTAGTTGGAAAGCACGCCTATCTTCCACCAGAACAATTCAGAGGCAAGGCAACTACTCAAAGCGATATTTACGCAATGGGCGCGACTATGTTTTTTCTGTTAACAGGAAAAGACCCCGAACCAATTTCACAATCAGCGCCGAAGACTCAAAATACTGAAACAACCGAGGCATTAAACAAAATCGTAAAACATGCCACCTCGTTGCAAACAAAAGACCGCTACGAAAGTGCGGATGACATCGAAAAAGATTTACTGGCGCTGGACGACGAAGCACAAACGGTTCGCATTCTCGAAAAAGATGAAGTTGTAGGAGTTAGCATTCATGGCTGAAATGGTTTTGCAAACTCAATGTCGAAGCGGGCTTCGCCAGGCGATAGACGTATTTCTTGATGTCACATTTCCAGTGTGGGGGCTAGTTTCACCTCTAGCTTCGGTATTTCTTTCGCTTATATTCGTAAGTTTGGTTCAACAAGGAAGGCATGAACAAATGGCACAATTGTTGCCATGGTTGGCAGCCTGCGTGAGTTATAGCATCGTCAGCCTCAGCCTTAAGAGAGTGCTCACTTATGACACATTAACCGTTGACAAACGTGGCATCAAATTGCCCTGCCTAATGGGATCTCGCTTGAATATCAAAAGATCAATTCCATGGAGCCAGGTCAACCTAATTCAGTCAGTTAGCTCAAGTAATGACCTTGCAAATTCAAAAATTGTGTTGCGAAAAGCAGGTGGTGGCGATGTCGATATTCCAATAAATCAACTGAAGCCAGAGTTTGTAGAGCAATTTCTTCTTGCGTGCAAAATGTGGGCGCAAAACGCTTGCGACCTGAGTCTCGAACAACTACAAAACAATTTGCGAATCGAGGCTCACTCAAATTCATCTGCAAGTTACACAGATTTGTGGGAAGAAGAACTTGGTCGCCGTTTTTGCCCCACAGCTTTCATCCCTCTAGAACCAGGACGAGCCCTTCGAAATAACAGTCTTAAAGTAATCAGCCAATTGGCCACTGGTGGGCTTTCGGCGCTGTATTTGTGCCAACTTGAAGGCAAGCAATTGGTCGTTCTCAAAGAATCAATGATCCCCGCGTCATCAGAAGCGGGAGTGCGTGACAAAGCTAAAGAACTATTTGAGCGCGAGGCTCAGTTGCTGATGAAGATTGATCACCCGGGCATCGTACACATTCTCGATTGTTTTGCCGAAGGTGATCGCAATTACATGCTTCTCGAATATATCAACGGTGTCGACCTGCGACAGCTGGTTTTGCAAAATGGTGGACAAAAAGAAATTGACGTCATCGAGTGGGCAATTCAGATAGCAACCACTCTCAAATATCTGCATGAAAAAGACCCGCCACTTATTCATCGCGATTTGACTCCAGACAATGTAGTGCTTGGTAATGACGGTAAAGTCACGATTGTCGACTTCGGTGCAGCCAATGAATTTATAGGCAATGCAACAGGAACGTTTGTCGGTAAGCACGCATATATCGCGCCAGAACAGATGCGCGGGAAGGCAAGCACTCATAGCGACATTTACGCATTCGGATGCACGCTGAATTTTCTTTTGACTGGTCAAGAACCTGAAGCATTGTCGCCGTCAATACCTCGCGAAATCAATCCCGCTGTTTCAGAAGAACTTTCAGCGCTGGTTGAATCATGCACCCAAATGGAACCAAACGATCGCTATCAAAGTGTTGCCCAACTGCTCCCCGTATTGCGTCGCCTGGCAGCGCAGTCGCTCGTTACTTAATTCCATTAGCGTCATGCATCGGTGTTCGCTTGTAGGGGCGACGCCATGCGTCGCCCGCTGATTCATAGCGCGAAACTGTCTAAGCGAGCACAGCTGCTTAACTTCCGGGCGACGCATGGCGTCGCCCCTACAATGAGAAATTGTTACGGAAAAGCCTGAAAGGGGCGCAGAACTTGGTATTTGACCTGAAAAGACCCTAAGGATTCTGTATTCAAGATGGGCTTGTGCTACTATCATTGACGCCAGTTGTCAGGCTCTCGAATAGCGGAATTGGCGACCAATAGATGGCAAGATTATGAGCAGCAAGTTAGCCACCAAAATCGATGAAGTAACAGCGGTAGTTCCTCCAACTAAGAAGGAAACGACTCCGTTTTGGCAACAAGCTATCGCTGCAGTTTTGGTCATCGTACTTAGCTACGCTGTGCTGGAAATCACTTTTGCTGTGGCTGGACTGGGAGAGAGCGATTTGGTTCATCTCGACCCCGTGTTTGGTTTTGCTCCTGTGCCGAACAAAAACATCACCTGGCGTGGTGAAGGATATTCGCGTTATCGCTACAATTCTTTCGGCATGCAAGATGACGAACGCACGCTTGCAAAGCCTTCAGACACATATCGCATTGCGATGCTTGGAGATTCATACACCGAAGCGTTTCAGGTTCCGCGCGAAAAAAATCATTGTTCTATACTTCAAGCTTTGCTGAACCAGAACACTGAGGCGAGCACAAAATCAAAGGTCGAAGTACTCAATTTTGCAGTTGCATCCTATTCGCTTGGGATGATGTACATGCAATTGAAGCAGAATGTCGAGCGTTTTCACCCCGACATGGTTGTGCTTGAATATCACGTCAATGAAGTGATGAAGGTAGAACCACCTGCGGTGCCTATCGAAGAAATGGGGTTAGGTTATTGCCACCCATATTTTAGAATTGGAAAAGACGGTGAGCTTGTCACCGATACGTCCATCCAAGAGAAGTGGTTTGCATCAAGGCAGGCCAAAACTCTCAAAGAAACAGAATGGCTCACGACGCATAGCCGGGTAGCTGCAGTTTCCGTGCATGCTTACAGGCAAGTTGCAGACGCAATCTCAGGGCAATTTGAAAAGCTCAGAAAGGCTCTGAGTCATGAAGGCGCAGCGCCTCAGATGCAAGCGAACTATTGGGTTGATTCTGCACCTTACACTTTTACGAAATCGCATTGGCCCGTGATGGATCTGTTGATTCAAAAAATGAATGAAGAATGCAAAAACCACGGAACAAAATTCGCAATTGTGCGCATTCCCGCGTTCAGGTATAACGACAATCCAGCAGAAGCTGAGCTTCTCAGACAAAGCGCAGAGCGCTTGCAAATTCCTTATCGTGACATGGATGCCGTCACACGCAAATTATCTGATGAAAAACTTGCGGAAATGTTTATCGGCGGAAACGGACATTTCAACACCAAGGGTCATGCATATGTCGGCGCACAGCTAAAGTCATTTCTAAACGAAGTACATACCGATTTGTAGGGGCGACGCCATGCGTTGCCCAGGGCAAGGGCATTTGATTCGACGCCCTGGACTGGGCATTTGATTTAAGGGCCGGGCGACGCATGGGATACTGCTGGCGAACTCGAATGTTTAGCGAA
>CAZJLR010000049.1:0-44314 GCA_964546815.1 uncultured Candidatus Obscuribacterales bacterium | reverse complement strand
TACAGGCAGCATGGTATTGCAACAGGGTCCGCGACCAGCAATTACACAATTGAGCACTGATTACCTGGTCAAGCGGGAAAGCGCGGGGCTGAGAATTGCCGGTCTCTACAACCGAAGCGTATTAGTGCCAAATTCAAGCACCTATTGAGACTTAGTTCAGCTGCTGAACTAAAGAAAGTTTCCCCTTAGAGCATTGGGGCGGCTGAGTTTCGGCAGCTCCACTACGCTGACAAGAGCCCAAAGTTCAGTGAAGATCGTCCGAAACTACTTTCTGATAAGAGAAATAAGTCCTTACACAAAGAAAAAAAACGAAAGAAATTGTATGAAAAGCTATACAATTTAATATTGATTGGCTCTGCCGCGGGCATACAGCTTATGTCACTAATTACTAGTTATTGCCATGAGCTAACTTGCAGAGGCGACGAAGTTTGTCTTTGCCTTGTTTTGGGCTGCTGGTTATAATTGGTCCGTAAAGATCAAATTCTTCAAACACAGAACTGAGCGCTGGTTGAATAACTTTTTTATACGGCTGTTGATTGTGGTGCTAGTCGGTTTCTTCGTAGTAACCGGCGCGAGCAATGCCATTTTCCCGTCGATGACCGCGAGTCATCAAGATCATATTGCTAAAGTATTGGCTGAAAAATTAGCCAAGAAAGCTGTCACTACAACCGTCGATGCGCCAGATACGCCGGCGCCGCCGCCAGTGAAGGGCAAAAAGAAGAAAGGCAAAGGGCAAACGCCACCGCCAGATACAAAGCCGGCGCCGGAAGTCAAAGTTTCTCTTACTAAAGACAGCCTGCCCTCAATTCTGGAAACACTGGCCGAGCACCATCTTTCCTGGTATTACCTTACAGACGGGCAAGGCAAGCCTTTGCCTTTGACCAAGCCATTTGCGCCAGACCTTGCTACATATGATGAAAACTCAAGACGAATCGATTGGCGCGGACAACAATATTATGAGTCAGTCGCGAAAGTGACTGATGGATACAATCTACACGTCGGTTTTTACAGCGGACCACCGGTTGGATTGTCTAGAGACTTAGTAGAGGAAGAAATTCCTTTCATGGTGTCATTTGCACTCTGGTCTTTGACAGTTGTTGCAATCATCATTCTCTATTTGTTTTCAATCACATTGCCTTTTAGAAAAATGCTCGGGCACTTCAAAAGAAAGTCCAGCGATTCTGGCATGACAGTCGGCAATCTTGTGCTTCCAGGGGCAACGCAAGAAGTCTTGGACGTGCGCAAATTGATTGAAGAGAAAAATCAACTCATTGAAGAGAGAGACAACACAATTCGCGATCGCGACAATGTGATCAAGAAATTGAATTCTCAATTCGATCAAGAAATGTCTGCTGCTAAAAAAGAAAAAACAGTTCTCTATCTCAAAGAAGCAGAAAATCAATTCGTCGACCGCATCAGCGGCTCGCTAGATTCACACACATCGACTACGGGTATTGGCGATGCGGTGCTCGGCCAGTTGCAATCGGAGTTTCCAAACTCATTTGAGTTTGCTTTGTTCTTCACCATAAGCAAGAAACAAGATGCCAATCTTGTTTCGCATATCGGCTTCCAAAACAATCCGCTTGAAGTGTACAAAGGATTGGGCATGATGCGCGGTTTGCAAGACAACGAAACAGATGTTTGCACCGTAATCGAGCCTTCGCAAATCGTTGAGCCTCAATTTAGAGAAATTGCAGAACTCACCGGGTCTCGTTATGTGATTTACTCGCCGATGAGATTTCAGGGACGCCGCCTGGCACTCATGGTGGTATTCTTCCGCGGGCAAGACCAGAGCCTCGAACACATTACGCGCGTTCTAAATCGTGCTTCAAACGTAACTGCAAAAGCATTGCATCACATTATGATGTATGAAGAACAAGTAGAAGCAGCACGCACCGACGAACTCACAGGATTTCCAAATAAAGCCTATCTTCCACACTTGCTACCGCAATTAATGGAGCATGTAGACGGCATTGAAATAGAGAAAAGACCATTCTCAATCTTCCTGGTTGAAGGTCATGATGTTCTGGCTATTAACGAAAAGTATGGCAGACCTGCCGGCGACACAGTAATTCAAGAATTGGGCAAACGAATTGATCGATTGCTTCAACAAAGAAGAACAGAAACCATGGGTAGCTGGGGCGACCATTTGATCCGCTATCAAGGCGCTCAATTCCTGGTAATTCTCAGACAAGTTGATATGAAAAAAGCAGTTATCTTTGCTCAACGACTGAGACAGGTACTTGAAGGTGAAGACTTCCCATGCGGCGTCGGCCGCTGGTCTGTCGGTATTGGTATCACAAGTTATCCTGAAGACAGCACAAGCCCAGACGAGCTAATCATGAACGTTGAGACTGCATTGTCTTACGCTCGAGGTCAGTCTGAGCGCAATAAAATTGCTCATATCAGCGGTGTTCCAAAAGCATTTCGTTCAGCAAAATTGGCAAGCAACCTTGGTGGTTCACTCGATGTGTTCGACCCGGCAGCTCTCATGCAATCGCTCTCCATCAGCCGAAAGAGCGGCATTCTCACAGTTACGCATCCAGAAGGAAAAATGTTCTGGTGCTTCCTGGAGAATGGCAAACCAACAAAAACACGCATGGGCAAATTTACTGGTCAACAAGCAATCATCGAATTTTTGGTGCTATTCGAATCGGGTGAATTTGCATTCAGCGACCTCACCTCAGTCGACAAACAAACACTAGACGACATTGGCAAGTTGCCTGCAACATTCAATGTACCAGGCTCACTAGAGCGGGCACTGATGGATGGAGCACTTGCGCGCGACCATTACTCAGCCGCACATGATGTCATCAAAGAAACTGCATTATATGTATGGCCGCAACCAAGCGCCAAGAATGGCGAAGGATTCGCCAAACTCAAAGCATTGAAAGATCCGCCCTCACCTGAAGAGGAGAAGGCGATGAAAGAAATCATTGCACTTGCCAATGGTAAAGTTCAGTTGAAAACCATTTTCGAGCGATTGGACAATCTTCCAACCCACACAGTGTGGCGTGGCGCCGCTTTGTTGGTTCAATCAGACATGGTTCAACTTAAGAAATTGGCCACTAGTATGGCTCTTTAATTTTTGTCCCAAATTATTGCTTTGTTAAGGCAATAAAATTAAGTCCCCAAACGCTGAAACCTTGCCCATTCAGACAATTCAAGAGCGAAACAAGGCCGAAGGAAATGTGATATATTGAACCCCTGTGCGCTCCTTGAGGGGCGCCAAATAAAAATTTGCCAAGTGCCGAGGTAGCTCAGTTGGTAGAGCAGAGGACTGAAAATCCTCGTGTCAGCAGTTCAATTCTGCTCCTCGGCATTTTTTTTTGACCTTTGCTACGATGGCAAAGGATAGTAAATACATCAACGGCGCGATGATAAGCGGCGCCGCACAATGCAATGAAAGTTGTTGCTGTTAGTGACATTCATATGCGTAATGTTGAAACGCCCCCGGCAGATTTACTTCTGGTGGCGGGTGACATGACGTTTAGAGGCGATAAAGACGAGCTTGATTGGTACGAAGACTGGCTCAGCCGTCAGCCACAACGCCATAAAGTTTGGATAGCAGGCAATCACGAGCTTGGCTTAGAGCGATTTCCAGGCTGGGCAAGCCGTATTGCCAATAACTCAAAGTCAATCTATTTAGAAGACTCAGGAGTCGAGATAGAAGGATTGAGTATCTGGGGCTCGCCCATGACGCCGTGGTTTAGAAACTGGGCATTCAATAGACATCGAGGCGAAGAAATCAGAGCGCACTGGCGCATGATACCCGAAGGAACAGACATACTAATGACCCACGGACCGCCTTTCGGCTATATGGACTTAAGCCGAGAGGGTGAACATGTAGGCTGCGAAGATCTTTTAGACGTGCTCAATTATCTCGACTACCCGCCGCAAGTACTTGTTTTTGGTCATATTCATGGCGGTTATGGCGAGGAAGAACATCATCGTCTCGATGGCAAAATAATCAAATTGATAAATGCCTCAACTTGCGACGAAAAATATTTGCCGACCAATCAGCCAATTTGTTTTGACATTTAGAGCGTGTTTTAGGCTTCGTAGCGCGGCGATAGATCTGGGTTGTCGTCACCGAAAAGCTCTGATGGAATTTGCACTTGCCTCGTCGATTTGTCAGCGACATATTCACCGCAAGCAGTGCAAAACGTAGCTTTGTCCGGCAAAACAAGCTTGCAACTCAAACACAATTTTGTAGCGGGCGCGGGTTGCGCTTTCAATTTTTCGCCGCAGCTCATGCAAAAGCGATCAATATGGCGCACACGTCTAGAACAGCATGGGCAACGGTCTCTGGTGTCAACTTCATTGTATGAGCTTGCATAGCTGCGCCTTTCTCCGCATTGCCTGCAGAAATTGGCGTTTTCTCTATTTTCAGTTGTGCAGGATGGGCATTTATACATGATGAAGACCTCGATCAAAGGCGAATGCTTATGCTGCCTTGTTTATAATACCCGTTTAGAGTCATGCGATAAACATAATCGCTATTTAGCGCGCGCCAAAAGCTTTTCAGGCATTTTAAGCAAGCGCTCGCGAGCCATGGCCAGAGTTTCTGGTTTCTTTGCAAAACAAAAGCGAATAAAGCTTTTGCCGCGATCGCCAGGACGGAAGAAACTGGAGCCTGGCACAACAGCCACCCCGACTTCCTTCACCAAAAACTCTGTAAACTTCACATCATTTTCAAAACCAAATTTGCTTATATCGCAAAATACATAGTAGGCGCCATGAGGCTTGAAATAAGGAATTTCGCAGGCATCCAAAATTTCGAGCATTGTATTTCTGCGTTCCTGGTATTTTGCCGAAAGATCATCATAATAACTTTCAGGCATGGCCATGGCACCAGCACCGGCTCTTTGAAGCGGCGCAGCAGCGCCTACAGTCAAGAAATCATGCACTTTGCGAATTGCCAGACTCACCTTTTCAGAAGCGCAGACAGTGCCCAAACGCCAGCCAGTAACACTGTATGTTTTGGACAGACTGTTTACGCAAACAGTAAGGTCTTTCATTCCAGGCAAAGAAGCCATAGAAACATGTTTGGCACCATCAAACAAAATGTGTTCGTATGGTTCGTCTGTAAATACATACACACCCCATTTCTGGCAGTGTTTGGCAATTATTTCCAGTTCGGCTCTGCTAAACACTTTTCCGGTTGGATTGTGGGGTGTATTTAGCACCAGAGCTCGAGTTTTATTGTTGAACGCCTGCTCTAATTCTTCTTCGTTAAATGTCCAATCTGGCGCGTGAAGCGAGACATAGCGAGGCTTGGCACCAGCAAGAATTGCATCGGGTCCATAGTTTTCGTAATAGGGTTCAAAGGCAATAACTTCTTCATCAGGGTCTACCAGCGCAAGCATAGTTGCAATCATGCCTTCAGTAGCGCCACAAGTAACGGTGATTTCAGTTTCAGGCTCATATTTCACACCCAGATACTTTTCGTTTTTAGCACTAATGCCATCGCGAAATAATTTGTCGCCCCAGGTAATTGCATATTGATTTATGTCGCCGTTGATAGCCTGACACGCCAGTTCTTTCAACTCATCAGGGCAGGGAAAGTCGGGCATCCCCTGGGCAAGATTTACGCAGTTGTATTTTGCAGCCATTCGAGACATTTCTCGAATAACCGACTCTGTAAATGTGCTTGCCTTTTGAGAAACGATCCGTTTAAGCTCAGGCGAGATGCTCATGATAACCCCCAGCCGCTAAAGAAATTTGATAGCCAGATCATAACGCTTTGCGGCCGATTCGTCCTGCCAACTCAGTCGTCTTTTGGCTCACGAATTTCATCAATATGTTGTGGCACAAAAACCAGAATGAACCAAAGCAGCAGCCCTGTGGCAAGAACTACCACCGCCAGCTCATATACGAAATCAAGTGAGGGTTCCAAATGAGCTCCGCTGACAACTACTCGATTTACTACATTATAGTTGCTGCAAAAGATTAGGTAAGCCATCCGGCAGCACAATCAGGCAAACGCCAACCTTTCATCAATGTTTCGACAGGCTTGAACCCGGAAAGTAGTATTTCAATATTTTTTCATAGCTTGCACCTTCTTTGGCAAGCCCGCAGGCGCCCCACTGACAAAAACCTACACCATGCCCAGCGCCTGTAGAACTTAGTACTACATCGCCAGAGCTATCCCGATGTATATCGAATCGCGTACCGGGTAATTTGTCCCAACCCAACTGCTGACCGACTTTAAGCCAGAAAGAATAGGCACGCTCTTCTTTTCCATTTTCATAGCGAAGCATTTGAGGTCGTCCGGACGAATCTTTGCTTAAAATTTGCGGCACACCATCGGGAAACTTATTGTCGTATTTTTCGCGAGCAACCCGTTTGACGGTTGGTTTCCAAAATGGTGCGTTTTCGCAATAGCGACATGGCACGGAAGTATCACAGGCAAGCTCTGCTTTGATACCAGCAAATAATTCGCTGCTGCTTGTGCCACCAGCGCACGATGAGTGAAAGTAAATTGGAACCAGGCGTGATTTAAAGCGCAGCGATTGGTCCCATGTTGCTTGCAATGCCTCTATCACGCGAGGGCGCTCGTACTCAGCCCCTAAATAAGCTTGCTTGTCTGTGCTATCGAATAGTTCGTCATTCAATTTATAACGGTGCATACTGGTTTGAATCAACACCGATTGAGCTTTCAAAGCCTCAAGTGGAAAATCGAGTGCAGTTTCGCTGCCCAGCACAGAGGCCAGGTAGTCTTTCATAGTAACCTGATTGAGACACATGATGGCAGTGCCTTCTGCCCGAATATTGATTTTCCCGCGATATTTGCGCACTGAGCCTGGCTTAAAACCTATTCGCAAATAGTTGCTCAGAGGCTGAATATCAAGCTTTGTAGCGGCAATATACTGCGCAGGCTCATTCATATGCATCTTTGACTGCAATCTAAAGCGCCCTGACTCACGCTTGATTTCATAAATGCCTGACTTGAATTCTTGAGCAGGTTTTGTAATTTTGAAAGGTGCACAGACGTAAAGACAATTGTTTGGCTGATGCGCTTTGAACAAAGTGACAATAACTTCGGGCTCCATTGCAAGGACGGGAGGCTGAAGAAGCGCGAATATTAGCAGCGCAGAAAAAATCCTCATGTCAAGCAATCGTTTAGACATCACATTCAATAGAATATACACTTAAGTTTTTCGCGCTTTGGTGTCTGCGTTGACTGAGTTAAACCTTAGTATAGTCCTTTTACTGTCCTCTTTCCTCATAGGCATTCTTGGTGCCATGTCAGGGCTTGGCGGTGGATCTATTTTGACACCAGTGCTCTACCTCTTCCTTGGGGTTGACCTCCGCTATGCAATGGGCTCTTCGCTCATCGCAGCCATTGCGACATCAAGCGGCGCCGCGGCAGCCTATGTGAAAGAAGGGTACACAAACTTGAGAGTCGGCATGTTTTTGGAAATCGCCACCGTCAGTGGTGCTATTTTCGGAGCTTTGCTGGCTGCGATTATACAAAAAAATATTTTGTGCATTATTTTTGGTTTGGTTATGTTTCAATCTGCATGGCTGGCACTGCATGCAAAGCCTGATGCCAGCGTTGACACAGAGGCTGCAGACCCACTAGCAGAAAAATTCAGCCTCAACAGCAGTTATCCACTCAACGGCGTATTGCGCGATTACAAAGTGCACAATGTCAGAGGCGGATTTTTCATGATGCTGGTGGCAGGCTGTCTTTCAGGTTTGCTTGGCATAGGTTCCGGCCCACTAAAAGTGCTGGCGATGGACCAAATGATGAAACTGCCATTTAAAGTTTCAACTACAACAAGCAATTTTATGATTGGAGTCACAGCAGCAGCAAGTGCTGGAGTCTACATGAACAGAGGCTTTGTAGACCCAATTTTATGCGCACCAGTAATGCTCGGCATGGTAGCCGGGTCAATGATTGGGGCCAGGCTGCTACCTAAAGTTGATACAAAGCTGCTGCGCAAACTTTTCGCAATTCTCATTGTTATCGTTGGCATAGAAATGATTTACAAAGGACTCGGTGGCAAGCTATGAACGAGCGCATATACCAGGCAAACAAAATGTCGCTTATCATTTCAGCGCTGCTACTTACAGGTCTTGCAATTGCGTTATTGCTGGCTATTGCAGGAGAGGCGCTATCTCTGGCGCGCTATGCTAATTTCGAAACACACTATAGAGTTTTCAACGGTGAACCGACAGACCTGAAAACCATCCATGGTGTCATAGCCGATGTGCTAAAAGGCAAATCTCGCGCTATCATGCAGCTTGGGGTGATAATCTTAATGGGCACGCCTGTGGCGCGCGTAGCACTTTCAGCTGTGACATTTGCCATGGAAAAAGACAGGCAATATGTGATTATTAGTTGTCTTGTTCTTGCCGCGTTGCTTTATAGCTTTCTCTCTAGCTCGGCTGGTTGGTAGGCCAAGGTTGAATAATAAATCGATCGCTTGAGAAGAGAAAGGCTCCGCCAAGTCAGGCTTTGCAGGCTTGTGTTATAGTAGAGCATCAAAATGTGGTCAATAGACAGCTTACTTAAACACACAAAAGACTTGCCAGAAGATTCAAGGCGAGTTGCATTCATTCGTGCGACTTTCATTGGACTGACTGCAGGATTGTCTGCCTTACTTTTAGAAAACGGCGCATTCTGGCTGAGCAGCTTGAGAGTGAATGCCTGCACCGTCTATCCGGCCTGGATTGTATTGCCTGGCTGTGGATTATTTGGGGGTCTGATTGCCGGATTTTTGGTACAAAAATACTCACCAACAGCTTACGGCAGCGGTATTCCCCAGGTGCGCGCTTATTTACTGGGCGCGCCGGTGCCATTAGATTTGCGACTTGCATTTGTGAAATTGATCGCCGGCAGCATCGCACTGGGCTCAGGTTTGTTCCTCGGCAGAGAAGGCCCGACAGTGCACGTCGGCGCGGCAATCGCCGGGCACATCAACAAATGGTTTCCTATCACTTCGCTAGACAGACATAAACAATTAGTCGCAGCAGGAGCAGGCGCTGGATTGGCTGCAGCATTCAATGCTCCCATTGCAGGCGTATTGTTTGTAGCTGAAGAGCTATTGAAAGATGTTTCGGCAAATACAATTGGCACGGCGATTTTAGCCTGCTTTGTGGCTTCTACGTTGACACATATTTTCAACGCGCCACACATGCAATCGTCACATCAAATACAAGCAATTGAGATGCAATTCAATCTCTGCGACGTGGCATTTTGGATTTTGCTGGGCGCAGTATGCGGAGTATTGGGCACCGTATTCAATCGCGGCGTTGTGCTCTTTTTGAAACTAAATAGAGATTTCATCAAAATTCCAGTGGCGTTGCGTGTCGGTCTGGCCGGTTTGATTTCTGGCCTGGTCATCGCGGCAATTCCTGCAGACGCACATTTTAGAGACTATGCTGCATTGCGCGATCTTATAGTTGCGGGGCACGAAAACTGGTATATGGTGCCAGTTGCATTCGTGGCATTCTTCTTTCTCACATTGCTAGGCTACGGCTCGGGGGCACCTGGCGGGCTTTTCGCACCGGCGATAGTTCTTGGTTCTGCGCTTGGTGCCATGGTGGCTTACCTGGAAGTATATTTATTTCAGGTTGGCTCTGCCGAAACTATGGCAATGGTCGGCATGGGAGCGTTTTTTGCTGCAGTAGCCAGAGTGCCAATAACTGCCATTGTTATCATCACAGAAATAACGAGACACTACAATCTAGTGCCACCGCTAATGGTATCGACAGCTGTTGCCTGCTTTGTAGGTTCAAAAATGGAGAAGGGCTCCGTTTACGACATGCTAAGAACCTACAGTGGTCTAGACGAACAAATTCGCATTGCTCAAGAAGCAGCGCAAACTTTTCACGCCCGCGATTTCATGAAACCAATTAGATTCTGCCTCAGCCCAACAAGCTCAAGGGAAGAGCTTCTAGAAGCCACGAAAGATCTTCATTTAGCTGGAGTACCGGTGATGGATGGAAGCAAATTCATAGGACTAATCGGCAGCAAATCGCTAATGGCGCACGCCCACCTTACAATTGATGACGGGCTGAACGTAGACGATCTGATTGACATATCGCGCAGCACAGTGAGTCCAGATAGCACACTCAAATCGATTGCTCTCTTATTTAAAGAGTTAAAAGTAGACACTCTGGCAGTGGTAGAGGGCGAGGAATTGAAAGGCTTGATTCATCGAGCCGATTTGTATGAACACTTGCTCAAAGATACGAAAATAGCCAAAGAAGAAGGTCTGGAATAAAAGCATTGCAGGATTAGTGAGAGTTTCACGGACGCAGAAGATCCAATTTAATTTGAGAAAGACTGCCGCAACCACTAAGTGCCATGGCAAGATCAAATTCACTGCGCAGCATATTGAGCACATCTATGGCCCCTTGCTCACCGTTTGTCGCAAGACCCCAGAGTACGGGGCGCCCTAGAAAAACGGCTCTGGCTCCTAGAGCTAGTGCTTTTAAGACATCTGTTCCGCGACGAATTCCGCCATCAACAAACAATTCAACACGTCCATCAACTCGCGACGCAATGCGTTCTAATACATCTATGGTGGCAGGAGCGGTATCAAGCTGTCTGCCACCATGGTTAGAAACAATAATGCCGGCAGCCCCGCTCTCGATGGCACGTTCTGCATCATCAGCGCGCAAGATCCCTTTAACTAAAACAGGCACACTCGTAATACTGCGCAGCCACTCAACGTCTTTCCAGCTCAAAGATTGATCGTACAATGCTGCAATATACTCAGCCAGACTAGACTCACCCACCCGCCCGGGAATAGCTTCAATTCCCGCAGGCACTAGGTTTTTAGCCACATACCCGTCAGGCAAGTGAAAAGCATTGCGCACGTCTCTTTCACGACGCCCCAAAATTGGTGAGTCAACAGTTAAAACAAGAGCCTTGCAACCAGCTGCTTCAGCGCGCCGCACGAGCGATTCGGTGACTGCGCGGTCTCGATAAACATAAAGTTGAAACCAGAGATTGCCGGTTGCAATAGCGGCTACCTCTTCAATCGAATATGTAGAGAGAGTGCTAATCACCATGATGGTGCCGGTTGCAGAAGCAGCTTTTATCGTAGCTAGCTCACCTTCAGGATTTGCCATTTTTTGAAAAGCCATCGGCGCAATCATAATCGGCATACTGATTGTTTGCCCGAGCACGCATGTCTCAAGCGAGCGGGCACTTACATCTCTCAGCATGTAGGGGTAGATTACAAGCCGCTCATAAGCTGCTCGATTTTCGCGCAATGTAATTTCGTCATTGGCTCCAGACGAAAAATAATCGTAGGCAAGCTTATCGAGGCGAGAAGCAGCACGTTGTTCAAACTCAAACAGATTAATAGGATAAGTATCTAGAGACTCCACACGCATGCTTCCCTGCTTGCCGTCACAAAGCGCTTGACGTTCTCAATCAGCAAAAAGCCAACTAAAACAGTCTAGCGTCTATAAAGGATACCGCGACTGACAGACGCATAGAAAAATGCGACATGCTCAAAGTCACTGATGAAAGTTTTCTAGTGAGAACTAGGTTCGAGCGCAGGATATACCCAGGGAGCATCGTAGTTGGATGCATGCTGATTGGCTGGATTTAACCACTGAGGAGCGCCGCCGATCAACATCGCCAGCATCACCAGAAGTCCCGCTCTTTTCAGATCCTTAGCGTCCATAAGCGCCTCTCTTGACAAAGATTCTATCTCTTGTATTAGTTCTTCCCTATGTGCGATTAGTTCAAACTTTGCCCTGGCCGTTCTACAATTCCACTTGCAAGGGCTAAGTAAGATGCGGCTTTGCACTTGCAAAGAGACAAGACATTTTTTGCTGCAAAGGAAATCCGTGGACATCATCAAATCTGAAAAGCAGCCAGAACCGTCCACGGTGCAAGACAGCGCCCGCCCCAAGGGCATGACAAACTACAGATGGGTCGTCGTCGCCCTCAGCTTTGTCATCATTATCATCAACTATATGGACCGCACCGCCATCTCGTATGCGGTACAACCGATCGAGAAAGAATTCGGTCTAAACAATACGACATTTGGTTTCATCAGCTCAGCATTTTCAATTGGTTATGCCGTAATGACTCTTGGCGGAGGAATTATGGTTGACCTCTGGGGCGCACGAAAATCCTGGACATGGGCGGCAGTGACTTGGTCTGCTTGCACAGCGCTACTTGCTGCATGCACAGGCTACGGACACCTTTTTGCATTGCGTGTTGCACTCGGCATAACAGAGGGTCCTTGCTTTCCAGCCATGACACGCGCAGTCACAGATTGGTTGCCGGTGAAAGAACGTGCACGCGCTTCGGCTTATTGCCTGGCTGCAGTACCGCTGGCATCGGTAATCGGTGCACCCTTGATTCTTGCTTTAATAAGCAATCTGGGCTGGAGAAGCATGTTTATTGTGCTTGGTTCATTCGGGGTGATTTGGTCTGTTTTCTGGTGGACAATGTTTCGCGATTATCCACAAAACAGTCCGCACGTATCAGTTGAAGAGCTAGACCACATTCACGACGGTCAGCCGCTTGTGCGTGGCGATGACTCCGAAATCAGGCGACACAGCCTCAGCGCAGGCAAAACCACCTGGAAATTCATACTATTTAATCCGTCTTTGATGGCAAATAACTATTCGTTTTTTGCTTTCGGCTATTTACTCTTTTTCGCAGTGTCATGGCTGCCGGGCTACCTTGAGCAAAGCTATCATTTGAAATTGAAAGAGCTGCCGATTTACGTTATTGCGCCCTGGTTTACCGCGGCTGTATTTGTGGTGCTTGCCGGAATTTTGTCTGATTGGCTGTACAAGAAAACGAACAGTATTCGCAAGTCTCGCTCGCACATCATTTGGGTAAGCCAAATGCTCTCGGCAATCTGCTTTATTTCAGTAACACTGACCAGCTACTTGCCCCTAGTCATAACCTTAATGTCTCTGGGTCTTGGTTTTGGACTGATGGGCAACGCTTGCTTTTACTCAATTAATTCAGACCTGGCCAAAGACAGAGCCGGCACAAGTCTTGGTTTGATGGATTCATTCCTGGCTCTGGCAGGTATTTTAGCGCCGGCTCTTACAGGCTGGCTTTCAGACAAAACCGGAAATTTCAATTGCGGACTGCTGCTAATGGCAGGGTTCATTTTTACCTCATCACTATGCGTGATATTTTTGCAGCACCCAGACAAAGAGCTGGCTAAGATGCAAACCTAAATTGCTCAGGCATCTGATCGACAACAGCAACTAGCACCACCAGCGGTGAAACGGCGGATTGAAAATGAAGAACCTAATAAAATCATTCCTGATTTTGCTTAGCATCACATCAATGGGATTTGGACTTGACGCGGTTCAAGCGAGCAGTTCAAAGAAAGAAAGCAATAAAGATCTTGCAAAATCGCCGAAGGATATTGCCTCAGTCAGCGACTTGAGCGACTGGATGGCAACTTACTATCTTCACCCGCAGCCAGAATTGTTGGTTCCTGCACTACTTCTGGCAGACAAGCAGGGCTTATTTAAAGGCGACTCGGCGCCTCCGCTGCAAGCCTTTGCCGGCAGGGTGATGGCACAAAATCCAGACAAAATAAAGCAGTGGTTTACAGACCTATCGAGCATGAGCGACAACGGCAAATCACTTGTTCTCACATCAGTCTGGTGGGCAAACTGCCCGCAGGGAAAAGAACTTCTCGACATAGTCAGTTTGCAGCTTAGCGAAAAATCTAAAGCAGAATTTCGCAAGCAAATAGACAAAGCGCCGGTCGAAATCGACAAAATGGATATCGACTCACCGGACATCCTAGACATGCTCTGGGCTTGTTTTTGCGCTACAGGCGATGAAAAATACGTCAAACGAGTCATGACCACGCTCAGCTGGAGCAAGCAAGATCACAAAGACCTCAACAAAATGATAATCGCAAGCGCAGCGCGATGGTCATTGATGAGCAATATTCAGCAGCACAAGAAAGTGAAAGAAATCTGCGAATCAGTCGTAAAGCAAGATGCAGAGCTAAAACCATATGTTGAAAAAGTTCTTGCTGAAGCTGCTGACGCCAGCAAAGCCGAAAAAGCAGAAAAGAAAGACAAGCAAACTGCAACAGCCAAAGAATCTCGCAGCGAAAAACGCACAACTTCCGAGAAGGCTAACAAAACTGCAAAAGCAAGCAACAAAAATGACGCTGACGATAAAGACATAAAAGTGGAAGCAAGCGACAAAGCAGATTCTAGTGCAGACATCGTAAACAGCGACAAAAAACCGGAAGCAGTCAACAGCGACAAAACGACAAACACAGAAAGTACAGCGAAGTCAGATAGCTCAAGCAGCCCTAACTAATCCCCGAAATCAATTTGGACTTGTCCTAAAGACAAATTCCAAATTGACGAGCAACAGAAACTGCATGCTTGCGACCTTTTGCGCGCAATTTTTTCGCGACTAGCCACATTGTGCAGCTAATGAGTTCTTCAGCAAGCCCCATTGATTGAGCGATTTCTAAATTACCGAGCCCTTCAGAAGCAAGATTGAGAACTTCCAACTCCAGCTTTGAGAACCTGGCAATTCCGCATGTCGGCAAATCGAATGCGCGAACATCATAATCATTTTGGCTTCTTGCCACAGTACAAACTTTGAAGTGACTCTTCCAAACACGCTCGTCAATCCACACGCGGCCTTTAGCAAGCGAGCGCACAGCTGGTCCGAGAGAGCCTGCCGGACTCGATTTGGCAATCAAACCATCTGCACCCAGTTTGAGAACATCAGCAGCATTATCACTTGCTGGTGAATATAGAAATAGAATTTTAGTACCACCGCCAACTTTCAACTTTTGCAAAACCGAAGAAGACTGCTTACTACAAGTGTCTAAATCTGTGATTAATACATCAGGGCGAAAATCGGCAATACGAAAGGGATTTACGCTTAGCTCAGGCGACAGCACAACTACTTCGATGTCTGATTCTTCGGCGAGCACATGCTGTACTCCCAGTGCAGTAACGCGCTGTTTCATCATGACATAAACAGAAATAGGTTGACTGCAATACATAATTCACCCTGAAGCAGAACAACATATCAATCAATCAGACTAAGGCGAGACAAGCTCACCCTCTGAAAAGGACAACAAAAATGCAAACGATGAGAGAGAAGGGAAGAAGCTCGTCGTTTGTAGTTCGCTGAAACTTATATTACCTCATCCACTGAGCTATGACTATCAGTCTTTTGGTCTATTTCCGAAGACGAATGTGACGGAGCCCCAACTTTATGCATCCAACTGTAGATTACAGGCAGAACAATTAAAGTTAAAACAGTACTACTGATCAATCCGCATATCACAACAGTTGCCAGAGGTTTTTGAACTTCAGCACCAGATCCGCCTGAAAGTGCCATGGGCAGAAAACCCAAACATGCCACCAGCGCTGTCATTAAGACTGGTCGCAAGCGCTTTTGCGCACCAACTTTTATCGCTTCATCTTTAGGCATTCCTGAGTCGACCAGTCGGTTTATATAAGAAACAAGCACCAATCCATTCAGCACCGCAACACCAAACAAAGCAATGAAACCGATAGATGCCGGAACGCTGAGGTACATTCCGCGCAGCCAGAGTCCGCAAACACCGCCGATTAAGGCGAAAGGAACATTTAGCAAAACTAGAAGTGCATCTCTTACTGACGAAAATGTTGCAGTAAGTAGTAGAAAAATAATCAGAATTGAAAGTGGAACAGCTAAGATCAATTTTCGCGTAGCACGTTGTTGGTTTTCGAACTGTCCGCCCCAGCTGACAAAATAGCCCGGCTTCAGCGTTTTAGAAACTTTTGCAATTCTGCGCTGACATTCCTCTACATAGGTACCGATATCGCGTCCACTCACATTGCACTGAATAACAATTCGTCTTTGGCCTGTTTCTCTGTTTATTGATTCGATGCCCTGCACTGTCTCAATCTTCGCTAATTGACTCAGAGGAACTCTCTTCCCATCAGCCAATTCAACGAGCAAGTTGCCGATATCGGATGGTTCAATTTTGCTTCCTTCAGGAAATTTCACTCTCATATCAAAACGGCGCCTGCCATTCACAACTTGAGTAACGGCAGTACCCATCACTGCCGTTTGAGCAATTTCCTGTATGCTGTTTATGCTGGCTCCATACCTTGCAAGCTTTGCTCTGTCTGGCTTTATGATGATTTGAGCCGAGCCGGATAATCTTTCTACCTGCAAATCAGTGGTACCAGGAACAGTGGCAATTATTCTCTCTATCTCATCTGCTTTTTCCTGCAGATAATTCATATCGTCGCCGAAGAGCTTCACAGCTACGTCAGAACGTACACCAGAAACAAGCTCATCAACACGCATGGCTATTGGTTGAGTGAAGTTGAAACGTGCCCCGATTATTTCTTTTTCGAGGTTGCTTCTCAGTTCTTGAGTTAGAGAAGCCTTCGTGACTCCCCTGCGCCAAAGTTCTTTCGGATGCAAAATGATAAAGCAATCAGTTTGATAAACTCCCATGGGATCTGTCGCCAGGTCTGGGCGACCAAGGCGTGACACGGCAAACTTTACCTCAGGACTTCTTTTTATAACTGCTTCAATTTTGCCTGCGGTTTCAACTGCTGTCGGCAAAGATATGCTCGGAAAGTTTCTAACCTCAACCAAAAGGTCGCCCTCATCAAGCTTGGGCACAAATTCAGTCCCTAAATAAGGAATAGACAGAACAGTCAAAGCAAGAGCAACAACAGCCAATCCAACAGTTAACACTTTGAATTTGAGGGCAAGGCTGAGAAAAAAACTATATGGCTTGCGTACCAGCATAACCAAAATGCTGTCTCGCTCTTTTATTTTGCCAACCAGCATCAAACTGGACAAAAGCGGCACAAACATAAGTGAAATCAACAAAGAACCAAGTAACGCCGAGCAGACTGTGACCACCATTGGATAGAACATTTTAAGTTCCATCCCCTCCAGGCAAAGAATGGGAGTATAAACGACAGTAATGATCAAAATGCCGAACAAAATTGGACGTGCAACTTCTCTTACCGAACGTTGAATAACTTCCAGGCGAGGCGTTTTCCCTTGGTCTTCGCTTAAATTGCGCAAGATGTTTTCAACCATCACGATTGAACCGTCAACTATCATGCCAAAGTCAATCGCACCCAAACTCATGATGTTTGCGCTAACACCCAGGTAATGCATACCTATAAACGAAAAGAGCATCGAAAGCGGAATAGCAAGAGCCACAATGAAGCTGGCACGCAAACTTCCAACGGTTAGCAAAAGCACAATCGCAACAAGCCCGCCCCCCTCAATGAGGTTGGTTTTCACCGTATCAATGACTTGCTCTACTAATTGCGACTGATCATAAAATGGGCTCAGAGCAACACCTTCGGGCAGCGCTGAAGTAATATCGCTAATTTTTTGCTTGACAGCTTCAATAACATTGCGACTGTTTTCGCCTTTCATCATCATGACCATGCCGACGACTACTTCGCCATTGCCATCGCATGTGGCAGCACCCTGCCGTAAGGCAGCGCCGTGTCCTACGCTCGCCACGTTTCTTATCGTGATAGGCACGCCTTTATCGACTTTGATAATTATGTCTTCAATGTCTTTGGTTGAATTGACCCGGCCCACGCCTCTAACTATAAATTGCTCAGACTCGTGGTCGATAATGCCTGCGCCGAAATTTTCGTTGTTATGCTTCAGCGCCTCAAAAACTTCATTTATGCCAACGTTGAATTGCTGAAGACGAGCCGGTTCAACTGTGACTATGTACTCATCAGTAAAACCGCCCCAGGTATTAACTTCAGCAACACCAGGGACGGTGCGCAGCATATATTTGACGTCAAACTCATGAAGAGTTTTCAGATCTGTAAGCGAATAACCTTTTCCTTTGACAAAATACTGATAGACCTCGCCCATCGCGGTGCTCACAGGTCCCAATTGAGGGCTAATATTGTCTGGCAAGCGCGAACGAGCAGATTGCAATTTCTCAAATACAACTTGGCGGGCAAAATAAGTTTCAACCTGGTCTTGAAATACAACAGTCAAAACCGAAAGTCCAAACTTAGAAAGCGAGCGCACTTGCACTACTTTTGGAATACCGTTCATTATCGATTCAAGAGGAATTGTCACCAGCTGCTCGACTTCAACTGGAGCCATTCCAGGCGCTTCGGTTAATATCTGCACCTGATTGTTTGCCAGGTCAGGAAACGCGTCAATGGGCAGCTTGCTTAGAGAATTGACTCCAATTGCAAAAGCAACCATGAATACGAGAAACACCGGCAATCTAAATTTCAAAAGGTTTGCGAAGAAAGACTCCATAACTCAATCTTCCTGCCCGCTTTGAGTTTTCAGCAATTCGGACTTAAGATTGAAGCTACCTTCACCAACAACCTCTTCGCCAATTTTTATTCCTTTTTTGACTATATAGCCGTCACCCAACCTTTCAGCCAATTCAATCAGTCGTTTTTGATAGCGTTGATCGCCCAGTGCAATAAAAGCAAATGTTTCATTTCCAAATTTTTGAATTGCACTGTCTGGCAAGTAAGGCTTTCGGCCTGTGTCAGCGGCATCGATTTCAACTTGACCAAACATACCTGGTTTCAACAACAAGGAAGGATTTTGCAAAACAGCTCTGGCAGTAAATGTTCTTGTGTTATTTGCACCAGGTGGAATATAGCTAATAGCGCCCTCGATCACCCGCTTGCCGAGGCTATCACTGCGGAAAAAAACCTTTTGCCCCAGGCGAATCGAGTCCAGGTCTCTATCGTAAACTGCAATATCAAGCCAGACCTGGCTCAAATCTGCCACCACATATAATGGTTGGTCGGCAGTTACAACATCACCCAGAGTGATATTCTTCTGCACCACAACACCAGATCGCGGCGAACGAAGTGGACTACCAGTCTCAATAACATGAGTTTTAACTTCGCCAAGTTTCACACCATAAGCCGATAACATTGCCTCAGCTTCAGACTTGATATGCACTGCATGCTCTTCATAGCCGCGCAGCTCTATCTCAGTAAGATTGACCTGGTTTTGGGCTTGCAATACATCTTTTTGCGGCGCAATGCCCTCTTCAAACAGCTTCTTGTTACGATCTAACGTCTTTTGATAGAGGTCTAGTTTTTCGCGCGCTTCTTTGACGCTAATTTCATTCTGGTGCGACTGGTGAATGTAGTCGCCATACACCTTGGAAACCTCAAGGTTTTGAACTATTGCCAGGGTTTGCCCTTCACTAATAATCGAGCCCAGGGACACGTTGTCTTTCACGACTCGCCCAGAAACTATCGAATTAATGTGAAAAACGCGATTCTCATCGGACTTTATCTCACCCGTTGTCTTAATTTGAGTAGACTCAGAACGCCCGGACACCTTAAAAGTCTGGATTTTTGCTGCGCGCGCAGCTTCCGGACCCAGCGACACAGTATCAGTCACTGCCGCCGCTTGAGTACTTTTCGGAGGGGCCGAGGGGGCTTCCTCAGCATTTTTGTGACAGCCTGACAGTAGCTGCAAAGATAGACACTGCAGCACTAGCAAGATAAGCGTCGAAAAGCGAAACGTCACATAAATACCCTAAATCCCAGTCTCTATCTTAGTTCTTCCCTGTGTGCAGGGGAAAAAATTCCTATTTTTGTTCGCTCTGGCGTCATTTTACAGAAAGAACTTTATGCGACACAGTATTCTGGACTGAAAATATGGAAGCGCTTGGCAGAGTTGATAGAATTAGATTGATTGAAAGGAGCGCTCAATTGCCTCAGCGAGTTCGTTGTTCAGCATACTCTACGCCAATTTTTTTGGCTTGTCTTTTACTGACTTGCCACTCAAGCGCACTTGCATCCCCTAACAAGCATATAAATCCATACTATTACTGGCAGGTAACAAACGCTAACACTTCGGCTGCAAGCCAAAATTATGGCGCTGTTTCCAGCTTGATCAAGAAGATGGAAGACATGCTGGACAATGCCAAGACGCTCAGCTATAGCGACATAAACGACTACCACAGTCGTCTCAATGCCCTTAAGCAAAGTGCACTGCTTGAACTGTCTAGAGGGGCTGATGCTTCGGCAATAATGCAACCAGCCCAGAGTTTAGAGCAAGAAATTGGACAACGAATTATTGATTCGTCGCAATCAAACGGCTCAAGAAAATTCCAAATCGAACAGTTGGTCGGTCGTGTAGAGACGCTTTTCAGAAACAAGTATGACGATCTCAACACCGTAGATCAAAATCGCTTTCAGCTAATACTTAGCGACTTAAGGTCGAGGACTTCGCAGCTTTCGGCCGGCACCGACGAAGCTTCATATGAACGTCTCAATCAAGATGCCAGAGACTTCGAATCAAGAATCATGGACAAAGTAATGTTTGGGGCGCGCAAGAATAGCCTCAAATACACGCCAGACCAGGGCAATCAAGAAAGCAAAAAAGTCGAAGAAAAACAAAGTAGCGAAAGTTCGTCAAGCGCGACTCAAACAAATTCAAAGACTGGCGCGCCGGTGGGCACGAATTCGAAAACGACACATGCGCCGAAAAAGCCACCTCTGCCGTTGGGAAAAATCTTTGAACAGATCGAGAACGATCTACTCAACTTCCACGAAAAACATCAGCTTGGTTCATTTGACATGGACTCATTTACAGACAAATTACTTGCTGAAAAGAAAAACTTGCATGTGATGATGTCAAAAACAGGACGCATTTCAGCCAGACAAGAAGCTCTGGTCAGGCAAGACCTTGAACAGTTGCATAGCGAAATTATTCTCCGCGTTACTGGAAAAGACTAGGTTCTAATTTTTCCAGCCTTTGCTTTTAGCGTTGACTTCAAACCAGATATTCTAGCTTTTCAAAAGCGAGTCAAGGCGAAATGCTGGGTGAGATTTATCACCGTCTTTGCGAGTGCTTTCATCAAGCACCCAGCGGTTGCGGATAAAATCAGTTGCTGCACGCCCTGCGATGCCGATGCCGGCTAAGAGCAATCCGCGTCCGCGCATACTTTCACTGAGCATCATTGCAGCACCAGTTACGGTGCCTAAATCTGCAACAGAGGAGAGTCCATATTTAAGTCCATCAGCCCTTTCTGTACTCTGGAGAAAGTGATTTGCATCTGAAGACAAACGAGTGAGTCCATAAGTACCAAGCATGGCAGTGGCCATCAGCGGATTTCTTCCAGCCGCCTTATATCCCAAATATGAGACACCTGCAGCCAAACCAGTTTTCACAGTAGCTGCTATTTGATCTTCTTTCAGGTCTGACTTAAAAGACTCAGCCCAATCGGCAGCACTCTTTCTGTATTTAAACTCAAACTTCCCGTCAGACTTCAATAACTCTTGAGCAGACTCTATCGGTGCAAGTAGTGTTTGGCCCTTGCTAAACTCGCTAGAATTAGCAAGGACAGCCATTGAAACAACCTTGCCATGCTGGTCAAAAACAGGAGCCCCCATAGAACCCTTTTCCAAATGTATTCGGCTATCAACCATCGGTTGAGAAAGATAGGTTACGGCGTCTTCGCCAGACTTCTTGTCCAGCTCAGAAATATTCTGCATTACTATTTCTGGCACTTTGGAGTCGATTTCAAATAGAAAGTCCATCGGACTGCTCAATCCGCGCAAGTAGCCGGGTGAAAGATATGCTTTGCTGGAATCAGCCGGAGCCGACAGGGCATAGACTTTGTCATCTGGCGTCAAATCTTTAGTCTCACCTAACGATAGAGTCGTGGTGCCAGGAATTTTTCCTTTGGTCAATTTGAGCAATGCCATATCAGTAAGGTCGTCGATTTTTTCGATTTCCAATTTATATCGCTTGCCGTCGTTGGCGACTGCGAATTGTTCTTTGGAGCCCAAGACATTTCGAGCAGAGGTCAATAAATGTGTGCCGTCTTCAATCAAAAAACCTGTGCCCGCCCGACCACTGTCTGTAGACAGCTTGAGTATGGCTGCATGGGAATCGTTGTAGAGTTTCGCAGCAGCAGCATCAGCGTGCGGTTGCGGGTCGAGTAAAGAACTTTTGGGAAAGTCTAGTCTCAATACTGGAATATTCGACTCAGGGTTCATTTTCCGCCCCTTCCAATTCCGAGTGTTTTTTCGAGATTGCCATCAAGTGGTGGCAAAATTGACCCGTCAGTACGCCTGATATCGGTGAGTGACAATCGATTGGGAATAAAATCAGCAGCCAATCTGGCGCCCAGTCCAACAGCCAATCCGACAGCACCACCAACACGATAGCGCGAACTCATAAATGCAAGAGCGCCGACTGTTCCGCTCAAATCAGCGACGCTTGAAATGCCGTATTTCAATCTATCCATATGATCTGTGCTGCTAAGCAAACTGCTTACATCGCTAACCGTTCTCAGCCCTTCTGCGGCAGCTATACCAAGCCCCAAAGACTTCGGATAGCGATTCATCACCTGATAGCCGATATATGAAAGTCCGCCTGCCAACGTTGTATTTGTCGCAGCTTCAATTGGATTATATTTCCAGGAATTTTTGTAGTCTTGCGCCCATGGCTGAGCAAGCCTGTTATATGTAAATTCGAATTTGCTGTCTTTGCTGTCGTACAACTCTTTGATTCGTTCGACAGGGACAAAATAGCCCATTTCAAAGCTTGTAATCATGTCATTGACGCCGATGACTTTTCCATTAGCATCAAATGTTGGTCCGCCGGAATCACCGGGGCGAATATGCACTTTGCCGTTCCACAGGTCTCTAGCCAGCGCAGCTTCTACGTCTGGGCGCTCTTTCGGAGTAAGTGTTTGAAGCCCTTCTTTGATCTCGCCTGCAGCTTCAGGCTCAAGATTAGTGAACAACTTTTCCTGGCTCAATAAGTCTCTAAAATATCCCGGTGAAATATATGCGGGGCGCAATCCACCAGGGTGTCCAATTGGGAATACCTGCTGGTCTGCTTTCAAATCTTTGGTAGAACCCATTTCGGCAACGGGGTGAGAGCCCGGCTTAAATCCAAGTGGACGCATGATGGCAACGTCATTTACATCATCAAGCTTTTCGATTTCCAGTTTGTATCGAGTGCCATCACTGGTAATGGCAAACTGTTCTTTGGACCCGAGCACCACATGCGCAGCCGTGCCGATTTTTCCGTCCTTGTCCATGAAGAAGCCACTGCCGGCACCATGGTTTGTGAGAATTTGCACAGTCTTTGGCAAACAATCTTCGTATAGCTTTTGCGTCGCCTCGTCGATCGCAGGCTGAGGGTTACCTGGCTTAGCAATATCAATACCTGGTTTTAAAACTGGAATATCGGTTCCTAGATCTGCCATCTGTATACTCCGCCGTGTGAGAGCTCGTAAACTGAACTCTCTGGGGCGCTACACCATTAGCGCCCTCTAAGGCGCCGCACCATCAGCGCCATGGGGGAATCATATTGACAAGAACAGATTTGCGGGAATGGGAAATATCCCAATGGCATTGCCAGCTAAGTTTTTTCGCATTTAAGTATTATGGTCTGCGAAAGCAAAAATATTAAAGCCTGCTAACAATCTACTTGGCGCTCAAAGTTTCACGCGGTGACTCAGGCTTTGCGTCATGGTCACAGCAAGCATGCTTTTCAGCATCATTATCAGAAACATCGCTTGGCTCCTCATATCCAGGAGCAGGCGTGTCGTAGGGATCTTGCATCAAGCCTTTTGCACGAAGTTTATTTTGAAATGTCACTGTTGCGACAAAAGCCACCACAAGCAAAGTACCGCTGGCTGCGATGAATGCCCAGCCCAGCATATAACCTTCGCGTATCAAAAAGGTGCCGGCAGCACCTATCAGACAGGCTAAAAACATGAATACTGGAATGATAAAAGCTTTGACAGCTTGCCAGTGTTCGGCTTTGTCAATTTCGTTCATGTCTTTGTCCCGCGTTGTGTGCTCTGACTGCGAGAGACAGAGCAATTGTTCTTGCACTTTGCGCTTAAAATCTTAGCACCAGAGGCGCTTTGCCGCCTTAGACATGTCAACACTTAAAGCTAGTGACAGGTTAGTCAAACTCTAGATGACAACCGCTCAGATATTCGCTATCCTCATAGGGCGCTTATTAGCATCGGTTTTGCCCTACAGCTTATTTCTTTTTCAGGGGCATACTGACAACGCTGGAGATATTCGGTGCAAGTAACTCTTCTATGTCGCCGCTGCGGAACTGAAATACACATAAATGACGCATTTTGCCAGGAGTGTGGACTGGCTCAAGAAAACGACCAGACCACAACTGATGCAGCGAGCACTTATTCGCCGCCACCAGGTAGGGCGTCATCAGAAACATCGTGGCCGGCCTTAGAGGCAGATCCCGATGCCAATTTAGAGAACCGGGCAATATTCAAAGTATCGAGCCCGGAAGTCATCGACATGAGACCGCCAGCGGAGATACAGCAGGAAGTATTCAACTTTGCACCTGATGCAAACGAAGCGGCTCAAAATCAAGTTCAAGCCAGTCCCAAGAGACTGCATTCACCGATATTTGACACAGATATTGCAGAAAACAAAAGTGCAGTAAAGCAATACGACTTTACCCCTCCAGGCAGCAATGAGCTTGGCTACAAAGGTGGCATCGGAATGGTGCTCACCGATATCGCTATAGTATTGGCAGTAGTGGGTTTTGCGACTGTCCTTGGCTGCTGGGGCTATCTAAATTTCAAAAAAGCGGACAAAGTGCAAGCTAATAAAGTTAGCGCTGAATTGAAAGCCGCTGCAAGCAAGCATGACTTTCAGTCGTTGTACAACGTACTTACAGCTTTGAAGATACACAACTCTGCAGCCTTATCTGAGCAGCAGCAGTCACTTTATGATGAGGCTGTATACAGGCTCGGTCAAAATGAACTTTCCAGCGGCAACACCGAAAAAGCCATGGAATATTTCAAGAAAGTGAGCATTGAATCAAGTCACTATGTCAGTGCACGCGAAATCATTTTTGTAAATGCATCACCTGTGGTGACATCGCCAAGCCAGTCTGACACGCCGAAGCCGGTTGAAAAGCCTCGCAAGCGTTCACGCGCAGCCGTTGCAGCTCCGCCGCTGAGCAGTGAAAGAGTGTTATCGATTCCAGTTATAGAACCACAAAAAACTGCCACTGGAGAGTCGGACAATAGCGCAACAGTGCCGACAGAATCAAGCACCGAAACCTCGACGCCTAAATTTAGTGAAACGGATGTTTCTCATTACAATCGGCTACTTGGCGCTTATTTTGCCAAACGAAAAGCCTCACCGGAGCCAGGCGCAGAAGCGCCTTCTTTCAAAGAATGGATCAAACAAGACAAGCCGAGCTTCTAGCTGATGAGCATTCTTGTTAAGCGCCTAAAGCCTGATAGCGACGTTTACAAAGAGCTCAAAGCACTCGTAGACGAGCATAAAATCGAGGCAGCAGTCATACTTAGCCTAGTGGGATCGCTAAAAGAAGGCAGCTTGCGTTTTGCCAACCAGGAAAATGCAAGCAAAATCAAGGGTCCCCTGGAAATTGTATCAGCCACGGGAACCTTAGGTTTGTCCGGCTTGCATGTGCATGCCTCATTTTCAGACTCGCAAGGGCATACTTCCGGTGGACACTTGATGCCCGGCTGCCTGGTTTACACAACTTGCGAAATTGTCTTGCATGACTTCAGCAATGAGTGGAAGTTTGAACGAATACTTGACGTGACTACTGGGTATCCAGAACTTGTGGGGGTTTCGCTTCACCTCAAGTAGTGGCTCGCATCAATGAGCAATGTGCTGGTCAGGTCGAAAAAAAATTCAGGGCTTAGGGTTTATCACAAAGGACTCATCCTTGTGGCAGCCCCTCTTTTGATTGAAATTATTTTGATAACATCGCTGGCACTATTACTGGTGCAGTGCGATAAAGAAAGCGACCGCGAAACAAAATACAGACGCTGCGCCGCCATTGGGGCAAAACTGATTTCGCTTTGCAATGACAGCATGGTGTCAATCTTCGCAAGCTTCCAAGGCGAAGCAAAAGTATTCCTGCAGATTTACGAAAACGATATAAAGAAAATCGATCAAAGAAAACTGCAGTTAGTGCAAGTGTCAAAAGGAGATAAGCTTGCTGAGACATCAGCAAAACAACTCACAGACACACTCGACGATCTCTTGCCGGTGCTGGGTAAAGTAGCCGCACCGGTTAAGCGTGGCGAGCGGCTTGTAGAAATGGCCGAGACACTGAATGAAATCAAAGACGAGTTTCAAAACTTGCGAGACATTTGCATGGCCCGCATGTCGTACGTGAGCAAGTTGCAAGAAATGATTGCAGAAAACAGTACCCGGCGCCGTGAAAAACTACAATTCGAGCAAAGAGAAATACTTGCGCTGGGATTAGCTGCAAATCTAATTGCAGGATTTTTCTTGTTGGTATTCTATCGGAACAGCATTTCAAAACGCCTCCAGATTGTTATGGATAACACTCGCCTGCTCGCCGAGGGATCTACTCTCAAGCCGCCATTGAGCGGTGCAGACGAAATTTCACAGTTGGACCAGGCCTTCCACCTGATGGACGGCGATCTCAAAAAAGCGGCAGAAAGAGAACGCTCACTTTTCGAAAATGCCAGCGACGTAATTTGTGTTTTGAACAAAGACTTGATTTTCCAGCGCATCAACCCGGCCTGTGAAAGGCTTTGGGGGTATGCTCCCAGCAAACTAATAGGCACATCAGTTATAGATCTGATTCACCCAAACGATAAAGAAGAAGCGAAAAACAAACTCAGCAAATCGTTTGAAAGCACGTCACTAGAAAACATCGAGCTGCGATTATTGAGCGCAAAGGAAGAACACAGCGAAAGTCTCTGGTCTAGCTATTTTTCGAAATCTGATGAGAGCCTTTACTGCATAGTCCACGACATTTCAGAACGAAAACAGCTGGAAAGAATGAAGCAAAGCTTCATCACAATGATGAGTTCAGACTTGCGGCAACCACTATCTGCAATTGCAAATGATGTGAGCAAGCTTCTTGGCCCGCTAAAAGAAGAACTAAGCAACAAAGCTCGAAGCAGGCTCGAAACAGTCAACAAAAATTTGGGACGATTGGTGACACTGGTTGACGAATTGTTGCATATGAGCCAGACACAGTCCGCTGCTTTGAAATACCATTTACAAAGTTGCCGCATAGACGAGGCAATTCAAAGATCAATTCAAGACATTGAAGGACTGGCTCAGCAAAAGCGAATAAAATTCGTAGTCGAATCAGAAGCAGATCAATGGTACGTTGATCCCAACAAAATCATGCAAGTCATCATTAACCTGGCTTCTAACGCAATAAAATTTTCAGCCGAAGGGTCGGAAGTAAAATTCAAAACTAAAAGCGCAGGTCAATTTGTCGAATTCCAAGTCATCGATAAAGGTAGGGGCGTACCGGAATCACATTGGGATACGATATTCGAAAAATTCAAACAAGTCGAAGCAAAAGACGGCGAGCGCAAGACAGGAACGGGGCTTGGACTTCCTATTTGCAAAGAAATCATTGAAGAAAATGCCGGCGAAATCGGGGTTTGGAGCAAAGAAGGAGAAGGCAGCAAATTCTGGTTTCGTGTTCCTGCCGATGAAGCAGCTTACAACGAAACTATGCTTAAACGCAAAGAAGCAAAAGAAAAGTTAGACAGGCAAGCCGAACTGCTAATCAGCGAGGCGCAGCAAATTCGCCTGCCAGCAAAGAGCACGCGCACACCCGGTATGAATTTGAGCCTGCTGAAAAAAGGAGTAGTGCTTATTGGCGTGCCAATCATTTTTGAACTTGTTTTTGTCTTAGGAATTTCGTCTCTTCTTAATCAAACAGAAAAAAGTCGCTCAGAAGAACAGCATCAAAGACAAATAGCTTCGACAGCATACAGCTTGCTGGACGCCTACTTCACACTTAGTGTAATCATCGTGCGAAACAAGAGTTATGAATCATGGATGGTTTACGACAAAGTTTGCGAGTCAATCATAAGCGAAGGCAAGAAGCTGGAAGAACTCGTCAAGGATGATCCCGTAGCAAGCTTGCAATTATCGAATGCAGACAAAATTCACAAAAAAGTACTTCAAAAAATATACGAGGGCAGGCGCATAGTCCAGGATGGCTACACACGCAAGAAAGGCGAGATTGCAATAATTGATCGCTTTGAACTCTGGGCATTCAGCGCCGGTCTTGCACGAAAGCTCAACAAGCTGATAGATGACGCTGAGAAAAAAGAATTTGTCAGCCCAGAAAGCATCAATTCACTTCGCAATCTACAAGGTACACTTTTACTTTGTGGTCTATCAGCAAATATTCTGCTATCTCTTTTCCTGGCTCAGTTTTTCAGCAAGGACATTACCTCACGATTAGCGGCGCAAGCAGACAACGCAGGCAGACTAGCCAGAGACTTGCCACTCAACCCCGTGTTTCCCGGCAAAGACGAAATAGCTCAGCTAGACCGTGCATTCCACGCAAGTGCAGACAAACTTGCAGAAGCGCGCAAGAAGGAAAGAGCCGTTTTCGACAACTCAAAAGATCTAATCTGTGTTTTAGATAGCCAGGGACAATTCCTCAGCTTCAACCGTTCGTGCGAAGAATTATTCGGATTTGGAGATGAGCTGCGTTCAAGTAAAATGATAGATTTGCTTGACGACAATTACAAAGACGCATTCACGAAAGTACTTAACGCCGATGACCTGGGGGCAGGCAAATCGTTAGAACTAGATTTCATGCGTGAAGACGGCAGCAAGGCGTATTTGATGATGTCATTCAGCAGACCAAATAAAGAAAGCAACCTTTATTGCATAGGTCATGACATAAGCGCCCGTAAAGAGCTTGAAAGACTAAAACAAGAATTTCTGTCAGTTGTAAGTCATGATTTGAGAAGCCCACTTACTTCAATGATAGGCATCGCAGAAATTATAGAATCAGGCGCCACAGGCGAAGTCGGAGCCAAAGCAAAAGAACTTGTACATGACATTATCGTTCAAGGCGATCAACTAATTGAGCTGATAAATGATTTGCTAGACCTTGAAAAATTTGAAGCAAACAAAATGCAATTGCTAGTGTCAAAGACCTCGGCAAAAAATATTCTGGATGAATCAGTGAAGAAGGCATCAGCAAAGAGTAGTCAAATCTCTTACAGCATGACAGGTTTGAGCGATGCAGGCGACATTATGGTTGACCCTGCCCGCATAACACAAGCACTCAGCAATATTCTCACTTACATAACACAAAAGGAGTTAAGCCCGGCAAAAATTGAAATCGAAACGGCTAAAACGAAAGAGTCATTAATTTGGAAAATCACAGACAATTCAAGAGCCTTGAGCGAAAGCGAAATAAACTCATTGTTTCAACGTACAATCGCAACAACTAGAGACAAGCTATCTGTCAGCAAACTGGCCTTGCCCCTGGCAAAAAGAATAATCGAAGCTCACGATGGTAGCCTGACTGTACTTTCTTTTGAATCTGGCTACCAATTTGTAATAAAACTTCCAGCATGAACAAAATAGCAAAGTCGAGTAGCAATACCGGAGGAATGAAAGTCTTTCACAAAGGACTCATTCTGGTATTAACGCCTTTGTTGATTGAAATTATGTTGATTGCTGCACTTGCTCCCATTCTATTTAGAATAGACCGCGAAAACATAAACGAATCTAGATATCGCCGCTGTGCTGCTCTTGGCGCAAAAATGATCGTCATCGCAAATCAAGCGGCGGTAGATATTGTGGGATGGTTCCAGTTTGGTTCGCCTGGCATTTTAAAACAATATGACAATGAAATTGCATTGCTCCACTTGCGGGAAAAAGAGTTGCTTGAAGTTTCTCAAAGTGACCCGGCCTGCAGAAAATCTGCACGAGATTTGGTTACAACGTTAGACTCACTGTCAAAATTGTTAGACAAAATTGCCATCATGGCTAAGAACAGGCAAATGCTAGAAATGGCAGCGGTTTTCCCTCAACTCGATAAAGAGTTTAAGAAAGATAAGCATTCAAATCTTGAGCATGTAAGCGCAGTAACTGAAACACAGCGACGAATTGCTGAAAAAAGCAAAATTGTGCAAAACAAACTCCAAAGCCAGCAACGGCAAATTTTGATCTTCGGATTGCTTTCAAATTTGACGGCGGCGGTTGCTCTCATGATTTTCTTTCGCAAAAGTATTTCTAGCCGGCTCCAGGTCGTAAGAAACAACACAGTTCGCATATCTGAAGGACGCCCACTGCAAGACAATCTTGCTGGGTCTGACGAAATCAAACAACTAGATATTGCATTTCACAAAATGAATGACGACCTTCGCCTTGCTTCAGAAAGAGAAAGGTCATTATTCGAAAATGCCAGCGACGTAATTTGTGTTCTCAACGCAGACAACGAAATTGAGCGCATCAACCCGGTTTGCAAACGGCTCTGGGGCTATGAAGCAGAAGAGCTAAAAGCCCTTCCTATTACAACAATGGTAGCGCCAAGTTCAGTGCCAAAAGCAATGGACTCTCTGCTTGCCGCCAGAAGTGGTGGTGAAAAAGCTCGCTTTGAATTATTGCTGAAAAGGAAAGATGGAGAGAACATTGAGACGCAATGGTCTAGCTATTGGTCTAACGAAGAGCAGCGACTATACAGTGTTGTTCATGATGTTAGCGAACTTAAAAAGACTCAACGCATGAAGCAAGCGTACATGACCATTATTGGTTCAGACTTGAAGATTCCACTTTCAACCATTTCTCAAGCTGCCGAAAGGCTAACCGGGCCACTGGCAGACTCGCTCAGCAGCAAGGCATTAGAGCGTATGTCCATCGTCAAAACAAATCTGGTACGTTTGCTAGCACTGGTAAATGACTTACTCGAAATGTCGAGTCTCGAATCAGGCAACCTGGCTTTGACCAAAGACAATTATAAGGTAAGGGATCTCTTAGAACGTTCTGCCCATGACCTTGAAGGCCTGGCACAAAAGAACGGCATTAGCTTTGAAATAGAATGCAGCGCAGACAAATGTTATTTAGATCAAAACCGCATAATTCAAGTAATCGTAAATCTTGCATCAAATGCGATTAAATTTTCACCGGCAGGTGCAAAAGTTACCCTCAAAGCAGAAGACACTGGCGATTATCTTCTGGTAAAAGTCATAGACCAGGGCAGAGGCGTGCCCGAATCGCACAAAAAAACAATTTTTGAAAAATTCAAACAAGTCGAAGCTAGCGATGGAAAGAGGTCTGCAGGCACAGGGCTTGGCTTACCAATTTGCAAAGACATAGTCGAAGAACACGCAGGCGAGATTGGCGTAGACAGCGAAGAAGGGAAGGGGAGCACTTTCTGGTTTCGCCTACCCCAAAGCGAAGATGTATATGCAAAGACAGTCAAGAATCAACAGCTCAAGAAAGAAAAAGAATTACCGAGAAACACGCAAGATTTAACACCTTATCTCAAATCTACCTCGCAAACGCAGCAAATTTTTATCAAGAAAGGCGCCAAGCCAAGCTTCAGGAACAAGGGTCTTTTAATCATCGGAATTCCTCTTCTGTTAGAACTTGTGTTTGTTCTTTCGACTTTGACCGTCATCGCAGAAAGCAATAACAGTCGACTGGAGGAGTTGCGCCAACGTCGCATAGCAGCAGACGCCTACGAAATTTTGGACGCCTATTTCAAAATGTTTATCATAGTTTCAGGCTCACCCAGGCTTGAATTTTGGCTTGCATACGACGAATGCTGCAGCAAAGCGCAAGCAGCAAGAGCAGAAATAGCTCGGCTGGTAAAAAACGACCCGGCAGCGAAAAAGCAATTTATGCTTGCCGAAAAATTCAACAGCAGACTAGACCCAATTATAGCCAAAGGCAGAATGGCGCTTTCAAACGGTTATAACGATAAAACTTTTGCAAAAGTGCACGTCAACAGAATTGAACTTTTCGCTGTGGTAGTTGGTTCTTCTCGCAAATTACAAGCGCTGATGGAAGCTGCAGATCAAAGAGAAGCGTTTTCACCAGCAAAACAAGCGGCTCTGCGCAAACAGCAAGGGCTAATTATGCTAATCGGACTTGCAAGCAATATTGCACTTTCACTTTTCCTGGCACGATTTTTCAGCCAGAATATCACCAGCCGTTTAGCCACACTAGCAGACAATGCATCGCGCTTTTCGCGTGGCTTGCCTCTAAACAAACAGCTTAGCGGCAATGACGAAATTGCAGAACTAGACTCAAAATTTAGAGAAACAGTGGCAAAGTTATCAGAGGCAAGAAAGAAAGAGCGGGCAGTATTCGATAACTCTCAAGACTTCATCGGGGCTGTGAATGAAAGCCTTGATTTTACTAGCAGCAATCCAGCGGCCGAAACAGTTTTGGGTCATCAGCCAGATGAATTGAAAGAGCGGAAATTGCTAGACATAATTGTTCCGGAAGATCGAGAGAAACTTGCACATTTCATTGCTCACGAAGATTTGGCTGACGGAAAAACAATCGAAACAATGGTGCAAAGACAAGACGGCTCTAGCTCTTACGTTCTCTGGTCATTAGCCAGACCATCGGGCGAAAATATCATTTATTGCATCGCCCAGGACATCACAGAGCAAAAGCAACTAGAAAAATTGAAACAAGAATTTCTGGCGGTAGTCAGTCACGATTTGCGCAATCCACTTGGCTCCGTAATCGGATTCGTTACCCTCATCAAAGCTGGTGCGCTGGGAATGCCAGGCGATGCAGCTATGTCATCCCTTGATGAAATCACTGATCAAGCAGATAGATTGCTCGAACTGATTAACGATTTGCTAGATCTCGAAAAACTCGAAGCCAACGGCATGCAGTTAATGCGCAGCTTCGAATCGCTGGGCAGCATTGCTTACAACTCATTTGAATCACTAAAACAAAAGCGAAACGCGATTATCGATTTTCCAGAAACAAATGAAACGGTTGAACTCAATGTTGACCGCGAACGCATGGCTCAGGTGTTTAGCAATATTTACACTCACATACTCAGACGAATGCGCAAACAAAGCAATAAGGCGCAAAACAATGATGAAATTATCAAACTCAAGCTCAAAAATGACGGCAACTCGGTGATATGTGAAGTCATTGACCCCGGACCGCTTTACAGCGAGGAAGAACAGGAGCGATTGTTTGAGCGATTTAAGTATTTAGACCGAGGTGAAAACAGCGTCCAGGAAGGCTCTGCCCTGGCATTGCCATTAGCCAGACGAATAGTCGAAGCCCATGGAGGGAGCTTCATCCTGAAGTCAGACCCCTCAGAGGGTAACGTGTTCTTAATCAGCTTGCCTCGCCAGGAATGACAGAAATTGGTTCAAAGCTGCAATTTTGCCCAAATTTAGCAGTATTTTCCGGCTAAATCGGGCTTGCAGAAGGTATCCTGAACAGGGGAGAGGCTTGCTTGGGGTAAAATACCATCGTTATGTATGCTTTGAAGGCGGGTTGCGACTAAGAAATGTCCAGTCAAGACCAGGACAGCACACTAATCAAGACACAAGTATGTGTCTTGTGCCAACGCGAGGTTAAAGGCGAGCATCCCGTTTGTCCTTATGATGGCGGTCCGCTGATTAATCGCCGGCCCGATCGCCTGCTCGGCAAAATAATCGCCGGCAAGTATGAAATTCAAGAAGTTCTAACCCGCGGTGGCATGGGTGTGATTTATCGAGCGCGACATACATTGCTCGACCGCACGGTTGCGATTAAGTGCATCGCTGAAGTTCTCACATATGACCCATCTATGTGGAAACGTTTTGAACAAGAAGCCAAAAGCGCGAGCTTGCTAAATCATCCCAACATCATAACCGTACACGATTTTGGCGTCACCGAAGACGGCGACCTTTATCTGGTGATGGAATATCTTGAAGGCGCCAGTCTCAATGATTTCATCGAAATGAACGGACAGCTCAACGAGCGCACTTGCGCAAAAATATTTACCCAAGTATGCGACGCACTGACACACGCACATGGCGTCGGCATCTTGCATAGAGACCTGAAACCCACCAACATTTTCATAAGCTCAACATCACGCGGACCGCACGTCAAAGTGCTTGATTTTGGTCTTGCTAAAGTCATGTTGACCAGAAGCAATCCCAAAGAAAAAATCACAAAGACTGGTGAATGCCTGGGCACGCCAGACTACATGAGCCCCGAACAATCGCGCGGGCTCAATATCGACCAGCGCAGTGACATTTATGCAACTGGCGTGTGCATGTTTGAGGCACTGACAGGCAAATTGCCATTCAGCGCTGAAGACCTTATGCAAATTTTGAGCCGACAAATTTCAGAGCAACCGCCTTCTTTCAAAGACGTCGCACCAAAGAAAGAAATAAACAAAGACATCGAAGCGATAGTCCTTAAGTGCATGGAGAAAGATCCGCAAAAGCGCTTTCAATCAATGGCAGAACTAAACAAAGCACTTTCTGGATTTTTACAAAAACAAAAAGAAGAACAACGCACGACGCCAGGTACAAAAAAGTCTAGCGACAAAAAAGCAGAAAAGGATAACTCGGCGCTTGCAAATAAGGTTCAGCCAAAAACACCAGCAGACCGTCAACCCAAAGACAAAACAGCAAGGGAACGCGCTGCGCAAGAGAGTTTAACGGAAAACGTAACAGCAGAAGAACCTGCCCCTAAGCCTGTGCAGGCAAAAACACCGCTTCGCCCAGCACTACCGGCGATGGCTGACAGTGCGTCAAAAATCAGCCGCATAACAGGGCGCAGCGCGAAAATGGCACTCTGGGGATTTACCGCCGCGAGCATAATTCTTTTCGGCACTGCAGCGAAAGTGCTTATGCCCTCAAAGAAAGAGCCACCACCGGTGCACTCGGTAAACGGAGTTCTATACTTTTATAATCGCACCGGCAACAACGCCATTGCCGAATTAAACGTAGAAGGCAAGACTATGCATGTTGCTGTATTCAGCAATGATGCAGTGAGAATATCGCAGCCGGAAGGACTTCTAAACGGCGCCGTTTGGAAATATAGCTATCATCAAGGCGCAAACGGACCCGAGCTCGATTCAGCCGAATTTAGCGGGGTAGTCGACCCCACAGTGCGCGAAGCAGACGCAGTGGTTCGAAGGCATTACGGTCAACTTGGACGCAAACAGTGGGAAGCTGCTTACGACAATATCGAGCCTTCCTCAACTTTGAGAAAGTCATCATTCGATGAATTCAAAAAAGGATTCAAAACAGCAAAACACAACCCAGACTCAGAACTTGCACCGGGCAATGCCACAAAAGTAGTAAACATCAAAAGCGACAGCGCGAAAGTCCTGGTGGACTTAAGCTACTTCAGCAAGGGCGGCAGCGGCTATTATGCGTTTCAACTAGTACGCAAGAAAGGTCGCTGGTTAATTTCTGCAGTCAAAGTCATTTCGCAAAGCGAATGGGACAGAACCTGAAATCAAATCACTCAGACGCTTCGCGCTCTGGGCAGGTTCTGATGCAAAGTTCTTGGGGCGGAGTCGCATCGGGTGGATAAATAAGTTCTACCGAAATCTTACTGCGAGAACCTGGCGGCATGTTTAACTCAGCCAGCTTAGCGCCTTCATCTCCTTGCCTTTGCACAAGGTGCCAGTATTGCTTTTTACTGCCTTGCTGAACGCAAACTGTGCCTCTGAAAAACGCGCGAGGAGGCGCATCTTCATAAAAGCAAACGCCATTTTTGTGCTCATTCGATTTCAATGCTGACTGAAACAAAAGCTCGACATTAGCAGTCTTACGCCCATCATTGTACAAAGGCAAATCAATTTTGTATTTGACACCATAATTGCCGTGAGCCTGATAAGCAGTGTCGGGATAACGCAGCAAAAGCGGCGCAGCTTGCACTTGCTTGCTGCCAAAGGTGCCCGCTTCTACAGTGCTTAGAGGTACAGTAAAACTGTTACCAGGTTTAGGAATACTGAAACAGCGATCGGCGCTGGTCTTTGATTTTTTCTCTGCTAAATCTGATTCAGACTCGCTTGCGCAAAAGGCATCACTGAACACAGCATCCCACTCAGTGCCTCTGGCAACCCCTGCAACGCGACCATATTTGATGCGACCAGCAGCACCAATTGGAGTTGGAACATCATCACGAGGACTGCACAGCCCCTCATTGTTCAAAGCCTCAAGCCAGGCAGACTCAGGAGGACCATCCTTAGAACTTTCGGGAGCAAAGAGTGCCATCGACGCGAGATAAACTGGTCCACTACTTTTGAGTTCTAGCAATGTTGAGCGACCATTTAGAGCTGGTCTCAACTTTCTAACTGGCACAGCTAAACAAAGTATGAGTTTATTTTGCCCCGGTGGAATACTTATGCTCTTCGGCAAAAAGCCTGCCTTTGCACCGCGCAAAACATCGTTTGAAACTCTGTCACCCGGACCAGCAAAAATCTTCCCATCGTCATTTTGGCATATAGCCGGAAGGCTTATGAATGGTGCATCGGGCTGACTGAGGTAGCTGGCGCCACTTAAAACTTGAATGCGAACTTTCTTATTAGAAGGATTGCCGGCAACAAACCCCAAAAACAAGGTGCGGTCGTCCTCGCTTGATTCATTCTTTGCTACATGGTGCGAAAAGACATCAAAGCGCCCATCGAATAGAAAATTCAAATGAGCCTCGGGGTGCCGCATACCGTCTGGAGGAAAAGTCGACAGCAAAATACCCGGGTTTAATACTTGCTCGGGAGAATTGCTATTAAAAGTAGGAATGTCGTTGAGTCCGCCAGGCAATTTGAGCACTGTGGTTTTGGACTCGCAATACTTCACAGGCTCGGCTTTAGCATGATCTTGCCAGAACAATGCCGACAAGAACGCGGGAAGAATGATAATAGAAAGCAAACCGCCGTTTGACAGACTATTATGCGGTTTGCCCCTCAACTCACACCTCTATCTGTTGGACTACTTCTTATTTGAATTCTTTCGACAGCAATCCTGCACCGAGACCGAGCGCAGCGCCAATGCCACCGGCAGCAAGTGAGCGTTTGGCAGTGTTATGACCACCGCTGGCAGCCATGCCAAGCCCCAAGCCTATGACAGCACCTTCAGCAACTTTGGTGCCGACAGGATGTTGTTTTAGTGTTTTGCTCGATTTTATAAGACCAACCCCACCACCGGCAGTGGCGCCGATAGCCGCACCGCGCATAGCACCTTTGCCAGTCACCAAGCCTGTCAGAGCACCAGCGCCCGCACCGACTCCGGCACCAATGGCAGTGCGCTTAACAACAGGGTGTTTTTGCAAATAGGTTTTTTCTTGACTGGAGGTCTTGACCACGGCGCCCTGAATTGGTTCTGCTAGCGCGGCAGTTGAGTTAACGCCAATGGCAGCGACCATCAAAACGATGCTTCCTGATACCTTTAGAGCTTTCATAATTATTCCTTCCTGGTATGGATATAACTCAAAATAGGAGCAAGTGGAACCGATATCAACGAGACTGCATCATAGTTTACGGTAATTCAGACAATGCAGCAAGAGCAGTTTTTCTCCACCGATGGTGGCATTCTGTAGCAAAGACCGATAAACAAGAAATATAGCCTATCGATTTCATTATTCTGAGGACGAGCTTATAGGCTGAAAGTTCCGAGACCTGTCAAGGGATTGCTTTTGCAGTCATCACATTCTTAGCTTTATCTCAGACGCAATATGGCGCAAAACCCCACAGACCTCTGGCTGAAGCGCATAGAGCCTTAAGCAAGTTTTGTCTCATCTTCCAGTTTGTATCCCGCTTATACACAAATAAAGCGTCAAACGATATAGCGGCGAGCGTATCGGCGATAATTGTTATACGTTCTGGAGACTGGCAGCATGGCTAAAGACAAGCAAATTAATCGCCCTGAAGAAGGCGGCGAAAATGCGTCGGATTCCAAAGGACAAACAAATGAGAAGAGCACAGCCAGCGGCGAAGGCTCTTCAACCAAGCGTGGCAATGAGAAAAAAGAGCCGCAGACAATCGACCTCACAAAGTTGCGCAAAACAACAACCTCTCAAATTCCAAAAGCAAGCACTATCGCCGGCACTACAAGGACAAAGGTAGTTGCGCCTACAGCGCCGCCGATGGATTGGAAATTCTCTATATTTGCCTGCGTCGGCTGCATGTTTTTTGCATTGCTCACACACATTTTTGGCATCAACGTTGGACTCGTGCTCAATGACCGCTACAACCTTGCCTATTTGATGAGCCAACCATTGAGAGAACGAGTTTCAGAATCGATACTCGTTGATATGCTCGGCGTGTCGCCGCTTTCACAGCCATGGCTGAAAGCATCTTTCATAAGCGACCAGGGCGAATACGGGATGAATTTCTCGTGGTACCACTCTGTGAATGTTTTTTGGCACGCACTGACTACAGGCATGATATTTTTCTTCGTGCTCACAGTTGCTAGACACTTGCGCCACCAAAAGAGGCTCAACGTGGTGCCTCATCACCTGGCTGCAGCGACTGCAATTCTGTTTGCCTGCCACCCGCTGACTGGCGAAGCCGTTACTTATCTGTCGGCGCGCTCTGCGTTGCTCGGCACCAACAACTTCTTCTTCTCATTGTGTTTTTGCTTGATGGGCATGCTGGTGCGTCACACTCTATGGCGCATCGTGTTTGTAATTGCAGCAATGTTCACCGGGGCAATGTCTCTTCTATCCAGCCCCGAGACTGTAGCACTGCCGACGGTGGCGCTGTTTACCCTCTACTTCATCAAGCGCCCACTTTCTAACTGGAAAGAAACAGTTGCAGAGCACCCATTCCTCACCGGAATCGGCGCTGCGTTGGCAATTGCTGCACCTTGTCTATGGTTTCTCGGAGTGCAATATTGCACGGCGATGAACTTGATGGTGCCGAGGCTAGCTCCTGCAGCATACTTCGCCTCTCAACTGAAGGGACTCGTGTTTTACTATCTGCCCGCATTTTTTGTACCGGCAGGCATATCAATCGACCCACCATTTGCTGTTGCAAATGGCTTTACAGATCCTCTAGTAATTGCAGCGATAGTAATAATCGTGGCTATTGCCGGTTTATTGTTTAGCAAACTGAAGCACCCCATTGTAGGCTTTGCCTCAGTCTTGACCTTAGCTGGTCTCCTGCCACATATGTTGATGGTTCAACCTGATGCAGTTGCCGATTGGGTTACATACTTGCCTCTAACAGGCGTCATGGTCTTCGTCGCATACGGCATAGCCACAGTAGCAAACCAGAATTTCACTCGTGCTTGTTTCATATTGGGTACAGTCTCAACTCTATTTTGCGGCTATTCTATTTATCGTGATATGAGATGGGCATCAAATTACAGCCTCTGGGAATCAGCCTTGATGCTGCGCCCCAAGAGCGCGTTGGCTCATGCCATGATTGCAATTGAATATCTCAAACGACAACAATACGAAGACGCAGAGAAAGAAGCAAAGCTTGCAGTAAAACTAAAACCAGATTTGGTAATGGCACGCATTGCCGAAGCAAAGGTAGAACTGCACAACAAAAACTGGCAGAAAGCCGACGAGATTTTCAAGTCAGCCGAGTCTTTAGCAGAGACACAAAAACTTCCTCCTGCGGCAAAAGCAGAATGCAGGCTCGGGCAGCTTGAATGCTTAATCGCAGCAAATCGCGAAAAAGAAAGCAACGGACTCTTGACCAAATTGATTCAAGAAATGCCTGGCGACCCCAAACTCTATTACGTCGTCGCACAATCAGCACTGCAAAATCATGATTACGAGAAAGCATTCAAAATGCTCAATGAAGCAGTTAATAGTGACCCCTCGTTGGTTGAATGCTGGGAGCCCATGGCTGAATGTGCATTCGCATTAAGGGCAAACGACCAGGCTTACGTGGCAGCTCAAAACTACCTCAGCAGTGTTGATGGAACCAATGCAAAACTCTTGCTAGCAAGAGCTGCCCTGGTGACAAAACGCGAAAACGAAGCAGAAGAAATTCTCAAAGGCATTTTGCAGTCTGAGAAAAAGAATGCTCGAGCTATGTATCTGCTCTCGCGCCTATATAAACGATGGGACAAGAAAGACGAGTGGAAGAAATACAGAGATGACGCCATTAAGGCAGACCCTGACGTCACTGTAAATTACGCGGTACCAGAGTTAGACATGGATGACGCTTTAAACGCTGCATCGGAGAACAAAGACGCGGCTGGCGCCCCGCCAGAAACGCCTCCAGCGCAAAATCAACCAGTGCAAGCCCCGCCGTCACAAGCGCCAGCGCCACAAACGCCGGCGACACAAACTCCAGCAAGCAGCACATCGCCAACACCAGCAGCAGGCGAATCTAAATCAACAGCCCCCGCAAGTACTGATGCACAAAAACCTGCAGAGCCAAAGGCTCAGCCTGCAGCCAGCAAGGAAGAGCCAAAACCTGCGACCCCGAAAAACTGAGGCAGCCATGAAAGATAATTACATGTTGTTTGTATTGCTTGCAGTGATGCTTACGCCATTCTTTCCAATTTTGCTAAAGAGCAAATGCCCCAAATGCAACAAGCGAAAACTTGAGCATTTGGAAACAGTAAACAAAGAAGTAAAAAACTCAAAAACATACATCACCTACTATCACTGCCATAATTGTGATGCTGATTTTCAACGCAACAAGAGCGGTCCGCTAAAACAAATCGATAAGCGAGAATTGCCATCCTCCGATTCAGAACTCATATCGGCATAGCGATGAGTTCAGGGTTTGTTCGCGTCCGCGGAGCCAGAGAGCACAATCTCAAAAATATAGACCTCGACATTCCACGTGACGCTCTTGTTGTTTTCACTGGGGTATCTGGCTCGGGAAAATCATCCCTTGCATTCGGCACACTCTATGCAGAAGCGCAACGGCGTTATCTTGAGTCTGTCTCGCCATATGCAAGACGACTTTTTCATCAAATGAGTGTTCCTGATGTAGATGAAATTGACGGGCTGCCACCAGCTGTCGCATTGCAACAACAACGCGGCGCAGTTAGCACACGCTCATCAGTTGGCAGTGTTACCACCCTGTCTAACTTGCTGCGCATGTTATTCTCCAGAGCAGGCACTTATCCGCCCGGACAAGAACATTTAGACGCCGAATCATTTTCGACAAACACGCCAGCCGGAGCCTGCCAGCGCTGCCACGGACTGGGACGCATTTATGAAGTCACTGAAAAGTCGATGGTGCCAGACGACTCATTGAGTATTAGAGAACGCGCCATTGCTGCCTGGCCAATTGGCTGGCACGGTCAAAACCTACGCGACATGCTGGTTACACTTGGTTATGACATTGACAAACCATGGCGCCAACTTCCAAAGAAAGACCGCGATTGGATTCTTTTCACAGACGATCAACCTGTTGTGCCAGTCTACGCAGGCTTCGAAGCAGACGAAGTGCGCCGCGCGATGAAGCGCAAAGAAGAGCCCAGTTATCACGGCAATTTTTCCAGCGCAAGACGTCACGTTCTCTACAATTTTGCCAACACACAAAGTGCGCTCATGAAAAAGCGCGTCATGAATTATATGGTCAGCACTGAATGCCCGCAATGTGAAGGCAAGCGACTTAGAAAAGAATCGCTTTCCATAACTTTTGCCGGGCTCAACATCGCAGATATTAGCGCCCTTCCCATCAAACGTTTAGCTCAAATTTTGCAACCGTACACCGAAAAAGATGCGCCTGTATTTAAGAAAATTGCGAAGGAGCATCCAGAAAAAGTTCTTGCGGCGCAGCGCATAACGCAAGATTTCATAGCCAGAATAAATGTGCTTCTTGCCCTTGGTCTGGGCTATTTATCTCTGGAGAGGAGCACACCAACATTGTCACCCGGAGAGCTTCAACGCCTCAGGCTTGCAACGCAGGTCCGTTCGAACTTGTTTGGCGTGGTTTATGTACTTGACGAACCATCAGCAGGATTGCACCCGGCAGATACTGAAGCTCTACTGGACGCGTTGGCTCAACTTAAAAGTTCCGGCAATTCGTTGTTTGTTGTAGAACACGAGTTAGACGTAATAAGAAAAGCCGATTGGATTGTCGACGTCGGCCCTGCCGCAGGTGAAAAAGGCGGAGAGATTCTATATAGTGGGCCCGCCGCGGGGCTGGCAAAGATTGAGCAATCACACACCCGGCGTTATCTTTTTGAAAAACCGCAAATGCGGAAAAAAGAACACAGAAAAGCAAAGGGCTATTTGCGCGTTGCGGATCTCAGTCGAAACAACTTAAACCATCTGGATGTGTCCTTCCCTCTTGGAGTATTTACCACAGTCACCGGAGTTTCAGGCTCGGGCAAATCAAGCCTGGTTAGCCAGGCACTAGTCGAATTGGTGGCAGAGAAATTAGGACAAACTATTCAAACCGAAAACGATGAAGCAGAAACTCTTGAGCAAACAAAGGTGTACACAAGTTCTGGTCACATTGTCTCGGGAATGGAAAAAATAAAGCGGCTAGTACTTATTGATCAAAAACCAATCGGACGCACACCGCGCTCAAACCTGGCAACATATACAGGTCTTTTCGACCACGTGCGAAAAATATTTGCAGCAACAAAAGCCGCGCGTGCACGCAAATATGATGCAGGACGCTTCTCCTTCAACGTAGCCAAAGGGCGCTGCGAGAATTGCGAAGGCGAAGGCTTTGTCATGGTTGAATTGCTCTTCCTTCCAAGTGTTTACACGCCTTGCCCAAGCTGCCAGGGCGCACGCTATAACGAAAAAACACTGGACATAAAATTCAACGGAAAGAACATTGCCGAAGTGCTCGGAATGACAGTGGACATGGCTTGGGAATTTTTCGCAGATGAGCCCGCGCTGCGCCGCTCATTCGACATGCTACGCGGCGTTGGACTGGGCTACATACGACTAGGTCAGCCAGCCACAGAACTATCAGGCGGAGAAGCCCAAAGAATCAAACTCGCCACAGAACTCCAGCGCACTCAAAAAGGCGAGTCATTATATATCTTAGATGAACCAAGCACAGGCTTGCACCCATCAGACGTTGAGATGCTGCTGACGCAATTAGATGGTCTCGTCGAAGCAGGCAACTCAGTCATCGTTGTCGAGCACGACATGCAAATAGTCGCAAACAGCGATTGGGTCATAGACATAGGACCAGGAGCCGGCGACGAGGGCGGACAAATAGTCGCAGAGGGCACGCCACGGGAAGTCGCAAAATCACCGAAAAGCAAAACAGCCGCCTACCTCAACAAGTACATGTGTTTCACTTGAACAGCCTCTATTTACACTATCTTGAACTCCACCAAAAGGTCATTAAGCTCGTGAGAGTTGTTAATGAAGTTGACCCCAATCATCCGGCAACTCGGGGGCATACTGCTATAATTCGGCACTTGGTTTGCCCACGAAGGTTCCTCAACATGCGAATGTTTATTTGTCTTGTAATGCTAAGTTTGGCTACAGTGCTCCTTTGTTTTCCTGTGTCAGCTGCAGAGCCAAGCAACATCCTCAATATGAGCGAGGGAACCACTGTCTTATCCTACTCTGGCGAGTATGACGCTGGAAAGTGGTCTGCGCTCCATCTCTTTGATGGCGATCCAAAGACAAGCTGGTGCAGCCCAGCAAACGCTTTGACAGGACAAACATTTACGGTTGAATTGCCTCAGAGATACAAGCTTCAAAAAATAGCGGTCGACACTAGACAGGTTCAAGAACAGGGGTATCCTGGTTGCTCACTAAAAACACTGGAAGTATGGGGCTCTACTGAATCTGCCAAAGCAGAGTTTACAAAACTCGCTACAATTGCCGCTACAAAACAAGCAAGAACAGTCTCAATTTTGAAAGCCACCCCTGAAGTGCAATGGTTGAAATTTGTAGTAGTGGACGACTGGGGCAACAAGCAATTTGTTGAGCTCAGCGAGATTGAAGCATATGGTATACCGCTGGGCAAGGTAACGCAGCCTTCTTTTACAGGTGTTTTCTCGAGCAATTTTGGTCCAATAAAATTAAAGCAGGATGGAGGACTGGTTTCTGGCTGCTATCCCTTCGAAACCGGCTCAGTGCATGGCGCAGTTGATGGTCGAGTTTTGCGATTCGACTGGAAGCAAAAAGGAAACGGACATACAGGTACAGCACTCATGGTACTCGATTCATCGGGCAAGATATTAAATGGCGCCTGGTATAGCAATGGAACAATGCAAGGAGAATGGTTGGGCAAAAAAGATGATTCTCTACCGTGTAACTGCGAAATAGCTGGGCGTGGTGGCATTGCAGAGCGATTAAAAGATGCGAATTGCGCCATTCTCTATGGAATTTACTTCGATTTAGATTCGGCTGTTATTAAGCCTGAATCACAAGCTACACTAACAGAGCTTTTGGATACGCTCCAGGACCAAGCCAACCTAAAAGTGAAAATCGAAGGTCATACCGATTCCACCAACACTGACCAATATAACCAAGCATTATCACTGAAGAGAGCACAAGCCATCGTCAGCTGGCTTCAGTCAAAAGGAATTCCTTTAACTAGAATGATTGCAACTGGCTTTGGTGAATCCAAGCCTGTGGCCGACAATGCAACGCCACAAGGTCGAGCCCTAAACCGACGCGTCGAAGTAAGACCAATGATGTAGCGCAGAATCAGCGC
>CAZJLR010000048.1:0-44726 GCA_964546815.1 uncultured Candidatus Obscuribacterales bacterium | reverse complement strand
AAAGTGCGACAAATAATTCTGAAAAAACCGTGACAAATAATTCTGAAACTTACAGTCTGACATTGCCTACTAGCCCTCATTTACGGGAATGGATGACTCCAGTATAGCAATAAAACCCAAAGCGCTTTGGGTTTTATTGCAAAAATTGCCAAGAAGGCTTCTAGATTAAATACAGAATCCCCAAAACTATTTGAGCTGAATGTCCTGAATCAAGGTCACTTTGTTTTCCCTTTTAAGACGCTCAAGTGTCTCCTGGTCAATGACTGGCTCTGCTACGACGTGCGGGGCAACATGTGTATCTGAGTCTGGAGGCGGAGGCATTGCGGATACTTCAGTTTGAGCCGAAACCCGCTCGACTACAGATTGACCTTTGAGCCCCTTCAATTCTGCAATGGATTCAGCCTTTGGCTTAGTCTGGTTTAGCTTATACAAGCGCACACCGAAGCCTTCTTTGGCGGAATCGTATGATACCGGCAAGCGAAGACCTAGTGAAACCTGGTCGATCATCCTGGTGAATTCTTCCTGCTTACCGTTAGCTGGAAATGAGCGCAGCATAAACGGATTCGGTATTTGCTGCGTTTGCTTTGGTCCATTTTTATCGTATGCTTGCGCCACTAAAAAGTTAGGAAAACTAAAACTCGGCGGAGTCAGAAAAGGAAGCGGCTTTGGCTCTGACGGCAAAAGTAGAGTGCTTTTGGTTAGTGTAAAACACTGATTTTTTGCATAACTATTCTTATATTCAGCTGGGTTGAAATTGCGGTCCAATCCCACTGTAAAGCCGCGTGTCATTATGGCAAGCGGATTGTTTGGATCGGGGTTTTTCTGGTTAAGCACAAGAGTCATGTAGTCTTTGCAAACCTGGCAAAATTCGTCTTCAGAGTGATTCATACGGCAACGCATGCTCGGTCTGTAAGTGCCTTTGCCATACGTGGCACCGCCAACATAAACGCCAATTCCATTTTTTGGCTTGAACCAAAATGGTGTAGGAACAGGAGTTGCAGGGTCGATCCAGGCACTCCAGGGCATTTTGTACCGATCTGCAGTTGTTGCAGAATTTCCAAATCCATATGCGGGTCCATTGTATTCGGGATTGCTGGCAACGCTGTATTCGTCCAACAATCTGCCAATTGCGTGCCCCATCTCATGCTGCAAGACCCACCAGGGGTCTGCGTTGGACATTAGAGTTACGTAGTTACCTAGAGTTTCGCCGCCATGCCCCTGGTGATTTGTATTTACCAGCAAAATAATATGATTTGGCTGAGATGGCGAACTGGCTTCATTTATGGATAGCCTGCGAAGCGTTTTTTGGTCCTTATACCATTCGCCAAAATAAGCACTCCACTTATTATTGTTGAAAGTAATATCGAATGCTGTGTCTTTTTTCGGTCCTGCGCCTGTGCTGGCACCAGGAGAGTTAGACCAGTTTTCAGTCACATACACGTTGAATGATTTGAAATTGTCTTTGAAAAAATCGTGCCCCAAAAGTCCCTTTGTGATGATTCGGTCGACATCGTCTTTGAACATTTGGCTTTGTTCTTTAGTGTAGCCTTCGCCAGCAATCAGCAAAACAATGCGGTCTTTGTCCGGTCCGTTGTCGATTAGCTTTGTACAAGGCACTCTTTGTGCCTGATATGTTTCTGCTTGCGCAGTTCTGGACACTGCCAGGACAATCAGGCAGAGTGACAAAGCAGTTAGCACACCAGTAAACAGGTTCTTCTGCTTTCGATTTAGCTCTGTTGAAATCATTTCTGGCTAGCCCCCTCGACTGCTAACGGATCTCCAGGATCATACCCTGCCTGGGCGGAGCCAAAAGACTCTTGAAATCGTCCGATTTGATTTTTGCAGCTAGCGCGCGGCGCCACAAGAAGAAGGTCGTATTCAAAAAAGGCGCGCAACGGCGCCACAAAAGAGTTGCAGCTCTTACTCTGGCGCGAAGTCACGAGCGCGCGCAAAATGCGCCACAACAACCAATGGTACTTTTCCCTGCTGCCGCCGGCCACAAAGAGAAGCGCCGCTTGCGGCACCCTATGAACTGGAAAAAAGCAAATGAACTGTGCTTGTTTCCTTACTGTTTCAGGAATACAAAGCAGAAATAGAAGAGGGGCGGGTTGCCCCGCCCTTCGATTCAGTTTTAAGCGGCTGTCTTTTTGCTTTTCTTTTCCTTGTCGGAAGTGCTACCGCCTTCGTCCGGAGCTGATTTTTCAGCGTTGTCGAGCTTGCTTCCGCAAAGGTGAAAGCCGTTGAGGATCACGACGTATTTGATTATCTGACTACCGTCCTTGCGGTTATAGTTCTCGACTGAAACGCGTCCGTTTACCACGATTTCGCGACCTTTCTTGACCCATTCCATGATGCGGTCGACCTGACCGTTGAAAGCTTTCACATCGAAGTAGATTGCATCATCGTCTTGTCCTTTTTTTGAGTAGTCCTTCACTGCGAGGGAGAACTCGGCAAGGACTGTTTCCTTTGCTGGGATTGATTTTCTTACTGGATTTTGTACAACGCGTCCGACAAGTGTGATGGAGTTATTCATGATGATTGACCTCGTGTTTTTGTTCTGTGTTGGTGCTGCTTGCACCTCATAGCACCCGGTCACGTGCACTGGATTTGCTGTCAAATGGAAAGTTTTTAATCGGGACGGTTGCTAGAAACCCTCATAAATAGACAAGATTCCGCTTCTGGAACATAGGTTCAGCCGCATAAAAAGGATGCTCGGGGCGGTACAGTACATAGAACAAAAGGCGGCTATAATTCCACGCCGCTACTTCTTTCGTGCTGTACTGACCTGAGCAATTCCATAAACATCTATAAATAGCGGCTTTTCGGTTCCAGAAGTGGCTACAGCTATGGTCGCATCTAAGGACCCGCCGCATAAAAATAATTGCTTTAGGCTGCACAGGACATAGAACAAAAGACGGCAATAATTCCACGCCGCTACCTTATTAGTCCTGGGCTGACTGAAGCGAACCCATAGAAATCTGGGATTGGCGGCATTCCGCTTGAAAAAGATCTAGCGACAACATACGTCGCCTAAAACAAAAACCCGGAATAAGAAATATGGTTTCTTCAACAAAAAAATCAAAACAAATAGAAGCCATCAACATATTTCAAAACCCGGTTTCCATAGTGTTTCTAGCAATTGTCCCGATTAAAAAGTTTTCTTTTGATAGCAGATCCAGTGTGCGTAACCTAGAGCTATGAGGTGCAAGTAGTGCCAATACAAAACAAAGACATGAGGTCAATCTTTATGAGTAATGACATTACATTTGTTGGACCTGTTGTACAAGAGCCAGTTAGAGAATCGATTACAGCAAAGTAAACATCCTTTGACGGGTGCTCCATTGCAGTGAAGGACTATTCAAAAAAAATAAGAGGATGATGCAATCTATTTCGATGTGAAAGCTTTCAATGGATAGGTAGATTGCATCCTGGGATGGGTCAAGAAAGGTCGTGAAATCAAATGTTAAGCGGGCGCTTTTCAGTCGAGAACTACAACCGCAAGGATGGCAGTCAGGTATTAATCAAATAGGTCGTGATCCACAATGGGTTTTATTTTTGCGGGAGCAAGTTTGACAACGCTGAAAAATCAGCTACTCCGGGCGCAGGCGGAAGCGATTCTGGCATAGAAAAGATAGCAAAAAGACTGCTGCATAAAATTGAATAAAAGGATGGGAGCAAACTGCTCCTTTTCAATTTGTGCTTTGTATTACTGAAACATTGTTGGAAACAAGCACAGTTCTTTTGCTTTTTGGCACTGATGCTTTTCGCCGAAAAAGAAGGCAGGTTCGCGAAGAACCTGCCTCAGAGAATATCTAGTTTTTAGACCAGGCAGCTATCTGCAATTTAGCCTCGTTACCTGGTTGATGGATCGTTGTCCTGGTGGATGTGTTGAATCCAAGAATTTGAACCCAGTGATCATGCTTGATGTTGTATCCGAAGACCTTTATTGTTCTGAGCTTTTGAGCCCCCTGGAGGAGACGAAATATCAAAACTCCATCATGAGAAACTTTAGTTTGTATTTTTCTAGTTGCTTTCATTTCTTAGTACCTCTAATTTTTTTCGTGCGTAGTGTAAACGGCTGCGGACTGTCCCAGCCGGAAGACCTTGCAGTTCGGCTATTTCAGCGTAGGTCCAACCATTTGCATATAGCTCGATAACTGATCGCTGTTCCGGTGGCAGTTTCTCCACAGCCGCCATTGTTCTTGCGTAACTATCTATAGCTGCTAAACATTCTTCGAGTGCATTGTCATTTTCCTCATACAAGCCACCTTTTAGCAGATACAATCGCGGTGTCGGCTCTCCCACAAAGCTCATCGATTCGTTTTCGTTCATTGGAGAGTAGCAAAACTTCTTGTGTTTTTGTTCCTTTCGAATCATGTCGTAGGCAGCGTTTCTAACGAGTGAGTGAAGGTATCCCGAGCCGAATCTAGCTGGCAAACGTAATCGTTTAGTCCAGAGATTGACTATAATTTCCTGTGTCAGGTCGTCCGATTGAGCTGGCAGGTACTGCCTCGCCGCCTTCATTATGCCTTTGTACAATTCTTGTAAGCGATCAATTGAATAGAACATTTGATTTACCTCTCGACTTTGAAATGCGGCTGCTGCCGCGCGAGAGACAGGGGTTCGGGGAGCGGCCGTGCAGGTCAAGCCTCTTCTCGTTTGGCGTGAAGCGCATAAAGACAGAGGCTTGACCTGCGCGGGGTGCCGATCCCCGATAATTAAACTCGCGGCATAACCGGAGACCATAGCTGCACGGTCTAATCCGGCAGACAGATAGTGCAGGACTGACAGGGTTTTGGCATAGATTTGTTTGTTTGCAGCGGATAAGCCTTGCTTATTATTTGAGGACAATGAGTCAGCAACTGCTCGGCTTTAACCGGCGCAACATGGCGTCCAGCACGGTGCAACGGGAAGTTAATTATCTGACTGCCCTTCACTTGTTCTTGCAGCGCCGGCAGAAGATCCGGCGCGAGCTGATCCTCGTCGACCTGCATGAGGGCAAGCTTCCAGATTCCTGGATAGCTTGCATATGCCTTCAACCCTTGGTTGAAATTCTCATTGTCTATGCTCAAAAACCCCTGGCAGTTTGATTGACTGGCTAGTTCCGAAAGTGCTTCCAGAACAGGTATTTCAAGGAAGCTCCTGGTATAGAACCAGAACTTGCATTCAGGCCTTTTTTGAACAGTTTCGAGCCATGCCAGGCTATACTGACGGTCAAAAAAATCCCCAACGTCATGCACCCTGACGGTGTGTGGCAGCTTGCTTGGCTCCCCGGAAATCTTTGCGGCCAACCAGTCTACAGGACGTGCTTGATCTACAAGAGCGATTAAGTTTTGGGCAAGCAACTCAGGACCGCCTTTTTCTAAAAGATACTTACAGGTCTTGAAATTACGTCAACGCTTGTGTCTCTGCGCGTCAGATCTGTATGTAACTCCGTTGCCGTAGCAGCATTGTTTGCATATCTCAGTAGCATTGATGCAGCTTTCGCTCCGTGAAAGACTGAAAGCCCAACCTACTTTTGAATTCTGAGTCAGCTCCAAACCATAGTCATGACTATCTTTGCGGTCTTTATTCGTGATCATATTGATACCCCTCGGCTTTGAATACGGCTGCCGCCGCGCGAGAGACAGGGGTTCGGGGAGCGGCCGCGCAAGTGCAAGCCTCTGCGGGCTTGACTCAGAAGGGCAAAAAACAGAGGATTGACTTGCGCGGGCTGCCGCTCCCCGATAATTAGACTCGCGGCATAACCGGAGACCAAAGCTGCACGGTCAAATCTGTCGATAGGCAACTAGCTTCAAGAATTAGCCTTCGAATTTATGAGATAATGGGACAGGGAGCAGTTATAGAGGCTGAAATGAACTTAGCTGATCAGGTCTACTTCAAAAGAGAGAAAGTAAAAAAGATCTGTGCAGAGCACGGTGCTACCGACGTGCGTGTTTTTGGCTCAGTTGCTCGCGGTGACTTTACCAACACGAGCGATATAGATTTCCTCGTCAACATGGAAGCCATAAAGAGAGAGAAACCTTTTGCTTACCTGGGCGATCTTGAGCGCTTGCATGAGGCGCTGGAAAAGCTCTTCGGACGCAAGGTTGATGTAGTTGAGGAATCAGGCTTAAAGGGCGAAGTCCTTGAGGAAGCCCTTCACGATGCCATACTCTTATGACCAAAAAAGCTGAACGAAACGAGTTACATCGGCTATACGACATGCAAGAAGCCATCGCCAAGATTCAGACCCAGCCGGAGTATGCGCAGGGTAGAGAATCGTTTGACAATGATGAGCGGTACCAGGTTTGGGTAATTCACCACATCGAACGAATTGGAGAATGCTCTTCTGTTTTGCGCAAAGACTATGACTACGACAAAAAACATCCTGAGCTTGAGTTAGACAAAGCCCAAGGAATGCGACGACGACTAGTTCACAAGTACTGGGAAACAGACCTGGAATTAATCTGGAAGGCTGTTCTCTACCTGCCGGATTTAAAAGAAAAGCTAGACAAAATAGTGAAAGAAAAAGAGCTTTTGCGCGAAGCAAACAAAGCAAAGGAATCAGAACCAGAAAAATCTGATGAGCTTGTTCTGCCGTACCCAGAGCCCAAAAGCCGCCTACAAGAGCTTGCCAACAAAAGAGCAATCATGCGAGCAGAAGGCAAATTGGAAAAGCAACTAAACATAGCCGACAAATCAGAAAAGAAGCCGGAACCCGAAAAGGACCCGCCCAAAGAAATCGAACGGGATCTCTAAGATCCTAAACAAAAATCCTTCGCAAGCACGGAGCACAACGAATCTATCCCATTGCTCCAGATTGGGAGCAGGAGCGGCATAAAACAATTCGGCGAGAAATAAATGGACGGGACCCGCCGCAAAGCGGTGGGGAGGTGCCGTTTATGTCGCAGCCGCTAACCGTTAGACCTAGCTTTGTTCGCTAAGGATTGATTCGCTTTGCTAAACTGGCAAGAACCTGCGACAGTTCCGAGTATGTCCGTTGCCCCGAGTTGGTCGCTGTCGCTTCAGTTGAGGACATAAGCAAAGCGGAGCAATCCGAGAGATCGGCTGCCTGAAGTTGAAGGCATCACTGAGGTAACGATTAAGACCTGACCAGGTGTCCAGCTGAAACATTAGGTTCAGCGAATGCTTGCCCTACAGGAGCAGCGCGTAAGCGCAAAGGGCCACTCGCGCCGCACCGCAGCTCAGCGGCAGATCGATCTTTTCCCCTTAAACACCCCACCAAATGTTTCATAGTACGACTTGTTGGATAGCTTGCGCCGTAAAGGGTATATTGTCACCGGATGTCTCCAGCAGGGCTTGCTTAATGTCGCAGACTCAGAATATTTCCGACAAAGGTGATGATAAGTCATCAGAAAAATCGGTAAATAAAATTGAGCTAAAAGCTGAACATGTTGAAAGAGCGGAAGCCAGCAAAGCTATACAGAGCGGTTCATTGAACGACGCCACTAGAGCAACTCGGCTTGAACAATACAAAACCGGCAACAGTGGAATAACCGGCAAAGGCGATGAGCAAGGACGGTTCCGATCGGCTAAGGAAATTTTCGGAGATGCAGCACACACCCCATTGACAAAAGAAGCCGAAGCCAATCGAGCAGCTGAGTTTCAGAAACGCGGTTGGAACCCCGACGAATTGCAAGGAAAGAAAGCCGACCACGAAAATATTCAAGGTCGTCACAAAGACGGGTCTGTGCTATTGAAAGTAAACGAGCCTCTGCCTGACAGACGCAATGTTGGTGAAAAGATCCAAGATTTTCTGCAAGCAGCGACTAAACGAGCTACAGATCCTGAGGGCTGGAAAGCCTGGACGCAAGCAGAACTGACAAAGGTTTCCGGCATAGGCGCTGGTCTTAACGAAGCTAAAGATGAGACAAAAGCAGCGCTAGCTGCCGGATTCAAGGCGATGACCGACGGGGCTGTGATTGAATTTCTGTCACATCCAAACGCGATAAACGCGCCTGTTTTTAAGACTGTTGAAAATGCTTTTGACGCAATGGGCAAAGATCCCCAAGCTGTAAACAAAGCATTCGAAGCGCTCGGCAAGGTTGTCTTGAAAGCCAGCGAGCAATATAGCAATCTGCCTGAATATGAAAAAGGCAAAGCTATTGGCAATGCAATGTTTTACATGATTAACCTGGAGGGCAGTCTAGAAGCGCCTCAAACAGCAATGAAGGCAGCGGAAAACACAGCCCAAGGTGCTGCAAAAGTTGCTGATGCTGTTGCTACTCACGTCGACAAAGCTGTTATGGACACTATCAAACAAACAGTACAATTAATTGATCAAGCCGCCAAGAATTCGCCAGAAACAGCTCGAAGAGCGGAGCAAATGCTATATGACTATCTAAAAAACAAAGGGCTCACGACCCCAGAAATGGAGTATGCAGGAGTTCCAAAGCAGTATCTTCAGAACATGCAAGATTCCGCCATGGGTGGAAAAGGCGATAACTTTGTAGCTATGTCGAAGGCTGACGGCTTGGCTAATGAATCAGGCGGCATTCGAAACACAGGTATGGATACAGCCGGACGCCCTCTATCATTCAGCCAAGATTCAGGGATCGAGCTTGCTGCAGCTAAACCTGGACAAGATGGACTTTGGAAAGAAGTACCAATGGTGAGAGGGAATGAAGTTCACGTTGGACTAGGCGAAAACTTGCCGTCTGGCACAAGAACAATTGATCGAGTAGTAATCAAAGATGGGGTAGCCGAAAGTATCAAGTCCATAGATCCCCGGCTGGACTCGTACAAGGAGCCGTCCGACTTACGAAATAAGCTTAATGACTATGTGCGTAAGATGCAGGATTATGAAGGGCAGCCTCGAAGAAGAGCTGGTTTTCAGATGAACAAGAGTGCAATTGATGAAAAGATATTGCACTTCGGTGTCCCTGATGGCGCTTTAACCCCTCAACAGGTCAAGGTTTTCGAAGACGTAGGGCGAGACGTAATGAAGTATAATCAGAGCCTGCCCGTAGACAAGCCCCCGCTTAAAATCAAGGTTACGGTACTAAAATGAGAGAAAAGCCTCATTGCTCTATGGGAATTATAGTACTAGCTGATAAGGCGATTCTGCCCACCAGTGCACAAACACCGAGCAGATTTACCATCTCGGTTGAGCCGGTTCAGGTGTTCGATTATCACGACAAAAATGCGTTTCTCGGCGCGATGGAAAAAGCGATTGAGCGAGGTTATCCAACGGCGCCTGAGCCTACACCCGAAGAGCTAGAAGCCTTTGATGACGGAATGCCCGGGTTCAAGAATCCAGTGGAACTTAAGTATGCATCTGTTCAATCATGGGATGACCTTGAGCGCAAATCTATTTTTGTATCCGTGGAATGTTATCCATCCCAATATCTCATAGAGTCTTGGGGGCATGGGTCTGATGGGAAGTGGTCCGATGACAAAATGTTGGAATTGCGTTTACCAACGCCCATCGGGTTGGAAGTAGTTGTTAATGCAATATTGGATCATTTGAACAATCGGCGCGATTTGCCAGGGCTGGACAGAAGTCCATTTCGCTCAACTAGTGCTAAGGGTTCTTAAAGAGTGCGCATCGTGCAATCTTCGAATTTTTGTAATCTCTGCCAGGAACTAAAGCAGCGAAGAAATAAGAAAATCCGCCATCAGAAAATACAACATAGTACAGGTGATAGCAAAAGGGGCAAAAAATGTAAGCATTCGACAAACAGGGGTCATGATAAAGGACAAATTATTTTCTAAATGGAATGCCAAGACTGGCATCGTAGATTAGACAGGAGGCAGCTGTCTCCGAACTTCCCAAAACCGCGGTTGGTGGCAACTATCTGGAGCCCAAAACATGTATTGTTTGCTGGATGATTACGAATTCGAAGGTCAATGGTGGGGTCCAGCCGGACGTCAAGACCGCAACACTTTTTCAGGGAAGCTAAGTTTCAGCGGACAAACTGGTGCTTTAAAACTTGAACTCGACGGGCTCTTTGAAAACGTGTGGGAGTGGTCCTATGAAGACAGCGTGTTGGGTCTCATCACGAGACAAGACAGGCAAATCTGTTACGAGCTTGATTCGATTCTCGGAGAAGATGCTAATCGAACGAATGTATGTTTAGTCCAGTGCAACTTGTCAGATGGAAATGAGCATCTTGTAGAAACAACCACGCGGAGTGCGACTTACAGTGGGCGGGTAGCGATAGTAGGCTCTCATGCCCTGTCATATCACGAGCTAAATTACACACAAGCAAAAATAAGTTTTACTGGAGTCGGGGCAGAAGATGTAGGTAGGTGGACTCGACAAGAGAGCTTAAAATGGCAGGTAAATTCAGACTCTTGGGTTTCCGCTGATGGCAAAATGGGGTTCAAAGGATTGGCAGTTTTTGAGTTTGGCTCAAACTCAGAACAAAACATTGAGTGGTTTTTCAATCAAGCTTTTTGGCTTCAAAGCCTTTTCACAGTGCTGCAGGGCACCCCTTGTGCAATTGCTTCGCTTCAACTCAGAACCGGTGGTGGTGAAATTTGCGATGCTTTGTTTGCAAAAGATAGACGGGGGATTGAGCTAATCCCTCCCGACCCGCTTATCTCATTAGGGCGGCTAAGCCGAGCAGAGTTTGAAGCCGCGATGCAAGCGTGGTTGTGCGCCAGTGAAAAATTCAAGGCCGCGATTTATCATTTCAATTCATCCATCCAGTTTGCTAGCCCAAAACACCAAGTCAATCTCATCAACGTTTCCCAAGCACTTGAAGCGCTTCACAGAGAGATCTTTAGCGGTGAAGATGGATGCTACATTCCTGGAGCAGATTATCAAAAGCTGCAGGACGAGTTAAACGCTGTTGTAGGCAGCAACCTAAAAGCACTCGCGGATCAATATCATCAGAGTCTTGATGCCGCAGAATTCATTGCCATTAGAGACCTAATCGGATCGCTGAAATCAAGTCTGATAAAAGGGCGTATTCGTTTCGGAAATGAAAAGTCGCAGGCTCGGCGACTGACGGAACTTCTCAGACGTCTGAATGGCTCTGTGCCCGGACTTCTGAAACCGGTAATGGAGAAAGCTCTGGACTTCGAAAGGAAAATTGTCGACACAAGAAATTACTACATACACTTCGCAGACGAGGAGAATAAGCGTCTCACTGAATCGTCCATCGCATTTGCAGTCATGGCGATCGAGAGTATCTTCATTGCATTGGTACTCACTGAATCAGGCATCAATGCGTCAATGGTGGAGCTACAAATACGAAGAAGTCGACGGTGGCAAAACTTTTTGGATGCATTGGCAAATAAGCATCTCCTGTTCATTACTGAAGGGCAGCGCCATTACGAGATATCAAAAATTGCCTACGTAAAGTGGGAAGAGAGCGAACATGCTCACGGACACGACAAAGAACATTGGTTTGCGGCAGTTAAGGAATTCGATGCCTATTAGTCGCTAGTGGTCAACGCTTTGCCTGCTGCATGGTCTTATATTAGGATAGTGAAATAAACCAGACCTATTAAGGCAGCCCTATGTTATGAGCCGAAGCCAAACAGTTGCGAAAGTAGCCAGGTCGTCCTGGAAGCCACCTGAAATAGAAGATGTTGTAGAAGCTTTTTGCGGCATCCGGCGCCGTAATACAGTGCCACTTGCAGATTTCGCTCCGGTTGTTGCTTCAGAATGGTGCTATGCCAAAAACTGTGGTTGGGGACCGGAAGATTTCAGTCACGCCTCCACCGTTAAAGCGTGGTGGATATGCCCAGATTGCAAGCGCGAATACAAATCTCAGATCAACAACCGGGCTAATTGCAATTCCGGCTGTTCTTATTGCGCCAGCAAGAAAGTTTGCACTGACAACTCATTCGTGGTTCTGTATCCAGAGGTTGCTAAAGAATGGCACCCAAAACTGAACGGTAAACTCAGAGTTGAGGATTTTACCTACGCTTCAGGCAAGATGGTCTGGTGGCGTTGTAGCGAATGCAGACATTCCTGGCAAGCAGCAATTGCGGATCGCACAAAACTTGAATCCGGCTGCCCAGCCTGCTACGAAGCGCGTATGAAATATGCACGTGAGCATCCGCCTGCACGAAAACGCGGTCATGTAGTCCTGAGCAAGAAAAGTGACGGAGTCTCCAGGGCCTGGTATGAAGCGGCTAGGATTGAATTTGTACCACTTTCGAAGAGCCATCCAGAAGTCGCAAAACTCTGGCATCCTTCCGCAAACGGCAAATGGACGCCTGATGATTTTGCCCATGGTTCCGAAGCAATTGCCTGGTGGAAGTGCCCGAAAGGTCCCGACCATGAATGGCAAAGCCCCATTTACGCTCGCACTTCAGAGAGAAGAAGCAAATGTCCATTTTGTACTGGCAGAAAAGTTTCAGTGACAAACTCCCTTGCCTCGCTCTTTCCAGAAACTGCAGAGGAATGGCATCCAAGCTTGAATATGCTCAAAGCAAATCAAGTAACGGCTCATTCTTCAAAAAAGGCATTTTGGAAATGCAAAACTAACGACGATCATGTTTGGAAAACTAGCATTGGTTTGAGAACCAGAGGTAGTGGCTGCCCGTTTTGCGTGCGTGTACGTGCAAGCAGTGATAACAATATCAAAGTCTTGTTTCCTAAAATTGCAGCAGAACTTCATCCAACAAAAAACAAAGAACTAAAGGCGGAAGATATAGCGCCTTCGTCAGGAAGGCTTGTCTGGTGGAAATGTGGAAAAGCGCGGGATCACGAATGGCAAGCAACTCCTGCAAATAGAACCGGAAGGAAATCTGGCTGTCCTTGCTGTGCCGGCAGGAAAGTATCAGTAACTAATTCACTAGCATCAGTCTTTCCGAAAATCGCGGCCGAATGGCACAAAATTAAAAATGGTGGCTTCAAACCGACGGATTTTACTTATGGATCATCCAAAATTGCCTGGTGGCTGTGTTATGCCGGTCATGCGTGGCAGCAATCAATCAAGGGCAGGACCAAAAGGCAAAGCGGGTGCCAAAAATGCCGCAAGCTAAATATCAATAGTCTTGATCCGCCGAAATCAAAAGCCGCTGTATTCAAGAAGCCAGAGAAGATCGACTTCTTTGACATTTAACGACCTGCGCAGTCTACTACCTGTTGGCGAATAGTCTAAGGATTTAGCGCAGCTTGCTTTGCCTGTTTCTCCAGATGTTCCCTATTTTGTGCATCAGAAGTTACGCATACCTTAAGCCATACAGAGAACGAGTCAAAAGGCTTTCTTGGCTTAAGCGCGCCCTCTTCATAAATAAACACGGGCGTATCGCCCAAAGGCGAAATCAGATCGAAAAATAGAAAAAAGCAACCATTTGCGAGAACCACAAACGTGGATTTTTAGAGCTTGAACGCTGGCTTTCCTTCCCTTTGGGAGACTGAATCCCGCACTGATTAGGCATTTTTTCGCGCTGGCTCCAGGGGATAAGTCCAAATAGCATCAAGAAAATATTCGGCAGCTTGGCGCCACATGCCTACTTGGCCAATTACACCAGAGCACCTTCAAAAATCCATTCACCTATGCCCTTGTACGAATTGTTCGCTGGGCAACGCCGAATTCCACAGGCTAATTGACCTGGAACTCATCTATACTGTAGAAGTCTTCTCCGGAGACTTGTCAATGCCTGCAAAGAAGAAAGAAAACGTGTCTCCCGAACCAATGACGGTGAGACTTAAGTCGCTAAAGATCGCAGATTACAAAGGGATTGACAACTTAGAAATTTCATTTGAGTCGCCTCTTTTGAAATCGGACCCTTTTGTCACTGTTATTGGAAGCCAAAACGGACTAGGCAAAACATCCATTCTGGAATGCTGCGCTCTTCTTCTGCTCGGGTTGTCAGGTTTCACAGACTTGCGAGAATTGAGGCCGTTTTTTGAATACTTGGACTACTCAGACCTTCATTTTGATCCTCTGCGACTGTTGGTTCGTTATGGAGCAAAGCAAGCCCATATTTCTGGAGTCTTTTCAATCAATGGACATGAGCACAAAATCTCAATTTCGTGCAGTCGAGAACGAATAACGGTTGATGATTGTGATAGCCCTGATGCTTTCCGATCTATGTTTAGACGTTCCAAATACGAAAGCCGAGAGGAGTTCGTTGGGCTCTTTCTGTCATTGTTGGGAGTGAGCGGAGAACCAATGATATTTCCACCATTCCTTTATTTCAACAGTTATCGGAAGATTCACGAGGGTAATCCAGAGCTCGGTATGATGCTGCATGGTGAAAGACACTGGCGGCGCTTTCCATCAGAAAGATATGGACCGCTCAGTACATTCAAAATGGAAATTATTCGAGCTTTTATGGGCAGACAAGGACTCTTTGAGAGCATGAACGAAAGTGAGGCAGACACAACACTCAAAAAGTTGAACGCATTGGTAGAGGAATTCGCAGATTGCGAGATCGGAAAACTTCGAGACGACAAGCGGGGAGTTGAGCTTAGAGTTCACCGCAAGGAAAACGTGGAAAAGAGTTATCCATTCGACGCACTTAGCTCAGGACAGAAAGAGATAATTTCTACTCTATTCATGATTTGGAAGTACACAAATAAGCAATCCGGAATCGTGCTAATCGACGAACCGGAGCTTCATCTAAATGCGGAGTGGCACAGAAGCTTCATTCGCCAACTAGGAACACTTCAACCATCGAATCAGTACATTATAGCCACACATTCAGAGCACATTTTTGACTCAGTTGATGAGCGCAATCGCCTTCTGCTCCAGCCAACCAGGACGTAAGCATGGAAACATCACGCTCGGTTCCATCTGATGCAGCCAATCAAACAGCAAGGCATACGCTGTTTGTCGAAGGCGACTTGAATTCGATAGATCCGACCGTACTAAAAAAACTTTTGCAAGATACGCCGATCTCCATAAAAGCACTAAGTGCTGCGATGCACATCAAAAGCGCTGCCCATGCTCTTCATCCATATCATGGGTCGTACTATTTCCTTATTGATAGAGACCATTGCACTGACGCAGAAGTAGAAAGAAGTTGGACAGACTTTCCGGATCCAGATAAGCATAATTTGCTGATCTGGAAAAAGCGTCAACTCGAAAACTATTTCCTCGATCCTGATTACCTATCTAAAAGCGAGTTTCTCAAAGCCACGCGAGAACAGTTGAATGCGTCTTTGCTTAAACATGCAGCTAATAGAATATACCTAGATCTTGCAAACTTAACAATTACACAAATTCGAGAGTTCCAAAAGGAGAAGTGGATAGCACAATTCAGTAATCCGGCAGAATTTGAATCTGCGGCAATTGCCCTCAAGAAGGTCAAAGAATGTCCTGAAATAAGATCTCGCGCAAGAATTATCGCGGATCATTTAGCAACAGTCGAGACTATTTTTCAGAAATTTCAACAAAAGCTACTTGATGGTGCGGTCAAGCCGGTATTTGGCAAGGGTGAATGGCTAAATTTGATGGACGGGAAGGCCTTATATTGCACAATCGTAAATGAATGCTTCAAAGTTACCGATGCTGATGGCAAAGAACTGAAGGGCAAGGACGCCCAAAAAACACTGGCGCTAGATTTACTTCAAAAGGGCCTAACTGAACAGCCTAAGGATTTCCAAGATCTCCACAAAATGGTTAAAACTCTCACGACACGAGCTATACGAGGATGAGAGCAGAATGCAAAAATTAGTCGAAAAACAAGTGCGTGTGTGGTGCGATTGACAGGCATTGACTGATAGATTTGGGCAAAGACACAACCGCCAAATTGTGCAATTTATTTAGTCAAATAACAAGCCGCAATGAGCAAGCACGGTCAAAGATCTTCTTGAAATTTTGCCAAAAAGAGGGACGACAACAATTCGTGGACGGACATCCCTCCTACTCGCCCTACACAGACGGGATTGGCATTGCTTACATGGTAAAGTAACTAAATCTGCAATAACTCAAATTTCGATTTTTTCTCATGCCAGGCATTAAATACTTCTCTTTGAATGGTGAAACCATACTTGGTCAACCCATAGAACTGGTGGCAGAACCCTATCCGATGCAACGCCGCATCCCTTTGGCGAGCAAATGCCCAGAACTTATTTCTGAATGGTATTGGGAAAAGAACTGTGGATATGGCCCAGATGACTTCAGTTTTGGCTCGCAAGTAAATGTTTGGTGGCGTTGCCCAGTTGCTTCGGATCATATCTGGCGCCAACAAATTAACGTGCGAGCAAAAGGCCATGGCTGCCCTGCATGTGATAGCAAGAAGGTCTCTGTGACTAATTCTCTTGAACAACAACATGCATTAGCAAAAGAATGGCACCCCGAATTTAACGACAAAAAGCCTTCTGAAGTGACCGCAAGATGCGACTATCTTGCATATTGGCAATGTCAAAAAAACATACAACACGTCTACCAAGCCAGTATTAACGATCGGACTCGTACAGACGGCAGAGGTTCCGGATGTCCACTTTGCCGAAAGGAAAGTACAGGTTTAGGCCAATTTCCAGAAGTGCTCAAATATTTTGATCGGAAGCGAAACAAAGGAATTGACCCACTCTCCCTTCCAGTTGCAAAAAAGATCTGGTGGACATGTTCTGTAGCCAACGACCACGTTTGGTCTGCTGCTCTTTGGACGCATAGCAACGAGAAAACTCTTACCTGTCCATATTGCGCTGGTCGGAAAGCATCATCAACAAACAATCTAACCCTTTCACCTCTCTTGAACGCTGAATATGATAGAGCCAAAAACAAGCTGCCAGTAAACAAAGTTACTTTGATAAGCAAAAAGCAAGTTGGGTGGATATGCTCAATTTGCAAGCACAAGTGGGAAACTTCTCCCAATTTGCGATACAAGAAGGAATATGGCTGTCCGGAATGCGCGCATAATGCTCTCACTTAGTAGGCCTTGGTTATCCACTTCGATTGCTGCTGCCATCTCCAAATTCCTTTGTGATATCGGTCGATAGTGGCATCTAGTGAAAATGAGCTATGTTTGATGTAATGCGCTTACATGAAAACGGTTATCAAGAAAATAGACTTGTTAGCGGTGGAGAATTATTTTTTCGTCGAGTAGCAACAAATTTTTTCCCGCTCGCTTAGTGCATTTCGCAAATCTGCGAGTCTTTGCAAACGCAGTTCACTTCGCTTATACCGAACCATGTTTAATCTTGAAATAATACCACGGTGTTTGACCCGTTCGAATTTTTCTTTTAGCTCTCGCTGATAAATTGAATGACCTGAGCTGGATTTCCCCTCGCCAGGGTGTCAGAGACTAAAGCCCTGAGCCTCGGGGCATAATCCAAGTAAAGACTTGCCCTGCGGGGACGACGAAGGTAAGCACCTATACCTTGGGAAATTTGGCGAGCAAAGACCTAAGTCACTTTCGCACGAGGCAACCAATTCTTCTAAGAAAATGAGCACTGCACTTAATCTGAAAAATTTTGAAAAATGAGGTCTTACTAAAAGGACCAACATAATGAAAACAGACAAGGTTTTGAACAGATTTAGAATGGGTTTTACCGATTGGTACCTAGACATGAAAAAATATCAGCACAAGCACCAAAGGCAACGTTGTTGCTGAACAAGCGGTCTGATTCGTAGATCTCGAAGTACGTCAACGCGAGCTACACTAGGACTAGGCACAGAACGTAAGGACAAAGAATCCAATAGCTCCCTTCAAAAACTGTGTAAGCAAAGAAGCTTGGGCAGCGAAGCAAAGTCACGGTGGACATGTGTCGGGCAATGATGAAAGATGTATCGAGTCAGTACACACAAACTCTGACGAGCAAGATGGGAAGTCAAATTCGCGCAGCAAAATCAGTTCTTCTAAAATCCCTAGCACAGAATCAAACCGAAGCAACCGGGACCACTTTAGTCTAAAGAAATTAAATAAAAGCACGAATACAGCCAGCGTCTTCAGCAAATACAAAACAGGTCTTTCTGACTGATATGTATCCAAGAAAAAATACCAACATGCGCAGCATAAACAATGCTTTTCTGGAATCTGTGAATTCAAATTCTTGCTTGCGAGCAATAACCCAGACGGACAGAGAGACAAAGGTTGAGCAGGCGGAACACATAACGTAAGCGGATGCCAATCTGTAAGCCTGAGAGGAAGCAACGAAAAATCATTGACAAATGACATTGCGTCATCCGGAGTCAGAGTATTATCCAAGTAACCTGTTGAACCTTGAGAAGCAACTTCAATTTCAGCTGAAAACCTAAGCTTAGAACGACTCAAGGAATTGAATTCAAAGGGCGAGTCTAAGACATTCCCAAGATCACCGAACAAAAAAACATCCTCATTCGAAGATAAGGAACAAACAGCATCATCAGATTCAAAAATAGAAATAGCAGGAATCAAAGAATGCTCAGAATCTATTCCAGATAAATTAGAGAGCAAATCAGAACCGCCCACCACAGCGTTATATTCGTGTGTAGAGATTCCCATAAGTTCATCAGCCATTAACTCACAATCATTTTGGTCGGCTGTGTCCGGTGTCCAGGTCTCTTTCCACAGATCTGAGTGCTTGTACAAAGTGGTCCAGGAGCATCTTGCTCTGGACTGGATCAAAGTAGCTGTTAGTTGACGGCATTCTGTTCTTAATTCATTAACTGCATGCGCAATTCGAGCCCTGGCATTCCTTTTTCTTTTGGCATTTTCGAGGATCCAGGCAATCGGAATTTCGTCGAAATACGGAGTGCTCTCTAATTTGTCTGCCGGGCGCCAGTTAGATGCTCTTCTTATTTGAGCGAGCGCATCGGCACGACCTTCGTTCAAATCATCGCTTTGTCCATTGTGTTTGCATGAAATTATTTCTTCGATCAGTTCTTGCCTGATCTGTTCACAACCATAACCCATGGCGTCAAGATTTCGCTGCGGGTCTCCATAGAAAAGATAGTGCCCTAGCGAAAAGATCGCGTCTGCTCTTTGGGAAGGACCAGTCAACCCGTGGGCATAGTAACTGCGCCCTTGCTCCCAAACATCTGGGATGATGCCTGGTGGAATTGTTCCAAAAACATCTTTAAGCAAATCCCTGGATTTCGTCGGAGGCTCTGATTGAACCATTCTAGTCTTTAGTGAAACTACGTTGTTTTTGCTAATCCCCGGACTTTGCGCAGCTTTAGGCAGTTTTTCAGTTTTCTTCAAGAGCTCCTGGACCTGGCTCTTTAGTTGATGGAAATCATGATACTTGTTCGATGAAGTATCCATGTCCAAGAGAAACAACCCCAAGGCTTCAACGGCTGTTATTTCATCTCTCTCTGCAGTTGGCTCTAAAGTCTCTGGATTCAACCATGCCCAACCGGGCTGCAAGGGCAAGCGTAATCCATACCCAAGAGACCCATGCGTGCCAGGATTAGGAAATATCTCAAGTTGACCTTTTTCTACTTTGAAATTATTGAGCTGGAGCAAAAGAGTTAGCTGCTTGTTCAAATCGCGCGAACTTACTGGCTGGTCGAAGAAAATATAGAGATGCCATCCTCCCGACGAACTAGATCTGTATGGCACAACATTCTCAATGCCGGCGGCCTTCAAAACGGCACGAATCTTTTCCACTTGTCCAAGCGTATGATATTTGCTCTTAGTATCAATATCCAGAACTGCAAACCAGCTCGCCTTTCCGGACCTTGTTCCAATGAAATACTTCTTGTGTGCACATGCAATTGCTTTGAGAATTTCTGTATCTGTTAACTGCCATTTTTCTTCTGCAGAAAGCCAGTTGCCACCAGATAGAGGTTTGTATATGTAAGCATATTTGTGGAATAGAGCGCAAAAACGATCCTCTCCCGAATCCCATGAGGACGGAAAATACTTATCGCGCACAAATCTAGTCGGCGTCCCGGCGCTCTGCGGGGACGACAATATAAGTCCGGCCGTAATGGTCTCTCTTTCTAATTAGAGATGAGTTGACCTATCCGGATCCGTGCTTTATCCTAGTTCGAATACAGGCGCCGCAAAACTCCTGAAGTACAAACCGATATACAGATCCGTTATTGGTCTACAAATGACATCGCCTGCAAGCGATGTTTTTTGTTTTAAGTCACTTTCACTAGCTTTGCTCCTTTTGATTTAGACAGGCGAATGGAAGCTAGCTTCCTGAATCGCTTAGGGGCTACATACTGCTTACCTGGCTTTACTGAAAGAGAGGCTCTCAGTCCTAAGCGGTGAACATATTTGATTAAAACCTCGACTGAAAACTTGTCTGTAGCCATTGCCGATATCTCAGCGATTCGGGGTTGCGCTACTCCAAGAATTTTGGCTGCTTCTCTTTGGCTCCACTTTCTTCGAGAAATCTCAGCCTGGATTATCTTGATAAGCTGAAGTCTCATAAGAAGAATGAGAGCTTCATCTTGTCGATAGCCATGCTGCTTGAGAACGCTTAGGTGTTGGCTGAAATCTTGCATTAGTGGGGTTTTTGAGCTGCGAGATAATAGGTGGTTATACGTAATTATGTATCGCTTACAAGACTGTTTTAGAACGAATCTGGCTGTCAAGAAAAGAAGCGATAGCACTGTTTTATACAGAGTCTGGTGGTGCTCTTTTCCTACTCGACCCGGAACCCGAAGCCTTGCGCAGTTCCGTATGTTTTGGCACAACCGACGAAACATTTCCGGGGGTGCGAAAGAGAACTAGTTGCTTAGCATCGTCCATATGGGTGCCAATATCAACTTCGATTGCAGATTGGCACTCAGCCAGTTGATTTGCTGGCTTCATTTGGAATAAATCTGCCGGCCGTGCAACTGTCGCGTCTAAATCGACTGGGGGATTGTAATCGTCAAGGTGAATCTGCTGGCTTGTTGGCAGCAAAACTGCCTGTGCCATAATCGCCACTTCAAGCTCAGCCGGAATAGGGGGGACGTCTTGCTGAATAGACTGGCTTTCAGGTGCCAAGCTAGCCTGACCAATGATACCCGCGTCAGCCTCGACTGCAGCCTTGCTTTCGCTCAAGTCATTAGAGTCAACAGCTAAAGGAACTGCTGCCTGCGCCGCATCGGTTAAGTCTAATTCAACAATTGAGTCGCATGGAGGCGATTTGGCGTTATTTTCCTGAGCCTCTTGCTTTGCCAGTGATTCGTCTATGCACGGAACGACAAACTCCTCCATCCTGGAATCGAGGACCAATCGCTTAGAAAGTGGCTCTAGCTCGGCTTCTTCCTTCAGAATGGCAATCGTGCCCAAAGGGTCATTGGCACAGCTAACGCTATCAAACAGGAATCTCTTAAGCGCATCCTCAAGGGTCAAACCTGCTCTTCTAAGAGCGACTTGACCAAAGTCATCTAACCAGGAGAATTCAGCTTGCAATGGCAGAGCTGCAGCCTTATCTGAAGCAATAACATGAATAGTGTCTTCTGAGACAATGAATCCCGACCTGGCGATTCGCTCAGACAAAACCGAGACGAACTCATCTAAGGATATGTTCTGGGTGAAGAAAAGGTAGAGGTGCCAATCATCATTTGCTTGATACAAGACTGTATGAATAGACAAAGAGTCAAACAAGCGCTTCAGACGGGCAATATCATCAGGATTTTGATAGATGCTGGCTGATGGGATGGAAATAACTGCAAAGCGAGACTTGTCGTCCAGGCGAAGGGCTCGTTGAACTTTGGCATTGGTCTGAAGAGATTCAAGAATTTCATCGTCAGATAAATAATGAAAGCGACTTACTTCACGCCAGGTAGGTGATGGCGATCTCATTATAGAACTACCCAGGCGATTTGGAAAAAGCTCCACGAAGCGAGTAAATGTCTGGGCAAAACCAGCATCAGCAGCCAAAGACGGCGATACATTTTGGTTATTTGTTAGTACAGAAATAGGACAATTCACTTTCTAGATTTGATGTGCTGTAAAAGCAATCCCTACGGGCATTTTGCGTTTTGCGTAAGAACAAGGAATCTTAGAACTGGCTTATCAAAGGCGTTTCCAAAGATTCTCCGTTTTCCGCTTCCCTCTTTTTTCTCGGCAGTTTTTGCCAAATATCCAGTTGCTATCGATCGGGCCACCCTGCCAAGAGTTGATCGATGACACTATATAAGGTGCCGTTGTAATGATCAATACTTTGGATCTGAAGATCCTTTGGGTGAAACGGTTTCGATCTGTCAGGAAAACTTCTCACCAAGAACATTCTTTCTAGAGGCGCAGCCTGAGTGGTTTTTCCTAGTGGGCAAGAAAACTTGTAGTGATACCGTAGCTGGTTTCTTGCCACCATTTCGCATGTGCGAAACAATCCCTTCTTATATACCATAGCGTATTTCTCAATAGCAAGAAGAAAATTTTCCTTGGGCGAGAAACGCCAGACATATGCACAGGCAAGGCGATTAGCGCTATGCACACCAGGCACGCTTCTCGGGGCGAACAGAAGAAGATGGAAACGGGTGATAAATAGAACTGAAATCCGGACGCTCTTCTTCTTAGAGCGGGAAGCAATTTGAAACTGCCTGAGAAATTTCTTTCGTAGATACAAAGAAAACGAAATGATGGTACGAAGGAAATGGCGACAGAGCCTGCCACAGACGGGCAGCTTCACCCACCTACGATCACGAGCTTACTACCAGTCTAAATCCCAGCAGCGCTCGACAACCAATTTTCTCGCCTTTTCACTACCCGGGAAGGAAGCAGAGAAATCAAAACAAGAAAACAGTGATCCAGCAAGCGAAGACGAGCCCGGTAAGTCAATCTTAAGTACGAAAGAAAAACCATTACTAAAGCACAAAGAAACAAGATTCATAAAATGATTCGGACATTTAAGAACTAGTGTCGAGACAGATTTGCAAATTTCTTAGCTGGCGAGAAATGACGAGGCAAAAATAACTAGATTATCAGCCGAGACAAATTGTTGCAGTGCAAACGCTTCTCACCCTCTTCCTAGTATGGGTTTCCGAGCTTCTCAGCAGCTAAGAGAATCCACGAGGCAGCGAAGAAGAAGGCTAGGAAAGACTTGAGTTGATCGCTTTTACCTTTATAATAATTTGAAAGGCAATTAGTGGATATATCATTTATGGTGCCACTGTATATGGAGCGAGCGAATTGAAGACCATAACCGTCCGAGAAGCAGCCGTAGCACTTAACCTTACCAAACGAGCGGTCATGTACCGACTTGAAAATGGAAAGCTAAAAGGAACGCGGATCAAAAACACGTTCGGGATGGAAGAGTGGAGAATTTACCCTACGAAAGAAATAATCGAGGGACTCGACCGTGCTGCGGCTGCAAACCCGACAGCGCCGCAAGCAACCGTATACGCCGAAGAATTGCTTGACGTAGATGATGTCGAATTTGAAGAGCCATTTCCTACTCCACCTCAAGACGCAGGTAACTGGAAAGAACAGGAACGAGAAAGGCTTAAACTGCTGGCTGAAGAAGTCGTGCGTCCTCTCGTTGAGAAAATGGATGCACAGACCAAACTTCTCGTGAGAAAAGAATTGGAAATCGAAGATCTCAGGATCAGACTATTGCCGGACCTAGAGAAGAAAGCAGAAGAAGAACGGAAAGCGGCAGAGCTAAAGCATATGGAAGTGACTGCGCTACAAAAACAATTGGAAGGTTTGAATCAAAAAGTTCTGGAACAAACAAAAAAAGAAGAAGAGCAGAACAAAAGGCTGCAGCACAATTTGGCTGAAATAAGCAAATTGAAAACCGCTACCAAAGAGGCTGAATCAGCAAAACAGAAGGCTGCAGAACTTGAAGCAATGGTTCCTAGTCTTCAACAAGAGCTAGAGAAGCAGAATCAAGAGAGAGCTGCACTTGAAGAAGAATTGCGCAAACTGCAGGAAGAAAAGAAAGCACAAGCAGCATTAGTACAACAGGCTGTTGCGTCCAAGAAAAGCTGGTGGGGATGGTTCACGGGTCAGTCCTAGACTAATAATTATGGACTCATCTGTTTCGATAGCTAACAAATACAATTATTCGAGTCCTTAGAAAAATTGCGAATCTTTTATTCTTGGCAAAGCGACGTTCCTTCTAGCAGCTCTCTTATCAGGGAGTGCTTGGTGGAAGCCGCCAGACGAATAAACGAAGAAAAGAACATCGATAGCGCAGAGCGACCGGAAGCTGAAGTAGATGAAACAAGCATATTTATAGACTCGGACACACAAGGTGTGCCTGGGTCGCCTGAGATCGCAACTACAATCTTCAAGAAAATTAGAGAATGCGACATTTTTGTAGCAGATGTAACGTTTGTGGGTACTCGCCAAACTAGTGGAAGACGGATTCCCAACCCTAATGTGCTAATTGAACTTGGTTACGCAATGGCGAATTCGCCCGATGGGGAAAAAATTCTTCTGATTATGGACACTGATTCTGGTAAAAAAAGCCATCTTCCATTCGATTTGAGGAATAGAAGATTTCCAGTAGAAGTCTCATCAGCCGAGGCAGACTCAAAAGAGCTATGCATTTCTGAACTAGTTAAGAGGTTTACCTATTACTTGAATAAACCAAAGGTCAATCTTCTTTCTCAAAAGCCAAAGCAGCCAGGGGAACCTTTTCTACAGGATCTCTTTACGCAAACAGAATTGAAGGTCGGTAGCACTCCTTGTTATTGGCTTGGTGTAGCCCCTGCAGAATTGCCGTCAAACCATATTGATTTAGATAAACCTGAGATAGAAAGGCTCATCTGTGGTCCGCCGAAATGTCGAAGTGGCGGTTGGAACTTAGCGCAAACAGGAAAATACGTAAGGGGAGCCACTTGTGTTGGGCGTAAAATCAAGGACACCCGCAACTTGACTTTCTTCGACAATGGAGCAATGGAGTTCAAGATTGAGGTAAATTCCATGTTTCGCCACAAAAACAATAAACCGGGAAGAGAAAATGATCTGAATCCGATTCCAATTTCTGAGTTTCCGTTATCGTTTTTGAATTTATACAAGGCGCTCGTAAAAATGCTGAGCCTGCCTGGTTCTTTTGTGGCAGGAATGGCTTACGTAAACATGAAGGGTTTTACGTTGGGGCCTGGAGAACTTGATTCGCCTTTGTTTAATGGTTTCATGGAAACAATCATTCCTCACGAAGAACAACACATCCCCCTAAGGTTTTGGCAGTTGGAGTCTGATTTTTCATCCAATGAAGCAGTATTCGCCATGGTGAAATATGCCTATAACAGTTTCGGTATGAGCAGGGAATCGATTCCATATTTTGATCTAAGCGATCTCTCCTACAAGTACGACACGTAAGTACAGTTCACACTGCATCTGGTTTCAGGCATATAGATATTGATGCTTCAATTAAGTAGATCGGCAAAAGATCCGCGTGCCAATCGTTTCCGATCTTTTCGCTTGCATTTTCAAAATTGCAGCACATAATTATGTATGTCCATCATTCGGAATACAGAAAAGTGCATAGAGTTAAGCAACAACATTTTGTTCCAAGATTTTACCTCGCTGAATGGAGCGGGCCGGAAAGCATTTGGGCTATCGACAAAGAATCTGGTACTAGCATTAGGCGAAGCGCAAGCAAGTTGGCTATGCAACATTATACGTATGACACCAAGATAACTTCAGATGACACGGACCCAGAGCGATTCCAGTATTTCGAAAAGGAATTCTCCAAAATAGAATCCAATATTGCACCTTTGTTCCGTTCAATAATAAATCGGGCTCGCCATTTAGCTGGACCGTTTGTGCTTCCAGAGAATTCGCTTGTTATTTCGGAAGAAGAAGTGCAGCGTTTGGCCTATTTCACTATCGTTCAGATGCTGCGTGATATCAAGTTTCGGGACAATATGCGGAGTTCTATGAATGGGTGGCTTAAGAAAATATGGTGTGCCACTGCTCCTATTTTATTCAGCAGAAAAGAGCAGCGCAATATCTGTTTCAACACGGTGTGCGAGGACCATTTGAAAAACTACCAAATGGAATTTCTCAGAACGCGTACTAATAGGTTCGCGGCAGTTCTAAGCGAAAAAATTGCTGTAATAGGATTTAATCAATCAGGCATTCCGCTGCTTACTTCAGACAGCCCAGTGCTTAAACTCGGCTACCTGATAAATCCGAAAATTGCCTGGGACGGCTTAGCCTCACCAAGCTCTCAGATTGTTTTACCTATGGCACCAGATGTTGTATTGATTTTCTTTGACAGGGACTTTTACTTAGAGCAGCGCAAATATGACAGACGCATTAGGGTGCTTAGCCGGTATGAAGTAACTAAGTTCAATGAGCACCAAGTGCGACAGTCTGACAAACGGTTGTTCTCCGAAAAGAATGACTCTCAGTTTGTGCAAGCTATTCTTAATCAGGCGAAAAGAGAATCTTGGCCAAAGGTACCTAAGGACAATACGTCGATGAAGAGGTTTATCGAAGAATTGAAGGTCCTGGCTGCTTCGGTGCCGAAGGGAACCTATACAACAGAGAAATGGCTTTCGATAATTCAGCAAGAGAACCACATACCATTCGGTAAGTTGTAATTTTTTTTGGAGTTAGTTGAAATGATCGAAATAGTTTCTTTTGTGCCATTGGCTGCGATTGAATCAAATCAGCTAGACCTGGCTATGCTAGAGAACAATTTGGCTCGCTTGAATGCAGAGCAGACAGTACTCCTTTGTATTAAGCTAAATCTCTTAACGTCAAACCTCCTTGGTTCTACTAGCAAACAATTGCAGCTGAAAGCGCTTGAAGTGCTAGTAAACGACCAAATTTTGGAAAGAAAGACAGCAAACGATATTTTAGGCTACATGGTTAACAGAGAAAGAGAAAATATGAGCAGCCTGGCATTCAATCGGGCCAGTTTGCTGGAGACAATTAGATGGTCTAGCATCTACAGCAAGAACACCAGGAAAGTTGATTGGAGCATTTTCCCGCATCTTAGGAACACATTTGTTCGCTGCATTTTGGCCTGTGCGGACCTGTATGGAAAACGTGAGATCGAGCCCACACTTAAAACTGATGTGAGCAGAGAGGAGAATGAGAGCACGTTTCTCTTGGGTGCACGACGTGGTGCAGTTTGGGGCGCAAGTGGATCTGATGCTTTGTTAGCCTTGGGGCGGACCGACTTGTTGCTAGGAGATCATTTTCTGAATCAGTTTCCGGAATGTAAGTCAGCTTTTGAAACAATATATCAAATGACTATTGAGGAATGGCTGACTTGTAACGCTGCCATCATTCTTGCAAGCCTTGATCCACCAAACAAAGCTAGGTTTATCGACACCTTGCACGAAGCCTACGAGGTACAAATTAATAGCCTCTTTGAGAATGTACCTGAACTAAAGATTGTATTCGAACGTTACATGAATGTTGTTGCTCAAACTTTAGATCAACTAAGATCAGGCTTTGGAGATTGTTCACTAGCCGGAGATCAGAAGTTTGTCTTCCGTCACATGCGTAGCCGCCCCATTTTGCAATTTGAAGATAACAAAGCAATCGTCATAGACCGAAGATTGTTTGCTGAAAATATGCTGGCAGGACCATTGTTTTCAATCGCTTCAAAAATGAAAAACGAAACTGTATTTCAAGCATTTGGTGAGGCATTTCAGAATTATGCCTTTCAGCTACTTGATGCTGCTAACAAAGGGCAACGAGATGAAAATCGTTGTCCATTTTTGCTAAATGAGCCTAAAGCAGATCCCATGCCTCTAAACGACATTTTGATTGGAACTGAAGAAATTTGTGGGCTTATCGAAGCGAAAGGTGTGTGGTTGAACGATCAGCTTCTTAGCGACAACGATACCGAGAAATTCAGGTCAGCCGTATTGAAAAAATATGGGCAAGCCGGCGGCAAATTGGAATCAGGACAGAAAACGAAGGCAAAGGGACTAGGGCAATTGGCAAGCGTAGTAAAGGGAATTGCCAACAATGAGCTGAAGGTTTCCAGAGAGGCAGAATTCATTTACTCTGTGCCGGAATTCATACCGATTTTGATAGTAAATGACCCGCTGATGACAGATCCACTAATGGGTAAAACTATGGCCAAGGAATTTGCTGCATTGTTGAACGCAGAGGCCTCACCAACTGGCATTCTTAGCATCGGCAAGTTGAAAGTACACAATGTCATAATCTTGAGTTATTTTGATCTAGAGTTTCTGGATGCCATTGAACTGGAATGCAGCATAATAAAAGCGCTTCAGGTGTATTCGAACAAATGGCCAGACCGAATGTACTCATTTGGCAAGTTCCTACATAACAAGCAAATAGAGTTCAAAGTAAGACCTGCCGATGAACAACTGGTGACGGGCAGAGCAATTGCTGTTATCGATCAGATTGCCAGCCGTTACTTTCGCTCCTGAACATTGAGTTAGTAGCAGGAAAATCTACATTCGAAGTTGAATGATTTTGCATGGCTATTGATTTGAAATGACTATTGATGATTCAGCAAGACGACAAGTCGATGCTAGTGCCATGATTATCAGTCTCCTTGCATCCGCCGTGCGGAAGCGGCTGCAAGGTAGTGGCGAAGCTGGCATACTCCTTAAGAGAGGGGTATATCGAGCCGCTTGTCGCTTGACTAGACATTCTGATTGTTTTGTCTAATCAAGTGATAATCGCCTACCGGATATGCTTGCCCAGCACCAATTTCCAGGATCGATTTTTTCAAGAATTTGTTGTACCTTTATATTGTACAAAACATATCAAATCCACCTCTTGCGTCTTATCAAGCACAAATGCCCGGCAAAGCAAAAATTCTTAGCTCCCAAGAGATCCAGTCGGTTTTCAAGCTGCTCGATTCCAAGCGCGACCGCGCTCTTTTTGCCATTGGTCTCTACACCGGACTTCGCGTCTCTGAAATTATCTCACTTGAGCAAGATCAGATTTTCACCGCCGATGGTGGCGTACGCTACAAGCTCGTACTAAAACGGCTAAAAAAGAAAAATACTGTATATTCAGAAATTCCACTGCACCCAAAATTGCGTCAAGCACTTACTGCATACAAAGAAAAGCTCGACTACGGACAATGGCTCTTTCCCTCCAGGCGCTCGGAAAAGGGACACATGGTACGTGGACAAGCACACAACATTCTTACCAAAGCATTCGCTCTGCTCAAAGAAGAAGGTGCAAAAACTCATAGCATGCGCCGGACTTTTTTGACGAATCTTTCTCGTGCCGGCATTCCGTTGCGTACTATTCAGGAAATGTCTGGGCACTCAAGTCTGGCTCAATTACAGGAATATCTGGATGTTGATCCAGCAGACAAGCTGCGTGCGATTTCACAGTTGAAGTATTAGGATAACTCTCCACTATGCCAGCAAAACAAACAAAGACCGTTCGATTGTATACCGAGGATCCAATTGAGAGCCTTTGGGAGTATCTGTCCTTGTACGAAAGTAGCGTACTTGCGTCGAAGTTGATTCAGGAAAAAGCAAATCTGCAAGGCATAAACTTAAGTACCGAGGATCTTGAAGCAAAATCGACAGCTCTTGCTTATTGTTTGAGAAATGCGCGAGAGAATATTACTTTCCAATCCCCAAGTTTAACTACTAGAGCTACAGCAAACTACTATGGTTGTCTTTGGCTTATCTGCGCAGTTATTGTAGGAGAACCACACAATTGCATAGATCTGCGGCGGTTGGAATCATTCACAAAGGGTGGGCACGGATTGCAAAACGTCGAAGATGAAAGCGCAAATTTTCCCGATTCCGAATTCGTATATGTACGCAACAGTGGCTTGCTTCCGGAGATCTTAAAATTTGAGGGACTGGAAGAAGGCGCCATAAAAAAGCTATGTCCAGAAAAGAAAATAAAAGATGTAAAAAGCACAAGTGCAGAAGACAGAGATTTGTTGGTTTCCTTGAATGATTTGTTCGCGCGTATCCCCGAATTGAAAAACATATACAAGGCAGTGACTGGGAGAAATCCGCTCTGGGTAGTTGTGATGGAGGATGCACAAGAACTAGTATTGCGTGCCCGAATAGGAACAGAATTACCTGACACCAGAACAGTGGCAGTACGCCTTCATGGTAGCCAGGAAATGAGCAAAGAGGAAGTTGAAGAATTGGAGTCGCCTGTGACAGATCTAGAATTCAAGGACGACGCATGGGTTGGGAAAATTTCTTGCAATGAAGAGCAGCCCTGGTCAACTAGCTGCACCAATTACCACTCCACACTGGCTGGGACAAGCTACATTTGGATCAAGCGCCTTCTGAAAAGCATAAATAGTGGATTGGTAATTCATTTGATGCTCCTCTATGAATTGAGTATTTTGGCTCGTTATCGTCCAGCTGTCTGGCGAGAAATCCTTGAAGGCAAGTACAGCGAATATCGCGGATTGATTCAAGCCTACAATCGACTATTTGCAAGAGTTGTACCTGAATTGGTTCTCGGTCGTTTGGTAGGAAAAAGTGTTCATGTCATTTCTCCAGGTGGATTGTTCGGTCCATGATAGTTCATGCAATCTCGTCAGGAGGTTCAAATTTTCGAAGAATTGTGCGGGATTGAGTTGGACTGCCACATGTATGCAGACAAAATGATAAGAGTCAGATTACAATGCTAAACTAGTGAGGATTTGGATCGCACGAATGATTAATCCAAATGTAAGCATCTTGAAGGGACAATCAATCGATAAGAATGGACGTATCAGACAAAAACCTCGAGCACATAAGCAAAGCTGACCGGTCCATCATCAAACAGTTGGAAGAGGTTGACGCTTGGGCATTTGAATCGAGTTACTCTTTCGTGAGGCCGGACCTATTGATCAACGGAATATTCATACTGCATGATGAAATTCAAGAGCTTTACCAACAAGTAGTAGAAGAACTAACAAAAGATCAACGCGAAGCACTTTCTGATAGCCTTCAGGCACTGCGGCGTGAATTTCTTTTTGGCAATTTAACTTGTTTGCGAGCACATTCAACTGACAGTGAAAACCACAGGCGAAAAGCTTTAGAATTTTGCGCTTTTGCAGTAAGAATGGTGAATGAGCCTCATGCTGCTTCAGTCTGGCTCGATGCAATAAAAAGCAAGAAAAAATATCGACAATACAAAAATCACTTCAAAATTATTCCCATTTTGAAAAGTGCAAGCGAATGCGGCATCGTACTGGACAAGCTTTATGATGAGCTATGCCAGGAAGTTCATGCAACGCCATACGCTATCAAGACGCAAACACGTATTGTTGTAGATGAAAAAGGCAGACGTATCAATTGGCTCAATTATCACGACGACCACAATGCTAAGGAGCGCTATTCTCTCGCACAGCGTTTTTTGACAGGCATTTATCTTGACTATGGCTTGCTGTTAGTTATCGCAGACGCCATTTGGAAAAGATTTCCTGGAACGAACCTAAGTCGATGGCAGGAAAAGAAACGCGAATACTTTGACCTTTACCAAAGCGAAAGTGTTCGAATCAAACAGCTACCAATTGCTTGAAAATACTTTTTGGATAGTTGAGATTTGAGAGATTCGCGCCAATAACACAGGGATCACTATAGATAGATAGCCGTAAAAAGTTAATTGATCCTTCTTAGCTATTTGTCAGGAAAGGAAAGTTACTGTTCCAATTGCCCTGTATTCAAGTGTGAGACATCCAATGCTTGGAAGACAGAATGAGCATTTTTTCTCCCTCTATCACAACCACCATAAGTTGGCACTATAATTGGCCGACAAGTTGATATTGAGCATTGACACATGGGAGCAGGACAGATAAGTGACACAGAACGAGCCGCGTATCACGAGGCTGGGCATGCCGTCGTTCAATATCTCTTAGGCATGAAGACGAAGCGGGTTAGCATCATCAAGGACGCCGTAAGTTCTGGTCGTACTGAATTTACTTGGCCGCGCGGTCTTGATCAGGTGGAGGGTCCGCCGAGATCGGAGCGCCTTCTCGAGTGCATTGTGACTAGTTCCTTCGCTGGATGGGCTGCTGAACGCCGGCGTGCCGGTAGCGCACGGCGGGTCGGAGTATCTGCTGATCTGGTGTATGCCCATCATTTTTCTCGATGCGCTTGTTCTAGCAAGACGCAAATTATGAAATATCTGCGAGAAATGAAGATGAGGGCACAGGAGCTCATAGAAAATGAGGACAATTGGGAATTGGTTGGGGTGGTAGCAAATGCGCTCCTCAACAAGCCAACAATGTATGGAAAACAAGTCAGGGAGATTCTCGACGCGTATCTAATGCAACAACTGCAGGGAACTAGATTCGGGGATGCGAGGAGTGATTAATGTAAACGTTACGGCAAAACCGTTTTCCTCTGCCGCTATCATGACCATTTACGTCAGATTACTGCTGATCTGCAACACCTGGAGGCAATCCGGTATTCAGAAATTCTTCTGTTATTGACCAAACCTGCGGTAGAGGATCTCTCCAGGCTTCTTTATCTGCCTTCTGCTCCAATAACTCATGTATTTCGCTGATTTCCGTTCCTGATCGTACGAACACGCCCTCGATATCGGCAATTTTGATAGACAACAGCTCTCCGGTCTCATCTCCCTCAAAAGGAACAGCAGATATTGGAGGCCGAGCTATTCTCCATTCCTGTTCTTGCAAATGCCAACCCAATTCGGTCATTGAGATCAAATCCAACCACATATTGAAACGATCTGCATTTTTTCGTTCGTCATCACCATAGAATGAGGACAAAAATAGCCGATTGAGTCTGGCTCCGAATGCGCCACCGGTGTAAACTACACGGTCTCCCCCATGTCTCTGCAGCCAGTGGATACTTACGAAAAGTCCGAAACTACCGAAATTAAGTAAGTGTTTTCTGATCGTGCGTCCACGCTTCCCAAGCACTTCAGAAAAACAAGCCATTGGTACTCGAACAACAATGTGTCGGTCTTCGGAACTCGGTACTGATTTGTCAACCACTAATTCAGATTCGATCTTATGTCTAACTTTATCCGGAAGTTCCCTAAGCGTTTCGACATCAAATGGGAGGCGCACAGCATGGGGGTTTAACTGCAGCCCATGTTGGAGCGCGGAAATCAAATGTTCCTTTTTCTTCATACAATTAAAGAGGCGAACGCGATTTATATGATGTGGGTCTTTCATTCTTATTTGTTCCGGCGTATTTACTAGAGCGGCAACTCTACATAAGTAATTTCAATAGCCCGGTCTTTGAGTATATAGCCGCCTCAGGTTCCAAAACCATTTCTAGATAGGGATAAGCAATGACAGCATTTGCAGCTACCAGCTATAAGCATAGGTAGATAAAATACCATAACCGCTATGACAACCTGCCGCAAAGGCTTATAATTGTAATCTTCGACGATCTGCCGGCTACATTACTTTGCACGGAGGCGAAATGAACGAGAAGGTCGAGTTTTTGAGAAAGTGGATGAGTGAATTGAACCCGCAAGACAAGCATGCCGTAATGCTAGCGCTCTCAGGAAGTGATATCGAGCGGAGAGGATTTTATGGCGGACCGGCACCAGGAATGGTCGACTTCAATAAAGGTTACTTCGGTGGTCCGGCTCCGGCGCCTCCAATGGCCTCTTCGACGAACGCCTGTCCGCAATGCAAACGTCCATATTGAGCGGCTTGATCCATGACTCAGAACGCTAGTCTTCCCGAGCAGATTAATCAGAAGAGGTTCGACAGCCTCGTAGCTAAACGGCTCCACCAGCGGAGACGAGCTGGGCTGAATCGATTGAATTTGTTGGCGGACGTTATCGCACTGCTGACGCCCATCCTAGGTTTGCCAGTCCGATATGTATTGAAAGGTGGTCCATATGTCGCAATAGCCGATGCCACATGGGAAATCATGGCCGGAATTCTATTGGCCGTGACATTCTTGAAGCTGGTCTGTCGCTGGCAAGAGAATGCGCAGCTGCATAGCAAATTGATGGGCGAAAACATTTCGATAGTTGGGATTACCGATGATCTGATGGTGGACCAATCGAAGCTAACATCGGACCTGCCTGCTCTGCGTCAATTGCTTGGAACCAGCGAGGCGGAAGATTCTGATTTGCTTGGTGAACCCAAAGAATCCGATAGGCAATGGGCCTATCGCGAAGCGCTTAGGGAAACCGACAAAATAACCGCGAAATGTCCAGTGTGTAGTCGTTCGGCCTGGAAATATAAGAATAAGTGGTGGCAATTTTGGGGCGACGCCCATAAATGCCAGGCTTGCGGAAATACAGACTGAAGGAGGATTTCCATGAATCAGAATGTGCAGAAACTGAAGACCTGGCTGGAAGGATTATCTGCGGAAGACCAAGAAGAAGTGCTCCGGTCCATGTATGGCCGCTTGTTCGTAAAAAAAGAAATCATCATAAGCGGCAAAAAGAGCTACTATGCTGGGCCAGCTCCGGGGCTGATTGACATAAATGAAGGTTACTATGCAGGGCCCGCGCCAGCAGCGTCACAAAGTGCAATTTGCTCACAATGTAAGAGGCCGCTGTAGGATGCGGCGGTTCTGCTGTATTCACGCCTCCGAAAATTACCGTTCCGCACGTGGTGCTAGCTGAAAAACTTCAAGAAGCTCGTATCTGATTAGCAGGCGTTGATCTGCTCCCACTTATCATATATGATAAGTAACATATTTAACACCAGTGGGTCGTTTTCAATGGAGCAAAAGCACAAGTTTTTTTCGCGCGCTGCGAAGGCGAACCTAACAGGCGAGCAGGCACGCGTTCTTATGCATTTGCTTGCTCTAGAGTTTGACGGGGTGATCGGAATAAAACAAAACGTCATTGCTGAAGAACTCGGCATGACTGAATCAAACGTGTCGAGGTCAATCAAAGCGCTTACAGAAGCGGGACTAATCAGCAAACAAGTAAGCAAAGGCTTTGACGGTAGTCCCTTATTCCACATCGAGAAGGCGTTTAGGTAAGTGATTGATACAGCACAGATCGACCTGCCCGAACTTATCAAAGGCACCCTAGATGTCTATAAGACTAAATACGATACCCTGATTTACATTCAGGATTCTTCTGGTGCAAATGCAACATCAGTTTCGTCTGATGGGCACACTACATGTCGTTACTGCGGAAAGGGCAGCCCCGAAGTTCGGTTCAAGACTGATTGCCATGTTCTAGCTGAGTGTATCGGTAATCGCTGGCTGCTTGCCGCAGATGAATGCGACACGTGCAACAAATATTTCGGCGGCGGCATCGAAGATCAATTCGGTAAGTGGAGCCTGCCATACAGAGTGGTGTCTTGCATTCGCGGGAAGAAAGGCTATCCGTCAATTAAGCGCGAGCATTTGGGCTGGAGAATTGATTCATCTGCCAGCGGCTTAAAAATGCAGATGGAAGAAAAATACAAGATAGCCGATTTCGATAACGAAGCAAAGTCCTTTGAATTCAATCGATTACCAAGAGAACCGTTTATTCCGCAATCTGTTTTTAAGGCGCTTCTGCGCATGGCAATAGCACTTATGCCTAGAGATGAGTTGACACATTTCACTCCGGTGATCAATTGGTTACTGGATAAGAAGCCGCTTCAGCTCGACAATTATTGCCCACAGGTTTTACATAGTATCATTCCAGCCAGAGCTCCGTTAGACACAGTGACAGCAGTATTGGCGCGCAGGCACACGAACGAATTGAATGTACCTTACATGATTTTCGTGCTCATGTTTTCTAATTACGTATTTCAAATTATGGTGCCTAGCCCCAAAAGCCTTCAGGGCAAGAAAGTTACGGCAACAATCTTTCCGCTTTTGTATGGCTTTGATCCTTTAAGGCCACTGAAGCCCCAAGTGCTGGACCTGTCTGGAACGGAAACTGTAAGAAATGAGTTCGTGCCTTATAAGTTCAGCTTCGGGAGCATGGAACATAGACACACATCAAGGCATGAAAACATATCGACAAGAGCCTATTTCATCTGGCAGGCTGGCGGTTCGAAGCAGGGAAGAGATGTCTCAGATTGGCTTCTAGCCGAAAAAGAAATCATACCAGGATAGGTTTATGGAAAAGCTGGCTATCTGTGCCATGGTCCAAAACGGGAGAATTTCTAACGGTTGTCCCCGCAACCTAGTTATTGCTTTCCGCCTGCTCAGCCTCTTCGCGTGCTTTGTTTGCCATTGTGTGATTTGGTGCAATAAATTGCCGAGTTCTTGGCGGGCTATTTGGCAATTCTTGACGAATTGTTTGGCATTTTTTTTCAGCCCAGTAAGCATTTTTGACTCCGCGAATTGCCATTTAAATCGCCAAACCTCGCCAAAGAATTCACCAAGTCACAGGCAAGACTTGGTCAATACAAGTGAACATCAACTGTTTTCAATACGGACGCGGAGAACAGAAAGGCCAGATTTCATTGTTACCGTAAATTTCATTGATAACATCTTTGGTGATTTGCTCGTCGCCATTCTTCTTTGCTAATCGAACCATCAACATTATGTAATCAACAAGATTCTTCGAGCCAATCTGGGCCTGATCTAATTCGTCGCCAATGTCAGTTTTTTTGATTCTGCAAGTACTGATGCCTGCTGGCACGTTGAGAAAATGAAATCGCAATGACTCTTCTGCATCTTTTGTAAATGACAGACCGCATGAAGCTGCTATTTGCTTCGCTTTACCCCACATATCGTCCGTCCAGTGAAAAGAGTGAACTGGCAAGAAATTTGCGTCTACGTGTTCAGATTCCGTGAACCATGGGCCGGCGAGCAACTTGGATGGGAGATGTTCAAACTTGAATTTTCGATCAGTACTTTGAGTTGTTGACTGGAAAATCGCTTTTTCAAGCTCTCTTTTGGAATCTGGAAGGCTTCCTCCAAGAAACAATAGAACCCGTTTGTCAACCTCTTCAACTTGGGGAAAACGATTTAGAATTAAGGCAATAACCATGTCAATCACAGAAAGTTCCTGTGAATAAATTGATTCGCCGTTAACTCCATCCATGAAATGATCTCTCATTCCAGGTAAAGGAAGAAACATATCAATCCGTGAAAAGAAATCTGCGAATTTAGGTGGAGCTTGGTCCGATTTTGCAAAAATCTCAATTTGCTGTTTTGAATCTCCAAGCCAATCAGTCCCCGTATGAGTGTTAAAAAGAGACTTCTTAGTTTCCAACGTCATTGGACGACTGGCAGCAAAGAAAAAAACTGCACTTCCGAATTTCAACTGATGTCCGTTAGAAATGATGGCTCCCTCATTCATCGGCATTAGCATATATTGAAAAGCGTGCCATGATGGCACATCCATCTCGTCAAAGAATGCGAGAGGCAGCATGCCATTGTCGTGGAGAACCGCAAAACGTTCGAAACTTGGAATTACCTCGGCCCAAGTTGAGAGATTTGAGCAGTTTATCTCGGAAAGTTTTCCGATTCTTTCCGTTGTCTTGTTCAGCTTAGAGGCTATTGCTCGTACTAGCGAGGATTTTCCGGCTCCCGGTGGAGATTGAATCAGAATATTTATCGGCCTATATGCTCCAAATTTTCGTTCCTTTGTTGCCTGAGCAAGCCTATCTGATGCCATCAGTGTCAGCTGTTCAGTAATATCGTCGATAAAAGCGTTTAATCCTTTCGATGCTGTGCGAAAACTGGGCACTTTTGATGCTCTGTACCATTCAAGCTCACCGAGATATTTCAGGAGATTTTCTCGCCTCTTTTTTATAATGTCTCTATGGGCGGCGTCTTTGACTTCTTGGTAATCCAGCTCAAACAAAACTATCTTCTCCGAAGGTTTCTATATCAATTCTACCGAGACATCAGGAAGAGTTAAATAACAGTGTAACATTACAACAAGTTTCGTCGGAAACCTGTGATATCTAGTGTCACTTTCAGAAGATCTCTTCAGCGGATTTCAACAGTCCACTTCAGCTGCGCAAAGCAAACTCACGCTTGGTTCACAGGTCTGGGAACAATGCCATTCAATACATATATCCCCTGTATCATGTCACTTAATTTGTGTCAGACAAAGGTTTGCTTGTGCAATTATATTACAGTCATTCTGGTTATAGCAGCGCTTGCTGTGCACCTTTTGGCTCAAATATGCCAGGCGATCCAGTGAAGTGCCAGCGGTGATTTAAAAACGCGGAAAAATGCTGCGCAAATGGCAAAAGGTGCGCAATTATTGCGCACCTTTTGCAGCTGATTCTCGATTTATTACTTAGTGGGTTGAGTTTTGTTGTTCGTTTTGTTTTCTTTTGGCGTGCTAACGCCTTTGCTCGGCGTGTTCAAGTGCTTCGCGGTTCCGGAAAGATTCTCCTTTTATCACAACCGTCTCAGCCTTATTTATGTACAAGACGGTCAACCAAAGTGACTAAGCAAGCGTTATGCAGTGCACTGCATAACGCTTGCTTAGTCACCTTAGTGGACAGGCTTTTGCACAAATCGGAGACGCTGTTGATCGATGGAAAATCATATCGAGCGCATGAAGCCGCCGAAAGAGCAACAGAAAAGGCAAAAGTTCGGCGATTAAAAGGACGAAAGTTGAAAGACGACAAAAGCAAAACCGAGTGACAAAAACAAACTGGCGATGCAGTGGCGATTTTCTGCACAAGCTTGTTGCTGGTTTGCTTGATTTTAGGGGAGCAGGTTCGACAAACCGAGCTTGCTCTTTTCAATTACTGAGACCTCGCATCGCTGCAAACTCAAATTGCTCGCCGGAATTCCGCGCTTTTACGTCACCGTTAACACCAGCATTAACACAACGACAACAACAGGAAAACTTGTGTTCGGAATTTTTGCTGCGCTGGCTGAATTCGAACGCGAGACTACTTCCGAAAGAACTCGGGCGGGTAAAGACGCTGCACGAGCTCGTGGTCGCATAGGTGGACGGAGACATACGATGACACCAGCTAAGATAAACCTCACAGGGGAATGGAACAACTAATCAGCCTTCGCATGAATGCCGCATACCTGCCTCGGCTATACTTTGCGCAAAGGTATGCACACAGGCTACAACAACAAGCAGCACAGGTAGTGTGAGAGGAGTAGACTCAGATAAGATGCCCTTTCTTGCGCTGCAAGACCAGCTCGTCTTCATCCGCACGTTCATCTTCTAATATGCGATTGCGGCGGTTAGTCTTTGCTCGCCCCTTGAGTGTCGTGGCGGCTGAAGAGTTTGAGCGGTACTCGCTAAAGCATTTGCGGCAGCCATTTGTACCGTGATTCCTCCAACAATAGACGACTGCAGATATAGCTGCAGTCCAGACATGCCCAAGGGCACATTTCCACCAGACCTTACTTGGCGATCCTGCCTTAACGTCCTTCGGCGTCAGCTTTCCATTGCGAGTTGGATGCCAGTTTCTTGCAACCGCTGGATAACGAAATGCTAGTGTTTTGCATACACTGCAGTCTTTGCCTAAGACGGTCCTGGACCTTATCGAAGCTTCCCATGCATGCTTGTTTTCGCAGAGCCACCATACCACCCGATCAGAACCCCAGGACACGTCAGAAGGTTTCAACTTGGCATTTTTCTTCGGATGCCATTGCGCGGCAACTTCTGGATAATGGTCTGACAGCAGGTTCTCTTTAGGACAATCCTGCCCTTTGCCAGTGCGGTTTGAGATTATGGCTTCCCACTCATGACCATTTGAACAGAGCCACCAAAATTTCTTGTGACTCTTGGCTGTAAACATAGACGGCTTCCACCTGTCGTTTTTGGTAGGGTGCCACTGGGCCGCAATTTCTGGATAACGCGCAGCAAGGCTGTTGGTTTTGGAGACACGCTTGCCGTTGCACATCGGGCAGCTGAGCACTCTGGCATTGAAGAGATTTTTGACTATGGCATCCCATTCATGACTCTTGTCTTTCGGACACTGCCACCAGGCAGTTATGCCTGATTTCGGCGCGACCTGGTCCGGCGTCAATCCGTCATTGCGTGTCGGATGCCAGAGCTTGGCCATATCAGGACGAACTGAAGCAAGCGAATTTCCGGGGACAATCTTCATATTGAGACAACAAGGACAACCGGAGTTTCCGTAGACTCGCCGGTCGGGCGAAGCTTCCCACTCGTGCGACTTATCAACCGAGCACTGCCACCAGACAATATCCTTGCTGGAGCCTGCAATATCATACGGGGTTAAATCGCCATTCAAAGTTGGATGCCATTCTTTGGCGAGCCATGGCTGGGATTCAGCAAGACCAGGTTTGTTTGACTTTCGCTTGCTCAAAGTCTTAGTGGGCATACTGGTGACTCTAGAAAAATATTTTGAGCAGTCCAGAAAGAACTGCCACAGCAATAAGGGCGATGAATACGAGCCAGGCAAGCCCGGAATCGCCACATGGGGAGGTTGGCGCAGTCGATTTCTGCTTGGACTTGGATTGCCCGGTAACATAGTTCATTTGTTCGACTGGGTCAACCATGCCTTTTGCAATTTCGTCCATGCTGGAGCCTTCTAGCGCCTTACCAGTCACATAGCGCTGAGTGATTTGTTCTCTGAACTGGTCGCGATCCATGGCGAGTCTCCAACCTCAACACTTCCATTATTACTCACGGCCGCCTGACTGTGTTGAACACTGGACAAGCCTGATTAGTAATCTTTCAACAAAAACCAAAAGTCTGAAAAGACTTGTGACACAGGACTCTGCCCTGAGCTGTTATCCTGGGCCGCACATGCTCGGGACGCCAAGAGAAGGCAATTGCAGCTTTTTCTTGGCTCCAAGTAATTGACCAAAAAGGGTTTTTGGATCGAAACTATTTTGCAACGGATATGGAGTAAATCGATGACAAAAAAGAAGACGCCACCACCTGTAGTTAAAGTAGCCATGGAACACTATGGCACAGGCAGCCAGGAGCGAGTCCCTGCAGAGAGCATTCATTGCCCCAACTGCAGCCAGGAAGTTGCCTGGAGAGAAGGTTGCTGGTATCCAGCAGTTCATAAAGACAGAGAAACAGGCGAGCGCATTCGTGACGCATACGATGCCCGCTGCAAAAATTGCATGAAGAGCTTCGTTGCTGAAATGTATTACGTTGAACCATGCCCAAGCTTTGCGATGGAACTAAAACCTTTTACTGATCAGCCGGTCTTGCGCGTAATTAGACAAGCTATCTATCTAGCCGATAGGCTGTGTGTTCCAGTCACATTTGAAAATGTCGGCCACGTTTTCTTTTTGCAAGGAAATGAATCTGCTGAGGAAGTATACATCCATTATCTTCAAAAGCATAACCAAGACAAAATCGTAGACGGCAGGTTCCAAGTCGTCACGTGTGAGGAGCCCGATACTCTAGAAGTCGCTAGCAAGTAATCGCTGCAAAATCAGAGAAAGATGCTGTATTCCATGTACAAAAATGACGCTTACGGGCAAACATTGGTGTTAAATGCGAACAATTCACCCACCGAACAGACACGAAAAATGATTCGCCAAGTCATATCATGCTGCCATTTAATTCCGATTTAGTCTTTGATCTGTCCCTTCATTTTCATACGTTTTAATACTTCTGGACTCCAGTTTGCATTAACCAAATCAGTCATATCAAATCTAATTTTCTCGTCCTCAACGCTAATATCGAGGGAAGTTGGACATTCAACGACGGGTTCAATGTGTACCAAACCTTCCTGCCGACCGTTGAAGTGAATTTGTTTGCCAAATGTGAGTTTTCTGCCGCCTCCGTCGATTGCAAAATTAGGGACGCCAATATTTCGATCATTCGTTTCAATCCGGTATCTAAACGATAAAACGTACTGGCGCACATCGTCGACCCAAGCTTCTTCAATTATTACCTTTGCCTTCTTCCAGATGAAAGTATTTGGACTAAAATTTGCGCTACAGATGAATGTTTTTCTTCTTTTTCGCTGTAGCGATCGAAGTTGCGCCCAGAGCTATTGCTAGACCAGTTGTAAAAATGCAATAACATAAAGCAACCGATATGAGGCACGTTTGGCAACTTAGCGGCGGTAAATTCAAAATTATCTCGTCAGTTTTATTACTCATTTTCTCACTGGTGATGCCTCTTAGTATTGGGTCAAAGTGGTTTGCTGCCAACATAATTGACTGCTTATGCGTAAGTTGGAAACGAAGTTACTTGATGTCCGTAGCCATCGTAAACGTTAAATCCTTCAGACGAAATTAGTGGACAGTCACAGGGTTCTGAGTCAAAAGAGGCGTCTTTGTCAAAGTTTGCAGCCATCTCCCTGTCCCGCAACACCGTAGAATGCCATAAGGCAAACCCAGTGAACAGTTAAAGGAAAGAGAATCCATACAATATGCCAATTATTGGGTGATTTCCGGGGTTTTCTCATTATGCAAACTAGTGAAATGAATGCAGCTGCGATGGTTAAGTTACGAGTCCAATCTACAGCCAAATCGTATCCATAATCACCATTTACAAGCGTGCCAACTCCTGTCCTTACAGCAGTTGGAAACAACTCTCTATGAATGAAAGAATTCAAAGCTCCCAAACACCATACGGGGTGGCCACTTATCCCACAGTAGTTACCCAAAGGGCAAAGGATTATTGTGACCAATTCAAGCAGAAGCGCAACCGCCAGATAACTAAGTCTTTTGCGCCTTACTCCCTGATTGCCTATTTCCATACTAATATCCTATCTGTTGTTCGCATTCCCGTCGAAATTAATGATCGCCAGGTGAGCTGGTGTCACTCAGTCGTTTCCAATGCCGGGATTACCTAAAAGCCACAGGCACTAAAGAGAACACAACAAGCCATATTACTTTCTTTTGGAAGGTAAAAGTCCGCTTTCTTTTAGGAGAAAATTTCCGAGATCGTGAAGAGTGCCAGTCACAAGCGTTTCTAAACGCAGCAGCTATGGTTTCACCAACGATTTATGCTCCGGCTTAATCTGCGGCTTAGGTAGAGAATTCTTTTGGTTTTGAATTGTAGGTATCATGAAATATGGATTCTGCTGATCGCCGCTCTCTCTAGCTGTGTTTGAAAGCCAATAGTTTTCAACAGTACCATTGTCGCTGTTTGCTGTATAAGCAAAATACCAACCATCATCAGGTAGCGAACTCTCATCGTGGAAATAAATTTTGTCGTAAAATTTTCCTGATGCATAGGATGGCCTAGCGCGATTTGCAGGAAGATTCATTATTTTAAAGATGTTCGCTATTGGCGCCCCCCTTTGTATTGCCTTCGCATTAATAGCATCAATACAGACCTGCATTCGAGCGTCTGCATCTGAAGCTAGCTGGTATCGATGAGAAAGCTCATCGATACCAGCTAGCTCTTGCACAGCGGAATAGCTTGACCAAGGGTAAAAGTCAGTTAAAGCGTAATCTAGAATTCGTCTTGATTTATCAAAATAAAATGTAAAATACCAACCGTGAATATTTGCTCGAACCTTGGCTTTTGGTTGCTCAAAATAGACAAAATCCTTCACGGGATTTTGTTTGGTGACTTCCGCCCCCGGAATTAAGTAACCTTTTTTTGGTTTGGGATCTAATTGGATTTCATCGGAGTTAGTGACAATAATATAGCCGTTGTGTTGCGAGAAGATCTGATCAATATTTTTTGAAGGATTTCCTTGGTGGATTACCCCATCGTTTATTGCATCTATGCAAACTTTCAGTCTCGCAGCAGTACTTTTAGCATGCTCAAAATCCTTCGTATAAGAATCCAAAGATTTGCTTGCATTGGCCTCAGTGGCAAAAAATACAAGATAGCTCACAATCAAAAACTGCAGGAATGAAAAGTTAGACTTCATTTCAATTACTTCTTAACCAAAGTGGAGTACCAAACAGTCACAGGGTTCTGCGGATAGCTTGGTGCCAAAGTGAAAGCTTGTGGGCTCCCTGCTCGATAATCATCTGCACCATGGTTACCCCACAAATAAGATTGAGTATCAGGAAAATACACGATGTAGTTGAAGTGACCTTGGTTACTAGCGACAGAGTTTATAGGCATTTCGCCACCTGGGCCGGGAACCGGAGGGGTAGGTTGATTGTTCACCCAGTAATCGCCTTGTTTTGCGTAAACAACATTCTTGTAGCCATCAGGCGTGAAGCGATTGGCGGCTTGTTCAGCCGTTTGGAATGCTTTTGTCTTTGAATGATTCTCAGGATAGTCCGTAATTTCGCCATATTCATTTCCAACCATAACGGCAGCTGCACCGATGCATCCTCTTGTTAGTTGCTCCCGTTCTCCGGGCGTTAGTTTTCCATCTTTGCGAAATACTCCCAGAGCCGTTTCCAGTCTTTCGGGTGTCCAAATATGTTGGCGTCCATATGAGTCAAGATCTGGCAGCGGAGCTAAGCCCAGCGGGTCAGTGAAGTTCACGGAATCATTGCCAACATAAGCATACAAATTCAGGTCGCCTCCAGCGTAACCAATCGGATCAGGCTGCATGAATCTTGCAATTGACGGCATATAATATCTGGACTTGCAATTGTAGCTAAGTATTTCGGAGTCATATCGTTGTCCCGTGAATCCAAATTGACTGGTGCTCGTGGTAGAAGTTTCACCAAAAATGCCATAAGTAAACTTATTGAGAAGTGCACCAGTAATACCATTGGTTTCGGCAATTACAGATCCAATTCTATCATTATGCAAATAAGTGGTTGTGCTACCATTTATATAAGCGAAAACTTCATCCAGTCGGTCTCCTGCGATGTAGCGATTGGTCAAAGCTCCACCGCCGTCATACTCAGCAACGAGCTGCCTTCCGTCGTAAAGAAAAGCTGTTTTAGAACCATTTACCGATTTTTGCGCTTGTCTGTTGAGCGGGTCCGTCCAGTAATTATTAGTGGTGCTTCCGTTTACTGCTTGCGTCAATCTGTTGAGGTCGTCAAAAGTGGCAGTAACTGGTCCACCTGTCATACAGCCATTTGCGTTATATGAACAAGCGGTGCCACCAATTGATGTGTACTGATTGAGATTGTTAGCAGCAGCGTATGCAGTGAGGCTAGTGGCACTCGGCTGCCACATAAACGAAGCATCGTCAACAGTGATGCTGGTTACCTGATGGACCGTGTTGTATCCAAAAGTAAAAGTGGCCGAGCTTCCAACAAACAATTGCGCGAGGCTCGTCATGTCGTTATTCAGAGCATAAACATAATTGCAAACGCAGCCGTTCAAATACGTTGTCTGCGTGCGTCTTGAAAGTTGGTCATATTGAAAATTGACTGCAG
>CAZJLR010000047.1:0-44747 GCA_964546815.1 uncultured Candidatus Obscuribacterales bacterium | reverse complement strand
AGAGAACTTTCACCTCCTAGACATTGAACATGCTTGTCACACGTAGGGGCGACGCATGGCGTCGCCCGCAACTTAGATCTGCCCCAGATTCCGGGCGACGCATGGCGTCGCCCCTACATGCTATTTTTTGTGCGGAGTGTAATCTAATGCCGCTCTTACAAGCAGACCACCAGCCAACATTGGTGCCTTGTAGCGCATTGGAATGCTGTCGGTTAGAAATGCCAATGCACCAGCGCCGGCAGATGTATCTGCCAAAAGACTCATTGTGTATTTTCCGCGCTCACGGAAAGTAGTACTTCCTGCAAGACCTTTGTAATCGTCATAACCTTGCAATGCAGCATATCCTGTCAGCGGGATTGCCGCTAAAGCAGGGCTCTTGTACAACATCGCGAGGCCAGAACCAGCCGTCAATAATTTGTATGGATTACCAGTGAAAGAACGTCTTGCCGCTTCAATGTCGAGAAGCCCGGGATCGCATGTTTTGCGCAAATCACTAATTTGCTTTTGCGTAGTTTCAAGAGCGCTTTGTAGGTTTTTTAGATCTTTGTCCAAATTCTGTGGCAAAGCTTGAAATCCAGTTTTATGCCCATCTGAATTCGTGACTGTAAGCTCATTGAGAGGTGTTGCTGCACCTTTCACCGCCATGCTTTTCAACTGCGCCTGATGATCTTCGGGCGTCAATTCTGCATGCAATGGCTTTGAAGCTTCGTCTGCTTTACTAGTATTCGGTGTTTCTTTAAGTACGTCCGGCATGGGTCCTTCTCCTATTCAAAAGAATAAGTCCAACCACCCGAATTTCCTGAACCGCCAACACGAGTGTATACCCGAAAATCTCTTATTGGACAGGTAAAATTCTAACTGTTCTCTCATGTCACTTTTTGAACTCAGCAAAGCTTTTCCAGGCTGTTGGTACCTCAGGCGCACGCCCTGGCGTATACTGATAGTGCCAGTGTGTGGATTCCGAATGGACTTACTAAAGCCCGGACAACTCTTTCAAGAGCGCTACCTGATCAACGAAAAAATCGGTTCAGGTGGTATGGGCACAGTTTATAAAGCCACTCAAACGGACATAAACTCTCAAGTTGCAATCAAAATCCTAAACCCGTCGTATCTCTCCTCAAAAGCACAGCAAGAGAGATTTCTGCGGGAGTTTCGAATTTTAGCTCGACTTTCGCACGAGCATATTGTTTCATTCTACAACGCCGCCATGAGCACAGAAGCCATACCCTATGCGGTTTTCGAATACATAGACGGAATTACTCTGGCAAAATTATTGCAAATTGAAAGCCGCCTTAGCTGGCAAAGAACTCTTTTCATAATGAGGCAGGTTTGCGAGGCAATAGATGCCGCACACGAAATTGGCGTAATTCATCGAGACTTGAAGCCTGAAAACATCATGCTTTTGTCCAGACCAAATAATGACTTCGTCAAAGTCGTCGATTTCGGCTTAGCCAGAGCAGAAACACAAGAGGAAGTTCAAAAGCTAACTAACACCGGGGAATTGATTGGTTCGATTCACTACATGAGCCCGGAACAATGCTCTGGACAGCAGGTTGATCTGCGCTCAGACATCTACTCAATTGCATGCATAATTTATCAATGCCTAACTGGTGAATTATTGTTTGATGCTGATACACCGATCGGTATTTTGCATTTACATGCTAAATCAGATGCCACCGCACGGCTGAAACACCTGGAAGGACTCTGCCCTGAATTGCTGATTGAAGTTCTTGCAAAAATGTTGGACAAATACCCAGAAAAAAGATACGACAGCATCAAAGACTTAATGACTGAGCTAACACGCATTTCCGATGACGACACAATAACAATTACAAAGCCACTTTTATCTGGTAACACGGGAAACAAAGCAAGATTCGATACGCTCAATCCAAGCTTACTGGTAGCAGTTTTTGCCCCAATATTATTTTTTTTCGTCTGGCTTTTATTCACAGACGAGGGAATTTTGCTTCAAGCTGATCTTTCACTAGCCAGCAATCAGTCCAAATCAAATTTGCTTTACTGGCTAGAACGCGCAAACAAGCTTTCCCAAGACGGACAGATCCGCTCGAGTAAGGAACTGGAATCAAAACTGAGAACAACCATTTCCAGCAAAACGAAAAGTCCGCTTGATGCAGCCAATTTATATTTGGAGCTGGCAAGCAAAAGCAAGGAAGAGAGCGAATCTATAAATCTGGCAATAGAAGCTCTTGAGCAAATTACAAAACTAGACGCAAAAAAGCAGGAAGAAAGAGCAAAACTCATCAAAGAAGCGGTACAACGCATAAAACGCTACTCAATAAAACTAACAGTTCCACAAATAAAACAAATAAACAAAATCAATGGAAACCTAGTTTCAACTGAAATCTATGACCTGATCTATCCTGAACTCAGCAAAAGAAATTTGCGCTTGGATTCAACTTTTCTCTCCGCACTAACCAGCCGGCACAAGGCAGATGCAAAAGCCGGACGGTGGGAGGATGTGGAAACTTCATTGCCTATGATGGAAACGAGTTTGAACAATGCTTGGGGTGAATTTGCTATTGCCGATTACGAACTTAGCGCCGCGAAACTATTAATAGAAAGCAAAAACAAAGCAAGCGAAAAACTTGTACGTAGTCTTCTAAAACGGTCTATAGAAATTATGAAAAAATCTGATGGCGAAGAGTTTGAATATGCCTTATGGGAGCCCTGGCTTAGCGCAATGGATTCTTACACTCAAATAGGGGACTACAGTCACATGATTTACTGTGCCCAAAACGCTTTCCGCATTGCAGGACTCGTCCATGATAGCGCCCGCACAAAGAAGGCCTCTGAACGCATAGGAAAAGCGGCTGAATCTATTGCGTTGCGCATGGATGATAGCAATAAAGATTCCATCAATCCAATTCTCGTTAAGTCACTGGACCTTCTCGAACTGGGGCTTCCTTCAAGCCTTCCATACTATGAGCAGCTGGCAAACAAATCGTTATCTGCCAATCAGGCAATTAAGAACAAATCTCAAGCAAAGTTATTTGGCAAGAAAATTAGTCAATTACCCAAACAAGCAAAAACCACTGCCAAGAAAAAATAGCTTGGCTGTGAACAATCTGTGAACTTTCAGAGAACTCTCAGAGAAAAGCCTTTGTTACTTTGTTATCAAGGGTTTGGGAGTGATTCACATGAACGATTCGGAAGTAAAAAACGACAAGACAGAATCAAAGTTTGACTCGACGCCGAAAAGCGCAGCCGACAATGCATCTTCGGCGCTGTCAATGCAAGCATGGGAAATGCCAGCTTCAAAAGCGAGCGCCGCATCGAGCTCGTCGCGCGCTCTGGAAGAAAGCATAAGCAGCCAAAAGAATGATCCCAATGCCAAGTCTTCCATTCAAGGGTTTAAAGATCTCGGCGACTTCGAAAAGCCAAAAAATCCCGACTTCAGTAACCCCAACAAGGAACAGATGAATCTCGGCGATTTCAAAAATCCGAAAAATCCCGACTTCAACAGCCAAAAGAACCCAGATTTTAAAAATCTCGGCGACTTCAAGCAAGCACCCAATCCAGATTTCGGTGCTGGCGGGGACAAAGGGCAGCTGCCAGGCTCAAAATATCCTGGCTACGACAGAATTTTGAATCCAGACAAGAAGCACCCTGATTTCAACAAATCGGAAAAGCCAAAACTGGGCGACCCCGACTTCAAATTTCCAGACGAACCTAAAATAAATGACCCGGGCTACAAACTGCCTGACGCACCCGAAATCAACGACCCGGGCTTCAAATTACCGAAGGGTCCTGAACTCAACGACCCAGGATTCAAATTGCCCAATTTACCATCGAAGCCAGAAATTCCGCGCCTGCCAGACGCGATCATGCCAAAACCGGGCAGCAAATATCCTCAAAGTTTCGAGCCAAGAAAACCAGAACCGGATAGCGAAAGCCGTATAAAATTCCCTTCCGAAAACATCGAGCTCAAAAAGACTATCGACCTCAAGAATTTAAAACCACAAGAAAAACATACGAATTCCAACGATGACGCCAAAGGTAGCATCCAAAAATTGCTTCAGAAAGGGCGAAGCAGCAATAACATTTACTTGCCCACAGTCGACATAATTGACGACCGAAAATAACCCAGCCACTTGCCTATTAACCTCAATTGAATGTAACCTACCCAACAGGCCCTGGCAAAGAATGAACTTAATGGCAAAAATACTTCTGGTTGAAGACGACATGGCAATTGCCGTCACAGTTAAACAATGGCTTGAATCAGAGCACCACAATGTCGATCACGCAAACACAGGCAACAGCGCGCTCGATTACCTCAAAGTGTTTGAATACGACCTCTTGATTTTAGACAGACAGCTACCAGGAGTATCAGGCATCGAGCTTTGCAAATCCTACAAGCTAAAAGCAAATGCTCCCGTCCTCATGCTTACAGGAATGAACAGCATCGAAGATAAGGTTGATGGACTCGAAGCAGGAGCAGACGACTACCTTACAAAACCATTTGACACACGCGAATTAATGGCACGCATCAAAGCTTTATTGAGGCGCAACAGCGGCACAAAAGAAGAAACGATGAGTGCCGCTGGAGTCACCATAAATACTGCCAGCCGCATCGTCACGAAAGACGGGAAAGAACTTACGCTGACGCCCCGCGAGTTTGAGGTACTCGAGTATTTCTTCAGACATCCCAACCAGGTAATAGGTCCAGAGGCATTTCTCAAAAGAGTTTGGCATTCAGACTCTGATGCATCTCAGCGTGCCGTGTATAGCTGCATCAACCGATTAAGAAAAAATATCGACCCCAACAACAAAGAAGCACTGATCAAAACTGTTCATGGAGTTGGCTATCGACTTGAGCTTTGATTGAGCAAATCAACTACTCTTGTGCGGCAAAGTGAAATAAAAACAGCTTCCAGTCGGCTGCTTATTTACAAATCCTATTGTGCCATTGTGCGCATCAACTATTGCTTTGCAAATAGACAAACCCAAACCAGAGCCCACTCGAGCATCTTCCAACTTCATTTGCACAAAACGCTTAAACAATTGTCCTCCCTTATCAGCAGGGATACCTCGCCCCTCATCACTAACTGAAATTTTTACGCAGTCAGGCAATTCTTCGACTGCAATATTGATTGAAGATTGAGCAGGCGAAAACTTAATGGCATTAGAAAGCAAATTTACGAGCACTTGAATAACTCTCGATCTATCGGCCCAACAATCTGCCTCAGTTTCTGGATAAACGATCTTCAGGTCACGACTTTCAGCATAAGATTTAAGCGAAGAAACGGAAGCTTCAATGATATCCAAAACACAAACCATATCTTGCTGAACAAACAGCTTGCCCGATTCGAGTTTTTCAAGATCTAGCAAATCATTTACCAGGCGCATCAAACGTTGCAACTCTATCAAAGCAAGATTGCAAGCTTCTTTTCCTTTAGGCAAGAGCTCACCATGAAGCCCACTGTCTAACAATTCAATCAACATGATTAGTGAAGTAAGCGGGGTGCGCAAATCATGATTTATCATTGCCACAAATTCGCGCCGAATATTCTCAACTTCTTTTCGCTCAGACGTGTCCGAGAAGGAAACAAGCAGTTTCGAAGCGCCTGCAGCCTTATACATGGTCGCCGAAATATCAACCGGTACATCGTCCTGCTCGGCGCGTTCCAACAATGACTCGATCGACTTGAGTTGAACAGTCGCGCTTTTAGCATCATTCAAGTACGCAGTAATCTTGTCTTTTTCCGATGCTGGCAAAAACTTACTCAATGCGGTGCCGACGAGCGCAGCAGGCTCACCCCCCACGAATTTGCCAAAGCTCTCATTTGCAAATTCAATGGTTCCACTTTGGGTTGTACAAACAACACCAATCGGCATCGCTTCCAGGGTGACTCGCAGCCTTTGCTCACTTTCTTGTATTTTTGCTTCCGCCTGCTTTCGCGCACTTATATCGTGAGCGACGCAAAAGAGACCTTCATCTCGAGCAGACCAATGCGCGGTCCACGCGAGATCAATTATGTCGCCTTGTTTGTGCTTGAATCGATTTTCAAAGGTGATTTTTTCTATACTGGCCCTGGCACCCAAAATCGAAGCAAGACTCTGCTCTGTGCCATCAGAAACGAGAAACTCTGAAAGCTTTTTACCAAGCAATTCATCTTCAGAATAACCCCAGCGTTTTACCACTGACGGGCTCAGTGATAAAAACCGCTCATCGACATCTATTACGCAAATAACGTCTACTGCGTTATCAATGATTTTTCTTTCGCGATTACGTGTTTCATTCACCTGGACTGCAAGATTTTCCAAACGCTCTAGCAATGGCGAGCTGCTAATACTCGTATCAATTTCATTCGCGCTAGCGCCGGAAATTTTGTCAATCAACTTCACGCTCTCATCGAGCTCGGCTTGCAGGGGTTGAATAGAATTGATACATGATCTTAAGACGCCAAACAAAATCAGAGCATCTACCACTATCAGCCCCAGCCCAACCATCAATGTATTTACGATCTGCTCAAATCTAAACAAGCTAAAAACGACAATGTCCAACGCAGACAGAGCAAACGCTGCAATAGCCATTGGGTATAGAGCTTTTGTAAGTAGTCCGCCCGACACTCGTTCGGAAGGCTTCATCAAGCTAGCCTCGTTTTAAGCGCACAAACTCACGACGACCGACTTGCAGCACTCGTTCTGTTCCTTCTTCCAGCTCAATTACAGCATTTTGATCAGAGACTTGTTCCCCATCCAAACGCACAGCTCCTTGCGATATCATGCGCTTAGCATCGCCACCGGAAGAAACCATTTTTGCATCGAGTAATACTTTGCGCAGCAATGGCTTATCTTCGCTAAGTTCAAAGACACGCATTTCATCAAGACTTGGAAGCTGCTTTTCGCTGTGCACCTTTTTCCATTCAGACAGCGCGCGGTCTGCTGCTTCAACACCATGATATTGCTTAACTATCTGATGTCCAAGCTTTTCTTTCATGTCTTTCGGATTGGCACCACCTTTCAACTGCTCTGCGATAGCATCAATTTCAGCGCCTACCAAAGTAGTGGTGAGTTCAAAATACTTGACGATAATTCCATCTGGAATTCGCATACACTTGCCAAACATTTCGTTAGGCTCGTCTTTTAGAGCAATGTAATTGCCATATGACTTCGACATCTTAGCGACGCCGTCAGTACCTTCAAGCAAAGGCAAAAACATTCCTAGCTGAGGTTTTAAGCCATACTTCGGCTGCAACTCTCGCCCCTGCAAAATGTTGAAGCGCTGATCGGTGCCACCAAGTTCAATATCACACTTAATTGCCACAGAATCGTATGCTTGCAATAAAGGGTAAAACAATTCATGCAAAGCAATGGGCAAATGTTTTTCCATGCGGTCGCCAAAGGCTTCCTTTGCAAGCATCTGATTTACGGTAGCGTGACTTGCCAATTTCAACACAAGATTGAGGTCTAAAGGCGCCAGCCAATCAGAGTTATTTGTGAGCTCGGTTTCTTTCATGTCTAAAACCAAACCCATTTGATCTATATAAGTTTGCGCATTGCCTGCAACGTCAGCATCGGTTAGGGGAGGACGAGTCTTGTCACGCCCGGACGGGTCGCCAATTTGCGCAGTAAATCCGCCGATAATGAGCACAACCTTGTGTCCGAAATCTTGGAAACGGCGCAATTTGCGGAATATGACGGCGTGCCCAAGGTGAAGGTCTGTCGATGTCGGGTCAACGCCCAACTTCACACGCAGCTTGCGCCCTTCCTTTCGTGCTTCCCAAATTTTTTGGGCAAGACCATTGACACCATCAGGCAAAACTTCGGAGCCGCGTACCAGCTCCTTCGCTTCTTCCATAATGTCGTCCGGGATAGTATCCATTTGAGGGCTCTTTACAGTTTCCACGAGATTACACCGTATACAAATAACTAAAGAATCTTAGCATGTCAGGTGTTTTCCTTGTCCCGCTATGCCGCATAAGCTAAGATTCTTGGAGGTAATCTAGAGCTCTTCTGTGCTTTGCAAGAAGAAGCCCTCTTTTACTGTTTGGCAGCGTGACGGAGGTTCGGCAGCGATGGGTTCTCAATATAATCCGCAGCAAATTGAAGAGCAATGGCAAGCGGAGTGGGAAAAGCTGGGTATCTACAAGGCTATCGACAACGACTCGCGTCCAAAGTTTTACTCACTTGTCATGTTTCCCTACCCATCGGGCGACTTGCACATGGGTCACATGCGCGTTTACACGATTTCAGATGTAATAAGCCGTTATAAACGAATGCTTGGTTTCAATGTTCTCAACCCGATGGGCTGGGATTCATTCGGCTTGCCTGCAGAAAATGCAGCAATCAAGCGCAAATTGCATCCTGAATCATGGACAAAGTCAAACATCAAATACATGCGTGACGAACAGCTCAAGAAGCTGGGCACAAGTTATGACTGGGACAGAGAAGTTAATACTTGCGATGTCGAGTATTACCATTGGACACAGTGGATCCTTCTCAAATTTTACGAGAAGGGTCTTGTCTATCGTAAAAGCGCCCCGGTAAATTGGTGCCCTGAATGCGCGACAGTTTTGGCAAATGAGCAAGTTGAAAACGGCGCATGCTGGCGCCATGCTGAGACACCTGTAGAACAAAAAATGATGTCACAGTGGTTTCTCAAAATCACTGCATATACAGACTCACTTCTCAAAGATCTCGACACACTCAAAGGTTGGCCCGAAAGAGTTTGCGTGATGCAACGCAACTGGATTGGCAAGTCTGAAGGTGCGGAATTGCACTTCACAGTTGAAAGCAAACCAAATGTCAAAATCATAGTATTCACAACACGCCCCGACACCACATTTGGTGTCAGCTATCTCGTACTTGCCCCTGAAAATCCACTCGTCCAAGAATTGACGACAGACGAAAACAGAGAAGCAGTAAACAAATATGTCACCGACAGCAAGCTAAAAACAGAGCTTGATCGCATGACTACAGAAAAAGACAAAACAGGCGTGCCGACAGGCTCGTATGTAGTAAATCCATTCAATGGTGACATTGTGCCAGTTTGGGTAGCCGATTATGTTTTGATGAGCTACGGAACAGGGGCAGTCATGGGCGTGCCGGCGCACGATGAGCGCGATTTTGAATTTGCAAAGAAATTCAATTTGCCAATTACCGAAGTAATCTCTGCAACAGGCGAAGCCACCGGCGAACTCAAAGCAGCATTCACAGAGCCAGGCATCATGGTGAACTCTGGTTCTTTTAACGGCTTGCCCAGCGATGAAGCAAAAGTGCAAATGACAAAGTGGGCATCTGAAAATCAGAGCGGCGGGTCGCGAGTTCAATTCCGCTTGCGCGATTGGCTCATAAGCCGTCAGCGCTATTGGGGCTGCCCAATTCCATTAGTGCACTGCGAAAAATGCGGTGTCGTTCCAGTCAAAGAAAGCGACTTGCCGGTTAAACTGCCTCTCGACGTTGAGTTTACCGGTGAAGGCGGCTCGCCGCTGGGCAAGAGCCCAGAATGGCTCAATGTAGCCTGCCCAAGCTGCGGTGCGGCTGCAAAACGCGAAACAGACACAATGGACACTTTCATTGATTCGAGTTGGTATTACTTGCGTTATTGTGACGCAAAAAATCCAAAACTTGCATTCGACAAAGAGAAAGTCAACTATTGGATGCCAGTCGACCAATACGTCGGCGGCATCGAGCACGCAATTTTGCACTTGCTCTACTCTCGATTTTTCACAAAAGCATTGCGTGATTGCGGCTTCGTAAATTGCGACGAGCCATTCACAAACTTGCTCTCGCAGGGCATGGTCACCAAGCTTTCAACAATTTCAGGGCGCATTGAAAAAATGTCCAAGTCACGCGGCAACGTTGTTGGCACAACCGATTTCTTCAAGAAATTCGGCGCAGACTCCGCGCGCTTGTTCACACTTTTCGCCTCCCCGCCCGAGCAAGAGCTCGAGTGGTCTGAAGAAGGAGCAGTCGGTCAGTTCCGTTTCCTCGGCCGAATCTGGCGCTTTATTCAAGACCTGATCGACAGCGGCATTCTTGGTGCCGAATCAAGCTATAGCAAAGATTTTGGCCCCAAAGGACTGGCACTTGCGGAAGGGCTCAACAGCAATGCAAAAACATTGCTGCAAGTTGCGCACCGCACAATCAAAGCTGTCACTGAAGACCTCGGCACCGAGCGCTATTCATTCAACACTGCCATTGCCAGATGCATGGAATTGGTAAATCAACTCTATGCTTTCAGCGCAGCTAAAGCGCAAGAAAGCGGCAACGGCAAAAATGGAGGCGAACAAACAGAAGAGCATTCCGCGCTTAAAGCTTGCAGCCATGATGAAAAAGAAATACTAGCCTTTGCAGCCAGAGGACTACTCCTGGTTCTTGCTCCAATGGCACCGCACCTATCAGAAGAACTCTGGCATCAAAGCGGATTTGCAAAATCAAAAAGCGAATCAATTCACGTCACAAAATGGCCTGGCTTCAATCCCGATTTGACAACCGCAGACGAATTCGAGCTTGTTTTGCAAGTAAACGGCAAGAATGTCAGCAAAATCACAGTGAAAAGAGGAATTTCTGAGCCAGACGCCAAAGGCGTTGCTTTATCAGACGAAAAAATTAAGAAAAAACTTGAAGGTCAAGAGCCACGCAAGATCATTTTTGTCAAAGACAGACTGGTCAACATCGTCGTTTAATCAGCCTCACAAGTTGAAGTCGCGTCGCACTCCGCTCGCCGGGGTATACTTTGACAATAGGATCCACTACAGGTAGATTTATCTTATTACTATGACCAATGCAGCAGCACGAAAAAGAGACCTATTGAAGCCGCCGGATATTAAACCGGTGGTGACAATAATTATTATGCTTGCTTGCATGTTTTTCGTAGGAGACGCGGGCGGCGACCTGGCAAAAGGCTATTCATACAACAACTGGTGCGCAGAGCACTCGGTGACTACTGCTAAGTTTTTCAGCTTCCTTGAGAAAAATGACTACGCCAACCTGCTCAAAATGACGTTTTTCACGTCAATGGCCCAGCTGGGCGCTTTGAGCTTCGGCATAAACATGGGTTTTATGTGGATTTTCGGCAGCGTTGTAGAAAAGAAGCTACTTAGCTGGCGCTATCCCCTTTTCCTTCTGATTGGAATGGTCGGATCATGGGCGCTGCTGGCTTATGAGGCTGTTGTACCAAGCCAGAAATTCATTGGTCCTACCATGATGTTTATGTACATTTTGGGCGGCTACCTTGTATTCAAACCCAAAAAGCCTTTCAAACCTCAAGAATGGAAACCCCTCCCCTGGAAGGTTTTCAAGGACGACACCAGAGTCAAAGTGCCATGGGTTTCACCCTGGATCTACATTTCAATCTTCGGCGCTTACACAGCCATGGTTTACTTCATGGCAAGCATGGGACGGCAAGAACTCGTCGACCTCACCCACCTGGGCTTTGTCGGCAACATTAGACAGATGTTCATGGGCACCCTCCCGGGCGGTGCTTACAACATAATGCGTCCGGTTCCCGCTGTAGAGACAATGCTTCTGGGCGTTTTCGTCTCCTACATCCTCGTTAACATAGTGTTCAAGTCTAAAATGCGCCGCCAGGCGGGCGATTTGCAAATTCAAGCCGTATTACAATATAAAGAACTTCGAGCACTAGATATGAATCACAAACAGGCAGTCGAAGGCACCGCCAAACTGCTGAGCGTCCCGCTGGACGTTGTCAAAGACTGGATTGCAGTCGGTCTTCAACCCCAGAAAGACGACCAAAACTAAAGCCAGGACTAAGCGGCTCCAATGTTGGCATTCTCATGACATGCTAAGATCTGCCTTCAGTGTGGCGGATCTCGCTTTGTGACTTCAGCATCAAACAACGATAAAGAACCCGAAAAGCAGCCTGGCGGCGCCGAACCGCCGGAATTGATTGTGCATGAAATCGGAGGCGACTGGGTTGGCAAGGTGCGCTGGCTGCGTGTCCTGCAATTGATTTTAGACATTTCACTTGTAGTCTTTGCCTTACTTTTGGCATTCCTTATACGATTTGACGGCTCACCCGCCCCAGAGTACTGGCACCAATTTTTGTGCATGGCGCCAATTTTCGCCGGCTTACGCCTGCTCTCAAACTGGTTTTGCGGTGTTTACACGCGACTCTGGCGCTATACCGGGCTTGCAGAAGTAGTCGAAATAGGCGTTTCCACACTCAGCGTCACCTGCATCATCTTCATTTTGCGCGCCATCGGCTTACTTGCAGTTGGCAAATATCAACTGTCATACAGCATCATCCTGATAGAACCTGTATTGAGCTTCGTGCTCATTGTCACGGCGCGCGTCATTCGCCGCATGCAAACAGAACATCGCCAGAGACGTCACTGGCGCCAACCAATCCGCAAACGCGCGCTGGTTGTAGGCGCAGGCGACGCCGGACAGATGGTGGCGAAAGAACTTTCACTGCGCCTCGACCTCGGCACCGACGTTGTAGGTTTTGTAGACGACGACTTGCGCAAAGTAAGCACGCGTATAGGCAACGCCACCGTATTTGGTACCACCAAAGATTTGCTCCGCTTTATCGAAACCCTGTTCATCGACCAGGTAATCATTGCAATTCCCTCGGCACCACCGGCAGAAATACGCCGCATCGTAGAAATATGCCGTGAAGCCGAAGTAGAAACCCGCATTCTACCTGGACTATTCGAACTTATCGATGGCAGAGTCAGCGTAAACCAACTGAGAACAGTTTCGCTGGAAGACTTACTCGGCAGAGAGCGCGTTCAACTCGACACTGCCTCTATTGCTCACTACATTGAAGGTAAGCGCGTGCTGATTACAGGCGCAGGCGGATCAATCGGCAGTGAGCTCTGCCGCCAAATCATGAGCTTCCAACCTGCTGAAATGCTGCTTCTAGGACGCGGAGAGAACTCCATCTTCGGTATTTTGGAAGAGCTAAGACGCAGACCAGAGCCGGTAAAACTTACCAGCATCATCGCCGACATACGCGACTATCAGCGATTGATTCACATATTCACTAAGCACAAGCCACATGTTGTTTTTCACGCCGCGGCACACAAACATGTTCCACTAATGGAAGACAATGTTTCAGAAGCGGTAAAAAACAACATTCAAGGTACGCAAAATCTTGCAAATCTTGCAGACCAATTCAAAGTAGAAAATTTCGTATTGGTATCTAGCGACAAAGCAGTCAACCCTACCTCAGTCATGGGTGCAAGCAAGCGTGTCGCAGAACTTGTCGTGCAAGACGTCGCGAAAAGCTCCGCAACCAAGTTTGGCGCAGTAAGATTTGGCAATGTTCTAGATAGCCGCGGCTCTGTAATTCCAACGTGGCGCAAACAAATTGAGCTTGGCGGACCCGTCACCGTTACTCACAAAGATGCTGTTCGCTATTTTATGCTGATACCAGAGGCGGTGCAGCTGATTATTCAAGCCGGCGCACTAGGAGCACAAGGCGACATATTCATTCTAGACATGGGCAACCCCGTAAAAATCATCGATTTGGCAAACGACTTAATACGTCTGTCGGGACTTCGCCCAGGAACAGACATTGAAATAAAATTTGTTGGTTTAAGACCAGGCGAAAAACTTTTCGAAGAACTTTTGACTGCGGCAGAAGGTATCACTGCCACCAGATACAAAAAGATTTTCGTTGGTCGTCCACAAGAAACCGACAGGGATATGTTAAACCGTGAATTGAAAAAACTGTACGACGCGTCTGACGCAGAAGACGAGGCATCAATTCGAGCAGGACTCGAAAAACTGGTTGGCGGCACTCTGGTTAGGGAACTAACATAATCATGGCAAACACAGCAACACTCACACTAGAAGAAAAAGCTCAAAAGCTGCAATCTCAACTATCAGGCATCGACAGTGTCATCGTCGCGTACTCCGGTGGAGTAGACAGCTCTCTCCTTGCCTATTACGCGCGCAAGGCACTGGGCGACAAAGCCAAAATTGCAATTGCCGTTTCACCAAGCCTTGCCAAAGAAGATCTCGAAGCAGCAAGAGCACAGGCAGAACAGTTTAATTGGGATCTCATTGAAGTTGAGACAAAAGAAATCGACGACCCAGCCTACAAGAAAAACGACGCCTCGCGATGCTACCACTGCAAAAATACGATGTTCAAAGAATTTGAAGATCTTGCCCGTGAAATCGACATCAAGCACATCGCTTATGGTGCCATCATGGACGACATGCAAGACACTCGTCCAGGCAATCGCGCAGCGAAAGAACATCGCGTGCTGAGCCCATTGCAAAATGCCGGGCTAGAAAAATGGGAAATTCGCCAACTGGCTGAAAAGGTAAATTTGCCGTCTTGGGACAGACCTCAGGCAGCATGCCTCTCATCCAGACTACCAATGAACGAACCAGTTACCGTAGAAAAATTATCGCAAATAGAAAAGTCTGAAGCATTCATGCACGGGCTTGGATTCAAACAGCTGCGGGTTCGTCACCACGGTGAAATTGCACGCATCGAACTTGAACAGCGCGAAATGGTAAAGCTGGCAAGTAACCCAGAGCTGATGGAACAAGTATCAGCAAAACTCAGAGAATTCGGTTATCGCTTTGTCACTTTGGACCTTTCTGGCTACAGACAAGGTGGCGCGAATTTATCTTTGAAGAAAAATAGCTAATGCACGAAGAGCGGCTGCGTGACCTTATTGCAAAGGTCGCAAGCGGAGAAATAAACGAAGCCAGCGCTTTCGAAAGATTGCGCAACTTGCCATATGAAGACATTGGTTTTGCAAACGTTGACCACCACCGTCAATTAAGGCAAGGACTTCCGGAAGTAATCTTTTGCCCTGGCAAAACGAGTCAACAAATTCTTGGAATTGCCGCGAAGCTTTCGCATCAAAACAAGCTTGTAATTGCATCGCGAGTAAACGCCGAACAAGCAGAAGAAATAACGAAAGCTTCTCAAACAGCCAATTATCTCGCTGACTCACGCACCATTTTGTGGGGCGACATTCCCGAAGCAGTAGAAGAACTGGGACACGTCTTAATCGTCACGGCAGGCACTTCAGATCTTCCAGTGGCCAGAGAGGCAGAAATTATATTGCAGTGCTGTTCAATTTCTACAAAACTAATTGCTGATGTTGGCGTCGCAGGATTGCACAGAGTGATAACCCGCATCCCCGATTTGCGCGAAGCTAAAGTTTGCATTGTCATTGCAGGAATGGACGGCGTGCTGCCTAGCGTAGTTGGTGGATTGGTAGACTGCCCGGTCATAGCCTGCCCAACATCAGTTGGCTACGGAGCCTCTTTCGACGGACTAGCCGCACTCCTCACCATGCTAAACAGTTGCTCGTCAGGCCTTACCGTAGTCAACATCGACAACGGCTTCGGCGCCGCTATAGCAGCCTTCCGAATCATGCGCGCCCGCCAACAAGCTTAATCATCCACAACGCGCTGCCTCGATAGTCGCGATGTCGATTTTTTTCATCGTCATCATCGCTTCCATTGCCCGTTTCGCGGCTGCACGGTCTGGGTCAGTCGTCGCTTCAAGTAGCACGCGAGGTGTGATTTGCCAGGCATAGCCCCAGCGGTCTGTGCACCATCCGCAGTGACTCTCTTCACCACCATTGCCTACAATTGCATTCCAATAGCGGTCTGTTTCTTCCTGATTTTCAGTCAGCACCATGAAACTAACCGCCATAGTTGGCTTAAAAAGCGGACCACCATTGAGACCGACGAAAGCTTGTCCTAAAACAGTGAACTCCACAGTAAGCTCTTCGCCTTCTTTCGCCGACGGATTATCTGTAGCAGAGGCATGAGCCGAACCAACTTTGCTATCGGGAAAAACACTCGCGTAGAACTCAGCCGCCTCACGGGCCTGCCCGCGATCAAACCACAAACAGGTGGTCATCTTACTCATTTATCCTCCTCGGATGCAGGCGATCCTGGTATTTTGAAATTCATATACCTCAAGATTTTAACCTCTTTCCATGAGCATTCTCTCCAGTCCCAGAAATAATTGCCAAAAAACTGCACATTAAGCCGAAGATAACACGCAAAATCTGCACTTTAGCTGTCAGCAATTTTCTCAAGAGTCTTGCAAAATTAAAAATGCAAGTTTTTACTCAAGTCAGAGTCTCTTCTGGTTCTTCTTCGATTTGAAGCGAACTGAGCAAAGCAACTTTGAATTCGCGCCAGCCCTCGCTAGGAGACAATTGAAAAGCGCGCACCACGATATTATCGTCAGCATCAAATGTTACTTCAGTAGGAGCAACACGACATCGAAAATTCTCATAATAGAAAGAAGCAACTTTGCCCGCAGTTATGATTTTCGAAAGCAGACGAGCAATACAATCTTCTTCTTCCATCGCATCCCATACAGGCAAACTCTTACCTAATTCAACGACAAGTCCATCAGCCAATTCTGGTCGCGTCAACCTTATATAACTAATCATTCCTCTAAGCTGTTTTACGAAAATGTTCGGCGCAACATTTTGCCGCTTGCAGTGTCCGTCAAGACCAAACTTCTCACAAAAATAAAGTTGCTGCCGCACCTTCCGAAGCAGCTTTTTAGGCGGACTCAATTTTCGATTCACGACTACACCCGTCACTTTTTGGCAGGTAGATTGCCGCAATATTCTTGTCTTTTTTGCATTGACTTCAAAACCGTTTTTTCGAATTAACTCGATAATCTCATCCGCGAGGCCTGCAATGCTCGACGTTCCCGATATCGTAATATCGTCCACATAACGTGTGTACTGATACTGATTTGCTCCGACTTTTTCTAGACATAACTGCATTATCTGTTTGTCCAGATCAAATGCGGCAATGTTGGCCAGCGTGGGGCTCGTCGGCGCCCCCTGCGGAAGCCCACCGTTGAAGATGCAAAGTTTGGCCAACACTTCTGCCGCCGTCGCATCACAGTTGAATTTTGACTCAAAAATTTCCTTTACTCTGCCAAACTTTATAGACCCGAAGAAATTTGACAGATCAAGATTAACGACAACGTCTTTGTTTGTATGTGGCCCCGCATTTGTCACGACAGAACGTCCTCTCACACAACCATGAACATGTGGTGGCATAATTATTCTGGAAAACAATCCGTCGACAAATACTCGCTGCACCCTTTTCAATTTGTCTTGTGAGGCCGAGATTTCTCTAAACCCGCCAGAACGTTTTGGTACATAAAAGGTCTGGTAATACTTGCTCGAAAATTCAGCCAAATTAAACAGAAACTGGGGCTCGAGCCCCAGTTCCTCACAGATATCACCAATGCTCAATGGCGAGCTTATTTCCATCTGCGCCTTCTAGATTACGTGGCCCTTTTCCGCTAACCGTCTGTTCTAGACTAGCGACTCGCTAGTCATCTGGCGTAATCGAAGAGATTGTAGAATTACAGACAGATCAAGTCAAGCCCAAAAACGCTCTTTTCATCTGCAAAGAAGAACAATCAGCATCAACAAGAGATTGATGCTGCCAAAAGCTAGCCACCTATGTACACCCCATCGAATAGCTTCGCAAAATCACTCATACTCACTTGCAAATATCCGTTCTTATTTTGCAAATTCATGGTGCGTCCCCACGGGTCTCTCAACACAACCTTTGCTTCGTCGGCTCCATTGGGCGGAATATAGCGCAACACTGAATAAGCATGGCTTGGCAATAGGTGCCCCCTCGGCTCGCTGTCTTTATCTCCATCTGACCTCAACCAGAGTTCACCTTCGTTAGGCGTTCCGGCAACAACAAGCTTGCCTTCAGCAAGCGCTGACTCGAGGTGTTCATCAAGCGAGCCGAATGAGTGTATTCCACCAGTGCCAACCGAAAACCAAGAAGCATTAGGGTCAAGACCTAGATTGCTTCTCATGATTGCGTTTTTTTCTGTTGCAGGAATAATCTCTTCGAAGTTGTCCTTACCAGTTAGAAGGCGTATTGCGTCAATTGGCAATGCCCCTGTATTTTTATCTGCTGCACCACCGAGGTATCGGTGCGCTTTTTCTATTACAGTTGCCCAATACCCGTCTTCAGGTCCTTGAGGTTTTTGGCTAACTATTTCTCCTTCACCGCTATACATCTTACCCACAAAATTGATTCCCGAAGGACCATTGAATGTTTCCAATTCAGCTTCTGTCGGTGCTTCCACTCTAACATCGACCGAGCGCGGAAATTTTACGGTATAAGTGCCGTCTTTATTGTCCGTTATCATTTCGAGAATTGCGTTCTTGTGGTTTTCGGCAAGAGCCGCAAGGGCAGCTTCAAAGGCGCAATCTCCAAGGTTTCCTTGTTGAATTGATTTTGCACTTATACTCTTCTCAGGATTTTGTTCTGTTGCGTACAGCCTATTCTCCAGCGGACTCTTGATTGTTTGCGGCAGTAACTCTTTGTCTTGGGCAAAAACATACAGAGAATGTTTTGCACCCTTATCATCAGTCTCAAATTCCTCGAACAGCCCTGTATCATTTCTGAGCCATATTTTGTTGCCGGTTTCGCGTACCTCTAACAGTCGTTGATCTAGCTCCTTATGGTCATGTATGGCATTCCATGGAGTATCAGCCATAACACCAGTTATGGGGTTTTGCTGTGTAACTTCGCCAACTTCTTCCGTTCCCAAGTAAGGTTTTGCTGGATTAAAGGTGAATTTTGCAAGTTGTGATGCTACATCAGCATAAATGTACTTTCGCTCAAGAGCACCCTCTGCCGACTTCCACTCGATAATATTGCCTGCTTTATCATAGCGAACTTTGCCACCATCATTAGCGGTGCCTGATTGCAGAAACTCAGGAACCCCCTGCTGAAACCCATCAGTTCCCGCAAATTTGTAGTTGTGGCTTTTATAAACCCTCAACTCGACAGGGTTCGTCTCAGCTTGAGAAACTCCCTCTTCTGTCTTACTTTTACTACCATTTGATCTTGCCTTATCAAAATCATCAACAGAGAATGCCTCAAGAGAGAGCGCATGAGCTGATGCCGATTCCGCTTCTTTGTTGCTACTCGAAATAGAATCCATGCGTTCCAAATCGCTAATTCCCAAAGCAAAGGTACTCACCCACAATCATGCGTGAGGCAGCGGGGCTACACAAGCGCTGAAGGAAGCTTGACTCCATGGCGATAACCACAAATTCAGCATGTGCATATATGCAGAACCTAAACGTCAAGATTCGCATTGTCACATATCGATGATGCCAAAGAGATCTATTTGGTTCTATCGTCAACAATTTGTTTTTTGAGTAATTCAATTGCCTTATTCAGCTGAATATCTTTGCCGGAAATAGGCGAGGCATCAACAGATTGATTCGAATCTGTTGAGCTTATCCACCACGCACCCTTTCCTGCTTTTAAGTCAGACTGAGACAGGCCCACTTCGAAATTGGGAAGAACTCCAACCTTGTGAATATTATCATCGTTAGGTGTAAGGCAACGAGCAACGGAAACATCTAAACCGGCTCCATTTCCAAGGTTATTAACAGCCTGCAGTAAACCGTTTCCGAAAGTAGTTTCACCAACCATTTGTGCTCGACTATGGTCTCGCAATGCGGCTGCTAACAGCTCACTGGCGCCACAAGTGTTTCGATTCACCAGCGCAATCATCGGCAGAGACATCTTGAATGAAGAGTCAGTAGCCAGATTAGACACTCTATAGCCATCAGCATCGACTGTCGTAACAATTACACCACGGTCTATAAACATATTTGCAATTTCAATGAGATTACCTATCGACCCACCATGATTGTTCCGCAAATCAAGAACTAAGCCTTTCGCCTGTTGGTCTTTCAATTTTACGAGGGTATTTCTTAGCTCGCCCGGAACCTTATAGGAAACCAAATTCGATAGCCGAATATAGCCAATGCCACCAGGGAGCATTTGTCCACTGGCAGATACGATCGGCGCTTCTGCTCGAACCAACGAAGCAACCTGCGTACTATTACCTCTCAGATACGTAATGGTTACTTTGGTGCCTTTAAATCCTCGAATGAGCTTAACCACCTGATCCAACGATTGGCCATCCGTTCGATTGTAATCTACGTCCACGATTCTATCCCCTGGTCGCAGCCCCGCTCTGGCTGCTGGTAAATTTTCGTCTATCCCCAAAACCAAAACCTTGCCGTTTTTGTCCATACCAAGCTGCATGCCAACGCCAAAAAGATTTGCCTTAACAGACTGCTTATCATCGGTGAAAGCATCAGCATTCAACAATCGAGTACCAGAATCTCCCAAGCTCTTAAGCATAGCCTCGATAGCATTTTCTGCGTCATGCTGGGTTATTAACTTTCCGTCGTATTTGTGCTCCCATTTCGCCCAATCTTGCCCATTAAAGCTCTGATCGTAATAGACTTCCTTAATGATGCCCCAGGCTTTGTGGTAGAGAGCATCGGGCTGAAAATTGATTCTCGTTTTTTCCTGCGCTAATGCAGGTGATACCACATCAAAATATGATGCCAGTCGGAACTCAGTGAAAAATCCCTGCATAGAAAATGCAGTACCGCAAATCAAGAAAATGAAAGTCTCTAAGTTCAACTTATTGAATTTGCCATTTTTCATAATGCCCTTTCGGTACTCGCTGAAGCTATCTCTGCATTCCAGTAATGAGGTTCTATTTTTGGTTGGGTATTCAACCGTTCGGTTTTGCATCTGTTTTTGCATTATGATAATTTTTTGCGATATTGTAGAAGTGAGTGACTACAACAAGCTCCGATACATTGACAAAGAGGCAGATAAGCACACACGCCGTGAGTTTCCTCAGATTAGGTTTTGCATGCACAAGAACCAGTCGTTTGGAAAGTTTGTCAAAAACAGTTTGTTTTCTCTGATTGAATAGCATGTACAAAGTACAAAACAATGGAATAAGCGATGCAAACCACGAGAAGAGAAAGCTGGCAATTATCACGGGGGCAATTTGCGGAAGTATCTTGTACTCGATGAGTTCGGCGAAACCCTTAGCAATCCAAACAGGAGGAACCGTAAGAATCGCAATTAACACTAATTTGAGACTACTTTTGAAAAAGCCTATGTTCTCCCCAGCTTCATTCGTGACTTTCAGCCCAAAACATTGTTTACCGAACGTAGCTTGATGCCTGGAACTTTCTAAGCCAGCTACATACAACCAAGGCAGCAAGAAGCCCAAAATCGCGGGGACCAGCATCAAACCGAGAAGAAGCCATCCGCCTCGGTCGCTAAAAATGGGAACTACCAATTTAGGTGCCAGGATATAAGTGAATGCAAAAATCCAGAACGGAGCGATTAGCGCAAACCCTGCGACCAGAAGCAGCCAAGCATCAACAATGTCCGCCAAAGTCCGGTGCCAGAACCCCGCATATTGAAACGAGACATTACTGTCCTTGCTTTCCGAATTGAGCAATGGTGCAGGCAACTGCTCGGCCGAAGATTTTTCAAGCGCTGGCATCAACTCGTCCTCTGCCGACTTTAGCCTTATTTCGTCAGACCTAACTTTGCTTTTTCGCTTGAACACCATTGTTTAGAACCCTTAGTCTACTTCTTTCCTGGCGGATCGCATGGTAGCGACAAACATGTAACTAAATTTTTTAAGCGCATCACATATGGTGCCACAATAAGAACAACAAAAGACAAGACAAATAAAACAAAAAATCTCCACAGACGGCAAACATATTTATCGTCCTTGCCGTCCTTAACGCGTGCCAGCAATTGTCGATAACATAATTTACCCAGTAGGACAGTTTTCGCACATGTGGAACCAGTGCCGCAGCAGCCTCAAGACACGGGGAAGGGGGATGGGTGCACAATAGTGCTGTAGCACCTGCAGATCCTGACGGTTCTGTGCCCTGGGCATTGCACAAGCACACGGTTAAATGCTGCCAGACTTCGCCTAAAATCAAATCGGGTGGACGGGAAAGGCGCTAAATGGATCGGGCAGAGGGCGAAAAACAATCTGTTCTGCAAGAAGGGATTCAGTCTCTGGTTGATTTAGCATGGAAGCAAAATCACGACAAGACAGACAGCAAAGGTTCACTCAAAAGTGAAATAGCCCAGTATGGCGCTGAGTTTTTGAAAACTGTGCCCCTATTCATGCCTACAGTCGGCAAGAAATTTGCAATTGCGGGATATGGCGCAGCAGCTTTATTTAATGGACTAGACCAAGCCAAAGCCGGCGATGACTTGGGCTCACAGCTCTTAGACTTTTCACTCGGGGCCACAAAAGGTACGCTAACCAAAGGAAGCTTTCAACTGCTGGGTGCCCGGGACTTCAGCGCGGCCAACAAACTGGTTGACGCAGGATTAGCACCATCATTTCTTGCAGGCAAACCACTCGAACTCTCGGCTAAAGCGTTTAGTTTTGGCATATCGTCACGCGTGCTGGAGGGAGGATTTAACAGACAGTCTTATTTCGACAGCGAAAGTGGACAATACAAATTAAGCACAGGACTCTCAAGCACTATCGAACAGGCATTAAGCCCGTCAAGCCTCGCCACTGACGTGCTCGTTTTCTCAGGTTCAGCTCTGGCGATGAAAGGAGCAGGTGCCCTGAGCCATGGTATTCTTGAACGCAGCCCGCTTGCACAGACAATTGCTCAGGCATCAAGCTTCGGCTTTTTATCGGGCTCTTTAGCTGAAGTCCAACGCCAGTCATCACAAGACGAACACTTCGACCTGTCCAAAATTCTTTTACGCGGAACCCTAGAATCTGCAGTAACTGCGGCAGCAGGAGTGCCAGGCGGACTGCGCATGAATCATCTTGCGGCAAAGAGTGAAAACACCGCAGCAAAGATCACCAACCAATCAAGCGAGCAATCATTAGCTCCAATTTTGAGAGATTCTTTTTCTGCATCAAATGACTATGCAAAAGTAAGCGCAGAGGCAAGTGCACCGAAAAGCGTCTCAAGAACCATCGATAAAGCCGACAAGAAGAGCAGCTCAAACTTACAAGAGCAAAGCGCAACAGACAAATTGTTGGGCATTGAAAATGCAGTTGAAATAGGCAAACACAACAACCCAAGCGAAGGCGCCCTCCATGGTGCCAAAGAATATAAAACCGAAAGTGGAATGAAATTTTGGCAACTACAAGATGGCAGGATACTTGAGGAAACAACTCTTGGCACAGAAACTTTTCCGAGCGTGTGGGTGCCTTATGGCAGCGGCGAAACATCAGGTTTGATTTACCGCGCATCTAAAGGCGAAAACCACACGATTTACAAAACTGATGAAAGGCTCGGTGTCTCCACCGATATAAATGGCACTCGATGGGAAAGTCCTCGCGAAGTGACTTTCGCTCCCGAGTTGGTTGCAAAAGTAAAACCGGAAGTTCTGGATAACTTAATTCTTAGCGCACCACAGTTTGAAAAAGATTGGCAAGCTCGACTCAGAATTTTGCCAACGGCTGATGGACAAATGTATGAAAGAACCATTCACACCGACAATCAACGTGAAATTCCACCAGGAACTAGCACGGACGATGCCAAATCGATTCCACTAAAGCCGGCAGAGCTGCCGGCACGTACTTACAGCATAATGTCAGCTGAGCAAAGCGTGGAGCTTGCAGACAAACGCGAGCTGCATGCTGCAAACAAAATCAGCAGTGCCGAATTTGACAAATACGTCTCGGAATTGAGAGCGCGCACGCAAAGAGTAACTGTACTTGAACCATATGCAAAGATTCTCGACGCACTGCGCGAGAAGAGAACCATAGCAAGCCTTTCTCCAAGCGCTTTACCAGAGCTCAGGGAAGACATACTAAAAGCAAGACGAGAGCTCTACACATCACCATTCAACAATCATCTATTGCCCGAGCACAGCGGCCAGTTTTTAGATAGATTGCCAAACCGAACCCTCATGAACAATCTCGTTTTGACAAACAGAACAGCTCTGGAGCTCGGCGATTTAGAAGCAAAAGCTGATGCAACATTCGCAACGAGAGATGTGCGATTCTTTGACCATTACAACAGTGTCGATAACGAATTCCAGCACATTATTCGACACGAATGGGCACACCTACTCGAGACTGAACAAACTAAAATAAGAAAAGCCTACGACGCTGCAATCAAGCTTGAAGGCTATGCCGGACGAGCATATGGCTATACCGATGCGCACGAAAACTGGGCAGTCAACCACGGTGACATTTTCCTGGACAGCAGCCCTGATTATTTCATCACGCTGACCTCTCAAGCGCCAATAAAATCTGTTCTAAGCGCTGAAGCCCTATCACGCACATTGAAGAATGCCCCACAAGGCGAAGATCAACAAGGTCGCGCAGAACTCCAGCGACGAATTGACTATGTCAACCAAAACATTACTGAAGCCGCAAAAAATAAATTTAGCAACTGCATCGATAGCCCAAATCTAAAAATGGTATTCAATTCAGTCATTTTCATGAAATCGATGCTGGCAAGCCCCGAGACTCATGAATTAGGAAGGCGCCTTCTCGATGTTCAGTCCCTGAAAAATTCAATAGATAAAGCAGCGCCAGAAGGTTCGCACAGCGGAGACTTTGCCACGGCTCAAGCTCTAAAGCTTGATTTGCTAAGCACCGTAGACAAAGCTGCATTCGAATCACGCCAAAATCAATTTACAAAAATGCTTGAGCTTGCATCGAAAGCAAGTCGTGATGTCCTACTTAATGAAAGATCTCCAGAATACATCGACAAGATCAAGCTTGCCGAAACCTTGCTAGCAGAACAAGGACAGCAAGGACTATTCCAACAACTGTTTCCTTTGGGCACCCTAGAACAAGCCGCATTAAATGCAACATCTCCAACAACAGCGGGGAGATTAAGCAACCTTATAGGACTTTCTTTAGAAGATTTTTCAGCCACAACGAGACTTGCCGCCTCAGACAAACCAGCATGGTTGGAAGCCAGTAAACGCATTATTTTGCAAAACACGCCATTTTGGTTTGGACAAGGATTTAACTCAATAAAAACACAAATTGCCCGAAGCACAAACACAGAACTGCCGTACTTACTGCAAACAGCAGCAAAAGCAAGACTTGCAGAAGCCGAAAGCAGCACGCCTCGCTTTATGAGTGGTATGACAGCCCTAATGCAAGATACGTTGCTAGATAGAATCAACTTGCAAAATCCGGGTCTAACAGACAAGTCTCTTGCCGCGTCTTTGAATGAATATCGTATGAAGGCCAAAGCAGAAATTAGAACACGATTGGGCGACAATAGCCCAGCTGAAATCAAAAAGGAAACAGTCACAACATTGCTGTTGATGGCTGAAGTTAAAGACGAAAAGTTAGCAAGCCTGGTCGCAGAGTTAGCTCCCCCAAGCCTGCTAGAACCAGTTATTCGCCAGTCGCCAGAAATTGCTAAAGACGCCCTCAAATTGCTGTCCTCAACAGATTACAATTCCTTCCTCGACATGAGCACGGAATTGTCTGAAAAACCGGGTCCTCTGCGAGGACAGGCGATCACCAATCTGTCACTCGACTCAGATTTGCGAAGCATTGCCGAAGCTGAGGCAGTCATTGAATCGTTTTCAAAAACAGCAGGCACAGAAGACAAAATCAGTGTCTTAAATGCACTCACCAAAGTGATATCAAATTCTGTGCAACAACCTGAGCTTAACGACAAACAAAAGGCAAGAGCAATGCTACGCATCTTAATGGCGCAAACAATTGCAAAGTCACTCGACTTAACCCCTTACCCGATGCTTAGAACAACTCTTTCGCAGAGTATTAGCACATTTAATCGCGCGCATTTTGTGCGCTAAGTGCATCGATACGTTCTTTCAGATCTGGCACAAGGGAAGGATTCAAGCTAACCGCTGTTTTGTAGTCACTCAGCGCATTATCGAATTGACCAAGCTTCTCATATGATTGGCCGCGACTAGCATACAAATTTGCTTGCTTAGGGCTGAGTGCTATCGCTTTGCTAAAATCATCCACAGCCTTCGCGGGCTCATCTAACCCTGCATAGGCTGTGCCCCGAGCCAAAAACAATAGCTTGTCTGTGTCTTTCAACGCTGCAGCAGTATTGCAATCAGTAAGAGCATTTTGAAATTGACCCAGGTTGTTGTAGATTGCCGCTCTGCTCAACAAAGAATTGTAGTCATCGGCATTTAGCGAGATAGCCTTGTCAAAGTCGGCAAGCGCCTTTCTCACATCTCCCAGATAGATAAATGCGCCAGCACGTTTTGAATAGTTGCTCGCAATTCCCGGACTTAATTCGATTGCTTTTGTGTAATCATTCAAAGCATTTTGATATTGTTTGAGCCCCATATGGGCACTGCCCCGATTGCTATATGTCTCAGCTTGTTTAGCGTCCAAAGCAATTGCACGATCATAATCAGCGACAGCGTTTTGATAGTTCATCATCTTATGAAACGCTCCGCCACGTCCGGCAAACGACATGGCATCATCTGGCACCAAAGTTATAGTTCTATCAAAACAGTCGATTGCCTTTTGCAGCTCGCCTAAATTCAAATATGCCTTTCCCTTAGCACGAAAGGCAGCCGCTACACTTGGGTTGGCACTTAGCACTGTGTCAGCGTCTTCGAGAACTGATTTATACTTTCTTGCAGCAGCATCGAAGCTAACTTGCCTCAAACCAGAGCGTAGTTGATCATCTGCCGAATCCCTAGCAATTATTCTGTCCTGAATATAAGTTTTCAAATCCTGAGGCGCAACCCAATCAGCTACGACGGTTGCCGCGACACACTCTGCGAGTCCCTCCGTTGCATCAAGAGCGGCATAAGAACTGGGCAACCCCCAAGAGGACATTGACGGCATCACATCAAATTTAATTGATGATATGTCTTTTTCCACCGCAAGATAACGCGATCTATATGGCGAATAAACAGCACGCCACTCTTTTCCATCAGACAGAACTTGACTGGTATCTATTATATGGGCAAACTCATGTGTCAATGCCCACTCCAGTTCGCGCGGCGTAAACCGCAGTGACAGAGGAAAGCACATTACTCTCACTGGGCTCGTATCCATACTATTAATACCGATTGCACCACGGCTTAACAGCAGCCGGATCTCTTTACCATTGCACGCCTTAGAAATCAGCTCAGGACATTTGCGCTGTATGTTTGCTAGAACCTGCAGGAAAAATCTTTTGTCTCCAGGCGACCATGAATCAAGCTTTTCACTGTCGGTTATGAACTCTTTGGCAAAGGCATCACCAGCATCAACAAAGGCGACAGATTTTTCTATCGAGAGTAAATTGTTGTTTGCATCTGATTTCTCAAGACCCGGAGAAGGCATCTCAAAAACATTTTGATATGTGCCGAGGCGTCCCACGCCAAGGCTTGGATCAAGAGACAATGCCCTAAGCCAATCTTCTCTTGCTTTTTGATTTTGTCCCTTATGGCGAAACAGAAACGCGCGCGAATAATACGCAAGCGAGTTGTTAGGATCAATGTTTATTGATTGATCTAAATCATCTAATGCTTGCTGGTAATTTCCCTCTGCAAACTTAGAACGCCCGCTAGAAAGAAACGCAGCGGCAGATGCTTTTTCTGCATTATCATCAGCATTTGCGGACGCAATCAAGTCAGCGGATTTGAAACCACAAGACGGCTTAACGAAATCTTGCGGCAGCAACCGTGGATTTCGAGTTGCATCAAGCTCTGCCGCAACTATTGATTGCGCCTCGGCAACTAAAACTGTCGCAACAAATGCAAAACAAAAATACAGTCTTAGCGCATCATTGGTCACTTACTACGCTTTACCTTTGCTTGTGCTATCGTTTGGATTTTTTATTCGCACAAGAGTCCACTGCTGGGTCGAATCTTTGCCAAAGTGAATCAAGATTGGACTCTCGTCTTTAAGCAAATTAGCAACACCTGTATCATAGACAACCTTTTTATCTTTGCCGACTGTCCAGGCTGCTCGCATATTCTTTTTGTCTATAGAACCAGTTACAGGCTCTGTGTCATTGGTCAAACCGTTGAAATAGTTTCCTCTTATCTGCCCTTTTTTGTTTGAGCACAATTGAAACAGCGTTGTGCTGTTTGATTGCCCACCCTGAACAAGAGAGTAAACACCGAAGGGCTTCCACTCACCACCGCCAGAGTGCGCAAGTTTTTCGGCCTCACCGGCAACCGGATTTGAATTCTGTGGCCCGCCTGAAACAGGTGGTGGCGTGCTCACCGGAGCTGCGCTTTCACCGAAATCACCGTCACTATCTCCAGATGTAGCCAGGTCTTGTGCCTCCTGGTAGTAATCGCCGGCGCTGACTACAGGGCTACCACCGTAATCGACATAACCGTTATCATCGTATGTGATGTTGTCACCATAGTCATAATAAACAGGCAGCACACCTAGCGCACAACCCCACCATGGCGCAAACTCACCCCACGTCCCCCAGCGCCATGGCCAGCGGTCATCCCAGTCTCTGCGCCACCAGGCATTTGGATGATCATGCCACCAGTTGCCACGAAATGCGCCGTAGTTATTGAATCCGTTTCGCACCAAACGTGCTTGATTGCCCAACGCAGCGGAAGACATACGCATGGTAGGACGAGCATAGCCGGCACCCCCTGCAGAACGCATGATAGAGCCATATCCCCCATCAGAAGCCAGGTTTCTTTGCGTGCCATAATTTCGCGTGCCACTATCCATAGGGTCAACGCGATGAAAGTCACTGTTGTTAAAAGCGTCGGGTCGATCAGCACGGCCAATGTCACCATTATCAAACGGATGATCAAATCCCCTATCGAAATCCCTGGCAAAATCAGAGCGCATTCCGCCGTCACCACCGCGAAATCCGTCATCTCTAAAACCATCAAAGCCACGGTCACCAAAAGAGCGATCGCCACCGAAGCCGCGGTCGCCTCCGCCAAATCCGCCGCCTCCACCAAAGCTGCGCCCACCACCGCCAAAACCACCTCGGGCTGACGCGGGGTTCGCGCCGCTAAAAATCGGCAACAGCAATGATAGAGCTAGCATCAATCCAATATTTGCTTTTTTCATAACGGCTCCAGGCATGGCGCTTAACCCTTATCTCGTGTAACTTTGATTTGCTCAGTATCAGGCAGCGGCATCCCAGACAGACTTCTTCGTTTTGACTGCCAAATGAAATTGTCTTTGTCTACTTCTTTGATTATGTAATCTGCCCTGGCTATAGCGCCATCTGCTTGAATAGAACTTGAGTGTATTGTCCAGGTGCCACCGTTTAGCTCCCAAGAAGACCGGCTGGTGCCCCCATTTGAATCAAACTGCCACGAACAAATATCAGCACTGCGTGGATTCCAGTAAATGTATTCTGTTTGACTTGATTTCGGCCCATCTTTTACGTCAACTTCAAACTCATTTGAAATAACATTTTTGTTTGCCCAAGTAGATTTGATTCGCAGCACACCCTTCGGACCTTCGGCTTTCCATCTGCCTTCCAACCAAGCTAGCGGCTTTAGATAATCACCATTATTTTCGGGTCTATATGGTGATTCGGTCACTGTTTGCATTAGCCATTTTCCGTCACGTTTCACATGTGTTGCAACATAACGCGCAGCTGCATTTTCCGCATTCGAACTACTAAGCCTTGATACTCCTTCTTCGATTGCAGTGTCATCGCTGGGGAAATCTATCTTCTGCACTTCAATTTCAATCGGCTGTCCGCCATAGCGAGCAAAGAAGCTGGCATATTGCTTCTTAATGCCGTCTTTTCCGCGATAAACATTGCCCGATTGATCCATGAAAACAGCAGAGTCAGACCACATCGAAGTCAAATCATCCAAATTGCCGACAGCAAAAGCCTTTGTGTATGCGGCAGCCTGGGCTCGAATATCAGCTTCATCGGCGCTATGCCCTGACTTTGAATCTGCCAGTGTCGGCTGGCAAAGGCAAAGCGGCAGCGTCAACGCAGCAGACAAAATTAACCCATGATTAAACGAATGCTTTGGTCTAAGAAACATCCATTTGGCCTCCAGGCACCCCACAATTGGCAATTACCCCCTTTTGGGCAGGGAGAAACTCGAAATCAGTCTGATATATAGCGCAATATCAGACCTTGCCTGCACAGTTCAAAAGCCGAGGCTCTTTCAAATAACTTTCAGACTTGCTTGCTAGCCTGTTATGTGAAGGCTCATAGCTTTCATTAGTAAGACGAGGACGAGGATTAAGCCATGCATCCTGATTTTTCTGGCGACAGACAAGCAAACCCAAAACAGGAAGCGCGACAGGACACAACGACCCTTTCGACCCGATTGATGACCGAAATGGGCAGCGCCCAGCCCAGCGCGGAAAAACCTGGAGAAGTCATTCGCGCTGTACTTAGATATGACCTAAAGCCCGCAGAGAAATTAGAATCATTGGCGTTGCGGTCAAACGAAAAAAAATTTGAAACGGCCGAGCGCGACCGCTACGCAAAATCAATTGAAGAATTTACAAACACACTTACCAAAAGCCTGGCAGCCAGAAGCGGCGAACAATACTCAGATGTTTTAGCTCGCATGTTTCCAAAAATGAAAGAACAAGATTTATCAACGCTCTCACATGACGTTGAAGACTTGAACGGTCGCAAGCAACTCGAAAGAGGTCAGCAATTTGAAATACTCACAGAGTATGGAAAAAACCTGCTCAAAGAACGCCTGATGAAAGACTACGACAACAAGCAAGATGGCTCATCTAGCGAATCGAAAGACAGATCGCGCTTTAGCCCCGTTTATGAGCAGGTAATGAAGACTTTCGAAGCAAAAATATCAAAAGCCGCCGCAGCCGAAACACAAGTTACTAAATCAGAATTGACACCGCCGCAATTCGACAGACACCAAACATCTAAGTCTGTCGAATCACGTTTGAGAAATAGCAACAAAGACAAAACAGCATCTGAAGAAGCTACAAGCTCAACAGAAATCAGCCCCGAAAAAGCTGTAACTGATTTCTCTAATTCATGTCACGAGTTTGCCAAAAACGCAGAGCAACTGCATTTTCTTGAAAAATGGTATACACCAGAATCAGCAATGTATCAGTGGGGATTCAAAAAATTTGAAGAGTCATTTGAAAAATCGCAACGCGATTTCCAACAACTGAAATCAATTATGCAAACAGAAGAAGCACGCGAAAGACTTGATACCCAGTGGCAATCATTCATCATACGCCAGAGAGAAAATTTGCGCGAACTTGAGAATTCAATGCCTATTATTAAACAAGTGCTCGGGTCGCATAAAGTAATTAGCGCCGACCAAGCAAATGAGTCCTAAGTCGAGAACTCAGCACCAAAAGAAAACCTGCTTGAGCACAGCATTTCAATGCCACAACTCAAGCAGGTCTATATTTTTGTATTACAAAATTAGTGTGCAGCGCTAGCAGCTAGTTTTGCATTCATTGTAATTTTGGTATTCAACAAGCGCGAAATCGGGCAGCCTTTCTTGGCGTTTTCAGCAGCTGTGTTGAATTTAGCCTGGTCTGCGCCTGGAATATCAACAACAACATCGAGAACGATTTCTGTCACTGTAAATCCTGCGTCTGTTTTTTCCATGGTGAGAGTAGCTTCGGTATCAATGGACTTAGCAGTCATACCGGCTTCGCCGAGTTGACCAGAAAGAGCCATTGAGAAGCAAGAAGCATGAGCAGCGGCAATCAATTCTTCAGGATTTGTGCCAATGCCATCTTCGAATCTGGTACCAAATGAGTATTGTGTTTTCGAAAGAACGCCGCTTTGTGTCGATACGGTTCCTTTTCCATCTTTAAGACCGCCGGCCCAATGTGCAGATGCTTTGCGTTTCATTAATCCTCCAATTGTCATTTGACAATAAATTCGTTATCTAAGACAACCAATATAGAAGCCATTGCAACAGCATGCTTCAGATCAACCAAATTCTTTTATTGCTGATGCAACATTCAGAATTTAGTCATCAAACTCAATCGGCAAATTAGACTAGAGTTTGCGACATCATCACTAAGCTCATTAGCCGCAAACGGAATCAGACATGCCAAACAGTAAGACCGGCATCAACAAACGGTTTCAGATGATGGTTAGATGCATCTGAAATAAGGTACGAAATCTCAGACAAGTCGGCAAGCTTGTATGAGGCAATAAATCCAACCTTCTCAGCACCAGCTAACACCACTGTTTCAGCACTTCGCCGCAAGAATTCACTTTTTATGATTGCATCATCATAGCTTTCAACGGTCGCGCCGCCCACAATCGAAATGCCATGCACACTAACAATTGAAATATCAGGATTGAAAGCCTTTGCTTGTTCGCTCAGTTGCGGTCCGCAAGTAATCAGCAACTCAGGCACCACGCGCCCTCCAAGCAAAATCGTCGAAGACTTTTGGAGTTTTGCAAGCAAGGCTGCTGTCGCCACACTATGAGTCACGAAAGTTGCCTCAAGGTTTGCATCTAGATGCTGAACAATCTGCGCAGACGTGGTGGCACCATCTATAAATATGAGCATTCCTTTGCGAATAAGAGCGGTTGCTCGCTGGGCAATGGCTGATTTGGACTCGACGTTTAATGATTCTCTGGCGTCGTGGGCATAAGGTACGCTTGTCGTCGACATCGCGCCGCCGTGCACTTTCTTCAAGAGTCCGGCGTCAGCCATCTCTTTCAGGTCGCGACGAATAGTGTCTTCAGACACGTTGAAATCACGCACAAGGTCAGCACTTAACACTTGCCCACGACTGGAAAGCTTGCTCAGTATTTGCTTTCGGCGTTCTTCAGCTAACATTCGACTTGACTTCCGGTTTGTTCAGGTATATGCTGGATTATACAGGATTGTGCGTTTTCATTCAGGATTTCAAGAAATGGCAAGAATTGCAGTTGATATGGACGAAGTAATGGCCGACGCCCTTGGCGAACACATTCACCGGTATAACCGGGCGTTCGGCACTCAGATAGAGCGTGCCCATCTGCATGGCAAACACCTCAGCGAAGTCATACCTGCAGAACACAGACGCGCCTCACATGACATTGTGCATTGCGAAGATTTCTTCGCCAAACTAAAAGTGATGGACGGCGCTCAAGAAGCTCTCGAAGCGATGAGCAAAGAGCATGAAATTTATATTGTCACAGCAGCAATGGAAGTGCCTGCATCACTAGCTCCTAAATATGTCTGGCTGCAAGAACACTTTCCATTTATCTCTCCAATGAATTATGTTTTTTGCGGCAATAAGCATGTTGTGCAAGCAGATTATCTAATTGACGATAATGCGCGCCATTTCAAGCTATTTGGCGGTGAAGGCATTTTGTTTGATGCGCCACACAACAAAAAAGTAACAGGCTATAGAAGAGTACACAACTGGCACGAAGCCAAAGAATTATTCTGCAAATCTTCTCCTGAACCGAAACAGGCTTGCGCAATTTAAAGCGAGCGAGATACGGCAAGTTCGGCAGCGCCAGTGGTTTTAATAACCATCTGTAATTGATTTGCTGCTTTGTTCGACTTGAGTTGAATTTTGAGAAGGCATTGAAGAGTTAGATGGCAACGCTGAGTTTGCACCTTTAGTTGTTGGCGAAGATTGAAAGGAAGCTTGCGGTGCTCGCTGAAGACCTTGCGTTGGCGCAGCATTTTGCATTTGCGCTGATGGCTGAGATTGCCGCCCTAAGCGCGAAGGCGAATACTGCAACTGCCCCGGAAATTGCGATTGAGGTGAATACTGCGATTGTGCACCGTATTGTGATTGCATAAGGAATCGTCCATCAGGAGGGAATTGAGATTGCCCCTGGTATTGTGAGTCGGATGGAAATTGAGAATCGGGCGGATATTGCGATTGCCCTGGATATAGAGACTCTTGCGAATAGCGTGATTGTGGAGAATAAGGTGATGGAGCCGCGTCTTGCTGCCCATTTTTCGCCGCGTTGGCTTGCTCTTGCAATTCATCAGGACTTGGAGTTGTAGCCCCTGAGTCAGTAGTTGACTTGGGGATGGTACCAGCCTTGATTAGCTCTTGAACCGACATGCGACTTTGTTTCATCAAATCTTGCGCATTTTGCGGCGGCGGCGGTGGCGCCTCTTCATCAGACTCTTGTGCGTAACAGCCAGAACTGAAGGTAAAAGCAGCAAGTGCCGCACAGAGGCCAAGCAATCTCAACTTTTCGTTTTTATCCAAACGCATGACGCTTTGCTCCGACTGGATTTAATATGCTTCAAAACAGCTAGTTGCTATACACAATATACCTCAAGCTGCAGTCCTTTCCTTGTTCAACTCAATAGCAGCAGCAGAATTAATCGCCCAATGCACAAATTCTCAATCGGACGCAAACTGACGAAGTTCTGGGAGACAAAGATTGATCAGGGGCTATAATACTCCAGCAAATAAATTCAGGTGCGAAGATCTCCATGAAACCAATAATTGACCATATCCAGATCACAGTTAAGGACATGAGTGTTGCCGTACCGTTCTATGACAAACTAATGCCTCTTTTGGGCTTTGATATTAAGAAGAAAGGTGAGGGCGTCATCGACGAGCACGAGTTTCACGTAGTTGAGTACTCTCATCCAATCTTGGCATTTGCGATAACGTCAGCTCGAAGTGCATTTCAAAACGACAATATCAACCGAAGAAAACCCGGGTCGCTGCATCATCTTGCATTCAAAGCAGAAGATAGAGCAGAGGTCGACAGGCTGTACACTCAGTTAATGGAGATTGGAGCCAATATTGTCAGCCCTCCGAGAGAATACCCCGAATATACTCCAGCCGGCTACTACGCAGTTTTCTTCAAAGACCTTGAAGGCATCAAATACGAAATTGTTTGCCACGATCCAATAAATACGTAAAGCATAATCAACTAAGTCGCTTGCCAAAGATTAACTATTTTGATATACATCTAATTAGATGTTCATCTAAATAAGAGAAGCAAAGAAAGGTCCTTATTATGGCAAGTCCGGAATTAACTCGAATAATCTCTTTCTTTAAAGTGCTGTCCGACGAAAGCCGATTGAAGATTGTTGGTTTGTTGTCCTCGTCCGACAGAACTGTTGATGAAATTGCAGAGATGCTCGGTCTGCGCGCGCCTACTGTTTCACATCATCTTGCGAAGCTAAAAGAAATAGGTCTTGTGAGCATGCAAGCACAGGGGACATCGCATGTTTACAGTTTGAACCTCGACGAAATGAGAGCATTATCCAAGCGATTTCTCGCCTTAGATACAATGACTTCAATTAGTGATGAAGTCGCAGAAGACGCCTGGGAAAGAAAAGTCCTTCGCGATTTCTTTGAGGGTGAAAAGCTGAAAGAAATTCCAGCAAGTCGAAAGAAACGTCATGTGGTGCTGCGCTTTCTTGCAGATCTTTTCGAACCTGCGCGACGTTATCCAGAGAAAGAAGTAAATGTAATACTCGGACGGCACCACGAAGATTTCTGCACACTGCGACGCGAATTGATCGGTGCTCAACTTCTCAAACGTGACGCTGGAGTCTACTGGCGCCCTTAAGCGCACACGGTCTAACCGCTATTCCGCAAACACAATTAGAAAAACCCGGTAGGGGCGACGCATGGCGTCGCCCCTACCGATTAGTGCAATCACAATTAGGAGAACATATTTGTGTCACGCATGAAGGTGATGAGCATATTTACAAAGCTTGGGGTCGAAAGTCCTAGCGCAAGTACTCCCAGTGCAAGGATTATTACTTTGCTGCGAGACAGTCGCACAGGCACATGTAAGCCATCGTTTATAGCAGCTTCGCTAAGCAGGAAACAGGTAACTGTGATTGCCACGATTTCAAAAAGATTTGTAAGTACGTTTAGTAGAGCTTCGAGATTAGCAAGATTATTCACACGCACAGTGCCTGCACTGTTAAGACCTTGTATCGCAAAAGCATCGTCTGATTGAGGTCCTATAGTTCCATTCGTTGCACCTTGCAGCATTGGCGCGCCACCTTGTATTACTGCGGCGCCTGCAGAATATGGCACAAAACCGTGCACGGTAGTAAAATCGTCTCCGGTTGATGCTGATTTGCCCAAAGTCCGGTACATTTCGCGGTTGAGTCCATTGTTTGAATAATCATTTTCTTCTTCAAGAACAGTTGCACCAGAAACACTGCTCACTATGCGATAAACATTGGCCACATCACATGCGGCATTGAGATCACCATGAGCTGCAAGCCGTTCAATTTGCTGATGCGCCCATAAATTTGACAAACGAAAAGCAACATCGTCATCAGGCACAATTTTGCAAGACGGTTTTTCTTTCAATCGTTTCAACTCAAGCTGTCCGTCAACAAGATCGGCCTCAACATATTCAGCAGGACTTGTATGAGTCAATCGAGTAGCGAAAGATTTGCTGGATGGCCCTTTCAGTGTAACTTTCACTTTGTTCAGCTCATCAGCTGCTAGATTAGCTCTCAATGTGTAAATTCCAGATCTTTCAGTCTCTCCTATTCCACCAATAACAGTATCGGAGTTTAGATGGATGTCTTGCTTCCCATCAAACTTCAAATTAGACTTGACTATACTCGGCATTCTTACAATATTGCGCCCGTTTTCATCACGCTCGGCAGGCGCTGTAATACCGATTCTAAATTGCATTTCGCCACCATTGGCTTTAACTGGTGCAGCAAGAATTTTTATTTGATTCGGGCCAATTTGTGTGACAAGCAACGGGTCTCTATGGCGCACAACAATAGAGTCATAAGCACTTTGCACCTGACTGTTAGATGAAAACGATGCTTCTTGAGCCACACCATTTATCCACAAAGTAGCACGCGAAAGCGCAGAATTTTTTGGCAAGTCAATTGTAATTGCAGCCTCTTTGTCAGTACTGTTATTATTTTTAAGCACGAATGTCCAATACAAAGAAGCTGTCTGCGACTCGCTATCAACGATGCCAGTTATTGTTGATTTCGCTACGTTGACTGTGCCCGATTGCATAGACTCATGAATTGCGGCCGTTCCTTCAATTGTGTGAGGGTCTGGTCCCCCATAATAACTTGAATATGCTGGACTGCTCTGACCAAACACAGAAGCATAAGCAGCAGATGGATTTTTAATGACCTCCATAATTGCAACACCATAGCTGCAAGTAAAGAGCAAGCTACCTGCCATAAGCCCACAAACAATACTTGCCCGCTTTACGCCTGGCTTGTATTTGTAATCTGTCGAATAAGCAGATCTATAAACTGGTCGCGAATAACTCATGCTTGAAGGGCTATCCCGGTGGAAGACTCTTTCAAGTTCCGCTACTTTTGCTTGAAATTCATTATCACTAGTTTTCATCCAGATGCTCCCAGAAAGGCGGAGGGTAAGTAATTAAAGAGATAGGTAACGCAAAGCCAGCCGCTCAAGAGACAGCAAGCATTAATTACCAATTAGTAAAATCGCACTCTTTCATACTAATCTCCATTACATTGCTTGAAATCTGCCGCAGGTCATTCCGGCAACATGCAAAAGGTCATCTATCCGCTGGAATTGGGAACAAAACAAAGACTGAAGCAGATTTAAATCCAAAAGCTACAGCTCATCGTGCTTAACTATGATGACGCAGTCGCGCAAATGACGAGAATACAATGAAGATTTTCTTGACCGGTGGCGCTGGTGACCTTGGACAAATGCTTTGCTCATCCCTATTAGGAATGGGACGTACGCCAGTAGTATTTGATTTGCAAAAGCCTGCAGCGGCTGCAAGCGAACCCACGCATTCTGCGCTGGGAGTACCAAGCGTAGAGTACATCGAAGGCTCAATTCTAGAGCGCGACCAATTGCGTGCGGCTATGAAAGGCAGCGATATCGTTGTGCATATCGCCGCATGGCACGGCATACATGAGTCTAAACAAGAGAAAACTGTTTATGATTTCTGGGATTTAAATGTGGGAGGAACATTCAATGTGTTCCAGACTAGCGCAGAAAACGAAATCAAAGACATCATCTTCATCTCTAGCACTAGCATCGATGACCGTTATGGCATCTATGGGCATTCAAAAGTACTCGGAGAAGAAATCGCGACAGCGTATGCTTTCAGGCATGGCATGAATGTAATAACACTCCGCCCCAGAGCGTTTATTCCGCCATGGAATCGCAAAGTCTATGCCAATTTCATTGAATGGGCAAAATGGTTTGCCAAAGGCGCAGTTCACATTTCAGATGTCTCTCAATCAGTGATTAAGAGCATCGAGTTGCTTGCATCAAAAAATCATGCATTACAAAATAGTCCATTGTTCTTACCAGTAGACGGCGCCTATCAATATACAGATGAAGACTTAGCGACTTGGGACATCGAAGGACCAGGCAGCACATTTAAGCGCCACTACAAACAATTCTACGAGCTTGCAATTGACATGGGACTTGACCCAACATTGAAGCCCCGCAAAATAGACATCAGCGAAACGCAGCAAGTGCTAAATTACAAACCGCTATACAGCATGAAAACATTGCTTTTGGAATTGAAAATGTACGGCGCTGCCGGCCCTTATGCCGACCGCAAATAGAGCGCATTAGACCGTTCTGCGCGTGCGTCGCTCTGGGCAAACGGCATCTTCTGATGGAGTTTCGGTAGTCATAGGGCAAGTGCATGATTGGCAAGCACCATTCAGCTCTTCTTGAAGCAGCTTAATTTGCTCGAAAACTTTGCATAGTTTGCGACCATAGTCATTGAGGCTATATTCAACCTTCGCAGGCTTACCAGGATATTCATATCGATTAATGAGACCGGCAGCTTCTAACGCATGCAAACGACGGCACAGCGTTTTCATGCTTAGTCCGGGAATATGCAAAAGAAAGCGCCTTGTGCGCGTAGGTTGCAGCGCCAATTCGCGAATTATTTCCACAGTCCACTTTGCGCTGATGACGTCCATTAGCTTGTTAATGGGACAAACGGATTCTGGTGTTGGTGGCTCAAGCATAATCAAATTCATATTTACCTCTGCAACTATTGAAGCGCACCGGTGGCGGCTAGTAAATCATCCTAAAGAGGTAGAAATAAGCGCTGAAAACAAGGCCGGCACGAATGTAATCGATTGTGTTTATATTTTTGATCTGGCTATTGCAACAAAATGTTTTCAACAACATCTTTTGCCGAGTATGAAAGCTTGCCAGGCTTCATGAATCTAGTCAGCTCAAGAATACTTTTTCCGGATGTCACCAACGGCGGCTCTACATAATTTCGCGAGCGCGATTGCGGTATTCCAATCGTCGCAGCCAAGCCATTACACAAGCACATGCGCCCTTCTGTATCCTCAACGCAGCCGCCCTTGCCGACGTACTTGTCGACAGGTTCTCCCGGACAGCGATAGCCCAGAGAGCCATCGCTTTTTTTGTATGCTTTGCGCAGATATCCCAAATCGCAGACACGAGGTCTACTCTCGAATACATGCTCATCAGACAATGATTTTTCCAGCTGAACTATTTTGAATGGATAACCACAGGCAGAAGCATCTGGGTCTGTGAAAACATCCACCTTGCCCTCAGAAATAGCCTCCAACATTTTTTCCTTAATTTGTGGCGTGATACCAGATTCGTCACAGTAGGCAAAAGCAGTTCCCACCTGAATTCCAGTTGCTCCCGTTGCAAGTGCATCTTTGAGTTTTTCAGGACTCGCGTATGAACCGGCTAACCAAAAGGGCAATCCAAGCTTGATGATTTCATCAAGATTGGCATTGTCGCGCTCGCCATATACAGGTTCGCCATTATCATCCAGAACCATGGCACCGCGCGGAGGCGCATTGTGTCCACCGGCGGTATGATTCTCAATCACGAAGCCATCTACTTTGCCGCTGGCCTTGCGCGCAAGATTTATCGCAAGTGCATGTGAAGACACAATTGCAATAAACTTGGGACGCTTTAACGACTCTACGAACGGCAAAATTTCACGAGGTGAGAAGTTAACGAAAAAGTCGCTCGCATTTTCCTTTTCTTGCTCTACATCAATTTTGTACGAGACATCCTCACACAAACTCAGGCTATCTAGCACACCCGGAATAGCCTTTGGAATGCCGGCTCCCATCAAAACATAATCAACACCTGCAAGCATTGCCCCGTACAAAGATGGCAGAATCGGCATTTGGATAGCTTCCAGCAAATTTATACCGACAACACCTTCGTGTCCTTGCTTTGCCAAAAAGACCTCGGCAAAATTAGCCAGAACAGTAAGTTCCAGCAATTCACGAGAAGGGCTGGTGGTAAACATCGGCACATTGCGATAGGGAGCTTCTGGCGCCTTTCCGCCTTCAATGTAATATCGTTCAAAAATTCGATTTGCCAGCGCAAGATTAGGAAAATGCTCGCAAGCAAAGCGCATATGTCCGCCGACATCGCCATCTTGCAGTCTGCGCGCAAATAAGGTGTCCAAGAATGTTCCTGAAACTACCCCCAGCTGCCCCATCATTGACACAGCCCGGGCAAGTTTCCAGTTAGAAACACCGATTCCCATGCCACCCTGTATCAGCTTAGGACATTCAACTTCTTTCTTCATCACAATCATCATTCATCAACTCTTTTGAAAACTTCGTATTGGCAGTGCATGCTTTTAGTAGCGTGGATTCTAGCACCAGCAACAAAGCGAAAGTCACTGGTTTCCCAGAAGAAACCGGCAAAAACAGAGGCGGAAAATCAAATCATCCGAATTGACGATTTATTCTGCCGCTTGATTCATGTTAGCGCCCGCAAAAGCATAAAAGGGTGGGGTAACTAGAATTTCACACTCTTCAAATAAAGTTCCAACATCGGGGTGAGCAAAACAACATGGGTGGGCAAGAGATGGCTGATACTCAAGAGAAAAGAATTGATGATTCAAATAAACCGGAAGCAGGAAAGCCGGAAAGCTCAAACCCTTTATTCGACGAATTAGCCAAAGAGCAGAAATCAGAATCACTTCCTCAAAAGTCACAAGATTCCTCAAAATCTTCGAATATCATTTCATACTTACCAGCGTTCGAAATAACCAACGATAAAGCATGCACTGGCAAAAGCACTGATAACACACGCTCAGGAGATGCAGGTTCAGAAAGCGGTAAAACACAAGACAAACTCGCATCAAGTAAATTCGGCCCCGACAAAGTTATCGAGGCTTTTTCGGCAGCGAAAGAACTCAATGTTCCAGTTATCGTCAACAGAAACATGGACGGTTGCTTGCCCAGCCAAAGGTCAAACATAGGTCTGGACAAATACATCAAATCACACAGTGAATCAGACAAAGCCCCCGCTGTCGTAGTCGATTTGAACATGGACAAACTGAACTCGATGCGCAAAGAACAAGCGGGCATGCCTGATGGACCGCAGAAAGACAGTCTCGGCGAAGAGCTAAAGCTCGCATACAAACTCATGAATGATGGTCATGGAGTATTTCCAGAGCTGAGCAAATACGATGCAAACGATAGTTCAAAACCTCGGGCAAACGTTTTAGGAGCCGACCCACAAACCATAGAAAGGCTTCTCAATCAAAAGGAGAAGCCGAGTACAAATAGCGATTCCAAAACTGAGTCCTCGCTAGAACTCCAATACAAGCCCCATGAAAGGAAGGTACTAAAATTCTCGGAAAAGGACATGGCGAGTGCAGTTGAAATTGCCAAAGAAAACAATCTTCCACTAATTGTGCTCACAGGTTCCAAATTCTGCGAATATAGCAAACAAGCATCATACAAAATTGACGAGCTAGCACAGAGCATGGCGGTGAACGCTGACCCTAAAGCAGTGATAGTTAAACTCGACGTGTCCCAAATGCTTCCAACAAAACAAAGCCCTTCCGCCGAGACAGACAACCAAATGCCGCCCAGTGAAAAAGCAAGCAGAGAGATGGCAACAAAGTTGATGAGCCAAATCCATATGGTACCTCACATTGCTGTATACAACCCAAACAAGATTCCAAGTTTTGTTGGACCATCAATGGCCAATCTAAACGCTGACATGAGCACACTGCATACGCAGCTTACAGTTGCCGGCAAAAAAGCAATGGACAAATCAAAATAGCCCAATTTAGAAACCTGCAGCAAATTCAATTGCCCGATTGGTCATCGACCCTCGGGCAATTGAATTTGAAATTCTACACAATTGGTATACGACCGGTCTATTTCTGCTAGGATCAAACTCTCATTTTGGAGAACAGCAGGAATGAAAATCAGCGAAAGAACAGTAACAGCAGACGTTTTGCTAAACAGCCTGAAGTGGCGGTACGCTGTCAAGAAGTTCGACTCTAGCAAGAAGCTTTCTGATGAAACCTGGTCGACGCTTGAGCAAGCTTTGCTTCTTTCAGCTTCAAGTTTCGGGTTACAACCATGGAAGTTTGTAGTAGTCACAACTCAATCAATTAAGGATCAACTTCCAGAGCATTCCTGGAACCAACAACAGCCGGCTGAATGTTCTCATCTTGTTGTGATTTGCAGAAAAAACAACATTGATGAAGCCTACATCGACAGCTATCTTGAAAAAATAGCATCAATTCGCGGCGTCTCAATAGATTCGCTAACGGCGTACGGTGGGATGATGAAGGGCTTTCTAAATAACCCAGTCGACAAAGCCGAATGGATGACAAAACAATGCTATATCGCACCAGGAAAACTTCTAACCGCAGCGGCACTTCTAGGAGTTGACGCCTGCCCAATGGAAGGATTCGACAGCAAAGCCTACGACAAAATTCTCGGGCTGGAAGAGAAAGGCTGCAAATCGCTGGTTATTTGCCCACTAGGTTACAGAGCGGCAGATGATCGTTATGCAGAACTACCTAAAGTCCGGTTTGAAGCAAGCGACCTTGTAATCAAAATCTAGTAACCGATTTTTCAGTCTTAAAAGAGCGCCAGATCTTCAAAGGTCTGGCGTTCTTGCATGACGTATCAACACCCTCCTGGCAAATAGGGTTAATCTCATGCGTCGGCACATTGCTAATTTATTCGGTGAGTCCGCCTAAGCTAATTATGTCCAGATGTATGATGCGAACATAAGGCTAGTACAAGGACATGGACAAAAGTGGAAGCAATTCAAGCCGTCGGCATTGCAGGATTTTTTCCAATCTTCTTTTGCGCTATATGGACGTTTAGCTTATTTCTTGCGGCTCAAATGAGCGGATGGGCTCGTCTTGCACAACGATTCAAAAGCGACTCATCATTTCTCGGCGAACTTAAGGGCTGGCAGTGGGGTAAGTTTGGATTAGCAAACTACAAACGATGCCTTTGGATTGGAGTCAGTGCCGAAGGTCTTTACATAAAAACGGGTCCGCTTTTTTTCTTCAGTTTTTTCCATCCGCCGCTATTGATTCCATGGAGAGCAATCAAAAGTATCGAAGAGGAAAAGTACTGGGGCATTAGAGCAGCAAAAATAAGGCTCTCTGATGTCTTTGATAAAACGATGGAAATTCGGCTAGAGATGAAATCACTAGAGGGCTCACAACGATTTATTGGAGACAAAATCAAAATGCTAGAGCAAAAGAAATAGACGCAGGCTGCTGCTAAGACTGCACCGACATCAATAAGATCTTTCCCCGGATAAAACTAGTGTTTATGCTTTAGCTGCTTAAAGAAATTTGGATTTACTGCCATGTCTAAATCTACGCCGCCTTCGCGATTGATGCCGGCGACTTTGCCGTTGTCACCTGCGTATTGCCATACATCACTCTTCGTCCAGGGTTTGGGTATGTTAGGTTGAGGCACTTTCCAATTTGCATCCCAGAGCGAGTATTTTGCAAGTGACTTATCGTTGTTGAGGTTTTCATTGACGAATTTCGCGCTGGTGTAAAGCATAATCGGTGTATCTTTGCCCAATATTTTTTTGACACCATCGCAAAAATCATTGACGATTTTGACTCGCTCGGCGGCGCTGTATTCATGCCCATCGGGCGCACTTTTCCAATTTGGTTTTACATCATCTTCTTCCACATCGAGTACAAGAGGATGTGTTTTAGAATCAACTTTACCGACTGTTTGAGCAAACAGCTCTACCTGCGTTTGCACCGGAATATCAGCCCGAAAATAATGGTAGAAGCCTACTTCCAAGCCAGCAGCCGTGGCACCGGCATAATTCTGCTCGAATTTGTCATCAACAACTACAGTGCCGTTGCGCTTAGCGCCCGTTGTTTTCAGAAAGGTAAAATCGATGCCTCCTTCTTTCACTTTGGCCCAGTCAATCTCACCATCAAGGTGCGAAACATCAAGCCCGCGCGGGAGACTCATCACTTTATCTACTTGCTTGCTAATATCTTTCGCCGACCAGAGTGGAGTCTGCTCACCGACTCGGTACGATTCTTTTTTACCATGCAAATCTCTGTGCGATATGCGCGAAGCAGCATCTTGAATTTGCTCTTCCGTCCAGGCACCTCTTCGAACACCTGAGTAAGGAACCGCTTTGTCGAGTTTATGTTCTTGATTCATGCGGCTCAAAACTTGAAACGGACCTTCACCAGGCTGGAATGGATCTAACAAAAGATTTTTCTTGTCAAACTGAAATTGGAAATACTTTCTTTCGGCAGCATCGCGCTCTGCTCGGTTTTGCGGAGCAACAGGACCACTGGGATTATTTTCTATGTCATAGCCAGGCAAGTTGTCCGTCGAGGCTTTTGAATCTCCGGCAAGAGGTGAGTCCTTAGCCGGCGCCGCAACGGGAGCCTTAACTTGCTCAGGTGGTTTTGCAGCTGGAGATGCCAGAGCATCATTGGAAAGTTTTTGCCTGGCTTGTTCAGACTCACTAGCAGGACTAGCGACCTTTTCTGGATTTTCGGATGATACATCAGCCACAGGTGGCACTTCCTCAATTAATGTAAGCTGGGTCCAAACCGCCAAATGAGTCTAATGTTCAAAAATATAGACACTTTAGCCTGAAAAGAACCTGAAGATGACACTCTCAGTTTAGGTGCTTTTAGTACAACAACAATGTAGAATCTACCGTCCTAAACTTCCTAATTATGCAGTAATCGCGGGACGATGCTTGATCCCGGAAAGTCCGAGCTTGCCGTAGAGGCGACGCCATGGATACTGCTGGCGAACTCGAATGTTTAGCGAAGCCGGCACAATATTGACTCTAGCTTGAAGGGCGGCAGCCCTGGGGGCGCAGG
>CAZJLR010000046.1:0-45454 GCA_964546815.1 uncultured Candidatus Obscuribacterales bacterium | reverse complement strand
TTAGCTCATATCATCGAACTTGATTCGGCTCCATTTTAGTTCGCCAGAAGTATCCCATGCGTCGCCCGCTACTTTAGAGAGCGAGACTGTCTAAGCGAGCACCGCAACTTAACTTCCGGGCGACGCATGGCGTCGCCCCTACCAATGAGCCTTCGGCGCGATGTGAGTTCGCACTGAACGGTCTGGAAAAAGCAAAAAGGGTCGACGTTTGGCGTCGACCCTTTTGTTTTTAACGGACGGGCGACGCATGACGTCGCCCGTATGAGATTTAAGCGCCTACGCCAGCTAGGGCGGTTGGCATGCCGGTCTTGGCGCCGTTGGCATAGCGGATGCCTAGTGCGTCTTGACCGATGATGATGCGTTGGATTTCGCGTGTGCCTTCGTAGATGTTGAGTACTTTAGCATCGCGGAAATAACGCTCTACTGGATACTCGTCTGAGAAGCCATAGCCACCGAAGATTTGAACTGCGTCGTGACCAGCACGGTTAGCAGCTTCGCCGCAGAACAATTTGGCGATTGAGGTTTCAAGAGTGTTGCGAACACCCTTGGTCTTCAAGTGAGCGGCACGCAAGTAAAGCAATCGTCCTGCTTCACAATCAGCCACCATGTTAGCGATCATCGCTTGTACTTGTTGGTGTTGACCGATAGGCACGCCGAATGTCTTGCGTTGCATTGCATAGGTTGTGCACTGATCGATACAGCCCTGAATCAAGCCTACAGCGCCGGCAGCTACGGAGAAACGACCATTGTCCAGAGCGGACATGGCAATTTTGAATCCTTCGCCAACTTTGCCGAGCATGTTTTCAGCAGGCACGCGTACTTCGTCGAGGAACAAAGTAGATGTGTCTGAAGCGCGAAGACCTAGCTTGCCTTTGATTGGCACAGCTGAGAAGCCTTTGCTCTTGGTGTCAACGACGAAGCATGTGATGCCTTCGTGACCTTTATCAGGATCTACGGTTGCGAAAATCAAAGCATGTGTTGCGATTTTTCCGCAAGAAATCCAAACTTTTTGCCCAGTGAGCAAATAGTCGTTGCCGTCTTTGACAGCACGTGTTTGTTGGTTGGCAGCGTCGCTTCCTGCTTCTGGCTCAGTAAGACCGAAGCAGCCGAGGTATTCGCCTGAGCACATTTTTGGAAGAAGTTCTTTCTTCTGTTCTTCTGTTCCCCACTTCAAAATGGTGAGTGCCACCAATGAAGTTTGAACTGAGAACAATGTACGGGTGGACGAGCAAACGCGGTTAACTTCTTCAGTCATCAAACCGTAAGCGATGTAGTCCATTCCGAGGCCGCCGTACTTTTCCGGTACTGGGCAACCGAGGAAACCTTCAGCGAAGATTTTCTTGGCGATGTCCCAGTCGAATTCGCCCTTGCGGTCGTTTTCTTGTGCTTTCGGCGCAATCTCACGCTCTGCAAACTCACGCATGTGTTTGCGAATGGCGATTTGATCGGGTGTGAAATCGAAATCCATGGCTACTCTTACTCCTTGTCTGCACCAGATTCGTACGCGTCGATTTGTGCCTTTTGCAGGCGTCCGGAATAGTCAACGTAAACCGACTTCCATTCCGTAAACTGATCAATTGCAGCGGTTCCAGCTTCTCTGTGTCCGTTGCCTGTTTGCTTAACTCCACCGAATGGAAGTTGAATCTCAGCACCAATGGTTGGTGCATTGATATAAACGATTCCAGATTCGAGTTCTTGGATTGCTGTGAATGCTCTGTTGACGTCTTGTGTGTACATCGACAAAGACAAACCATATTCGGTGCCGTTAGCAACTTTGAGTGCTTCATCGAAGCTCTTAACTTCAATGATTGTTGTAACTGGTCCGAAGATTTCTTCTTGAGCAATACGCATGTCCGGCTTTACATCGCCGAATACGGTTGGCTCGTGGAAGCAGCCTTTTGCATAATCGCCCTGGTCGAGAATATTTCCGCCGGCGAGCAACTTGGCGCCTTCTTTCTTACCGATTTCAACATAGCTGTGTACTGATTCGAGTTGTGACTTGCTTACGACTGGTCCAACTTCGATATCTGCATTGAGTCCGTTGCCGATTTTCAAAGCTTTAACTCTGGCGACAAAGCGCTCGGTGAACTCTTTGATTACTTTGCTGTGAACGATGATGCGGCTGGTTGCTGTGCAACGTTGTCCGGCTGTTCCGAATGAACCCCAGAGTCCGCCTTCAACAGCAAGGTCAAGGTCTGCATCTTCCATAACTACGATGGCATTTTTGCCGCCGAGTTCGCAAGAAATGCGCTTCATCAATTCGCCGCAACGTCCTGCAACCTGACGTCCAACAGTTGTGGAGCCAGTGATTGAAATTGCGCGAACGCGTGGGTCTTCAACAATTGCATTGCCGCAGCTTCCGCCACCGCCGGTGATGAGGTTGATTACGCCCGGTGGGAAACCAGCTTCATTGAGAATTTCAACAAACATCAAACCGCAAAGTGGTGTGTCTGATGCTGGCTTGAATACAACGGTGTTGCCTGCAACGATGGCTGGGAATATTTTCCAGCTTGGGATTGCAACCGGGAAATTCCACGGGGTGATAACGCCAATTACGCCGATTGGAGCGCGAAGTGACATCGCAAATTTGTTTGGCATTTCAGAAGGAACTGTTTGACCAAACATACGGCGGCCTTCGCCTGCCATGTATTTAGCCATGTCGATTGCTTCTTGCACATCGCCGCGAGCTTCTTTGATGACTTTGCCCATTTCGCGGGTCATTACACGTGCTAGCTCTTCTTTGCGAGCTTCGAGCAACAATGCAGCTTTGTAGAGCATTTCTGCGCGGGTTGGAGCCGGGGTACGACGCCATTCGGTGAATGCTTTGTCTGCAGCATCAATGGCAGCCTTCACATCTTCAGGACCTGAGGCGGCGAAGTGGCCGATGATTTCGTTTTGGTTAGCTGGGCTTACGCTGGTGAATGTGTTGCCACTCTTAGCTTTGACCCATTTACCGTTTATATAGTTCTGGTAGGTTTGAACCACTCCTTGCTTTCCTTCTGATTCTCTTGTTTCTGTCTTCGTGCTCATATTTTCCCCCCGGGATAACGTTTGTGTGGACTTGGCACCATTTCGGGTTGCATTACTTACAAGCTTCGCTGATAGCCTTCTCGAGAATATCGAGACCTTGATTTGCTTCGTCGTCGCTTATGTTTAGTGGCGGAATCAATCTCAGTACGTGTCCATGGCTTCCGCAGGTGAGTACGAGAAGTTTGTTTTGGAAACACTTTTGTGCCACAAGCTCCGCCAGATCGTGGCTTGGGCTGCCGTCAGCTTCGTTAAGTTCGATACCAATCATCATGCCGAGACCGCGAACTTCCCCAACTCTTGGGTTGTTTGCAAGTGTCTTGCGCAAACGATCTTGCATGTGCTGACCGAGTTTTGCAGAACGCTCGACTAGTTTTTCGTTTTCGATAACGTCGATTGTTGCAAGAGCTGCTGCACATGAAACTGGGTTGCCACCAAATGTAGAACCGTGACGTCCTGGTGCCCATTTCTTTGAAATTTCACTGCGTGTGATGAAACCAGACAATGGCATGCCGCCTGCGATGCCTTTTGCCATGATCATCACGTCTGGCTCAACACCATAGTGCTCGATAGCAAACATTTTGCCTGTGCGACCGAAGCCAGTTTGTACTTCGTCGATGATTAGCAATATGCCATGCTTGTCGGCAACTTCTCTGAGTTTTTTCAAGAATGTTGGAGGAGCAGGAACGTAGCCGCCTTCGCCCTGAACTGGTTCAACAAGGAATGCAGCAACTTGCTCAGGGTGAACAATTTGTCTGAACAACATGTCCAACTGGTGCATGCAGTCATCAACACAAGCTTCAGGATTGCCGCGGTGGTGCGAGCGATATGTATAAGGGAATGGAACTGTGTGGATTGAACCTGGCAACGGCTCATACTTTTCGCGGTATGTAAGCTTGGAGGTTGTTAATGCTGTGGTGAAAATTGTGCGACCGTGGAATGAACCGCGGAAGTTGATGATGACTGGTCTGCCGGTTGTGTAGCGAGCCAATTTGACTGCACCTTCAACAGCTTCTGCGCCGCTGTTTGCCAGGAAAACTGAGTCGAGACGACCAGGAGCAATTTCGGCAATTTTCTTTGCCAGCTCAATGTAGCGCTTGTGATGTGTCACAACTGAGGTGTGCATCAATTCGGCTACTTGTTTTTGGACTGCTTCTACAACAGCAGGGTGGCAATGTCCAACGTTGTTCACTGCGATTCCGGTTGTGAAATCTAGATAAGCATCGCCGTTCATGTCATAGATGAACGATCCTTTGGCTCGTTCAGCGACAATTCTTGCGCTCCGACTAAGCACTGGATTTACGTGTGTATCGTCAAGCTTCAAGTATTCAAGATTCTTGTCTGTCGCTTTCATGGTCACCATGACAATCTCCCTTCTTTCGAGATCCGCTAAAAATGCGTGGGGCAGCGGCATACAGCCTGCTCCTCTCGCAAGGTTCAATCTTAGCCCATGAAATTCAGAGGGCGCATATATATAAGGATCTCTTCCGCTCCTTTGCGCTATTGCTTAAAGGATGTTCATCCTGCACTGTATTTTTACGAAATTTTGGACCAATTGCAGAGCTGAGTCGAAGTTCGACCTGGCAGCATCCGAATTGGCTAACGCGAACCGACCTTATTGCAAGTAATGGTTTTGCAGGGCGTTGATTTCGCCGAAGGCTTGTTCTAGCGCAGCTTTGATTTTGGCAGCATTGGTCTCAAGAGACTTACGCACAGTGTAGGCGTCGCCTTCCATTGAGGAAATAAGCTCTTCTTGCAACATTCGCCCTTTATCTTCCATGGTGGCGATTTGCTTGCGCAATGAGTCGTTTACATTGTCTGTAAGGCGAGTGCCGATATCTTGAAGCTTGGTCAAAACCTGGCTTCGAGCAGCGGCGAGTTCTGGGTCGGCCTCAATTCCAGCAGCATCGGACAAGGATGAAACATTCATTTCAATTGTAGACAGCTCATCAAGGCTGACGTCAGCCAGCGCTTTTGCCGATGCAATTTTCTCATCGACGAAAGCAGTAAGAGAGGCAAGCATTTTTTCAAATTCTTCTTTCTGCCCTACTTCTACCGTTGATTTCAATTGCTGCGCATTGGCAATTACAGCTTCCATTTTTTCGCGACTGCTCATCAAAATTGGACGAAGTTCTGCCAATTTTGTGCTGGCAGCTTTTTCTACTTCTTCCTTATATTGCTCACGAAGTCTTTGAGCAGTCGTGCCGATCGCTTGCTTCAAAGCTATCAGTCTAGGCACAAGGACGCTGGTTCCAATTGCATCGGCTTGCATATTGATGCTCAAGCCGCACAGTGCAACAGCTTCTGTAATAGTGTCAATCAGCTCTTCTGCAAGTGCATCAAGACGCACAGTGCAATCTTTCTTGTGGTTTAGTATCTCAACAACCAAACGTTCATAGGCAGAATTCAATTCATTTGAACTATGCTGGTTTAGCTCGCCAAGGCGCCCCTGAAGCTGGTCATGATGCCCTTGCATCAATTTGAAATGCTGAGCACTGATGCCTTGCAACTTTGCCTGCATTTCTTTCACAACTTCAGCCATTTCAACAAGGCCTTGCTTTTCTTGAGCAGCAGCTTTTTCTGCATAAGCAGAGGCGAGGCCGGCAGTGCCATTGCTCAGCTCATCAAAGGCCTGCAAAACCTGCATACCAAGTCCCTGTCCAACTTCATTAATGCTCAACGATGCAGACGAAGAGGAGTCCTTGATGCGCTCGCAACCGGCGCTCGAATTTTCTTGAATTTGTTCTTTGACTTCTTCACTGGCGGCAGAAAGACGACGTGACAAGACGCCTCTCATGGCGTTGATGTTTTTCATGCTGGACGCTTCTTTTACGCCTAGCTTACTCACATTCAAATGCAATTCTTTTCCAAGGCGACCTTGAATTTCGTCAAGTTTTTGCTCTAGCCTTCCGGTTGCTCTTTGAGCCTGCTGCTCCAACTTAGCCACAAGACCAGTTACACCAGCCGGAGCTGGAGCTGGCGGGGCATATGGATTTGCTGCTACAGGCGCAACCGCCGGCAGTGGCGCAGATTGAGTCGCCGGGGGAATAGCTGGCGGAGTCGCCTCGGCGCTTGTTGCCTGCGGCAAGACAGGTGCCGGAGCAGGCGCTGGAGCAGCTGCGGCTGGCGGATCTGCAGCTGGTGCAGGCACCGGCGCAGCAGGCTCGGCGGCGGGCGGAGGAACAACAGCAGCCGCAGCCGGCTGAATCGCTTCTGCCGACGCTTCGACAACGGAGGGCTGGCTTGCGGCAACAACAGGTTCGGCCACAGGTGCCGGGGCAACCGGCTCAGCTGGAACCACTGCTGCTGGCGGCGTTGTTACAGGCTCTGCCGGCGCAGGCGCTGAGAGCGCAGCAGCGAACGGATTACTTGGCGCAGCGGCAGGAGCCGCGGGTGCAGGCGCAACAGCTTGTGTCGGCGGCGGCGCGGCTGTTTCTGATGGAACATCAAACTCAACAATTTTGGCAGCAGGCGGCTCGGCTGGTACCGGCTCAAGAGGCTTCACTGCGGGAGCTTCATATTCGAGTGGTTTGCCAAAATCTAAGGGCTCAGTAATCGATGCAAATGGATTTTTAAATGATCCAGATTCAAATATTTTCGGATTTGGTTTTGGCGACGCGGCAGCAGCATTATCACTGGGAGAAGCCGGCTCGGCGATTTGATTGGCTGCTGGTGCTGCAGGCTCAAGCGCAGCCGCAGGTGTTGGAGTGATGGCCGCTGGAGCAACATAAGGAGCTGGAGTAGCGGCACCTGGCGCAGGAGCTGGAGCCAGAAGATCAAGAAATGGCGATGCGGGGTCTGCCACCGGGGCCGGTGCTGGAGTTTCAGCCGGCACAGCCGCAGGAGTCGGTGCAGGTGGCTCGGACACTGGAGCCGATGCGGGACTCTCGGCAGCAGGCGCTGCAGGTGTCGGCGCTGGTGCCGCAGGTGTCGGCGCTGCTTCCACAGGTGTCGGCTCTGCCGCCACAGGGCTCGGAGACACAGCAGCAGGTTTAGCAGGTTCATCAAAAAGGCCAGGAAGGTTATCATCAAACAACCCTGCCGCCGGCTTTGAAGCCGGTTGTTGAAAAGGATCGGAACTGCTGCTTGCCGCAGCGGGCTTTGCCGCAGGCACCACTGGAGGTGTCGCCGGAGGTGCCGCTGGAGGCGCCACTGGAGGAGTCACGGGAGGAGCCACAACTTCCGGAGGCACAGCAGCGCCAGTTAAGAGTTGTTCTAATGGAGGGCGTGATGAAGGCGCAGGCTGGGCAGCATTCATCGGATTTACAGATGGCTGCATAGGATTGGGCGTGGCGTTAGGTTGCATCGGGTTGGCAGTCGGCTTTTGTGCAGCCGGTGCCGGCATCGGTGCCGCTGGAGTTGCTGGTGGGCTAGACCCGGCAAATAAGAAACTTGGTGGACCACCCAGTGAACTGGGCTTTGACGTAGCAGCCATGTCGCCGGCCAACAAGTCTTCCAGAGTAACTTTCTTTTCGGAAGGAGGATTGGGCTTAGCACCCGCATCTTTAGCCCCATACATTGGCACCTTCGGCGGTGGCGCAGCTGCTGGAGGCTGAGCAATAGGAATGCCCGGAGCCGCGTTGTATCCTGTGGCAGCAGGAGGTGCTGCACCTGGTGCACCTTCAGTTGGTTTCTTTAAAGGATGAGCCGATGGGTGCAGTTGAGTTTTAACCTGCACCGGCGGAGGAACAGCTCCGTTAGGTGGAGTTATAGGACTTTGTTTGACACCTGGTGATGGTGCCATTTGAATTTTGGAATTTTTCTCTGCTTCTGTCACGCCCTGCAACCCGCTTACTAATGATGCAATTTCCGCTGCCATTCCTCTCACCGCTTCCGAACTTGCACTGGGAGTCGGAGTAGGCTCTGCAGCCGCTGGGGGCGGAGCCGCGGGTTTAGACGGAAGCGGAGCCTGAGGTGAACTGTCGGGAGTCCAGTCATCTGAAAGCAAAGCCATTAACGACTGGTTGCTATAAGCCTTTTGAGAATCATCTTGAGGAGTAACAGCCGGCGCATCAGCTATATTAGATGATGCGGTTCGGTCGTTCTTCCTCACAGGGAAAAAGACCCCATTTAAGTCTGGAGCCTTACCTTCAGGAGCACTATCGCCATCTGAAAAGAGCTGAAAACCAAGAATTTCAATATCTAGTGGTTGCTTGGAATATGAGGCATCTAGAGGCACATGAAGAGTATTCAAAAACACATACGCAGGCTCAGGAAGCTGTTTTGGAGTCTCAATGCGCGAACCACTGTTACCATATTTGTGCATCTCGGCAATTTGAGCAAGGTCTGTTTGAGTCGGCTCATTTTTGGGTCGAGCAAGCAAATAGTAAAATCCGTGTCCTTGCAATCTTGCTGCATCGGCCTTTACGCAAAGCACTGTCTCAACAAACTGCATTTCGTATGACTCTGCCGACAAAGCCATACACATCGGATAACCGGCGTCTTGTCTGAAAACGAGCAATACCTGCGCAATGCGAAACTTGTCGCCCTCACTGACACCAATGCCCTGGGCTGAATTTCCCCAGGGCGAAAAAATTGGCTGAAGTACAAAAACAATATCTCCAAGTCTGATTGTTTCAGCTTCTTTGGCTGACCATGCTTCTGGTGACTGTTCAGCAAACGGTTGCAACAGCCGCAAGTATGGAAACACGGCATGAAATGGTAAGTTTGCTTGAAACAGCGAGAAGGTCATAACTTAAGGTCTCCGAACGGATTATTGGCACTGGAAGGGTCCAAATTAGCGCTTGCAGCCGTCTGCGCTGGGGCTTGACCATTGTCGCCTGCAGCATTTTTGATAGCGCTTACAGCATTACTTCGCAGTGTTTCAATGTGCTGCAAAAGTTGTGTTGTTTTTTGATCGATCAAACTTTGTTGTTGTGAACTCACCGCTTTGAACTCTGCAGCGCAGGTATCATGAGCTGAAATGATTGCCAGCTCGGCTTCGACGCATGCACTCGAGAGTTTCTCCAAGCTCCGTTGGGCTAGCTCACCAAGGCGTTTTTCAAAATTGCCTTCGATTTCTTTGAGGTCACCGGCGATACGTTCCATCAATTCACTTCTTTCGTCAGCCACAATTTTGTTGTGTGCGCGGGCACCCTCAAGGCGTTCTTTCATTGAAGCTTCAAAATTTACAGTTGCCTCGGTGCAATTGTTGCGCACACCAAGATCAACATCAGAAAGCATTTCTTTTACTTGCTCAAGCAATCTATCAGTATCGCGATTTAGTCCATTTTGTTTTTCAGCAATACCTGAGCCACTGGATTGATGCGATTCTTCCAATTCTCTGGCAAGGTTGGCTGAAAGTTCTTCCTGATATCGCAGCGCTGCCGAAAGTGCGTCTTCGCAATGTTTTCTCAACTCAGATTCGGACTTGCGATGCACTTCTTCAAGGTCAACCGATAATTGTTGAACGACCTGCGTTAGTGAGCCTTGAACTTCAGTCGAACTGCTGCTCAAGTCAGCAATAATTTCTTTACTGCGCGCTGTGAGCAAGAGCAAACAATCATTAATGCGTTTATCGATTGAAAGCGCATTGCGGGAAAACTCGGCAAAAAATTCGGAAGGCACTTTTATATTCTTGTCGAGTACTTGCAAAATATTGCTGGCACCACGCGAGCCAAACGAGGTTAACGCCGTTTGCGAAAGTTCTTTCAATTGAGTGGCTGACCTGGCGCCTTCAGCTCTCATGGCGCCGGTGCCTTTGTCTAGCTCACGTCGCTGCATCGTCATGCAATGGTCAGCGGTAGAATCAAACTTTTGTACAATCGATTCGCGCAAAAGTTTTACGTCTTCAGAAAGACTGTTGCAAGAAAGCTTCATTGCCTCTTGCAAGCGTTCGAGAAATTTGGTGTTTTCGTCGAGTTCGGCGCCAACTGCGGTTTTGATGCTTTCGACAGCTTTATCAATGTATTGTCTTACTTCGCCTTCGAGTTCGGCTAAGGACTTGTCCATCTTCTGCATGACAGACGATTCGATGCGGCCTAATTCTTCAACACCGTGAGAACCGCCGTCGGTAAATTTTGTGCCCTGGGCTTGCTCAAGCTCATCTAGACGCTTTGAACCAGCATCATAAATATCTTGCAAACTTTTTCCCGTTCCACTCATTCCTTCGCCCTGCCAGTTTTTCTATCGATCCTAAAACTCTAAATTTGCCTGACGTATAGTCATTACAATGTTTGCAGCATCTCTTCCGGCACTTTCAAGTTGAACTGTTTGAGCCTGCATTTCCTGCAGCTGTTTATCAAACTCCTGAAAGCTGCGACTCAACTCTTTTTGCATGAGCTTACTTTCGCGATCTAACGATTCACATGATTGTGTTTTTGCAGTTTCAATACGTTGAGCAAATGAATCCATCGATTTCTGGAATTCTGTTTCTAGTCGTCTTGCAGCAGCAGAAGAACTATCAATCATTTCTTGGCCTAGACGACGGAAGAGACTTTGAAGTTGCTCGCGAACACGTTCTTCTTTTAGTCCGCGCATGGCACCGCTGTCTTTTTTCTTGGCAAATTCTTCAAGTGTTTTTTCAAGCTTGGTGAATAGTCCTTCAAATTCTGCGACATAGTCACGCTGAAATTCTCTGAGGCACATTTGCAATTCAGCTTTAGTGTTAATCAGGCACTCTTCAGCATGTTGAGCGGCAGAGTTTATTTCAGTGCGCGACTGCGCCGCAAGATTATTTAGTCTTGTTTCGTAAAGCCCGTTCAATAGCCCGCTGAGATTAGTAAGTGATGCCAAAAAGTTTTTGTCTTGCTCGGCGAAATACTCAGCGCCTGCATCAGAAATTTGCTTGAGATTGCGCACTGATTCTGCACTTTTCTCACCAACAGTAAGCAGACCTTGATGATTAGATGACTCAAGCCGACCGATAACTTCATCGTACTTTTGAGCAAGCTCGCCAACAACCTGGTCGCCCTGCGACTCAAGTTCGCTGCGACGGCGGCTGAAACTTTCTTCAAGAGCAGCTTGCCCCGTGCTGAGAACTTCAGCCAGTTTCAAATCAAACTGCTGAGAAGCAGTGCTGATAGATTGCTGTTCTGCTACTGTTGCCTGAGCAAGAGCCTGACTTGCCTGCGCGATTGTGGCTTGCAATGCCTGATGTGTCTCATCATATTTGCGCTTCATCTCAGCTTCAGGCTGCGAAAGCTGACCTCTAATTTCAGTTATTTTGCCTGCCACAGTTGAAGACAAAGAACGAGTCGTGTCTTCTACTTGAGCAGCAAGTCCGCTGCGCACCATTTTGCCGCTCATGATGACTTTTTCGATTTCGGCTTGCTTAAATTCAGCAAGCAACTTCATCACAGACTCTTTATCGCGCAAAAGTCCATCGAGATTTTGTCTGAGAGCAGACTCCATTCTTTCTTTCGAGCTGTTAACCTCATCTTGGAAAGACTTCTCAAGATTTTGGTTGAAATTAGCCAACTGGTCGGTTAGGACATTTACAGTCTTCTCAAGTTCGGCAGACGCCTTGGAAAGCGCCTCTAACATCAATTTTGCGGCTGAATCCTGGCTTTCACCTGGTGCAGACAACGGCGTACTCATCCTGAACTCCCTGAGCTAAGCAGCGCCGACTTATGTGCGCTATTGATGGTTATGCCACCTGGAAATCAAAATTCATCTCTCCCCGGCGACAGATTTTAATAAGTCTCAAAATTTCGTCTGGACAAGAACTTCCAGATTTACATTCTGCTGAAAAGATAGCAGAATCTGGAGATAAATGGCAAAGCGGCTGATAAGTTTTAGCTATTTAACACGCCCGAGTGCAGACCGGCGGCTCCCATTTCGAACTCGCGGGCGATTTTTACTAGACTTGCTGTTTTTATTTTGCTCTTTGAAAGCCAGCGCAAACACTTCATCGAGATGGGCTACTGGAATCAAATTAACTCGTCCGGTTACGTAATCGGGAATGTCCTGTAGGTCTTTCTCGTTAGACCTTGGGAAGAGCACTGTTTTGATGCCTGCTCGCACGGCTGCAAGCACTTTTTCTTTCAATCCGCCGATGGGCAAAATGCGACCTCGAAGGGTTATTTCGCCAGTCATAGCGAGGCTCGGTTTTACCGGGCGACGTGAAATTGCGGAGTAAAGTGCAAGTGCCAGAGCGACTCCGGCAGATGGACCATCTTTCGGAATTGCACCTTCAGGAATATGCACGTGGACATCCATGTTGTCGCCAAATGCAGGGTTAATTTCAAGCGCTTCAGCATGGCTGCGAATGTAAGTGAAAGCGGCTTGAGCCGACTCTTTCATCACGTCACCAAGTTGCCCGGTTAGTTGCAATTTGCCCTTGCCTGGCATGATATTGACTTCAACCGACAGGGTCTCGCCGCCGGTTTCTGTCCAGGCAAGCCCAGTTACCATGCCAACTTGCGGTCCATGGTTTTCACTTTCGCGAGTTATGCGCGCAGGTCCGAGGAATTTAGCCACATGTTGCGGAGTGATTTTCACAACGGTGTCTTTGTTCTTAACCACCAAGATTGCCACTTTGCGGCAAATTGATGCAATAGATCGCTCTAGATTTCGCACCCCGGCTTCGCGAGTATATTCTTGAATCAGTTTGCGCAAAATCACGGCGGGGAACTTCAAATTGCGGGCGCTTAGCCCATGCTTTGCCAGCGTTTTCGGAATGATATGCTGCTCGGCAATCGCAACTTTTTCCTCTTCGGTATAACCCGAAATCTGTATGACTTCCAGCCTGTCATGCAGTGGACGAGGTACATGGTCTAATGAATTTGCCGTGGCAACAAAAAAGACTTCGCGCAAACTAAATGGCGCGTCGACATAATGGTCTGTGAAATTGTCGTTTTGATCAGGGTCTAATACTTCCAGCATCGCCGCGGTCGGATCACCCTGATAGCTGCGAGTCATTTTCTCGATTTCGTCGAGCAATATAACCGGGTTTCTGGTGCCTGCCTGTTTCAAAGCTTGTATCAAACGCCCAGGCATCGCGCCAATGTAGGTGCGGCGATGTCCTCTAATTTCGGCTTCATCACTCACACCACCGAGGCTTATGCGCGCAAACTTTCTGTTCATAGAGCGGGCGATCGACTTAACCAGACTGGTTTTACCAACCCCAGGCGGACCCAGCAAACAAAGAATAGTGCTTTGCGGCTCTTTTGTAAGTTTGCGCACAGCAAGGTATTCAAGAATGCGCTCTTTAACTTTCTCAAGACCGTAGTGATCTTCATCCAAAATTTCTTCAGCGCGAGGTAAATCTAAAACATCGCGAGAGCGCTTTGCCCATGGCAAGCCGACGAGTGTATCCAGATAAGTTCTGATTACCGAAGCTTCAGCAGCTTGCGGCATCATTTTTTCAAGACGCTGTAATTCCTTTTGAGCGCGCTCAAGTGCCACGCCTGAAATCTTGCTTTTAGCGATTTTGAGTTTGTATTCTGCAATCTCGCCTACTTGCTCGCCTTCGGAATTTAGCTCATCTTGAATGATTTTCATTTTTTCGCGCAAATAATATTCGCGCTGAGTTTTCTCAAGATTGAAGCGAACTTTGTCGTGAATTTGTTGCTCTAGATAAGCAAGCTCAAGCTCGCGAGAAAGCAGCTGGCCAATGTATTCAAGACGTTCGGTGCTATCTAAAATTTCAAGACATTTCTGTCTTTCAGAAACTTCCAAACCTAAATAAGTAGCGATGATGTCAGCCAGGCGTCCCGGTTGTCCGATGCCCGAGACAGCAAGCAAACTTTCTGGATTTATTTTTTTTGTCGATTTGACAAACTGCTCAAATCTTTCCACACAAACACGAACAAGAGTTCTTGTTTGCTCATCGTCACTTACAACTTCTTTTTGCTCTGTCACTTGCGCAGCAAAATGCTTTTCATCATCGATGAAATTGTCGATGACTACCCGGCACGAGCCTTCCACCAGCACTTTGACAGTGCCGTCGGGCAGCTTGAGCATTTGCATCACTTCAGCCAGAGTACCTGTCTGGTAAATATCGTCTTTGCCAGGCTCTTCGCACTCAGGGTCTTTTTGCGCAGAAAGCACAACAAGTCTGTCGTCACGCAGAAGAGCCTGTTCCATAGCCGCTATCGACTTGGGACGGCTCACAAAGAGTGGCTGAACCATTTGCGGAAAAACGACGACGTCGCGCAAGGAAATTAAAGGGAAGACAGTATTGCTGATCTCGGGCATTAATCTACTTGAACGCGAGTTCAATCCTCAGGCAAAATTTTGTCGGCCGCATCTCAGGCGATTTCGCCCTTGGGTTCTTTTGTGGGCATTTGAATGAGTTCTGCCGACGAGCGCTTTTGCACCAGATCTTTGGTGATAAAGCATGTTTTCATATCGTCTCTGGAAGGCACTTCATACATCACGTCCAGCATGATTTCTTCGACTATAGAGCGCAAAGCTCTAGCGCCGGTTTTACGCTTGAGTGCTTCTTCGGCAATTGCACCAATGGCTTCCTGGTCAAATTTCAGCTGTACACCATCAAGGTGTAATAGCTGTTCGTACTGCTTGAGTACAGCATTTTTTGGCTCGACAAGAATGCTGATGAGAGCATCGACATCGAGAGCATCAAGAACTGCTTGTACAGGCACACGTCCGATGAATTCTGGAATCATACCGAACTTCATGAGGTCGTCCGGAATAACTTCTTTCAATACTTTGCTGGCGCGCTGCTCGCGTTCCCATTGGGTGAGTGGCTGTGAATTGCCAAAACCAATGCTGCGGTCGGAGCTGACACGCTGTTCTACAATTTTTTCGAGTCCGACGAAAGCACCACCGCAAATAAACAGGATGTTTTGTGTGTTTATTTGGATGAACTCTTGATGTGGGTGCTTGCGTCCGCCTTGCGGAGGCACATTGGCAAGCGTTCCTTCAATCATTTTGAGCAATGCTTGTTGTACGCCTTCACCGCTTACATCACGAGTGATGCTGGTGTTTTCAGACTTGCGTGAAATCTTGTCGATTTCGTCAATATAAATGATGCCTCTTTCGGCTTTCTTGATGTCATAGTCCGCTGCCTGGTAAAGACGCAGCAAGATATTTTCTACGTCTTCACCTACGTAACCTGCCTCAGTAAGAGTGGTGGCATCGGCTACTGCAAACGGTACATCAAGGAATTTGGCCAGGGTCTGGGCAAGCAGGGTTTTGCCCGATCCGGTAGGACCAATAAGCATGATATTGGACTTCTGGATTTCAACCTGGTCTGATAGTTCAGCATTGTGATTGATGCGCTTGTAGTGGTTGTAAACCGCTACAGACAGAATTTTCTTTGCTGAATTTTGCCCAACGATGTGCTGATCAAGATAAGCCTTAATGTCTTTCGGCTTAGGCACTTCCAGGAGTTTTGGTACGCCGGTTTCAGGAGGTGCAGCTTGCGGTGTGGTGCCTTCGAATAATTCTTCGTCGAGAATTTCATTGCATAGGTCGACACACTCATCGCATATATACACACCTGGCCCTGCGATCAACTTTTTGACCTGGTCCTGGCTTTTGCCGCAAAATGAACACTTAAGTCTATTGTCAGATTGCTTGGGCATTATTTTGTCACCTGCTGCTAACTATCTAAACGGCGGACAAGTTTGGAGCTTGGTCGAGCCTTGCTACAACTTCATCAACGAGACCGTAAGTTTTGGCTTCGGCCGCAGTCATGATGTTGTCTCTGTCCGTGTCCTTTTCAATTTGTTTCACGGATTGACCTGTATGGCTTGCGAGCAATTCGTTTAGTTCGCGCTTGATGCGCAGAATTTCACGTGCTGCAATTTCAATGTCTGTGGCTTGCCCTTGAGCACCACCGAGAGGTTGGTGAATCAGCACGCGAGCATGTGGAAGAGCAAGTCTCTTTCCTTTTGCTCCGGCTGACAGCAGGAAGGCGCCCATGCTGGCTGCTTGTCCCATACAGATTGTCGTTACATCAGAGCGAATGTGCTGCATGGTGTCATAAATCGCCATGCCTGCTGTAACTGATCCGCCAGGTGAATTGATGTAGAGCTTGATGTCCTTTTCAGGATCTTCGCCTTCAAGCAAGAGGAGCTGTGCGACAACCATGTTTGCAACAGTGTCGTCGATAGGCGTTCCGAGAAACACAATGCGTTCGCGCAAGAGTCTTGAGAAGATGTCGAATGCGCGCTCTCCACGTGCCGTTGTTTCAATTACGGTAGGTGGATAGTAGAGACCAGGAGCGATGCTCCAGATGTCGTGCATGTTGTGTCGGTTTTGTCTTGAGTCGAGGCTGTTCATTTGCTTCTTTTCTACCTTTTGTACTTTACCTGAAACTTATTGAATTGTGTCAAGAAACTCATCTAGTTTCTACAAGCTATTTGCCGCTTGATAACGACTTTTGGGGCGGGAAAAGCTACTCTGCTTTAGCTTCTTCCTTCTCTTCCGGCTCAGGAACAAAATTAATCTCAGATTGAGCCAAAATGAAATCTACTACTTTTCTGGTCAGCGCTTCTTCCATAGCCTGTCGGCTCAAAGTTTCGAAAGCACGTCTGACTTGTTCGTCTTGTCTAATTCGCTCCACAGGTACATTATACCTAGAGACGAGCTCGGCCAGGTACGGTGCGGCTTCTTCTTCCGACACTGTCAGGCTTTCGGCTCTTACGACTGCGCCAAGCACGAGAGACGTTAGTACGCGTTGCTTAGCTTCTGCCTTCTTTTCCATGTACATTTCTGGATATTCTTTCGCGTTTACGAAAGCTTCCCAGCTTTGTCCACGGTCTTCGACCATACGCTTCATGTGTTGAATCAGCAAATTGCATTCGCGGTCGATCATCGAGTCAGGAATTGGCACTTCGGCTGCTGCAACTACAGCATCAACAGCTTGCTTTTGGCTGCGAGCTTCGTTTTCAGCTTTGATTTCAGCTTCCATGCGGTCTGTCAGAGCTTTCTTCAATGATTCGAGAGACTCTTGACCGATCGATTTGGCAAACTCTTCGTCAACTTCGGGAAGAACGCGTGTGCGCAATTCTTTGATTTGAACTTTGAAGTTGGCATCTTTGCCGGCAAGTTCAGAATTTCTGTATGTGTCAGGGAATTTGGCATTTACTTCGCAGTCTTTGCCTGGCTCTTGACCAACCAATTGCTCGCAGAATCCTGGCAAGAAATTGCCTTCTTTGAGTTCGAGAAGCAAGCCTTCAGCCTTGCCGCCTTCAACTAGCTTGCCATCTGAGAAGCACTCGAAATCGAGTAGCAAAGTGTCGCCAAGAACTGCTGGGCGAGGATCTACTGTTTGCAATGTTGAGCGGGCTTCTGCCAGGCTCTTGATGGCGCGTTCGAGTGAATCTTCGGGTAGCTTAGCTTCCGGCACTTCGATCTTCAAACCACGATAGTTGCCGAGCTTCACTTCAGGGCGAACTTCAAAGCTAGCGTTGAGTCTTAGTGGCTGACCGAGTTCAAAATCGTATGATTCGAGCTGTGGCTCTGTGATGATGTCTAGTTTTTCTTCCTGAATTACCTGACCGAATACTTCGGGGACGAGGTTTTCAAGCGCCTCGCGCTTCAGATAATCAACACCAACAGCTCTTTCGACGATGTTGCGGGGCGCTTTGCCTCTGCGAAACCCAGGGATGTTCAGCCTATGACTCACCTGTCTGCAGGCAACATCGTAAGCCTTCATCGCTTTTGCCGCTTCGATTTCAACACCGACTTTAACGACGTTGTTGCCTTCTTTCTCGAGAGTCTTCTTCATGACTGGACCTTTTCCTTGCGAGTACTAAAATCAAATGGCGATTCTAGCACGCAGCTCAGGCCGCTCCTAAGACTTAGCCAATTTCTTTAGCAATCGTATTTGTATTCGATTTAAGTTGCGTTACAGACTCTGCGCTGTTTGCCACAAAACATCGATTTTCTAGAAAATGAGAACCCGGCTGTTTTGAATTATCGACGCAATAATCAATGCCAGATTGATAGTCATAAAGATGCCCAATAGGCTAGAACCGAGCATCAACTGCCAGGTGAGCAGAGCTTGCCTGGGCAAAAATGTGGTCACAATTCCAAAACGGTTGGCAACATACATCATCAAACAAAGCCCAACCAGTACGTCTGCTGCCAAAACAAAGGTTATGCGGAAAGCCTCAAAGCCTGGCACAACAAGACACACCAGAGCCACTGCGCAACAAAGAAGCAATGAAATCGCCGTGGCTTTGTCGCTGTCACGTACCTTGATTTCGTTGTCTTTCTGAACAGTGCTTACATAGCGCAAAGCCGCAAGACTGCTGCTCCAACGTGAACGACGATTGACTACCGAATCAAATGGCATCTTCACGGTGCTGGACAGGCCTTCTTCTGAAGCCGCGCCACCGGAAGCATCGCCTTTGGCCTGGTCACCTTGATCGCTCATTTATTGCCTCCAGCCTGAAAAAATCGCAGCGTTACCTGGCTATTCTTCCAAATAGTAATACCTATTACTTTAACCGAGCAATCGATATTATGGAACCAGTCAAAGCGTAAAAGGACCCCAATAGCTGGCTGAAAAGTGGCTCAGATACCGACTTCGGGCGCACTCTCTGCTTATCGTTCGAGAGGCGCGATCGGCGCAAGATAGATCGAAATAGGTCCAAATATAGCGGTTAGGGCGGGCGACGCATGGAGTCGCCCCTAGGATATTCAAGCTAGAGATATCCGCAGAACACTCGATCGATATAAAACAAATACAGGCGCAAGCACCTTGCTTGCACCTTCTACGTTCTAAGAAAAAATGGAGCGGAAGACGAGATTCGAACTCGCGACATTCTCCTTGGCAAGGAGACATTCTACCACTGAATTACTTCCGCATTCAGCAATCAGATTTCCCATTATATTGCATGCGACAAAAAGCGATCAATTTATCGTTAACAATTTTGCACACGGAAAAACGCTTTGCAGTAAAGGCATTCGCGATTATTTTCGGGAATTCTTACTGCTTGCCAATTCCAAGTTTCACAAATTAACCTGCGCGCAGCGAATGCAATTATTGTCGATCAGGGAAAACGGCCACTCGTAGGGGCGACGCCATGCGTCGCCCGGAAGTTAAAGTCCGCAATAAAAGGACGGGCGACGCATGGCGTCGCCCCTACAAGTTCAGAAGGAAGCGGACCTACGAGGTCCAAGTTCTACAGGATCCAGGGTCTTAAGGTTGTACTACGACTTCGTCGCGATCGTAGCCGCCGCTGGCTTTCATGGCTGGACGGCGAGCGAGGCGTTCTTCAACATCTGATAGAACGCGCAATACCTGATAGGCATTGTTTGCGTCGGTACGCGGACGTTGACCTGTCGTGATGCATTTCAAGAAATGTTCGCACTCTAAATGAAGTGGTTCAGCATCTGAGTATTCAGGATATTCAACCAACATACGCCCAGATCTGGTCAAACTGTGCAAAGCAAGTTTGTTGTCAGCCTGGTGATCATTTATAACTGCCGTTTTTAGACTGCCATTTACAGTAAGTCTGACTAGTTTTTGTGGGTCAATCCAACTATTGCGAACTTGACCTGGTACGTTGCGACCTTTCACGTTGAATATAAGGTCTAAGTAGGCAACGTCGATGACGCCATCACCCTGCACGTCCCACCCACCGACACGGTCGGCGTCGACAGATTCGCAATCGAGCAAATAACTCATCATTGATATATCGTGCGGGGCGAGGTCCCAGAGGACGCTCCAATCACGACGCTTGTTGTTGAAATTCATACGGTCTGAACGTATAAACTGCAACTCGCCCAATTCGCCTGAGGCGATTAAGTCTTTCAGACAGTTGACGGCAGGATGATAGAGGAGCAAATGCCCAACCATCAATACCAAGTTGCTTTCAGTAGCAATTTGGTCTAGCTCTTCAGCATGCCTGACGTCGCGTGCCATTGGCTTTTCGACGTATACGTGCTTGCCTGCACGTAGCGCCTGCCTTGCAACAGGAAAATGGCTGTCGCTGGGCGTAGCCACAACAACAGCCTTAACTTCCGGATCGTTCAATACTGCTTCGAGATTGTTAGTGGTGCGGACAGAGGGATATTCTCTGTCAACAGCTGCTAACAAATTCTGATCGAGATCGCAAACCATCGCCAGCGCGCCAAGATTGGCGAAATTCCTGACAAGGTTCTTTCCCCAATTGCCGATGCCAATTACCGCTACTTTCGAGGATTCCAATTCTAGCGCTCCGATCAAAACGACTTCCAAGTAAAATCAAATGCTAGTGTAGCACTTGACCTAACCCATAGTCGCCGGGGCTGTTTGGCCCCGGTTTATTCGTTTACACTTACTATCAAAGAAGACAGCTAGCGTGCTCTCAAGGAATCCTTATTTGGACTTCTTGTTTACAGCTTCACTGAATTCCTTGCCTACGCGGAACGCAGCAACTCTCTTAGCAGGAATTTGTATCGGCTCGTTTGTTTTTGGATTACGTCCGGTACGAGACTTGCGCTGGCGAGCCTCGAAGGTTCCGAAACCGACAAGAGTAACTTTGTCGTCGTGCGCAACAGTCTTAATGATGGTTTCCATCATTATGTTGATTACTGTTTCAGCATCCTTCTTGGTGGTGCCGGCTTCCTTAGCAACTACATCAACCAAATCAGCTTTATTCAAGGCCGTTAACCCCACATCTAACCCATTCTACGGGACACCTACGAAATTGATCGCAATGAAAGTTCGCTTTTTTTGAATTGGCGAAACCCATTTGAGCACATCTTTTTCAAGATAAAGCATAATGGCTTTCAAGTGCGGTCAAGAAGCCTTATGCTAGCATAAAGTTCGGTGAGACAAAGCTTTTCAACCAGAGAGTTTACTAATGCTAGCGCACCGTCAACCTATGATTTCTTCGGTCAGGCGCGATGCCTGGGTCGAAGTTGATCTCAACGCAATCGAGCGTAACATTGCAGTAATTCGCTCCTGGTTAAACCCCGGCACCCGCCTGATGACCGTTGTTAAGAGCGATGCCTATGGGCACGGTGCAGCCGGAATTGCTGAAGTGCTGGCAGCTTGCGGAGCAGACTGGCTGGGCGTTGCATCTATAGATGAGGGTTGTCAGATACGTGCAACGGGCGTTCAATTACCTATCCTTTTGTTAAGCCCGTGTCCCGCCTGGGCCTTGCCTACTGCTCTTGACGCGGATCTCACGCTGACTGTCACAAGCTCATCACAAATCGAAGATATATCGGCGGTATGCCAGAGACTCAAGCGCAAGGCGAGTATCCACCTTAAGATAGATACAGGAATGCACCGCCTGGGCATCGCGCCAGACAAGTTAAGCGACTTACTCTATCTGCTCAAATCAGCCGACCTGGTTGAGCTAACGGGAACGTTTACACACTTCGCCAAGGCTGACGAAGAAGAATTTACCTTGCTGCAGACCGCAAGATTCGAACAAGCGCTGGCGCAAATCAAGGCAGAGGGGCATAAACCGGCTTTGAGTCACTTAGCATCAAGCGAAGCAGCAAGACGTTTTCCGCAAACGCATTTCGATATGGTGCGAGTCGGCTTATACCTATATGGACTGGAGGCAAAAAAGGAATCAGACATTGTTTTTCCGGCAATGTCGGTTAAAGGGCGCATCAACCAAATTCAAGAAATAGATGCCGGCGAATCGGTGGGCTACAACCTGACATGGACCAGCCAAGAAAAAACACGCGTAGCATCAATTCCAATCGGTTACGCCGATGGCATCGACAGACGGCTATCTAACAAAATTCATGGTCTATTGATGGGCAAAAAAGTCCCACAAATTGGCTTAATTAGTATGGACCAGATGCTTTTTGACATAAGCGCAGTGCCCGAGGCCCAGGAGGGTGATGTGCTTACATTAATTGGATGCGACAATCATGAACATGGTTCGCCGCAAATTCATCTAGCGAGCTGGGCCAATATGCTTGATACAATCACCTACGAGCTTGCCTGCCGCTTGCGCGCACGCATGCCTCGCATGTACACAAGACAGATAGCGATTCATCCCGAACACTCATGAACAAAACTGAAATCGGAGTCTTTTGCGGAACTTTCAATCCCATTCATTGGGGTCATTTGATGCTTGCTGAATTTGCATGCGATCAATTTGAACTTGATAGAGTCATCGTAGTCACCAGCCCCAATCCGCCGCATCGCCATCAAGACTTGCTCGACGCAGAGCAGCGGCATGAACTTGTGGTTGCCGCTTGCCAGGGCAATGGCAATTTGCAACCATCAAGACTTGAATTAGACAGAACAGGTCCTTCATACACCGTTGATACGCTGCGAGCAATTAGCGAACAAGAAGCAAAAAATGCAGAAAACGTTCGCTTAAATCTAATTGTTGGGCAAGACAATTTGCCGTTTTTGAAAGAATGGCATGATTCTGCCACTTTGTTTACGCTTTGCAGAATTCTGGTGGCACCGCGAACCAGCACCGTGACACAGGAAGATATCGCGAAAGAACTTCCAAGCGGCGTTAGTTTTGAGTTAATTGATTTCCCTCAAGTGCCGGTGTCAAGCTCAATCATCAGAGCACGAATACGCGCCGACAAAACAATTATGTATCTGGTACCACCGCAAGTAGCAAACATAATCGAATCGCGCGGTCTATACATGCTCAACGTTTCTAAAGCCGTTAGTGGGGGCAGGATGAGGCATGCAAGGCATACCAGACAAAATTAGCATCAAATTTCTAAAAGAATGGATGCGCCCAAGAGTCACAGAAAAACGCTACAAGCATGTCGAAGGTGTAGCGAAAGTTGCGGCTGAGCTTGCGCAAGCAAATGGCGTCAGCGTTAAAATGGCTGAAATTGGAGCGTGGCTGCACGATTGCTGCAAAGAATGGAAAGACACTGTGCTTGTTGAAAAAGCAAGAGCATTCGGCATGCACGTCAGCGAATTAGAAGCGAACGCAGGACATTTGCTGCATGGCCCAGTCGGCGCGCAAGTAGCAAAAGCCGAGCTGGGAATTACAAATGAAGAACTCTTAGCTGCCGTTGCAGAACATACTTTGGGCAATGTGCCAATGAGCAAACTTTCGGAAGTTTTGTTTTTGGCAGACTGCCTGGAAGAAAGCAGACCAAGCGAATATACAGACCCTATTTGGGCTGCGGTAGAACTCGGCAAAGGCAAAGATCTAAATGCTGCGATGTTGAAAGCAACAGAACTCGGAATTTATCATTTGCTGGAATCAGGACGCCCAATTCATCCGCGCGCGATTGATGTACGCAATCATTATTTGGCTAAATTGAAAGGCTCAACCAAAAAAGATGCCTCGATTGCAAGCGCAAAAAAATAGGAAAGCATTGCCAGAGACCTGGGAGCCTAATGGACAGAGATCTCAAATCAAGATCAATCTTGCTCACGGCATTACTTATCCTCACAACAAGCAGCGCATCTGCAACAAACATCTGGAAAGAAGCCGCTGAGATTCCCGCGACAAAGTCGCAGCTCGAAGAGCCGGTGCCAGATTCTCTAGCTGAAGATATCGACAAGCGAATCAGCTGCGCAATGAAGAAGTGGCAAATTCCCGGCGCTCAGGTTGCAATCACTCGCAATGACAAAACAATTTTTAGTCATGCTTACGGTTATGCGAATTTAGAATCCAGAAGCCCAGTGCATACAGATTCAACTTTCAGAATCGCCAGTATTTCAAAACTAATCACAGCCGTGGCAATCATGCGCCTCGTTCAAGATGGCAAGCTAAATCTCAACGACAAAGTCTTTAGCCTTCTGCCTCAACTTCTCCCTGGAGAGGGAAACATTGACCCACGAATTAAGCAAATTAGCGTCCAAGATCTGCTCAATATGAGCCCAGGCTGGAACCATAAGAAGCGCGGCGAATCATTGTTTTTGCCCGGGTTGAAAAAGATTGCGAATAATCGCGATACACTTTGCCCACCAGACCTGCGCACAATCTGTCAATTCGAACTTGCAAAGCCGCTTGACTGGAGCCCATCAACTCACTTTTCTTATTCGAATTTTGCCTACGCATTGTTGGGCGAAATCGTTGCTAAGCAAAGTGCTGAGCCTTACGTTGATTTTTGCACGAAGAAATTATTTGAGCCACTTTCTATCAAGGACATCTATCCGGCCGCTCGCTTAGAGTCAAAACGACAAACAAATGAAGTCACATACTACGCTGAAAAATTCCACAAACCAGTGCAAAGTATTTTCAGTATGGACGTCGAGAAAAAGCTTCCAGCTCCCTATTGCGTCATCGATATAGAGCGCTATACATCAAGCTTTGGCTGGGTCACCAGCGCAGAAAGTCTATTACACTTTGCAGATAAAAGCATCGGTTACACTTCAAAATTTGATGCTTCCAACCATGCAGGCGAAAACGATTCATCCCCAGGATCGGCCTCAGCAAACGCCCAGCCAATAGAAAGAGTCTTGACCTCAGACAGCCTCGCAAAAATGTTCAGCCGCCCACAACTAAGCGATTGGTCAAAATCTTCAAAATATGTAGCAGCAAGTTGCACACTAAGTTCAACCTGGAATACCGGTAAGGCAGACATATTCAAAGATGGCACAATTAATGGAAGTCGAGCCTTTTTGATCTGCCATCACGACGGCATATCGTGCTGCGCGCTATTTAACGCAAGGACTAAGTACAAAAGAGGGGACCCCTTCATGACGGAGATAATGAAGATCTTGAATGACGCCGATTTAGCCTTGCAACAACCAGGCAATCAGTCGCATACTAGACTCCCATCGAAAACATCCATTAAGTAATTTTGGAAGCAGGCTGGAAGATGCTGTTAGCGAACTCATATTTAGAGCGAGATTCCTTATTTAAATTTGTAGGCGCGATAGGGGTTGGACAACAGCATCTGGAAGGCTGCGCCCCCAGGCAGGACCTACAGGACGAGAGCGGGACCGAAGGAATATCATCATGAAAAACAATTGGACGCGAGCTTTCTCTAGTTTATTCATGCCAGCGCAATGGATATTAATTGCGTGCGCGATTCTCACAACTCAATTATTGGTTTCGCAGATTGCAGTCGCAGACCCTTCTCGCGAGTTTCCAGGCACCGGTAGTTATGAGAAATGGAAAGCTGCAGCCGATTCCTCAGACGATGGTTTTGACTACGCAAGAAGAAATCAATTCAACAACGCGATTCAATGCTATGACGAAGCTATTCAACTCTATCCCTATGATGCGTCGTTTTACTACAACAAAGCAACTGCGCTGAACAAGATGGGAAGAGCAAAGGACTCGCTGCCTTTATTCAAGAAAGCAATCGAGCTTGAACCTACATTTACGTCTGCCTGGTACAACCTGGGAAATGCGCAGCAGAGCTTGAATGATTTAGTTGCAGCCGAAGCGTCATTCAAAAGCACAGTAAAACTTGATCCAAAGCATATGCATGCCTGGTTCAATCTTGGAGAGAATCTCCTAACTCAAAAAAAGCTGCTAGATGCCAAAGATGCTTTCGCTCATGCATCAGCCCTTCCATGCACTGATCAAGACAAGAAAGACATTACAAACTATCAGGCAGATATTGAGCGACTTCTGCGTAAATAGCGTTCATTCGATGTTCACCCAATTTCGCTAAATTAAGAACAAAGACGGAATTACGGTGAAACTTATGGACATCGAAAGCAAGAAAAAAGTGTTCCTCATAATGGGCGCAAATGGCGGTCTCGGAAGCGCTGTAGCCAGACTGCTGCACAATCAAGGGCACACTGTTGCTTGTGCCGGTCGAAACATTGAAGAACTGCGCTGCCTATCCGAAGAATTGGGAAGCAATCATTACATTGTCGACGCGACAAAGTGGGATGAAGTTGCAGCTTGCTTTGAGGCAGTTCAGCGAGATTACGGTAAAATCGACGGCGTCTTGAACGCGGTTGGTTCCATCCAACTCAAGCCGGCGCACATAACCAGAGAAGAAGACTGGATGGACGTTATACAGACAAATTTGAGCAGCGCTTTTGCATGCGTCAAATTTGGCGCGAAAGCGATGATGGCAAACGGCGGATCGATTGTACTTATATCTTCCGCAGCGGCGCGCGTTGGAATGCCAAACCATGAAGCGATTGCGGCAGCCAAAGGCGGTGTCGCAGCGCTGGCTCTATCAGCCGCATCTACTTACGCACGATTCAAGATTCGAGTAAATTGCATTGCGCCGGGCTTGATGGACACAAAGCTGAGCAAAGCAATTACGCAAAATCAAATGATGCTTGACGCATCGGTGCAAATGCACCCGCTTGGTCGCATAGGCACCCCAGACGATGTGGCTCCTGCAGTAGTCTGGCTTCTAAATGACGAAAGCAGTTGGGTAACCGGCGAGATGTTTGGTATCGACGGCGGGCTGGCGACGCTGAAAGTCAAAGAGACAACGCGGGTCGCAGCTGCCAGCAAGTAATGGGATTGCACCGCAAGACAGATTCCAAAACAGCTCAGTGCATTGTGATCTGCGCATCTAAGGCAAGATAAAGTACAGAACCAAAATTTGCAGTAGCGGCTGAGTAAAGAGCATTCTTGATTGGGTGGCGTTCTAGCAGGCAGAGAACGAATGCCTCTACGAGGAAAGAGTAGGTGAAATAAAGGAGCATTCCAACTACTCTATAACTGAGAATTGGCGGCGCAAGCCCGAGCATGATGCAGATGAAAGAAGCGAAATTCATCAGCAGCGAATCAAATAGACATGACCATATCTTGCCCCAACCTGTTGCCCGCAGTATAAGGCTCTCAACCAAAACAACGGGTACGAAATTGAAAACAATGAACTCTGTCATTCAGGTTTTGATTTTTTCTTGTCCAACAACGCCAGCGACAACATAAATGCTCCAAAGACACCCATTACGACGCCCCAGCAAAGATTCAAATTAACAGTTTGTGTGCCCACCTGACTAATTGACGGTTGCACAATTCCGCTGCCGATGAGAATCACCGCATTTATCAAAAAATAGATTCCAATTGGAAGTCGCAGATCTAACATAGTTCACCAAAACGCAATATTGCAAATTAGAGTAACGACCCCGACGATTCCTGCCAGCACTGGTGGCTGTTTATACCAGGGCAAATTGCCGGTATCAAGAATCGGACCCTCGCCCCAAACCAGTCCTTTCAATTCCTCAATTGGTTTTGGTTTGGTGAAAAACGAAATCAATATCGTGCAGACAAAGCAAACTGTCCAGGCGGTTGCTGCTCTCCAGAAATTGCCGGCCATCGGAGACGAAAACGCCAGTGCCGGATGTCCGGTTGGATAGGTCGACAAATAGAAATGCACAGCTGCAGCTATCGTGCCAAGCACAAGTCCGAAGAAAGCACCCCATGGTGTTGCACGTTTCCAAAACATTCCAAGCAGGAATGTTGCAAACAACGGAGCATTGAAAAATCCGAAAATAGTTTGCATGTAGTCCATGATGCTGGCAGCGCCCATTGCGAAATAGGCAGAGCCGATGCTCACGAGGATACCGCCACCGGTGGCAAGGCGACCAACCACAAGATAGTGCTTGTCTGTCTTGTCTGGTGCAAAGTAGTTTTTGTAAATGTCATACGTCCAGACGGTATTGAATGCAGTGATATTGCCTGCCATGCCAGACATGAAGCTAGCCAACATCGCAGTAAGACCGATGCCCAACATCCCGCTTGGGTAGAATTTTTCGAGCAATAGTGGCAAAGCCATATCAAATCGATTTTGCCCAACGTTCGGATGCCCGATTGCAGGGAAAAGTACAAGAGCCATCATGCCAGGAAGAACAGTGATTGCTGGAAACAGCACTTTCGGAAATGCTGCAATTAGCGGAGTGCGCTGAGCTGCCGGCAAACTTTCAGCTGCAAGAGCACGCTGAATAACCAGGAAGTCAGTACACCAGTAGCCGAATGAAAGAACAAAGCCAAGACCACATACGATGCCCATCCAATCGCATCCCATCGGATTCACAGCACCAGGGGCGGTATGAGCCCATAGATTTGAAAAGCCGGGAGGCAACTTGGATGCCATAGCCTGCCATCCGCCGATGTTAATCAAGCCCATGATTGTTAGCGGCAAGAAGCCGAGCACAATCAAAAAGAACTGCAAAACTTCATTGTAAATAGATGAGGTTAGTCCGCCCAGGGCTGTGTAAGACAGCACAACAACAGCTGAAACCCAAATTGATGCATTCATGTCCCACTTGAGCAAAAGTTGAAACACCATTGCCATCGCGTACATATTTACGCCGGACATGAGCACAGTCATCAAAGCAAATGAGATAGCGTTCAAACCGCGAGTCGCTTCGTTGAAGCGCATCTTCAAATACTCGGGCACACTCTTGATGCGCGACCCATAATAGAACGGCATCATGAATACTGAAAGGAAAAGCATCGCCGGAATGGCGCCCACCCAGTAGAAGTGCGCAGTCATGATACCGTATTCGGCACCATTGCCTGCCATCCCCATCACTTCGATTGCGCCAAGGTTGGCGGAAAGGAAAGCCAACCCGGTAATCCAACTTGGGATTGAGCGCCCGGAAAGGAAGAAGTCCTCAGTACTAACCATCTGCTTCTTAAGTGCGAAGCCGATGCCTATTACGAAAACAAAATAAACGCCAATAATCAGGTAATCGATGAAGCCTACGTGCAAAGTATATGCCTCAATCGAAATCGGCGGCTGAGCGACTATCAGTGGCGCCGCCACCTCTATCGTTTTTGCTGCCGAGTAATCTTAGATTTTGACCATTAATGAATGGACGATTGTGTTTTACGCCACCGTCGTCGGTCCAGCTACTGAAATCTAGGCGACCTTCAATGCCGACCAGGCTGCCCTTGCGAACATATTCGCCGGCAACTTCAGCTTGCCGTCCCCAAAGTTCGATGTCAAACCAATCTGTTTCTTTTTCTTTTGTGGGACGATTAACCGCCACACTAAAAGTGGTTTTGACACGACCCGATTCGAAATAGCGCATTTCGGGATCTTTGCCTACACGTCCAACGAGCATAACAGCATTTACCATGGCTTACTCCCGGCAACCCCTGAAAAAAGTGATGGCTCAATTATCCGCGATCTTGAGCCCTATGTGAACGAGTATTTTCAATGTTGAAAACACAAATAGGGGTTTGCAAGTAGAATAAACAAGGCTTAAAGAGCCGCTATCGAGACTTTGAGGGCGCGGCGATCATTACTACAATTTCAGCCAAGAAAGAGAGCTCTATGTCGAGCCAAACGTCAGAAGTCGTGTCAGAAGCACCGCAAAGCAAAGACGACCAGTTGTCACTCAAGCAACCGGTTTGGCAGGTCATTGTTTTGAGCATTTTGACTTTCAAGATGTATTTCATCTACTGGTGTTATAAAACCTGGCGAGATTTCTCAAAGCATATAGATGAGACAAATCACAACGCCACATCTCATCAAGAGGCAAACGCCTCAAGGCATAGCGATGCGGGCGCCGGTCAAAACAAAGTCAGCGCCACAGAGCCTGGCCACATAAAAGACCTGAGCTGGACAGCAAATGCAGAAGAACTTCTGCACAGTCCAGATTCTGCAATATTGAAGGAAGATAAGACCCCTGCGCAAGTCGAACATAGTCCCAGCTTGCTTGAGAGCCTGTCGCCCAAACATCTTTCAAGTTTCAGGCACGCAAGCCCAATGCTGAGAGCCATATTTGCGGCGGTTCCCTATATACAACACTATATGCTCTACACGATTGCGCTTGGCACAGCAAATTTGCAGCCTAAAGGAAGCTCGGTAGTTGCATCACATCCGGTGCTCTGCGCGGTAGCTGTCACAGCTGCGTGGATTACGTTGTCATGCCTGTCAATGTTACCAGAGCCTTTGTATTTGACATCATTTCTTTGTTTGATACCGCTGGCAATCATTCAACATTGGATAAACCGCTATTGGGATAGTGTCGAGACCCCGGGACTCATCATGCGTCACGGATTTACCTTCAAAGAATTGATCACCATAATCGTCGGCGCACTATTGCTAGGTTTTCTTGGCTCGTCATTAATCATCAAAGCTGGAAAGTAGGGCGGAAGACATGCGCCGCACTGGCAGATGCGGAAGATCTAGCGGGCTGTGCGGTCGGATGTTGGCGCGGCGGCGGGGAGTTTTTCGATGTCGTTTAGGCGTTGCTCGATGGCGGCGGATTCGCTGGCTCTGTTGAAACGTCGCAAAAATGCGGCATAGTCAAAAAGCGCATCCTTTAATTGAGGGGCGGCCAGAGAGCCTTCTTTGCTTGCCGCATCAATCGTTTTCTTGAACCAATCCTCCGCCTCAGCACTTCGCCCTTGCATGAGAGCGACTCTTGCCAGAGACAATTGAGCTCCGATTGAATATTTGCAATAAGAAGGAGTAGATTTGCACATATCCAATAATTTTTTTGATTCTTCCATCGATTTATTCAATTCTCCTGACTGTTCATACGCAAGTGCAAGCGTTTCAAGACAGCGGAGAGTTGATTCAGACCTATCGTGAAGTGTTTCATCAAATATGTTGAAAGCTTTCTGCGCCTGTTGTGCAGCAAGCTTGTAGGCCCCACGCTTTAAAGACTTATCGGATAAATCGCTCAGCTCCGCGGCCATTTTTCTAGCTGCTGATTGATCTGTTGGAACCTGCATTTCAGACAAAAGAGCGATAAACACATTGTCCTCATCATTCATTTTGATGCTAAGTCTTCGAATAAGCCACTCTGACTTAATTGCCTTTATCTCAGAGTCGACCAGCTTCGCATCAGCGCGATAGGCGTATGCAGAATAAAGCTTTTGCAATTCATCGCGACTATTGATTTGGTTGTCGGTGACTTTACCGAAATCAGCTTCGCGCACTGCTCGATTCAAGAACCATTTAGAAAGTTGAAAATTAGCGTTTTCACTCAAGCGCCCGCACAACAAACAAACTGCATAAACAGAGGGATTTACAAATGTATGAGCAATTCGCCGGCAATCAGGATTGAAATAAATCAAGGCAGAAACGCTAGCAACAACAATCAAAAATCCGGCGCTAAAAGCAAGCAAATTTTGGTTTACGCGCTTCATTATCTGCTTGAACTTACCTTGAACTCGAGCAGCGAGAAACTGCAAAGCTTCTTGCTCTTTGCTCTTCTCGTAAGCGCTTGTGAGCGTTTTGCTAAACTCCTCAGCAGAGGCAAAACGTTTTTCAGGGTCTTTCTCGAGAGCTTTGAGAACAACATCCTCAACCAACGGAGGAATATTCGCTTCAGGACAAACTCGGTGTAAGGGTTCGGGCAACTGACTCACCTGCATGGTGCAGGTTTCAAGAGCACTACTGCCGACAAACGGAAAGCGACCGGTCAAACACTGATATAACATGCACCCAATGGCATAAAGATCGCTTCGCGAATCGAGTGTTTTACCAAGGCATTGCTCGGGGCTCATGTACGCCGGGCTGCCGCAAACATCACCGGTAACAGTGAGCGGAGCTGATGCCTGTTCATCACCTGTTTCAAGCATTTTTGCAATGCCGAAGTCTACGATCATTGCGCGCTGCTTTCCGTCTTCTTGAACTGAAATCATTACGTTGCCAGGCTTCAAATCACGGTGAATAATTCCATGACTATGAACATGCGCAAGTCCATCGAGAACTTGAGTCAATATTTCAAGACACTGTTCAACGCTGATGAAATTCTGCTTTTTCAGAACATCATTCAATGATTGCCCTTCGATATACTCCATGACAAGAAATGGTATGCCATCATCGGTAATACCAAAGTCATTTACCTTAATCAAGTTTGGATGTGAAAGACTGCTAGCAGCCTTTGCTTCAACCTGAAAGCGTTTCACATGTGCAGAATCAGTGAGCAAATATACATGCATCAACTTGAGTGCAAGCATTTTGTCCATCAATGTGTGGTGAGCTTTGTATACAGTACTCATTCCGCCTCGACCAAGGCGAGTGATGATTTCATATTTTTGAGCAAATGTTGTCCCAACAATTGCATCAATTACAACAGATTTGAGTTCAGCACCGTCTACACTGCATTTAGATTGTTCTTGCTGGTACTCTGCCGCGCAGGACACACAGACCCACTTGAGACTGGGTCTGGCTTCTACATTTCTAACTGGGGTGTCCACTACAGTTCATCCTAACGTATGCTCCTTGTACCCCCCGAGCCCTGAAAATACACGTAAGACAGCCTCAGCAGCCACACCGTGACATTAAATTCAGACTATCGACAAAACTGGAACCAAGCAGAATTTATTCTGTCTACAAGCAAGCTGAAACAAGAGGATAGATTCTATGACCAGTTCACAATCAGATAACAGCAACGCAAGTAGTATCACAAAACGCCTTGCCTCTCATCCCGAAGCATCGCCGCAATTGCTGGACAAGCTGACAGAGACAGATTCGCAGGTTGTGTTAGAGCGAATTGCCGAGAATTCACAAACGGCACCTGAAACTCTGGACAAGCTATCTTCTCACGATGAGCCGACCGTGCGCAGCGCAGTGGTTGATAATGAGAATACTCCCGCAAGCACCTTGCAATCATTGTCAGAGGACGAGCACCCTGACGTGCGTTTTCGCGTTGCGGAAAATCCGCAGGTGCCTGCTCAGATTCTAGAGAATCTCACTGAAGACGAAAACCCATATGTGGCTGCACGCGCCCAAGAAACACTAAAGAAAATCAGCAGCGTTGCTCAACAAGCTGATCAAAATTTGCTTGATGAAAAATTCGAGGAAGCAGAAATGCTTTATCGAAAGCTAGTAGTAGGTCTGCAAGAGCTGCTTGGCACTGAGCATTGCGAAGTTGCCAGAATGATGCACAAACTCGCTGCCACACTTGCAGCGCAGGGTAAAACTGAAGCCGCTACGGAAGTGGAAGAACAGGTTAGCCACATCGAAACTGTTCATGACCACAACTGCACAAAGAAATAATCGTCAACTGTAGGGGCGACGCCATGGATACTGCTGGCGAACTAAAGTGGAGCCGAATCAAGTTCGATGATATGAGCTAAGAGCGTTCCACCTGGGGGCGCAGGCATCCTTGCCTGCTTCTTCGCCAATAGCTTCCCGAAGCAGGCTGGAAGCCTGCGCCCCCAGGGCTGCCGCCCTTCAAGCTAGAGTCCATATTGTGCCGGCTTCGCTAAACATTCGAGTTCGCCAGCAGTATCCCATGCGTCGCCCGGCAGTTAAGCAGCGGTGCTCGCCTAGACAATTTCGCCCCATAAATTAGCGGGCGACGCATGGCGTCGCCCCTACGATTTGGGAGGCGATGTTGCAAATTTTTCTAGGGAAATTAGAATTGGAAGTAGATGTAGTTGGCGGTGACACCTGGGGCGACAAGCAATAGGATGATTGCTAGAGCGGCCAGGTATATAGGCTTGAAGGCAGGGAAATAGCTTGGCGAAGGCATGATGCCTGGTGTTTCTTTGAATTTTGACACGATTATTTGCGCGATCAAAAATCCGGCGAGCATGAATGGAAGCAGCAAGAACATCACAGAACTCGATGTGTTGATGATGCTAGGGACCCAGGGAGCATTGCCGAGCGGACTGGGATCAATGAAGAGCATCTTGCGCATTATTGAAAATGCCATCTTCATATCTGCCGAGCGGAAAAATACCAATCCAAAACTGAATGCATTGAAGGTGAAGGCGATCGAAAAAATGTTGAACAGTTTGCTTGCCACCATTTTCTGCATCCATTCGGATTTACGGCAAAGCTTTTGCCATTCGCGATGCACAACAATCATCAGCCCGAGATAAAATCCCCATGCCAGGAAATTCATACTGGCGCCATGCCACAAGCCTGCCACAGTCATGGTAATCAAAGCATTGCGCTGAGTAATGAGCTCACCTTTTTTGCTTCCACCAAGAGGAATGAAAAGATAGTCTCTCAACCATGAAGACAACGACATGTGCCAGCGTCTCCAGAAATCAGCTATTGAAGAAGCGAGCATCGGCATATCAAAATTGATAGGAACCTTAAAGCCCATCAACAATGCAGACCCTCTAGCGACGTCTGTATAGCCAGAAAAATCGAAGTAAACCTGGAAGAAGAAAGCCCAGGTAGCAAGCCACATATCCCCCGCGCTGAGCAGGTCTGGATGCGCATAGCAGCGATTAACAACAATTGCCACATTGTCTGCCAAACAAATTTTCTTGAACAATCCAAAAAGAATGAGCTCAACACCTTCATTCAAATATTCCATTTTGAATTTTGTATCGTGCGTCAACTGGGGCACAAAATCTTGAAAGCGTTTGATAGGCCCGGCGATTTGAGTCGGGAAGAAGCTTGGAAACAGAGCGAATTCCATAAATGACTTCACCGGCGCAGAGCCTTTGTATACATCAGCTAAATAGTGGATGAATTCGAAGGCAAAGAATGAAATGCCCAGTGGCAGAATGATTTCAAATGAGAATTGGGGCAATTGACCAAGCCCAGCAATATTCAAGAAAGTATTTGCCGAATCTCTTGCAAAATAGGCATACTTGAAAAAGCCGAGCACAAGCAGATTGAACGCAATTCCCGCAAACATAATCAATTTGCGGCGTTCTGTTGCTTTATGCAAGTATGAACCAATGAAATAGTTGGCTACAGTAAGCCCGAGAATCAACAATCCATAAACTGGTTTCCAGAACATGTAGAAGACATAACTGGCAACAAGCAAAAGTGGAGTACGCCATTTGCGTGGACACGACCAATACAAAATTACAACGATTGGCAAAAACACCATGTAGGCAAAGCTGTTAAAGAGCATCTTTCCTCCTACATTCCATTGCTAGATTTGCCGGCAATCTGCGTCGATTTGTCTTGCAAACTTGCCACAGCTTGCGAGTCAGCGCCAATTGCTTTCCCAATTAACTCAAATGCTTTTTTGCCACCATCAGCACTTAAATGGCACCAGTCGGTGAAATCTTTTTGACCATAATAATTGGGTACATCGGCATTGACGTAGAGGCAATCCCACTTCTGCGACAGCTCTTGTAAGCAAGATGTATGTCGTTCGTAAACACCAGTTGGCATAACCGAACGCGCGATTTGCGTATTTGGCATGTTTACCAGAACTACCTTTATGCCTTTGTCATGGCATTCCTGCAAGCAAAGGTCGAGCCATTTCTTTTGGTTTTCAAACATCGGGTTGTTAGCTGTCTTAAATCGCTTTTTCAAATCAGCCGTGTCTGACATAAACATGAAGGGAGCATTTGGTTTTGCAATCCAAAAGCCCTTTTCGACCAGGTCTTGAAACATTGCAAAACGCTTGTCCTCTTCAGACTTACGGTCTAAAGGACTGGCAGGAAACAAGGCTTCAACAGGTTGCAAAACTTTTTTGACTGTTTCAGCAGCGATAACTTGTGCAGCCTGAGCCTTACTTGAGAAATAGACTGATTCTGTAGCCAGATAACCGGCGCGTTGCCACCACTGCGGCATCGAAAGATCTAAAAGACCTTTGGTATCGGTAAATCGCGACAAATATTGAAAGTGCTTTGAAGACCCGGCACAGTTAAAACGATTGTCTACCATGTCGCGAGGACAGATGCCCAAGACCAATAAGTTCGGCTTTTTATCAGGCTTGAACAATGCTTTTACTACCATGTAATCATCAGACGCCATGCTGCCCGGCAATCCGAAATTGAAACACTCAACACCTTTCATGGGAGAGTTTTCAGCGATTACGTGTTCGAGAAAACGGCTGCGGTGATCTGCAACCAGATCTACAGTTTGCTGGCGGAAATCAGCTTCGTGGTGCCAGAGAGGATGCATTACGACAGAAGATCCGAGTACCACCACCTTTGGTGCTTTCTTCGAATCGATAAACTCGTGAGTCGCCCACCAGACCCAGTTGCGTGCTACCGGTAGCGCGTCGGGGTCAACTTTGCCGAATGGGTTCAAGGCGAAAAACGCCAGATTTGCCAGCACAAAAACGAGTGCAGCCCACGGCAGTGGACCCGACTTGAAAACTTTGCTAATTGTGTCTAAACGCATTGAATTCACTAAGCCACGAAACGGTTTCGGGTTTCTTGACAAGACAAAGAATTATACCCTTGCAACCACGGCTAAGACCTGAACTAAAATCAAACTGAGATGTTGCGAAGCAGCAAAATAAGATTTAGCTAAGCAGCCCGCTTGACCCGAGCGTACTTGCAAAAGAGCAAAACAGATGGATAAAAATCACGACACAAGCAAAACGCGTCGGCACTTGAAGTCTATAAGTAGTTCTAAGAAAGAATGACTTTAATAAACTAAAATCCGTGCTTTTTCGCCCAACGTGAAAGCTTCTCAATTGACTCGATTTCTAGCTTTTCAGCGATGTGATAAAGAATTTGATTCAAATCATATTCAGTCAAACCCATACGCAAAGCCGCTTTTGGGATGCCGCCTTTGCGACCGACTTCGCGCAAAATATTGCGCTCTTGCTGACTGAGCCTCAATAAATTGACTGGAAGCGAAGGCGAAACAACACCCTGCGAACCGCGATAAACCATAAGAATCGACATGCGCAAAAGAGCCGGCGGGTCATCTTTAAGGACATAAGCCGCAGCACCCGCATCAAGGAAGTCTTGAACTTCCGATGCCTTGCTTTGACTTGCAAACATTACGACACGAACATTCTTCAAAGCAACCAGACGCTTCAGCAAATCAGGCGTGGAAATAAGCCCTGGCAAATGCAAATCAAGCAAAACAATATCGGGCAGCAACGATTTTGACAGCTTGTAGGCTTCATCAGATGTTTCAGCCTCAGCAATAATCTCAATCAAATCGCCGGCAGCAAGATCTGCCACAGCTTTTTCGCGTGAAGGAGGATGATCATCAACTATGAGCAAGCGAATCATTGGTGCAAGCGAACCTCAGGGATCTACAAAGGATACACCGTCAACTCTGTTACGTCGCTCTCGACAAGACAGGCAATCCGAGTCATCAGGTTCTATAATTAAGCGAAGTTATCGAGGGTAAGTTATACATGCAACAATCAATTTTCCGCACAGTAATGTCTGTCGCTGCTGTAGCAGTGCTCGCTTGCTCCATTCCGCCAGCTCTGGCACAGTGGGACAGTGACCCATTGGCAGGTCAAAAGGTAGTCAAGACACCCACCGGATTGCAATATTACGATATTGAAGTGGGCAAAGGTCCTTCACCAGCAGCTGGTTCAACTGTAATTGTTCACTACACCGGTTGGTTGTTGAACAAAAAGAAATTTGATAGCTCTGTAGATAGAGGCGAACCATTTAGCTTCCAACTCGGTCGCGGAATGGTAATCAAAGGTTGGGACGAAGGCGTAGCCAGCATGAAAGTTGGCGGCAAGCGCAGACTCGTTATTCCAGGCAACCTGGCATACGGACCGGCTGGCGCAGCAGGCGGAGCAATTCCACCAAACGCAACACTGGTATTTGATGTTCAATTGTTGAAGTTTCAATAATTGATTTAGTCAACAATCAATAAACGAGACCCGCATTTAATCGGCAAAGGTTGAGAATGCGGGTCTTTTTTTGACCTCAACTAGCGACCTGAGCCCCAGGCAAAAATAGCAATTGAATAAACAATCCAAAACACCAGCAAATCAAAACCGTATACAGCCGCCCATTTGACTGAGGGACGCATTTTGCTGCGCAATATTTTAAAATTAGCTTTGAGCACAAAAAAAGCAACTATCGTTGGTAAGGGGCCAAGCGCGAGATACATTAGGATTGGAAAGCAAGCAAAAATGTAGTCAATTGCGCGAAACTTCTCTGCTAGAAGAATTTCTTCATCGTCAATAAACACACCAGGCACAGGGTCTAAAAAACGGGCGCGAATAAATAGCTTGCGATGCGACTTGTCTTTCATTGGTAAATCGAAAGGGCAGGGCTTTTCCTTGAGCCTTTCCAAAGGCTTTTCGTCAAGGCTCACAAACACACGCCCAGAAAAGGGGTGTTGCTCAATTGTGAGTTGCTCACCTGCAAATTCTTTTCGTTTTACTGTGTACTTCATAGTCAATGAATCAACGAGTCAGCCCCAAGTATAATGGGTGAAACCAGCAATTGTGACAATCAAAAGAGTTGAGCCAAAAATACTATGTCCCAAGCCAAACATTTAATGCTAATCGGAACCGGTCATCTTGCAAAAACCATTATTGACCGTCAAAAAGGAAATCAACGAATTATTGCCACCACTCGCAATCCCAATCGCATTTTTGAATTGGCAGAACTCAAAATTGAACCGCTAATTATGCCGTTGCCATCAGCAGAGCTTATTGCTCCACTTGCTGAAGACGCAAATATATTAGTAAGTTTTCCACCCGACGGCAGCACCGATGCAATTCTTGCACCGGCTTGTTCCAGGGCGAGATCAATCATTTATATTTCCAGCACCGGTGTTTACGGCAGCAAAACTGGAAAAATTGACGACACAACAAGTGTAGATCAAAATGACGAACGCATGCGACCACGACTGGCTGCCGAAAGCATCTGGAGAGAACACGGTGCGATGGTGCTGCGCGTGCCGGGAATTTATGGTCCTAAAAGCGGATTGCATCTGCGTCTTCGAGACGGATCATTCAAAATGCCAGCAGAAGGCGGCAATTTGATATCACGCATTCATGTCGAAGATCTAGCCGACATAATAATTGAAATATTCAATCGCGGAAAATTAGTCGACAGCACTTACCTGGTTGGAGATGCCCATCCTTGCACCCTCGGAGAAGTCGTCACCTGGCTCAGCAATGAAATGCATGTTCCTATGCCCGAGTCGGTTCCACTACAAGATGCAAATCACACATTGCGCGGCAATCGCGCAGTTGACTCATCGAGATTGCTGCAAGAAATAAACTACAAACTCAAATATCCCAGCTTTAAAGAAGGCTATCGCCATTGCCTGCACAACAATTCGAACGGCGGCTAAATTGTGGAGCGACACGCTGCGCAAATCTCGACATGAAGTGCAGCTAGACCAACAACTGCTAAGCTAGGAATTTTGTACCGAGAGCATCGGCTGTCAAAATCGCATCGAGCATCAGCTGTTCATCGACTGCAAAAGGTTCGTTGTGTGCGGTTTCGCCTGGTGCCACAGCACGGGCAGCAACAGCGCGCAACTGCTCTTTATCGAGCGAAACTATACCAACTTGATTTAGAGTAACAGGCAGTCCTACACTTACAGAAAAATTCAAAACCTCATTTATGAGCTGCGAAGGCTTTCCTTCTGCAACCAATTGAGCCAGCAAGCCAAAAGCAACTTTTTCACCGTGCAAAAACGAATGTGTTTCAGGCACCGTCGTAAGTCCATTGTGAACTGAGTGCGCAATAGCCAAGCCACCCGACTCAAAACCCAAACCTGAAAGCAAAGTATTTGCCTCAACGAGACGTTCCAGAGCGGGCGTCACAGCGCGGTGCTCAACAGCGCGCAGAGCATCAACACCATCAGCCAACAAAGTGTCATAACAAAGTCGAGCAAGGGCTCCGGCACTAATTGTGGTGGCACCGTTTACCTGATTTTTCTTGCGAGCTCTAATGACAGTATCAGCTTCAAACCAGGTAGCCAGAGCATCACCCATACCTGCAACAAGCAGGCGAGGCGGCGCTTGCGCCACGACCCAGGTGTCGACTAAAACAAGGTCGGGATTGCGACGATAGAAAATATATTTCTCAAATTCGCCTGTCTCGCTATAAACAACCGATAGTGCACTGCACGGAGCATCGCTTGAAGCAACAGTGGGACAATTTACAACGGGCAAATCTAGCTCTCCGGCGACTGCACGGGCGGCGTCCAAAACTTTGCCACCGCCTGCCCCGACAACAACACTTGCTTCAGCCTGACGAGCAAGCTCGCACAAACGTTCAATTTCTACAGTGCTGCATTCGCCGGCGAAATCTTCCACACTAAAAGTCAACGCGCAGTCTTTGAATGCATCTTGCCAGGTTTTCTGCAGCAGCCTTCGAGCAGAGCGCCCGGCAATAATCAAAACATGCCCGGTATAACCCAAGCCCGAAAGCTCAGCACCCAATTGACTTGTAGCATTACGCCCTTGCACATAACGAGAAGGCGCGCAAAATATCGAAAGCATAAATGATTCTCCCTGATGGTCTCAGCCTATTAATTGACTGGCATCGTAGTGATTTGGAAATCAATGATAGGAGTCAGCGAACGCTGGTAGGCCTTCACAGAAGCAAGCAAAGTCTGAACATCCTTTTTGTCTGATTCGCTGCTTGGATTGAGCTCAAGCGATTGATGCAATGCGTCGATGGAAGCGCTGAGTTTTTTCGGATCGCCCTTGTCGCGCTTATACTCGAAATACAAGGTGCTACCTAATGTATTCCACAGCTTCCAATCATTGGGACGGAAGCTAATCGCGTGAATGCAGCAAAGCTCGCCGCTAAAATCGTCTCCCATACCTGAGCAAGCAATTGCAAGATTGTGCCAGCATCTTCCATACTGAGGATATTTATTGATAGCGCTTTGATAATGCTTGAGTGCAGAGTTATAGTCTTTGTTGGCAAGATCTTGATTGCCTGCCTTGAAATCAGGCACGGCTGAATTGTAGGCATCTTGCGAACCTAACCCCGAAAAGTCTGTTGGATTTACAGGCAGCCCTTTGTTGGCGCCTTCAAAATCTTTGATGGCATCACGATATTTACCCAAGTGCATGTATGCTATGCCGCGACTTCTCAGCGCCTCAGTATCAGCAGGATTTGCTTTCAAAATTTGATCATAGAGAACGAGGCAATTTTTCAAATCTTCTTCGATTTGCATACCAAGATTGTATTCAGGATCTGGATTGCCATTGGTATCAGTAGCTTTCTCACCCTGGTATTTTGCATAGGCTCTTATGTCATTTGCATCGTGAAATTGAATGGCTTGATTGCAATACTTAACCGCATCAGCCTCATTTCCTAATTTGTGATAGCTCCACGCCAGAGCCAGCATCGCTGGACGATAGTTTGGCTGCAAGCTAATCGCCTTCAAATAGTCGTCAACTGACTTTTGGTATTGCCCCGAGTCTTGATATGCCTCAGCTCTGAAAAAATATGCCTTATCTAAAGTGGCATCGCCTTTAATTGCAGTCGTGCAATCGGCAATTGCTTCATCATATTTCTTAAGCCCCTGATAGGCAGCACCGCGCAGAGCAAACCCCAATGGCGAATTAGGGTTGAATTGCAAAAATGCATTCGCGTCATCTAGCGCCTTAGCAAAATCCTTTTCTTTAATGTATGCTCTGCCGCGCAAAATGTAGCTTTCGGCGAATTTCGGGTCGAGCTTGATAGCTGTGTCCAAGTTTTGCACAGCTTCAGGGTACATACCGTCTTCAAAATAAACGCGACCGCGCAAAACGTGTGCTTGCACATTTTCAGGCTCAAGGCTTACAGCCTTGTTAAGGTCATCGACTGACTCTTTACGCAAACCAAGCCGGCGAAGAGCTTCAGCCCTGTTTTTGAAATTCTCTGCATTAGGATTGTCTTGAACTTGCTGGTTATAGCCAGACATTCCAGGTGCAAGATTGGCAGGCAGCACCGGCGGCATCATGATTTCGTCGCAAAACGATGACGGCACAGCCGACAACAATGCAATTGAAACCGACAAAGCAACACGCCAAGTATTACCGCTCATAACTGCCTCCAGCTTAGTGCCGTCCATTATAACCAATTGGCTGGACAAATATGGCAAATTGCGCTAAAGATGCCAGAATAGATAAGTGCGTCAAGGCAAAAGCGATTACTGGGGTCGAAAGACAATGCGACAATTCACAACCGGAATATTAAGCGCTCTTCTTGTCTTGCTCACAAGTCAACTTGCCCAGGCTCACCCGGCAGTTTTTTCCAAACTGTCTTTTGAGCAGGCAAAGCTTGAGTCTCAAAAACAACACAAAATTCTTTTGGTTGATTTCACGGCCAGCTGGTGCGGACCTTGCAAGTACATGGACCAAACCACATGGATAGATAAAAACGTAGTCGACTGGGTGTCGAAAAACGCCATTGCAATTCAGGTAGATGTCGATGAGCGCGAAGATGTTGCAAGGCAAATGTCAGTATTCTCTATGCCAACTGTCATAGCACTCAACCCTGCAAATTCCGCGGAAATGGATAGACATCGCGGATATATGGATGCAGCCAAGCTTCTAATCTGGATTGAAGGAGTTGAACGCGGCGAAACAGCTATGGAAACCCTCAAACGTAAACTTGCAGAAGTCAACGGAAAAGGCGGCCCGCAGGAAATTCAGGTAAGGTCTGAAATGGCGCGACTGCTTTTAGAAACAAACAAATTCTATGATGCCGGAACCCAGTTCATTTGGCTCTGGCAAAACATGGAAAAGGAAGCATCGGGCATGTCTGGCGTGAGGACTTCATTCTTAGCCGCCGAAATGAAAGCGCTTGCCGGCATAGACCCTATGTCCAGACACAGGTTTATGGTATTGCGCGACAGCGAAAATAGAAGTCTTGATGATTGGATAATACTGAATGGAATTGTCGGCGAGTCAAAATCAACCCTTGATTGGTTTGATAAAAACAAACACGACAAACAGTTTTTAATGCATCTGCCCGGCAACGCACAAAAATCACTAGAGCAGTTATTTATAAAGACCCAGAGAATGAATGACCTCGGTATACTCTACCCAGACCCAGTCAGCGAAATAAGAAGCAGATATAGAACCCTGGGTCCGGTCAAACCACATCTAGATGGCTACGATCCATTTCCACAAGAAGCGGGCACCTTATATGGTGCACTTCTGTATGCCAATCGCGATGCTGAAGCGAGTGCAACCGCTGACGAAAGCGTTAAATTATGCAACACAGCAGGCATGCGTTTTGTTCTAATGCAAAACTGGCTCGGGGCGATGTCATATCGATTTATGCATTCATCTGGATTGCAATCACTTACAACAATGCAACAGATTTGGCTTGGATTAGGACTTTTGTTTTCAATATCAGCAGCAATTGCATTTGTAAGATTCAAACTTCGCAAAGCACACTAAAGCACCAATGCAAAAGCATTTGTTAGGCCAGAACGACAATCTTGCTGTCGATAGCCTACAGAACATTATGCAAGTTTGCGCCAACGCTTTAATAAACGCAGGCGGAATTTTCAAGAAAATTTCAAACGTTATCTGCAATTATAGAAGCACAGGATTCCATTTCAAATTTAGTACAACTTTGAAGCAAATTAGAGCACCACAGATTGTTTGAACTCTACCTTTGAGTGGAGAAATACCGGGCAATTTGAAAAGTGCCGAAATATCTATGTATTGCTCTAGGCTCAGTAAGCACGGGGAGGACTTTTGCATGCGGATTTTTCTCAATTACAAAAACGTACATTCATATGAGTAATTCAAACTACTCAAGAATCGCGGAGTTTACTCCCCGCGAAATTGAAATAATTAAGCAACTTGCCGCTGGAAAAAGCAACAAAGAAATCGCAGCAACACTTGAGATTAGCGTAGAAACAGTAAAGTCGCACATGAAGCGAATTTTTTCCAAGCTATCAACAACTGAGCGAAGCTCGGCGGCAATCAAAGCTATGGAGCTGGGTGTAATTGAAAACAATAACAGGCCAGAACCGCTTAATTTTAAGGAGCCACCGAGCTAACTAAAATTACCGGGACGATTAATTCGCCATTGCTTAGGAAGCCGTATATATAAGGCTGTCAGGAATGGACTCAAGAGATTTTTTCAAATTAGCAGGGGCACTGCTTATGTCTATCACATAACCTTCACTCGGCAGACAGATTAGCTTGCTCAACGATTGGACAATCCGCTTTCTAGCATCGGCGTCGACAACCTTGTGCCAGGGGTTTTTCAACTCCACAACCACAACATAGAAAGCGCGATCACTAAGCGTCGAAACATCCTTGCAAACAAGATAAGCGCACTGAATCTCTGGCACAGAAGATATACGTTTGACGATTTCGGCAAGCGTGGCATCGTTAATTTGATGCGCAACAAAGCTGTCTTCTAAATTGAGACCAGAGCGCTCTTTGGCCGCCTGATGCAATTCTTCTCTGCACGCGAAAGCCCTTTTCAAATAGCCCTTCGCGCGCTCCTCTTTACCTTCATCCATGAGATGTTGGTAAATGAGTTCGCAAAGCTCCAAACCGTAAACAGGCATTAACGTCATCACTTTTTCGAGGTATTCAATACCCTGCAAATCACCCGTCAGCAACAATCTCTCGCCAAGATTGTAGTTCAGCAAAACATTGTCGGGCAGCCGGCGAAGCGCATCAAGAAGTACAGGTATGGTTTCTTCAGAGCTCATAACTTGCACAAATAGCTCTGCTCGATGAAGCAACTCAGCGTCAGACAACTCCCCATTCTTCATTTTCGATTCATAAAGCTCAAGCTGTTTTCGGGCAGCAACACGCTCTTTATAGAGAACTTTCCAATTGGCATCATATGCATGGTGCCAGGCGAGATCCATGCGACGTTCGTATTCATTCAGACAACTTTGCAAATATTCTTGTGCGGCACTGCGCTGCACATTCCAAACAGTCTCAAGTTCAGCCTCTGTTAATTCTTCAAATCGTCCCTCAGAGCCCAGCTGAGCGATAGCTTTGATGCGGTCTTTCAATGCGGGATGTGACTGACTTGTACTTGTAATTTTTTGCAGGGCTTGTTGATACCACTTATATACTTCGGGGTCCATTCCCGAGCGCACCATAATTTCGGAGAGATCATGAAACGGCGCAGTTGGCGGCTCGGGGCATTCGTCAACATGTTTGAACAACTCTTTCCAGTACTTTAAATCAACATACTTGTTTTTTATTTCAGTGTTAATGAGACTCAGTGCAGCAGTTGCAGCACCTGAAATTTCTGCAGCACATTTATCAGCTTCGTACTCATGCTGACGCACAAGCACAAAACTATAAGCACTAAAGAATGGGGAGTACCACTCCAAAAAATGTTTGAACAAAAAGCTTCCGACTGGGGCTTGAGTGCGAATTATTTCAAGCAGCTGATTTGAATTGGTCCGCACCGAATAAATCCACGAGGCAAACCTTCCATGGTTTGCAGATAGGTGCCCCAGCTCATGCGCAAGAACAGCACGAAATTGTTCTGGCGGAAGCGATTGCATGAGAGGTAAGCCAAGACAAAGATAATGTCGCGAAGCCCCTAGCAAACCAAAGCGAGGCAAAGTTCTAATCGACGCATTGAAATCTGCATTCAAATAAACCGCATCAATTTTTGGACAATCGAGTTTACTTTTCAGTTCGTTTAGCAACTCAAAGATTTTTGGCGAATCAGCTGCCGAAACCGGCACACCCGCTGGCGGAGGGAAGCGCACCATAAAGGCACGACAGACCAGAAAAATAATCACAGCCAGAGGCAATACAATGCGCAGCAGTGAAACAAAAACAACAGACGCATGCAAAAACAATCTGCAAATACCACCGACTGCAAGCAATGCCAAAATGATGACGGCACCAAGATATATGTAAGGCAAGAGCGCGAGCAAAGCCACGCGAATTTTATAGCCTACAGGGTCTCTGCGCGAGAGATCTTCCAGGCTGGCTACCAGCGCATCAAATTTTTCCCCGGACATGGGCATTTTGAGCCTAAGAACTTCCGCAGTTCAGTGCCTACATTTACGGCATGCCCGTAAATCTATAGACAGTAACAGTTCATATTTAGCGCGAGATTCCGTTGGTAAATTTGCAGGGGCGACGCCATGGATACTGCTGGCGAACTCGAATGTTTAGCAAAGCCGGCAC
>CAZJLR010000045.1:0-45958 GCA_964546815.1 uncultured Candidatus Obscuribacterales bacterium | reverse complement strand
CTAGAGTCCATATTGTGCCGGCTTCGCTAAACTTTCGAGTTCGCCAGCAGTATCCCATGCGTCGCCCCTACAAGTACTTAAACAGTGAGGGCCGAATACTTAACTTTCGGGCAAAATTCTCAAACAGATCTGTGCCGCAGGAGACTTCGTTTTAGTTAGGAGCCCATAACAATGATTTCATCGCAAAAATAAAGGTGGTACCGCGGGCACGGTACCACCACAGGGGGGTATGAACAAAAACTAAAAACTTATTTTTTCGATTTGGATTTTTCCAAAATCGCTTTAACAGCAGCAGCGGCAGCTTTCTCATCAGCTAGAGGAGTGCCTTCGTATGCCAATCCGATGCCACCAGAGCGGCCGGTTTCTGCACTAACAAAGTTACCTTTTGAATCAAGCTTGATGCTAACTGATTCAGTGACTCGATCAGAACCATCTGGCGTGTAAGAGAGTGAAATCTCATTCTTAGAGAATCGTGCATTGACGCCAAGTTTTTGCAAATCTTTCATGAGGGCAGCAACGCCTTCACCGTTTTCGCCAATCTCAAAAAGAGTCTTGACCATATCTTGAACGGCCTTGAAATTGCCCTTTTCGAGCAGCGTCTTTACATTGGCTGCTTGGACTATTCTTTCGAGTCCACCCTGCAACGAGGAGCCCTCGTTTAATGCAGGCTTGTGAAATGGATTTTCATTTCCTTCAGTAGGCGATGCAGATTCCAAACTTTTGTCATTTTTCATCTGAGCCATGCGGTTGAGTGTATTTTGATCTCGTGCTCCAGAATTGATTTCCGATGGAGAAGAGTTTTCCTTATTAGCTGATGGCGATGCTTCCTTTCGCGGGCTAAGTAGATCTTGCAGACTCGGGATTGCTGGCGAATGGTTGCTTTCTTTAGATTCAGGTCTTACGTTTGCTGGCATTTGGTTGCTTTCTTTTGCTTCAGGTTTTACTGGTGCTGGTCCTAGTTTCGGAGTGAGCAACTCTTGCAGATTGAAGCTCAACGGAGGCAAATGCGCTACAGAACTATCATTTTGCTTCGGTACACTCAACGATGGTAATTTGTCCCACAGCTCAGCAGAAAGGGCTGATTGCTGACTGTCATGTCTGTCCAACTTCAGTGAGTCTGTAGCATTGGCATTGTTATCGATTGACATTGGTAAATCCTCTTTTGCGCTCTTCCCAACTTCGCTCTGCGAATGAATGAATAATAGATTTGGGTTGTTACGGAGTTGTTAAGGGTTAGCGATACCTCTTGCAGACTAAAAGCAACATCGATTAACTGCTAGGATATTGAGCATCTCGCGCAAGAAAAGGTTGCCTTAAATGAATCCAGATCCGCAATTTGACTGCTCACGCAGAGAATTCATACGCTTATTCGGCATGACCATCGCGACAGCGTCAGTCGCGATGCCTGCGCTGCAGGCGCCTGCGTCAAGTGCAGAACAAGCACCGTTCATCGGAGAGGCAGTTTTCGCCAAAATACTTGCGAAAGCAAATTCAGAGAACTGGAAGAGACTGCCCATAGGCGAGCTCATGGCAAAAATCGCCATGGAATTTGAAGGAACACCTTACAAAGCCGCAACCTTAGACTATTCGCTAGATACTGAAGAATGCTCGATTGATATGACAGGTCTCGACTGTGTGACATTCTTCGAAACCACACTTGGCTTTGCACGCATGCTAAAAAAAGGTGGCAGCACGCCCAAAGATTTGCTCAGCGAGGTTCGCTTCACCAGATATCGGGGTGGCAAACAAGGTGACTACAGCACCCGCTTACATTACACAAGCGATTGGTTTCTCGACAATCAAAAGAAAGGGGTAGTAAAAATACTGTCTCTGCCGGGAGAAGAAAAATTCACTCAAAATGTAGGAATCATGAGCAGCAAACCTAAGCTCTATAAGCAGCTAGAAGCACATCCAGATCTAATTCCGAAAATCAAAAAATACGAAGCCATTATCAATCAGCACAAACTAAAATTCGTCCCGCTAAGCAAACTCAAAGAAGCGGAATCACTCCTCAAGAATGGCGACATTGTAGGTGTTTGCACTGACATGCAAGGCATTGATATTTCGCACACAGGCTTAGTCATTGTCGATGACCAAAAGGTCGCACATTTCATGGATGCCTCTTCAGGAAAGAGCAAAATGAAAGTTACGCTAGAGCCGGGGCCAATCAGCCAGGCGCTTAACTGGTCTAGCAGCATAACTGGAGCTATTTTTGCCAGACCGCTAGAGCCGAGAACTTAACCTTTATTTGTGTACGGGTGCAACTTTCTTAGGTGGCTCAACCATTGCATCATACAATTTCTTCAAACTAATTGGATGATCGCTAGCTGGTCCCCATTGATTGCTCATAGTTACTTCTTTAGTACGTGGGTTGTATGCAGTGACGTTGACCACATGCCAGCCACCTGAGCCGCCGGCTTTCTTTTCTCCAGAATCTGTGTAGAACGGCTCATTTTCAGTATGCACAACAATTATCATTGGCATTTTATTGCCGGCATTTTTTAGCAAATCACCAAGTTGCGACTCACTTTTCACATTAACAAGTCCGTTGTGCTCAACGTCACGTTGCAGCACAAAGCCAGAATCATTCTTGCCACTAATTTCGTTGCTGATCCGTTCATATGTATAAGCATACAAACCAGGGTCTAGAATCTTCTCTCCATTTGTATCTTTGATGGTTACGCCTTCAGGGCTCTTGCTAAAATCGCGAACTCTCTCTCCTGTATCATTCTTATCGCCCTTAACTGGCGGCACCTGAACATAGCGCAAACTACCAGGTTGCACTTGGTCACCATGAGGATTGAATTGCTTAGATTGCCATTCAATGTTTGCCGCAGTCATTTGAAAAATCTGGCTGGCGTAACCACGTTCTCCTGATCTGGGCGGATTATTCCGGGCTTCAGCATCTGCCTGCAGGCTGCCTTTGTCCATTACAACTTTAAGATTGCTGGCAGTTTGAAATTCACCATCGAGAGCAACATCCGCAACTAACTTGCCAGCTTTGGAAGGATATTTGAAGTACATGCGAGCTTCAATTGTAGTGACGTTGCAAGTACCATGCTGTCCCTGGTCAACCGACATTGGATGCGCGGCATTTTTTACGACTTGCTCTGCCAATACAGCCCTGTCTTTTTGTGAAACAGGATGCTGACCTGTAGCATCAAGCAATCGGCTAGTGTTTTTATAGAGATCCAATACTTCCTGGCGACCAAGTCCATCTCGATAAGCTCTGCCTTCAAAAACTGCAATGTCCTTCACCATTGAAGTCTTTTGTTTTTCAGTCATGTCATGGGAGTTTTTTATAGATTCAAGTAAATGCTCTCGTTCTGGAGTGGTACCCATAGAGAATTTGACAGACGCTTCCAATTTTTCGGAGGCACTATCATTTTGCTTTTTTGAATTTCGATCAGGAGGTGCGCCCTCTCGACCAGGCTTGACACCAGAATCATTTACAAGCTGCAGACCAGGTAGATTGTCGTTGCTTGAATATTTCTGCAGTTTTTGAAAGCTCATTCCTTCTTGCATCAAATCAAGTACATCAGTTTTGAGATCTTTGAGACTTTGCTTTTCGGAGTTATAACGTTCAGTTTTTTCACCAGACTCTACCATCATCAATTCTCCAGATGTCATCGCGACCTGCTGGAATTATCAAAACAAGTCGGGGCGATTAGTGGCTAAACTTGTGACTTTATTGGGTCTGCACTTTAAATCTGAGAAAGAATTTCTCACCCCCTCCTAATAGTTTCTCTACAGGCGTGCAACCCACGGGGACAATTTGGGGACAATTTCAGGACAAAACAGGCATCTGAAAACCATATTCTAAAAACATCAACAACGAATTGGAGGTTTTGAATTATGTCTTTTCTAGATGGCTGCAGTCCAAACTTGTCTCAGAGAATGTGCATCAAACTCATGCTGAGCGCACTTGCTCTTCTAACATTGCCGGCAGTCACCGCTAACGAAGCACATGCAGCAGGCGGAGGAATGAAGATGGAAGGCGTAAATATCTCCGGCGCAGAATGGGGCACGGCAATACCCGGCACCTTTGGCGTTGATTACATTTTCCCGACTCCAACAGAAATCGATTACTTCTCCTCAAAGGGTATGAACATAATCCGCGTAGGAATCTGGTGGGAGCGCATTCAACCGGCTGCCAACGGACCCCTTGAACCGGTTTACCTTGGACGTTTGGACTCAGTTATCAAATACGCAAATTCAAAAGGTATGAAAGTAATCATCGACCTCCACAATTTTGGCGAATACAGAGGCGTCACCATAGGAGTACCAGGCGGACAGCCTAATTCAATGTTTGCAAATTTCTGGAGTCAAATTGCAACAAAGTACCTCAACAATAGCAATGTTATCTTCGACATCATGAACGAGCCAGTTGGAACAACCATGACTGCAACAACCTGGTTGGCTTCTGCGCAAGCAGCAATTGATGCTATCAGACAAACAGGAAATACAAATTTGATTTTGGTGCCATCAACATACTGGGAGCACCCGGTCAACTTTGTTGAACTGAATGGAAGCGTAATGTACAAAGTGAAAGATCCAGCCAATAATTTTTCACTGGACGTGCATCAGTATTTAAATTCAGATTACTCTGGAGCTACGCCAGATGTTATGAGCCCAAGTGATGCAGTGGCAACTCTAAGTGGTTTTACTGCATGGTTGAAGGCACATAAGCTAACAGCTTTCTTGGGCGAAGTGGGTGTCCCCGGATCTCCTGCAGCACAAGACAGCCTCGACGCCATGTTGAAGTACTTACATGCCAACCCTGATCAATGGGACGGTTACACATACTGGGCGGCTGGACCATGGTGGCAGGGTTACATGTTAGGAGTCGAACCAGTAAATGGTCAGGATACTCCGCAGATGAAAACGCTAATTGCAAATCTTGGCTCTAAAACTGCACCGGTGCCGACCCCGAAACCGACACCAACTCCGACTCCGACACCGACACCGACTCCAACGCCGACTCCAACTCCAACTCCAACTCCAAAAACAAATCCAACTCCAACACCGACCCCAACGCCGACTCCGACGCCGACTCCAACACCGACTCCAACTCCAACTCCAACTCCAAAACCAACACCAGCTCCTACCCCGACACCCGCCCCGACATCTAACCACGGTCATGACAGCAGGCAAAGTTGGAAAGAACGCGAAAGACACTTCCGAGACTTTATCAAACACGAACTTCACGAACTCGAAGCACTATTTAACCCACATCACTTCAACTAACTATCAAGCTATCGAAAGGAGCTACGCCGTTATGAAACCCAAGTCACGCACAGAAACAGGAAGTATGATGGTGCTCATTCTGTGTCTAACAATTGTTGTAATTATTCCGATTTTCATTTTGATGTGTAAACTCGGTCCTTACCTCATATTTAACGGGCGTGCGCAAAATGTGGTTGATGCGGCTGGAATGATTGCAGCCCAAGATTTATCAAAAGTAGTCATCGATGATCCAAACTTCGGTTTTGTTTCACTAAGCAATCATCCAGCCGTTGGCAGGGCAACCAAAGCACAAGACGGGGAGCCCCTGCCGGTGACAGGCATCAACACCATAGTTGGGACTTTGCGGCAGAATGCACTGGTTGCAAGCCATATCCATAATGACAAAATGAATGAGTTGATTGACATAGACATGGCAAATCTGCAATTCACAATAAATCACCTCAACAATACACTTGCAAATGTGCTTATTCAAAACAGCGATAAGGCAATAGATATTGAAGGCAAAGCTGTGAGACCAATTGATGATGTGACATCATTTCTCAGTCAAAACCTGCCTCCCAACTTGAAACTAGAATCTGTAAAACTAAGCTCGGGTTGGCTAGATGGAGGCAGTGAAACAGAAATAGCAGCACCGCAACCTACGTCGTTAGCCGAAACAAAAACCCAAGATATCGAAGGTGGCAAATATCAAGCATTTAAGTCAATTCCAGTTGGAAAGCGTTCGTTTTCATTTGCAGGACTGGGGCAACAAGCGCATTTAGTGTCAGCCCGAAATTTTCGCGAAGCTGACTCAAAACACATTTGTTCAATAGTAAAGCTAGAATGCACGGTTGTATCAAGAGATGACAATCACACAAAAACAGATTATGTTGTTTGCTGCCAACCGCACGCAACAAGCGATCAAAGCCCAATGGGAGCAATGACTCTGCGCTTTCCAGGGCACACTTTACCGGGCGCATTTTCATGGGCTGGACTGCTCTCACACGCCTCATTTAGAGATAACAAAGTAACAGCGTTTCAAGTATTCGGTGGAGACTTCCCTTTTGAAAAAGACGCCAGAATGTATGCCACCCAAAACGAAACACCATCTTGCACAGCAGATCAATTTGCAGAACATCTTTACTACTGGTTGCGCAATGCGCACCTTCGCCCGAGCTTGGGCGCAGTATTAGCCATGATAAACGAACCATTCAGTGCTGGTTCAAACGAGGTGTATAGCTATCAACTTTCCGATAATGGAAATATCATACGCAATACGTTAAGTGGATCAGGATTCACAAGACCTGTCTGCGCTGATGGACAAAAATCAATAATGGCCGACACTTGCACAAGCAGTGGTGCCAACGCAATCATTTACTTCAGAGACAATGTATTACAGCAGGGCAGACAAAGTGGCAAGCACGCAGGACAAGCCCTCAGTGGCTATCCAATGGGCGGACTGGAAAGCTGGAAAGACCAAGATCAACTTGCGGCAAATTTCTCAAAGAGAGACGGTAAACCAATTGCATTAGCTTTAGACATTGAAATTGGCGTAGCGGCGCAATCAACAGCATCGCGCGAAATGCAACGAATACAACAACGGACGAAAAACAGAAAAGTCTAGAACTGAAATAAATGATGGAACGATATATCAATGAGTTCAGCGCCGCAGGTTATCGGACATAAGTGGATCGAACAAAGCCCTGGTATAACTGTTCACAGCCTTCCCGTATTCAAGCTTGCGATTGTCAGTGGTATAAAAGGTAATCTTTCCGTCACTGCTTTCAGCCTTGCTGATGTTTTGTCCTTCAACCTTGAGTCCACGCACAGAATTGAGTGTCCAGGCATCTCCATGTTTGCTGAAATTGAAAGCAAATTGTTTATCAAACTCAAGGCTTATTACTAACGCGTTCTTTTTTACCGCAGCGGCAAAATCAAGCTCCACATGACCCTTGCCAATATGAATGCGCTGCACTCCAAGATTTTCGTATTGCTTTTTCTGCCAGGTGCCAATTGTTTTATCAACCTCGTCAATTGAAATGATCCTTTCGTTTGACTGGCTGGCATTCACATTTTTGCTCGCGTCACTTGATCGCAAAGACACAAATTCAGTTAGCAAATGATGATGTGACTCAGAAGCTTTGACCTCTTTTCCTGAATGTAACCAAAAGTCTTCCATATCAAGCGCCCCAAGACTTAGCAGAGAAAAGAATCTAGCAATATATACATGCGGCTACGTTACTACTAGGTGACTGAAGTGACTGCATTAGTATCTCTGAGTCTGAAAATCATCCCAAAGGATGACCGGGTGACTTCGCCCTAAAACCGGCGAGAACCGCATCATGGGCTAATCGACATCAAAGGTAAAGCTCCAGCAGCTAAGAACCAAAGGATGGATGAATTAGGCGCCACTCTTATGAGAAATTTGCATATGAAAATTTAGATACGATCCACACCTTGTGAGAACAAATGGACCCAAGTCAATTTATTGCCTCATACCAGCCTCTTCCATTTCCACTTCCGGTATGGTTGATGCAAATTCTCTTAGTTGCGGGAATGTTTTTGCATGCATTGCCCATGAATGTAATTTTCGGTGGAGGATTCCTCTGTGCAGCTTTGTTCTTGATGGGCAAAGGTGACAAGACTTCGTATTGCTTTCGCGCAGCAAAAGCTCTAGCAATAGCATTACCAGTCTTCATTTCATTTGCAATTACGCAGGGAATTGTTCCGCTATTATTTCTGCAACTGATTTATGGACCGGCATTTTATACATCATCAATCGTCATGGCTGTGCCATGGCTAATGGTAATTTTCATAGTGCTAATGTCCTACTACCTTTCATATACCGTTGTGTACGGTGTACTGAAACAAGACTACAGCGCTGCGACCGCAGCAAAAGCCAGCGCAATCATGTTGATCATGGCCAGCGGTTTTGCGTTAGTAGGATATATCTTTAGCAACAACATGACTTTGATGCTAACGCCGGAAAAATGGAGCGCAATGTATCAAGCCAATCCATCAGGTTTGCACTTGAATTCAGCAGAACCTCAACTAATTCCGCGTTACTTGCACTTCTTCGTCGCGTCAATTGCAGTTGCAGGAATGACGTTAGGATGCTTCGGGCTTTACCTGCTAAAGAGAGAAGCGGAATTTGGCGCCTGGATGATTAAAACCGGCTCAAAGATATTCCTCGCCTCAACTCTCGTGCAAATCCCTGTTGGATTGTGGTTTCTCAAAGCAATTCCGGCTCAGTTTGCACAACAATTCCTCGGCGGAGACATCATAGCAACATCAGTGTTTGGTGCATCGATGGTGCTAACACTCATCGCAATTATGACAACAGCAATCGCATCAAGCAGTGGAAACAAAACAGCCTTTCTGGCTGGACTGGTTAGCAATGCTGTTCTCATTTTGACAATGATTGTTAATCGTCACCAATTGAGATCATTCTATTTAGACCATCATTTGCAACCAGACAAAGTCGTGGTTCAAACTCAGTGGGATCTACTGGCAATATTCCTAGTATCTACAGTGGCACTGATTCTCTACCTTGTCTGGCTAGGACGCCTTGTGTGGAGTGGTTACCACACGCCAAACAGTACAGAGTCCGGTACTAGAGCTCTGACGGAGAGAACGACATGACAGAAACAGAATCTGAAGACAAGACTGAGAAAACTGTGCCTGAAAGTTCTTGCTCAATGCCATGTAGTCCACTCACTGGTGAAGAGAAAATGGGCAGGGCACAATTTTTCAAAACAGCAATGGGTGCAGTTGCAATTTGCTGAGGTGGAATGACACTTTACCCAGTGTATTCATATCTCAAGCCCAAACCAGGTGAGTCTGACAATGCGTCGAAAGTCACTAGTCTCGAAGTTTGCAAACTCACAGAACTGCCAAAAGGCTTCGGACGCAATTTCAAATTTGGCTCAACGCCTGCACTTGTAATTCACACTGATGACGGTGAGTTGCATGCGTTCAAAGCAATTTGCACCCATCTTGGATGCACTGTCCAATTCAGAGAAGACATGAAAGCAATCTTCTGCGCCTGCCATGGCGGACAGTATGACCCAGCTACCGGAAAAAACATTGCAGGTCCGCCACCTAAACCGCTCGCCCCGCTAAAGGCTGAGGTTGTCGACGGAAAAATTATAGTATCGCGCGTTTAGCCAAAAAGGTTACGAATAAAATCAGGAGACCAAAAGTGGTTGCTCAACTGCCAAAAAAAGAAAGTGGAGAGAATGGAATCGTTGATTTCATTGAATCCCGTCTCTCCTTAAAAGGCCTGATGCACTTGGTTGAAAAAAAGCAAGTGCCGATGCATCAGCAATCCATCTGGTATTACATGGGTGGAATCGCGGCAATTTATCTGGCTGTGCAAATTGTTTCAGGCATTCTTTTGATGGTTTACTATGTGCCTGAAATTAACGCCGCCCACGCAAGCATCCTCAAAATCAATTCGCAAGTTGATTTTGGCTGGTTCATCAGATCGCTACACAGTTGGGGCGCAAACTTGATGATCTTGGTAGTAATGGTGCATTTATTCAGCACCTACTTTATGAAGGCATACAGACAACCAAGAGAATTCACCTGGTGGTCTGGGCTTGGACTCATGGTTCTCTGCCTTGCCTTTGGCTTTACTGGATATTTATTGCCCTGGGACGATGTTTCATTTTTCGCGACAAAAATCGGGCTGGACGTGGCAGCAAAAACTCCACTGCTAGGGCCGATTCTCGCAGATATTTTAAGAGGCGGCGATACAATCTCGCAGGCAACGATATCGCGTTTCTTTGTGATACACGTAGCAGTGCTGCCGTTGCTCCTCTTGGGGCTGATGGGCGGACACGTATTGCTTGTGCAAACTCACGGTATGTCTGAGCCGGAAGAATTCAAAAATCGCTCTGAAGAGAAAAAAGAATACGAGAAATTCTTTCCAAACTTCTTTTACAAGGACATCCTTGTTTGGATCTTAGCGATGAATGTCTTGTTTGTCCTTGTAATGCTTTCTCCCTGGGGAATAGGCCCGGAAGCAGATCCATTTGCACCTGCACCAATCGGAATCAAGCCTGAATGGTACTTCCTGGCTCCATTCCAATTCCTAAAATTGGTGCCGCCAACTATAGGTCCTCTTGAAGGTGAACTTTTCGGAATCTTTCTAATGGGCATAGCCGCTCTAGGAATGGTATTCGTGCCACTCTATGATCGCGGCAAGTCAAAATCACAAGCCACAATCGCCACAATTTATGGCGTCATATTCCTGGTGGCACTAATTGCTTTGAGTATTTGGGGAGCGATTTCATGAATTATCCAATTTGGGTAGTGCCTTATCTTGGTGGTCCGTGGATTATCGGAATTATTTCGATTATTCACGTGTTCATATCTCACTTTGCAGTAGGCGGCGGCATATTTTTAGCCCTGGCTGAAGAGCTAGCCTACCGACGCAAAGACGAGCGAATTTACGACTTCCTCAAGATGCATTCTCGCTTTTTTGTTCTCATAACCACTGTAGCCGGCGCCGTTACTGGTGTTGGCATCTGGTTTTCAATTTCACTTGTGAGTCCAGATGGCTTAGCGTCTCTAATTCAAAGCTTCACACTAGCTTGGGCTGAAGAATACTTATTCTTCGTAGCAGAGCTTGCAACCGCATTTGCGTACTACTACACCTGGAACAAAATCTCGAAAGAGAATCACTTGTTGTTAGCCAGGTTGTACATGATATTCTCGATTTTCACCCTGGTTATCATCAACGGCATTCTCACCTTTATGTTGACGCCTGGTCAATGGCTTCAAACACATAATTGGATTCATGGCGTTTTCAATCCAACCTATTTCCCATCACTAACAATCAGAATCCTCATTATGATGGCAATAGCTGGAATGTATGCGCTTGTCACATCATCGAGAATCAAAGATCCGGAATTTCGCATCTACATGGTTCGCTATTGCGCAAAATGGCTTTTGCCCGTATTCCTGCTCGGACCAATTGCCTCATTCTGGTTTTTCACCCAGTTGCCACCAGCCACGATTAATACAATCCTCACAGGTATTCAAACATCCGGCGTTGGCAATTTTTCAATCTTGGCACGTGCGATGTACCTCAGTCTCGTGCTGTCTGGGACAATCATTTTATTTGCATTCTTTGGACCCTATCTCAATCCGAAGGGATTCACTTTCCGCATAGCAATTCTATTCATGCTTTGTGGGCTGGCAGCAACCGGCACCACTGAGTGGATGAGAGAACTTTTGCGCAAGCCGTTTGTCGTTTACAACTATCTCTATTCAAACGGCATTCACAAAGACGATGTCGAAACAATACAGAAAGTTGGCTTCCTTGAGAAAGGGCGCTGGGCAAAAGGGCTTTCGGCAGCAAAAACTTCAGAATGCGAGAAGGGCGAAATTGTTTTCCGCTATCAATGTATGGCTTGCCACACAGTTTCAGGCTACCGCAGCATGAAGTCGTTATTGGGCAGCAGAGATGAAGAAGCACTCAAAAGCTTTTTAGCAATGCTCAAAGATCCAGACAAATCTAAAAACCCTTACGCTGGTATCATGCCACCACTTGCGGCTAACGATGAAGAAATGAGACTTCTGGCAAAATACCTTGCCACAATCAATGAAAAAGAACGAGCACAAGCAGTCGGTATGGCACCTGCATCTTCTCATACAACCAGATAATGCCTCGGTAGATTGCTTGTTACAAGCGCCGCATTTTCAAGATTATCTCTCGCGCTACTTTCGCTAAGCAAATTGCCAGGTAGCCCTACGGGTGACTTTTCGTAGCCTTCCTCATATATTGAAGGCAAGCTACAGCATTTCCGATTCACAGATGACCAAACAACGCTACTCCCAGTGCTGAAGATTTTTCAAGCGCCAGATTGCCTACAATTAGTGGAGTTTTGAAAAGAGTCTTAGTGTTAGAGTTACTGTATTTTACTGCGGCTGCGGGTACAACTAGATGAGAAGAGAAATTACTAGAATTGGCTTGCAATCCTTGATTCTTGCTGCAATCTTTTTTGCAAATGCACCTGCCGGCCTTGCCGATTTTGTAAAAGTCCCTGGTTCTAGAGTTTCAATGGACAATCCAGCAGGATTTCAAAAAGCAGACAATTTCGCTGGCTTCAAGAATGAAGAACAGCGCTCATCCATCATGGTTACTGAGCTACCAGCACCATTCCTGGTGGTCACATCCGGGTTCCAAGATACGGAAAAGATGGCTAAACGAGGCATGACCCTGCTGTCTAAATCTCCACAAAAGGTTGCCAATTTTGACGCTTTGCTTTTCGAAATCAAGCAAGGAACCGCAGCTGGTGAATTTCATAAGTGGATACTTGCCTTTGGTGACAGAACCTTTATCACTATGGTTACTGCAGCGTTTCCTGAAGAATTGAGCAGCAAATTATCTGATTCACTCAAGAAAAGCGTAATGAGTTGTAAGTTTGAAAGCAACAGTCCATCCCCTCTTGAACAGCAGGAAGACATGAATTTCTCCCTTGCATCCGTGCACGGACTTAAGTTGGCAGGTCGCGTGCAGAACGCTCTTATCTACAACGAAAGCGGTGAGCTGCCCAAAGAGAAGCTGGCAGGCATTGTGCCAGTTTTTGTTGCTGCTCAGGCATTAAGCGATCTCGAAATCACCGACAAATCAGCTTATGCACTTAACCGATTGCACCAATCCGAAGGGTTGCGCAATTTTGAAATTATATCGGAGTCCGATTTGAAAATTGCTGAAGTGCCTTGTCGGGAGATCCTAGCACTGGCGGAGCGAACAGAAGGCAAGGTCTTTATCTATCAGGCTATGCTTTTCGCTAAAGGCAGTTATTTCATTTTGCAAGGCGAATGCGCTGCAAACAAAAGGGCCGAATACGAACCCATATTTAAAGGTCTCACCAGTACATTCAAAATTAAGTAGTACAGATAGAATGGCAGTTGAACTAAGTCCTTTCGAATTTCAGATTCAAAGCTGAGCGGAACTATGGCATATTTCTGCAGGAACAGCATGAACCAAATGCAATACCAGAGCAGGATACTGTATTGCGTGTACGAAAATGATGTTTGCGCATACCAATTAGATGAGTTGGGAATGTCTCACCTAACATAGACAGAGAGAGACGACTCATCGTCTACACGAAACATACACAAATCAGTCCGGATTTTTTACTTCAGCCCGAACTAAGATTCTTCTCGGCATCGAAATTCAGCAATGTAAGAGGCACTGAAATGAACAATCTTGAGCACATGGAGCAAACCGAGTCCAAGACTGCAGTCATGCATTTGGATCAAAGCACCAACGTCTTGAGTCCTTGTTTCAGTGGTCTGAGTGCGGCAGGCGAAACCAGCAGATTGCCCGATTTCAACGGACCTCGCCTGAAATTTCCAACGACGACTGAGCGCCACGATTTATTCGCGCACAGTTAGGCGAACAACAAAAGTTTTCGTCAATCTAAGTCCCATACCAATCTAGATTGAAGTAACAGCGGGGTGGCTCAAGCGAGCTGCCCCGCGTTGCTTTTTAGGCGTTCAAAAGTGAAGTTTCCAGCCAGTTGCGCCCTTGCCGCTTACACAAAAAATACACAGATTAGTCCGGACTTATTCTAGAGCCAAGAAATATTCTATCTCTTGTCATCTGACATTAGTAAATCGAGAGGGACCTGGCATGAGTAAGTTTGAGCAAGTTGAAATCGCTGATACAAAGTGCGCACCAAGATTGGATTTACCCCAATGCGATCTTAGCCCAAGCCTCAAAGATTTAAACGTCGCCAAAGGAATGAGCAGTTCCAACGATAAGAATGGCTGCTTTGCCGAAATGCCGCAACAACTTCTGCTCATCAATCCGTTTACAGGTATTGCCGACGCCGGAAAAGAAAGCTTTGTCGGTGGGCAAAACGGAATGAAAGAAGGCAAAATTCACATCAAAGTAGATGACCTTTGCCATGCCTGGGAAAGAATCGGCAAAAACGATAAAGGCAATATTGACGATGAAGTCTTCAGAACAGAAAAGAAAGAAGGCGGAATGATTAAGGGCACGTTCAAAGAGCTCGATAGCAAAGTGCCTAGCGAAGGTCGCATGGACTTAGACATGAAGAACCACGATTTTGGCGGCATTCTCAAGCACAAAGCAGAAAACGAAATTATTATCAAACCAGGCCGCGGCTCGAAAGAAGATATCGTGATTAACTCAGGTGCAGGTTCAAACGAAAAAATCATCATCAGCCCAGCCCCAGGCAGCAAAGAAAAAATAGATATCACAACAAACTCTAAAACAGGGCAAACTGAGATCAAAATAGAACCCAAACATCCAGTCATCTTTACATAAATCTTCCAGCGGGAGGGAAGCACCACACCGTGAGTGGTGCTTTCCTTTTGCTAGAGGCAGCAAACATTGACCGCTTTCTGTGACAAGCAAAATAATGGTGCCAAATATGAGTGGAAGAAGCAGAGAAATCGACAACAACCAAAAGTTTGAAAGCAAGAATGAAAGCGGCGACAAGGCTCATTTCGAAACCTGCCAGATTCCGCAAAGCAACAAAGATTGGTTTGAAATGTCGAAAAAATTCAACGACAAACCAGGCGCGTCCGATCATTTTGGCAAGCTGGAAATTGTAGATGACACGCTCTGGGGTAAACACGGAGACGATCCACTTAAAGCAATTAAGCCCGATGCAGTGCATCAGGGTTCATTGGGTGACTGCTATTTTCTTGCACCATTAGCTTCGCTTGCAGAGTCAAATCCGCAAGCGATAAAAGACATGATCAAAACCAATAAAGATGGAACCTACACTGTGACTTTTCCAGGCGACCCATCGCACCCTGTTACGGTTGATGCCCCAACTGAGGATGAACTACAAACCTATTCCCATAAAGATGACGACTGCGGAAGCTGGGTAAACGTCATCGAAAAGGCTCATCGCAAATATACCGGTCGAGAAACAAGCGACAAAGGCGACAATCCGCAAGTGGCAATCAAGCTTTTGACCAAAGCCGGCACAACAACCGTTGACGATGACTTATCTGGAAAAATATTTGGAATCGGGCGCACAGATGAAAGCAACGTAGAAAAAGATTTGAAAAACGCAGTCAAAAACAATGAAATCATTGTCGCGTCGACTGCAAAAGATAACACTCTGAGAGAAATTTTCGGAGCAAGCAACGACCCAGGCTCGCTAATCAATAGCCACGCTTTCACAGTTGTCGGTTATGATGAAAATAGCAAAACCGTAAAACTCAGAAATCCCTGGGGCAAATCAGGAGAAGAAGGCTCGTTTGAGATGAGTCTCGACGATTTCTACAATAAATTTGAAAACCTTAAATTTTCACGTCGCTCTGCATAAATCTTGAGGAGCTAGACAAGATTGCCCGATTTGCTCATTTGCACCCTCGCCTGGTTTAGTACCTGCTTTGCTCACCCAAAGCTTGAACTCACAAGTGTGGCTGACGATTACGCAGTTTTCTTTCAACGTCATGCAAACGGTGCTGTAGAACCCATTCGCATTGATGGTCTAGAGCCGGCTCATCACTATACAATTTACGGTAAAACATTTTCGACACTGACTCGGCCTGGCGGCAAACTAAAATCTGTAATTGTTACTTTGAATGATGTTCATATAGGCGAAACCATCTGCGGCTTTGATTCAAAACATCCAAAACGGAAACCTGTTTTGCATAACGAATCCGGCAAAATTCCATATGCCGAAATGATGAGTCGCAACGCAATTGCTGAAATAGAAAAGCTCAATCCAGACGCCGTTTTAATCAAGGGAGACCTCACCGATAGCGGAAAGCCGGAAGAACTGCAACAGTTTCTCAAGCTCTGGGGCAAGTTTGGCAATAGACTTCACTGGGTCTGCGGCAATCATGATGTGCACACATCCCGCCCGCCTGAAGCCAAACCAATGCAACGCATCGACCAGGCAGGTGTCATCCTAGCACTCGTCGATACATCTATTGAAGGGAAGGCGACGGGACAATTCAGTGACGAGCAAATTAGTTGGTTGGAGAACATTGCGAAATCGGCAGATAGACCAGTGATGGTCTTCGGACATCATCACATTTGGAATCCAAAGGAAAAGCGAGATCCAAATTATTTTGGCATCAACCCTGAAGACTCCGAAAAATTGATCAAACTATTTGAAAAGTACAAATGCTTCGCCGGGTATTTTTCAGGACACACACATTCTAATCACGTGCAGTACGTCGAAGGCTTGCCCGAAGTGCCATTTGTCGAGTGCGCCTCAGTCAAAGAATTTCCCGGTGCCTGGGACGAATACAGAATTTACGAAAACGGCATAGAACAAATAATGCATCGCATTACAGCCACAGAAAGCCTACGATGGGAAGAAATGACCAGTAAACTGGAAGCTGGGCATTACGAACAACGCCACTTCGGCAAACTGAAAGACCGCTGCTTCACTATAACGCCACGTCAATAGAAACCAGCGGTTATGGCTCGGACCAAAAATTAAAGCACTTCGCTGATTACCAGATTTCCTAGCAAATGACGAACATCATTCTTGCTTTCAGCTTGTTTGGCGATATCTCTCAGAATACCTTGTGCTTCCTTAGAGAAGGTATCATTTACGACTTGCTGGCAGAAGTCGCCAACCAGGAAATTGTTGTCTTTGCTGTCTAGTGTTTCGCAAGGTCTAGCCATTTCATACACCCCTGATTGGTCTATGAAACCAAGATAAAGCCTCCGACCTAAATAAGTCCGGACAGCTTTGTGTATATTTCGTGTATGTTCCGTAAAACGAGCCAGAGACGGGTTAAACAGCTTAACCGCCCCCAGAAGGCTCTATTTATGGCAGTCGATGGTCCAAATGCCACATTTTGTGTTGAGGAAGTCCAAGTTGAACTTCCTCGAGGCAATTTATATTTTTGCCTCTCAACCCAAAACTATAATTTCGCAAAGCTAAACAAGTCCGTACATCTTCGTATAAATTCTGTGACTCAAAGCAATCGAATAAATTTTTCATTCGTCGAGCCTTCTCGAGGGCCACTGCTTAACAGAACATACACGAATATGTCCGGACTTATTTCACCGCATAAAGCTATTTTGAGATTCACAAGGAATAAAAGATACAAAGAGTGCATTACAGGCTCTTTGTAGATTGCACCCCGCATTCCGCATTTAGTTTCGCTTGTTGTTATGCAAAACAACAAGCGGCGCTCGCACTCAGGCAAAAATTATCTGCCAGGAGATAGCCACTGTGATTCAAAAGTTGATGGTCATTATCAGAAGCATCTCTGAAAGAAAACGCAACGCGTGCGTTTTGATCATTATGTACCTTTATGTGCAAAGCATCTGCCTAACAGCAGCAGAAGCACAATCGAAAGTGGTAAAAGCGGGCGCACCAGTGCAAGTCGGAGGCAGCCAGGTGCCCTCGCCTGATGGAATGCAAACAGACAATACTGTACCAAACAAGTATGAGGATGCCCTCGGAAATTTATATCGCGTGCAAGATGCCGTGCCGGCGAATCAGCTCAATATAAACAGCGGAGTCAATCAAATATTGAGTGGTTACTATTCGCCAAAAGTTTTCCAGGGAGCACCAGCAAACATCGTATTTCAGGCAGCAGAACAAGGGCAGGGTGCCCTAGTTCAAGAAGCAGCGAATAACATCATGAACGGCAGCCTCGGGGCTGTCAACGACGAATATAAGGGCCTGCATCAGTTTTGGAAAGATGACATTGTTGGCAACTTATTCCAGAACGTTGGGCAGTTGATGGGCAAATGGCTATCTGAATTTATTGATGGATGGCTTGCAGACACAGCTCAATTCCTGGCTAAATCTTTGCGCACATTCGTGCTAAATCCAAATGTCGCAGTAAACGGTTTGCCCGGTCAACCAGATGATGGACATCTCTCAATCTACATACGCGAAGGCGCAGACATCATGTATGGCATCGCGGTAGACCTCTTACTCTTGCTTTTCATTCTTTGCATTTGGAAGTATTGGGCAGATGCAGCCTGGCAAGGTGCCGGCAACTTGATGGGTCCTGTTGGTCGCCTAATTTTTACAGCGGGACTTTTGTTAGCGTGGCCAACCATTTATGCCTTCGACATTCAAATTTCAAATGAAATGATTCAAGCTATTTATGCCAACAACCCAGAGCAGGTACTCATGCTCGACTTTGCGCTTGCACAAATCGTGAAAGGTGGAGTGATAGCGGCAGGGGCAGGTGCAACAAACGTTTTTGCACCAATATTGGCTAACGCTGGAATACCGGTAACTGGAAGTTTTGTCGGTAGCACATTTTCATTCTTCTCGACAATGATTTATACCATTCTTGGCGGCATCATCATTGCAGAGCTTGTGTATATTATCGTACTCAAAGCAATTCAAACGGCATTGCTTACGGCACAATACATGTTTGGTCCTATTTTTCTCGTATTTTTTGCGACGCCTGATACTGAAAGTTATGCCACTGGTTATGTCAAAGCATTTGTTGAAACTAGCCTGTGGACCTTTGTCTGGGTGGGACTGCTAAAGATATTCACTATTGTTCTTTTTTCCGATTACAACAGCTGGGGAAAAATATTGCTATCGATTGGTGTACTCCAATTGATGATTCAAGTGCCGAGTTTTCTTGGTAGAGCACAAATCAGCCCCATGTCTGATTTTGTCACAGCAGGACTGGTATATGGCACCGCAACAAAAGCAATAGACGGACTCAAAGGAATGGGCACCGGCATTGTCGAAAAAGGAACCAATTGGTTTACTAGCGACAAGTTTGCAGATAAAGGTCTTGAGCAAACTAAAACTGTATCGATGAATGGTCTGGCGGGCAAATCGAGTGGACCTGAGCTATTACATAATCTGAATAAAGCATCGGAAACTGAGCGTAATCGAAACAATCAACATACAGGAACACTGGCAGCGCTACCACTTGGACCTGGAGCCAAAGTCACTGCGCCGGGCAGCAATGCAGCACTGATTAATGCAGCTGGTACTGCAGCAGGCATCAACAATGAGATTAGCAGTGCCATCAGCAATAGAGCTTTAAGCACAGGTCCGGCAGCCAAGAAAGTTGATCAAACTCAAGGAATACCTACAACAAAATCTGCCCCATCGATCGTTTCAGCCGCAGGGGCAACTACAGGACAGCAAAGACAAATCACACCGAAGCAGAGCTCAGTGCAAGTGCCGCCAAGCAAGCCATCTACATGGGTGTCACCCGCTATTACAGCCGCTGGACTTAATGCTCTGGCAGGTTTAAGTTCAAGTGCTTTTGATAACCGCGATACTGCTGCTCACAATGAAAAGCCAGACCTTCCCGGCCAACCAAATCAGCAAGAACGCAGCGCCAATCGACAAAGAGATAAATTTGAGTGGGGCAAATCAAGCGCCGAATCTTGGAATGAACCAAACTTAGTTCACGTCGACACAAGGAAGTTTTTAGGCAAAATGACAAGCAGCAATGGTGTCGGATTGCGTTTACAGCAGAAAGAATCGTCTGCCATCGGTAGTATCGCAAATGGTGTCCAACGGATCAATATCGCAGCCGGTGCCAGTGACTCAGACATGACACATGCAATATACTCCGCGGCTTTTGCCAGCAATGTAGCAACAGACGACCCTGCCAGAGATGCCGCGCGCAAAGCCGCAATGGAAACAAAAGAAACACAACCTCGAGGACTCATGGAAAATATGGCTGCCAATTGGCTAAGCAATACCGGTAGCAGTTGGACCAAAACAGCGATGCCAAAACAACGCTTTCAACACGCAATGTTTGAATCTGCTGTTAAAGGATCGCAGGCATATGTGAGCAGGCAAGAAGGAAATGCCTACACGAGTTATTTGAAAGATAGATATGGTGATTGGAATGATGAACAGGATGCAATGGCTATGCATATAGTAACAAACCCAGATTCAAGCGAGTCCGCCTGGAATCGCAATGTAGGACCAGCTACCGATGCACTGGTGGCAAGCGGTATTCCCATTGCAGCCAACACCAGAGGGGCGATGCAAAACATGACTATTCAGTGCATGCATCCCACAAGGAGAAAGCAGGCAGTAATTGCGGCTCTTAAATTTACAGAACAAAGAGCTCATCAAATGTATGGCAAGGAAGACCCAACTGTATTGGCACTTGCTCACGGTGAAATGGCCAAAGCATTGTCACCGGAAGAAACAAACCAGGCACTTGCGGTTTATCACATTGAAGCACAAAATGATACGAGAGCAAGCAGCCCTCCGGAGTACATTGTAAACACCGCGAATTTTGCAGATAATTCTGCAACAAGTGCTGGCACAATATACACAGACGTTATGCCTCCCGCAGAGAAAACCAGGCGCTATATTCAAATCAATCCGAAAATAAGAAGCCTAAATCCGAATGCCACTTACTTCACACTCCACGGCGAAGACCTTGCAAACTGGCACCCAGACTTCACAAAATAAGAGGATTAGCCAAAATCTGGGGTATAGTCCAGACGTTTACCGGCAATGGCGCGGCATCATTTTTGAGGGTTTGTAATGCGAAAGATAAAAGCTATCGTCTCCTTAGCAATTTTGAGTGTTCTATCTGCTTCAACAAAATGCCTGGCAGTTGAAGTAGATCCATTCATCGGGACGGCTGGACATGGGCATACCTATCCTGGTGCAACTGTGCCATTCGGCATGGTACAACTTAGCCCAGACACCCGACGCGACACCTGGGACGGATGCTCGGGTTATCACTGGAGTGACAACTCTATTTTGGGATTTAGCCATACCCACCTTTCGGGAACCGGCTGCGGCGATCTTGGCGACATAACTTTCATACCAAGATCAGGCAAAATCGATTTGGCCGAGCCATTCGATTACAAAAAATATCGAATTCCATTTTCACACAAGGACGAGAAAGCAATACCCGGCTATTACAGCGTAACCGCCGCGGGCATAAAAGCAGAACTCACGGCAAGCAAACATGCAGGTGTGCACCGTTATACATTTGAAAAAGGAAAGGACGCTTCGATAATTATCGACCTCACTCACGGAATTCAGGACGAAGTTATTGAATTGATTTTGAATTTTAAAGATGACCATACAGTGACAGGTCTGCGTCGTTCTAAAGGATGGGCGAAAAATCAATACGTTTACTTTGCCGCAACATTCTCAAAACCATTTTCATCATTCGGAACAATCGAAGACAACGGAAAAACCAATTTACTTTCACGACAAGCACAAGGTAAACAAGTTGGATGTTGGTTAGGCTTCGACACAAGCAAAAGTAATCTTGTCGTAGCTAAAGTCGGCATTTCTAGCGTAAGTGAAGATGGGGCTCTGAATAACCTCAAAGCAGAAGTTGCAGACTTTGACTTCGACAAAACCTGCAAACAAGCCCAAGATTTGTGGAATGAAGAGCTGAGCAAAATCAAAATTATAAGCACAGACAAACAAAAAGAAAAAACATTCTACACGTCGCTATATCACAGCCTTTTGGCTCCTACCATTTATTCTGATGTTGACGGCAAGTACCGAGGCAGCGATGCTGCAGTGCATAAGGCGGAAGGCTTCGAAAATTATTCAACCTTTTCATTGTGGGACACATTTAGAGCAGAGCATCCGCTACTCACAATAATCGAATCAAAACGAGTCAACGACTTTATCAAGTCTTTCATGGTGCAAGCACAATACGAAGAGCAAAAAACGCTACCCATCTGGCCACTAGCTTCCAACGAAACCCGCTGCATGATAGGTTATCACTCGTTTGCTGTCATTGCAGAGGCATACTCTAAAGGTTTTCGCGACTGGGACAGCGAAGGCATTTTCAAGCTCATGGTAGCTAATACAGCGCGCAATGACTGGTGGGCAGAAAAAGGATATATTCCAGCTGATAAAGAGGAAGAGTCTGTCTCGAAAACTCTCGAGTTTGCCTACGACGACTGGTGCCTCGCACAATTCGCTAAAGCATTGGGACATTCAGCTGAAGCAGAAAAATTCGAGAAGCGTGGCAAAAACTTCAAAAATGTTCTAGATAAACAAACCGAATTTATGCGTGGTCGCTTTGACAACGGCAAATGGCGCACACCTTTCGACCCCACCCTCGTCGCTGGTGGCGGACCACTCCGCGATTTTACTGAAGGCAATTCCTGGCAATATTCGTTTTTTGTCCCGCAAGATATTACGACGCTAATTGACAGCTATGGTGGTCGAGAAAAATTCATTTCAAAACTAGACCAAATGTTTGCAGAACCAATAAAAGGACACATAGACTTCAACGATGTCACAGGTCTTATCGGTAATTACGCCCAGGGAAACGAGCCAAGCCATCATGTCGCATACCTTTATTCCTACGCAGGAGCACCGGCAAAAACGGCTCAACGCGTAAAACAAATTTGCGACTCGCTCTATAACAGCAGCGCAGAAGGTTTATGTGGCAATGAAGATTGCGGACAAATGTCTGCCTGGTATGTTTTTAGCGCACTCGGATTTTACCCGGTAAATCCGGTGACTGGTAATTACGTAATCGGCACACCAGCCTTTCCAAAAGCAAGTATTAGCCTGGCTAATGGCAAAACATTCCACGTCATTGCTTCTGGTCTTTCAGACAAGAACATTTATGTAAAAGAAGCACTTCTGAACGGTAAGGCTCTAAATCGTGTATTCATAACACACAATGAGCTTATGGGCGGTGGCACACTTGAGCTCAAAATGACAGACAAAGTAACAGACTGGGGTTGCAGCAAAGAAGCCGCGCCAATCTAAACATTGAAAAATCGATTTCTATTTTTGCCGTGCTGCTGCAGTCGCATTATTGAAGTCGCGCTGCAATTGATCCGCAGGTGTATTTCCCCTGTGTAGCAGGTGGGAGATTCCTGCATAATTCAAAAAGTGATTAGAACTGGCGCCAGGCTGATCTACATCTTTAATGGGCAGAGCACCCTCCGACTTTATCAGCGCGCGACTACTATTTGAGTCGTCTCCGATTCGCTCAACAGGATGAAACAGACCAATACCGAGCAGCTTATCAACTTTCTCAGCCGATTTTAGTCGCTCATCATTTTGACTGCCAATGACAAAAGCATGGTTTGAAGCTCTTTTCAAAACATCAGGATTTTCATGCGAATACAATTCAGACGCGCCAATAGCAACGTCTGGATGATTTAGAATGACTGTGTCGAGCGGCGCAAGGTTGTTATCTACTCTATGTTTTAGATAACGAGTATCAAACATCGCTCCGTGACTAAAGCCTATCATTTCAGTGTTGCTTGCCCCAATACTGTCAATTGTTGAGTCGATTGCTTTTTCAAATGACTTATTTCGGTTGGCACGCATGGCGCATGCTCTGTCTCTCTCATACCCGAACAACGATTTGAGTGTGCCGCTTCCGTCGATGGGATGAGCGGCCCAGTCTATGTTCACTGTTGGCAGCCCGCTACTAAGCTGCAACATCAGCGCCTCTTGGTCTGCACTTTTTTCAGAAGTAAAAACACCATGTGTATGAAGAATTACGTCACCAGTTACATTTTTATTTCTAGAAAGCAGCTGATCAAAACGCTCTTTTGAAATATTTTCGCGCGGGCTGAAGTTGAATTGACAGTCCTCAAGGCTTGGTTTTCCTTGGGGAACTGTAATATCGATTTTGCGACTGAAGTAGTTAGAGTTTGACTTTGAGCCAGGTCTGTCAGTGATGCCCTCTTCGAGCAGGGTATATGTCATAGAGCCATCAGCATTTTTGACAGGTTGAAATAAATCAGCATCTTTCAACAGCGCCTTGCGAGTGACGTCGGTGATTGGTGCCTCTAATTCGACATCATGAATTCTCTCACCTTTGCCAGGTGCATTGGATGCTAGCGGGGCTTCAAACATGATATCTCCTCAAACTTTAATAGGATTTTCCTGGGCAAGAGCAAAAATTTGAGTTGCTGATGATTGCTCTAATAGGGTTGACTTACCTTCAGATTTGAGCAACCCACTGTCAGACTGAATACGCTTTGCCAATTGAGTAGAATAGTCAGAGAGCGATTGATTGTATGAGCTATCTGGTGCCACCGAATTTAGCAACATCAAATTCTTGAAAAACACAGCATTGAAAAACGTCAATTGCTTAGAAAATGCCGATGTATTATCTGCCTTGCCATTAGCTGTGTCGATTTTTTCAGCATATTTATCGAGAGTAGCTTTAGCGATAGATTGCGCCTGTTGCAAATATTTCTGGTCGCCCGTAGCCTGGAAAAGCATAGTTGCATCGCCGAGCATTAGTCCTTGATTGTATGTATAAACTTCTTTGTGCAGAGTTCCATCTTTGTCCATGCCGTCATAGTAGAGTCCATCCGGCGCTCGCAAATTGTCGTTTACCCAATCAAACTGCTTGCTTGCAAACTGCAAATACTTTTGGTCATGCGTCTGCTGATAGAGTTCTAGCCCAAGCTGTGCTGCACCTGCAGTACTCACAGCGGCGCGATATAAGTTGTTAGGCTCTTGTCCCCAGAGAACTCCGCCTGGGTGTGCAAGTTTTTCTGCGTCATTTGCACCCTTCAATTCAAAATCAAAAATCTCTTTTGCAGTTTGCAGCTTGTGTTCATCTTTGTCTTGCTTATATCGATCTAAGAAGGCAATGCCAATCCAGGTATTATCATCATAATATTTGTCGCCACGCGGACCATATTGGCTATCAAATCCGTGCGAGTTTTTGCGTTTATCCCAATAGTGCCCTAGAATTCGGAAGTCTTGCTGCACATCTGCCGCATTAGCGTCTACACCAGACAGCCGAGCCTTGCTAATATCAGCTTCCAAAACTTCACCCATGTCCCAGGCCGAAGCAAGACCTTTGCTTCTATCAGGCGACTCGACATAATACTTGGGATTTCGTGCATGGCCATCGCCGTCGCAAAAGTTTTTGCGCATCGCATCATAAGTATTGTTAGCGATTGAACCCCAATTTGGTGATTCAACTGCAGAGCCGGTTAAGGCAATTACCGGCAGTTGTTTCTGTTCTACCAATTTTTCCGTAGCTAATGGAGCAGCACTTGCGCCTTTTACACTAAGCTCTTTGCTCTGCGTACATTCTGCCCGCAATCTCTCACATTCGCTTGCAGCGCTTTTTGAATCTTCGCGAAAATTGTCATTTTGCCTAACAGGGTTTGATGAATGATCCATAGAAGCCTTTTAACTCCAAAGCATCTCAAATCATGAGCCTTGCGACTAAAAAAAGTACGGAAAGAATCGTGTACATTTAGAGTAATTCAAACTTGCAATAGCCAAAGAAAAGATGCAGAACTTCCTGAATAAATTCTGCATCTTTCTTTTCCCGTTTCAAAAAAAATACTAGCTAAGCAACCTTGTTTTTCTCGCCGTCTCTCCATGCTTGTGCTATTTTGCGTCCAAGTTCTTTCCCTTCCTCACTGGTAGCAGTTTTGTAGAGGTCTAGCCCTAGTTTCGCATCGGCAAGGACATTGGTTCCATCTGTTGCACCAACAGCAACTCCGTCAAGTACGAGAATGGCACCATCTTTTTCAGCAACTTTAAGAGTCGCTTTTCCGATTTCAACCCAATCTTTAACAGGAACACTCTCAACTGTTTTGACAGCCTCCACAGTTTCATGTCCTAGTTTTTTGGCCCCGTCCTCGACAATTTTGCTGCCTTCTTTCAGCAAATTCTTCGCACTTGATGCCAGAGAGTCTGTCATGCCGCTCAAATCAATATGAGGGAGAAACCCAAATGATTGATTTTCAGAAGCAGGCTTAGCTTCAGTTTTGAGAGCCATTCCTCTAAACGCGTTGAGCTGGTCACCGTCATTAGCACAACTCTTTTCACACGCCCTTTCTTTTTCAGGTGGGGCCGCCCCCACTTCAAGTCCATAACCCATATCCGATCCTCCATCGCAGTTATCTGCTTTGTTAATGTCCACACAAACTCAAGCCCAGACAGATTGTCTAGACCGAGTTGCGAGTATTGTTTGTGCCTTCTTCTGTTGCGGCAAAATCAACTGGATTAAGTGAGACTGAAGCCCCTCACCGATTGACGCCAATCATAGATTATTATTTTTTGGTGACAAAATGGTTTCAAAATATGCACCAATACTCGTAAATGCCCCCCTGATATGGATCTCCAAGGGCGGCTATTACTTTTTTGTAAGATAGATTCCGCGCTGAAGCCCGCCAGATGAGGAGCGAAGCAGCTTTATCGGAACAATATCACTAACAGAAATTGAAGCAAAAGATCGAAGTCAAGAAGCACTTACTTGAAATTAGATCGATTCTCTTAGCACAAAGCTGGAATTTTGCGCTAATCTAATCTGCGAGAGCTTGTTCCGTTCTTTCTTTCTACTCCACATCCTTAGGGTTTTGCCGCATGCCAAAGGTGCTTATAGTTGATGACGACGCACGCTTGCGAATGAATATTTCCGATTGGCTTGAGCATCAAAGATTTGACGTCGAACAAGCCAAAAATGGTGTAGAAGCAAAAGAAATGCTTTCTGCATATAGCTATGACTTAGTAATTTTAGATTGGAACCTACCAGACACAGAAGGTGTGGAAATTTGTAGGTGGTTCAGAGGGCGAGGGGGCTCAACTCCTGTTTTAATGCTCACCGGAAAAGACATGATTCAAGACAAGGTTGAAGGCTTTGATGCCGGGGCCGACGATTACTTGACTAAGCCATTTGAACTTCTAGAGCTCACAGCCAGACTCAATGCACTTATGCGCAGAGGCGGCGCGGTGGCACCCACCAGAGTGCTCAACCAGGGCGGTCTTGTAATTGACCCTGTCGCACACAGCGCAAAGATTGATGGGAAGCAAATGCAGCTTACCCCGAAGGAATTCGACATTCTAGAGTTTTTGCTGCGCCACCCAGATCAAGTATTCAGCGCAGACACACTTTTAGATCGACTCTGGAAATCAGATGCTGAGGTTTCACCAGACACTGTTCGTGTTTATATAAAGCGCTTGCGCGAAAAGCTTGAAAAGCACGGGCGCGGCGGCATGCTGAAAAATGTCCACGGAGTCGGCTATAAATTAGTGCTTGAAGAAGCTTCGAGCTAGTATTTTTTACGCATAAAAAAACAAGGCAAAAGCAAACAAGAAAGCGCCACCACTTCTGGTGACGCTTTCTTCCCCCGGTCGAGCAATTCATTAGATCGACTTTTTCAATTTGCACACTCGTTTGGGCAATTGAGCATGTGCAGTTGAAATTAACTAGAGTTTTTGCAGTTGCGTGATTGCGCCGTTGAAGGCGTTTTCACGCAACTGCAACACCGACATCCTTATCTACAAATGGCTTTTCTTTTTGTACATTTTCCATGGTTATTATGTGACTCCTGATTTTGTGTTTTTGAGAGAATAGGTTTATTTGGTTGAATAGAGAAAATGAAACTTTGGATAATAGCCGGCGCTTAAGCCGACTGAGGGTGAAGCTGCTTGTATATTTCAGCAGCGTTTGCAGCTCTGTTAGTTAGAGCAGCGCTTCGTTCATATTGCGACTGAAAAACTTTAGCGGCCTGCTCTGGTGTTTGGCATTGTTTTAGCATTGACAAAGCACCACTTTCGCCGTGCGTGAGTTCGTGCATTACAAAACCAGCTTGCACAGTCCAGTCAGTAACAGCCTTACCAAGCTGTGCAGCAAATCTTTCAAGAGCTGTGCGTCTGCCGCCTTCCCACTGGCACAAACCGATTGCGCCTTCACCGGGGTTATACGCATTTGTTCTAAAACTAGATTCTGTTTTCATGTTGCCGAGAATTCCTGATGCCTGTGCATGAGAAAGACCCTGACTAACAAAATAGTCAAACAGTTGCTTTCCTTGAACTAATTCCCCAGGACCAAGCGGGGCACCTTCATAATTTGAACCTGAGTCAGAGCCGCCTCCTCCTCCAGAATAAGATCCTCCGCCATAGCCGCCATAGCCACCGGAGCCCCCGTCATAGCATGAACCGCCGCCTTCATCCCCGAAACTACCGCCACCACCGCCGCCACCATACCAGGAAGAATGATGATGGAGTCGTCGTGCAAGTTCCTCTTCGGACAATCGCAAAGCAGACATCGCAGTGCTGGCAAATCGGTCGATATTCAAGTACGGGTCTACTAAATCTAAATGCGATGCCATTTCAGCAACAGCACCCACAGCCCCTCTCAAACTCCCACAGCCAGCAAAGGCATCAAGACAATTGAGAGCATTAGAACCTAAATGGAACTCTTGAAGGCAAGGTACAAATGATTCAATGCGACCCAGAAATGTCATGTTGGTGTCCTTTGAGTACAACGCGAAGCCGGATAACAAGAGATATCTTATTCATTTCACATGTAACAAGTACGGACAGATTTGTGTATTTTTTGGGTAGGATGAAATCTACTTGAACTAAGGGTTAAAGCTATAACCAACGCCATGAATATTCTGTATAAATGAAGGCTTTCCGTCGACGTCAATTTTTTTGCGCAAACGCATCACCGCAGTCCGCACCGTTTCTGGTGAAGTTTCAGAATCTGATTCCCAAACACTGCTAACTAGAGTTTCAGGGCTGAATACTTGCTTCGGGTGACGCATGAAAAATTCTAAGAGCGCAAATTCTGTGCGGGAAAGGTTCAAATTATCTTTGCCACGCAAAACAGTAAATGTAGCTGGGTCTAATTGCAAATCTCCAGCGCTTAGTACATCGCTCAAGACACCGCTTGCACGTCGAAGCAGAGCTTGCACTCGCATGAACAATTCTTCTATATGGAATGGCTTGGTTAAATAGTCATCGGCGCCAGCGGCAAAACCACGCTCTTTGTCAATTAATTGATCGCGCCCTGTCAGCATAATTACCGGCGCCTTTCCACCTCTTGCCCGAAATTTGCGACAGAGCTCGACACCACTCAAACCAGGAAGGTTGACATCCAGAATAATCAGATCAAAATCAGAACATTGTAAAACTGCCAGTCCATCATCACCGTTATGCAAAACTTCCACTGAATGATTCATATGCTCAAACCAGTCTCTAATGCTCTGGCACAAACGTATGTCATCTTCTACTAGGAGTAATTTTGCCATCTTCGCGTACTCAATCTAATTGTTTTGCGGATCTACTTCTATCCAATTAAACAGTGTTTTTGAAACCCTAACACAAAATTGGGATTTTACAATGCTACAAAAGCAGGCTGGGCTTCGCACCCTTTAAGGCAGTATTAAAGGTATACTGGGAAACGGTCAAAACTTCATCTTTCAAGCACCATGAACCATTTGGAAAGCAGCAATCACTACTTCACCGAATTTGCCGCAGCTTTTGTGCGCGGCAGACTAAAGTCCGATGGCGATTTCACAGACGAACAAAATAAGTTACTTTCGGCTCCATTAGAGCAACTTTCGGCAACTCAGCTAGAGCAGCTACTTGAACTAGGCAAATCGCGCCAACTAAAAATGCACAAGTTCAAAAAAACTATGGGTCTGGCTCGTGTTCAAAGCGTTATTGGTATTCTGCGCAGTTTGCAGGCAACAGAATTATTAGACATTGGTTCTGGCCGTGGCGTTTTTCTCTGGCCTTTCCTAGAACAATTTCCAGAGGTTCCAATTACATGTATAGATCTAAACCCGCTCAGAGTTCGCGATATACTCGCGGTGCGGGATGGCGGCATTTCAAGACTCAATGCAATTGAAGGAGACATTACAAAGCATTCCTTGCCTGAGAAATCATTTGACGTGGTGACATTTCTGGAAGCACTGGAGCATATTCCAGATGCGCAAAAGGCTCTCAACGCAGCAGTTAAAATGGCGCGGCGTTTTGTAGTGCTGTCGGTACCGTCACACGAAGACGATAATGAAGAGCATATACATCTGTTCACCAAAGACTCTCTCAAACTCATGCTTATAAAAGCTGGTGCAGAAAATGTGAACGTACAATATGTACTCAACCATATTATAGTGGTTGCCAAAATAGCACATTAAGGTGAAAGCTCAGCCACGGAGCTGCTTATATGGATTTACTTAAATACCCACGAACGCGACATATACAAGGCTCAAAACTGCAGAAAGGTGACGAAGACCTGGCGGCAGAACCTTTTGAATCAATCAGCGGCCGCAATGTCGTAATAGAAGAAAAAATGGACGGAGCCAATTGCGCCATAAGTTTTGATGAAGACGCAAAACTATTGTTACAAAGTCGCGGGCACTATCTTGTCGGCGGCGCAAGAGAAAAGCATTTCCATCTTTTCAAGCAATGGGCTTCCACACATGCAGATAGCTTGCGCGATAAGCTTGGCTCCCGATATGTGTGCTATGGCGAATGGTTATTTGCAAAGCACACGATTTTCTATGACAGCCTGCCGCATTTCTTTTTGGAATTTGACATATTCGATCGAGAAGAAGCAGCCTTTTTATCAACACCAAGACGAATTGAGCTATTGAAAAACGTACCGGTGGTTTCAGTTCGTGTATTATTTTCAGGCGAACTCAAGTCATACAAAGAAATGTGCTCTCTCCTGGGCCCATCTGCATTCATCAGCGATAATCACCTGGATAATCTCAAAGAGCAAGCACGCAAGTTGCGCCTGCCTGAAGAGCGAGTTCTCAAAGAAACTGACCAATGTCGCATGATGGAAGGGCTTTACATTAAAATAGAAGAAGACGGTGTAGTAAAAGAACGCTACAAATATATCCGCAACGGATTCCTCACTGCCGTGCTCGAGTCTGAAAGTCACTGGCTAAATCGGCCTGTCTTGCCAAACTTATTGCAGAATGGAGTTTTTATCCATGCCAGCGAATGAAACAACATCAAACAATAATGCCTTAGACTGGAACTGGCGCCTTGCCCCATCAGCACCAGAATGGCAACTAGACTGGAATGCAATCTCATCTTTAGAATGGTTCAAAGCAATGATAGATTGCAAGCAAGACCCCATACATCATGCTGAAGGTGATGTGGCTACCCATGTTCGGCTAGTTTGTGAGGCTCTACTGGCAATAGAGCGCTGGCGACAGCTTGATGGCAAAGAGCGTATAACAGCGCTTCTCGGAGCACTCTTGCACGATATTGCAAAACCTGAATGCACAGTAAAAGATGAAGACGGGCGTATTTCCTCTAAAGATCATGGAAGAAGAGGAGCCCAATTGGCACGCAAAATCCTCTGGCGTGGCGATGGTTTTATAGACTCTCCGCCACCGCTTGCAATGCGAGAAGAAATATCATCGATGATCAGGTACTCAAGCTTACCCCTGTGGTTATGGGACAAAGAAGACCCAACCCGTTCTATCATCAGAGCGAGCCAAAATCTGCGCCTTGATTTACTGGCAATTTTGGCCGAAGCTGATGCACGCGGACGTTCATGCCAAGATCTGCCAGATCTCCTTTCCCGCATAAAACTATTTTGCGAGTATGCGGCTGAACACAAATGCTTCACCGAAGCATTCAAGTTTCCATCAGACCACAGCCGCTTTGTTTACTTTCAAAAGCGCGTTGACTCTTCCAGTCCAAATTACATCGACAGAACTGTATATGACGACACTCGTCTTGAGGTGACACTAATGGCTGGTTTGCCGGCTGCAGGAAAAGACAGTTGGATTGCAAAAAATGCAAATTCAATGCCGGTTGTGTCTCTAGATTCCATTCGTGAGCGTCACAAAATCGCCGCCGATCAAGATCAATCAAAAGTGGTGCAGGCTGCACGCGAAGAAGCGCGCCAACTAATGCGCGACCAAAAATCTTTTATCTGGAATGGCACAAACATAACCCGCTTCATGCGCGATCCGCTGCTGCGCTTCTTTCGAGACTACGGAGCAAGCATACGTATAGTCTATGTTGAGCCGGCAAACTACAAAGAACTGCTTCGACGCAATAGCGCAAGAGAAAACCCAGTTCCGCAAAAGGTAATTGAGAAGCTAGCCGATAAACTTGAAGTGCCAGATTTATCTGAGGCACACAAGCTGCTCTGGGTCAGTACATAACAATGCCGCAAAGACTCTTAAGCAAGCTTCTCAAGATCTTTCAGTAATTCTCCAGAAGAGTTATACCTCTTTTGCAAATCAAGCGCTGTGGCCTTTCTCACGATTTCATTAAGACCATCGCTTAAATCAGGGACAACACGTTTAGGCTGCGACATTGATATTGGCTCAGGGTCTTGTGCGGTCAAAAGAAAGTGTAGGGTGGCACCCATAGCATAGATGTCGCTTGCAGGTTCTGGCATTCCCCTGAATTGTTCAGGAGGTAAATAGGCATGCTTGCCCACAACTGTTCCGCTGGTGGTTGATTCCACAACTTGCTTTGCCACATTGAAATCGATCAATTTTAAAGTGCCATCATTTCGCAAGATAAGATTATCGGGCGTAAAATCTCGGTGCACCACCGGCGATGATAATGAATGCAAATACCCAAGAATTCCACACATCTGTACAGCCAGTTGTTTCACCTGAGACTCACTCATGCGACCATTCTTTTTGACAATTTCACGCAGTGAGGCACCATTAATATGTTCAAGTACAAGATAACTGCGATGGTCTTCCAAAAAGAAATCTACAAGTTTGACTATTTGGGGGTGCTCCAATTGCCTGAGAATTCGAGCCTCATTTTCGAATTGTTCCAAAGCAGAGCGACGCACTTTTATATCTACGAAAACAGGCAGAATAAATTCCTTGAGTACAATCTCCCCACCTGTCTTGATGTCTTCGGCCAGATAGGCTTGTCCTTGCCCGCCTGCACCTAGTTGGCAAATTACGCGATATGTGCGATTTTTTAAAACGATATTTGCTGCCAGTGGTTTCAGTCTTTCTCTCTTGGGCGGGGCACTAAGTGCTTGCAGCCAGAGTTCAGTGTAGCTGTGATTAGCTGGTGCTTGCAATGATTCAATTACATTTGCGTCTCGGCTGGCTTGCGGTGCCCACTTTTGAATCGCTTTCAAAAGAGTTTCACGATCTTCCACTGAATCTATCGAACCCATTTTAATCTTTTGTGTTTGCCCACTGTAAAGCTCAAAACACAACAGTTCATCATTAGTATTCGTTTTCCCGCCTGGTTTCTCAATGCGAACGTTTTTCACGTTGGTCCACTCTATGCAGTCACCAACTACCTTGACAAAAAGGCGTCTCCATACAAAGCGAAAGCCAGAAGGACTCAGTCCAATGTGTGTAGGTTTGCTTTGAACAAAAACGATTGCAAATACCGCCATCACCACAAAGAAACCGTTGAGCACCTTAACAAACTGGCTGCTTTTCTCAGCATTTTCAGAATCGAATGCAGGTGCGGGTGCGGGCTTTATTATTGCAGTTGACTGATTGCTGGAATTCGAAGATTGCGTTGAAGTCGGCGAAAGCATGGACTGCGACGTTGGTGAATTAGCGCCATTCTGAGACTGATCGCCACTTAATGCATTAAATCCAAACAAGTAAAGCAAGCACATGACTATCGAAATAGTGAGGATCGTGCGAGCGTCTTGCTTGACAGCACGCTGCTGCTCTTTCCGCCAACGATCGATCGCCGCAAAAGCTTTGTAGTTTAGTAGAATGTCTTGCTTCGGCTTATCTTCAAGCGAATACTTTGCGAGTTCAACTGGCTTCAAACTCGATTTGAGAGCTAAAAGCAAATACCAGATAAGTATAAATTGCACCATTCCTATAGAACGGCCGCCCGACATAATTAGCCAAAATGCACATAGCAAATAGACTATTAATCCTATGCTATACCGCAGATTGCCATGTCCATGTTTTGGTTGAAGGACTTTTAACAAGAGGAAAACAGGCAACGACAACGCCAGCGCAACACCAACAACAAAAATAGCTGGATGCATCCATGAGCCTGCTGACAAACAGACAATACCCAGAAGCGAAATAAACCAAACAACAGGAGTCTCAATGGGTTTGGGACAGGAATAAAGTTGAGAGGTAATCTTAGATATTTTCGCATAGCAATGCGCCCAGTAAGATTGCACCGGCAGGGCTACGAGCAATGGTGCCACTTTTAAGAGTATGAATCTTAAAGTCCTTTCGAAATCGCCACCACTATAAATCTGGTCGACAAAGGAAGAATAGATTACGCAATTGTACAGCACCCATTGCACCAAAAAACTCAAAGAAGTTGCAACTATAGTTCCTAAGACCACTCGAGGTAGAGGATCAATTGTTCTTGTTGGATCATCGGTTCTTTCAGTTTTCGACTCTAGCGCCGCATTTTTCTCAGGCGAGCCGGTCAAATTATCGACCTTATCTATCTTTGAGAGACAATTCAAATCACTTTCAATACTAAGATGCGTGGGTGCATTTTCAGCGGCGTCCTCAGGGCTTCCCGAACGCAACTTCGTTTCTGCTGCTTGCTTCAATTCCTCTTCAGGCATTTAACGCAGTAAACTCCTCTTTCCTACTTTCGAATTTCGAGCGTCTTAGATATGGAAATTCTTTCTGAAGCACTTTCATCGACTTGCAGTTTTTCCAGCAAGCGAGTCAATTCCTGAGAAAGCTCAATAGCATCAGCATAACGATCTTCTGGTTCAAACGCTGAGCATTTCGCTATAATTTCATCCAGTTCATCATCTACGGTTCCCAAAATCGCTTTCGGACGGGCGATAGATAGTGGCAAAGGATCTTTGCCAGTAAGCAAGAAATGCAGTGTTCCGGCGAATGCATAGAGATCGCTCTGCACAACGCTCTTTCCTCTTAGTTGTTCTGCGGGCATATAAGCCTGTTTTCCAACAATCGTTCCGGTGGCCGCACCAACAAACTCATTGGCCGCACCGAAATCAATCAACATGATTTCATCTTTTGCAAGAACCAAATTTTCGGGAGTCAGGTCTCTATGCAAAACCGGCGGATTTTGAGTGTGCAAAGCATGCAGCACCTCAAGTATTTGCAAGCCCCATTTAATAGCTTGTTCTTGTGGGACTACCCCATTTTGTTTGACGTACTGGCGAAGATCAACACCGTTGATATATTCCAACTTGAGATAATGTCGACCATCTTCAATAAAGTGATCAATCACTCGCGCAGCGCGAGGGTGACTAAAACGAGACAAAATCTCAGCCTCTCTAACAAGGTGCCGCTCAGCCTCGGCTCTCACTTCAGGTTCTGCATTGGGGGGCACCACAGCTTCTTTTATTACCAAAAGGTCAAGTTGATTTTCCTGGGCAAGGTATATGGCAGATAGTCCACCGAAAGCCAGCTGCCGTTGAATTTTGAGCTTGCCGTTTTGCAGCGTATGCCCTGGCTCAAGCGGCACAAATGCAGTCGCCTGAAAGCGCCGGCTCAGTTCTTCTTCCCACATTTGCGTATAACCGGGCTGATTTCCATCTTGAGCCTGGTTTTGATTTTGAACCTGATTTTGATAATTAACCAGTTCGGCGGAGCGAGTACAGTTTGTACCCCAGATTTCAATACCGAGCAAAAGTTGTTCTAAATCAGCACGGTCGAATTTAGATAAATCCAAGCGCAGCTGAGCATTATTGCCAAAACTTAGAAGCAAGCCTGCCTTTTGAACACCTTTTTCATCAGTAAGACTCTCGAACAAATCTGCAGAGCTTAGCTCGGTCCACTGCCATGCGCGTCTGAATTTCAATTTTGGCAAAAAGAATAATGGAAACGAAATACCATCCTTTGAAAGATGGAGACGATTATCTTCAGCACATCCTGTAATAGATATAGCGAGAACTATCAATAAGAGCAGAAAAGGAATTTCAAAAATCACTCTGCTAAAAGGAACCAAGCCAGGATAACTCATAGTCTGCCCGATGATAGAGCCAACTGTCATTGGCGCAGCAACTTCCCATAGTGGCAATAACGCCATCATTGCAATAAAAACAATTCTTGCCGGTAGGTACTTATATCGCAGCGTTATGTTGAGTTCTGCCATGCCGACTGCACCTGAGTTAAGAAACTGACCTTTGTTCTGAAGACTCTAAAGGTCGATATAAAACTCTTACCCCTTATACCAGAACCCTAAATCCGGGAAACCTTCCCAGCCCAAGTAAAGATAGCCGCTACTTCAATCCCTTTTACGGATGCCCATCCTTTCGGGTGAAACATCTGCGGGAAACTGAGGTAGCGGCATTTTCTAGAGCCTTAGATAGGGATGCCTGAGCTTAAGTTCCCAAATCACATAAAAAGGAAGGAAAAAACGCCAGATTCTAATGATTAAAGGGCACTGCGTACTGAAAAAGTCGATTCGAACATTAAATGGAGCCATACACAAAACATACACAAAACTGTCCGGACTTGTTTATCTCATTTAATCTATTGTCTTACTCAAGAACAGCGAAGTCGGTCGTTAACCTACCCAGAACCCTAAACCCTTGCTCCAAGCGACCGGCTTACTCTGTTCATAATCTTGAAAGACCTTCAGGGAGTTAAAAGCAATGATAAACACTGTAAGCACCCCAGCAGTTTTCGCTCCCACCCAATCAAGCTCAGATCAAGCAACTTGCCAGCTAATCCCGAAAGAGTATGTGCGCGTTGCTCGCAAACTTTATCAAGAAAAGATTGAACAAGAGCGCATTGCAAAGCAATCAATCTGGCAAAAAATATTTGGCAATTAAGCTAAACGGCAATGAGCTCAAAATTTCGCTCGTGTTGAGGCTGTTTCAGCTTATAAACTTTGGAGACTCAGATCAATGTTCGTAAGCATAATTCAGTCTTTTGCTCTTATTGCTATTTCATCATCTCTGCCCATTCAATCACTAGAAAACTGCGACAGTCATAGCGACAAACAAACAGATGTTACCAACATCGCATCTGCGATTTCGGTTATGGACCCTGTGCATGGATCTGACCCACATGGTCCCGATCCGCACGACGAACAGCACGACCCAAATCTTCCAGCAAACAGTCATGCCGGCGATGGTTATCCTTCGTCTGATCCATATAATGGCAGCACAGGAAACAACGCAGACCGTCCCTACAGACCATACTAATTTCTTGATTGTTTGACGAGGGAATTGCTGTGAAAAATCTTGAGCGGGTGGAGGCTACATCAAGTAGTTATAGTCCTCCAAGCATACCTTTTAACTCATCAGATTTCAGTGTCCTGAAAAATCTGGACGCGGCAAAATCATATAGCGATTTGCCGGACATGACTGGTTCATCCATTGATTTCAAAAAAATTGATTTGAGCAAGATTTCGCTCACTACACCTGCGCAAGATGCAAGCACGCACGCGCAGCCAGATTACTATTTGAACTCAGAAGGTAAGCTGGTTAAAAACCCGCTTGCAAAACCCAACCCACACGGCACTATCACCATCGAGGTTGAAGGAAACAATAGCGCAAAGAAGGCAGAACAATATGCCAACAAATTGCAAAAGGAAACTATTCAACACCTGATTGAACAATATAAACGTGACAATCCTGGTGCAAAAATTCCCGAGATGTGGCAGGCAATCATTGATGCTGATCCAGACCCTACATATACAAATGACGGTGACAGCCAGAACAACACAACAGTTACTGCGGACGAATTGAACGCATACAAAGAAGGAAAGTCTGCACCTCCGGACATTCCACCTGCAGACAACCCAAATCCACCAAGCATTCCACAGGGACAGCCAGGTGAAGGCGCTCCAAGCACAGGTCCTGGAGCCGGCACTGGTAGCGGTGGCTCTTATGGTGGCGATTCTTCAGGTGCTGTTTCAAACTTGCCAAACCAGGTGACAGGCAACGGCGGAGCATCAATGTCTGGTCTGGAAATTTCGTTCGGTTCAATGGCAAACTATGACGGTGATAGAAGCCACATGAACGAATTGCAAAAAGCAATCGTAGCAGAGGCAGTAAAAGATCTTGGCTCTGCCATGTGGGGCGGCTGGAGCGGCGCTAGCGCTGAGGAAGGCTGTGCAGCGTCAGTAAGCCAAATTTTGAATGACTGTGGGGCAGCCAGCCTACACAATGCACAAGATGATAATTGCGATGGTTTGCAAGCAGACTTGCTTGCACAAGGTTGGACTTTAACTGATAAACCACAACCAGGTGACGTTTGGATTGGACGCGGTGGCGCAAGTTCTGCCCATACAGGAATTATCGGTGAGAACAATACTCTGATGGACAACCATTCTGGAAACGGACTGTTTAGCACAGACTCTGGCAATTACACCAGAGCCTGGACCAATAGTGTTTTTCTAAAGCCGCCAGATAAAAGCAACAGCAGCGATAACAATGGCAACAGCAGTGGAAACAGCACGCACGAATCAAGCACTGAACAAAGCAGCAAAACAAGCGACAAAAGTCATTAGAATGTGAGACCAGCCATTGCTTGGTTTCCGGCTCAAAAATCCACGCTTACACTTATCAGCAGGCTCCCCCGGAGTCTCACAGGAGACAATCTACAATAATGCAAGATGCAAGCACAAGCGGCGACGCCAGTTCCGATAAGAAAGCGCTGTCCTTACCATCACACGAGCTAGAGCGTGAGGCAAGCAACGCCTTTATTCGCGATATCATGCCGCAGTCTTTGCAGATAGAACGTCAAAGTCATTACATAGAACTGTTTGACCCCAACGTGCCCCTTTCGCATTTCGACAAAGTCGCAGACGACGTCTACAGAAGCGGTCGTCCGAAAGGAATGGAAGGCGTAAAAGAGGCAGTTGAAAAAGTCTGGGGAGATCAACAATTTGACCCTGAGCATGCACGGAAAACTACAATAGTTGAACTTCGAGGAGCCTCAAGTGGAAGCAAATATCAACCCAATGAAGACGAAGTAAAAGCTGAAATAGACAACTGCGCAGAACTGGGCATCACACACGCACGGTTTCCTATGATAACCAAAGAGCACCAGGACGCTACATTCATTCAGTCTGTTCTAGATTATATTGACCAGCAAAAGGCTGCTGGGCAGAAGGTCTTAATACATTGCTTTCGTGGAACTGACCGCACGGGGACAATTTCTGCAGCCTACGAATTGACGCACAATGCAGAGCTTGAACAGCTCGTTAAAGACAATCCTGATGAAGCATACAAACGCGGGCTCAAATCAATGACAGACAATGGATTTTCGCCTGCGCACTTGCCCAATCTGGCACAAAGCCTGAAAGACTTCGTAAACTGGAAACACGACAAGTTGACTGAAGCTGCCACAACCGACACCTCATCGCCATCTGCCGGGTCGGCGGGTGTCATCGAAATGCCTTCATTATGGCGTCAAACGGCTTAGTGCCAGCGTTTCACGAAACGTACTCAAAAAATTCACAAATTAGTCCGGACTTATTTTAGCCCCAATTGTCAAGATAACAATGCTGGCTGGGGAAGGCACAATGAAAATTATCCACAAGGGCTTAATACTCGTCGGTGTTCCACTCGTTTTTGGAATTACCTTTGTATCGGTTCTCTTTTGGGGAATCTCAGACGCAAACCGCATTTTTCAACACGAGCTCTTATTGAAAGACGCGATGATTACGGACAACGTCACAACACGCAGCAGTTTTGCAGCAAAAATTTGTGCAATGTCCTATCTATTTACCAGACAGAAAGTATTTAAAGACAGACTCAATTCCAATATGAAAGAGGCTGAGTCGTCTTACAAGAAATTGCAAACGTTGCTCAAGAATGAGCCTGCGGTCAAAATACCGGCAAAGATCTCCAGAAAAGAAATAATCACCGGCGACGCCTCATATTTGATCCAGATGAACGCTTTCATGCAAAAGCTAGAACGCATGGCAGACAAAGAGACTGCATCAGCCCTCAAATCAATGAACTGGCTGCAGGCTGTACTTATCGGCGGAGTACTCGGCAGTACAGTAATCACGATTGCTCTAGCAGTGTTCTTCTGCCTCAACATCACCAGCCGCTTGTTGATGATTATGAACAACACCATGAACCTGTCTAGCGGAAGACCGCTGAATCCTCCACTAAAGGGCACAGATGAAATTGCGGAACTTGATCAATTTCTATTCAAGTCTGCGCGAGAAATAAGAGAGTTGGAGCGATTCAAACAAGAAATGGTTGGCGTTGTCAGCCATGAACTTAAAAGTCCACTTTCTTCCGTAGAGATGTTTCTCTATTCACTAAGCGCAGGAGTCTTTGGTGAACTCAATGTTAAAGCTAAAGACAAAGTGCTGCGCACCCATCAAAATGTTTTGCAATTGATGAGTCTTGTCAAAGAGCTTCTGTATTTAGATAGGCTCGAATTGAATATTCAACCAGAAACAATAAAAGGACAAGACGTTGTAAAAATAGCCATCGACTCGGCAAAAGAAGTATCAGACCAGCTCAAAATCAAAGTTGTAATAAAGGAACTAGATGGCACATTATTTGCAGACCGAAATAGAATTGTTCAAGTCATTGTGAATTTACTATCAAATGCGGTGAAGTCATCACCGCCGGAAGGCGAAGTCACAATCGAAACCAGAGAAATTGACGGCTGGTTTGAGTGCCGGGTGAGTGACAAGGGACGGGGAATTCCTGATGAAATTCAAAATCAAGTTTTCGAGCCCTTCAAGCAAATCATCACAGGAAATGAATCAAACAAGAAGGGAACAGGCTTGGGACTGACAATTGCCAGGTCTATTGTAAATCAGCACGGCGGACAAATAGGAGTAGAATCTGCTGAAGGAAACGGCAATACATTTTGGTTTAAGGTTCCATCAAGACCAGAAAGAAAAACAGAAAGCAAGGCCAGAGACAACTCTTACTATTCGTTCGATCCCTCTGCCAAAACGCAAGACGATGTGACAGTCCCTTTGCGCATACCAACGAAAGATCTTCGCGTTGGTAGATTTAGCCTGCTCAAACAGGGGCTCATCATAATTTCAGTGCCATTGATTTTTCAATTCGGCTTTGTTTCGGTGATTGGCGGACTTCTTTACCACATTCAACAGCATGCGCACAGAGAAGAGCAATCAAAGGAGATTTTGAACACTCTAAATAGAATTGAACAAGAAATTGTTGTAGCTTCGCACTTTGGCGTAATGTACATTTTCAGCCATGATCCAAGCTATCTTCGTTCATGGCAAAATGGCAAGCAAAACGCCATGATGATGATCGAAAAATTGAGTAGCATTTCTGTACAAGACTCTGCTCAGCAACAAAACATCAATGAAACAAAGCTATCATTCCAGGTTGCCTCAACTGTGCTCGAAGACTTGATGGTCAGGAAGCAAGGCAACGGCAAGCCCGAAATAACACTACTAGAGGCAGCCAGATTTTCGAATTTTAGCAATCTGCAGTCTATGATTAACAGCTCTGGCGCGGCGCAAATTGTGAAGCCAATTCTGAAAGGATTGGAAGTGCAAAAAATGATCATGAGGAATGAGCGTGAAATTGGCGAGAGACTCTCTGTCCAGCGCTCCGAAATGATTGGAACGGCTCAACTGGCTCTAGGTATAGGCTTTGTACTCAATATCGGACTGTCCATTTGCCTGGCACTCTTCCTTGTCCGCAACATTACAGGGCGATTACAACACGTCAACCAAAATATGGAACGCCTTCTGCAAAGAGCAGCTCTTGAGCCGCCCCAAAAAGGTAGCGACGAAATTGCTTACCTTGATCAAATGTTGTATGAAACCGGAAATCATCTTGTTGAGCTCGAAACTTTCAAACGTGAATTGATTTCAATAGTGAGCCATGAACTGAGAACACCGCTCTTGTCCGTATCCTCCACCCTGGAGCTACTAGCTAGCGGCACAATGGGTGAACTCTCAGCCAAAGGCCAAAATCGTCTCAAAATTGCACAAGAAGAAGCAAACCGTTTGATAAGACTGATAAACGATTTGCTCGACATTGAGAAAATGGAAGCAGGCAAGTTTGTACTCAATATTTCAGAAGTAAAAATATCAGATATGCTAAATGCCTCGATTGAGGCAGTCGCCCCCCTGGCTGACTTGAAAGGCATCAGACTAGAATCTATTCCAATCAACAACACTCTTTACGCAGATAGAGACCGCATCAGCCAGGTGTTAATCAATTTGCTTTCCAATGCAATTAAGTTTTCACCGAACGACTCCAAAGTAATAATCGAAGCTGATGTTAGAGATGAAAACATCGAATTTAGAGTTATCGATAGAGGCAGAGGAATACCTGAAGAATTGAAAGAACGAATTTTCGATCGCTTTGTGCAAGTCGAAAATTCAGATGCAATTGAACGAGGAGGCACTGGATTAGGATTGGCAATCGCCAAAGCCATTATAGAGCAACACGCCGGTACATTGGGCGTACAATCGCAACTCGGAAAAGGTAGTACGTTCTGGTTCAAGTTGCCAAATACATTGAAACCCAACCACGCACAAATTGCACAAAATGCAAAATCAGCAAGCATAACTCTGAGCGCAAGCCGCGGACACAGAGGACTCATTCAACAGCCCTTTGTCAGACCACACGCCAACGTGCTCTCTAATTCATAGACGAGAGACAAAGATACCGCCCTTTGAACCGCGTCTGCAGAATATATTTTGTAGGCGAATTTGTATCGCCTACACCTGCACAGAAAGCGCTGCTACATCGCGCTAATGTGAGTTCATTTTCTTGAGAAGGGGAGTTGAATCTTTTGCCCATGCTTCGGCAATTTCCTTGTAGGCAGGGTTTTGGTTCTCTGCTAATTTCTTTGCTACTATTTCAGCAATTTTCGCCTCGTCTTCTTTGCTCAATGCTGGTACGGCGCTCCAATCTGCAAAAGTTTCATCGCCCATACTCCTTGGAAATTTCTGTTCCATCCAATAGCCGTGAGCTAATTCGTGTTGAATTACAGGATCGTGTGACTCCAAATTGCCTGCTATTTTCGCTGGATGCATATCTGGCAGCTCTGCTTTTTGGAGAGGCAGTCGTCCTTTTGTAGCACTTTCGTATTCGTCGATAAAGAGAAGATACGGATTCTGAGAATCGAGGTTGCCTGGAATAACTGATTTACCTAGCCCGTTTTTTTCTGTATTGGCCACGGCGAGTTCTGCTGCTGCACTTTCCGAACCAGAAGCCATCGCCCTTCGCAAGAGGTGCGCTCCACCAGCTACGGTTAGTGCTGCAGCGCCAATTGCAAGCGTGGTTTTATTTTCAGACGCCCATTGATAAGCGTCGGAAAGAAATTTGTTCACGCCCGATTCACTCTCGGGTTTCAGCAGGGCTGCATCGGTCTTGTCAAGTTTGAATTCCTGTTCCTTTGCCATGGCGCGGCTGCTCCTTTTCTGGGTAATCATGCTCTTAGTACAATTTGCAGAATAATTGTCTGCGCGTGAAAAAGCTGTGACGACATGATGTGCACAGCTGCAGATTTGATGGTGGATTTGCACAGACGAACGGCGATCTTGAATTAGCCTTCGCACGCTCGCGAAACGGAATTTTAAAAGCAAAAATCAAGGCTTGCGCCTAGTGTCATCTAAGAGCATGCACCCAGGATGCATGATTGTCCCAATATAGGTACATGCGCAATTTGCGAAACCGAGTTTCGAAGTATTTCTGCTGTCAACCTCCCCAGCAAGAAGACTTTTGTTGACACGGCGAATTCAAGCTGAAATAATCTTCCGAATTAAACTCGTCTTCTCAATAGTCGCGCGGCGAGAAGAAAACTATGAATTTCCTCGCCCAGATCTTGATGGACTTTCGTCAAACGATGGAAAACAATTTGATGCCCATCAAGACCCAAACTTACCATGTGTACTTTTGGAGGATTGTCCTTGTAGTATTTTTGGCCTTTTGCAATGGTATTTTCGATCCTAGCGTTAGTAGCTCCCATGAGCAATTTACACAAAAGAACATAACCATTTCCATGGTCAATGATTATGTGGATTCGCTAACTGCATTGAACCGAAACGATGTGAACATTGCTTTTATTGATTGCACCTTTGAGTTTGATTCTTTGAATCGCCTTTTTTCTATTTGTAGGGTTGAAAGCTTGGGGCTCCATCATTGCAAGCTGTCAACTCAAGATCTAAAAGCCCTGAAAAAGGGAGCAGAACTTTCTAGCATGCTTATAGCAAACTGTAGCTTGACCGAACAGGACTTTGCTAACTTTACGCCATGTTTAAAAAATTTGCAGAGTCTTAGCATTGAGGATTTAAGATTCTCAGGAGACGCACTAAGCCTAATTCCCTATCCAGAAAAATTGAGTTTTTTGTCACTAAAGAATACTGATTTTTCGGATCAGAAACTTGAAATTCTAGAACGCTTTTCGGAGCTGGATTGCTTGGACATTTCTGGTACTAAATGCTCCGCTGATTCATTTTTGAGGCTTCCAAAATTCAAACACCTAGCTAACCTTTTTTGCGACATAAAATACGATCCGGACAAATGGTTTGAAGTTCTGCTCAAACAGAATGTCCTGAACCAGCCAATTTCCAGATCCGCTCAGCAACTAGACTTGAGCAATTGCAAATTCTCCGATACTGGATTATGTAAACTGAACCAAAAGATTACAACTAAATGGCTCAATTTAGAGAAAACAGCAATTACAGACATGGGACTACAGCATTTGGAATTTGCTCCAGACCTTGAGACATTGGTAATTGACGGAACAAGCATTGATGACAATGGAATCTCCAGTCTTAGAACCTCAAAAAAACTGCGCGATTTGCATTGCTCAGTTTGCAAAATCAATGGAACCGGATTAATGAACTTGTCTTTGGTGGGTTCACTTCAAAGACTAGAGATCAATGGCAATTGCCTGACAATCCAAGGACTGAAGTCCATAAGCCAAAATCGGCAAATACTTCTCTTAACGATGAAAGACTGCAAACTGCCTAACTCACCAGGGCGATTAAACCCCCTTGCGAGACTCCCTCTTTATCACTTAAATTTATCGGGGACTCATCTAGTGCAAAGTGACCAAGCTTTCTTTGCAAACTTGCACGAAATCAGCAGCTTGGTATTAGACCGGAATACGATTTGTCCCGGATTTTTAGAGGGCCTGAAGAATTCTTCCGAACTGAAATTCTTATCTTTGAGAAAAACCAAAGGACTTTTGAACGTAAAGTCGGTCAAAGCTCTTAGTAAGCTCTCTCAGCTTGAGGAATTGTGGTTGCATGATTCAGACATTTCAGCGACAGACAGAGACTGGCTCCGCCACGAGCTGCCAGAGTGCAAAATAGTCATTTAATTTAGTGAAATACAAAACTGGAAGGAAGAGTATGCAATGGCCATAACGTTCAAAACTACGGGCGGAGAACTGATAGACAAGGTATCACGCTTTGTATAGTGTACCGAGCAACGCGTCTGATGCTACGAAGCGGATCATTGACGCTCTCAATACGATTGTCTCTGTAATTGAAATCGCACGATCCCCACTCTGCAAGCAGTTGAAGGCTTGTGTAGTCCATTTTGTAAATCTACAAAAAATCATCAATTGCGGTAGACCTATGAAAAGCCAGGAATAAAGCTGAATCCGCGCAGGAAGAGGTCGTATGATTTAGGCATTTTGTAGGAATATTGAAAATTTGGCGATGGTGCGCAGAGTGAGCGCTAAATGTGGAATTCGTTTCACACCGCTTGTCCTTCGCCGAGCTGTGAATCGAAATAGATAAAGAGTCGACCTTGTAGGCTCAAAAATCGAGCCTACGATTTGCCTACAAACATAATCGTCTAGCCACATCGCTTGCTTTTCCAGAGCGCGATCTGTATCTAACGCGCTCTTAGCTGGTAACTTTTGCTTCTACATTTCGGCCTACACGTTCCTTCGATTTGCTGCGGTAGCGCCATTGTTGGATTTCAAATACGAATGCAACCCAGCTGGTTGAATTGCAATATTGCACCAAAGGATATTCGCCAACGCAATTTCAACGGAGCACGTATCCTGAGGCATATCAAAACAAGCTCACGACCTTGTTTGATGGTATTGATGTAGAAAAATATTGCCCTGGTCCTGTTGATTCTTCAGGTGAATTGAAACGAACCTGGCCTGCCAATGCCAAGCTTGCGTTTTCCGTCCCAAAGAGAATAACGGGTCCGGAGCAAAGAGAATAGAAAA
>CAZJLR010000044.1:0-46775 GCA_964546815.1 uncultured Candidatus Obscuribacterales bacterium | reverse complement strand
GCTCATATCATCGAACTTGATTCGGCTCCATTTTAGTTCGCCAGCAGTATCCCATACGTCGCCCGTCCCGCAAACACCGAATGTGCCTGTACCGCCGGGCGACGCATGGCGTCGCCTCTACAAGGCAAGGACTACATGATTAGGCAGGTCAGATTGGGAAAGTCCCCATTCTTAATCCGGGCTAATGTGTGTACACTTTGCTCATCCTGGGGAGGATGCGCTGGAATGGATCGATTGCAAGGTGATAAAAACCGAAAGCAAGATGCTGACGCCGATCGTAACGAAACGGAGTATGCCTCTCAATTCATTTCGAGGCTCTGGAATGACCTGGGTTATAACATTCCAAAAACTGAAAATCCGAAAAGCAACGGCGCGCCCCAAGACACTAAGCAGCCGGACAACAGCAGAAAAGACAGCCCAGACAAAGATTCCAAAAGGTCCGACTTACCAAACACTCCGCCACTTCTTCCGCTGCCACAGATTCCCCCACAAATTCCAGAAAAAGCGCCTGCGGCAGACTTGCGCAAGCGTTTGCCAGAATACAAATTGCCTGAGTTTGAGTTTCCAAATGAAGGTTCGCAGTCTGCTTCTGGGGTTGATGGAGGCCCAGGACGAGTATATGAAATGCGTCATTTGAACTACCGTGCAGCAGATCATAGAACTCCAGACGCAATGGTACGCGTGCCAAACAATCTTGATCCTAACAAACCAATTCACCTGGTAATTTACAATCATGGATGGGCTACCACCGCAGAGAGAGCTTATTCAGAAGAAGGGCTCGATGAGCAAATGGCAAAGGCGCCACCAAACTCGGTGCTTATCGTTCCCGAATGGCAAAAAGTTGCCGGCGCAAGCAGCGGCAACCAGGGTAATTTTTCTCAGAGCGGAGTTTTCAAAGGCATGGTGCAGGAAATTTTTAATAAGACCCCAGGATTGACAGGAAAAACACTCAATGATGTAGACAACATCACTATCATTTCTCACTCTGCTGGCTATAATGCAACTGAAAGTGAGCTGTACAACAACGGTCTTTCCGGCAAAGTAACTAACCTTGTCTTGTTAGACTCGCTTTACGACAATACCGGATTCGATAAGTGGATCGGTGAAAACATCAGGGATCTGGCTGCGGGTAAAAAGCACTTCTACAACATTTTCAGTGACACCTCTGATTACAGCAAAGCTCAAGCAATCCGTGTTACAGGAATGCTTCAACAAGCCGGGCTTTCTACCAAATCAATGTTGCAAGATTTCCGCGATGATAAAAAAGTGCTTGATGCAGAGACACTAGCCAGCCATCCAATAGTTTTCAAATTCAGCTCAGCAAAAGGCGAAGGCAGAGAAGCTCATGCGTACATGCCTAAGGTGTACGTGGCTCCAATTGAAGCGGCTTTGAACCGACCGAAGAAAACTGGATTTCGCTAGTTGATTAGTTAGTCCATAACATTCAGACAGCAGAGCATGGTCGACAGTAAGTCTCAACGCTTGCTTCCTGTTATAGTGAAATATACAGACGGAGGCTAAGAAGCCATGCCACAAGATGACCATCTGCGCAGCAAGGACGAAGTTCAGGACAAAATTCATCTAGTTGTCGCTGATGAGAATAGCCCTGAATACCGCAAATCAAATCCACCAAGGGTCCTTTTTGCTTTGTCGCCCGACGCAGCAAAGCAAGTCAACGAGCTACCAGCCGACGAGTTTCTGAATCTGCTGGATCAATCATCACCTGAGCAGATTGAGCAGTTCCTGCAAGCGCTTGGACCTTCAAAAAAACCGATTCTAAAAGAACTGCCAAAGCTTCTTGGGTATTTGATCCAAATTCCAGATGAGCCACGTGGCGCGTTTTCGATAATTGCCTGGTGGGAGTCACGCCGCATAGTTTTCAACCTTGTTGTGGGTCTCTGCGGTCTGCCGACATTGGCCATCTTATATTTCTCTGGCTTGGCTGACCTTAGTTTTCTGGTAAAAGGCACAATCGAGTATGCATTCCTGGCAAACCTCTGCTACACCGCGGGCTGGATGAATGAACTTGTGGCAAGGTCCTGGTGGAAAGAGCGAGCGAGACATCTTGGGCCCATCTTGTTCAGCCTGGGCTTCGCGTTTTCTATCCTTTTGACATTGGGAGCAGGAATTATCGCCATTTTGATTTTTCTGCTTTTGGGACTTTGTCGAGGATTGCTGTGACATCTAGAACATGTATCAAGAACTAAGCCGGGTCTACCAATCTATCTACAAAGATTTCAGCAACAGCACCAAGTGTAAGGACTGACCTCGTCGCAGAGTGATTTTGCCGGCTACCTCAATGCACCAAAAGTGTGTTACTTCGCATATTGTGGTTCAGCACTTTTCGCAATGGGAATAAAGTAAAGAGCAAGCTCGCGCGGATTGGCAGAATGCGCTTCTGCTCAGTTCCATTTCGGGTTTTTCATGTTGTTCTTTCCTGTCAAACTCACACCATTAGCAAGGTGAATTCAATGACTATGTCCAAAAAGGAACCAGTGCGTGTGCTAATAGTAGAAGACCATCGAATTACGCTCTTAGGACTTAAAGCAGCACTTAAACAATTCACTCAATTGGAAATAGTGGGCGATGCAGAAGATGGCGAGAAAGCCTTGAGCGCGGTTGAATCACTACGACCTTCTGTTGTGCTGCTTGATGTAGGTTTACCTGGGCTCGACGGAATCGAAGTCTGCAAACGAATCAAAGAACACTTTCCCAGCACTAAAGTAGTAATGTTCACTTCTCATGAAAGTCCGCATGATGCATTCGCTGCGCTTTCGAGTGGTGCCGAAGGATTCTGCTTAAAAGATACCCCGTGCGAACAATTATACAGAGCTATTATGTCCGTCTATGAGGGGGCAATGTGGCTTGACGTTCGGATTGGAAGCCAGCTTCTCGCGCGAGTAAGTCTAGATTCTAGAGCTCAGACAAATATCGGCGTTGCACATTATGGATTAACTGAAAGAGAACTGGAAGTGCTTAGATTAATGGTGGAAGGCTTAGCAAATCAGGAAATCGCTAAAAAACTAATAGTAAGCGAAGACACCGTTAAAAGCCACATCAGGCATCTGTTTCAAAAACTCTCTGTGGCCGACCGTACACAAGCCGCAGTCAAAGCACTCAGAGAATCACTTGTCTGAATGCTGGCGAGAACCAACTTCAGTTAGAGACCTGAGCTATTAATTCTCCCAGCTTTTCACTAAAAGCAGTAGACTTGGTGACCCATCTGGTTGGACCAAGCGCTAGTAATTGTTTTTGGTTCACTGACAGATCTAAGCTTGTATGGACTATGAGCGGAATATTTGAGGTTGCAGACTGCTCACGCAGCATTGCGACAATTTCAAAACCGCTCAAATCGGGAAGATCGACATCCAAAATTAAAACAGATGGCACTCGTTCGTTAATCATAGCAATAGCCTCTTTGCCAGTTGTCGCAGAGCGCACGCAGAAACCGAGCGATTGCAACTGGGCTGACATGACTCTGTTGAGTATGAAATCATCTTCGATATGCAGGACATCGATGGTCATATGACTAATCCAGGCAAAACAATGCTGAAAACTGTAGCGCTATTTTGTTCACTTCTGCACTCAATTTTTCCACCGTGCGCGCTTACAATTTGCCTGCAAAGATAGAGTCCAAGTCCAGTTCCTCCGGTATATCGCTTTCCTGCACGCCCTTGAGAAAAGCGCTTGAATAGAAGAGACAATTCTTCTTCAGCTATTCCAGGACCATTGTCTTCGATTTCAATAACAACTTGATTGTCTTTAGTCAAAACATTTGCGGCAATCACGCCATTTTTTGGAGCAAACTTAATGGCATTGTCGAGAAGATTTTGAATCACTCTTTCAATTGCTTCAAAGTCAACATTTACCATCACGTCCTTTTGAATTTGCTGTGAGATGATGACACCCTTAAGACTTGCGAAGGGCTTAACGCGAGCAACAATTGATTCCATAGTTGTGGAAAGATTGCCCTTTGTCAGCACGAAGGTATTCACGTCCTTTTCGAGCCGGTATACATCCATGAGGTTAGCAATTAGTTTAAGCACACCAGTATTGCTCTCAAAAAGACATTTCAGCAATTCTCGTGGCTCATTCCCTAATTCGCCAACTTGACCTTCAATAAGCATTTCCAGCAATCGATTAGCACCGATCAAAGGATTTTTCATATCATGGGTGAGGGTGGCCATGAAGTCTTCTCGTTCTTGCATAATTGTCACTAGCCGATTTTGCTCTTCCCGCTCCTTTCTCTCTGTGATGTCGACGATGGCACCCATCATGCGAACGGGCTTCCCATTCACATCTCTTGAAGTTTCACCTTGAGCTGAAATCCAACGAATTGCTTGGTCGGAAGCTCTCACAATTCGGCATTCCATTTTGAATTGACCATCCCTAACGCCACTGAGGAAAACTTCAGTGGCTAATGCTCGATCTTCAGGCAATACATACTCAATGAAAATGTCGAAATTCCATAAAGGTTGAAGCGTGTCATGCCCGAAAATTTCGTCGTGACGCAACGATCTCCATACGGTATTATTCACAAGATCCAAGTCCCATACGCCAACTTCAGCCGCTTTCAAAGCTAAAGCAAGTCGATGTTCAGTGTCCTTCAATTCCCTTTGAGAACGCTTTATCTCTGTAATGTCTTTGTTGATTTCCGCTGCGCTAGTGAAACTGCCATTGGTTTCTATTGGAGATATTGTCTGATAGACATCGACTCTTTTTCCTTCTTTTGAAACTCTCACAGTCTCTTGGCGTACGACATCTCCTCTTTTAAGCGCTTCTAGAGTCGAGTGTAACTCGTCGAATAAATCGGGTGGAAAAATTATCCCTACCGATTTACCTGCGACCTCTTCGGCGGAGTACCCGAATAGCTTTTCAGCTCCTCTATTCCAGCTTGTAATTGTTCCTGAAATGGTTTTGCCGATAATGGCATCTGCAGATGATTCGACAATTGCGGCAAGTCGAGCGCTAGATTCCACGGCTGATTGCCTTGCCATTGCATAGTTAATAGACCGGCAGATCGTCGGTAAATCAGCGTTTCCTTTAATTAAATAGTCTTGGGCCCCGAAAGACAAAGCTTGAATCGCAATATCTTCATCAGCTGTGCCTGTTAAAACGATAACTGGCACATGGGGGGCGGCTTCACGAAGGTTTCTCACTGTTTCAATGCCAGTACTATCAGGCAATGACAAATCTAGCAGAATTACCCCAACGTCACCAAGCAAAAGCCGAGAGCGTGCTGCAGCTGCGGTCTCGCAATGCACAATCGAAAGTCCCGCTTGTTTTAGTGGTTCAAGACAAAATTCAAGAAGTTCTGCATCATCATCATTATCTTCAACAAGCAAAATAGTCTGAATGAGTTTCTTAAACATCTTTACCTCGAAGGGGGCAACTGCACGACGCCAAACCAAAAGTCGTCTATTGATTTGACAATTGTTGAGAGTCCCTCTAAATCCACTGGCTTACTTATGTAGCAATTCGCATGCAGGTCATATGACCGAATAATGTCTTCTTCTGCTTTTGACGTAGTTAGAATGACCACGGGAATCTGACGTAATTCTGGGTCTGCTTTCATTTCAGTTAGAACTTCCCTTCCATCTTTACGTGGCATATTTAGGTCGAGAAATACCAGCGATGGTTTGCTAACGTTGGAAAACTTCCCTTCTCTGCGAAGGAATTGCATTGCCTCAACGCCATCGGAAACTACCGAAATGGCATTAGCCAGTTTTGTGCCTTTCAATGCATCAAGAGTAAACTCAACATCATCAGCGCTGTCATCAACTATCAAGATATGAATTAGTTGAGTCATGTTGCCTCCAAAACAGGTAAAGTAAAATGAAAAACGGCTCCCTCACCGTGCTTTGATTCAACCCAGATACGTCCGCCGTGCCTATCTACGATTGATTGACAAATAGCCAAACCAATACCAGTGCCCTCGTAGGTGCTACGTGTGTGTAGTCTTTGAAATACTCGAAATACGCGCTCTGCGAATTCTGGTGAAATTCCGATGCCATTGTCCGTAATAGTGAAATGCCAAAACAACCCCTGTAGTGTTGCGGAAACATTTACCAGCGGGCGTTCTCCAGCGGCTCGAAATTTGAGTGCATTACCAAGAAGATTCTGAAAAAGTTGAGTCAGTTGAGGTCCATCTCCTACAACGATTGGTAAAACATTCACCTCAACTTCAGCTCCACTTTCGGCAATGCTTGCATCTAAACTTTTCAGACATGACGCAACAATCGCATTACAATCGACTTCGCTGAGACTTTGAGCTTTGGTCTGGATTCTTGAATAGTTGAGAAGATCATTTATTAGCGTTTGCATTCGAGTGATACCATCTTGTATTTTGTGAATACATCGAGTCGACTTCTCGTCCAGAGTTTCGGCTTGATACTTTACCAACATATCGCTAAAACCTCTAATAGACCTCAGCGGTTCTTGCAGATCATGTGCGGCTACAGTTGCAAATTGCTGTAATGCAGAGTTTGATCTAGCAGCTTCGTCGGCCAATCGCTTTTGCTCAGTGGTGTCTTGAATTAACAATAAGCTTCCTGCTATTTCGCCTAGATCATTCTTTAGTGGTATAAAGTCGATATTGCACCAAATTACCTTACTGGCAGTTAGTCGATTTCGTATGAAAACATCGACATGACTGCACTCCCTTCCTGAGAATGATTGCAGCAGCGGTGACTCACCATCAGGATTCATCAATTGGATACCATGATTTTGCATCCATTCATTTATTGGACTTTCTTCTCTTTCCAGATTGATTATGCGGCTAGCAGCAGGGTTGGAAAACAGGACAGCACCACTCTTGTCTATGGCAACAATTCCAAACGAAAGTCCCTCGAAAACAGACTCTACGATCTGCATTTGAGACAGTGTCAGCTTTGGCAATGCAAAATTCCTCCAAAGTTGGATAGGCTTCGAACGAAATGCAGTGTTCTGCCAATAGGATCTCTTATCCCCAATGATTTGCGGTTTAAGCTGTTCAACTGGAATTAAAAGCTATAACGACAATAATTCACTCAAACGGGTGAGCGGTTGTCACCATGACGGGTATTATGAAGAATGAACGTCAAGTCATCATACAGTCGCTGTTGGAAAGCTAATATAAATGGTCTTGTCAGTCCGACAAATTGAACGAATATTCTTGCCGCTAGAGTTTTGCTTCCAATTTTTCAATCGTGATTTACTGCTTCCGCGTGCCTTGCGCAGGGAGTGCGCCAGCAAGTAACAATTCGTCTGCCAGCCGCTGGTTTCTATTCCTAACAGCGCTAGCCAATGCAGTTTGTTGATTGAACTGCTCGTTTGGATCAGCACCATAAAGAATCAAGCCTAAAGCAAGCTCGAATTTTCCAAGGGCGCTTGCATAAACCAAAGGCACACAATTTTGATCGTGTGCTCCGTTCTCGATCAAATACAGTAGAATTTCCAAACTGTCGAAATCACACGCTACTTGAAGTGCAGTAGAGCCATGCATACCTTGCGCATTAACATCTGCTCCAGCCTCCACCAGGGCTCTGACAAAATCGAGTCTCAGTCCCCTCACCGCTTGAATCAACAAAGTGTCACCTTGCATGCCTTGCTCGTCAAATGAGGCATTTGGATCTGCCCCAGCAGCAAGGAGAGATCTGAGCTCCGCCACTTCGTTGCCGCAAACCGCATACAACAATCGATTTGCCAATTCCTTGGCGTCCGCAGTTGGCTCGATTACGTTTTCACGTTGTTTTGCATTTTCTCGCAGCCAGCAAAAAAGATCATAGAGTTCTTTTTCAGAACCATCGTCACTCAGCCTCTTTATCAAATCCAACACACGAGAATCATTTGCCGCGATCATCATCAGAGCACTGGCAGCGGTGATGCGATTGTTGCTTACTCTACCGCCGCACCAATGTACTGTTCTGCTTTGCTTTGCCCGATTAACGACAATTTCTATTAGTGCAGGAATTGCGTCATGAGATCTTCCAGGCTGCCCCGAAAGCAGTCCAGCAATGCATTCCTGAGTTGCAGCTATTTTTTCAGATAGCTCATTTGACTCGGCCGGCAACTCGTTGAGCTGCGCTGTTTTGAGCTCCAGAATTTGGATCAATGTCGACCAGCCCGCATCTCCCATAAGCATCAATGGCGCAGTCCAATGATTTCCGGAGTCATTAAGCAGTTCATTTCTAAACAAGGCTAGTACTTCTTCTGAGTTCTTTCCGATAAGAGCAAGAGCTGAAACGATTGCTTGATTCAACTCGTTCATTGTGCCTTCTTTTGCAATCTTTAAGACAGCATCCATTAGCTGCGGTATGTATCCTTCAGCCAAGGAGCCGAAGAGAGGAAAGACTTTCATTGCTAATGTTTGAATTCGAGATACTCCATCAATAAATTTTTCCATTGCACTAAATTTGGCGGGTGTGTTGAACACGATGTCCCAGATAAGCGGCATGTAGTCAGTGTAATCGGCCAGCTCAGTAGACGCTGTAGATTCTGGGAGTTGAGACAGGAAATACAATTTTTCCTTTACAACAAAAGGATCAGGGTCGTTCAATCCTGCGAAAAGCTTTTTCAATTCCTCTGGGTTCGAAACTCTTTCAAGCAGCAGCTCATGTCCTGTGACTTGTTTATAGCTTAGCCGGGAAACTTGTTGAACACGCTTATCAGAATGCTTCGCAAGTAGGGCTATCGCCTCTGGAATTCGAGCATCAGTTTGACTGTCACCCTGAAAGATCGTGCCTAGCGCGCGGCAAGCTCCCTGCACAACAACTAGATTGCTGTCGTTTAGATGGCTCAGTAAACATTCAATTTCTTGTATATTCTCATTTTTATTGAGAAGCTTTGCTAGCGCTTCTGCAGCGGCAAATCTCGTAAATCCTAACGATGTGTCTTTAAAGATCTCGAGTAACCTGGGAATGTAAGGGCGCGCAGCGTCACCTAAAATGTACAGATCATTAAGGGCTTGATTGGCATTCGATTCGCATTTTGCATTTGTAACCGCATAGTCTACTAATGTCAGTGCCTCTTGAGTCAACGATGGAACTCGCGCTGCCATAAACAGGCAGGCGCGCAATGCGCTGAAATCTTGCGTCTTAAGGAAGCTGAGCTTCAATTCAGGAAACATATCTGCGGCGTTTTCTCCGCATAATCCAACGAGTTGATATGCAATCATCAACATAATTTCGTACATCAGGTCATGCGATCCTGTCTTAATTTTCTGAAGCATTAACAGGATGGGAGCAGAGTCAAGGAACGATGTTCCATTCTTGTCACACATGCTGATCATCAAGCCGAGCTCAAAATGCCGCCTGCTCAGATCACTGCATTCAGTGCACAGCTTGAAGAATTCACTGATTTTATCGCGGCATATTTGTGTTGACTGCTTGTTTGCAGACAAGCCAGTAATTGCTCGCCGGCGAACTTGTTCATTTTGATCCAGAAGCATCCGCGAGATATCAACCAGATCCACCTCCTCATTGGCAATTTCAAGAAGCCCAATGGCTGCAAGTCTAATTTGCGGATCTCCGTCATTAAGACCCTCTCGCCAAATGTCCCGCGTATTTGAAATGTAGGCTCTGTCAATCTCCTTTTGGGCATTTTTCGCCATGATATTCCACGCCAAGTATTCGATATTATCCTTCGAACCGATACATTTCTGCAGAGCAGGAAAGTCCACTGAATCGGCTCCAAAACTCCTCAGCAATAATAAAATGCTCTTCTGCACACGCGCCGAGTTAGGCTTGAACAATTGCTTTGAAAGAACTGGACGAAGAGCCTTCTTCGTCGCCTCGTTCTCCAGGAGCAGAAGTCTTATAATTCGTTTTGAAGCTTCAACGTCGGAGCCAGACGTAAAACACTCTTCCAAAATGGCGATGGATTCATCGAGGCTGGGTTCTAAGTGCATACGAAACCTCTTGCATTGCTCGGAAACTTGTCTCTAATGATACTTATTGACAGACAAGGAAATAAATAAACAAGACAAGCCCGAGCAGAAGCGTCAATCTACCCATTTTGTCAGTGATCTGACTGGTGATGCCGTTTTTGGGATATACGGCCTTCTATTTTCAAATAGATCTAGCCCAGAGCCGGGCTCACTAGGGTTTGCCGGTCTTATATGGACCTCTGTATTTTTGCATCATCGACTTGATGGCAGCATTTTTCATCATCTGGGCCAGTGCCCGGCGATCGTTAGGGTCGCTAGACTTAGACAGTTTTTGCATACCTGAAATTGCTCCAAGCGCGCTGACAATCGATACTTCAGATAGATAGCCTGTCTTACCGTTACCGAGTTGGTGCTTGCTCAAGTTTCTGTATGCAACCTTCTGGTTTGGATTTATTGAATCAAACGAATCTGTTTGATTGCTCGTCACAAAGAATTGCTCACCGGGGGTAAGTTTGATCGAGTAGCGTCCGGCGCTGACTGACACATCACCGGTGTGTGCATCGTGCAGGTCGCATACAACTACATCATCGCCCACTTTCATTAGCAGTACGGTGGTGCCTGCTCCTACCGTAATTTTGACGTCGCCAGCGTTGATGACCATGTCGCTGGAAGGACGCAATACAACGTTGCCTTTGTCGAATGAGAATGTGTTGCCATCAGCGCCTTTCGACAGTGACACTCCTAAAGACTGCATCTGCATCATTGAAGCGTTTGATAATTTTGCCGGGTCAAAAACAATGCACTCGTTTGATAGCATTGTCACTTCAGAGATGCCACCACTTAGAGACACGCGAGATTCATCTTGCTCGGAAAGCGACGGCAGAGAAGGCAGCAAGAAAGATTTAGCGGTGTCAAAGGCTCGGGCAGAGCCAGCCTGTATAGCTGTGCCGACTTCTGAGAGCGTGGCAACAACTTCTGCGCCAAGACTAACTAGTGCCAGCGCTGTTGGAGTTATGGATGAAGACGTGGGAGACGTCGGGACAGCAGGCACAAGGTGGGTTAGAACGATTGGAGCGAACAAGGTCACAGATGGACTGCTGATATTTGTAGTTCCCGTCAGCCCCACAAAGCTAGAGAAATCTACAATTCCTTTGGCTGTAAACTTTGGTGCTTGGACATTCAGTGTGCCGCCCTTCCCAAATATCGTTTGCGACAGCATGGAATTTACAACTATTGGTCCATTGCTCTTCAGCGTCACCGTACCAGCGTCACCAAAAGCCATGGCACTCGTATCAATGAAATTAGCCGTGATGCCGGTATCACCGGTTAGGTTTAAGGTGCCACCGCCGTCCTTGCCACCACTTTCCAAGATACTTCCTGCGCTGATAAGTCCTTTGGCGTTAAGGTCAATCTGTCCTGGAGTACCATGGTCTTTGCCTGAGGTAGCACTAAGTGCCCCGGCGGTGATGTCACCGAGAGAGACCATCCCGATGGTGCCAGCAGAACCATTGGTCGATGACACATCGGCATTGGTAACATTAATGGAGTTAGATGCCTCAATGTACAGCTTGCCGCCCTGCAAGCTAGCTCCATCCTTTACTGTGCCTAGACTTACATCTGAGCCATAAACTGAAACCGAGCCGGCGACTTCGCCACCAGACGCATCTATGGTCGTCACCTTCACGGTAGGAGCACTGATGTACACAGATGCAACAGGATTGCTGCCAGTTCCAGAGACATCAATTTTGTCGCCGGTGATACTTGTGCCAGCGGTAATCGAGAGCGATGCTGCGGGCGACCCCGCCAAACCGTGTAGCCCCGAAATGGTTCCGAAAACAATGCTACCAGTCGAATTAATTTGTACTGTGCCGCTAGGGCTAAGATTGCTAAAGTCAAGCACCGCTGGCAATACCAGGTTAGCTGCGCTATCAAGCTTAAAGCTGTCTAGAGTTATGGCATTGCCTTCCAAGCGATTTAGAATTGAACCTTGTGCCAAACTGGCATGACCTGCCTTGACTGGCAACAACGCCAGAGTGTTGAGGTTCAGGTTGCCATAGCGCACGCCATAGCCACCTTCTAGTCTTCCGGTGCCACTCAAGTTCAGGTCTTGTCCGGCGCCTGAATGCAATCCTATAATGCCGTTATCATTGCTGTTGCTATTTGCTTGAATAAGCCCGTCATTCACAACATTTAGAATTGCCCCGCCAAAAGTGTTTGTGCTCAACAATACAAAGCCGGCACTTCCAGTGGTGCCATTTGCAAGAATAGACATTCCACTGTTAACTACTTCACCACCAGCGTTTGCCAGCGTAATTTTGCCGCCACTAACTCCAGATGCGGTGATGTTGCCAAACAAATAATTGTTGCCGCTTAAATCACCAATTATCAGGGGAGAATTGGACGATGTGGTGATAGAAACAGACCCAGCATTTCCATCGGCATTCGATACATTAATGCTAAACCCAGATGAATCTTTCATTCCGGCAAGGAAACTTGCGCCATTGACTGTGAAGGTGCCGCCATGTTGGTTTTGTCCGGCGCCTCTGGCTGAAACATAGCTGGTCGAAACGGCATTTGCTGCAGACAAAGTTACATCGCCACCATTGCCAGTGCTAGCTCCCCCGGCAGTACCGCCATCACTTACGACGGTTGACATGTAAACGCCACCGCCCGCAGTCACTACAACAGAACCGCCAGATGAGCCTACGCTGCTTGAATCGACCGCACCGACAGACGCGTTACCGCTAGCCGAGACAATGTCAACGTGGCCGCCTAAACCATTTTGGCTGCTTGTCGTGACGTTCCCCACCCCAACGCCGTCGGCATGCACAGAAATCATGCCACCGTTTTCTACTCCAGAACTTGAAGCGTGAAGATCGCCTGCGCCCAGACTCTGACCAGGCGCAGAAAGCGTTATGTTTCCTGCCTTGCCGCCGCTTAGTCCGTCTGTCACAATAGAACCTAACTGAGACTCGCCTGCAGCTGTAATATTCACAGCAGCACCCTTTTGTCCGACTCCAGAACCAGATGCTTTGATGTCACCAACAAGAAGTACACCAGCTTTAGATTCAACTATCACAGTTCCAGCTGAGCCATCACTTGAACTAGAGTCAACATCAGACAGCATCAAAATCCAGTCACCTGTGATAGAGACAGAACCGCCACTACCTTTCAAGCTTGATGCATGAGCTGAGCCACTGTTTGACACCGAACTGCCGACAATTTCAATCGCCCCGGCGTCAGCTTGTTGGGCAGAACTATCAAACGAAACAAGTTGAAGAGCAGCACCACCTACAGTGATTTTGCCACCGGCGCCACTTCCTGAGCCCTTTGTTTCGAGGGCTCCAGCTGTAACATCTTTGCCTGGCGCCGACAGAGTTATCCAGCCGCCGCCAGCGCCCTTAGTACCATCGGCAGACACGGCACCGACTGTCAGGCTGCCGTTAGCATCAACGCTGATGCCGCCACCAGCAGCTCCGTTTCCAACGGCATTTGAAGTGATAGTGCCAAGCTTGGCGTCACCATTTGTAGTTGTGATTTGTATTCTGCCACCAGAGCTGTGGAAACTGGTAGAGGTAATAGTGTTTGTCACAGCAACAGCATCGCCTGTAATTTGGATTAAGCCGCCGCTACCGAAATTAGATGCAGAGCTGACGTTCTTGAGATTGACTGTTGTTCCGCTTATTTTGACGGTGCCACCAGAACTCAAGGCAGCAGCAGATGCCACCGAGGAGACAATATTTACTGTCTTGCCAGAAATGTCAATTGCGCCACCACTGCCCGACGACCCGGCATCGACCACATTTAATTGGATAGTCCCATCGGGAACGCGCAATGTTATCTTGCCGCCAACAGCGCTGCTGTCAGTGGTGCCTGTAAAAATATTGTTGCCGTTTAACGAACCGCCATTGACGGTAATGTCGACGTCTCCACCGTTGCCGGCCGATGCGCGAGTGTCCACAAGCGTGGCAAGCGTCAGCGTTCCGCTGTTCTTGAGGCTAAGCCCAAGAAGGTGACCAACAGATAAAGTCATGGCGCGATCATTATCAATGAAGACGCTTCCATTTGAGGAAATTTGCAACGAGCCGGCTTGAGTGTGCAGCGGACTGTTTGCAGATTGACCAATATTTCCACTATCGACAGTGAGATATACATTGGCTTCGCCTACAGCAAGATTTCCTGCTCCTGATGTGATGTTGCCCGCCCCTGTGGCTGTCAGCCTGACATCACCTGAAGCGAGCAGGTTGCCACCAAGAATGATATTGCCGTTTGCAGCAGTAGAAGCAATAGCAATTGATGGTGAATCAATCAATCCGTTAACACGGATGTCGCCAGCAGCTTTCACATCGAGTCCCGAATAGGTTTTTATAGCGCCGAGATCTAAGGAAGTATCATTTACAAAGCGGAGTTGTCCAACTTCACCAGCAACTGTCGCAGCGCCGCTGTTGTTGATGTCCGCAAGACCAGTGACGCCTAGTGTAATCGCTGAAGCGTTAGAACTGCGAATGCCTGCGCCACCATTGCCTGTGTAAATAACAAGGTTCGGCGCCACAAGCTGTTTGCCATTAGCTTGAACGATCGCACCAGTGCTTACGAAACTGTCTTCAGGCAAGTTATTTGTGCCAGACAGGTAAATTCGGTTGCCAGCGCTCAAATTGCTGTTGATCTGAATAGAACCGCCAACCAATGTGGCGAGACTAATGCCTCCAGTTGCGCGAAGGTCGCCTGAGACAATAATGTCTCCACCTTCTGCAATAAATAGATTCGCGCCGCTCCATGATCCCAGAGTCAGAGAGCGATTGTCGTTAGTATTGCCGATGTAAACGCTGCCTGTGCTCGAAAAGTTTATTGTTTTAGCATTCGTATAAATCGGATCAGACTGCGTACCTAAATTGCCGGTTACAGCGTTGAGATTGATCAATGGCGCGGCAAGAACACTAGTTTTCTCAGTTATGTTTCCGGCACCATTAACATTGAGGCTAATGAAGAGATCGCTGCTGATGACTTGCGAAACTTTTATATCGCCACCGTTTAGAGCTGTTAGTGTCACGCCAGAGCTAGCAACAATTTGCCCAGTAACTTCAAGCGACCCGCCCGAAGTTATATTGAAAGCCCGTCCAGATGATGGAATGCCCTGGTCGGTTCCCAGCAAAAGATTCGAGGCGGTTGACGTAACATAGACGTCGCCGTGTGATAATGCCACCAACTGACTTGCGCTTGTTGAAGTGATTGTTGCTCCACCGGTGCCCGAGAACAAAGCCAAAGATGGTGTCAACAACGACGCCGCGCGGACGGATGACGCTGCACCGTCTGCCTGCAATGTTATTGACTGGCTTGCAGTGAGTGTTCCAGCATCAATGTTGCCTTGTGTAGAGCCAAGAAAAATGTTGGGTGCAATTATATTGCTGATGCCATTTGAACTATCGAGACTATTCCCGGAAGTAATATAAACGCGCCCATCTTCGGCTTCAGACAGAACTAAATGGTGCAAGTTAACGGACTTAGCAGCTTCAAGATTTATAATGCCACCGTATACAGGGCCTCTGACGTGCAAGTCACCGGTTGTAGCTTTGACAAATAAACCTATGGCAAAAGAGCTATCTAGGTTTAGCGATGCAACATTGCTGCTAACAAACGCATTACCGGTCGTTCTTATAGTTAGATTGGGGACATTTGCCTGAAGGTAATTTGTGTCGGTTCCAATTATGCCGGATACAGAATTCAAACTTGCCCTGGAACCTGTAATGATGCCGGTGCTAATGTCACCGCTGGCCATGATAAATGCTGTTCCCTGAGTCACATTGTTTACTGTCGGTGCGACGGTGATGTTTCCGGTAGACACGGCGCCTGGGCTTACTGCACCGTGTCCAGAGACAAAGGTCAATTGTGTACTTGTAGAACCAAGCGAGACATCAGGCAAAATTACAGAACCGCCGGTGGCAGACCCTTGCCCGATGACCATCCACGTTTGATCGTTTTGACTAGTGCCATAGGTATAAGCACCGGCCTGGTCGCCTGCTGCGATGATTATTTGTCCGGACGGACGCAGCGGGCTGACACCAGCAGTGATACTAGCGCCCGCGGGCGCATTTAATGCAGCTACATCGCCAGTGGCAACAATGATTATGTCTCGAGCAACATTGTTTGCTCCACTAAAGAGACTGCTTCCCCCAATGTCTGTGAGATTGATGCTGCCTGCATTACGAACAACGGTAACAGGGGACGTCACCAGGACTCGTCCACCACCATACCCAACTGTAAACCCAAGTCCGGTGTCCCAAGAGAGTTGGCTGAAAATAACGGGTTTGATGAGGTAGCTAACATCGTTTGGACGTGTCATAACTGTCAGCGAGCCGGCAGCAATTGCTGGCGTGGTGAATAGTGTTGATGATGCACCACCTGTAACATTGACAGTGTTGCCCTGCAGAAGAACAGAACCACCGACTCCGAGCGCAGCCGAGCCGCCTATCACCTGTTTTTTGCTATCTAAATTAAAATTGAGAGCTTGTCCGCCTAAAGCGTTTATTTTCCCGTCAACCGTTATGCTGGTGGCGGCTAGAATTGACACGTTGCCACCAGAAGCGGTGCAGCATGTACTTTGCACACCACCATACTGCGATATTGTCGACCCGGCAAATGTTGGTGCAGGAGGCGGCGCCGGTATGTTTGGCACATAAGGAATGGTCGGTTTTACAAATTGAAGTTGAGGTTTGCCATCTTGAAATACGAGGGTCGGAATGACTATGCCGAAAGCCTGAGCAAGCACATCCTTATATCCCGCTTGAAAAACCTGATCGCCAATGGTGATAGTGGCGGTTGGTAGAAAGAAGCCCTTGCCGTATTTTGTAGGTAATTGAGGGAAATCTAGCTTTACGTTGATGTACTGGTCAGTGCCATCTTTGTAGGCCACCATGTCTACGCCCTTGGGTGTAACACCTTTTACGCTGGCATAGCCTGTTAGACCAAAATTGAAACCGTCAATATTGATTTTCCATCCAGCGCCGATTGTTCCGCCTGATGCCAAATTGAGGAAATTCAAATTGTAGGAAAGATTATAGGCAAGCCCGAAGAAGGTGCGTGAAGATCCGTTATCTCCTGCTTGTCCTGCAGCTCCTGGTGAACCAGGCAAACCACCTGCGCCACCAGTCGTGGTGACGTCTCCATTGAGATCTACAGACCCATGTGGAGCGAGAACCAGAATGTCGCCACCTGAGCCTGGCGCACCGCCAACACCACCATTTCCACCGAAGCCGCCTAAAGCGCCATTTACACCTGTCGTTCCGACCGTAAAGCCGTAGGTTACTGATGCATTGACCCCGCTGAAATTGGCACTTCCATTCCCTGTAGCTTGCCCTTGAAAGCCAATACCAGAGGTGCCGCCATCACCACCGTCGCCACCGTTGCCTCCGGCGCCGCCGCCTCCTCCATTGCCACCGAATGTGAGGACTGCATAACTAGTTGGATTGCCGGCTCTTATGTTGCTTAAATCGCTTGTGAGACTTACTGTGGCACCGTTGCCGCCAGCACCGCCCACGCCGCCTGGAGCAACGTCACCACCTACGCCACCAGATCCGGCTCCGCCACCTACGACACCGCCTCCGCCACCTGAGCCCGACGAACCATCACCGCCGTCACCGCTGGCACCTCCAGTACCACCATTGCCGCCATATGCAGCAAGCGTGCCTGTGGTAGTCAATAAATTTGTCGAATGAAGAGTAATTGTGGCTGCGTTTCCGCCAGCACCACCGGCGCCACCAGCACCCGCTGAACCGCCAACACCTCCAGCGCCTCCTTTACCACCATACAAGAATGTGGCAACTCCGCCCGCAGAGCCACCAGCATTGTTACCAGAACCTCCTGCGCCTCCAAGACCACCGTAGCCGCCCATTGAAAGCAACGAAGCTGAAACAGTAATCGAATCGCTGCTTAGATTGATCGCGCCGCCATCTCCACCGGCTCCCGCACCACCGCCTGCACCGCCCCAGCCGCCATTTCCACCTTTTCCGCCGTTGCCACTGGCAACGCCAGCGCCGCCGCGTCCGGCAAGTCCACCGATGCCGCCAGAGCCGCCATTCCCCCCGTTGCCTCCAACACTGCCATTAGTTGCAACTTGTCCAGTGATGTTAATTGACGTTCCGGCAGTCAATGTGAGCGAGCCACCACCGCCCGCCTGTCCGGCTGTGCCACCATTACCAGCGACACCACCGACGCCACCAGCTCCGCCATTACCACCTTGCCCAGCGCCAGCTACGCCGCCGGCTCCGCCATCGCCACCATTGCCGCCTTTGCCGCCGTTGCCGCCCCAACCCCCAGCGCCACCAAAAGTCGAGATTGCGCTAGAACCAATACTTCCGCCTGCAGTGATCGATACAACACCGCCTGTTCCGCCAGTACCGCCACTGCCGCCAGCGCCACCATTTCCGCCGTAGCCGCCGCCACCGCCGTCGCCTGCATTGCCGGCACCAGCCGTGCCGCCGCCCAAGCCACCGTTGCCGCCCCAGCCACCATCGCCTCCATTGCCGCCTGATCGGCCAACGCCACCAGTGGAGTCAATGCTGCCGAGTCCTACGTTGCCGCCGGCGATGATTGTAATTTGTCCACCGTTTCCACCATTGCCGCCAGCACCTCCATCAGTGCCGTCGGTTCCGGGGTTTCCCACCCCTCCAGTGTTATATAAAGATGCATTTCCGCCATTCGTTCCATTTTTTCCAATTGGGCCGAAAGAGCTAACGGTTCCACTGGCGCCCTGAGCAGCTAAATTTCCCAAAGTGACGTTGTTGTCTGCAAAAACTTGAATAGCGCCGGCCATTTGACCTGTGCCGAAGTAGGCACTTGAAGTAACGTCGCCGACAGTTACATTGCCCTTGCTTGTGCTGCCATTGGCGGCGGGACTGCTTTTATCTGCGTACAAAAATACACCGCCTCTGCCGACCAGATTGACTCCACTAAGCAAGATGTCTCCACCTTGTCCGCTGGCGCCGGTTATCACGGCAGAGCTGTCAAACTTTACGCCTGCCCCGATAAGAATTACCCCGGTACCGGTGTCAATCGTCGCTCCTAACGGCGCGCCGGTTATACTCACATCAGAGCCTGAAAGCGCGACAAAACTCTGGTTTCCGGTGGAAAAAGTACTACCGCTAAATCCAAGGTTTAATGCAAGTGGACCGTTCGCATCTAAGAAGGTAGGGTCGCCTGTGAGATCCATCGATGCAATTTGAAGTGAGCCATTTTGCACACTAATTGATGAATTGGCACCCTTGAGATAGACATCGCCGCCAATTGATTGCACATTTACGTTGCTGGTGCCGTTTGGGCTGGTCAGGTTGACCACCTGCGCTTCTAATTTGCCACCCTGGATATTGAGGTCGACCACAGCGCCTGGTGAGTAATCGCGACTGCCAATATTGAGCTGCCCGGCAAGCGCTTGAAGTGTACCGTGATCGTTGTTGATAGACAGGCTTTGATTGAGAGTGGCTAATAAATTGAGGTTGCCTGAATTTGCTGTGATAAGTCCACTGTTAACCAATGTGCCAGTGCCCGTTATCGCTGTAAGTGTTTGCGCACTCATAAGCGCCTGAGTGGCCGCCTGAGTCTGATTGATGATTGAACCACCAGCGGTGATATTCAAATTGCCGGCGCTCATGATAGAGCCATGGTTGATGACGTCCTGGACAGCATTGAGGTTTAGCCCCAAATTACCCACAACCGCAGCAATGCCAAATGAAGCAGCCGCGGACTGTGCCTGATTGGACAGAATTGAAGTCAGCACACCATTGCTTTGATTAATGATATTTAGCGCGCTGATTGTGCCAGTGTTTACCTGGCTGTTGGATGAAACGGCGAACAATGTGCCGGAATTGCTCAATGTGCCAGAAAGGTTTAACGCAGGCGCCACGCCAAAGTCTTTCACCGCAGTGACACCAGCCGGAATCACAAGACTGCTCACGTAATCGGCAAAATGCGGACCTATTACAAGACTGCCTCCAACTGCATTTCCCAGAGGTCCAATCTGGATGCTTTGATGTTGCGTCGACATCACCTGATAAACAGCCAGACGCTCAGCAGGCGTTATGTTAGTACCTGGAACAACAGTCAAACTCTGTCCATTGGCAGTGATAGTTACAGGGTGCGAAAGTTTGCCTGTACCAACGTCAGCAACGGTTGAACTGAGGTCGAGATTGACGGGCGTGGGATGGCTTGATTGCGCTGGTAAAGCTTGAGCAAATGCGCAGGGCGATGAACATAGTAGGATGGCAACCGATTTCGCCACCAAAACACGCTTGAGCCCAAGGTTTCCCACGAGAGTCCTCCGCTGAGAACTCTGTAGCTCTCTGGCCTTCGAATCGATATGGTAACCTTTCGGTCACCACTTGTAAAGCCTCCAAAGGGTCAAGAGTTATTAAACTCAATGCTTTGCAAGATTGGCGAAAGCGCCCACATATTCAAATGACCCCCGTAACACCTTCGTTAGATTTGAAAACTAGACTGCGCTCATAGGTTGACTGAGCCCAGGAGAGAAACTGATGAACAAGCTTCAAAACGCATCGAATTCAAATCGTCAGACAGCATCTGCAATCAAGAATTTGAGAGCTTCGCAGAATGTAGCTAAACCTCTTCATGTGACTATTTTCACTGGCATCACCAATTCAGCCATCTTAGCTCCAGCATTGCCTCCATCCAAAATCTCAGACTGCGGCAATGCTCCAATATCGCGTCAAAGCAAAGCTGATCAAAGATTTATGATAAACGAGGCAGGCAGATGGACCAAAGTTTCGATAGATGAGTCCAATCCAAAGAGCAAAAGACCAAGCCTGACTCCAATTTTGCTAACAGTTTCTCAATTAATCATTGTTGCAATCCTTGCATGGCAGATGCAAACCGAGGAGTTTCGCGCTGATCATAGAACCGTGATGAAAAACGCCCTGGTAAAAATGCAAGAGCAACTAAAGTTCGAGTTGCCCGCACTCAACAATTTTGTAAAAGCAGAAACTGCGAAGAAGCATTAAATGTATATATAATCTTCTTATAGTGCGACGATTGCGGTACTGGAAACTTATGCTACGTTGTTGCGCAAAACGAACCGAACGAAAGAGTGCGAGAGGCTCGAAGCCAGAGCGAAAGCAATCAAGATAAAGACCCAGAAATAGAAACTCTAAACTTCCTGCACTGCTAGTTTCGATTCCATGCTTCGAATTTTTTCGTAGTCTATAAGAACTTTAGTTCGCTCGCCAGCAAGCGCAACGATTCCAATGCTAGTCAAATAATCTACTGTTTGTGGAACAAGAGAACCGTTTTTGAACCATATATTTGCGTTGAGAAAAGTGGGTAATTGAGAGACATCATCAAAGGCTTCCGCATTCGATATTTTGCCTTTTGCGGGTGATTTCAAAAATACAGGCATAACTGTTTTCTTGAATGAATAGTCCTTTGTAGTGACATCTCCCTCAGCAAATATTTCGACTAATTTGTCCGCCTGGCTGCTGCCACTTGCCACACGAGCAAAGCCCACAACAGGGCCACCGCACATTCTGGCACCTGTTTCTATAAGGCGGGGACCATCTTTTGTTAGCATGATTTCGTTGTGAGCCGCACCCCAACGAATTCCCAAAGCGTCTAAAGCTCTTTTGGTGTATTCAAATAATTCGCCATGCGTTTCTGTGTTGAAAGGCACGAATTCAACAAAGTCGTAAACTGTTTTGCGATCATGCGCAGACATTTTGTTGTATTTGATCAAATGAGCGAGATAGTGTTTGCCGTTTGCACTTACAGTGCCGACGGCAAACTCGGTTCCAACAGCCTGTTCTTGTACAACAACAGTTTCATTCGCCTGCCCTGTAATTTGAGAAGGCTCAGCCAAGACCTGATTGAAAGCCTTCTTCCAATCTCCGCGCGCAGGTATGTGGAAGACCTTATCACTACCTGCAGATATCGGTGGCTTGATTATCAAAGGTGTGTCAATCAAACCGTTGCTTTTTATCCAGCTTTCGACTTCAGCTTCTGATGATGTATTGAGCGTTTTGAGAGCAGGAACACCTGCTTCATGCAAAGCCTTTTGCATTAGTGCTTTATGCAATCTATTCTGCGATTTTTCAGGATCGTTTGCAAATTGGGGTGTTAATTCAAGTGTAAGCGATTCAGCAAGTGTAATTCCTTCTTCAGTGCCGGGAAGAACAACAAGTGGATCGTACTTTCTAAGCACATCTGCGAGATTATCCTGGTCTGGAATAATCTCAATAAAATCAGAAGTCTGAATTTTAGACCCGAACCCAGTCCAATCTAGATGCTTCAGCGTAACAGCAATAGCAGGTATTCCCCTGGCTTTGAAAGCAGGAGCAAGCTCTACCCCTGATGATAATGGATCGACAATGACCACTGGTCTGCTCATGTACTAATACACCTCACCTTATTTGCGTTATTGATCAATAACAGCTGCCCCATCAGTACAAAGAGTAATAACGTTGCAGCAGAAAATGGCAGATAGATTTCACTAGACCCCAACGAAATGAGCAAAGCACCTAAAAGTGTTCCCAGTGCAGATCCTAAGCCCAGTGCAGAAGAGTTTATGGCCGCCAATATGCTCGCCTGATTTTCATGCAATTCAAACAAAATCTTTTGCTGCGGTGTTGGTACAGCCCAACCGAATGCGCCCCACATGAAGAAAGGAATCAATCCCAAATAAGGCAAGTTTTTCAAAAACGGTATCGCAAGTACCGAAAGCATCAAGCCAGCAAGAATTGTAGCCATAACAACTCGCGGTTTTCCGCTTTTGTCGATAAAAGTACCAACAAGTGAGCTACCTACGAATCCTCCCAACCCCCAACTAAACAATGTCATGCTTAGCGAATTTGGAGAACCCGATTGCAAAAGAGTGACATACGAATACAGGCCCAAGCTTGCCGTCGCTGTGAGGCAAGAAATTCCAATTACAGACAGCGTAGATGGATCTATTAATAGTTTTAGTCTTGCAGCAAGAGATGGCGATTCGGGCAGACTTAACTCAGCTCTTTGCAATGAGAAGCCAATCAATGCAATTAGGGCTAATACAGAAATAGCTGCTATCGATAATTGCCAATGAAAAAACGACGACAGATAAAGTCCAATAGGAACTCCAAACACTACGCCTGCACTGCTAGCCCCCCAAACAAAACTCAAAACGCGTCCTTTGGCGGAGGCATCTGCAAGATGCACAGCGATGCTTATGCAAAGTGGGGTGAAAATACCAGCGCCTATTCCTGCAATCGATCTTCCAAGAAGAAATAACAAAATATTTTGAGCAAATAGCGTTATCAAACTGCCCACAATGAAAACAGTCAGGGCCACTTGGATAAGTCCCTTTACAGGCTTATTTGCAAAAGCAATTGAAAAAAGTGGCGCGGAAAGAAGATAGGTCAAGCTGTAGATGCTGAGCCCTTGCCCGGTTACCGCAACCGATTGTCCAATAGTCTCGCCTATTTGAGGAAGGAGACCGGCAATTAAAAACGTGTTGCATCCTACGGTAAACATTCCAATTGCTAACAGAATTAGAGTCTTGCTCATAACCTTGCCAGCTCGAATAAGGAATTTTCGAATAGGGATTCAATTTTATCTAGCGGCACGGCCGATTGAATGTATGAATCAGGTCTTACTAAAATTGCCTGATTTGCATATTGCGTGTCTTCAGTCCAAAAGCCTTCTGGGCTCATAGTTGGACTAACCTGAATGACTTTTACGTAGTCTGGAAACTTTAACCCCGATTTGCAAGAACCGAAAATGAGTAAAGTGAATTTTGTATAGTCGAGTAGAGAGTAAAGGCGGCTTTTCTGAGCGCCATCAAAAATTTCAAAATCAAAAACTCGAGAGCCGGGAAGCCCCTCAGCTCCATAACGAATTCCCATACCAGTTATAAATCCAGCGCGTTTCTCAACGATTTTCACGTAATCTTCTGCGTGCTTACCGCTAGTAGAGAACTTGGTAGAACGCACAAGCTCTGCCGAAGTACCTATCACATCAAGCGCAACTGGTTTGCGCTCGTTTTCATAACTCTGCAAAAGTTCTTTTGGAGCTCCGAAATTAAGCACCATATTTAGCTTCCACATGAGGTTGAAGGCATCTGCAAGACCAGTGTTGAGACCTTGACCTCCGTTAACCGAATGAATATGGCATGAATCGCCTGCAAGAAAAACGCGATTTTGCACGAAGAAACTTTCGGCTACAGATTCTTTGACTGAAAATTGTGAAAACCATTCAATATGTTTGAAAGACAAAGTGTGAGGATGCATGGCACGATTGATTTTTTCAATCGCTTCTTCCATCGAAAAGTCCTTAGTGTCCATTCTTACGTAAAACCTGTCGATTGCCCCTTCGCGGGGAATCCACGCTACATCGGATGTCTCAGCCTGAAATACTATGATTTCAGGAACTTTCTGAAAATCGGTTTCGATGATGCCATCAATTACCGCCCATACGATTTGTGGTCGCGTAATTTCGAAGGGTATTTCAAATAGATTGCGCACAAATGACTGAGAACCATCTGCACCAATGATGTAGCTTGACTGAATGCTCTCTCCATTTGATAGAGTTGTGAGGCATCCGTTTTTGTTCAACTCAATGCTCACGATAGATGTTGAACGTTTTACAGCTGCCGCAGTTCCTTTGAGTTTTTTATCTAGCAGCTTTTCTATATTTGATTGTCCAAGCATGAGGAAGTGTTTATGGAAGCACCCTTCAAGTGCATCCCACCATTTCGATTGCCTTGAAACAAATTTCCCATCCGCCCAAACAGAACTTGTGTTGCAGGTTTTACCAAAAGGATAGAGTTCATCAAACAAATCTGCCACTTCGAGAAGCTGTAAAGTGCGTGCGTTAAGCGCATCAGCTCTACCAACTTCGAGGGGACCTTCGGATTTATCGAGAATCACAACTTTGAGTCCGCAAAGTTGCCCCAGGTAAGCGCACATGAGACCCACAGGACCAGCGCCAACAATTACAACATCTGCAATTTGTGGGCTCATTGGTATGACTCCAGACCTGGGTTATTAAATGGCGGGTTGCTCAAAACATGAACTCGCTGAATATGACGAGGGGATTTGGAGACAAATCCTTCTCTGCCATGTAATAGCGAAAAATTATCTGCAATGACTATATCGCCATTTTGCCACTCATGAGCATAGAAATTGTCTGGAGAATAAAGAGCTTTTTCTAAACTTCGATGAAAACTATCCAACTCTTCATCACCTGTGCCAGTAAATTCAAGAACTGGTGGATTTACAAAATGACCTTTGTCTTTGGCTGGAGGCTCATTGTAGCGAATCACAGAAAAATCTCTCTGTGGGTGCTTAGTGATAACTGGAGACAAAGTCTTACTGTTATAAAATTCCATCTTTCGCTGATAAGAACCGGTGACCTTACTCCATAGTTCTTTGTCTTCAGAAGGTGCAGTCTCTAAAGCCAAAACGGTGTTTGAGAAGGTTGTCGCGCCGCCCTGACCAGACAGAGGAGCTTTTACGCAATGAAAAATTTGATATTCAGGGACTTGTGGGCGATACATTCCATCCCAGTGAAGGGGCACATAATTGTGATCAAAAATGTGATCTTCCGGATTTTCTTGCTCAATTAGTTCAAGAACCTTTCCAAAAGGCCAGAGGCTGATTTCTCCCCACACTTCACAGTAGTTGGCAAACTCATCAGCATTTTGAAAAGTATCAAACCCTCTTAATACAACGAGTTGGTTTTTCCTGAATAAGTCACGCAGACTCTCTATATTTAGGTCTTGCACCTTTGTCTTGTCGTTCAAAGGCTCAACCACCACACCAAATGGCTTTAATTGAGTTACTTTAAGGTCCATCACGGGTCTATGCTCTTAATTGATAATGGCTGGGTTGTCCGTTAGAAGAATAAACTAGATTTGCGCCCAAAGCCTCAGCTTCCGAGCGCTTTAGCAAGACATAACCATTTTTGCTTTCAACAGCAACGCCATGCCAGGGAGTCATCCAGCTTTCATCGCCAACCAGGCGAATTCCTAGTTTTTGTGATCCACAGGTTTGTGGGTGAATTGAGAGTCTTACCGCGCCGGGGAAATGCTCGAATATCAGCTTGCTCCAGGCATTGCTTCTTCTGATGACTTCATATGCCTTGGCGCGGGCTTCTTTTTGCACAGCCGAACGGCTTTTGGTTTGGCCGGCATGCATAGCATCTTCAAACAAGAAACGAGTGATGCCACTGTACATGCGATTTGCTTCTTGTTCTGCAGGACTTGCTGAGTCATTCGCGCCATTGCGAACTTTGAGCTTTAGAAAGTCTAAGGATTGCCCGAAGTTTTTCATGAGCTCATCACGCATCTGAACAAAGTGGATGTCTTTGTAGAAGTGATCAAGGTTGAATGTTGAAATGTCTGTAAGACCCATTTCTTTGATCAGACGGCTAATCTCGACCTGGTAGGCGGTGATGTCGCTTTCTTTGATTCCAATCACATCACTGAAGACTCTTCCATCAGAGCAAAGAATGATTTTGATTCCTGGTCTGTAGATTTTTTTGATGCGCTCACAAAGTGTGCCGAGGAAATTAAGAGCAAGTCTTTCAGCAAAGTCCGGCAAAGTACCGAGTACTTTCTCAGGGTTTGGGGACTTTCCGGGGAAGGCAGGCAAAATGAATGTGATTGCTTCGTTCTTTCGAACAGCAGCGAGAATATTTTTCAATGGTAAAGAAGCGCACTTCTGGCAGCCCAACGCACAAGATGCAACACCAGCCGGAACGCGGCGGAAATTCATTAGTTCAGCCAATACTCTTTTGGCGATTTCCATCGAGAATTCGCTGTCCAATGAGCCTTGCTTTGAGTGCCCTTCCCTGGTGCTGTCAAAAGACTCAGCGTTGAATGATCCAATATTGAGTGGGACAGCAGCGATTTCGTTTACGGTTAGCATTTTCAGGTCTCTCATTTCGACTCAAAACAAAATCCGCCGAACTCGTTAGCACGGGAGTTCGCTTCTTTGTTTGGTTTGGTATTACACCGGCCAAGCTCTGCTGGTTCTTGCTTCAGCTGAGCAGGACTCTAATTTAATTCAGAGCGCTACATCCGTCCAGTGCATAGTTGGTATAACAGCTATGCGCGCGACGCATAACCCTCCGCAAAGAAGAGTTCCGGCGTCCACAGCAAACGCTTGGTGCACAAGCGTTGTGACAGTGTGGCGGAATCGAGAAACTACGATTCAGCGATGAAAAAGTATCCCAAAGCTCGTGGGCTTAAGGAATGTTAATTTGAGCTGACCTTCTTAAGCGGCAAGAGAAGCTCAGTTCCCCGCAGGCAGACTCATGTCGGATGAGTCTGAGCTTGAAGCCTTTCTGAGATGAAATAAACCCTTTAGTACAAGCAATACAAGTGGTATCACGCCGACAAAAACAAAAATCATGTCGCCTGCAATACGCATCCACGTGAAGAGTTGAAATTGCTGTGAATGAATAAATTCTGGACTTCGGGCAAACCAAAAACCGTGCTGATAGCTGGCAATCATTTGAATAATGCCTGCAGGGAAAATATTCAGAACTAGCATCAGCATCAAACCAATGTTCAGCCCCCAAAATGATATGCCGGCAAGCTTATTGCTCCATGCGTCAGGCTCCATCAAATAGCGAGTGCTAAACAAAACAGCCGCCACAGACAACATTCCATAGACGCCCATCAGAGCGGCGTGTCCATGATTGGAAGTAAGGTAGGTGGCATGCTCGTAATAACTCACAATCGGTGTGTTGATCAAGAAACCAAAGACACCGGCACCGAGAAAGTTCCAGAAGCCAACGGCAATTAGAAACATCATTGCCCAATAATGCGAGAAATTTTTGATAGAGCCCTGAACTTTGGCCAGATGCACAAACTTCCAGGCTTCCATCGTGAGCAGTGTCAAAGGCACTACTTCGAGGGCAGAGATCATAGATCCTAGCGCCATGTTGATTGCCGGTTGTGCAGTCCAATAATAATGGTGCCCAATACCGACTATGCCACTGCCGAGATAGAGAATGATATCCACATAAATAACGGAAAGCGCAGACTCTTCAGAAACCATTCCCAGGCTGCAAAAGAAGTAGGCAACAATAATGGTTGTATAAAGCTCAAAGATGCCTTCCACCCACAAATGCACGACCCACCAGCGCCAGAAATCAGCGACAGCGAAATTGGTGCCTGGGTGATACATCATTCCAAAGCTGAAAAACAGTGGAATCGCCAGCACACCATACAAGAGCATATAAGGCAAACTACCGTGATCTTTACCTTTCAACAAAGGTGATATTGAACGAAAAACAATAAAGGCCCATAGCACCATACCAACGGTCAAAAGTGCTTGCCAGAAGCGACCTAGTTCGAGATATTCCCAGCCTTGATGTCCAAACCAAAACCACATATTGCCTAGCATATTTTTGATACCGAGCCATTCTCCACCAATACTGCCAACCGCTACTATCAAAATCGCAACAAACAGAATTTTTACCAACCAGTGTTGCCCCTTCGGCTCATGCTTCGACAGCATTGGTGCCATAAACATCCCGGCTGCAAGCCAGGCGGTGGCTATCCAAAAGATTGAAAGCTGCAAGTGCCAGCTGCGAGTAATGCTGTAGGGAAAAATATTGCGAATGTCAAAACCATATAATCCCTTTTCAACAACATAGTGAGCTGTTACCACTCCAAATGCTGTTTGAAAGAGAAAAAGCAAAACCACAACAAGGAAATATGGATACAAAGATGTCTGGGAACGAAAAGGCTGAAATGATTTCACATTGTCCTTCAAGCCGCCGCCATCAGGCGCCCAGCCAAGCCCCGGGAATGCGCTTAGCAAGAACTGAGTAAGACCAATTCCACCAACCAGCATGACAAGACTCATCGCACTCCAGAAAAAGATTTGCCAATTTGGAGCATTACCTACGGTGGCATCGGGCGGCCAATTATTGGTGTAAGTGTAGTCCTTGCCCGGTCGATTGGTAGAGCAGACCCAGGCTCCCCATGCGAAGAAGCGGCTTAACTGCAGTCTTTCAGCTGGGTCTTTTATGTAATCTACAGGCAAAGGCAACTTATCGCCGCTACCAAAATCTGTATCATAAACAGATATCAATTGCTGGTAAGCAACAGTTTGTTCATCTGTCCATTTCAAAGTTTTGCTTTCAGCATCATAATTGTTTGCTTTCAAATCAGCCTGCAGTGTTGCTGTCACATCAGCCTTTGAGGCTAAGTCCAGCTCTGCAAATGCTTTCTTGAATTTACGATTAGCCAGGAAGTCTAAAGAGATAACCGCTTCTCTATGTAAATAATCTGCCGAAAAATCCACGCCATTGTATGCGCCATGTCCAAAGAAAGAGCCGACATCCATCAATCCATATTTCTGAAAAACACCTTGACCCGCAATTATGTCGTCGCCGGTAAACAGCGTTTTCCCGGCTGTATCAACAACCTTTTCAGGCACGGGAGGTGCCTGATTTGTAGTTTCATGCCCCATGAAAATCAGTGTTGAGAACCCGGCGATCAGCACAAGCAATACAGATAATTTCCATTTCCAGGACATTGGACAGATACTCCCGCAATAAAGAGCTTTAACCTGCAAATGAAATTAAAGACAGCAGATGACACCGACAGTGTACCGTTAAGACACGCTGACTTTAAGCTGAAACACAGAAGAATGCTGTAAATTATGTGGAAATGACTTAAGGCGTGTTCCGAAAAACATAACCAATGCCGTGTACAGTTTTGATGATTTCACCATAGGGATCAATCTTTTTGCGCAGACGTTTGATGGTGCTGCGCAATGCTTCACTCGTTGCTTCAGAGTCTGAGGGCCAGAGCCGATTGAGCAATGATTCTTGATCAAATACTCTTTCTTGATTGCGCAAGAAAAACTCGAGAATTTGAAATTCTTTCGGCAACAGTTGAATCGACTTGCCGTCTTTTAAGACAATCATGGTCGATGAATCTAATTCAATGCCTGCACCTTTCAATACAGAAGTAGCAAACTCTGGGGGACGGCGTAAAAGTGCTTTTACTCTTGCAACCAACTCTTTTGAATGGAAAGGTTTTGTCAAATAGTCGTCAGCGCCTGCATCAAACCCCTGCTCTTTGTCACTGATGTTTGCTTTTCCCGTTAGCATCAGCACCGGAGTTTTGCCGCCTTCTAGCCGATATTCCCTTACTACATCGACACCGTCCTTATTCGGCAACTGCCAATCCATCACAATGAGATCATAAGGATAAGTCTTCAACATCAACTCAGCATCAATTCCATCGCTAATAGCCTCAACTTGATAGCGCTCAATTTCAAGAATCTCCTTAATTGATTCGAGAATATCTTCGCTATCTTCGACTACCAAGATTTTAGCCACGACACTCACCCACTTTCGCGCACCTTCAGCACATAACAAAAGACTGAACGAGCACTCAATCAAGCTTTGAATTATTTAGCGGAGCTCGTCTTAGAAGAGCTCTTACACGTGCGATCAATTCTTGGCCATTAAATGGCTTGGTAAGATAGTCATCAGCACCTGCATCTAGACCTATTTCCAGGTCATCAATTTCAGTCTTGCCTGTAAGCATAAGAACAGGGCTGATACCACCATCGCGGCGGTATTCCTTTATCACATCAACACCACTTATATCAGGCAGCTGCCAGTCCATTACAATGACATCGAAATGAGTCGTCTTGAGGGAGGCGGAGGCATCAGTACCGTTTAGACAGCCCTCAACATCAAACTTTTCGCATTTCAATAGATCGCAGACGACTTCATGGACGTCCTCATCGTCTTCAACAACTAGAATTCTGGGCATCTTGCATTCCTGGCTCAGCTTTCCTAATGTTTGTACCCGGTCATTTGACCGAATATTCGCTAATTATAGGATTTAGAGCTTCACTCGGCTGAGAACCCAATGTATCAATAAGAAGACATACTGTTAGTTCTAAGGAATTGATTCATCGCCACTTGAACGCTGAGTTGAAGATGCTTTTGAACTCCATAGTACGATTGGCAATGCTATCTTCCTTTTGCTTATCTGAGCGCACGGGCGCCTTTTCTTTTGCACTTACGTAGCGAACCATGAGTTCATTCGTTAGCACTTTGGAAATAGCTTCTGCTTCGTCAACATTGGCCAAGTCTAGAGAATTCATTTTCACTTGGCCTCCTTTCAATAAGTCGCCTAAAAGTTCCTGAGTCAACTTTTCGCGCAAAGATCTTACGGTGTTCTGGCACTCAAAAGCAGCGGAAGCCTCCTCAGAGTTAATTCCCACCCGCTTACCGAGGCAATCGACATGTAAGTTGCTCGAAGCTGTTAAATTTTCCAGTTTCATGTCCCAAACCTCACCCATAGCAATAAGCTTCACCCTTAGTTTGAGATTAATGCCAGGGGGGTGAAAATGCCGTGAAGATTCAATGCGATGAGCCTCATAAAGCATGAGCTCCCTCATTTTATTGAGGAAGCTCAATTAATTCACTTCAAGAGTGATGCTTTACTTGCTGAGCACACCTTCGCGGCGCATACGAATCAAGTTGAGAGCAGAACCGGCTTTGAACCATTCGATTTGCTCATGGGTCATTGTGTGGTTCAACTTGATTATGTCTTCTTTGCCGTCAGCATGCTTGAGTTTTGCTTCGACAGGTTGTCCTGGTGTTAGCTTGTTCAAACCGAGAATACTGACTCTGTCCTTTTCCTGTATTTTCTCGTAGTCTTCAGGATTGGCAAAGATAAAGGGAAGAATACCTTGTTTCTTCAAGTTTGTTTCGTGAATTCTGGCGAAAGAACGCACGATAACAGCCTTGCAGCCGAGGTAACGCGGTGACATTGCAGCATGTTCGCGGCTAGATCCTTCACCGTAGTTTTCGTCACCGACAGCTATCCAACCAAGACCATTTTTCTTGTAGTCGCGAGCGACTTGCGGATAGGCAGCATATTCACCGTTGAGCACATTCAGTCCTTCGCCGGGCTTCATTGTGAAAGCATTGATTGCTCCGGTAAACATGTTGTCGCTAATGCGGTCGATATGTCCACGGAATCTCAACCATTTTCCAGCTGGTGAAATATGGTCGGTGGTGCATTTTTTGTGAGCTTTCATCAACACAGCAAGCTCGCTGTAGTCCTTACCGTCCCAGGCTGTGAATGGCTCAAGCAAAGCAAGTCTTTCGCTCTTGGGGTCTACAATTACTTCAGCCTTGCTTGGGTCTGCAACAGGTGCAATGTAACCTTCCAATCTGCTGATAAATCCATTTGCAGGAATTTCAGGAGCTGCTGCTGGAGCTTCAAGTTTCACATCACCGATTTTGTCAGTGAGTGGATTGAACGAAAGCTTACCGGCAAGCGCGAATGCAATGACGATTTCGGGGCTGGTGATGAATGACAATGTTTCGGGGTTGCCATCGTTGCGCGCGCTGAAGTTGCGGTTAAACGATGAGACGATCGAGTTTTTGTCGCCAGTCTTTATATCGTCGCGCTTCCATTGTCCGATGCATGGTCCACAGGCGTTAGCAAGAACAGTTGCTCCGATTTTTTCGAGAGCTTCCATTTGACCATCGCGCTTGATTGTTTCGTAAATTTGATCTGAGCCAGGTGATACCATCAAACCAATTTTTGATTTGATGCCGGCTTTCGCTGCTTGTGCTGCTACGTCTGCGGCTCTACCCATGTCTTCATATGAAGAGTTGGTGCAGCTTCCGATGAGACCATATTTGAGCTCGTCCGGATAACCTTTTTCTTTTACATCTTTAGCCATTTCGGAAATAGGACGTGCCAGGTCTGGGCTGTGTGGCCCAACTACATGTGGCTCAAGAGTGTCGAGGTCGATGTGGACAACCTTATCGAAGTAGGCTTCAGGGTTCTGTTCAACTTCAGGATCTGCAACCAGATAGTCTGTGTATTCTTTCGCCAGTTTGGCAACATCAGCGCGATCTGTTGCTTGCAAATAAGTAACCATGCGATCGTCAAACGGGAATACCGAAGTTGTCGCTCCGAGTTCTGCTCCCATGTTGGTGATGGTAGCCTTGCCGGTGCAGCTGATTGATTTTGTGCCAGGTCCAAAGTATTCGATGATTGCGCCAGTTCCGCCGGCTACAGTCAAAATTCCAGCAAGCTTCAAAATCACATCTTTTGGAGCTGCCCATCCTTTTAAGCTGCCAGTCAGCTTGACACCTATAAGCTTGGGCCATTTCAAGCCCCAGGCTTCGCCTGCCATAACGTCAACTGCGTCAGCTCCGCCGACACCAATTGCTAGCATGCCCAGTCCGCCGCCGTTTGGCGTGTGCGAGTCTGTACCAATAACAAGAGTGCCCGGGCAGGCATAATTTTCAAGTACAACCTGGTGGATAATGCCCGAACCTGGCTTCCAGAAACCGATGCCGTGCTTGGCGCTGGCTGTGCGCAAGAACTCATAGACTTCTTTATTGTCTTCCAGAGCCACTTTCATGTCTTCATCAGCACCGCGACGAGCTTGAATTAAGTGGTCACAATGGACTGTCGAGGGCACGGCAGCAGCCTTAAATCCGCCTTGCATGAACTGTAAAAGAGCCATTTGAGCTGTCGCATCTTGCATGCAAACACGGTCGGGCTTGAGCATCACTACGCTTTCGCCGCGTGTAGGCTTTTCCCCAGTGCTGTCGAGGTGGGCTAGCAAAATCTTCTCAGCTAGAGTGAGCGGTCTCCCGTACAATTTGCGCGCTTTCTCAACTTTGCTCGAAGCATTTTCGTAGATTTTCTTGACATCCTCAACTTTTAACTGGCTCATGAGTATCTCCCGTTCTTGTTACAAGACAAATTCTCGCGCGATTGGGAGGCACAATGGCCAAATTTTCTACTTCTATTTATATGCTGAGTCAATTTGCCTCTTTGAAGCCGTGCAAAGTCGTCGACAAAGAGCAATCTATTTCTTCTTAGTGACAATGATCTCCGCTTGTCTCATGCGGCTGTCTATTGGGTATCCGCCGGCAACAGATCCCCCATTGCCATCTGGAACACTTAAAGATCCAACATGTCCGTTCTTAAAGTAGATGGAAGAACCGTCTGGAAATGTGTATGTTCCTCCGCCACAACGAAGCCCCGAAGGCTTAAACTTGGCATCAAGAGCTTTGAATGTCTCGGTTTTGCCGTCTTTGGTGACTTTCAAATCTCCGTTTTGATCAGCAGTCCAACTTGTTGAGCCGTTGCTGATGGTTACCGAGCCGTCTTGCGGGACAAACTTCACAGACATGCCATTTGTCTCAACTGCATCTTTTGGAACAGCTGCATATTCATCAGTACTAATGGTTTTGTCCTTGAGCTCAACCTTCAAAGTCTTTTTCAAACCATCAGCATGATTGGTTCGCGTGATAGGAACATCGTCTTCATCTTCCCAATCCATCTTGTACGATTGCTCAACCGTGCCGTCTTTGAACACTTTTCTACTAACGCCATTCTTCTCAACAACAATGTTTCCGTCTTTATCGGTACTGGCTGTGCCAACTGTTTTTGCTTTTCCATTTACGCGCTCGGTAACGTCACCGTTGGCTTGAACAGTAAATGAAGTTCCCGCGCCGGTGAAGTCGAAAGAACCATCATCGTTTTTCAAGACTTTCAAGCCATTTTTTGGCTTTAATTGCGAAAGTCCCTGCATTGAGTCCCCAAGTTTTTGTCCGCCAGATGGTGCGTCTGACGCAGCAAAACTGTGGTCCAGGCTCAACGGTGGAACTAGCTTATCTCCCTTCACTGCGCTCTCAAGCTTGGGCATACCAGCCGACCAAAAATCAGCCGCATTGAATACATCATCTTGCTTTGCTTGTTGCAGCAGATCTTGCTTTTCGAATGTGTTGTTCATTTGCCAATTCCCCTTAGTAAGTCAGAGCAGAGCGAATGTTTGAATATTAGAAATCAGTTGTTACGATGTTGTTAAGTGCTGGCAGTAAAAAATGTTTCCCAGCCCCTACTTTCTTGTCGTTTTCTCTGGATAGGAAACTTTGATCGGAGCCTTTACTTCAGACACATAGTTTCCATCAGGGTCGATTTTTATGCTTCCCTTGAACCCATCTTTTGCCGCTGAGTCGATCGGATTGGGTGGCAGCATTGGTGGCACATCAAAGCTTCCGTCGGGGTCTACCTTGATGCCGCCTCTAAGATGCTCTAACCTGTCACTTTCAGTACCGGTTTGGGTGTTTTTGTTCACAACAGATTTAATTCTTGCCAAATGCTCGGATTCTAGCCAAAGATCAGCGGCGTTGAACACCGAATCCTGAGTATTTGAACTCGACGACTCTTGCAATTCCACAAAATCATTCATCTCGATTCTCCCCGTTTAGAAGCAAGCTCAGTGCATAGGCGAATCTTAGGAATTGGATGTTATTAAGTTGTTAAGCCGAGGCATCAGTAACGCATAAGGTAGACAATCAAGATGCCAAAAGCTGAAAGTGCAATTCAGTTCAATTTACACAGCCCTTGCGAGCTGACTGCGCATATGTTTGTAGGTTTGCATTTCGTGGTGGCGTTTGCAGATAACTATCAATAATTTCTTCAACCTCTTTGGGGTAATACATTTGCCAATGCCCCAATCCATGCAATGCAGATTCTTGGCACGCAAGTGAATCCAGCGAAAGAGTCTTTTTCATAATTTCGAGAATCGGCGCATCTAAGACTCGTTTCTTTGCTTCCTCCGGATGACCATAAAGAGGCACGATGTCCCACCACATGTAGCAGACTCTGTTAACTTCAGAGCGTCCCTCTTCGTCCAGGTGGCTCAGGTGCTCTGTGCAATGTTTTGCGAAATATTTTTCGAATAATATTTCAATCGAATTTAGACAATTCAGACGTTCTTCCAGAGGAATGCTTGAGTTGTACAAAGCAAACATATGATTAGAGCAGCCCGGGTCAATGATGAAACCCAGCCCGCAATTTACTTGCGCCGGCAAGTATTGCTCAAGCCATTCCGGTTCGCTGAACAACTTTGTTAGGTATTTGATTCCGACTTCGTCATCGGGTTCGTCAAGCACAATGTCCATTGCAGACAAAAGGTTTGACACCGGGTGAGCAAAAATGGCTTTGAGCCAGTCTTCAAAAGTCAATTGCATAGTAGATACCTGTTCTACTTTTTGGATTTAGGAGGAATTGAGCTCAAATAGTTTAATGCAGACTTCAATACAAGATCATCTGCACCTAATTTGTCTGCAACTAAAACATCGGGCGCGACTCCCTTTCCTTCAAGACGCTCTCCCTCAAGTGAAATATCTGATATCGCCAGATATAGGCAAGTTCTGTTATTTAAGGGACTAAATCGACCTGCTAAAACATAGCCCGCGGTGCTTTCTCCAAACAACCTGGCTCGACGACTGCGCTTTAGTCCAAATGCCATCAACTCTTTTCCACTGCGAGTGCCACCATTAATAAGCACGGCCAGAGGTTTGTCATAGAACGAACGTTCGCAGGCGCCACCTGTTCTTGTTTTAATTGTCATATCTGGAAAGGCAGAATGCGGGCGAAAGAAAATATCAATGTCTTGAAGCGAAGCGCCACCATAACCATCTCGCAAGTCGAGAATCAGAGCATCTGAGTCTTTTAGACTACCGCAGATTGCTGATTCTAACTCATCTCTAGACCCTTCACCTCCAGACCAAAAATGTAAATAAGCAATTTTGCGATTATTGAAAGGAATAATTTTTGCGCTCTTTTCTGTAGCAGAAACATATCCCTTCAAAAAATCTTGCTTCACTGGGCGCACCTTAAGGTCTAGCTTCTTGCCCTGACGCTCTACAATGACGTCGCAATCTTTGCCTGACGTTTGCGACCACACGTCATAGCCAGAATAACTTTGTCCATTCACTGAGACTATTTTGTCGCCTCTCTTAAACTTTGCAATGTCAGCCGGACTGCCATCGAGTACATAGCGAACCTGGTCGCGCGCGGCATGCACCCCGCCCACGCCCAATCCAACGAAATCAGCATCATTTTTATGTGGGTTGCTTTCGTCTTTTTTAAATGCCCCAAACAAGCAGCGCATGAAAAAGAATGGTTCATCGTTTTCAGTGAGGAATTGAGTGTGGCTGGCATTCAGCTGCTGCAAAAGTTCGTTTATTTTGGCAGAATAATCGAGCAAATTGTTTTGCGCACAAAGAGTCTGCTTCATCGCTTCAAATTTGGGTTTCCAAATCGAATTGGCTTTGCCTGCATCGAAGAAATCTTTGCAGACCTGTTCATCAATTTTTGCAGACAGCTCGGCTGCTTCGTTGCTGCTCAACTCAAATTTTGACTTCTTCGCCGTTTCTGCCCCTGGCGCATCTGCTTTGCTTGAAGGGACCTGGCTGAAAACCGGCAGCTGCAGCGCAATTCCCAAGAAGGTTGCAGTAGTAAACAAAGAGGTCTTTGAAAGCCTAGACATCAAAAGCGACTCCAAAACTTTGTGCATTTTACACCACTACCCTAAACTTAATCACAGGCAGGGATTCTAGGCTACAACTTTGCTAAGCTATGCCCTGGAGATCGGGTCGGGTGTTCTTTCATGATAAAACGCAGTCCTTGGGTTTTCGTCCCAACTTTGTACTTCGCTCAAGGATTGCCCTACACAGTCGTAATGATGATGTCTGCTGTGTATTTCAAAGACCTCGGCGCATCAAACGAATTCATCGGACTAACAAGCTCATTAAACCTCCCGTGGATCTGGAAATTTGCCTGGGCGCCACTAATAGACTTTTTTGGAATAAAGAAGCAGTGGATAGTGGTAGCGCAGGCGGTGCTAACTTTGCTCTTTGCCGCACTGGCTTTTGTTGCCTTAAGCAAAGATCCGATTATGCTAACTGTCTATATTTTCGCAGTAATAGCAGTAGTGTCTGCGACTCATGATGCCTCTATCGATGGATATTATTTAGAGGCATTGAACAAAAAAGAACAAGCGCTTTTTGTGGGTGTGCGAAATACGGCCTATCGATTGGCGATGATATTTACTACTGGCGGCATGGTTTGGCTGGCAGGATATTTGTCACAAAGCATGGGAAAACACAGCGGATGGATGCTCTCTTTTGTCATTTTGACCGCTGTTATGGGTACTGTTTTTTCGATTCACAGTTGGTATTTGCCCAGTAAAGCTGCTAGTCCCGCAGAACAACCATTAGAGGGAGTCGTTTCATCAGAGCTTGAGATTTCAAATACATCAGAACCAATCACAAGCGAAACTCAAGAAGCAAAGCCCGATCGCAATTACATCCGCGCCATTTTTTCCTATTTCAAACAGCCGGGCATCGTCGCTATCGTTTTCTATATTCTCTTGTTCAGATTAGGCGATGCGCTCGTAATGAAAATGATTCCCTCTTTTCTCAAAGATCCAGTCGAAAAAGCGGGAATGGGGCTTTCAACACAAGAAATCGGCATCGTCTATGGCACCGTCGGCATCACATTTTTGCTTCTTGGCGGAATTGCAGGGGGTTATCTCGTAAGCAAAGGCGGATTAAAGCGCTGGCTTTGGCCCACAACTTTATTCATGAACGGAGCCATCCTCTTATATTATTTGCTCGGCCTATTTCATCCATCCATTATTTGGGTCTACGTCGTAAATTCAATCGAGCAATTCGGCTATGGCATCGGAATGGCAGCCTATACGGTGTTTTTGCTCACAACAGTTAAGCAAGAATACAAAGCAGCCCATTATGCAGTTGCTACAGCTATGCAAGCAACAGGAGTGATGCTGCCGGGCATGGCTAGCGGCTATATGGTAGATGGATTTACTATTCCAGCCGACACCATTAAAGCTTTTGGTCTGTCTAGCATTGTCGGCGATGGAGCATTTCACTACGCAGGACTCGGCTACACCAACTTTTTCCTCGTAAGTTTCTTGCTTTCATTTCCTGGTATTATTTCAATCTTCTTCCTGCCAATATGGCGAAAAGAACCAAACACCGCAGCTTCATGAGGAATTGAGACTTGCGCTACAGAAAAATCGGCAAATGGGGTATCAAGGTCAGCGAAATCAGCATAGGTAGCTGGCTGACATATGGTGGACATGTCGACGAAGAAAATTCAATCGAGCAAATTCATTTTGCCTATGAAAGAGGCATCAATTTCATCGACACTGCCAATGTTTACGCCCGTGGCAAATCAGAAGAAGTTGTAGGCAAAGCCATAAGCACAATGCGCCGCGACTCGCTGGTTCTGGCGACCAAAGTCTTTTTTGAAATGGGCGACGGACCTAATGACCGTGGACTTTCGCGCAAGCATGTGATGGAACAATGTCACGCAAGCTTGAAGCGCATGGGCACTGATTATGTAGACCTATATCAATGTCATCGCTATGACCCTGGCACCCCCATGGAAGAGCTCGTGATGACTATGGACATACTGACCAGGCAAGGAAAGATTCTTTACTGGGGTGTAAGCGAATGGCCGGCCGACAAAATCAAAGAAGCTGTAGACCTGTCTATTAAGATGAATGCAGCGCCGCCTATCGCTAATCAGCCCTGCTACAACATGTTTGCTCGCAACATTGAGCCGGCAATTATCCCAGTTTCGGAAAAATGCGGATTGGGTCAAGTTGTATTCTCGCCGCTTGCACAGGGCGCTTTAACCGGCAAATACAAACCTGGGCAGCCACATCCTGAAGGCAGCAGAGCGCAGCGCGAGAAAGAAGGCTATTGGTTGCGCGGCGATTTGCTATCTGATGAAACACTCGAAAAGGTTGAGGCACTTTCGAAAGTCGCAGAAGAGCTGGGCATTTCAATGCCAGTTCTGGCACTTGCCTGGTGTTTGCGCTTGCAGAACGTAAGCAGCGTCATCATTGGCGCCACAAGCACAGCTCAAATCGAAGAGAACATCAAAGCAAGCGGAGTCACACTCTCACCTGCCATTCAAACTAAGATTGAGAAAATTCTTGCCGGCGTTGCGTTGAAACATTAGAAGCAGACAAAAGTCTCCCGGTTCTCAAGGCGAAACAAAATCAGCCCATAAACGTCGCAAGATTGACCAGTGTTTTGCTTGGAGTTTTACTTTGTGCTCTGGCGCTTAGTTAGGGCTTGGCCTGCGATGCTGCTATTATTAGGTAAAAACAGAGGCCAACGCGGCCGGGAGAACCATTATGTCAATGAAGCACACGATAGCTGTGGCTGCATCAGCCTTGTTATCATCGCTCGTGTTAGTGGGTCTGGGCACAGAAGCTTTGGCATCAAAGCCTGAAAGCAAGGGAGATACGAAAGTGGAGGCCAAGCAAGACGCAAACTCCGGCGACATTGTCACCGGTAGCAAAGATGGCGGACAAACAGCTCGCTTCGGCACATTACCGCTGCAAACCGAAAACATTACTCTCGTTGCCGAAAGTGCGAAAGTCGTTATCAAGCGCGTCGCTGGCAGCAGCGAAATTGTGCTCGAAAGCAACTGCCCACGCAACTGGAATTTGCAACAAAACGGTATGATTCGCCAGGCTGGTTTCTCTGGCGACATACGAAAAGGTTCGTCACTACTCGCCGACGACCTGGGTTCTCGGGCTATAGTCAATGGGCATGTTTATTTACTAGCCCAGGGCGGGATGAGAGGCATCAAAATGGGTGCTGATGGAGTTTTCATCAATGGTGAACAAATTCAACCATTGAAAGGATCGGACATTCCTTGCAATTGCACAGGTGAAGACTTGCTGGTTATCAGCGTCCCTCAGAGTTTTACAGGTGGTTTGCGAATTGGCAGCAGCGGCAACTCTAATATTGCCATCGATTCATGGAAAGATGGGGCTCTTGAGTGCACACTCACAGGCAACAGCTCCTTGACAGCTGGCAAACTTGAGTCACTCACAAAAGCAAATTTTGACAATAAAGGTAAGGGCGCAGCCGAAATCGAAAACGTCAACGCCAAAATCTTCGTTGCCAGCACTCGCGGCGCAGGCAGCGCTGCAATCAGAGTAAAGCACGGCAATGCCGACATGAGTAACGCCACAGTCGAAGGCAATGGTACCATTGAGCTTCACGGCAGCTTTAAGAACTTCAAGCAGCTCGTCGACGGCACAGGCAAGATAGAGGTAAAACCTTAATGGGATTGAATCGCTTCCCGAAAACAAGAATTATCCTCGCGTTTAGTACATGTCTTGCCATCGTTTGCCCCAGTTTTGCGGACGATGGCATTCCGCCGATTGTTGAAGGACAAACGCCCGGTATTGGAAGCACAAGTCCAAGCTCAAGCACGCCCTCACCTGCTGCCACCACCAGTAGTGCCAGCAGTCCTGTAAAAGAACCAGAATCGTCGGAAAAGCCTAGCACTCCATCAGAGCCAAAGAAGGCAATGGAAGAGCGCAAACCGGCAGAAGAACGAAGACCGGAAGTAAGCAAACCGGCTGCTTCTGCAGCATCGACTCCACCCACAAAATTATATGGTCGCATTGAAGAGCTATCAGCAGGCGTCGGAGCAAGATTTCCGCTAAAGATGCAAGCAATGGTTCCCATCAGAGATGCCAGCTTAGATGGACGCGATGTGAAGTTGTCCGGCAAAACAAACATTCAGCAAGCCTTCCCCATCGATTTTCGCGGACAGTGGTCTGGCGAACTTACAATTTGGGACTCTCGCATGGACCCAAGTTATTTTCAGTTTGACCGTGACGAAGCCGAAAAGGAATCTCAATTACTTAAACGCGGCACCAAAGGTAATATCGTAGCCAATTTCTACCAATCAGCCAGAGGAATAGAACTTCAACCTTGCGAAGTTGTTTTCCATGGCACAGACAACCTTTCAGATCAAATGAAAATGATGGGCGGCAGCGCCGGCGGAGCGGGTCAAATGGGTGCATTGGGCGCCTTACTTGGTGGCGGCAACAGCAGCGCTTTTGCCAATATGAAAATACCAATCATATTTTCACTGCATTTTGGCGCGCCACTCGAATCAGGCAGCCGGGGTGTCTCAGGCAACACTCTCAAATCAACTCTCATGAAAAACCAGTTGAGAGAATTAGCAAAAGGTGTGATGGAACAGCAAGTTGTCACACGTGATTCAGACACAAACAACAACACAGGCAAGACGCAAACGGGATATTCCGAAAGTGTTTTGCGTTTCACGCACATGAACAACAACCAGGTTTATCTGCAATGCGCTTATGTTTACTACAGAAATGATGGCAAATTTCAGGCCAAATACATTTTGTATGGAACTCTCAATCGCACAAACGGCGCTCAAAGTAGTATGACTCCATACGCTTCTGGTGGAGCAAGCAATCCATTTGGTGGAATGATACCAGGAGCCGGCGGCGGAGCAAACCCATTCGGCGGCATGATGCCAGCTGGGTCTGGCGGTGCAGCTGCAATTCAACAAGAAATGCAGCAAATGCAAAAGATGATTCAACAAATGAACGGTGGACGCTAACTTACTGGGGTTGTGATGGAAAGAGAATTAGAGAAATTCGTCGAAATAGTTGAAGATATGATTCTTCAGCTTAGCTATCCTGGTTTTGACGAGCGTTCGTTAAAACTGGGTTTGCCAGATTCGATAAGCAAATTCCCACCGAAGACCTATGCAAATGCGCTAAAAATCGATAGCACGGTTGTAAAATTGGCAGCTATTCGCTGGTATCAAGAGCGCCCCGGCATTGCAAAATCTCATTTGAAATCAATTACCGAGTGCCTCACAGACAAGGACGACTGGGTGCGAAAGGAAGCTGTGCTTTGCCTTGAAAAAATAGAACACGTTGATGAGAATGTATTGCTTCAAATCTGCGCACTTCTTAAAGACGAAGATATAGATGTACGCAAGTACACTGCAAAAGCCCTGGGTAAACTCGGTGGAAAATCACAAGCAGTGATAGAAGCACTCCAGGCCGCAAGCGAAGACAGCAATCACGAAGTACGTTGGAAAATCCAAAAAGCCCTTCGAAAACTAGGCGCCTACGTCGCCTGAGCTAATTCTTTTAATTTGTAGGGGCGACGCCATGCGTCGCCCTTACAGTTAGGAAATTTCATTTACGAAACTTGCTCTCGCGTTTTACAGAAGGGTCTTCGTTATATCCTGAGTGGAATCATTTATAGTCCAACGGAGCTTCGAATATGTCCTCACGCAAAATGCACCTTTCCAAGTCCTTGCCTGCATTTGCAGTCGCATTTAGCATCTCGATTTCTGCGTGTATTTCGCCCGCTTTTGCCCAGATTCCTGGTGTTCCTGGCACTGGGCCATCACCAACAACTGGTCCGGCTGCGATGCCTCCAGATACTGTCAACAATCAGATACTGAGCGGACAAGTCAAGACCAACGTGGCTCCTGCGGAAAAAGCTCTGGCAGAAGGTCGCTATGCAGATGCTGAAGGATTGTTCAGAGAAATACTTGTCAACAATCCACAGGATCTCACCGCCACTGGTGGCTTGGGTATTGCACTTGCAAAACAATTCAAATTAGACGGCGCCGATGAACTATTCGATAGAGTGTTGGCCAAAGATCCAAACAATGCCCTGGCATACGCTGGAAAAGCAACAGTTATTCTAAATCGCATGCAATCATCGTCCGGTACGATTCGCAGCAATCGCGATTCGTTTCTCAAGCAAGCCGAACAGTTTGCCCAACAAGCAGTGCGTTTAGCACCAGCAGGCGCAGAAGGTCATCTCGTCTTGGGACAAACGTATAAAGAGGAAGGACAAATTGACCAGGCAGCAAGCGAATTGCGCACGGCAATTAGTTTAGACCCGGCACAGTCATTCGCTTACTCGACACTTGGAAGTATCAAGCTAGACCAAAACAGCCTCGGCGAAGCCGCTGAAGACTTCAAAAGAGCCATCGCTATAAATGCAGGTAATTCCACAGCTCACTATGGCTTGGGCGCAACTTACTCCAAGATGGGCAATTATGATGATGCCATCAAAGAGTTAAACACTTCGCTTTATCAATTTCCAAATAGCTGGCCGACACGAATGGAACTCGGCAAGGCTTATCAAAAGCAAGGCAACACAGTTGCAGCATTGAAAGAATTCCAACTTTCCACATTGATCAAGCCTGAAAATATCGAGCCTTACCTGGGCATGGCCGACATCCACCAAGAGCGTGGCGACAACGAGTTGGCACTTGCAGACTTGCGTTCTGGGTTGACCCAGGCTCCGTACAATGTTGATTTACGTCAACGCATCGCCGACATCACATTGCGCCTTGAAAAACCAGACGATGCAATCGCTGCGTACAAAATTATTTTGCAAATGAGTCCTAACAACCCAGCTGCGGTAAAAGGGCTGAGCCAGGCGCTATTCATGAAGGCGCAAAAGGCGGCAGTTGGTGCATTGCTGGCCTCTAACGATTATGAAACTGCCATTTCTACTCTAGACGAAGCAATGAAACTCAACCCTAATGATATGGAGTTGCGTTTGTCCAAAGCCAAATTGATGTCACTGTCCGGAGCCAAGCCAGACCTATCAACAATGGGCCAGCCTAGCAATGATGGCGAGCGCATCGCATACGCACAAGCGTTGATGGCAGCCGGCGAATTCATCGAGTCAGGCAACATGATGAAAACAGTTGTGGCTGACGTTAGCGACGCAAAACAAACTTTTGCAGTTGCAGACATTGCATTAATGATGCATGACCTCGACAATGCACAAGCCGCTTACAACAAAGCCCTTTCACTGTCAGGCGCACCAGAGCGCGGACAGCGGGGTCTAGCTGCAATCACCCAAGCACGTGCAAGCGCACTTGATGCAGTTAAGGTGGGCAACGAACTACTAAACAAGAAGCAATGCGACGGCGCAATTGAAAGATTTCGCCAGGCTATTTCTGCCAACCCAATGCTGCCAGAAGCAAGATTGGGACTTGCTCAAGCACTGGAAAGATTTCCAAAAGCAAATTCAGCTAAACTCATCGAAGCGGTTCAGCAATATCAAAACTACATGATTTTGAAAACCGACATTCCTGCAAAGGAAAAAGAGAAGATGAGTTCAAACGTGGACAAGCTTACGGATAAAGCTGCCAAACTAAAAGAGAAAGAAGATAAGGCTAAACGCTAAGCAGCAAAGGGTCTGTCTTAAATGTCTGGGTTAAACATATTCTTTGTCTTGCTGATCTCAGCGCTAATCATTGGTTTCATCGTGATTCGAAGATTTTCGCGGCAAGGCTCAAAAGTTTCCTCCGGACGCATTCTCAGATTTGCTGAAAGTTCTGCAAAAGAAGTTCTCCAGACAAACTGGGACAAAGACGACTACTACGCCATTTTATACACGTTTGCGTCTAATGATTTAGGTGAGCATATGCGCAAAAACCGGAATTTGCTCACACGAGTTCTGGAAGAGCGAGCTAACTTACTTGGAGATTTTGTCTCAATCGAAAATTTGGAAGTATCGGGCGGCAGCTTTACTTTGATACCCTCTCAGACCAGCGAAGTGGTCGGCACCTTGCGCTGCACGAAGGGCTCTGTGCCGGTGACCGTGCTGGTTAATACCAGCGGGGAGACTCTCGCACTTGATGGAATAAAAATCAAAAAAGATTCTGTGATGAAAAACATCAACGAGTGACTTGATGGGGAAAAACCGTGTATTCAAACTTGCCTTTTCCTGGCATTCTCAGTCTTGGCTGATTATATCTGTCAGGCGTGGCAGTTAAGCTGAATTTTTACCATCGGGTGAAAAACGAGCGAGGGGTTTTAGGAGCAAATGCTCCTGAATTTGCGCGGCGTGTTTCTCGCCTGAGGATAAACCATAATGCATGCAAATGAAGATAATAAGGAAATGCAGAAAACAGTCCTCTGGGTAGGGTCTGGACTCTTGCTCGGAGTTGTATTCATGCTTGGTTTCTACCTTATTTATATAAACCAGGACAGTGCAGCAAGCAAAGCATCAACCCCATCTACTATTGAGGAACCAGTACCGACTAGCACCACAGGTGGAGTCGTACCGACAGGACCGGTTCCAGTGCCTTCATTAACACCGTGTACAACCGCGCTTTCCAGCCTTAATGGACAGCAATCGCAGATTCCCGTTGGCTCGATGCCTGGGCAAGGCATGCCGGCAGTTTCGCAAATACCTGGATATTCGCCAATACAGGCAGCAACAGGTCAACAAGGCAGCGCAAATATTCAAACGATAAATCTGGCTCCAGGCACATCTTATTCGGAAAGCTCAAGCGGCTATCCGATTTACACCGGCGGCAGAGCGGTCGATTCGCCTCCAGCGCACTTGCCATATTCAAGTCAGGTCGTCGTGGAAGAATCAACACAGCAAATTGGCAGGAATGGTCTAGTTGCCAATCCCTGCGCCGACCCACCTTCAGTTCACGGAGTCGCATACTCAAGACAAAAAGCTTATTGATCTATCGAAGCCAACTGCGCTTTGATGAATTATACTGTTCAGCCATACGAGATAAGTTGAGCAAGTAGAGATTTCGGCGATGAAAACAAATGCGGTGCGCATATTAGATAGTCTCGGCATTAAATATGAGTTGAAAGAATACGAGGTAGATCCTGACGATTTGTCAGCCGAGACCGTAGCCGCGAAAATTGGATATCCGATAGAGCAAGTATTTAAAACTCTGGTGGCTCGGGGAAATAAAAATGGTGTTTGTCTTGCAGTGGTGCCAGGCAACACACAGCTCGATTTGAAAGCATTGGCTAAGGTAAGTGGTGACAGAAGCGTAGACACAGTCGCGCTCAAAGAAGTGCAACCACTTACGGGATACATCAGGGGTGGTGTCACTGCATTGGCCACCAAGAAGGATTATCCGGTTTATGCTGATGAGAATATGTATTTGTTCGAAATCATTTCAGTCTCGGCCGGAGTACGTGGCACGCAGATTTTAATTTCTCCCGATGATTACCTAAAAGCAACTAAAGCTACCGTGGCGTTAATATCCAAGCCGATGGATTAGCTTCTCCGGATCGTAAAGCTGGCTTCAACCGGCGAAGCCCCTGGGGGCGCAGGCTTCCAGCCTGCTTTTGGTTAAGTACTTTTTGAAATTCAAGTTCGGATCCGGTCAAGTGGTGATCAGAAGCAGGCTGGAAGAGCCTGTCGGAGAAGAGGACATTTATTCTTTGACTTATTT
>CAZJLR010000043.1:0-47740 GCA_964546815.1 uncultured Candidatus Obscuribacterales bacterium | reverse complement strand
GTAGCGTAATGGCGACTCGCTCTAACTTACTGTCCGTTTAAAAGGGTAAGGTTCATTGCTTTAAACGCGCGGTATTCCCAAGAAGGACGACTCTCGATCATTCTCGAGGATGAATAATAATTTTGGGCACTAATACTCCTGTTGCCTGAGGTTCTCTAGGGAATCCTCTGTCAGTATGTGAAAAGGAAAATGCGGAAACACACTCAAAAAGTTTTTCGTTGCCCTCGTTGTGCCCTAAGGAGAATTTCAAATGCAAAATGCGTCTTATTTATTGTTGCTTGATGGGTCTGCTGAGGCGCGCGCGGCGGCTGAATTCGCCTGGGGGCTTGCCAAATCGACGAATTCAAAAGTAGTTGCACAAAGTGTGCTTGATATTCCAGCAATTATTCACTTCCTTTCGTTTCGCTTGCCCGGATTTGTAGGAAGTGGTGTTTATATTGATGCGCAAATGAAAATCACAGCTGCGCTGAGAACAGCTGCAGAGACTGTTGCCCTTGCCTACGCTACGCAGTGTGAAGGACATGCGCAGAAAGTTGAAAGCCATATTGATGAAGGTGACACAGTTTCTGAAATCAACCGTAGATCTGCTGATCATGACCTTGTAATTGTGGGTCAAATCAATGATGGACCTGGAAGCACTCAATCAGCCACAATTTGTACCGAACTGGCTGAAAAGTGCAAGAAACCAATCGTGGTTGTGCAAGTGAAAAGCACACCGAGATCTGGCACGCGTCTTTTGTTTGCCAATCAAAGCGCCAATCCTGAGCTAATGGCAGCGTTGATGGCTTACGCCAAGGCTGAAAATATCCCCGTTGAGCCATACAATCAAGCTGAAATGGCTCTAGGTGTAAAATAGGCTGGAAGTTTCCGGCGATTATCAGGTAAGCAAATGCAAATAACACTTTACGGTGCGGCAAATGAAGTCACTGGATCATGTTATTTGCTTGAAACAAAAGAGAGCCGCATTCTAATCGATTGCGGCATGTTTCAAGGTCCTGAGCGTCTTAAAAAATTCAATAGAATTCCTGCGAATATTTTTTCGCGGCGGCTTGACGCCGTCATACTGACGCATGGACATTTAGACCATTGCGGTCGTCTCCCTCTTCTGATTAAAGCTGGATACAAGGGACCAATATTTACCACGCAGGGTAGCGTTGAAATCTCAAGGCTTGTGCTTAGTGATGCGGCGCGTATTCAGCATGAAGACACCGAAAGAGAAAATCGTCACAGGCACAGAGATGGACTTAAGCCCATCTCTGCGCTTTTTGATCAATCCGATGTTGAACTGGTTTGCACTCTTTACAGAGCACTCGATTATGATGAAACCGCAGTCATAAGCAAGGATGTAAAACTCAAGTTGGTAGAAGCAGGGCATATTCTTGGTTCTGCTTCAGCAATACTTGAAGTGAGTAATTCAGAAGAAAGGAAAAGAATAGTTTTTTCCGGCGACCTTGGCCCGTGGAATGCTCCAATTATGCGCGACCCCGCAGTGATTGAGCAAGCCGATGTTGTGTTCATGGAATCAACTTATGGCGATAGAGACCATAAAAGTTTAGATGAGACATTGATTGAATTTGAAGATGCGATCAGGCATGCCATATCAAACAAGGGAAAAATCCTGATTCCAACTTTTGCCGTCGGTCGCACTCAGCAGCTTTTGTATCATCTGGCTGAAATGTTTCGAAAAAAGGTTTTTGATCCCTTTCCAATTTATCTTGATAGTCCTATGGCAATCGCCGCCACAGAACTTTACCGTAAGCATCCTGAGTTAATGGATGAGGAAGCCCAGGCACTCGAGCGGTCTGGGCAGTTGCGTAGAGACCTGGCAACTTTGCGACTTTCTCCTGGCTCGGAAGATTCGCGTGCTTTGAACAGCATTGAAGGTCCTTGCCTCATTTTGGCTGGAGCCGGGATGTGTAATGCTGGTCGCATTCTTCACCATTTGAAACATAATCTGGCCAGTCCTGAAAACGTGGTTGTTATAGTTGGCTATCAGGTGAAAGGTTCCACAGGACGACATCTGGTTGAAGGGGTCGAGACTGTAAAAATTCTTGGGGAAACTATTCACATAAAGGCCTCAGTAAAGGCACTGGGAGGCTTTAGCGCGCATGCCGGGCAAACAGATTTGTTGCGCTGGCTAGAGCCGATGGCCAGGGGGAATCCGCGCGTAATTTTGACCCATGGCGAAGCTAATCCAATAAATCAGCTGGCTTACGCTATCGATGCGCGCTTTCACTTAAAAGCAGAACGCCCAAAGCTTGGAAACACATTATCATTCTAAAGAATGAGCTTTCCTTGTCATCATTCTTTTAAGCACTTAGAAGGATGTTTGCCCCCCTTTTAGCCGAGATAATGGCAGAGTGCTTAATGCTGCTGAATTTGCATGCGCTCGACAAATGGGAGTTAAAAGGCTAATGAAAGGTAAATCAATTCTGCTCGCGTTGAGCGGCTCGCAGCAATCTCGTTTTGCTACTGAGGTTTGCTGGAATCTTGCAAAAAAACTTGAAAGCACGATTACCGCATATCACGTTATTGATTCACATGGTGCCTGGGAATTTGTGGGGCACAGTAAGCCTGGTTTTTTGAACTCAAGTGTTTATCTGGATTCATACCAAAAACTCTTGTCTAATTTATTTGAGTTGGGTGATGAGCTTGCAAAAGCATACGCGAGAGAAGCAAAATTACTGGGAGTTGATGACGTTTGCATCGTCCAGGAAGGTAATCCGATCAACGAAATTTGCAGGCATTCATCAAACCATAAGCTAGTCGTAATCGGGCATCGTCCAGCTGCAGTCCATGAGCATCCTCGCAGTCAGTTTCAAAGGCTTTCCGTTGCCGAGGCGTTGGCGAATGATTGTCCGCGTCCGTTGTTGATTGTTCAAGATGAGTGCAAAGAATGGACGTCCTTTGCAATCACAATTTCCCTAGACCATATCAACGAAATTTATATAAATTCTTCTCTTGATATGGCTGAAGCGCTCGGGCTTCGCCCCGCACTATTGTGTTTGACGGGCGGCGTTCATGAGGAAAAACCGGACGATTTGGTTAAAAACTTGCGTGAATCAAACAAGCGTCTGGCTGACTTGCCGATAGCCGTTACACCTGCAGAAAAGGATATTCGCGTAAGTAAAGACCAATGGTACGCGCCTTCAAATCTTCCATTTGAAAAGGAAATTTGGGATAACCCGCTGCTCACCATTCCGACTCGAATGATTGGCGGAGAGAGGCTTACAGTATTAGATAGCCCGTCTTCCATGTTTGTTAGACATCTTACTTTACCTAGTATTTTGTTGTGGCCTGAAGAATTTGTGTATTCTATGGGGAAAGATATGAAGGAAAGGCAAGTGAGCGCTGTTAGTTAACAATAGGCTTGCCCATATCTGAAATCACAAAAGGTTGAAACTATGACTCAAAAAGCTACTAGCGCCTTGTTTTGCCTGATTTTTTTGACGGCGATTTCTTTGCCGGCAATGGGAAAAAAGGGTTCCAAAAAACCAGACGGTGGCGTTGTTTTTGCTCAGCATTGCTCAAAATGTCATCAGGGGGGTGGCAATATAGTCAAAGACAAAAAGCCTCTGGCTGGATCAAAGCAACTGGCGAACATCATAGTGTTCAAAGCCTATTTGGCCTCCCCGCCAGGACATATGCCATATTTTCAGGACATCGTTGGTGATAAGAAGACTCTTGAGGCGCTTTATAATTTCTGCAAGAATTTGAAAGAAAAGCCTCTTGAGCAGGCGTATGCCATAGTTGACTAGCTGAGCAGACCTACAGGTTCTAGCATTCTGGGAAAAAATTCGAAAATGAGTACGATGTTGAAAACATGCTGGCAAGAGGATTACAAGTCAAAACTTAAATCAGCAGATGATGCGGTAAAAGCTATAAAGTCTGGGGACACTGTCTACATACAGTCACATGCGGCTGCTCCGGCTGTGCTTAGCGAAGCAATGGTCAGGCGTTCTAATCAGCTTGAAGATGTGAAAATTGTTCATCTGATGACCATGGGTAAGGCTGAATATGCAAAGCCTGAGTATAGTGGCATCTTTCGCGTAAAAGCATTGTTTATTGGCTCAAACATTCGCGAGGCTGTTAATAGTGGCAGAGCTGAGTGCATACCGATTTTTCTCAGTGAAGTGCCGCATCTTCTGGAGTCTGGTGGGCTGCCGATTGATGTTTGCATGATTCAGGTTTCTCCGCCAGATTCACACGGATATTGCAGTTATGGTGTATCAGTTGATTGCACAATTGCTGCACGAAAGAAATCTAGAGTTGTAATTGCACAAGTCAACAAGCAAATGCCGCGTACTCTGGGGCGCTCATTCGTACATGTGAGCCGTTTAGATCATATTGTTGAAGTTGACATGCCCTTGCCAGAGCTTCTGCCTGAGCCACTCAGCGAAGAAGACGAAACTCTCGGTAAGTATGTTGCAGATTTAGTAGAAGATGAGGCGACCATTCAACTTGGCATCGGTACAATACCGAATGCTGTATTGAAATCACTTTCCAGCAAACGAAACCTTGGTGTTCATAGCGAAATGCTGTCTGATGGAATTGTAGATCTCATTGAGCAAGGCGTTGTGACCAACGATCATAAGACTGTGCTCCCAGGAAAGGTGGCTGTAAGTTTTGTGATGGGCTCAAAACGCTTGTATGACTTTGTAGACAACAACCCGCAAGTAGAATTTCAAACAAGCGATTTTATAAATGATCCCTTTGTTATATCGCGCAACCATAAAATGACTGCTATCAACTCAGCTCTGGAAATTGATGTGACCGGGCAAGTTGAAGCTGGCTCAATTGGTGATTATTTGTACAGCGGTTTTGGCGGACAGGTTGATTTTATTCGCGGGGCAACTGGCTCTAGAAAAGGAAAAGCAATCATAGCGCTACCGTCTACTGCTAAAGGAGGCAGCGTGTCTCGAATTACTGCGCGACTTGCCCCAGGTGCAGGCGTTGTGACAACTCGCGCCGACGTGCATTATGTAGTCACCGAATTCGGGGTAGCGCAGTTATTTGGGCGGACAATGAAAGAAAGGGTGCGGGCTTTGATTAATATTGCTCATCCTAAATTTCGCGAGTCACTCGAAGAAGATGCTAAAACATTAGATTGGCTTGGGGCTTAGATTGTCTTGCTTTGCAATAATTGTAATGATAAGGCAGCTAAGGAGGGCTTGCTTTGCCTGGTATTAAAGAAAAAAGCAATCTTCCGAAAAGTGCTTGGAGCGACAATCTAGAGTTAGCGCTTGAGTCTTTTCAAAACAGTGATGCTGAAGATGTTTTGAAGTTTTTCGACTGCGATAGAAGCAAAGGTCTAGGTCAGGCTGAAGCAAAGTCTCGCTTACTCAAAGTTGGCCCAAATCGTCAATCAAAAGCAGTTAAGATCAAGCCACTAAAAATCTTTTTGCATCAGTTCGAATCTAGCGTTGTTGTCTTGCTCCTTCTGGCTGCATTGGCCTCCTTTTGCTACAAAGAAAATCTTCAGGCCGCAGGCATACTTGTTGCTGTTTTAATCAACGCAATTACAGGCTTTTACATGGAGTATAAGGCTGGTCTTTCACTTGCGGGGCTTGAAGAACTCTCCGGGCAGACAATCAGAAGTATCAGGCAGGGCGAACAATGCGAGTTGCCTGTTGCAGACCTGGTTCCCGGTGATCTTGTTATTTTAGAAGCTGGTGCGCGGGTGCCTGCAGATCTTCGATTAATTGACGCAGCTGGACTATGTGTTGATGAGTCGCCACTGACTGGTGAGTCTGTGCCGGTATTCAAAGAAGTAAGTGAAGTCGACCAGGCTGCTTCTGGGCGTATCAGCCAGGCTATGAGAACATCCGGCATTTTTCAAGCTCCAGCAAATGCGGCCGCAAGCATTGGCGAATATTCCAATATGGCATTACAAGGCACTTTGATTGCTGGAGGGCGCGGGCTTGGTGTGGTTGTGAAGACAGGCAACAATGCCAGTCTGGGCAAGTTGGGAAAGTTGCTCGAAAGCACCGATTCTGGTGCGACTCCTCTAGAAAGTCAGCTCGAAGAGTTAGGGCGCCAACTGAGTATCCTCACGGTGGTGATTTGCAGCGTCGTCACCGCAGTTGGTGTATTGCATCAGGAAAACTTTTTGCTGATGGTCGAAACAGGTATAGCACTGGCAGTCGCTGCTATTCCCGAAGGACTTCCGGTGCTTGCGACTCTTGCGCTTGCTGTTGGGACACAGCGTATGGTAAGGCATCGTGCAATACTGCGTCATCTGGCCGCTGTTGAAACACTCGGCTGTACAAGTGTTATATGCACAGACAAAACCGGTACGCTGACAGAAAATCGCATGACTGCATGCAAACTATATGTAAAAGACAGGCTCCTGGAAGTTAGTGGTACGGGCTATGCGCCTGTAGGCAACTTGATTGAAAAAGGTGTATTAGTTGACTCTCCGATAAAGGACGAGTTACTAAAAGAACTGTTCGTTGCGGCCGGTTTGTGCAATGATGCGACACTGGAAGATGACGGGGGGGATGTGGGCTGGCATGTCCACGGAGATCCCACTGAAGGTGCACTTCTTACTCTCGTTGAAAAGGCTGGACTTAAACTCTCTACGCTCCATAGCGAGCAGCCCCGTGTGCTCGAAATACCTTTTGATCTTGCACGAAAAAGAATGACTACTGTGCATCAAATAACAGATGCTTATGTTGCATATAGCAAAGGTGCTCCGGGGCTTTTATTGCAATTGTGTTCAAAGATTTTGACTGAAAAAGGTGAGATTGAGCTCAGTAGTGAAATGCGAGATCTGTTCGTGAAAGAAAATGAACGCCTGGCCATGGATGGCTTGCGTGTTCTTGCCTTTGCCAGAAAACATATTCATGAAACGCCGCTATGTGTTGACGACAGCGAGATAGAATCCAAGCTAACTTTGCTTGGTCTCATTGCTTTAAAAGACCCACCCAAAGAAGGTGTGCGCGAAGCTATTCAACAATGTAAGAGAGCCGGAGTTAGAGTCATCATGCTCACCGGAGACCAGGTTCTTACCGCTGCAGCTGTAGGTAAAGAATTGGGACTCATCGAAAATGAAACACGTGCCGGAGAGACAATCGCTGGAAAGGAGTTGGAAGGTTTAGATTCCGCTGGGCTCAAAAAGGCAATGGAAAGCGCTTCTGTGCTTGCCAGAGTTACGCCTGAGCTGAAATTGCAAATCGTAAAAGTACTGCAAGAGCTCAACAATGTTGTGTCTATGACTGGAGATGGTGTTAACGATGCTCCGGCGCTGAAGCAAGCAAACATAGGTGTAGCGATGGGGCAAACGGGAACCGACCTTGCTCGCTCTGTTTCTCAAATGGTTATAACTGATGATAATTTCAGCACAATAGTCAAAGCGATTGAGCAAGGTCGCATTATTTACGGCAACATTCAAAGAGCTGTAGGCTACCTGCTCACAGCCAGCTTCGCTTCTGTTATTACTGTAGCACTCGGTATTCTATTTGATGTAGGTTTGCCCTTGAGTCCGATTCAACTTCTATGGCTTAACCTAATCATGCACATATTCCCAGGATTGGGAATTGTTCTTCAACGAGCTGATGCAACTGTGATGGCGCAGCCTCCTCGTAATTCGGCCAGCAAGCTTATTTCAGGCCCCGAACGAATGCAGATATTCATGCGCAGTGCAGTCGTTTCTCTTGCAGTTATCCTGGCCGTTTTTCACGCAGAAAGAATAACTCAAAGCTTTGGACATACAACAACTGTTGGGCTGTGCACGCTTTCACTTTGCCTTTTATTCCAGGCTTGGGCATGGTTAGGAGTTCAAACAAATACTCAATCAATCAAACCAGCAAAAACCGAAATCGGCACCTCAATGTTTGCAAATATGGCTGTGGCATACGCTCTCTTATTTGTCGCCATCTATTGGACCCCACTTGCCCAAATACTCAACACTGTGGCGCTGAACGCATCTGAAATGGCATATTGTGTATGCATCGCTGTAGCGTCATTGATTGGCACAAGCGTAATCAATTTCACTTTTGGCCTCTTAAAGACACAATCGCAAAAGTAGCATTAAAGCTTGCTCTTTGTTCGTGCTTGGAGCGGGCTATTGTGAGCTAAGCATTTACATTTTAATGGCAAGCCATTGCTTCTTTTTGAGGAACAGAATGTTGTTCTCTCACGACCATGACTGAGCAATGTGCATGGTTGACGAGCGCGGTAGAGACGCTTCCCATTACAAATAGATTGAGCCCTTTGCGGCTGTGTGAGCCAACCAGCAAGAAATCTGCCGGCCATGATTCGACTTCTTTAAGAATTTGCTCTGCAACATTGCCGTGCAAAGTTTTTAATTCAAATTCAAAATTGGGCGAAATCTTTTGCGCCCTGAGTCTTTCCACAAATCTTTCCAAAAGCTGCTTGCGCGATTTCTTTTCTTCTTCAACAAAGTCCTGGAGATCTTTTGATGTGCGCACTTGTGATTCTGGCGGCAGCCACGCAATGACACTTAGAATTCTGAATTTTGTGTCTGGCTTCCAGTTATGATCAACGACAAAGTCGGCGATAAGGTTTCCAAAATGGTCGTCGTCGACTGCTATCAGAACATTTGTCATACTTGCCTCACATTAATTGCCGAAGCGATTTAGTGCCACTCTACCAATTTTGGCATCTAATTTTGTCTTACTTATCGGCCCGGCGGATGAATATCGTGTGAATCTAAGGGATTATCTGCTTTTGCGGAGTCTATAGGCAACTTGAAACGGCATTCGATAACTCCCTGTTCTCCCAGTGTTTTCTCCATTGGAATGCCGCATTTTTCGAACACACGGAGCATTTTTTTGTTGTTTGAAAGCACGTAAGCTATGAATTGCTCTATTTTGTTTGCCAATGCAAGTTCTAAGAGGTGCTTGAAAAGCAAGCTGCCGATTCCCAACCCTTGATATTCTTCTTCAACTGCAAATGATAATTCGGCTGAAAGTAGATTATTGTCCTTTTTCTCGCAAACGATGTATCTTGCGCTTCCTGCGGGAATGAGAACACCGTTCTCTTCGATGCTGGCGAGAATTCCAACATGATTAACCAGATCTATTTCAGTAAAAGTTTTTAGTTCTTTGTCAGTAAGGCGGTCTTTAGGGGTGAAGAAGCGGAAATAGCGTGACTCAGGGCTCAAGTGGCGCATTAGTTCTTGCATGATGCCTTTATCATTCGAATTAATGGCTCGGATTTCAATGATTTTTCCGTTGCGCAGTTTCTCGTGTATGACTTGCTTATTGATAGTGAGATTGTCTGCTTCGTTCATTGCAATACCATAGCGAACTTATGCTCGTGGCGTATTAATTAGTTAAATCGTCTAAGTTTTGTTCTGTGTCTTTTGGGTGGGCGACAGAGACTTTAAGTATTCAATGACAGCGTTGATTTCCGAGCTATTTAAGTTGGGCGCTGGCATCATATTCGGGTCGCCATCGAATGCTTTTGGTGCATTCGCCACGTGAGCTTCCGGGTCTTTCAATTGTTTTTGAATGAAGTTTATGGACCTGCGCGTTGTTATGTCATCAAGGCTAATGCCGTCGTTTGTGTTTCCCTTGCCCGCCAGGCTGTGGCAATCTAAACACTGATTGGCAGCAAAAAGAGCTTTTCCTTTGGTGATGAGTGCCTGTTGCGTCGCTTTCGTTTGCTCCACAGGTTTCTTTGTCGCGCTTTTCTTGGGCGGCGTTTTGCATAGACCTGCTGCGCCGATTGATATGAGGAAAAGCATTGAGCAAATGCAAATACGAAATTTCATGGATAAACCCTTATACCTTACTTTCTAAAACTTTCAATTCTACTTTTGCATTGACATTTTTTGCAGTTTTTCTCCGGAGAATTGCTTTGCGAATTTCTTCAATGCCTGTCATCGCGATCATGAAAGGAATCATGAAGAGCCAAAAATCTAGTGGCAATGGGGCTGTGTGAAAGATTGCGTTGCCTGGTGGAGAATAGCAAATAAAACCCATAAGCAATAATTCCAATATTATGCCCAGGTTTAGCAGAGAGTTGCTAAATGGTCCGATGCTGAATACAGATTTTCTGTCACTGCGGCACATGGATGCGTTCACAATCTGCATGCACATGATCCCCATAAGGCAAGCCGTTGTTGCGGCACGATAGTTTAGATTATCTGTAGCCGGAATTTCACCATAATGCCATCCACCAGAATTCAAAATATAAAAGAAAGCTGCCATTGAAGAGATTGAGACCATCGCACCAAGATATAGATATGCTTTACAGAGCAATTTCCAGTCAAATAGTCCCGCGTCTTTCGACCTCGGTGGAATTGACATGAGATATGGGTCTGCTTGTTCAGTGCCAAGAGCCAATGCCGGCAATAAGTCTGTGCCGAGGTCAATGCTCAGAATCTGCATGACTGTGAGGGGAAGAGGGATTTTAAACAAAACAAATGCGAGGCAAGGAATAAGCTCTGCTACGTTTGAGGAAAGAACGTAAGTGAGAAACTTGCGAATATTTGCAAAAACGGCACGACCTTCTTCAATTGCATTTACTATGCTTGAAAAATTATCGTCAGCCAAAATCATCACAGCTGCTTGTCTGGCAACGTCAGTGCCGGTAAGACCCATTGCGATGCCTATGTCTGCAGCTTTTAAAGCTGGGGCGTCGTTGACTCCATCACCTGTGACAGCAACAATATGACCACTTTTCTTCAGTGTGTTTACTATTCGCATTTTTTGATCGGCATCTGTTCTTGCAAATATAATTTCCTGTCGGGCGAGCATTAGTTGAAGCTGGCTGTCTGCCATTTTTCTAAGCTCCGGTCCTGTTAAAACAGTGGGCGATTCTGATTCTATAAGTTTTATTTGGCGGGCTACTGCAAGAGCCGTATTTGGGTGGTCGCCCGTTATCATAATCACTCGAATTCCGGCTTGTTTACAGCGCAGAATGGCGTCTGGCACTTCTACTCTGGGCGGGTCTTCCAGCCCTATCAAACCAATAAATGTAAGGTCTGATTCAGCAGTGTTGATATCATAATTCTCCTCGAGTTTCTTCTGGCAGAAGGCGAGGACGCGCAGTCCTCTTTCTGTCATCGCAGATTCTACGCTGATAATTTTTGCTCTCAGTTCTTCGCCCAGAACTTCCTCACCGTCTTTTGTTTCTACTTTTGAGCAGAGTGGAAGAAGCAGCTCCAGTGCGCCTTTGCTGTACAGGCTCAGGCTCTCGTTTGTATCAACACAAATGACGCTGAGTCTTTTCCTTTCAGTATCGAATGGTATTTCGTCTATTCGTTTTTGTGGACGTGGACTTTCCATTCGGCAGCGCGCAAATTCAACAAGTGCAATTTCCATTGGGTCGCCAACAAGAATTTCTTTGCCATCTTTGACTGTGTCCCTTGCATTTTCACAATTTAGCGATACCTTGCAAATTTTGGAGAAACTTGGCTCTAGCTGTTTTGAAAGTAAAAGTCGATTTGAGTTTGATAGGACTTCGCCGCAAATAAATAATTCACTTACCCACATTTTGTTTTCTGTCAATGTTCCAGTTTTGTCTGTGCATATGACTGTGGCGCACCCAAGCGTTTCTACCGCGGGCAAATGTCTAACCAGCGCGTTTCGTTTTGCCATGCGCTGTGAGCATGTCGCAAGAGCCAATGTGACTTCAGGTAGAAGTCCCTCTGGTACTAAGGCGACGATAATGCCCAGGGCGAATATGATGTTTGTCCAAAATGAAATGCCAATTGCCTTTCCTACCAGCAAAAATAATACGCCAAAGCTAAGGGCAATGGTGGCAATCACTCTGCTCAGTCTGACAATATCTTTTTGAAGTGGTGACAATGAGCGTTTTGCTGATTGAGTGAGGTGTGCGATTTTTCCAAACTCTGTGTGCATTCCTGTGGCAAATACTATTGCTTTGCCACGGCCTGAAAACACTGATGTGCCTGCAAGTAAAACGTTGCGGTCATGCATCAGTCCTTCAGAAAAGCAATCTGAAGCTGTGCGTGATTGTGGCTGAGATTCGCCTGTTAGAGTTGCATAATTTGCGCGAAGTGCATGCGCTTCTAAGAGTCGGCAGTCTGCGGGGACATCATCACCTTCTTCAAGTGAAATAACATCACCTGGCACGAGCTCTGCTGCTGGCATTTCTGTAAGGTTGTCATCTCTAAATGCCTTCACCTTGTGTGGAATCAGTTTCTTTAATGCAGCAATTGCCTTCTCTGCCTTGTATTCTTGCCAGAATGAAAAGACTGCATTGACAAAAATGACGCCCAAAATTGCTATGCCAAGCAAGTGCATGCCGCCGCCTGGCGCTTTCCACTCTGCAAAAAACGCTAGCGCCGCACCGCACCAGAGGATGATGGCAAAAAAGTGTGTGAAGCCGCTCAGGAATTTAAAAAACAGTGGTTCTGTTTTTTCTTCTAATAGCGTATTCGACCCCACTTCAGAAAGTCGTTTCTTCGCTTCGTTTGAACTCAGTCCGTTGTAGCTGGAGTTTAAGCTAGCAATCAGTTGTGTTGTACTTTGATATTGCATTGGCAGAACTTTATTGCGTGGGCAAAAGTCTAAACAATACCCGAGGTTACCGCTGCTGGCATGCGATGCTCTTTTTTCAAGAGCTCTTCGACTTTTGCTACATTGCTAAGTACCTTAAATACTGCATCTTCAGATAGAGAAATACTGTCGATGTTGTTCTCTACCAGGAATTCGACAAATTCCGGGTAGTCACTTGGGGCTTGACCACAAATGCCGATTTTTCTTCCGCCCGCATGTGCGCCTCGAATTGCCATTTTAATTGCAGTTTTGACAGATTCGTCTCTTTCGTCAAACAATGGGGCAATGATTTCAGAATCCCTGTCCACACCTAGAACCAGTTGTGTTAGGTCATTCGAGCCGATTGAAAAACCGTCAAACAATTCTGCGAATTCATTAACCGATAATACATTTGATGGAAGTTCGCACATTATATAAACCTGCAAACCGTTCTCGTGTTGTACAAGGCCGTTTCCTTTCATTTCATCGAGAACTTTTTTGCCTTCTGCAACTGTGCGGCAAAACGGAACCATTACTTTGATATTCGTAAGACCCATTTGTTCTCTGGCTTTCTTGATGGCTTCGCATTCCAATTTGAAGCCGTCACGATAGTTTTCGCTGTAATAGCGCGATGCCCCTCTAAAGCCGAGCATTGGATTATCTTCTAGTGGCTCGAATTGCTTGCCGCCTAACAAGTTGGCATATTCGTTCGTTTTGAAGTCTGAGAGTCGTACAATAACTTCCCGTGGGTAGAATGCTGCAGCAATCATTGCTACACCTTCTGCCAGTTTTTGTACAAAATATGATTCTTTGCTTGCGTAGTTTCTAGTTAAATTCTCTATTTCAGTTTTTACTTCTTCGTCTTTCAGCGAGTCAAATCTTGTCAGAGCAAGTGGGTGTATTTTCACGTCATTGGCAATGATAAACTCTTCGCGAGCCAATCCTACACCTGCAACTGGAAGACTTGCCAGCGCAAAAGCATGTTCTGGATTGCCCACATTTACCATCAATTTTGTTTGTGTTCTTGGAATTTGGTCCATATGCAAGGTTATGCATTCATAGTCGAGCAGACCTTTAAATACAGATCCTGTGGCACCTTCTGAGCAAGATACAGTTATTTCTTGTCCTGTTTTGATTTTCTCTGTTGCATTTCCCGTGCCGACCACGCATGGTACTCCAATTTCTCGGCTAACAATAGCCGCATGGCATGTGCGTCCGCCGCGATTGGTGACAATGCCGGAAGCCTTCTTCATGATGGGCTCCCAGTCTGGGTCTGTCATATCGGCAACTAAAATGTCGCCTTCACGAAAGCTTGAAAGGTGATTTGGTGAGAGTATAACTCTTGCTTTTCCGGCACCGATTTTTTCACCGATTGCTCGTCCTTGTAGCAATAGTTCTGATTTTGCTTTTAGATGATAGGACTCGATGACTCCGCTCTTTTGTGTACTGTGAACTGTTTCTGGGCGAGCTTGAACTATGTACAAGTTTCCGTCAATGCCATCTTTTGCCCACTCGATGTCCATCGGAGCGTTGTGACCATAAACTTTTGAGTAATGTTCTTCTATTAAGTTTGCCCAGCGCGCTAGTTGAAGAACTTCTGAATCGCAAAGACTCAGCTTCTCGCGTTCTTCGCTGGCTACCTCAATATTTCTTGTAGTTCTGCTGCCGTGTCCTGAATAGATCATGCGAAACTGTTTTGCGCCGACTTTGTGGCGAATTACGGCATTCTCGTGCGTTTCTAGTGTTTTTTTGAAAACAATAAATTCATCGGGATCCACTCGTCCGGCTACAACATTTTCGCCAAGCCCGTAAGCTGAGGTGACGAGTACCACATCGCGATAACCGCTTTCGGGGTCTAACGTAAAAAGTACGCCCGAACAGGCAATGTCAGAGCGAACCATCTTTTGCACGCCAATTGAGAGTTTGACGTTCATGTGCTCAAAGCCTTTATCAACTCTGTATGAGATGGCACGGTCTGTAAACAATGATGCAAAACAGTTTCGGCATGCTTCTATCAAAGCGAGTTCGCCACGAATGTTCAAAAATGACTCTTGTTGTCCGGCAAAAGATGCGTCCGGCAAGTCTTCTGCCGTTGCGCTCGAACGCACCGCTACGTCACAATTTGGTCCATATCTTTTTTCCAGTTCTCTGTATGCCGCAATGATTTCCTTTGTAAGTTCTGAAGGAAAACCAGCTTGCATTATTAAAGTGCGAGCTTTGTGTCCTCTGATTGACAAATCATTTGTGTTTGACGTGTCTAGCCCTTTGAGGGTTTCTATCAAGGCGTCTTTTATATTTCCATTTTCCAGTACAGCATCGTAGGCAGCAGAGCTTATTGCAAATCCACAGGGGATACGTATACCTTTTCCGGCTAGAGCCTGAGTCATCTCTCCGAGGGAGGCATTTTTGCCGCCAACCAGTGCTACATCAGAAAGTCCGAGATGCTCATACAGCTTAATGTATTTGCTCATTTTTCCCTCAACGAAAAGTCTGCCTACGTGTTTGAATCGTCCCAGATTCAATGTCATGAAGCATCAGCCACAGGGATGAGTTCTTTCTTTTCAGCCTTACCGTCCTTGGGTTGCAACGAATTCAATCGTGAGGATGAGAGCAAATAGCCCGATTTCTGGATGTCCAAATGTGTTTGCTGCGAGATGATTGGGCTATGGTTGCAAATCGGTCTGCAGCTCCGGGAGATTTTTGCAAATGGATGAGAAGAAAGAGCCAGCGACTTTCGACATAGGGTCTGCCTTTCGCTACTTTATTGTCGTTCTCTGGCTTGTATTTATCATCAATGGAATCGCCGCGTCACAAGTTGAAACCATTCCTTACAGCACTTTCATTTCGTATTCTAAAGACGGCAAAATTGATGATTTGAGTATTGGAAAGGAAGAGATTGTCGGCAAGCTGAAAGGTCAAAAGTTCAAAACATTTAGAACTGTTCGGCTTGACGACCCTCAGCTTGCTTCGAGATTGGCTGATGCAAAAATCAAATTTCAGGGCGCCAGTGAAGATGGATTTTTGAAAGCTTTTAGCGCCTGGATTTTTCCCCTGGTCATTTTTATAGGCATCTGGACTCTCATGCTTTCTCGTTTTGCCGGCAAGGATGGAATTAATCCTGGGCTGATGGGCATCGAAAAAAGCCGTGCCAAAGTTTATGTTGAAAATAAGGTCAAAGTTACATTTAAAGATGTCGCTGGTGTTGATGAAGCGAAGGAAGAATTGCAGGAAGTTATTGGTTTCCTCAAGCAGCCAGATACTTATAACCGTTTGGGTGGACATTTGCCCAAAGGAATTTTGTTGGTTGGTCCACCCGGCACAGGCAAAACACTCTTGGCCAGGGCTGTTGCGGGAGAAGCTGGAGTTCCGTTTTTTTCAATCAGTGGGTCTGAGTTTGTAGAAATGTTTGTTGGAGTCGGTGCGGCTCGTGTGAGAGACCTCTTTTCTCAAGCTCAAAAGAGTGCACCGTGCATAATTTTTATCGATGAGTTAGATGCTTTAGGACGTGCTCGCGGGCTCAACCCTATGGGGGGCGGTCATGATGAAAAAGAGCAGACTCTCAATCAATTGTTGGTCGAAATGGATGGCTTTGACACCAGGCAGGGTGTTGTCCTTCTGGCTGCAACCAATCGACCTGAAATTTTGGATGCTGCATTGTTGCGTGCCGGTCGCTTTGACAGACATATTTTGGTAGACCGCCCGGATAAAAACGGACGTGTACAGATTTTAAAAGTCCACACGCAAACTGTAGTTTGTGATGAGAAGATTTCTTTTGAAGATATTGCTGCTTCGACTCCAGGTTTTACCGGTGCCGATTTGGCTAATTTGGTAAATGAAGCTGTATTGCTGGCTACCAGGCGCGGCGCGAAGGCTGTTGAGATGCAAGATTTTAATGCTGCATTTGAGCGCGTGGTAGCCGGGCTCGAAAAGAAAAATGGACTGCTCAACGTGCAAGAGCGTCGAGTCGTTGCATATCACGAAATGGGTCATGCTCTAGTGTCTCTCTCTTTGCCTGGCACTGATCCCATTCAAAAGATCTCAATTATCCCTCGTGGCATCGGCGCGCTTGGGTACACAATGCAACGACCGACTGAAGATCGTTTTTTGATGTCCAGCCATGAGCTAGAAAACAAACTAGCTGTCTTGCTTGGAGGCAGAGCCGCCGAGACATTAGTCATAGGCGATATTTCAACTGGAGCCAGCAACGACTTGAGTAAGGCAACTGAAATTGCACGAAGCATGGTCGCAAACTACGGCATGAATAAAGCTCTCGGTCCCGTGGCTTATGAATCAGAGCATTCGCCGTTCTTGGGTACAGCAACCGGCGCTTTTGAAAGCAAACATTTCAGCGAAGAAACTGCGCGTGAGATTGATTGTGCTGTGCGCGACCTTGTGAACAAAGCGCTGGAGCGTGCTATCGGTATTTTGATGGGACGCAGAAAAGAGCTCGAGTTCGGAGCAAATCTGCTTTTGAAAAAAGAAACATTACTTCCAGAAGATATTTCGACAATTTTGGCCTCAAAGGAAAATCCAGAAATTGTACTCGACTGCGATCCTTCTGAGCCTTGTCGCACTGTTGACAGAGCAAGCTAGAAATTAGTCCTCATGGAAAAAATTGACTGATGCTTTAAGAATGACAGCGGAGATTTTTATGAACAAGCGTTCAAGAAATAGAAAAGGACAAATGATTGTGGTGTTCGGATTGGGCATCGCCATACTGGTCCTCCTTGTGATTGGGCTATATAGCTTTGAAGTCACAAGGTTGGAGTCTGCGCGCAATCAGCTCCGGTCTGCCACTGAGGCTGCCGCTCTGGCTGGCGCTGCGACTCTTGCCAGCAGCGATTACACTGACACAACAAGTTCGCAGCAACACGCCTTGAATACAGCGTTGCAAATGTTTCAGCAGAACAATGTTGCCGGTGCGGCGTTGACTAGTGCTACATTTGCCGGCAGTTCAAGTCAAGTTCCCGCCCCAAATGCTGCTTGTTTGTACGCTGAATTCTTAGATCCAAACAACAACAACGCAGTGGTTCCGCTGGGAAGCGCAAGTGGCAAAGTATTGCGATTGACGTCAACGTTTAATTTGCCCCCTGCATTTGCAACATTTTTGCCTTTGCCTAACGCTCCGTTGCAAGCTTCAGCGCTGGGTGGTGTTCCCGACCTGGACATCGTCGTTTGCTTTGATGTGTCTGGTTCTATCGATGACCAGACACCGGTTACTTTCGTAAAAAGGCAGTGGCAGTCGGCAAATTCGAAAAACATTTATACAGTCACCAGCACCACCGGTGGTTCCCCGGCTGGCACTCTGGCTCAAGGAACTATTTTTGATATTTTGGGTCCGCCCGCAACTGGTACGAGAGTTAATGGTACGTACCCAGAATATCTCGGTTTGGCTAATTCTGGAAATACCTATCCGCTAACATTCAGTCCGAGCTTGCGTGGCAGCCCCGATAAAGGTTCGGCGCCGGGAAATTATCCACCCGGAAATGCAAGCACTGGCACAAATCAAACATTTACCGATATGGTGGTGAATATTGATGGCAAATCAGTTTTTGGTGGATTAACAACGGCTGATGGCTATAACTTCCCAGACGTTGCTACTCTTGTAGAAGCCTCTCGTGGAAATTTGGATGATCAAATTTCTTTCGCTCAAAGTAAAGCTTCGACTGGTGTGCCTTCTACTGTTCTGCCCAAAGCTGGATATCAGTCCAAATATTTTTCCATGGCTGCTACCAATCTTCATCCGCTTTGGGATGCGCAAGATGCTGCTCAGGTCTTTTTCAATGTAATAAACAATGATACTGATGCCCATTTTGGGCTTATTACCTTTTCAGATAATGCAGGTACGAGCGCTAACGGGACTTACAGCGCAGACAAAATCGACTCTTCTTATGGGGCTGGTGGAAGTTTGCAGGTGCCTATTCCAAATATTTCACTCAATTCCACCCCTACTGCGACAAACTTCACCGCTGTCACAGGAGTCTTGCCTACACTTGTCGCCACAACTTCTACTAACATTGGTGATGCTGTGACAAAGGCTGTAAACCAGCTTCAAACGCAGTCAAGACCAGGATCAAAGAAAGCGATTTTGTTGTTTACTGACGGTCAACCCACCGCCGGTGGCTCTGATCCCTGGGCTTATGCGAGGCAATCTGCCGTTCTGGCAAAAAATGCGGGCATTCCAATCTATTGCATCGGACTAGCGCAAAATGCGGCGATAATACCTTCTGAAATTAGCATTTTGAACGATACTAATTCAAGCCCTACTAGTGGTGGCATGGCAGCCATAGCCGGCAACGGTGGGCAGTTTTTTCTCGTGACCAATACTAGCCAGCTGCGCAAAACATTTGAAAGAGTGGCGCGCTCGCTAGTTCAGTTGGTTCGATAGAGGTGTATCGAGATGGCAATTCAAATCCAAACTAGAAAGACAAATGGCGCTGCTATTCTCGAGCTTGCGATAATTGCTGTCCTTCTAGTTGCAATTGCCATGTTTTGCGTGGATGTTTTGATTCTCGCATTAGGCTCTGGATTAAACGAAAGAGCCAGCCGCGACGCAGCAAGAATGGCCGCGCAGTCTAGCAGTTATGGTGGCGCTCTACTACTAGCTCAGACTGCGGTTAAAGCATATCAGGGCGATGGTTATTTCGTAACCACACCCACAGTTGATGCTGCCTCATTTACATATAATGATTTCGGTGGAAATCCACCTGCTGATACAAGTCCATATGTTCAAGTCACAACAAATACGACTGTTCGAATTCCAGCACCAGTGTTTCTCTGGGGAGTAAATTTCGGAAGCAACGGTACAATGACTTTCTCGAAGACTTATACTTTTCCGATTGTGACCACTGCGGCTTATTGATTTAGTCCTTGCGGACATTCGGAAAATGCGCGTGATGTAATCGAAACTGAGATGGGTGCGTTTAGCCCAGGAATGGCAATTCCCGAACCCTGGTACATTTGCAGCAGCGGATTCGACGTGCCATTTACAGTTGTTTCAAGCTGGTAAGCATAATTGGAAGTGTCTGCAGGTGTTGATAACGGAGTCGTTGTTCTCGTTACTGTGCCATCACTCAATTTTGTCACCACAATTGAGGTATTGACAGAATTAACTGTCACTTCGGGAAATGCGGCGGCTGTTGTGTTTGCCTGCACTCTTGCTGAATTTACGGCAGAAAGATCTTGTGCAGAGACATTTTGGAGAAACGTTTTTGCTCTGGAAGCAGTATAAACTGCATCTCTTGAGGCCATCAGCAGGTAGTTATACCTGATTGAGAAAGCAACCAAATCTACTAATGGCACGGTAAAAACTATAATAATGACCCACAACACCAGAGGTAACTCTGCCATTGTTTGAGCCTTTGCTTTGCCGTCAGCAGCCATCTTTCTTTGGTATCTCAATTTAGATTTCCCAGGTATATTCGAGTTCATTGGATTCTCTTTTCACTGTTGAATTTGAATCCTCTGTTTGCTCAGTCTTGCTTGGCTCGTGATCTTCTATCAAAATTGGTTCTGAGAAAGTGGTTTCAATCATGTCGTAAGTCTTATTTGTCTCGAAGTCACTTTCGTTGATTGCTAATTCTTTGGGATGAGTAAAATTGTCCAGTTCTTTTTCTGCGTCTTCATCAGTAAGCAACCCTGATGGGTCTGGCTTTGAATAGATCTTCTGCGACAGCCAATCCTTCTCCGCATCGATTAGAGTGCTGGGATGGTCTTCAGAGTTGTCTACTAGAGCTTTTGCAAGTTCGTGGGCTGTTTGTTGTTCTCGCATGGTCCAATAAAGCGAACCATATTTCTCCTCTTGCAAAAACCAATGGTGTAGTGCTTTTGCAACCACAATTCTCTGGCGTTTAAGCAAACTGTTTCTGTCATGCAGGCGAGTCAAAAGGTTTTCGCAGCTGTCGCATCGGCAGTGCGGATGACGCTCGAGTATTTGCTTTTCTCGAAGTAGTCTGGCCCAATCACTTCCGTCTAAAGGAAAGCTTTTGTCTGCGCAGTGAGATGCGTAATAGGCCTTCCGTTCTTGCATTTTGATCATTTCAGCCAAATTGTCGGCCATGGTTCCTACACCCCCCCATGTTCTTAGCGCTGATTTTCGAACGCCCCCGCGCATATCAAGATTAGCTTTAATAATCTAAGTCAACATCGTCCCGAGGGCTGTTTTTCGCTCCTCCGTTTAGATGAGATTGATCCATCGGTAAGTTGGCGATGGGAGGTTCTATTTTCGTGTCACCCGATCGGGGGAATGAATTATATTCGCCCGGACGACGCGAACTGTCATTGTTTAGCAGAAGATAGAAACAGTTTGGAGGGTGCAAACATGTGTGAGCCAAATAGTTTCAAGGACGAGAAAAGCCACGTCCGCCTCGCGATTTTGTTTGCCTCAATCCGCAAATATCGGGATGCTGAACGTATTTATGAGCGGCTGATTAAAGACATGGAAAATTCGGGTGATCCTGATTTATTCAAAATAGCCTGGAAAAAAGTAATGCTGGCTTCAATTTATGAGGAAGCCGGCGACCTTACAAACGCGCGATTCTTTTTTGCCCAGGCTGCTCCAATTCTAGATGTAGGCAAATGGCATTCGTTGTTTCAATTATGGAAGCAAACGAAATGCAGATACGCTCATCTGCTCCGCCCCGCCAATCTTCATGAGCAGCTAAAGACAAAGACTGTTGCCGGTTAATTTGTCGAGAAAGATTGCAGTTTACAAATGCGTTGGTGAATCAATTTCCTACACAAGTCCACGTCTCATGGCTTGCACGGCTGCTTGAGTTCGATCATCTACTGCTAGTTTGTTCAAAATGTTGCGGACATGTGTTTTAGCTGTAGCAAGCGAAATAATGAGTTTGTCCGCAATTTCTTGGTTGGACAAGCCTTCTACTAACTGGGTTAAAACTTCCATCTCGCGTGGCGAAAGAGGTTCTGGAAGGTTTTGCTCTTTCTTGGTCAAAGGTGCTTTTGACGATACTTCTGGTGCTGAAGCGTTGTTGTATTGTTTGAGTACTTTTCCGGCGATTGTTGCATCAAGCCAGATATCTCCTGCTGTAACGCTTCTGATTGCTGTGTATAGGCGCTCGGGCTCTACGTCTTTGAGGCAGTAGCCGCCTGCTCCTGCTGCTAGAGATGCAAAGATATCGCGCTCGTTGTCATGCGAAGTAAGCATGATGATTGAAAGGTCTGGATGTTTTTCCTTGATTCTCTTTGATGCTTCGATGCCATCTAAATTTGGCATGCCAACGTCCATAAGAACCACATCTGGCTTGACTTCATCTACCATTGCCACGGCTTTCTCTCCGTCTTCAGCTTCGCCGACAACTTTGAGATCTTTGGTGCGCTCCAGCACAGCCTTTAGACCCATCCGAGTGAGCAGATGGTCTTCCACTAAGAGAATTTTAATTTCAGTTTGTTCTTCAGGCATTTCTGAGCATCCCACAATACGATTGCAAGTAGACTACATTAGTATAGAAATTCTTTGAAATAGAATCCACTGCACTTTACAACGAACACGCATAGACGCTTCATCAAATAATGCTATCGAATTCATCAATGAAGGACACAGACCTGCGCAAAAGGTGGTTGAGCTTTTGCCCGGAAGACGAAGAACTCATCAAGGAAGTCGATGAACTTCTGGAAGAGAATATCGACCCTCTTATTGATGATATGTATGCTCATTTTTTGGCGTTTCCAGAAACAAAAAAGTTTTTTCCGGACGACAATACTTTACACAGAGCGCAGGCTGCGCAGAAAGCCTATTTTCGAAGGCTTACAAAAGGCAATTATGACGATGCTTACGTTGCCGAACGTCTGGCTGTCGGCACCACCCATTACCGAATTGGTTTAGACCCGCTTTGGTACTTGGGCGCATACAACAGGGTTATGACCTGGCTGAGACGACTTGTGTACGAAAAATACGCTGACGCGCCAGAAAAGAGTGTGGCTGTTACAGCAGCTTTGACTCGCTTGATATTTTTTGACATGGGTTTGGCAATTGAGTCATACACAATAGCCAAGGAAAAAGCGATCAGAGAGCAGCACGACGCCATTCGAGAGCTTGAAACGCAGCGTCGCGTGACAAAAAGTATTTTGGAAGATGCGCCCATAGGTATCATTCAGCTTGACAGAGATTTGAAGATTGTGGAGTGCAACAGCGAGTTTGCTTCAATCATTGGCAAATCAGATAGAGATTCTTTGCTTGGTCTTTCCCTTGGTGATGCCATGCAAACACTGTCGCTGGAGTTATTTCGAGAAGTTATTGAATCTGGCTTACCTCAAAGACGCACGGCTGAATTATTGTATTTGTCCCAAAGTGAAACACCAGGCTATTTCGACTGGGCAACCTGGCCAATTAAAACCGAATCGGGTGAGACTAATGGTCTCGTTTCATTGTTTGTTGATGTTACAGACCGCGTCATGTTGCAGCAGCAGCGCGAGGATTTTGTCGCTACTTTGACTCACGATCTCAAAACCCCGATTTTGGCGGCGAACCGTGCCATCAAATTGTTGATGGATGGTGATTTTGGACCTGTGGTTGATACGCAGTCAAAGGTTCTAGATACGATTCACCAGAGCAATTCAGCGCTCTATAAAATGGTGCAAACGCTACTTGATGTATATAGATACGACAGTGGTGTAAAAAAATTGTCTCTATCAAACAGTGATTTGAAGGCAACGATTTTGGCTGCAGTTGAAGAGCAGCGCACTCTTTGTGACACGAAGAAAGTTGTGCTCGATTTGAACATGCCCGAAGGTCCTTTTGAGTTTGTTTATGATGCTGAAGAAATTCGTCGCGTGGTGCAAAACTTACTCGATAATTCCTTGAAATTTACTCCAGTGGGCGGTCGCATTAGTGTCAAGCTAGAGTTGAAAGACTCTGCCGCGAGAATTGCGGTGGAAGACACGGGTAAGGGAATATCCGAAGAAGATAGACCCAAGCTGTTTCAACGTTTTTGGCAAGCGGCCGGCAGTGGGCGTTATTATGCAAGCACTGGGCTGGGCCTTTATTTGTGCCGAAAAATTGTAGAACTTCATGGTGGTCGTATTTCTTGCGAAAGTACCCTAGGTAAAGGTAGCAAGTTTTACTTTTTCTTGCCGCAAGAGAAACAGGGCGACGCGGCAGACAAATAGTGCGCGCCTAATTTTGCCAGCTTGATCCTGAAGCACAGCTTTTAACTTTAAGCTCGTCCTAAAGGCTGATTTGTGTCACCTCAGGCTTGAAATTTAATTTTTATAGAACCATCCTACGGGGGGAGTTCAGCGACACGATTTTCCTGGATTATTGATATGTAGCGAGTCTTTGGTTCAGTGCGCTTCGCCTGAAGGAGCTTTTTATGAAGGGACGCTTGGAACTCAATTTAGATCCGGCAAGCATTAGTTTTGAACCGGAAAATGACAAAACTTGCACTCGTTTTACAAGGCTCTGCTCTGCAAGTGAGTTAAGGGAATTGTTGCTTGACCTTCACGTTATTTCGATGTTTGACCATTTTCCAAAAGAAGAGTGTATCGTCCGCGTTTCTGGCGATTTTCCCAACGATATACTAGGAAAGTATGGCTTATTGAGAAAGCGCACAATAGAAATGCAAATTGATCTGGTTGCTAGTTAATTGGAGTAGGTGAATTCGTGAGTTCTGAAGCTGATTTGCGTTATTGGAAATCAAAAATGGCTGTTGGTCGTATGGCTTATGGAGCTGGAATGTTCCGTTTGGCTGCCCGCCATTTTATGAAAGCAAAAGAGCTTATCGAAGAGCGTAATTTGCCCGAATCGACATTGAGTCCAACGCTCGTGAGCTTAGCTAAATCTCTTGGTTCGTTTGGACAATTTGACGAGGCTGAACCTTTGCTTCAGTCTGCGCTTAAAATTGACGAATCTGCAACAGCAAGCGATCCTGCGTTAATTGTTGAATTGATTGAAGACTATCATCAGCTGAGCTTGCTCTATTGGCGTGCAGGTAAGGCTGATATGGCACGCGCTCCCTTAGACCGTGCATTTAGCTTGTTGAAGATGCATCCAGATGTACCCGATGAGCTAACTGCTAAATTACTGAAACATCGTGCTGTTCTGGCTGAGATTTCTGGCGATTATGAACTTTGCGAGAAATCTATAAATGAAGCAATCGATTTCATTTTGGAAAGCAAAGATCTCGGAAAGCACTCGCTAATCTATGGTGATTGTCTTCTCGTAAAAGTAACTTTGCTAACAGAATTTGATAAATACGACGAAGCCATCGAGCTTTATCGTGAGGCGATGCAAATATTGGCAATGATCAGAGGCGATGCGCATCCTAAGTTGCTTGAATCTCTTGAGGGATTAGCTGCGCTTGCTTCGAAAAAAGGTTTGGAGCGCGCTGCGGCTAACCTGCACCAGCGAGCTGAGCATGTCAAAGCCGACTTGCGCAAAAAAGGATTTTGACGGGCTGAAAAACAATTGCTAATGGACTAGAATATTGGTTTTTCGGTGGCGAAGAGGTTTTGTATTAGATGACGTCGGCGCAATATCAGCACAATACGGGCTTGATTCCGCCACCTTCTGATGACAAACGTTGGAAGATCGTTGGCGCAACCATGAAAAAGCACGCTTATGCCAGAAGTGCTTTGATTGAAACACTACATAAGTTACAAGAATCATTTGGATACTTAGACGACGCTGCGCTGATCTACGTTTCAAAAAGTTTGAGAGTTCCGCTCAGCAGGGTTTATGGCGTTGCAACCTTTTATAGCCATTTCAGACTAAAGCCGCAAGGAAAGCATACTTGCGTTGTATGTTTGGGCACTGCTTGCTACATCAAAGGTGGGGCAAAAGTGCTTGAGGCCTTAGAGCATAAATGCAGAATAAGGGCTTCCGAAACAACTCCTGACAAGAAAATATCCCTGGTTACTGCGCGCTGCCTTGGAGCATGCGGCATTGCGCCTGCGGCTGTATTCGATGGTCAGGTTATCGGTACAATAACGCCTGACGAGGCTAAAGCTAAAGTTGACGAGTGGCTCAAGAATGAATAATCACAATGAACCAGGGTCTAGTCTGGAAAGTTTGCAACTAGCTCAAGAGCAAGAAAGTGAAAGGCTTGCTCAGTTCAAAAAGCGTGTTTATGTTTGCATGGGCACGGCTTGCCAATCGGTTCAAAGTGCTGACTTGCTCCAGGCTCTCAAAGCCGAAGTTAAAGCTCGAAACATTGAGCAAGAGTGTCTGATTTCTCCGGGGGGCTGCCAGGGCAATTGTGCTCAAGCTCCGCTGGTGACTGTTCAGCCCAACGATGTTTTATATAAAGAAGTTGCAAAAAGTGATGCTGCTGCAATAGTCGACAGTCTTGATAGCCAGCCGCTTCAGCGATTGCAATGCGACACGCAAGCGCCTTTCTTTACTATGCAAAAACGTATAGTGACAGAATTGAGAGGGATGTTAAATCCAGAGCTTATTGAAGATTACATTGCTGTCGGTGGTTTTACCGCATTCATGCAAACGCTGGCAGACCTTACGCCATCGCAGGTGGTGCAGCAGGTGAAACGTGCTGGTCTTCGCGGAAGGGGCGGTGCAGGCTATCCCACCGGACTGAAGTGGAGCACTGTAGCTAAAGCCGAAAGCACGAAGAAATACGTAATTTGCAATGCCGACGAGGGTGACCCCGGTGCATTTATGAATCGCAGTGTACTCGAAGATTACCCTTTTCGAGTGCTTGAGGGCATGATGATTGCGGCTTATGCGGTTGGGGCTGATCAAGGGTTCGTCTATGTACGTGCAGAATATCCGCTGGCTGTGCAACGAATTGAAATGGCGATTCGCAACGCTCAAAAACATGGATTCTTGGGCAACAATATCGCCGGCACAAACTTCAATTTAAGTATTGAGGTGAGGCTTGGTGCCGGGGCTTTCGTCTGTGGTGAAGAAACTGCGCTGATAAATTCAATCGAAGGTGGCCGCGGCTTGCCCAGCCCAAGACCACCGTACCCTGCCGAGCAAGGTTTGTGGGATTGTCCAACCTTAATCAATAATGTTGAAACATTTGCAAGCATTGTTCCGATCATGACTTACGGAAGTGATTTTTACTCGGCTATTGGTACTGAGGGAAGCAAAGGAACAAAAACTTTTGCGCTCAGTGGGCGAGTGAAAAACACTGGGTTGATCGAAGTGCCACTCGGCACTACATTGCGCCAGATGATTTTTGACATTGGCGGCGGTGTGCCCGATGGACATAAATTTAAGGCGGTACAAACCGGCGGACCAGCCGGAGGTTGTATTCCTGAAGCTCATTTGGATATGCCGATCGACTACGAATCACTTATGAAGCTTGGGTCTTTCATGGGCTCTGGCGGAATGATTGTTATGGACGATAGTTCGTGCATGGTTGATGTAGCCAGATTTTTCATGCAATTTTGCGCCACTGAAGCTTGCGGCAAATGTGTACCGTGCAGGGTGGGCACTGTTCATATGCACCACATATTAGATCAAATCTGCAAAGGTGAAGCTACGCTAGCTGATTTGGCTCAACTTGAAGCTTTGTGTGATGTAGTAAAAAATACCAGTCTTTGCGGTTTGGGTCAGGGGGCACCAAATCCGGTGCTGAGTACTTTGAATTTCTTCAGGCATGAATATTTAGCGCACATCGTTGGGCATAACTGCCCTGCCGGCGTTTGTGCTCCAAGCGGTCAAGACATAAGGAGACCTCTATGCGTGTTGTAACACTGAGCATTAACGGTCAAGAATTAAGCGGTCGTGATGATGAAACAATCTTAGATGTTGCTCGTGAACACGACATACCGATTCCGACTTTATGTCAGCTTGATGGGCTGTCGATTTGGGGCGGTTGTCGTCTCTGTCTGGTGCACGTTGAAGGAAGCAACAAATTACAAACAGCATGCACAACCAAAGTCGCAGAAGGAATGGTTGTTAAAACCGAATCTGAGCGATTGGCTTCTTACAGAAAAATGATCGTAGAAATGCTATTTACTGAAGGTAATCACATTTGTTCTGTCTGCGTTAGCAACGGTAATTGCGAGCTGCAAAGCACGGCTCAAGATTTGAAACTAGACCACATTTCTTTACCATATCGATATCCAAATCGCAGTGTTGACGCATCGCACGAGCGTTTTAATTTTGATGCCAATCGCTGCATCCTGTGCACGCGCTGTGTGCGAGTTTGTGATGAGATTGAAGGTGCGCACACCTGGGATGTTGCAGGTCGCGGAATTGACTCTGCGCTGGTAACAGATTTGCATCAGCCCTGGGGCGAATCGAACAGTTGCACGAGCTGTGGCAAATGCGTGCAAGTTTGTCCAACCGGTGCTTTACATGAAAAAGGCAAGGCCGTAGGTGAAATGGAAAAAGATAATGACTTTGTTGTTTACCTTGAAGTGATGCGAGAAAAACGCAAATGAGTGAGCGCAAGAAATTAGCAACAGTATGGCTGGACGGTTGTTCTGGGTGTCACATGTCTATTTTGGACATGGATTTTCGTTTGCTTGAACTCTTGAAGCAGGTAGATCTTGTTTACAGCCCGCTTGTAGATCACAAGATTTTTCCAGACGGCGTTGATATTGCTCTGGTTGAAGGAGCTGTAAGCAGCGAGGGCGACCTTGCAAAAATTTTGTCTGTGCGCGAGAAAACAAAAATATTAGTTTCTCTGGGCGATTGTGCAGTCACCGCAAACTTGCCTTCAATGCGAAACCCCATTGGTGTAAATGCAGTCCTTGATAGAGTCAGTGCAGGAAAACTGCCAAAACAACCAATGGATGTGCCCTTGCTGTGCGCGCATGCGCGGCCTATTCATAATTTTGTTCCGGTAGACTTATTTGTCCCGGGCTGCCCGCCCTCAGCCGACAATATCTATTTTGTTTTGACTGAGCTGTTAGCAGGACGGCAGCCCGACCTTTCAGAACTCACCAGATTTGGTGCTTGAGAAAAAACAATGAGCAAGAAAATAATAATAGACCCTGTCACTCGTATTGAAGGTCACTCAAAAATAACAATCCACCTCGATGATGCAGGCGAGGTGCAAGATGCAATGTTTCATGTGACGCAACTGCGTGGCTTCGAGAAGTTTGTAGAGGGGCGTCCCTTCCACGAAATGCCTTCGATTTTTTCACGTATTTGCGGCATTTGCCCTGTAAGTCACCTGGTGGCGTCTGCGAAGGCTTGCGATATGCTGATGTCTGTGAGCATTCCGCCGACAGCTGCTAAGCTTCGCCGAGTGCTTAACCTGGCGCAAATAGCACAGTCGCATGCGCTGAGTTTTTTCTACCTTTCGTCTCCCGATTTGCTTTTAGGCATGGATGCCGACCCGGCAGAGAGAAGTATTCTGGGCGTCGCCAGAGCTAATCCAGAGCTTGCCTCAAATGGCATCAGGCTTCGTCAGGTAGGGCAACAGATAATTGAAATGCTGGGTGACAAACGCATTCATCCTGCCTGGGTTGTTGGAGGCGGTGTCAACAAGCCGCTCTCGCTTGAGCATCGTGACAAAATACTCAGTATGATGCCTGAAGTAATTGGCATAGCTGAAAAAACGCTTGCCTGGTTTTGCAATCAAGTTGATCGCTTCAAAGAAGAAATTTCAGTCTTCGCAAATTTCCCTACTTTATATATGGGGCTCGTTTCGGGTGATAATCAGCTAGAGACTTATGATGGCTTCTTGCGAGTTGTCGACGATGACGGTAAGGCTTATGTTGATCGATTGAACCCTGCAGAGTTTAAGACGATTATTGATGAAGAAATTTCAGAGCACAGCTATTTGAAATCCCCTTACTTCAAACCTATGGGTTATCCCAATGGAGTTTATCGCGTAGGACCATTGGCGCGTCTGCATATTGCCTCTAGTTGCGGAACAGAACGCGCAGATAAGGCTCTGGCAGATTTTAAGAAAATTGATCATCGAAGTTCGTTTTATTATCATTACGCGCGCCTTATTGAAATCATTTATGCATTTGAAATGATCGAGAAAATATTGAGTGATGACAGCGTGCTAGATGAGCATGTGCGGGCACTGGCTTCGCCGAATGCTCACGAAGGCTTTGGTGTATCAGAAGCACCGCGAGGGACTTTGATGCATCACTATAAAATTGATGACGATGGGCTCATCACCTATGCAGATCTGGTTATCGCAACCGGCCATAATAATTTAGCGATGAACAAAGGTATTACCCAGGCTTCTAAGCATTACATCAAGGGTGAACATTTGAGCGATGGTATTCTAAATCGCATTGAAGCAGTGATAAGAACTTTTGACCCCTGTCTGAGTTGTTCTACTCATGCTTATGGACAAATGCCTTTGCAAATTCAGCTTATAGCTTCCGACGGATCATTGTTGGACGAAAAGAAGCGTTGAAATGTGGTTGTTGATTGGTTATGGCAGCACGCTGCATTCCGATGATGGTCTGGCGCATGTTTTGATTGATAGGCTTCAATCAACTAAATTGAATTTTGACCTTAGTTTTATAAGTGGAACTCAACTAAATATAGAATGGGCGCAAGCAATTGCCGCTGCCAGTGGTGTCATATTCGTAGATGCCAGTAAAGACCTTCTGCCTGGCGAGATTTCATTCAATAGACTTCAGGACACTGATTCCTGCGCTGATGCGGACAACTCGTCGTTTACGCATCACCTTACTCCTCAAATTCTGGTCGCACTTGCAAGGCAGCTTTTCAATGCGTGCCCTCCAGTCTGGCTTTGTACTGTGGGTGGTGAATCTTTCGCCCTGGGCGAATCTCTTTCGCCAACTGTGGAAAACGCCTTAGCTGATTTAGTCGACCTAATTATTGAAACCCCAAGAGTGAATGCAGGCTAGCTTTTGATCGTCCCGGAGATTGATGCAACAGCAGGGGCGATTCATCATAATAACAGGATGGAGTTCAAGATAACTCAATCATGGAGCCTAGAAGATGACTAATGTTCTGCTTACTATTGATGGTCCGATTTACGGAAAGGTGATTGAAGAATTTGTTGTTAATCACCGCTGGATGAAAGGAACCAAGTTCAAGCTTGTTCATTTCATTGAACCTATCCGAAATTTGGAAGCTCACGCAGATAGGGGTTTTGCTCTCAAAGATTATGAACATCAAAACAAAGAGCTTCTGAAAGAATTGGCAACTCAAATTGCTAAAGCCCTTCCTGATACCGAAGTGTCCTTCGAGGTGCGTTTTGGGGTTCCTAAAGAGGAGATTTTGGCGGAGTCTCTGGGCTGGCCGGCTAACATGATTGTAATCGGATCACATGGACGTAAAGGGCTTCAGCGCTTTCTCCTGGGTAGTGTTTCGCAAGCAGTGATTATGCAGGCGCCATGCTCTGTAATTTTGATTCGCTTGCCTGATAATGCCGAGGATAAGAAGAAGGCTGAGGCTGAGGTTGTTACAGCTGTATAGCTGGCTTTTGCCAGCAATATCCATCCCGTCGCTCGGAGAGGCAAGCTTGAACTGTGTTGGCCGAAAGGTCTGCGTCGAATCGGGACTTACTTGATAAGATAGTCTTGTTGGTAAGGACTGAAATAGATGTTGTTACGAGCTTTTCTTCTTGGCGCAGTGCTGATCGTCTCGTGCTCTTGCTATTGCGTTGGGGCTGAACCTTTGCAAGGAAAGGTAGAACAGCAGGCGCACTTGCCGTTGACTGGTGGCGTTGCGCTTGACGGGGAATTTTCGCAGCCACTTTCTGGTGACATTAACTTCTCTGAGTCCGTGCCGCCTGTTTCTCCTGAGCTTAAAGTACATAAACTATTTAGTTCGGTGACACTGCCGGTCGAAGACAAAGATGATAATTGGTATCAGATTCCAAAGTGGCGGGCCGGGTTATATCACCGGGAAAAACAAATCGACCATACTAAATTTGGTGATGTTGAGTCGCTCAGTAAGGTTGACCATTTGTATGGAATGCAATTAGACAAGAAAGGTGGAGTTTGGCACCACGATAGTTGGCCTCGCATCACAAAAATTTCGCTGGATGGCTATTCACAATATAAAATCATAAATCGCTATGAGCCAATAATTCTGAGCACAAAGGAGTATTGCATCAAAGTGAGTTCGACAAATATTGATGTAGATGATAAAACCGGAAAAATTATTCGTGTTGCTAAGCAAGAGGAGTTTGACAGATATTTTCCGGCTGGTAGTGGTGTCGCCCGTGGTGACTGCATTATAAAAGGATTTAGCGCACGTGGTGGCACTAATACTGAAATAGAAAGTTGCTCAGTTGAAGAGGCGCTGGTAAAACCATTCTCGGTTCTAAATACTTTCAGAGGTAAGAACCTGCGCGAATCCTTTATCAACTTTCTAAAGGCTCATGGGCATCCTGAACTAATACCCGATTGACAAGAAAGTGACGCGTGGCAGTGCTTCGATAATCACCAGGATTAAGGTGTGCAATGCCACGCGTCATCGTTGCCGCTTAACTATTTGCGCAGTGCCTGAGCAATGCTGTTAGTCGGTTCTAGCGTCGTCGTCGTCGTCGTCGTCGTTAGTAGCGATCCCATCGGTCGTAATAGTGACCATGGTGCCATCCTCGTCCCCAGTTCGCGCGTGCTGCATCGCGAAAAGCTTTGCGTTCGTGCATTCTGGATGCGCCGAAGCGTCCTTCCATTGCGTCAATTCGTGCTTCTCTTTCTTGTCTTGCGGCTTTGCGTTCCTGGTGACGAACATAATCGTGATAGTCTGCTAGAGCAGGGAGTGTGGCGACTGTTTGCAGCATTGTGGCTGCTGCCATGACTAACATCATTCCTTTGTTCTGCATGATAAAAGCTCCTTCTTAAGTCCACGGCTTTCTGTTTGGAATAAGAATGAAGGTCTGCCTTAAAAGTTCCGCAAGCTAAATTGATCACCATTGGCGATACCATAAAAGTCTGTATTTCAAGACCTGCATGGAACTGTGCCACCAGATCTGCGTCTACTTAACTGCTTCAAGAGGAGGACATCTCGATGAAGAACATAATCAAAAAAGGCATTGTTGCAGGGCTTGCACTTTTGTCCATCGCGTTTGTAAATGGGTCGGCCGCTGAGGCGCATGATCACGACGGATGGCACCATGGTCACAGATGGGACCGTGGACGCGTGTATGGTTACAACCAGGTAAACCCTTACTGGGGATATAACCGCGGCTGGAACAACGGCTGGAACAACAGCTGGCACCGCGACCGCTGGCGGGATAGATATTATCCTGATTACGGCAATTATTTCCGCACCTGGTAAGCGGAGCGCAGCAAATTAGAACCCGTCGGTACCCTTAATCAATTTTAGAATTGAGCCGACGGGGGCTGCAATTTTCGAAATGGGCGGAGCAACAAATGGTGCTGAAGTCTGTTTCGAAAGTTCCGCGTATCTAGCCGGGAGCAATTCGCCAGTAATGGGGTCTTTATCGCTTAATGTGGCAAATCTTGCTGGCTGAAGTTCTGTGAGACCTTCGCGTTGCAAGCTGAGATTTGCAGGTGCTATGTAAGACCCTTTGAAGGGCATGCCGCTGCTTACAGGTGGCAAATTGAGCAAATTACGATTGCCACTAGACTGATTACCTGTCGGGGCGCTCTTGCCTGGCTCTGATAGTGGTTCATCGCCCGAGACACTTAGTTCTTCGCTTTGAGTTTTAGTTGCTTCACTGGGCATGCTGGCGGTTCCAAAGCCACTCAGGTCGCCAATGGATTTCTTTGCTTCGTCTGCCTGTACTGTCGGCACTGCGAGGCAGGCTAGCAAGATAGAGGCTGCAATTGCGATTTTGAGCATATTATGCCCTCCAAAAACTTTTGCCGACAATTAGTAATGTAGGAAATAGAATAAGCCAGCTCGCTTGCTCTTGTCAACCAGGCTTTACCCTGGTATTTGAGAGCGGACTATTTGCCAAGCAGCTGTCTGACTCGTGACTCGAATTCGTCTCGCCCGGGGGCGCCCCTGATTTCATCAAGCACTTTTCCGCTTGAGTCTGTGAAAACTATGCGTGGATAGCTATTAACGCCATACTTTGCTTTCAGCGCTTCGTTGGCTGCGTCATCGCCATTAAGCTTCTGGAAGTCGGCTTCGCGGTAGCGGTTTGATACAAATTCGAAGTCCGGACCGAACTTCCGACAGGGTCCTCACCAGTCGGTATAGAATTCGAGTACTTTCAACCTGCCCGATAACTTGGGGCCTGCCCCTGAGAATGATTGCGCTGGGCTGCTAACCTGACTTCTGCCAAAGGTAGGGCTGTATTTACCCAGGTTGGACAGTCCAGCAAATGCATAGTTTCGAATTTGGGGATTGCCGCCGCTGCGTGTAACCCATTCATATTCTTGTCGTGCCTGTGATATCTGGTTGACTCCCTGATAACACAAAGCCATGTAGTAATGGCTCATCTGGTCGGATGGGTTGCTTTTCAGAACAGCCTGAAATCCAGCAATCGCTGAGGAATAATGCCTGGCTTTGTATTGCTGCACTGCTTGTTCGAAGACGGGCGAAGACGCCAGCGCGGCGAGCGGTTGCGCTGCAAGCAAAATCAACAAAATAGCCGGCTGTTTTCTAATGGCTTTGGGTTCCATCTAAACGCTCCTCAATTTTATACCCAGCCTGGCAGTCTCTTACCTTAACATCGAGGCTCTGTCGCTTATTCAATTTTGAAATGCCATACCGGAGGTTCGAATTTGCGGGGGTTTTTCAACTTGCCTTCGTATTCAAGAATAAATGCAATATCTGGAGGCTCGATTTTTCCTGCTTTTACCTGAACTAAATTTCCGCTCAAAACATCCTTATAACTGCCATCGGGAATTTGAACCTCAACCGCATCTGCATCAGTTTGAACATTGAAAATGCCGTAAAAACTGTTGCCCGATACAGTTTCCCATATTGCTTGTATTTGTTTCTCAGAATCCAAAATAACAAAATCACCCTTTTGTGCTTCGTGCTTTTTCAATTTTGCTAGTTTTGTCAAAAACGATTGGACTTCATAATTCCCCCATTTAACCGGCTCAGACTCGAACAATGAAGGTTTATGGGTGGCAGCAGACTCTTGTCCTGCGTAAATCAAAAAAGCTCCTCGATTAAAGCACTGGAATGCCGTCCAGGCCAGGGCTTGATTTTTATTGGTGGCGAAGTCGCAAATGCGTGGCTGGTCGTGATTTTCGACAAAACGCATTTTGCAATAATTTGCGGGATAAATCGAATCTTGCTGCAACAAAAATTCCAAATATCTGTGCAATGGCGCGGCGCCTTTTACGCAAGCGCGCCAGACTTCCCAAATATCATAATCATAAGTGATATCAAATGCCTGGTAGACTTCGCTATCTGAATGACCTACTCGACCTTGCTGGCGGCGCTGGACTACAAATCCGGCGTGGACTGATTCTGCAAGCCAAATCACATTTGGATTTATGCTCTCGATTTCCTGTCTTGCTTTGAGCCAAAATTCAATTGGAACTATCGAGGCAACGTCACAGCGGAAACCGTCAACTCCAAGAGATACCCATTGCTTCAGGGCGCCAATTAGCTCGTCCCAGAGCGCTTTGTTTGGTGCACTGGCTGTGCCAAAATTCAAATCAATTATGTCGCTCCATTCAGGAACAGTTGTAATTGCTTTGCCATTCTCATCATTGTGATACCACTCTGGATGCTCTTTAAGGTAAACAGCATCGTGAGAAGTGTGATTGTAGACCACATCGATCATAACTTTGAGACCGAGTTGATGTGCTTTTTTGATTAATCGAGCAAAATCATCGATTGTGCCGTATTCGGGATTGACCTTGCTGTAATCGCTAATTGAATAAGGGCAGCCCAAGCTGCCTTTTTTATTTAGCTGTCCAATTGGATGTATTGGCATAAACCAGACAACATCGACACCCATGTCTTTAATTCGAGCAAGGTCGTCTTCTACTTTTGAAAATGTGCCCTCGGGCGAATGACTGCGCACATAGACTGAATAGATTACAAGATTGCGATAGTCTATCGGCGTAGTGACAGCCATAATTTCCCCCCAATTTGCACTCATCTGAATCGAGATTCAGCCACGCAACAAGCATAGATATCTTGAAAGCAAAAAACAATTTATAGGTGGAACCTTTCGCAGTATTTTTACACCTTATAGATCGATAGCTTATGAATTAAAGAAAAAATTGGTAGACGCTTATGGACCATACTCTCACGCGAACATCAAGACACAAAGACTATAAATTTTGTCTAGAGTCTCAGCCCGGGTGGAGACGACCGGCTTTCGTGCCCACCGTTTTAGTCCTGTCCATTTTGAGCATGCTTGACGCGATGCTCATTTTTGTGTCATTTGCTGGGCTGCTGCACAATTATTCCAATCAGCATTTGCCGCTGCTCGACCTGGTTTGCGCTTCTGCTTTTGCATTCTTTTTGATTTTGTTTGCGGCTCGATATTTCATGGAGGCCTCAAACCATTACGAGTTGGTTATTAGCGATGAAGAGATTAAGCTGCTCACCACAAGCGCTATTTCAAAAGAGCGCAAGATTGATAACATGCTTTTGCAGGACATTGCTTTTGTAGAGTACTTTACTCCAAGAGACAATTCTGCGCTTGTCCTTCATAATCGAAATGGGCATGTTCTGGACGTTCCACTATATGCACTTTTAGATGAGCCGAGTTCGATTATTCAGTTTATTGCCTCCAAGAACATTAGAATCAGGCGCATTTGACGGAACTAACTCATTGCAAGAGCGTCAAAGGAAATAACAAAACAAAATATTGAGGGTGCATTTTATGAATACACTCCGAAAAAACAATCCGATTTAGTCTGTTGCAAGCGACGACAAGGCTGGGCTTTGGGCTATTTATGGTATGGCTATGCTGTTCGTGATTATGATGGCGCTTTGTATGTTTTTAATCATGGGTTTAGGCTCGCCGCATATGATTACGGCTCCTCTTTCTGTTGCGCCATGGCTTTAAGCCGAAGCTATTTTTTGAATAGTGAGCCGAAAATTGCCTGAAATTTTTCTTTGATCGTTTCTATGATCGAAGGGGCTTTGAATGAGCCGTTTCCGTCTGCGTACGAAGGCTTGCTTTCGCCCGTTTTATCTTGCGCAGTATCTGCTGCCTTCTTGGGCTTTGCAGAGCGCTTGCCAGCGGCAGCATCAGCAAGGTTCGGTTTCTTTCTTGCTTCAGCTTCCAGCATTGCAGTTTCTTTTTCTAATAGTTTTTCTATTTGCTCCTGGTCGTAACCGCTTGTTCGTTTCAGGAAAATCTGGTGTACATAATTGCTGCCTTGCTTGAATCGACAGTGAAAAATGCTGTCTGCATCAATGTGAAACTCGACTTCGATTTCTTGTGACCCGGCCGGACCGGGTGGAATGCCCTGGATATCGAAGTGAGCAAGCGAAATGTTGCCACCGACTGTTTTGCCTTCACCCTGCAACACGTGAACAGTAAGTGTGGTCTGATTATCTTTAGTGGTTACAAATTTGTGGCTGCGCGTGATTGGAATTGCGGTGTTCTTTTCGACGATACGAATGCATTCACCATTGTTTCCTTCAATACCCAGGCTCATTGGAATAACGTCTATCAAAAGCAAGTCTTGAACTTCGCCGCACAAAATTCCACCTTGAACTGCTGCGCCAATTGCGCATGCCTCGTCCGGGTTTATTGTTTTAGCCGGCTCAAGATTGAAGTAAGTTCTGATGAATTGTTGCACTGCAGGCACGCGTGTGCTGCCGCCGACAAGTACAACGTTGTCTATTTGCTTTGCCAGCAACTTCGCATCAGCCAATGCTGTTTCAATTGGATAAGCTGTAGCATGTACGAGGTCTTCAGTTATCTTGTTAAACTCATCGAGAGTTATTTCCATATCGAGGTTAACTGGTTCGCCATTCGCCACTGCCAGAAATGGCAATGTAACTCTAGATGTTCTCATTCCGCTCAGGTCGATTTTTACTTTTTCTGCGGCTTCTAACATCCGTTGTCTGGCGACGAGGTCTAAGCCAGGATTTACGCCGTACTTCTGGCGCACTTTGTCATTAATGTACTGTGCGATACGCGTGTCAAAATCGTCACCACCTAATCGGTTGTTGCCATTTGTGGCTTTTACTTGAACTACGCCTTCTGAGATGTGGAGGATGGATACGTCAAAAGTACCTCCCCCAAAGTCGAAAATTATTATGTTGGTTTCTTGCCCTGGTTGTACTTTGTTGAGTCCATAAGCAAGCGCACAAGCGGTTGGCTCGTTGATGACTCTTAGCACTTCAAGTCCGGCGAGGCTGCCCGCATGCCTTGTGGCAAGCCGCTGGGCGTCGCTGAAATATGCAGGGACTGTGATAATCGCCTTGCTAACTTTTTCGTTCAAAAATTCTTCTGCTTGTGCCTTGAGCTTTTGCAGGATAAAAGATGCAATTTGTTCGGGAGAATATTGAACGTTGTCAACGACCACTCGATGATTGCTTCCCATGTGTCTCTTGACAGAATGGATAGTGCGCTCAGGATATTTGACCGCTCTTTTCTTTGCTGGCGCGCCAACTAATTTGCTTCCGTTGTGGTCGATATAGACTACGGATGGCGTTGTTCTTCCACCTTCCGAGTTAGGAATTACAGTAGTTTTGCCAAATTCTGTAATGGCAATGCACGAATTGGTTGTGCCTAAGTCTATGCCGACAATAATCTCTCGATCAGGCATTCTTGACTTCCTCTTTCTGCGCGACTTTTGGCGCTACAGTGGCTTTCAAAATGCATTCTGTATGTTTTGCACCCGGGTTTGACCACGCCATCAGTGTCTATTCTTCTCAAGAGGAGGAAGCCGATTCTCAATACATTTTACGATGTGGTTCTATCAAATTCCACGCTCTGTTTGCGCCGGGCAATCAGCAAGTGCTGTAAATCAAATTCAAAGATTGCTGCAATTTTGTGGAAAACGCCGGACTTGGGCGTTCTTACTGCCTTATTGCTAGGTCGGAGCTATCTTGTTATTCTTTTGCTACTGTCATCGTATGGCCGTGCTTGTTGAAGAACCACTTCAATGACCAGGTAGCAAACAGGAGGGCGCTTGCCGAAAATTCTTGTAGTCGATGACGATGTTACGTTGGCAAACGGTTTGCAGCTCTGGTTGGAGACTCTGTCTTATGACGCTGAAGTGGCTCATAATGCCGCTGATGCGTTGCAGCTTTTACGTCGCTTTGGTTATGACCTCATGATTTTAGACTGGCAATTGCCAGACAAATCAGGCGTGGAAATTTTGCAAATAATACGTTCTGAAAATATTGCCACGCCTGTAATTATGCTAACGGGCCTGGGGGAGATATCTAATCGCACTACCGGTTTGGATAGTGGCGCTGATGATTACATGGTAAAACCTGTGGTACTCGATGAGTTGGCTTCTCGAATCAGAGCAGTTTTGCGCCGCCCGGTCGGCTTGTTATCCAGCGTGATCCAAATTGCTGGAATGACTTTAGATACCGGCAAATCAACAATAAACGTCAACGGTGAAGAGCGTCTTTTAACCCGGCGTGAGTTTGCCTTGTTGCGTTTTTTCCTCAGCAATCCAAACAAATTTTTCAGTGCCGCCGACTTGCTATCTCGTGTTTGGGAGTCGGACAAAGAGGCTTCGGAAGAGTCAGTTAGAACTTGCATCAAAACGCTTCGCAAGAAACTAAGCATAACCGATGAGCGTTGTCCAATTCAGACAGTCAAAGGGTCTGGATACATCTATACAGACCCTGTTGTTTAGAGATTTGCAATTCTATTTCAGAATTTCGGCTTGGTCTGCAGTGTTTGGATTGAACCTGGGACGATTGTTGTAAATGTCATGTTTGTTCCAGTTATCCCAATCGAATTCCAATTCGTTTTTGTGATGCTTTGGATTTGGTTCGAAAATCGGAATGCCGTGAGGAAGCTCTTTCACCACGATCGGGTCTGATTTTTCTGGGTCAGTTTGAATTTTGTCTTCTGGTTCGCGTGTTTTAGTATTGATAAGTGTTACTTCGGCATGTGTTTGTTCTGGGTTCAAAATTCCGTTTTGTGAAAAATAGCTGCTGCTAAGCATGAGGTCTGGATTGCTTTTAGCTAGTTCTTGATTGATTTGTTTTACTAAGTAGTCTAAATATTCTTTGCCTTTGCTTGCGGCATCTTTTATTGCTTCTTCGATTTGTTCGCGCTTCATTCCAGAATGGAAGTCGCCGTGCTTGCCGATTGTTGAGGCGATGTCTTTGGCTTGCTCAGCCATTTTTGCTTTGTCTTCAGCGTTTGGTTCAGGAGTTGCTAATTTGTTTTCTGGGTTGTTTAGTAATTTTTTGATATCGGAAAAATCTTCAACTGTTTTGCTTGATGGATTCGAATCTTTGGCTTGACTGTGTGCTTTGATTGCTTCGCTTAGCCATTCGTTTGATAATTTATACTCGGCATCTTTAGTTTCAACACTCGAGTGCGCTATTTCCTGCGGATTTGTATGAGTTTTATCAGCGGGTTTTTCTGCTATTTGAATTTCATTGTGTGCCATAAACTTGCGTCCCCCGTGTTCTTCAACCTGGGAGAAGACTAACAATTTCAATGTGAGTTCAACGTGAGCAGCCCGAAACTCTATCTATGATTCCATTGCAGGCGATCCGTCTGCCTGACGTGAGTAGTTGTCGGCTGCTTGCAAGTCGGGCTTTAGCGCAATGCGTTCATCAAACACAAAGCAGTCTCCGCGCCAATGATCGCCGCCCACTTCTTCGAAATATCGCAAAATACCGCCGTCCAGCTGATACACTTTTGGCAGTCCAAGCTCTTGCATAAACAGAGCGGCTTTCTCGCAACGAATTCCGCCGGTGCAAAACGAAACGATTGTTTTTTCGTGCATAGGTTCTTCTTCGTTTGAAGCTTTAAGTGCATCGGGAAACTGGCTGAAGCGCTCTATGTCGAAATCTACAGCTCCCTCGAATGTACCTATTGCAACTTCAAATGCGTTGCGTGTGTCTAGAAGCACAATCTCGCGCCCTTCATCATCGTGACCCTGGTCTAGCCATTTTGCTAGAGTTTTCGCTTTAACTGCGGGCGCTCTGTGATTTGCCGGGCGTATCATTGGGTGACGCATTGTGATGATTTCTTTTGCTTCGCGCACTACCATGCGTCGAAATGGCTGCGTTTCCGAAAAACTTTCTTTGAGTTCCATATTTTCAAAGCTAGCCCCGAAATTCGGGTCATTTAGCAAAAAATGCAGAAACTGGTCAATTGACTCGCGCGTACCTGCCAAAAACAAATTGATTCCTTCGGTTGCCAGAATCACAGTTCCCTTTAGACCGAGTTCATCACAGTGACTTTTCATGAGAGGCAGCCATTGAGACGGCTGGGGGATCTCAACAAATTTGTAGGCAGCGATGTTAACTATTTTCATAAGTGCACATTATACGACAGTCTCGTCTTTGCCCGTAAAATCAGCCTTCTGTCTTTGCGAATTCTAAAGTGAACTGTCAAAAGTCCTACCATTGTTGGCTTTTGCTGGCGCCTGCGAATTGTTTGACTTTAGAGACCGTGCGGCATATTCACGTAGTGTATGGAGAGGTAAACTGGGCAAAGTATGGACAATAGTGCTATCGCTACTTTGAGAGATGCTGTCAAATTCTCGCCGGACAATGTTCCGCTGCGGGAGCATCTTGCAAATTCACTTATGTCTCTGGGCATTTACGACGAGGCCGAGAAGGAATACAGCACTGCGCTGGCGCTTGCTCCAGATAATGACAAAATCAAGCTTGGGCTGGCAACAGCCAGTTATCACCTGAGCAAGTACAGTCAGGCTCTGGTCATAATTGAAGACATCTTAAAGCGACCATTGGCGGCGCCCGGTGGCGCGCATGTGCTCATGGCTCGTCTGCTCTTGAATGACGGCTCGCTTTCTAAGGCGTATGAGCATTACAAAAAGGCGATAGAGATAGATGCAAATCTGGCAGACCCCTCGCTGGCAGAACAGTTGTCGTTGCAAGCTGTGCCGGTTATGTCCGACAGGGCGGCGCCAGACAACGATGCTGGCGAAGAGTTGGGCGAGCTTGATGGATTTAACAAGGCTGAAAGACCAAAAGTCACTTTTGAAAATGTTGGTGGAATGAATGCGGTTAAAGACCAGATTCGCATGAAAATTATTCATCCGCTCACAAATCCGAGTATGTTTGCCGCTTATGGCAAGAAAATTGGTGGCGGCATTTTGATGTATGGTCCCCCTGGTTGCGGCAAGACTCATCTGGCGAGAGCCACAGCCGGAGAAATTAAAGCTGCGTTTATCGCAGTGGGAATCGCTGATGTATTAGACATGTGGATTGGCAGCAGTGAGCGAAATTTGCATGAGCTGTTTGAGCAAGCTCGCCGCATAAAACCATGCGTCGTATTCTTTGACGAGGTCGATGCCCTGGCGGCCAGCAGGGCTGATGCACGCAGCAGCAATACGCGTCAAATCATCAATCAATTCTTACTCGAAATGGATGGCATTGCAGATAACAACGATGGCTTACTGATATTAGGTGCAACGAATGCACCCTGGCATCTCGACCCGGCATTCCGGCGCCCAGGGCGTTTCGACCGCATAATTTTTGTGCCGCCGCCAGACGCCCCTGCCCGCTCGGAAATCTTCAAAATAGTCTTAAAAGGAAAACCGCTCGACCCAAATATTGATTTTAATTTGCTCGGCAAGAAAACTGAAAAATTCTCTGGCGCAGATATTGCAAATGTAGTAGACGTCGCAATTGAGAGGAAGCTTGAGCAAGCAATGAGAACAGGCAATCCGACTCCAATTACAACAGGTGATCTTGAGCAGGCACTGAAGGCTGTGAAACCATCAACTCTGGAATGGATAGCCACTGCGAAGAACTACGCTATGTATTCCAATCAGGGCGGCGTTTATGATGATGTTCTTGAATATTTGAAGCGGAACTGAGGGCCGGCATTGAAGCTCCTGTTTCTAGCCATTGTTCTTGCCTGTCAGTGCTTCTCCTTTGCGCGTGCTGATGTTCCAATAGACTGGGACGCGGCGTCGTATATGAGTAGTGTTCAGCAGCAAATAAAAAGCAAATGGCATCCACGAGTGGGCGCGAAAGGAAAAACCTTGCAAGCCGTGGCGGTGTTCATGGTTGATCATAGTGGCCAGCCACAAGATCTTTTTATCAAAGACTCGTCCGGTGACAAAGATTACGATGAGCAAGCTCTTGCAACAATTCGCCAGTGTGTGTTTTCGTCACTGCCGGCAGGCGCTCCTGATAAAGTACAAATTGAATTTTCGTTTGACTTTAATGCAGCAAATATCAAGAAAGACCACTCGTACGATTTGGATGATAATCCATTTCGCGTAATTCACATGCTGATGCGGGTATCTGCCACGCTAATTATTGCCGTGATGCTTTTGGTTCAATACATAATGTTGATTGTATTTTTAGTATGGCTTCTAATTGAACGAAGCAAACTAGGTTTTCAAAGGCGTACCAGTGCCGCTGCGCCAGGGGAAGCGCCTGGAGAACAAGGTCATCAGCATGAAAGCAAAAATTAAAATGCCAGATGCGTCTTGAATGTTAGCAGGCAAATTTTTTACTTTCAGAGTGTCTGGTCCAAAACTAAATACAATTGCCAAAAGCCCTATCGAGGCAGCCACATAGCAATATATCTTGTATTCAGCCAGTGCTTGTGGGTCGTCGCGTAGCTCAAAAAGTCTTGTGAAAATTAGTGGGGCGCCGTACAAAAACACAACCGCAGGCAGAAAAAATGGGTGCATTGGGCAAAGAAAAAGCAAGCCGGTGGAAATGAGCATAGAGCAAGCAATCCAAATAGCTAAGATGTTTGATTGCTTGATTTCGTTATAGTCCAGGGCTTCAACCGCAACAGGGTCGAAGCGCATAAACATGGTAAGCAGATGTTTGCTTATGTGCTTCATTATTGTGCCAACAACTGCCATGACTATGTATAAAACTATGGAGATCCCGATTACGTATACGTTAAACCAAATGATTCTGATGGGGCGTTCTGTGAGCCAAATGAAACTTAGAATAAACCCGTAAAGTGGATTGCGCGAATTGAGCGCTTCTAAATATCCTTCGCGTGCCCATTCAAGTGTCGGGTTTATGCGGAGTGCTTCTCTGTAGTGTTGAATTGCTTCGCCGGTTTTTTTCTGCTTTTGGAGCAAATTGCCCATCAGCGCCTGAGCATGAGCTCCCTCCGGAGCAAGCTTCAATGCCTCTCTTGTGAGTTCGGTAGCTTCTTTTAGTTTGCCTGAACGCATCGCAATTGTAGCAAGTACACGAAGAGCTCTTTCATCCGTTGGGTCGAGCGAAATGGCATGCTCAATTTTCATTTCAGCTTCTTTAAGCAGGTTCTGTTCTAACGCTAAAACAGCATCTTGTGTGTGATATTCGGCATAGTTCGGATTTAATTCTTTAGCTTCGTCGATAGCCCTTTCTGCTTCACGGTATTTGCCCTGCTTATGCAGAATGAGGCAAACAACATAATGGCTGTAATCGTCCTCGGGGTCGATTGCTACAGCTTCATTTGCTGCGGCCAGTGCGGGCTCCATTTTAGATTGATAAAGGAGGCTAAGTGCCAGCATTCGATGCGTCGGTGCCGAGTCGGGCTCTTCTGCCAGTGCGGCTAGAAATTCACGCTCTGCCATTTCAAAGCGTTTATTCTCATAAAGAGCGCAGCCTCGCTCAAACCTTTTGTTCATTCACCTGTGCGCCTTTTGCGGGCGCTTATAAGTTGACCTACATCTTAGGTCTTACCCAGGCTCAAAGTAGATTCTTTAGATTAATTCGCTAATCTTAAGCAGTGCTTTCTGTTTTTCACGTAATGTGCGGATTGGGAGCTTTTGGGGGCTATTAAGCTTAAGCTGAGAGCATTATTGGTTTTGATATTTCAGCAACTTTCTTTGCTGTGCTGCTCTTTATTGTGCTCTTAAATTCAAAGTTTTGGCGTGCTGCCGGCAATTTGCTCATTGGCTGATTGATTTGGGCGCCATTGTTTTGCGTCCTGGGCTTGTTTTGTGCGACTATTAGCTTGATTTCTGCAACTAATTTGTTCATGATTGCGCGTCCCTTGCTCCGTTCCCATGAGTAGAGCATATTCTCTGCACTGATCGCCTAATGGGCAAGGCTGTGACTTTTATGGGTCTCTAGTTTAAATTGAGCCATTTGCTCCAATTTTGCTTGTCGCTTGAAACTTACGTCCCCTGAGCTGCGATTTAATCTTGGGTACATGCTATTTCGATTTGGGAATAATGCAGAGAGGTTCTAATTGGTCGTCGCGCAGGGGACTGAGTCTGTGGTGATTAAATCAACAAATCAAGATGAGCAGACCCCTTTCTTTCCAGGCAAAAGTTCTTTTTTGTTTGCTAGAACAGTTGTTTTGCTGAGTAGCGCTCTGCTTTTGGCACCGTTGCAAGCGAGCTTTGCCGACAACATTTTTGATCTGGTTACGCAATCCAAGAATTCATCTAAGTCTAATTCATCAACAGCTAAGCCAGGTTCTTCGGTCCAAAACGTTGGCACCACCGGTGGTGCAAGTAGTCTGCCGCTCGCTCCAGCTAATGTTGCATATCCCAGCGCTGTTCCTGCTGGGGCTGCGTACCCCGCGTCGGGCGCCACAGGAACGCTTGCTCCTGCTGCTGGTCAAGCCGGGGCTGCCTATTCGCCCGGCGTAGCTGACGCTACAGGATATTCTCCACCCCCTTCAAACGGTGTTTCCAATTCACCTGGCATGCAGGGCAACCCTGCGTCTTTATCCGGGCAGTCTTTTTCCGGTCTGAATAATGCTGTAAATCGCGGCATTCAAAACAATTTGCAAAGGGGCTTAAATCGAGGGGCTGGCGCGCTTGACCGACTCGGTCGCAAAGTTGGTTTGCAAGGCTTAGGTACTATGTTGAATTCTCCCGGCGGACTAAACAATCAGTCTACGGGGCTCATGAATTCGTCGTCTGCTCTAATTAATACTCCTGGTGGACCAACTGCCGTGCCCTACGCCCAGCAGTATTCACAATCAAGCATTCCATCTTTTTCGGGCGCAGGTTCATCGCCTTCTGCAGAAAAAGCTGCATTTGATGCTGCAGGCCGAAGAGCTAGACAATCTGAGGCTGAAGTATATCTGCGCTCTGCGCAACAAGCTGAAGCTCGCGGCGACTGGAACCAGGCTGCGTTTGCGTACAGGCAGGCGACGGGAAATGATGATTTAACGCAAGAAGACTCTGATGCTGCCGCTAGAAATCATACTAGCGTTGTTGAAGAAATGCTCAAACGCAAAATGCGAGATCCGTCAATCAGGCAATTAAATATGAAATGGGCCTATTGCGCAGTTCAGTTGCTCAATCAAGATTACGCAGGACAGAAAACTAATATTGACCCACGGCACACCGAACATGAGTTGTATTCCGCATTCTTATCCTTAAAAGACTCCGACAAAGGTAATGCAGCCTGGAACTACCTTTGCGCTGTTTATTGGTGCAGCGAAAACCGCACTAAAGATTGGAATTACATCAAAGCTTGGAATCAGTTGCTTGATGCACTTAAATGTCCGCGCATTTCGCCGTCGCTGAGAGAAAAATGCCTGGTATTGCAAACTCATATCAAACCGGCAAAGCAGCTTCAGTGCAATGATTTGAAACGCGCAGTTTTTTCCATGGAAGAAGACCTCGTTTGGAATGTTGAACATCCTCATGTTGCAGGCACCATTACACATCAATCGACCAGTCGCATCGATGATACGCATGAGCGTATAACAACGTGGAGCGAGGACTACATGAACACTGATTTGTGGGCGGTTGAAACTTATCCCGATGCAAAACGTGATTTAAAAGAGAAGTGTCCTGCGTTTAAGGCTGAATGGCTTAAGCAGCTAAATGAAATGATGGCGCTGCCAAATCAGTCCGTTGCAATTCCGCCTGGTCCGCCAAACGAAGAGCCGGCGCTTTATTGCCCGCCTCACTGGGAGCAGCTTGCGTTTGGTCCGTTGGATCTCACAATCGGTAGGCAATATCCGCACTACGCCCCCGGTGGTGGACATTCAGACCCCGACTTTCTACCTAAGGCTTATATCAGCAGGATGAATGGGCGGCTAAAAGGAAAATGAAATAACACGCACGGCTTTGGGAGATTCGTCAGTGCTGCAGTAATGCGCGGTCTTCATTTTGTTGGATCAGGATGGGCGCGAGTTGTTCGAAATATTCGCGGAATCTTCCGTCTAGAATGGCTTGTCTTGCTCGTTGTGATTCTCTAATAAGATATCGGATGTTATGTATGCCGGCGAGTGTAGCACCCGCGTATTCTTTGGCACGGATTAGGTGGTGCAGGTAAGCGCGACTGTGTGTACCGCATGTGTAGCAGTCGCATTGGGGATCTATAGGACCGAGATCTGTCCTCGATGATGAGGTTCTTACCGATTGCCGGCCGGTTGAAGTAAACACCGTTCCGTGTCTTGCTAGCTGAGTCGGCGCAACACAGTCAAACATGTCGATACCACATCTGATGGCATAGAGAATGTCCCAGGGGGTGCCGACTCCCATTAAATATCGTGGTTTTTGCGCAGGCATGAGTGCTGTAGTAAAGCGCACCACTCTCTCGATTTCAGCTCGTTCTTCGCCGACTGCAACTCCACCTATGGCATAACCAGGCAGGTCGAAAGACGTTACTATTTCGGCAGATTTGCGACGGAGGTCTTCAAACATGCTTCCCTGGATGATGCCGAAGAGTGCTTGCGCATCTTTGCGCGCGTGGGTCTCTTCGCAAATTTTAAGCCAGCGGTGGGTGCGCTCCATCGCGGCTTCAGCTTCAGAATGCGTAGCCGGGTTCTTAACGCATTCATCAAATGCCATGATGATATCAGCGCCAATTTTGTTTTGAATTTCCATCGACAGCGCTGGACTCAAGAAGTGCGCTTTACCACTCATGTGATCTTTGAAATGTACGCCGTCTTCAGCTACCCGGCGGTATTGATCTAAACTAAAAACCTGAAAGCCACCTGAATCTGTGAGAATTGGAAAATTCCAGGCCATAAATTTATGCAAGCCCCCGGCGTCGGCAATGAGTTCGTGCCCCGGGCGAAGATATAGATGATATGCGTTTGAAAGTATTATTTCTGCGCCACAGCCCAGCACGTCATTAAAGCTCATCGATCTGAGAGCTGCATTAGTAGCTACGGGCATAAACACTGGCGTTTTGATTTTGCCGTGCGGAGTGCTCAGGATACCAGCTCTTGCTCCAGACCATGGGCAGACTGCTTCTGTTTCAAATTTGATTGCGCTGGACATGCCATTAGCCCCGGGAAGATCATAGCTAGCAAGTCTAGCAGTTGCTATGCATTTAAGTACGACCGAGCATGCCGGTAAGTATTCGTCTAGGACATTCGTATGGGCGACGCCATGGATACTGCTGGCGAACTAAAATGGAGCCGAATCAAGTT
>CAZJLR010000042.1:0-47910 GCA_964546815.1 uncultured Candidatus Obscuribacterales bacterium | reverse complement strand
CTTAGCTCAAATCATCGAACTTGATTCGGCTCCATTTTAGTTCGCCAGCAGTATCTCATGCTTCGCCCGGCCCTTAAGATCCTGATTGCTGCTGGCAGTTCGGCCTTTAGTTCCGTTCTTTACGGCCGGGCGACGCATGGCGTCGCCCCTACGATTGGGTCCACCGGCACTCGCTTGGTCTCAAAAACTCCGGGCGCGTCTAATAAAACTTCTGCTTTAGCCCTATATAATGGTACGCCTCTAATGTTTATATGAGGAGCCTTCGATGCGCGAGTTCACAGGTGGCGAATTCATTATTATGGGCGTTCCGGGTGAGACGCTTGATAAAGAGACTGCTGAAATCATCAAAGAGGTTCAGCCTGCTGGTTTTATTCTTTTTGCACGTAATATCAAAACACCAACACAATTGCGTGCTTTAACCGACGAGTTGCGTGCCTCGGTCAAGCACGAACCCATCATTACAATAGACCAGGAAGGTGGTCGCGTATCGCGACTCAAAGAGTTTATGACCGAGCCGCCCAGTGCAAAGAAATTGACTGAGCACGGCGATCTTTCTCTTATTAAGCAGCATGGCAAATTAACAGGCAAACTATTGCGCTTGTTCGGATTCAATTTGAATTTGGCGCCGGTGTTGGACACGCTTGTAAACGAGCAAAACGAAAACTCGCTGAAAGATAGAACCTACGGTACAAACTCAAAACAAGTCATCGAAAATGCAACTGCATTTGCAGAGGCTATGACAAAGGAAGGCATTCTTTGCTGCGGCAAGCACTACCCAGGTTATTCGCATGCTAATGTCGACCCGCATAACGATTTGCCTACTGTCGACCGCTCATACGACGAGCTGATGAGCCTTGAGTGGATTCCATTCTCTACATTGTTGCCTTTATGCGATTTGTTGATGGTTGGGCATGTTTCATATCCGAAGGTTGATCCTTCAAATTTGCCTGCTTCGCTGTCACGCAAAATGGTGCACACAACTTTGCGCGAAGAATGGAAATTCAAAGGCTGCACCATCACTGATGACATGGACATGGGCGCCATCAAAGCGAAATATGGTAGCTCAGAATCAGTGGCAATGGCTCTTGAGGCCGGCAATGATCTCATGCTTGTTTGCCACGCAATAAAAGCAGTTCCGGAAATTGCAAAATCGCTAAAACTTGTGAAACCTGAAGTGCTTAACGAATCATATTCACGCATCGAAGCGCTGCGCAAGCGTCTTGCCGCACCAACACCATTCTCGCTTGAAGAGTTTAAAGCTCTTGATGCAGAAACCAAAGTGATGCGCGACAAAGTATTCGGTGAAGTTCCGGCTGCTGCACGCTAATTGGCTTAACGACCCTTACCTAACTTAGGCACTCGCTCTGGGTGCCTGATGTTTAGGGCTTCTGTTTCGTAGACTTCGGCTGCCGAAACACGTTTTTGTGCGCGCAAGAATTTTGCCAATTCATCTATATACGGAAGTCTGTCTGGCGAATTCGCGCCAAATACTTTTTCGCTTGCTTCAAGCACTTGCCGCAGACGTTTTTCTGCTTCTTCTTTTTTGCCTGATTTTTCGTAAACTTGCCCGATGTTGAACTCAAGCTCTAGCAGGGCGGGGCTTGATTCATCCATCAATTTCTTTTTGGCATCGTATGCGCTATTCATAATCGCAAGTGCCTTGTCGTATTTTTTCTCTGCAGCAAATAATTTTCCTAAGCACACCATTGTTTCGATGCTTGGAAGTGATTCGAGTCCAATTTTTTCTTGGCGTGTCCCCAATATATCGAGTAGCTCTTTTTCGGCTGCTGGATATTTGCCGTTGGCTTCGTCCATCAAAGCGCCGGCTTGCTTGTAGCCGGTAATCACGTCGAAAGAAAGCATTGCCGGGGTTGCGCCAATTGCTGTTTTTATTTTGTTGAGCGCAACGTTTGCTTCGTTCAAATTGTTTTTTGCCAACAGCACATTGAATAGTTGCACATAAGATTGGTAAATGCGAATGGTGTTATCGCCAGAAAGATGCTCGGCGACTTCGCATCCCGCGCGTGCGTGATCTTCGGCGTCTTTCATGCGCCCGCTGGCAAATTCTGCTGCCGACAAAAGTTCTAAGGTTCGTGCGGTTGCTTCGTCGTCACGAGTTAAAACTGCGTGTTCTATGTCGAGAGCTTCTTTCAAATTCTCTGTGGCAATTGTGTAGTGCCCAGTAATGATGTTGAGATTGCCCAGCTCATTTAAAGTTGAAGCAATACGCATGTCTTTGCCGGGGAAATTTCTCGCTTCAACTAAAGCAGATCTAAACGATTCTTCTGCTTCTGCAAGCTTTCCATCTGTGATTGCTTTTTGTCCTGCGACGAGCTTGTCGTGCCAGCTTGCACTGTTTGCAAATTTGCTGGTGAATGAGTAAATGTAATAGCCCGCAAACAAAATTACTACTAGTGCAACAAAGCCTCCCATAAGTAGAGCGAATTGTTTGATAGGAATTTCTTTGCTTTCTTGTGCTCTTTGTTGAGCTTTTGCTATGCCTTCCGGAAGTGGTTTTTGTTTTTCTCTATCTGCCGGGTCAATGTCTTTTTCAAGATCGGCTTGTAAGTCGCGCACAAATTGATATCTGCGCACCGCACTTTTTTCCATGCATTTTTCAATTATGGCCATCAGTCGCTTGGGCAGATTCAAATCTTTGCGCAAGACGCTGAGAGGAACTGGATTTGCTTCGCAGTGCATTTTGATAACTTTTTCATCGGGTGCCATGAACGGAACTTGTCCGCTGAGACATTCATACATGATGCAACCCATTGCATAAACATCGGCGCGTCCGTCCATTTCGACGCCTTCGACGCACTGTTCGGGCGCCATGTAAGCGGCTGTGCCGATGAGTCCGTTCCGCGACTTTGGAGTTTTTAGAGGCACGCCAAGTTTGTTGTGCAATGCCAGCAAACCAAATCCTGTTGTGCGTACAACTGGTTCAAATTTTTCGTTTTCTGAAATGATAATGCGGCTTGGCTTGAGCGTTTCATGCAAGACGCCCTGGTCATGTGCGAATTGCACTGCACGAGCCACCTGGCTAAAAATCAAAACTGTTTGATCGGGGTCGATGCGGTTTTGGCTATTTAACACTTCTTCCAGTGTAGGGCCTACAACACTCTCCATCACAATGAAGGGCAGCCCCTCTTTAAGCAAACCGTGGTCGACTATGTTTGCTATGTTTGGATGTTTCAGCCCGCTGAGCCTTTTTACTTCTTGCTTAAAACGTTTGTATTGATAGTCTTCTTCGTCTTTGACCACACGGCGAAATACCCGCATTGTCACTATCTGGTCGTTTTTTTCGTTTACAGTGCTGAATACTGCATTGAATGGATTTGAGGCGATGAGGCTTTCTATGCGATAGCGTTCGGGAAGAATTCGCCCGACGAGATCGTCAATATAGTGTTGAAAACTATATTGCGCAGGCTCGAGGCTTACTTCTTCTTTATTGGGTTCGTCGCTCATAGAATTTGAACTTTGTCTCCACCGTCACTTGTTTGATTCAAGTCTGCTGATTGCTGCTTTGGCCTGATTTGAGTTATCTCCTGATAAACCTTGCGATAAGCTTTGCTTGTAGTATTTCAGTGATTCACCATTATCGCCTGTTTTTTCACAAGCCTCAGCTAAAGCAAAGCAAATTTCAGGTCCTTTTACTCTTCTTTCCACCGCTTGTTTTAGGAGTGGAACTGCTTCTGCTGCCTTGTTATCTTTAAGGTACAGCGACCCAAGTTCAAAAAGCAATTCTGGGTCGTTGGCGGCAAATTTCAAACCTTTTTCCAGTTCATCCTTTTGCTGTGATTGATTTCCACTTTTTGCGGCAATCTCTGCCATCACCAAATTTAGATCTGCATCAGCGCTTAATATTGTGGCAGCTTTTGCCGCACTTTTCTTTGCTTCTTCAATCTTACCTGAATGTAATTCACAAATTGATTGCGCCAGCAGAGCTTCGGGATTTTCGGCATCAAGTGAAATAGCCTGAGTCGCCAATTTGCCGGCTGCCGAGCTTGATTCTGCGCGATTGCTTTCGCTGGCTAGAGAGCGCGCTTCAAGCGCCAGTGCCGATGACTCGAATCGTTTGTCAGTGCCCGCCGCATGTGCCTCTTGTGTTGCTTCCATTAGCAAGCCTTGCTTGCGGTTTAGTCGAGAAAGCGCCAGGTGCGCCAGGCTTTGAGGTACTTTGTCTGCTTGCGAACCACGTGTGTCGGCTTCGCTGGCAAATTTGAGTAAATCATTTGCGTCCTCAAAATCACCCTGTGACATTTTGATCATTCCGTCGCCAAGCATGACAAAACCAGATGCGGGGTCGATCGCCTGTGCGTCTTTTATGTCTTTTGTTGCCTCGTTTATTTTGCCGCTATTCAAACGGCAAAGTCCTCGCATTGCCAAAATCTCGGCGTTCTTGTCCGACTCAGCCAGAATTTTGTTGGCGGTTGATTCTGCTTGCTGATATTGCCGTTTTAGGAACTGGGCGATGAAGAGGCAACGAAGAGGGCCTTTTGAATTGGGATAGGCTTTGATTACATGATTGCAAGCCGAAATTGCGTCGTCGTAAGCCGCAAGTTGCAGAGCTTCAGATGCAAGCGATTGCTCAAATTCGGGTGCAATTTCAGGCGCATGCATCAGCGTGCTCAGTTCTCTGCGTGCCTGTGGGAGGCGCCCAGCCCGTTTCAAATTTTGCAATGTGGCAAGCTTTACTGCTTGTGTGCCGGGCTCAAGGCAAGCTGCTTTTTCCGCGGCTTTTGCAGCAAGATCGTCTTGTCGCAATCGCTTGTATAAGTCTGCCAGTGCCGACCAGGCTTCATAGCAGCCAGGATTGATGCTGCTTACTGTTTCAAACTCTTTGGCTGCCTGGCTGTACTTGTTTCCAGCCATGAGTGTCATAGCCAGTTGCAAGTGAGCCGGTTGTGAGTCTGGCTGCGCCTCGCAAGCTAGAGTTGCTTCTTTCTCGGCTTCATCGAGGTTTTTGCCACCAAGTCTGATAAGAATGCTTGATAGCAGCAAATGTAGTTGCGCATTATGTGGGCATTTAGCCGACGAGCCACGCAGAGTACTCGCCGCCTTTTCAAGTTGGTTTGATGCAAAAAGGCTCGCAGCTTGCGAAACGCAACTGCGGCAAGCCATTTCGTCCTGCGCCGAAGTGTTTTTAGCAGCAAAAGACGTAGTCGGAAGTGCGAAACTGAGCGCCAGTACTAAGGCGAACCAAGGTTTTGGTGACGATGTCAGTGTCATAGAGGCCCTTTTCGTCGTTTAAGTAATTATTGCCCATCCAGCAAGGGTTTTACGCTTGATTTGCGATTTTAATGAATAATTTCGTGTACCATTGAATCACAGTCTTAAGTATCAGTGAGCATGAAAAACAGCCATAAATCTTGCATAGCATTTCTTTGCGGCTTTGCTGCAAGTTTGCTGGTTCCGGCTATGGCTGACAATATCGAAGCGATGTACCAGCGTGGTGCCGATGCTTATGCCCAGGGCAAATATGCAGAAGCGGCAAATTATATGTCTGGAATTTTGTCTAGCAACGCCAATTATGCCCCCGCGCATAACATTCTTGGCAAGATTTATCACAAGCAACGCAGGCTTGATCAAGCCATAAACGAATACAAAATGGCCGTGGCGCAAGATGGTCGTCTGGCTTCTGCCAAGTACAATTTGGGCATTGCATATTTTGACCAGGGCAATTACAAAGACGCCGAAAAATATTTGGACGAGGCTTGCAGATTAGAGCCTCACAATATGGAGTATTTGTACAATCTGGCACTTAGCTATGACAGGCTCAGCAGAAAAGATAAGGCCGTAGAAGGCTTTATGAAAGTGCTTAAGAAAGAGCCGCATAATGCAGCAGCGCATTATTGTCTTGGACGAATTTATCAGGAAGAGAAAGAAAATTTAAAAGCAATTGAGCAATATAAACAAGCAATTGCAGATAATCCGCGCTATGTGGAAGCGTACAACAATCTTGGTGTTGCATATCAAACTGCCGGTAAATTCTCTGATTCGGTGGCGGCTTTTGCCACTGCGCTCAAGCTTGACCCTGATTGTGCGGAAGCTCAACGCAACCTGGGCTATGCACAAGCGCACACCAGCCTTGGTATCACATTTTTCAATCAAGGCAATATGCAGAAAGCTTTTGAAGAATACAGAATCGCACTAAAAATAGACCCGAATTTTGCTGATGCTCACTACAATATGGGCATCTGGTTTCATAAAACAGGCCAAATTCAAAACTCGATTATGCATTTTCAAGCTGCGGTAAAATATGCTCCCGAAAACGCAAAGGCTCATAACAATTTAGGTGTAGCTTACGCCAGCATAGGTAAAATAGACCTTGCAGAAGAAGAGTATAAACAGGCTTTGAAAATCAAGCCCGATTATGCAGAAGCAAAAGACAATCTGCAATCACTTTTGAAAGCTACGGGAAAGGCTCAATAAGTCTGGGGCGTCAATGGTAAATGAGATGACAAAAAATCGGGTACTTGGAGTTTCGCTTAGTTTCTTTCTGGCGCTATTTTGTCTTTGTTCTTGCGGTGCCAGCCTCGATAAAAAGCTGCCCGTGTCGAAAGACGCCAGTGTCGAGGGTTTCACGGTAGTAAACGAAGATAACCCGGGGCAGGAATTCGACATCAAGCGCGCTATCGTTTACGGAAAGTACACCATCATTGATTTTTCTAGCCCGGGATGCGGTGCATGCATGGAGATGATGCCTTATCTTCGGCGCTTAAACGAGGTTCGCCCCGACATTGTTGTCCGCAGTTTTGACGTAAACCGACCTGGTTCTCCAGGCATCGACTGGGAGTCGCCACTTACCGTGCAATACCATCTGCATAGTCTGCCCGAACTCAAAATATTCAATGAGCGAGGCGTTTTGATGGCAGAAGGCAAAAAGGGTGAAGATATGGTCATTCAGCTGATTAATAAAGAAGCCCGGAACATAGCTCAATAAAATGCCAATAGAATCTGAGCCAATTAAGAGCTTCTCGGGATGAATTCCTGTTGCAGGCTTAAGGTGACAGGCGTTCATTTATATTAGACCTTAATTAGGATGCCGAATTTTTCCCGAACAGGTTTAATGATCTGGCTTTTGCCGATTTATTGGCATTTCAGGTCTTTTTGAGCCTCTGTTTCCGCAAAACGCTGGGCACTGCGTGTTTTTACCTTGACTAGCGAAACTCTTTCCTGCATCCTTATATTGATCATAAAATCACCCCCCCCGCACATATCTACTATCTCGCCTGAGCCTCTCAGGTGCTGTAAAACAAGCATGGGAAATATGAAAGACGAAGCCGAAAAACCAGTAGTTGCTAAAGGCGAAAAGACCGAAAGCACTCCGTTTCACGAGGGGCCCAGGGCACTTTTGCAAGAGGCTAAGGTTGAGCCAAAGCAAGAGGCCAAGCCAGAGTTGAAACCTGCAAAGGCTGAGCCGGCGGTGGTTGATTTGACCGCAAAACCGGTTGAAATTGCGCCTGCAAAGACAGGCAAGGCTGCCGCCACGACAGAAGCGCCCAAAGGCATTGAGCGTGCATCGGCTTTGATGGATGTCCCACTGGGGCAAGTTCCGCAGATGCGCGGTCGTGATCAAGGTATTGACCCTCTTAAGGCAATTGTGGCAACTGGCATTGCTGCTGCTTTCGGTGACGCATTGCCCCAGCCTACTGAAGTTTTCCTGCCCGGACGCCCAGGCGACGCGCGTCAGGCAAATCAAATTGCGATTGGCGACCGTGTATACCAAACCGGTTTTGGACCTGGCGGTCGCACAAATGCTTTGAGTTTCACAAGCCCAGATGGAGCAAGCTCGCTGGAAATGGTGCGTGACGGCAACGGAAATCTTGTTGTGAGCAAGGCAACAGGCGACTTTCAGCCCAGAGATGGACGAATAAATCTTGAAGGTATTCCAGTTCAGGTAGGGCCAGACGGTAGAGTCGTCGGTGACGTCACTTTTAACAGCAAGGGCGACATACTTTATAAAACCAGCAACGACAAAAATCGCATCGAATATTTGCGCCGCGACAATGGCACACTGGTGATGACAGATTTTGCCAACTGGCACCGCACATCATTGACCAAAGATGGTCTTGCTCAAGAAAATTACTGGGATGGTTTTGAATGGCGTAATGGTCAACCTTCTGCAGATGGAAGCAAAATTGATTTTGTGCCTCCCGACCCTGCCAAACCTCTTTCGATTCAGCGTCAAATTGGTGCTGGGGTCGACAAAACAACCATCACATATGACGATGGCACTACTTTCGCTTGCGACTGGATAGCTCGTACGCAGCTTGAAACCACGCCAGGACCGCCTCCCCGCTCGGTCACCTTGTATTACAACGGTGAAAGCTATCAGGAAGCAAAAAACGTATACGCAAATCAGCCAAACAATGGCGACACCACAATCGAGTTCAAAGATCCTGCAGTAGGAACTCCGATGAAATCGATTGTTCGTGCTGATGGTAGTTCGACTTTGCTGAGAGCGGACAATACAGTCGTTGAGAAAAATAGCGACGGATATGTCGACAGCGTAACCGGACCTCGCGGTCAGTGGAAATTTCAGCGTGACGCTAACGGTGATATTTGCCGTTATATGCATAGCTATACCGGCGCCGATGGAAGTCCTCAAACTGAAGTAATGACTCGTAGTGGCGCAGAACAAAATCCCGGAATGGAATATTGGTTATCACGCCAGGGTTATAACCGTGCGCGTGAGCCGCTAGACATACCGCCTCGCGACCCCAACCGTCCAACTGGTTTCAATACTTTCGTTGGTTATGACGGCCAACCACGAAATATGAACATCAATGTCACCGCCGACGGTACTGTTCGATTTGAGGAAGGCAGCGTTGAAGCACCGGTGTTTGCTTACGAAGAACCAGGTCACGATCGCTATCGTGACGGTGGAACTCAATATGTTTCAGAGCATCCCGGTGGCGTAACTGAAACTATTGATAAGGCTAGCGGCGTATCAACATTTAAGTTCAACCGCAATGGTCAGGATTTCAATTTGAGTTCTGCTGATGGACCATGCCAGGTATTGCCTGATGGAACCGTTTTGCAAGACGTGAAAGCAAAACAAGCACGCAGTTTATATCTGCCAAACGGTGTTGTAGCCACTATGATGAGCGACGGCGGAACGCCTCCCAAGGGCGTTCTCAAAGAAGTGAACATGCCTGGCAAGAATGGAAAGTATTTCACTCTTAAAGACGGTGCCAATGGCATTAGCAACATGTCTTTGCTTGAAGGTGGACTTGTTGCTGCAACTGTAACCAAGGACAAAACTAGCGTACAAACTGTATTCAACGCAGCTGATGGCACACGCAGCGAAGCAGGCGCGGGAGACAAATTCTGGCGCGTCAGCGATGCTGATGGTCGATTTATCGGTAACGCTTCCACTCCTGGTCAAGCTGTGTGGAAAGTCTCCGACAATGGCATTAGCGGTCCTGGTGGCGCGACCTATGATTCTGCCAATTGGGCACCAGCAAATCCTGCTATCGGTGAAAATGGCGAAATGCTTTTAGTCGGCGTAGGCAATAACGTCGGCAACACAGCTCAGCTTGACCTGAGCGGTGTCTCGATGATTGTTAATGGCACAAGCAATACTTACAATTATCCAGACAAAACAAGCGCGCGCTATGAAAATGGCAAGTTGAGCAAACTCACTGCCGGGCAAAACGCTTATTCGCCAGTCACCGCAGAAGGTACTGATGCCGATCAAGGTCCAATCGTCGGACTGCTTGATGCCAGCGGCAAGCGCTTGCAACCACAAGCCGGCGCGGCATTCCATTTTGATAAAGCTACCGGTAAGTTTGTTACTGCAGCTGAAACCAACAACGGAGTGCAAACTGCAACCATTTGGGACCCTGCTACAGACACATATACGATAGACCGTAAATGGCAAAATGCCTCCGGTCAACTTGCAAGTATGAGCGTAACTTTGAATTCGCAAAACCAGGTGTCGAAATTCAAGCTGCCAAACAGCAGCGCAGTAGTCAGCCTTGCTGGCAACGCCAGCATCAAAGGCGCCGCATACGATAGAAATTCCGCTGTGCTAAACATCGCACTAGCCAACGGTCTCATCGGCGTATTCAAGCCAGACGGCAGCTACGAATGGAAAAACCCAGACGGCAGCGCCGCCAGCGTATAACATGAATCTGTAGACGCCATGCGTCGCCCCTACGGTTTAGTTGTTTTTTCAACCCAGTCGGCTATTGCTTTTAGAACTGTGGGTGACATGGTCTCTTCGATTTTTGCGTATTCTGCTGGAAGCCCTGTTTTGCAGTTCTGGAAAAGATGGTTCAGTCCTGGGAATTTGATTTCTGTGAGGTTCTGGTTATTTGCTTTTTGCAGCGCCGATTTAATCGCGCTGAGATTTTCGTCGGCTACTACTTGCATATCTTTCTCGCCGTTTAGAGCTAGCACAGGACAATGCACATTGCTCCATGCCTGAGCTGGGTCATAGCTGAGGAAAAATCGATACCAGGGGCTTGTAATAGCCTTAAATCCGCCATCTATTGTTGCCTCAGCTTGCTTTCTTTTTTCGTCACTGAGTTGATATTCTTCGGTGTTTTCTTGCTTGCGCATTTCCTTGATTTTTTCAATGGCTTTTTGATTGTCTGCTTCGGCTTTGATAATTGCGTATGTCTTCTTTGCTACATCAATTGATTTGTCAATATGCTCCGCTGAGCTGCCTTCGCCTTTTCCAAGCGCTTTCACCTGCGAAATAAGAATTTCGTCGCCCGGCAATGCTGAACCTGCAAGGGAAACTATGTAGTGCACATCGTTTGATTTGGCTGCCACCATGGGTGCTATCAGACCACCTTCGCTATGTCCGAGTAGTCCGATTTTTTTTGCATCAATTTCCGGCTTTGATTTCAAGAATTCAATTGCATTTTGTGCATCAACGGCAAATGTTTCTGAGTTGCTGGTTTTGTAATCGCCCTTCGATTTTCCACATCCGTGTTTGTCATAACGCAATACAGCTATGCCGCGGCGAGTCAAATAATCAGAGAGCAGCAAGAAAGGTTTATGCGAAAAAATTGTTTCGTCGCGATCGTGCGGTCCTGATCCATGTATCAAAACGATTGCAGGAAATGGCCCCTTGCCTTGAGGTATTGTTAGTGTTCCGGCTATATCTATGCCACCACTTTTGAAAGTGATATCATCGCTGCGATAGGGGAATGGTTTATGCGGCTCTTGTGGTCGCTTTGGTCCTTGATAGCCTTCTGATTGTTTGAGATTGAGTGCAGTTTGACCTCCACCCTGGCTCCAAAATCCGGCAATTTCTTTTTTCTCGCCGTTTAGTGTGCCGTCGTAATGTGCTCTAAGTTTTTCAACTATAGCTTGCACCTTTCCGTTGCTATCAAGGCTAACACTGTCGAATGGCATGCCTTTCATTCCCTGGTCTGGGCTGTCTAGTGTGCCTGAATAAACAGAGCCAGACTTCTGGAAATGAAACAGCAGTGGTAATTCCATGCCGTTTCCAATTTGAATTCCGCCTTTCCATGTGCCGACAAGTGAAGCTGGTGATTTCACATTTTTTTGAGCTGAATTTGAATTTTGCGATTTGTTTTTCACTGTGCTTTCTTTTGCGATTGCGTAATTGCTTGTTGCTCCGCAAAGGAGCAATATAAGGATGCTTGATTTGCTTTTCGACAGCATTTGATATCTCGACTGTAGGAGCCTGTGAGTATAAGAGCTCACATAATTGTAGACGCTCTTGCTGCGAAGATCGAGTATGAGTGGTATCACTATTGGGGTCAGTTGGATCTCTGATCTTTATGAGAACGCGCACATTTTATATGCGCTTATGATAGGCGTATCAGATTCGGCGCAGACAATTAGAAACAGTGAAAAGCCGCTTATCATCACGCTTTCCGTGTGGTAAACCGTGTGGGTATGTAACACCCCGTAAACATACAATTGCGATCGAAATCGAAATGTAAATCGCGGAAATTGCTCTGCGATTTGCGTACATGTTTGTGGGTAAAAATGGCTTACTGTCTTTCCGATGCGCTATTGCTGCGCTTCGGCGGCATCCCCAAGGCAGGTGGTAAGAATGATCGATGGTGTGGGTTGGGCAATTGAAAAAAGTGATCTGGTTATACATGATGCACATGAGGGTGCCTTAAAACGATTTCAGGAGAATGTTCTAAATCCTGCGCTGAATTCCGCTGTTGTAGAGCCGTACAACACAGTTGCAGCAATCACTAATTCTGTGAGCGGCGGCAGAAAATTGTTGCCGCATAAAGAAGATTTTGAAACAGGAGAATGCAAATTTCTAAGTTCCAAATGGCTTGTCCAGAATGCTGCAGGCGGCTTGGCCATGCTGTTGCCATATTCTCTTGCTGGTAAAGGTGCCGGTAAAGTACTCACCCATTTTGGAACTGAACTGAATGTTGGTGAGCGAACCGCGAAAATTTTAGAGAATGAGGTGACCGCCCAAATTATGGGGGCAGCTGTTTACGATGGGCTGCGCGAAACGAAAGAGGGTGAAACTCATATTGGTAATGCAATTGGAGGTGTCACCGCTTTTTCAGCCTTTGCCATAGGGCATTCATTATCGAAAGACTTGCCGTTGACCAAAATGCTTACATACAGAACTCTGGCTGGAGCCATTGGCGGCTCTGCGCAGCATGTTGCATCAGAATATTGGTCAAACAATAAGTTGCCATCATTGGAAGATGTAGGTAAGTCAACTGTGAATGGCATGGTGATGAGCATGGTCTTGCCTGAAAGCCAACGGGTACTTAAGGCGGCTGTGGAAACAGGTCATGAGACATTCAACCCTGGCGTTCCGGTAGACAGATTTGTAGAAGTGAGGGCGCCCAGCGCCCCTGCTGCGCATGCAACTTTGTCTGAGCTGCCCGCAGAGCATGCTCCGGCAACCTATGATTTCTTTATCAAAAGTGATTCGCAGAATAATTCTTCCAAGCCAGAGCGTGGCAAAGACGATAGGCAAGAAGGAATAAAAGCGCAGTCTGCTTCTGCTGTTGGTAGTTTGCGTGGTTTTGAGTTAAGTACAAATTCAAATCAGGCAGTTTCTGAAGTGGCGGCAATGAATCCTCTCAATCTGTCTTCGCAGGCTCCTAACTCAAGTTAGAGTGTGGCAATTGCCCCACGTCTTATTAGTTGTTTAGCGTACTCAGCTTGTAATGTGTTACCGCAATTATGTGGCGCCAAATCGAATGTACAGACATTCCCGTTTCGGATGGCAGCACAGCTGAGACTTGCTCGAAGGTTGATTTTGCGTCGTACTTTCGTCCTTCTTTTATATCGAGGTCTCCTAGTTGCAAGAGGCACATTGATCTAAGCCATACAAATTTTTTCTTCTCATCTTTTTGTTTATCACAGTAAGCTATTGCGCTTTGCAGCAATTCTCTTGCTTGCGCCGGTTTCCTGCCGGTCTGTACGTACATGCTGCCCAGCGATAACTTCGTCAAAGCAACTTCCTCCTCTTGCAAATCTGATTTTGGCAGGCGCTCCATTATTTCGAGACTTTTTTCAAACTCTCGTTCTGCTTCGTCAAATCTTTCGTGTCCGGCGTAAGTATTCGCGAAAGTGCGATGAATTAGCGCCGTAGGCAAATCTTTCTTGTCGAGTACAAAGGTCATCGCCCGTTTTAGAGAATCCATTTTTTCAAGACTGGGATGCCCTGTTGTTTCCTCCAGGATTGCTTCTGTCCTTGCTGTATCGTCGCTTAAAATTCCGTGTTCCGCTTCCGAAAGTTCAACTAATTTTTTGCGATATTTTTCATGGTCACCCGTCATTCGACTGGTTACTATCGCCAGGAGAAGCGTTTTCATTTGCGGCGAATGGGCAAGACCTTTTGACTCCATTTTGTCTATGAGTTCTTCTACAATCTGCAGGTTTTCATCAATTTTATGGTCTTTCCATTTCTGGGTTAGCCATTGACGTTCTTCGCCTTCCGGTAAAGACTCTGGTTTGAAAGTATTTTGATATGAGAAAAGTTGGATATAACCATTGGATGACAGGTAAACATTGTGGATGATGGTGAGTGAGTGTCCATCATCTCCGCCACCGCCAGAGCCTGTTTTGCTGCCTCCGGATTTGCCGTTGCTTTTGCCTATAAATCCCCAGTCTTCATTATCAAACGCTGATGGACTTCCATTTCCGAATGCGAGTTGCCCTGGAGATTCGTTTTTTGTTGTCCCGATAGTCCCTTGCTTTATGCTTGTGTTGTCGCTTGTTTTTGCTGCGTCAACTCCGGTTTGTGGACTGCTTGTGGCCATTTCTTTTATTGCGTTTGGTGGGCGGGCGATGTGTTTTTCAATCGGCACATTTTCCTTCTCTTCGCTAGGCTTGAATGCTGTAACTTCGGCAGGAATAATGGCTTTTGCACTGGGGGGCTCTTGCGTTTTCGGCAGCTCGGGCGCTGCTTCGGGCTGTGGCGCAAGCAGTTCTAATGCTATTTCTTGAATTGTGACCTTGCGCTGAGGCAGGCAGTTTTTTAGAACCGCAAAAGCTGAAAGCAATACCGAATGGCAAATCAAAGATGCCAGGGCGATATTGATGAAGATCCTCGCTTGCGCTTTGGAGGGCGATTTTACAAAGCGCTCGAAAAAATAAAGGCATCGCCGTGCTGCGGTGGCGGAGAACGTTTCGGATTTCGCTGAGCGTAGCTTGATTCTTTCGCCTTCCTTTTGAGTGTTTAGACCCAGTGCTTTAGTCAAGGCTTTATAGTCTTCAGCATTGCTTTCGATCAAGCTTTCATGGTCATCACTTTCAACAAACTTTTGATAGTAATCGAGAGCTTTGTTTTTGTCTTTTTTCACCCCTCTGCCAATTGCGTAAAACAGAGCCATTTTGAAAGCTGCACGAGAATTGCCCTGGTCTGCTGATTGTTTTAACCAGTATGCAATTTCCTGAAAATCTGTTTTGCCCGAACTTAAATGACGTAATGCCAGCTCGCACTGAGCATCGGACGAACCCTCACGCGCTTTTAGCGTCAGTTCGTCTAGCGAAATTTCGTCTTTCTCGGACGGCTCGTTCATGCCAGCCTGCCTGTGCTTTCGCCATTGTCACTTTTATATAGATACCCGTCTGACGAGCATTTGATGCGTGTATGTTCCGATTTGTGTGGGTGGAACTGCTATTGGTGCTGGAGTAAACAATGGAATCACTTCGGGCGACGCACCGATTCCTGCTGGCGGACTCGAATGGATAGCGAAGCCCGCACAAAAACGTTTTTAGCTTGAAATGCCGTAGCCCTGGGGGCGCAGGCTTCCAGCCTGCTTCGCTAAGCTGTTATCAAATGATCAGCCTAAAATACCTGCTCCCCCTGTCTGGCACCATAGGTGGTGCGGTGGGTCTTGCTAGTCGATTGCGCTGTCGAAAGAAGGATAAGGTTTGATATTGGTCACTTTGTGTCGTATTGACCACTCGTATGACCAGCCAAGCTGTTCGGGGCTGATGTCGAAGGTGCCGTTCATTGATTCCATGTATTTGGCGTTAGACGATTCTGCTTCTCTATTGGCGGAGTACAGAATTCCAAAGACGATTAACAAAGCAAATGCGACTCGTTTGAAACTAAACGTGTGCGCTGGCTTGGACTTATCGGTTTTGGATTTCATCTGAAAATTGACCATTTGAAAAAACTGTGCCCTGTTTTTGAATTCTATCTGCTGAATCTTATTAGACCAAATCAAAGTGAAGGGATTGTGAAAATGCCAAAAATTTGAAAACACCTGCAGCGCCCGTGTTTTTGATGTTACGATCAGTCAGAAAGTCCGTTCTTTCTTCCTTGGCGGGGCGTTGGGATGCCACTGTGAATACAGAAGAATTTGTTACTTTTCTCATGGTTGCGTCTACGAAATTAGCAGCTGTACTCAAAACGGAAAGTCGGCAACCTTAAGATTGCCGACTCTCTCACCACTGCTCCCGTAAAGCAAATTTTCTAGCCAACTCGTTTTTTCTCTTCAGGTGGAACGTGCACATTCATTGGTATGGGCACGATGTCTCTGAAAGTTTTTAGTTCAGGTGGAACCATTGAAATGACTTTATTTACCAGCGGTGCTGTTGTGTCGCCTTTCAACGCTGCCAGCAATTTCTCACCATTTAATGAACCCCAGCCAGTTACTGCATCCCATCCTGGACCCGAACTGTATCCATTGTTGGTACCAGATGTAATGTCATTGAAATAGGGTGCTGTGCCGGCCATTCCTGTCTTATAGAAGAACGGATTCATGAATCCTACAGGCTTGTTGCCGCCGAGCCCTTCGTTGAGTCTTACAGCGAGCGCTGCATACAATGGAGCTACTGCACTTGTTCCGCCAATTACGCTTTCGCTGCCGCCGACTCTGATTCTATAACCGGTAACCGGGTCTGCGTTTCCTGCTACGTCAGGTACGCCACGTCCTGGTACGCCTGTGTTGTTGGCGTTTGGTGGCATTTTTAGTCCCTTTTGATAGTCAGGTACTTCGTCAGGGCTGATGCCGCCGCCGCCGGCTCCTCTGCCTTCGCCGTTGTTCCATGTGACTTCGCTGCCAATTTGCCCGTTTTTGATATTGAGGCGCGTGCCACCAGTGGCGGTGACATATGGATTTGCTGCCGGGTAGTCAACCTGGAATGTCTTGCTTGGCGAATTGTCGATTGCACCATCATCACCCGATGCGGCAAAGACTGAAATGCCTTTCAATGCTGCTTTTTTGAAGGCAAGGTCCATGCCTCGCTTTCCTTGCTCTGACCAAGATTCGATAGGTCCGCCCCAGCTGATGCTGATAGCTTGATTTGGTGTTTCACCTTTTTCGGTGAATGTTCCGCGTGTTATGGCATCTATAAATCCGCGGTCGCTGTTTGGTCCAAAAATTACCATTTGTTTTGCATCTGGAGCCACTGCGCCAATCACTTGCGAATCGAGCGCTACTTCACCATCTGCTCCACCAGGTTGTCCTGGCGCATTCTTCGCGCCGTCGACTGTGACAACTTTGATGTCCGGCATTTTCAGCCCGTGCTGCTTGTAGTAGGCTGCTTCGTTTTTCATGTCGATGCCACCACCCAATTCGATGACGGCTACGCCTTGACCTTTACCTGTAGTCCCTTCGGGAAACTTATATGCGTCTGCAACTTCGTTAGGCATATAGCCTGTTCCACGCTTGGGTTCAAGTGGTCCTGATGGTGTCTGTTTGGGCGGTCCATCAGTGGGAGCCGGCGCGCCATCGTTTTGTCCCATCAGTCGTGTGTAAGAATGTGCTTGCGGTCTGTCGTCTAGACCAAATACTCCCTCGATGCTGTTTGCTACTTTTGCGGGCATAGTCAAAGCGCCTTCACGCCCGCGAACTAATGAGCCGTTGATATCGTACTCTTTGATTTTTGTTTGGAATGCAGTTGAGAAATCACCGGCGGTGCCACTCAAAACTACGCGCCCAGAACGCAAGTCTGCTTCAGAAACTTTGAGTCCGTGCTCTTTGGCAAAGTTGCTTACTTCGTCTAATGATTCTTGTGTTGAGCCAAACTTATCAGCAAATTCTCTGTCAGTCATTGGATTTTGTCTGCCTAGCGCAATTCTCTTTAGTGCGCGTTCCATTTCCAGGTCTGTGCCTTTGGATTTTAATTGAATGGTGATGTCCATTGCTTCTGAGGCTGGAACATCTCCTTTCAATACTCCCTGCGGCTCAGATCTGTTTGATGGTGCAAATTTTTGCACTTCGCCAGCTTTGAGCGGACGCAATGATGCTGTGCTGCTTGCTCCTGTGCTGCCTGCTTCTGCTGACGTTGTGATGCCCAAAGCATCGCTCAGTTGGCCTGCTTTGTTGCTTACGCCATCCCAGAATTGTTGTTTGACGTTTGCAAATCCGTCCATGCTTTGAGACATGAGGACGCGCTCTGCGCCTGCTGCACCGAGTTTGTAGCCCAATCCTGATACTGCCGAATTGACTATGAACGAGCCGCCTGCGTCGCCGATGTGTCTGGCGGCTACGTCGAGTTCGCCCATTGTTTTTGCGTATGTTGCGTGTTTGTAGGCGTCAACGAAAGGTGTGGCAGCCTTGTATGTGAAGTATGCGCCTATGGCTGCGCCAGCTATCTTTCCTGCTGGTCCTGCTTCTGGCAATACAACTTTCAATGCTGCGCCCATCAGTGCTGCGCTACCGATCATCTCTAAAGTCTGCAAAGGATGTTTGATGTCTTCCTGAGCGGCATGCAACATGCCTGCAGGTATATTGCCAATGCCCTTGGCTGTGACGATGCCATATCGGTAAGCAAGGCTGTTAGGCGCCGCAGTGTTCGACAACAAATCGCTTTTCGTTAGCGATTCTTGAGCCAATCTGTTTATCAGCGCATCGTTTTCCTGGCTGACTGCCGGGGTTTTGCCTGCGTGTGCATCCCTTGCAAAAATCTCTGACATTACTTACCCTCCCCATCACTGCTTGCTAGCGCCCACAGCAAGCTCGCCGACTCATTCGCTGGTCGGTGATTTCAAAATTCCGGCGTCTCAATATTTCCTTAACAATTTGACTCTATACAGGGCAGCAAAAATTCTCGACATTAACGATTTGATAGTTTTCCTTTTTCGCTTGCAAAAGCATCATTGGAAGAGCCGCTTTCCATGCGCTTTTTCTGTGATGTGCTGATTGCTTGCTCTCTTTATTGCATGCGAATATGAGAGTGTCTTTATCAAAATGGATGTAAAGTGGCGAAGCTCTCCTCGACCTGAAATCAATAAGTTTGAGCCTTTGACACTTTTTGATTTCAAGATTTTGGGTGAAACTTTTGAGAAAGAATTCGAAAAAAATCGCTCGCACTTTCTTGCGGAAAGCGCATCAAAAGCCAGCCGAGCCCGGTCGATTTATTTCAGTTGCATCGGTGCGCTGACGATTCGTGTTGTACTTCCATCTGTTTTGGCTTTAAGTACAAACGACACCCAGAGTTCGTTTTTGCCTTTCGCGTCTTTCTTGTCGCCGTCTTTTGCTTTGCCAATCAACTCGCTTACGCTGAGTTCCCAGTGTCCGCCGTCGTCAGTTTTGGCTTTGCGCAGTAGATGTGGATTTTCCAGCGGCACAATTCCGATGTCACCCATGAAGCTCACTCCTCTGGAGCTGCCTGCCACAATGTACAAATCAGAATCTGGCACTGCGTAATCGACTGAGATTGTGTCGCCTTTGTCGCTAGAATTTCGTTTTGCAATTGAGTGACTCACTCGCAAAAATCGCGATGGTGCTTGCGGTGTTACGACTTTGTGCTTTGACAAATAGTCTTCAAAAACTGCAGACACTCGTTTGCCCGTGTCTACAACATCCGTCGCTTCTTTGAAGTCGTATGACTCGCCGCCGTTGAACGTAAAATCGTTTACTGCAATTCGATAGCTTTGGTCTGGAGTTATTTCTTTGTAGTTTCCATCTTTGTCTTGTGCATAGGCATAAATTACCTGATGACCATCTTCCTTCAGCGGGTCGTACGCGAATTTGACGCCATGTTCGTCAAGGAAGCGCCCCCCGGCTGAGCCGCCTGTCATCGCGCTTGCGCTGTGCTCAAGGACGCCCAAAAGAGTTTTGCCACTGACAGTTGCCACCATTACTTTATTTGGAAATGGCAAAATTTCTCGCACCTTTTGGACGCTAATCGGGCCCTGGTCGATGCCGGCACGGATGCCGCCGCGATTTTGAAATGCCATGGTGACGCCCTGATCTTTTGTTGCCTCCGCGATAGCGTCGGTTAGTATGTCTCCGATGCCACTGTCGAATTCAAATCTTTTGAATCGATTGTCAAAATTTGCGCTTGCTTCAGACAGAATGGTGCTTTGAAGAGCAGCAAAGGGCTTTGCTTTTTCAATTACGTATGCTTTGACGTCTGGCTCTTCGCTGACCTTTTCAGTGAGGTCAATCAATTTGTATTTTGTTTCAGGCATGATGAGCTTGCCGCTTTTGTCAAAAACAAGATCTAATTCACCCAGAGTTCTACCGTAACATCCTGTTTGAACCACCATGGTGTGGGCGCCGTCCGCCTGGTCTACCACTGTGGCTTTGTCCAGGCGCGTGTGGCTATGCCCGCCGACTACAACGTCGATGTCTGGTATTGATTTAGCCATTAAAGTTTCAAGGTCAACTCCGCAATGTGATACCACAATTATTTTGTTGACACCCTGCTTCTTCAATTTTTCGATTTCGGCGCGTAGTGGTTCCATCCAGTTTGGCCCCGCCGAAATGAGTTTGACTGTTCCCAGTTTTGGCGCCAGCTCAACAAGCTGCGGAGTGATGATTCCGATAAAGCCAATTTTTTGCCCTGCGATTTCTTTGACTACTGAAGGTTTTACTTCGACGCTCAAATTCGGGTCGCTTGATACGTCCAGATTGCAAGAAATGACATCAAACTTGGCATTTTTCAATTGCTTGCCCAGGTTAGCCGGCCCCTCATCGAAATCGTGATTGCCTATGGTGTAGAGGTCATAGCCTGCTTTGTTCATGCATTCGATTTCGACTTCACCTTTATATGTTTCAAAAAATCCGGTGCCCTGAAAAATATCGCCGGCATCAACTGCCAGTACATGATTGTTATTTTTCTTTGCTTCCCTTATTACGTGTGCGATGCGCGGCATCCCGCCGAGATTTTTGCCGTGCTCGACGAATGAGTCTTCATGCGAATGGGTATCGTTGCTGTGTAAGATAGTTATGGTGAACTTCTCTTGACTTGCTGTGTCATCTGAAAAGACAGGGCGAGCCCAAAGAGCCGGGAGGCTTAAAGCGATGATTAGGCTTAGGGATGCAAGTTTTGGACTTGTTCTAAACATGGCAATCGGGCTCCTTATGTTCGCTGGTGCAGGCGCGGCTCAAGCGCAGACGCCTGAGCTTCGAAACCTCAATAGTCAGTTTAAAGGGGAAGCGGGCTGTCCGGTGCAAGTTGTTTCGTCAAAAACGGTTCTTGAAATAGATCCAATTGGAACTCCCATGGCATGCCGAATTTATCTTGACTACAAAAACAGTTCTGCCAAAACAATTTCAGGTGTGAAATTCAGAATCGGCTATATAGATGGCGACGAAAAAATCAGGGGGACATTTCACGCACCAGATGGGCATGTTTTAGAGCCAGGTGGAACTGCTTCAGCAAAGTGGCGTGGCGACAAGGTTGATCCTCGTGTGGCTTCAACAATGATCAGAGTTCTAGTTGTCCGATATAGCGATGGAAGCACCTGGGAAAGCGAAAAAATGAAAGATTTGGCACCTGGAACTGGTGGTCCGGGAAGTCCTTCGTCAGATGCAGGAGCCGCATCGTCTGCTGGAGCCTCCGATTCAGGATCTTCTTCCTCGCCTGCCGGATTGTCAGGTGGGTCGCCTTCTGACCCGGCTGGACAGGCTGGAATGCCCGCACAGGAAGCGTCTCCGGCTGCTGGGTCGCCAGGGTCAGATAAGTCCACTGACGGATATTAGGTCTGTGGATCTATATTTAATGCGATTCTCGAAGATTTTGTAATTTCCAAGTGGCCGCTATATCCAAAGGTGGTGTACTGTATATTCACTGTCAAAATCTTAAATAGTCTAAACAGGAGCTTGCCCCATGAGTTCCCGCATCCGTACCGCCTTGTTCGGCATCGGAGTGGTAGCCGTCTGCGTAGCAATGGCATCACTCAAAGGTCACCACTTACTACTTGCATTCGCAGGCGCAAGCTTGTTGGGCAGCATCTGGTCATGGATGCAGCATTCACGTAAGCCAACTCCTGTATCGAAGCCAGAGTCGAATTACTCTCGCCGCGCCCGCAAACAAACCGGGCCAAACAATGTTTACTCCTTCCCGACACGTAGTTACGTCTCTGACGCAAGCGGCACATAGTCGTTTTTTAGCTCGTTGTTACTGATACTTTGATAAAGAAGGCCTTGCTCAGTTTTGAGATAATGGCTGGCTGTAAGCATCTTTTGTAAGCAAGCCTGCTATGAATCTGGTTCTCTGGCGACGAATTCTTTTGACACTCGCAATCGCGTGTCTTGTTTTTGCAACGATGCAAAGTCAAAACTTTGCCGCTGTGAAACCAGAATCAAAGAAAAAGGCTGAGACAAGTTTGTCAAAGCCCAGCGCCTCTGCGCCAAAGACAATCAAAGCAACAATCGAGGTTGGTCCGTTTGACCTTCATCGTAAATATCGGTCAATGGAAGGACCATACGTTGCTGAAATTATCCGTATTTCCGATTTGCTAGCAACTGCTGCGGTAAAAGTGCCGGAATCTAGGGTCATCTTTGTTGAGGGGGGCTCTTCTGCGCCTTCCATGAATGGTGGCGCGGCGGGAAACAATGGCAATATTGCAGGATTGGTTGATACCAGCAGTAGTGACAAAGAACTTTACTGGTTTAAGAGCATTAAGTTGCAAGTTCTCGATGAAAACGACCGTCCTTTACCTAGCGCTGAATTTATATGCCACTTAAACGTTGATGCTGACCAGGTCAATCGTTTCATGTCTTTCCCCGACCTTGAGCGAACTGGCAGCTCTCGCGTAATCACTATCACTCAGGGGCAAACTGAGTTTCACTTCCCTGATGGCTATGCGGTTCCGGTTTCTAGCGATGAAGAATGGAAGTTCATTTTTCAAGCGGCAAACAGAACCACAAACGAGCACCGCCGAGTCAAACATTTGTGCACAATTGAATTTATAAAGGACTCTGATTTGAAGTCCGAAATGAAAGCCTTGCACTGGTACAACCCTTACATTTCCGTGCTGCTAGATGAATCCAACACGCCTCCGGAACATCACGGGCCAGGCTGCCTGGCGATATCGTCAGCTGGTAATGCACCGAATATGGTGCCCAATACTAACTTTAAGGATGACAAAGGACGAAATATGAGTTCGCACTGGAGCATTCCTCCTGGGCGTCATGTTTATCGCATGCCAATTACAGAATACAGCGACCCGGCATTTAGTGCTGAAGACCGCAAAATTCATGCTGTCTGGACCCACATTCATCCTTTCTGCACAAATACTACACTTGCCGTGTGCAATGGTGACGTTGAAAAACCTGTTTTCAGTGTTGACGCACGCACCAAAAATGAAAACGGACCAGAGCTGGAGCACATAGACAACATAATTTCCAAAGACGGTATACCCCTTTCGGCAAAGCAAAATTACACTCTTTCAGCTACCTACGATAATCCACTGAAGGAAAATCTTGATTCAATGGTGGCACTCGGTGTGTTTTTTGAGTCTAAGACTTTTAAGAAACCCGAATGGGTAGGTGCCGGCTGGTCAGCCCGCAGACCTGAATCTACCAAGGCTGGAAATGCCTCTGGCGATGCCTGGTCAAACAACAAAAACAGCGGCAAGAAATGCGAATCTGATGTTTTTTGCGGCATCAAGCAACCAGACGCACGTAAATAACAAGACGCCACCTCCATTCTTTTATGCAGATACAACTCTGCGAGGTTTGGGGTGGTGTCCTGTTTTCTGGATATAGAGATGCAATTCCTAATTCAAAGTTCCCCGGATTTTGAACAAAATTTTGTGCATTTAGACCTCTAATGTTCAGAGCGCTATGTAGACGACAGAATTAAAACGGCTAGAATAACGCTATGAAACTATTTCCATTGATAAGCGCTTTGCTGCTGCCCTATCTAGCTTTGCCTGCTGGCGCTCAAAGTGAATCGCATTCTACATCTGCCGCTGAGCAATCATTTGTTTTGCAGGGTGGAGTTGAGCATAGCGAGAAATTGGCACCGGTGGAAAAGTCTTTCCGGCACGGTGCCAAAATCATTCAAGAGAAACCAGTAAATGATGAATCAGGCAATCATTGGTATATGTTGCCAAACTGGGCCGTGGGCAGCTGGACTTCAACCAAATCCACCAGAACTTATGCCCGCGATTTGCGAAGTGGGCAAGAGCAGCTATCTCCTGAAACGCGCGTTACAAAAATGGCTTTCACCTGGGGCTTTCAGCAAGACAAAGATGGACAGGTTTGGGAATTTGCTAAAGAGCCTTATGTGCTCACGTTGGATAGCTCTGAACATAAGGTAGTCAAACGAATCTTAAAACGAGATTTTGCTGTTGCAAATGATTCTCGAATTGTTTTGAAGATGCTAACTGAAAATATTGTGGTTGATAAATCCAGCGATCGAATTTCTAGAACCTTGCAGGTAGAAAATATCCAGTCCTGTGTTCCTTCTGCGCATGAGTGCATGTCGTGCACAGCTTCCTACAAAATATTCGATGAGTTAGGTAAGCCAATCGAAATTGGAAAAGAACTAAATACCGCCCGCCGCGTGGCGCCATTTAAGGCCGTTGACGAATACGAAGGCAAAAACATGCGCCAATTATTTAGCGACTTCCTCAGATCGCACAACAAAGCAGAGTTGATTCCGCCGCAGGGCTGAATTGAAGTGCACAGTTGCTTTGAAATCAAATTTGATTGTAGACTGGCTAAGTTTCGTTATCGCTTTGGTGGCAAATGTCCTACGGTGTAGCCATAGTTATTGGATCTGCTTTTTCAAATTTGGAAGAGCTTGCAAAGCAAATGCATGTCTGGGCGCCAGAGTCTCCTGAATATGCAAGCATTGCCGAGCGCTGCAAGTCGGCGCCGTATTCAAACGAACATGGAATAACATTCTATTATTTCGATGAATTTGAAGAAGCTGAAGACACGTTTTTGACTTTGATTGAAACCGTTGATTTGCATCATGGCGCTTTTAAGCATGATCCACCATGGTCGTTTATTGAAGTCCATGGCGTAAAGCCAACTCCAGAAATTTCGAAGGCACTTGAAGAGCTGGGTGTCACTAACGTTAAGGATTTGCCCGATGGATTCTTAGCTGAACGTGACTAGACTCAGCAGCAGTTTGAGTTTTGGGATATTTCTGGGCTATTTCAAATGCCAACCTTTACGATATGTTGAGGATGTATATCTTCGGGTGCACTCTTAACCCGACCTTAGTACTCCGGTGCCAAACTGTTTATATGGGTTAGGGAACTAAAAACACTGAAGTACGTTCTGTAATGCGGAACGTGCCAGAAAACGAGGCTCTATATGACCTTCATAACCAGTCTAATTGTTGTACTCGTAGCCACGGCTGTTACAGCCTGGGTTAACGACAAGACTCAGCTAGGTGGTCCTTATTTAAGCGAAGAAGAGTTGAAAGGCGGCAAAGCTTAAGCCGCTGTAATCAGTACTCTGTGCCAATTGATGTCTAAATATCAACTGTGCTTGTCACGATCTGACTTTCAGGACCCCAGTGAAACAACTGTTTCATTAAAGGGGTTAAGCAATGTCCAGTGACGCGCTCTTTGAAGTAATCTTCGTGTGATTGTTCGACAAGGGACAATTTTAGAAGTATCGCTTCGTAGTCGCTATGTTGGATGGCTTTAGCCATTTCTGCCGCGTCTACGTATTCGTGTACGTTGGCATGTTCGAGACGACCAGCGAAATACATGGGAAAGAACCATCCGCTGATGAAACAGGCAAGGAAAATGACACTGCCGATGGTTCCCATCATAATTTCACGCCAGGCTTGCGGTTTTGCACCAAGTGCGTGAAGCATTGGCAATATAAGTGCTCTGTGCTCCCACTCATCTTGTTCAATCTGCCAGATAGCTTTACGCTCTTCTGCTTTGCGAACTGCTCGCCAGTGACCCGCGTAGGCTAGTGCAGCGGCTTTCTCTCCAGAGTATGCCATTTGCAGAATGTGGATGAGCTGTTTTCGATTTGTTTGAGCGTTCATTTTTGTCGCTCCTCTATATTCTCGATTATTGCGCAAATCGAAGATGAAATTCCTTATTTTTCTATTGTGTTTTTTGTCTTCCGGTGGACTAATTTTATTTGTAGGGGCGACGCATGGGATACTGCTGGCGAACTAAAATGGAGCCGAATCAAGTTCGATGATATGAGCTAAGAGCGTTCCACCTGGGGGCGCAGGCATCCTTGCCTGCTTCTTCGCCAATAGCTTCCCGAAGCAGGCTGGAAGCCTGCGCCCCCAGGGCTGCCGCCCTTCAAGCTAGAGTCCATATTGTGCCGGATTCGCTAAACATTCGAGTTCGCCAGCAGTATCCATGGTGTCGCCCCTACAGGAGAAGCGTGTTGGTCCTCGAAGGAGCATGGCGTGGACCAGAAGAAGGAAGGCGTGGGCGCCGAAAGAGGATGGTGTGTCGCAGGCAATATTTAGAAGAGCACGAAAATGTTTGGGTGTTCTTTCTTGAATTTGTTTATGTAATTAGCGCCACATCCTGCTCCATAGACATCTAGTCGTTGCAGTTTGGGCATTTTTGCGAAATATGGAAGAGCGTCATTGCTCACTTTTGTTTGATCAACCTGGATGTCGGTAAGTGAGGCGCATTGGCTTAAGCTTTTTATGCACGAAGATTCTAAGCCTGTCTCTGTGAATTTGATTGTTTTCAGCCTTTTGAACTTTGACAGGGCCGTAAAATCTGGCGACTTGAGTGGCGCGCTCGACACGTTTAATTCTTCCAAAGAGGGCATTGGTTTTAGCGAAGAGATATCTTTGTCGTTGATGCTTGTGCGAGATAGGTCTAGCTTTTGTATCGTAGTGAGCCCTCCAAGTGCTGCGAAACTTTCTGAGTTGAGGCTTTCTATATTGGAAAGGCTAAGCGAGCGCAACTTTGATTTTGGAGAAATCGATTTTGCAATGATTGAAATAATGTTCTTGCTCAGAACAGCGCCGCTCAATCGTAGAGATGTTAATGAAGGCATCGCTGAAACTAGCCTGGCGACGCCGTTGTCGGTAATACTTGTGTTTGATACGTCCAGAGATTGCAATGATTGCATTGCAATCAAATCGGCTACGTCTTTGTCACCGATGTTTGTGTTGCTTAGATCGAGATCGACCAGGTTCTTAAATACTTGTAGTGGTTTCAGGTTGCCGCTTGATATTTTTGTGCCGCCGAGGCTCAATTGTTCTAGCTGTTTTTCTTTGTCGAGCGCTTTTACGCCTGCTATGCTCACGCCTGTTCGGTGAAAGCGAAGTGCTTTCCAATTTGTTTTCTTGCTCAGCTCTACTAATGCTTTATCATCGATTTCTGTCCTACCTAAATCTAAGCAAGTGAGTGAAGGAAATTCCAAAATCGATTTGATATCAGCATTTCCAATTTCAGTGGTGCTTAAATCAAGAGCTTGAAGGTTTGGCATGGTTTTTAGCAGTACCAGTGCCTTGCTGCTGATTGACCCGTGCGAAAGGTTGAGGAGTTTCAGGGTTTTGATTTTCGAGAGTGTGGCTACGCCTTTGTCATCGATTTCAGCCTCTGCTGTGTCGATTCCTTCAAGAGGAAATTTCGTTTTCTTGATGTAATTCTCAATGAACAAGACACCGTGGCGATCAAGCCTCAGCGTGAGAACGTCCGACGGGCTGCTTCTGCCCATTTCTTCCAGGCGCTTGCCATATTTGGTGCAAAATTCAAAATAACCGACTTCTGGTGCTACGTCGGGAATTGTTTCTTTTGAGTTTTGCTTTTGTGGTGGCTCCGCAAAACTTGGAAACGTGCAAGATAGCAAAAATCCGATGAGGATTATGGGCGTTGTTGCTATTGGGAATGAGAAGGGATGCGGTGTTTGCATTTTGTCATTTTACACCGAATAGTTTTTTATGGGGCTCTTTGGTAAAGAGTGGATTTGATTGGTAGGGGCGTCAACTCTACAGGCGAAGATCACGAATTAGGCATTCGCCAGCAGAATCCCTGGCGTAGCCCTAGGAATAAGCAGTTATGGGCTGATTTTTTTTACTAGTTTTTTGAGGACTGGGATTCTTTGCGCAACTAGGCTGGGTTCTTCGAGTCCTAAAATTAGGCATGTGCCGATGTAGACAACGCCGCCGATTGCCGATGCGCTTCCAACTGCAAAAATTAGTTGGGCTCGTTTGAGAACGAAAGCTAATTCTGGAACCAGGTTGCTGAGCCAGTGCAGGGCTCTTGGCGAAGTTAGCACAGAAGATAGTCCCCAGGCTGATGCAGCGCAAAGTCCAGAGGCTAAAAACATGATTGCCAGAGGTTGAATTAGTTTTGAAAAACCGAGCAAGCCAATTCTTTTTTTCAAAAACCAACTTAGCAAACTCAAATTGATAATTGTAATAAGCGTGCTGGCAAGTGAAATTGCTTCGACACCCAGTTTGAGTTGATATACGAAAAACCAGTCAAGGACAGCTTTTACAACAATTGCTATTAAGGCAACGTGGAAAGGTGTTTTTGAATCTTTGAATGCATAAAATACGCGGGTTATAAGATCTCTTGCTACATAAAAGAAAATCGATGGCGCTAAATATAGCAGGGCTATAGTCACCATTCTTGTTGATTCGTTGGTGAATGCACCGTGCTGGAATAAGAGTCGAATAATCGGCTCAGGAATGACAAGGAATAATGCTGTGAGAGGCAACGCCAGGAACCATAATATGCGAAGAGAACGGCGCAACTCTGCTTTGAGTTCTTCCATGCGATTTGCATTTACGTGCTCGGTAAATCTCGGCAAAATCGGAACCAGCATGGCGGTTAGTAAAACGCCCAGGGGCAATTGCACCAATCTGTTTGACATGAGAATGGCTGTCCATGCGCCCTGCCCTAGTGGCGTGGTGAAAAACGCGTCAACATATACAATTAATTGTCCAACTGATGTGCTGAATATCGCCGGCCAAATCATTGCCGCGTATTCGCTCTCGCCCTCTTCTTGTTTGAAAGATAGTTTCCACTTCAACTTTGATTTGAGCATGTCCGGTACTTGTGCGACAAGCTGACCAACCGCTCCCAAAAGCGTTCCGACAGCGAGCACCATACCTGTTTTGTAAGCGGTTGCAGGGTCTGCAAAGCCCCAAATTGCCGCAATGATTGCCACACTTGCAATTGCTGGTGACAAAGATGGCCAGAAGATTTTGTTGTATACGTTTAGAACTCCGTATGAAATTCCAACGAGACCAGAAATAACAATCAGGGGAAGCATGACTGTAAACTGCTCTACGACCTGTTTCTTTAACAGTTCTCGCAGTGCTGTTTCTGTCCACGGTTTCAATTGCTCTGGCAAATTGTCGTAGACAATTTTGTATTGCGATGCAAGCAAATCAGCAATAAAAGGCGCAGCGAAAAATGCTATGAGTGAAACAATCAGCAGCCCGCCCAGTGTTATGAACAAGAGCCGCAAAACTAGCTTGCCCGCACTCTCATCGTCCTTTCGCGGGGTCAAAATTGCTACGGTCGATGAGTGGAACGGACCGCCCAGTCCACCAAACAATATCAATATGTTTCCGGTGAAAAGATAAGCGAAGTTGTAAGCGTCAGCGACAATGCCCGTCCCGTAGGCGCTTGCCACAACAATGTCTCGCACCAGTCCAATTACTTTGGACAGTACGGTCAGTATTGCGACAACTCCGAAAGTCTTGCCCAGGCTTGGCTGGACTTCCTTTTTACCTTCCGCTACCACTTGCGGTCCTAGATTGGATTTCGGCTGCATATTTCACCGATGGTGGCACCAACGTTTTCTCGCCACTCTTCTTACTATCCAATTCTATCCTTTCTGACGGAGGAATGCCCATGTAACGAGCGGCTTCCATCGCGATTGCGTTAAATACAGGTCCTGCAATGGTTGTGCCCCATCTTCCGTCAGTTTGTGGGGTATCTATTACAACTATGCAGCAAAGTTTTGGATTGTCAGCAGGGAGAAATCCAACAAATGATGCGATTGTTGCTCCGGCAATATAACCGCGTCCGCTGGCTGTAACTTTTTGCGCCGTTCCGGTTTTGCCGCCGACTCTGTAGCCTGGCACTTTACCTGCTTCTTGAGTGCCCAGTGCAATATTTTCCGACAGAAGTTTAGAGACTGTACGAGCCACTTCCGGTGATATCACGCGAATTTTGTTTTGATCTGTCCATCGTTCGGTCACGCTGGTTTTAGGATCGTAAACTCTGCGAATCAAGTGAGGTTGAATTTTTACTCCATCGTTTGCAACAGCGCTGACAGCGCCAATTAACTGCAATGGTGTAACTGCAACTGCGCCCTGACCGAAACCTGTTGTTGCCTGGTCTATGGGCTTCCAGTATTTTGCGTTTGAAAGTAGCCCGGCTGATTCTCCGGCAAGCTCAATACCGGTTTTTTGACCAATGCCGAATTCACTTAACTTGTCGTGAAACTGCTGTGGGGTCATCTTAAGCCCGATTTGCGCGGACGCCACGTTGCTTGAATGTATAAACAGATGCAAGAGGTCGATAGCACCATATCCGCCACCATGGGCATTGTGGATTGTGCGGTTGCCTATTGTAATGCTGCCGTTATCGACGAATGTTGATGTTGGCTTTATCACTCCAAGATCTAGAGCTGAAGCCACTGTGAGAATCTTGAAAGTAGAGCCTGGTTGATAAACATCAACCATTGCCCAGTTCTTTCTTGTTTCATCATTGTATTTACTGTATTCGTTTGGATCGTAGTTTGGATAGTTTGCCCACGAGAGAATTTCACCAGTCGTTGGGTCCATCAAGATTGCACAGCCCTTCAGCGCGCCTGAGTGAATGCACATGGCGCTGAGTTCTTTCTCTGAAAGGTGCTGCAAATAATTGTCGATTGTAAGTTCGATGTTGCGACCCATCGGAGGTGTGATTTCCAATGTTGGCGTAGTATTACCAACAATAATTTCACGACCGTGTCCATCGAGTTGAGGGTGATTTACTCCGCCCGTGCTCTTCAATGATGGCTCTACTGCTTGTTCTACACCGCCCTGCCCAAGAGTGTCGCGGTTGACGTAACCGAGCAAGTGAGAAGCCAGTCGACCTTCAGGGTAATGGCGGAATGATTTTGGAACTATATCTATGCCTGCCCAATTTAGTCGCTGAAGTTCTTCAATTTCTTCTCGGTTAAGGTGAAGAGCAATTGTTACCGCAGGAACAGAATCGATGTTTAGAAGGCGAAGTGTTTTCTTTTCATCGATGTGGCAAATGCTGGCAAATGTTGATGCCGCTTCTTCCTTACTTACTTTGAGAAGAGACGGATGCACATAAACGTCATATCGTGTGGTGTCGATCGCCAGGGGCAATCCATGTCTATCAGTGATGGCGCCGCGGTGAATGAGCGGGTTGTTCTGCGCACGTTGAACTGCGGCTTTTCGCGTTAGTTCTGGACCCATCATGATCTGTAGGTAGTAGAGCCTTCCTGCAATCATCATAAGTCCGGCGACAATGAGCAATTGCCAGACGCGCAAACGCCATAATGGCGAACGTGGTTGTTTTCGCTTCGCAGCGTACTTATTCATCAATGATTCTGGAGATCTAACCGACATCTATTTTTGACCTGCGGGTTAGTACCCAGACTGCAACGGCAAGAAGTGCCTGCGTGGCTTGTACGGAGGCACCGCCAGCGGTTTTACTTCTTTAGCGATAATAACGTGCTCGGGAGTACGCAATCCGGCGCGACCAACGACGTTTGCTTGTATTCCTTGAAACGAAATTGCCCGCAAGAGTTGTGCAGATAATTCTGTGTTTTGCTCGCTCAATCGGCGAGCTTGTTCTTGCAGTTTGCTTACTTCAGCTGAAGCAGCTACATCGAGTCCATAACCTAGAAGTGCCATGCCGCAGCAAGCAATGAGCATTGCGCGCAAGACCCGGTTTACCTTGACCAGAAATGGCACGTGCCTGTTGTTTGTGCGCGGCGTCCACTCTGGGAGTTCTTTAAATGTTGGAGCTGGCGTTCGCTCGACGTTTGCCACCATCGGTGGTAGAGCGACCGACATTGAAGTTGATGACCATGCGTCGGTGTCGATAGCTGATTGCACTGCTGGCATCTACACCTCCTGAATCACACGCTGTCCCGCTCGTAGTTTAGCACTACGGCTCCGGGGATTGGCAAGTGTTTCTTTTTCGCTTGGTTGTAAAGGTTTGCGTGTGAGAACTTTCAGTTCCTTTCGTTTGGAACAGTTGCATATTGGGTGTTTCGGCGGACAAATGCACTCAGTTTCGTAGCTCTTGAAAATTTGCTTAACCATCCTGTCTTCAAGGCTGTGAAAGCTGATGACAACGAGTCTTCCGTTAGCTGCAAGAATTCTAATTGAGCTTGAGAGGAAATTTTCTAATGCTTGTAATTCATCGTTAACCGCAATGCGCAACGCCTGAAATGTTCTGGTTGCAGGATGAGATTTATCAGCACCACGCTTAAATCCTTGCACTCGTCCGATAGTTGATGAGACTAAAGCTGTCAATTGTGCAGTGCTTTCAATTGGGCGGTTTTCGACGATACGTTTTGCGATTTTTCGGCTGAGTCTTTCTTCGCCATATCTATACAATATGTCTGCGATTTCTTTTTCAGAAAGTGTGTTTAGCAAGTCGGCGGCCGAGCTTTTGCGATTGCGGTCCATCCGCATGTCGAGCGGTCCGTCAGCCATAAAACTGAAGCCGCGTGATGCGTCGTCGAGTTGCATCGATGAAACTCCGATGTCAGCAAGTATGCCACCGTCCACGGAGTCAACTCCGAGCGAATTGCATATGCGCTGTATATCTTCGAAGTTACCTTGAACCAGTTCAATCCTTGGATTTTTGAAATCAAATCCGGCCGCTTTCAAATTCTCGCGACAAATTTCAAGCGCAGATGAATCTTGATCAATTCCAATTACAAGGGCGTCTGGCGCAACTCTCTTGGCTATCTCGCTGAGATGTCCACCAAGACCTGCAGTCGCGTCGATAAAAACTTTGCCTTGCTCAGGAGCCAGCATATCGATGACTTCTTGAAGCATCACCGGCAAATGTTGAAATTGTTCTTTGGGCATCATTGCATTCATATAGATAATGCCTAATCTAACATGCTTGCAGCTAGAGCTTCCATTTATGATTTTGAGCCAATCATGCTCACGATTGTTTTTGCCCCAGAAAACAAAAGACTCGCGCACAGCGCGAGTCTCCGTTTATCCCATCCAGTCAGTCTAAGTCTTTGTTAGCGTTGTCGCTTGGATTTTGAAGTGTAGAACTCGAAATCCCAGCAGCAGGCATAAGTTAGTTGCATTGTGATTAAGAATACGATTGGGCAGATTACCCACAATGATTCTGTTGAGCCCGACAGCATCGGTATATGAACGTTGGGGCTGCTTGCGGCGAATGCGGCGCCGAGTACAGGCAAAAGGCTAAGGAGTACGATAATTGTCAATTGACGCGTTGTTGCGGTCGTGCCGCCCCAGTGCCAACGGTAACCATCCCACCAGAATGTTGGCGCAATCTTCCATCCCAGGGTGTTAGCCGGGAATAGCAGTCTTCCGCCGCGCAGTGGCACGAAAGAACGCTTGCAGCCGCTGCACATCATCGTCTCGGTGTGCCCATAGGGCTCGAGAACGCCTGGCGTACAACGAGGGCAGGGATAAGACTGGCTAAGAGCAATTACTTGCTGCTTAAGTGATAGTTGTTGCGACGATGAGGGAAAAACTTGTCCTTCGTCCATTGGCTGACTTGGTATCGACATGATTACAACCGTCCCACGGCTTTGAGAGCCACGATGCGAAATTCCTTGACAAAATCTAAATACCCGGGTTCAGAGCAGAACCCTCACGTCAAGAGGTAAATTGGCTAAATTTAATGAAAAAAAGATCAGTCTTTGCGACTTGCGCCTAGAGCACCGACTGCCAAAAAGAGCCGGAATAGGACGCTGTAGTCGTCGTGGCTTATTTCTACGACCTTATCGTCGATCCTCTTGACTTCCGGCAGCAATTCAGCGCCGTCAGCCATCTGGGGGTCAACCATTGTCAGAGTTATAGTCGACGGTCTGGGAGGATTGAAAATATTCCAGTAGTCGCGTTTTTCAATGGCTTCGATGGCTCCATGCCTAAGAGCCTCAAGCCCGTCGCGCGCAGGCGACATAATTGCTGAAAAGCGTGACACTGCCTTCTTAACTGGCACGCAGGTTAAAGCGCCCAAGAGGTTGCGCGCTTCGTTGCAGGCAGCGTCGTCGCCGCTCAAAAAGGCTATCGGTACGCCGAAATAGCCGGCAAGTGCAGCATTTAAGCCTGTTTCGCCAACTGGAACACCATTTAATTTAACTTCGGAAAAGACCGAAGCACGGTATGTGTGGCTCAGAACGCCACATGAAACACCTGCTCTGGCGTGATATCCGACGAAAAACACCCCGTCAAAGCCCTTCTCTACGAGTTGCTTTGAAGCAACTTTCCCGGAAACCCCCGACATCATTGAGAAGGGACGCTGCCAACCGGACATTAGATGAACATTTGCCGGAAGCAACTCGTGTCTTAAGTTGTAACCATCCCAGTGTGCGTCTGCCACATATATATCGGTGACCGCGCCGGTTGAATATATGCCGTCGATAACGGCTGTCAGCTCTTTGTGTAGCAGAGTGATCCCTCTTTCATATCCCTCTTCGCCTGGCTGAGTTTGGCTCCAGTGCGAGATTCCGTTGACGCCTTCGAGATCTGCGGATATGTAGATTTTCATGATTACTCCACTACGTTTGCGCTTCTGCTGCGCTGAACAATTCTATATCAGATGGGAATGATCCCACTTAAGCATCTCTGTCGATACTGCATGCAACTGTATTTCTGTTCTCGTCAAGGCTTACATATTCGGCATTTTGCGCTATGCTTCAATTCATTCACTGCGAGTTTTTAAGTGTGTTTTCGCAGGTGAATAAATGTCAAGGTTTGGCTCATGTCAAGGAAGCTTGGTTATAATTTCAGGAGCGTTGATTACTACTGTTTGATCTTCGTGCGTTGGCTATAGTTGGGTTAGTTTGCTAGGGTCCTTTAATGCTAATGGTTGATTCAGAGCTTGACTCTGGTCTGCGGGCATCTGCCGGTAGTTCAGTCTTGCGATTCTGCAAAATGCAGGCGCTGGGCAACGACTTCGTCGTTGTGGGCGAAGACGAACTGAAGCGGGTTTTGGGCTCATTGAAAAACTTTGGCGGACGCTCGGAAGATGCTTTGCTGAGTAAGATTGCGCAGCAGCTTTGTTCTCGCAAGTTTGGCGTTGGCGCAGACGGTTTTATCGTGGTGCGAAAAGGCAGTAATGCCGATCGTCTATCTTGGATATATATCAACAGCGATGGTTCAATTTCGCTAATGTGCGGCAACGGTCTTCGTTGCTTGGCGCTCTGGGCAAAAGTGAATGCCTGGGCACCAGGAGATCATTATTTTGTAGAAACAGGCAAGGGGCCTGTTGAAATAACCTATGTCAATGCTGCATCTATCAGCAGTGATTTGGGTGAACCACAGTTGATACCATCGATGGTGCCAGTCGCCGACAGTGGAAAAGAGCCTGTCATCGCTAGAGAATTTGAGCAAGCCGGCGAGAAGTTCAATATATCTTGCGTAAGCATGGGCAATCCGCATTGCGTCATTTTTGAAAATAGCTTTGAGGACGCGCTGCTCGAAAATCGCGCGCTCAAGCTGCAGGCAAATAAGTTTTTTCCTGAAGGTGTGAACGTTGAATTCGTCAAAGTCGATTCGCGAAATCATTTGACTGTTCGCGTTTATGAAAGGGGCTGCGGCAGAACCCTAGCTTGTGCCAGTGGCGCTGCTGCGACGCTTGTAGCTGCCGTTCTTGAAGGCAAAACCGAACGCAAAGTCGATGTCGAATTGGAAGGCGGCACTCTGCAAATAGAGTGGAACGAAGCTAACAACCATGTTGTTATCACCGGTCCTGCCGCGATTGTATTTTCCGGACAGCTGGACATGCAGTCTCTTAATCTGGAGGCTAATTGATGGTTGTTCTAGATGATAGAGAAGATCGTATTCGCGGACGCCGCAACAAGCGTAAGCTGGCACGTGTTGCGCGCACCAGGCGCGAAGTTTTGCGCTATACATTTTTGTGCGCGCTCATGTTTGTCGGCGTGGCTGGATTCGTAAAGGTTTCCTGGAGCGTTGCAGACCCCGAAACTGATATCAAAGTTTCAGGCAATGATGTTGTTACTGCCAAGCAAGTGCGTAAGGTTCTGCGGGGCTGTTTGCAAAGACCGATATATTCGCTAAATCCAAAAGACCTCGAAGCGAAAGTTCAGAGCCTGCCTGATGTGCAGCATGCCTTTATTCGTCGATATCTTTTCCCGAGGCCGCATTTGCTGGTCAATATAATGGAAGAGTTTCCCTGGGCGAGTTTTTCCACTGGGCCCGATCAACCGGTGTCTGCTGTAATTTCGCAAACAGGGCGTATTATTCCGCTTTCTCAATTCCCCACTGTCCCGCAGCCGGCATTGAGAATTTACGGAAATCCTGATTCTCATTTTACTGATAGTGATGTAGCACTCTGGTCAAATCTTTCCAGCTATATTGCTGTTCAAACGGCGCAGCCAGTCGAGTATGTCGACATGCGTAAATCAAACGATGTTCAAGTAAAAGTCGGTGAGCTCAAACTTCGCTTGGGTGCGGCTGATTCAATGCTTACTAAACGCATCGGCAGATTGCCGTCAGTATTGCCTGTACTTGCGACACTCAAGAAAGAAAATATTGAATACGTTGACTTGAGCCTCGATGCAAACATCCCATTGAAGATTTCGAAACTTCCTAAGAAGGAAGACACAACAAAAGACAAAGGCAAAACCACCGGACTTGATGTAAGAGCCGTCGCCCAACAAGCCCTCAAAAACACAATGTAACTCCGCACCACGATGTGGATCCGTAGATGCGCTGCATGGATCCCTCGATGCTCTGCATGGATGCTGTTTGCGAAATCCTCCTGCGCAGAAGACAGATTGGTAGGGGCGACGCCATGCGTCGCCCGCAATTTTATAGAGCGAACCTGTCTAAGCGAGCACCGCAGCTTAAGGTCCGGGCGACGCATGGCGTCGCCCCTACAAACTCTTCGCTTTCAACCACATCTGGCCAAGCTCGTCTTTGCTTAGTTCATTCAATGGCGTCGCAGATAGTTTTTCCATCAGGCGATAACGATGCCTGAATTTGTCGATGGCTCTGATCAGCGATTCTTCCGGGTTTAACTTGTTCCATCGGGCGATGTTGACGATGCAGAAAAGCAAATCGCCCAGTTCAAGCTCAACTTCATTTTGTCGCTCTGGTCCCGGTGGGGCATCAAGCGCCTCTTTTAACTCATCAACTTCGCTGAGCATTTTGTTCCATAGCTCATCAAAATTGTGCCAGTCGAAACCCTCATTTACAGCCTTTTCCGATACTTTGAGACATTTCAAAAGCGCGGGCAATGCGTTTGGCACAGTATCAACAGGCGACTGAACTTTGCCATTGTCCTTGGCTTCTTTCTTTTTCAGCTCTTCCCATTGAGTGACAACTTCGCCGGCTGTGCCGACTTTCTTTTCACCAAACACATGTGGGTGGCGCGAAATCATCTTGTTGTTGATGCCTTCGGCTATTGACTCCATGTCAAATTCATTTTTCTCGCTGGCAATTTGACCGTGCAGAACTATTTGCAAGAGCAGGTCGCCAAGCTCTTCTTTCAATTTTGCCGGGTCATCGCCATGAATTGCTTCGAGAACTTCGTAAGCTTCTTCAAGCAAATATCTGGCTAAGCTCTTGTGATCTTGTTCTCTATCCCAGGGGCATCCGTCGGGCGCGCGCAAACGAGCGATTGTTTCTACAAAATCGTCAACCGCCTTTCCCATTTAATGCTCCGTTGGGTCACCGCGCGCCTGTCTGGCTTTCAGCTGGAGGTCCTGGCGTTTTCCAGGGGCGCTATAAAGGTCTGCTAATTCAGCACAAGGTCGCTTGGCTTTCAGCCGCTTGGGCTCGATTCTTGAGCTGCTATTACAATGAGGCTAACACATGCTTCAGTTATCTGACATTTAGGGCGGCTTATTGTTATATTGAGGGCTTGTCGTCGGTCTGGAAAATAGAAAAGTGGAAGTTTGCGTAATTGGTGCTGGATACGTCGGGCTCGTTACTAGTTGCAGCTTGGCTCATTTAGGTCATAAAGTCGTTGTGGTTGAGGCTGACAAGAACAAGCTTCAAACCTTAAAAGCAGGCGAGTGCCCGTTTTACGAACCAGGTGTCTCAGAGTTGCTAAAAGCTGGCAGCAAAACTGAGCTTCTGACATTTGTGGACAGCATTGCTGACGGAGTCAAAAACTCCGAAATAATATTTATCTGCGTTGGAACGCCACCATTGCCAAGTGGAGAGCCTGATATGTCTCAGGTAGTCTCAGTGGCCAAATCAATTGGTGCCGCGCTCGATTCGAGTCGCAAACGCATCATAGTCAACAAATCTACGGTTCCTGTTGGTTCAGGTAACTGGGTTGAAATGCTGGTGAACCAGGGCATTCAAGCTGTGCAAACAGTGCCGGCTCGCGCATCAAAAGCCGAATCACCAACATTTAGCGTAGTGAGCAACCCTGAATTCTTGAGAGAAGGTAGCGCACTGCACGACACTTTCTACCCAGACCGCATCGTGATTGGGTCTCCCGATTCTGTCGCTGTAGACAGAATGCGCGAATTATACAGACCGCTAATCGACCAAACATTCATCGTGCCGGAGCCGGCGCCACGTCCTGCCGGTTTTGCTGCCGTGCCTTTCGTGGTCACAACTCTTGCATCGGCTGAAATGATCAAATATTCGGCAAACGCATTTCTGGCAATGAAAATAAGTTTTGCCAATGAAATGGCCGGCATTTGCGAAAAAGTTGGCGCCGATGTTAGAGAAGTAGCAAGAGGCATCGGGCTTGATAAAAGAATCGGCACCCAATTTCTCAACGCAGGCGTCGGCTGGGGCGGAAGCTGCTTCGGTAAAGACGTGCATGCTTTGATTGAAGTTGCGCGCGAGTACAGCTCGCCGACACCTTTGCTTGAAGCAACCATTTCGGTTAACAAACACCAGCGTCATGTTGCAATCAAGAAATTGCAAGAAGAACTGAAGATTATCAAAGGACGCGTCATTGGACTTTTGGGGCTTTCATTCAAGCCTGAAACAGATGACTTGCGTGATGCTGCCAGTCTTACAATTGCACAGCAATTACAAAAGATGGGCGCGCATGTTCGAGCGTATGATCCGGTTTCAATTCCGAGTTGCAAGCGTTTGCATCCTGAGCTTGAAATAGAATACTGCGACAATGTGGCAGACCTGGCTCGCGATGCTGATGCTCTGGTTCTGGTAACTGAGTGGAAAGAATTCAACAATGTAGATTGGCATGACGTTTCCAAATCAATGAAAAATCGTTTGATGATTGATGGACGCAATTTCTTGCTACAGTCTGATTTAGAAAATGCCGGAATTACATATAGAGGTATTGGCCTGTGAGAGTTCTTGTTACAGGTGGCGCTGGTTTTATCGGCTCGCACTTTACAGACAGATTGCTTGAAGAAGGTCATCATGTCCTGGTGATGGACAATTTGATCACTGGCAATTTCAATAATATTGCGCAGCATCAAGGCAACACTCGTTTTGAATTCATTCATCACAACGTAAGCAATCACATTCATCTGATTGGTGATATTGATTGGGTTATTCATTTTGCTAGCCCTGCAAGCCCAATCGATTATTTGAATTTGCCTATCGAAACTTTGAAAGTGAATTCACTGGGAACCCACAACACGCTGGGCTTGGCACTTGCGAAAAAATCAAAATATTTGCTTGCCAGCACATCTGAAGTTTATGGTGACCCACTTGTGCACCCACAACCAGAATCATACTGGGGCAATGTAAATCCGATCGGACCGCGCGGCGTATACGACGAAGCTAAGCGCTTTGCCGAGGCGCTCACCATGGCCTATCACAAAAAGCATGCACTCGACACGCGCATCGTGCGCATTTTCAATTGCTATGGGCCGCGCCTGCGTCCCGGTGATGGACGAGTAGTGTCATCGTTTATTAAACAAGCGCTCAACGGCGAGCCGCTCACCGTATATGGTGAAGGCAAGCAAACTCGTAGCTTCCAGTATGTGTCAGACCTCGTCGACGGAATTAGACGTTTGATGGACTCTGGGTGCAATGACCCTGTGAATATCGGCAACCCTGATGAAAAAACAGTTCTAGAACTTGCTTCTGTTATTAAAGAACTTACCGGCGTAGACTGCCAGATCAAATTTGAAAACCTGCCTGAGGATGACCCCCAGCGCCGATTGCCTGATATTACACGGGCGCGGACTTTGCTAAACTGGGCTCCAAGAGTTGATTTGCGAACAGGACTGGGTAAAACTATTGAATGGTATCGCAATGAGTTCTCTAAAGAAGATAAACGTTCTACTGTGCAGTGCCCGTGACATTTCTACCACCTAAAATTGCAGACGAGTACGAAATAATTGAAGCGCTGGGGCATGGTGCCACCAGTGTAGTTTATAAGGTCGAACGAAAGAGTGACGGAAAGTTTTTCGCGATCAAACTTCTGCATAATTATCTGGTGGAAAAAGACGATGCGCTAAAACGTTTTGAGCAGGAAGCTCATGCGACGATGCTGCTTTCGCATCCAAGCATAGTTAAAGTACACGAACTCGATAAAACTCCCGAGGGGCAACCATACCTTGTTATGGATTTTGTCGAGGGTGATAGTCTGGCTGAAGTTCTCAGCCACGACGGACATTTGCCACTGCCGCGCGCATGGAAATTGTTCATTCAAATAGCCGAGGCGATGGCTCACGCGCATTCGCACGGTGTTGTGCACCGCAGTTTGAAACCTGGCAACATCATCATCACAATGGATTCTGCCGGGCATGAATTGGCCGTTGTTTCAGATTTCGGTCTGGCAAAACTTCTGCCATCTTCCGGTCAAGAAATTCAACAGCTGACCAAGAAAGGCGCTGTAATCGGAAGCCCTCTCTACATGAGCCCTGAGCAATGCCTGGGGCGAGAAATTGATGGTCGTTCTGATATTTATTCGATGGGCTGCCTCATGTACGCGGTTCTTTCAGGCAAGCCGCCACTCAAAGGCGAACATATCATTGATACTATGTCGAAGCACGTCAGTGAGATACCGCTGAGCTTTGACAAAATTTGCCCAGACCATAAAATTCCGTCGGCTGTTCAAGCAATCGTTTTTAAATGTATGGCAAAACGACCCGACGATCGTTTTGAAACTATGGAACAACTGCGGCTAGACCTGGTGCGTTTTCAGGGCGGCAAAAAGCCTCGGGCTCTCAATTCTGCTGCGCCCATACCAGAACACGCCGGTGTTACTGATAACGTTGTAGACGACGAAGAATATTTGAAAATCGGCTTGATCATTATTGCCGCCTTGCTCGCAGGGTTGGTTATTTTTGCTATATGGAAAACACCGCAGCATAAAGACCCTAACAAAGTTGAGCTTGGAAAATCTTTTAGCGATGCTCAGCATGTCGTTCATACAAGCTCATCGCACCGTCCGATTTCATCTCTGGCTTTGCTCAAACAAGCTGACGAACTGCGAATGCTAAATCGTGCCGACGAAGCTAGAGCACTATATCGCGAAGCAATTTCAAGGGCAGATGAGCAGCAACATGCCCAAACTGCTGTGGACAATGAAGTTCTGGCGACAGCCCACTATGGGCTTGCTGGTATTTTTCTTCGTGCTTCGGATTGGACTGCCGCAGAAAAAGAATTGCGTCTGGCACTTTATGTTCAGGGGCTATGCGCTCCAGGTTCCGCACCTGGTAAAGAGCGTCTGGAACTCGATTTGGCATCATGTTTGATGCATCAAGGTAAATTGGCAGAAAGCAAAACCATTCTTAAAGACCTGGCCAAAGAAAGCGGTGACACTATAGACGGTGCGCGTGCTTATATGTCACTTGCTGATATTGCTAAATCGACCAACAATTTAAATGAAGCCGAAGGATATGAGCTTAAGGCTCAGGAGATTTTGAAAAAGCATAAGGATGCTGGGCGCCGACTTTATTGCATTGCCCTTTCTCGCTATGCCAATGAGCTAATAACTAAAAAACAATACGATAAAGCTGTCAGCCTGATGAAGGCTGCGATGTATGAGCGTCCTGCTGCGGAATGGAATAACTATGACGCCGATGCTGCAGTATTTTTGACTGGCGAAATCGCGCGAGTTTTGTCTTGTACCAAAAACTATGATGCTGCAATTGCCGTTTGCAAACAAACAAGCGGTGACGTTGCCTCTCGTGATTTCCACAAATATGACCAGGGCTTTGGTGCGGCTGATGCTGAGATACTCACAGACATCCAGGCTGCGTTGAAAGTGCTTTCTGGTCATGCTTCCGAAGGCAAGCAAATGCTAAGTGATTCTCTTGCGGTGGAAGGCGAGCGGCTTGGCCGCATCGCTACACTGGCGCGAATTTTGATTTACGAAAAAAACACTAAAGACGCCATGGACTTGCTGGCGAAATATAAGAAGATGGCTTATCGCCGTGATACTACTAAAGCTGAATTTCTAGCATTGAATGCACTTTGTCTTTCACAAGAAGGAAGAGGCGATGAGGCAATTAAGTATTGCGATCTGGCTCTCGATTCACTTGGTGGCGACTCTGATGATGCGCTGCGTAGTTATTGTTTGGCAGCAAAAGCGCATGTGCTTCGCGATATGAAAAAAGATGATGCAGCATCAGTTATTGAGAAGGCTATTGCTGTGCCCGATAATGAAGCTGCTAAAGATTTTGATTTCCTGGTGCCTACATATCAAAGACGCGGTTTGGTTTCCTAGGCAGCTTGAATTCATCTCGATCACAAAGCCCTGAAAGCGATGGACTCATGGCTTGAAGCCATCGCTTTCAGGGCGAAATCTGTGTTTTAGTTGCCGTCTTTCAAGCTGAATGATTCGGCGCTGAATGGTTTTTTGTCGCAATTTTCAATTGCGTTTGTTACGCCATGGTATGTGCCGTTAATGAGTCCTAGAGTGAGTCCTGCCGGCACTGCTACTATCCCCGCAACTAGATTTTGGCAGGCGTCTGCTTCCTGATTTCCGCTGAATTCACTTGCAACCGAATCGCGTGTCAAAGTCATGCTTTCGATTGAATCTTGCAGCACTGCAATTGGTGTGCCAATTGCCATTCCTGCAACAAGGGCTGACATAACTACAGGCACTTTCACTACCTTTGTGGCGATTTCATCAGAGCTGCTTGCATGGGCAGGAATATTTGCGCCCAGCGCGATTGCCATTGAAAGAAGTGTAAGAGTACTAAGCTTGTTCATTTGATTTCTCCAGGTGCTAATTGCTAACCGTTATGCTCATATGTTATTCAAGCTCGCATTTGTTATGTGAGTGCAGTGCACAGTTCTTCAACTGTTTGATTGAGGAAAGGGCGCTCCTTCTAAAACGTTCCTATATATGTATATGTCCAGAGCAGTCTCAGGGTTAGCCCCAGTATCTTGTCCGCTTTTATCTGGCAGTACATTCTTGCCCGGCAAACTAGACTTGAGAAGTAGAGTGCAAGAGGAACTAAGCATGTCGTACAAACGTTATCTGTTGAGCTCAGCTCTGTTTGTCGCCGGAACCTTGATGGTTTCAGCCGGAATCACGCAAAACGGCGCTGTTCTTGCAAAAGACGCTGCGACAAAGCCGCGCATTGATCTGGCATTTTGCATTGACACTACAGGCTCAATGCAAAGCGAGATCAATGCAGTTAAAACAAAAACCAAAGAGATTGTCGCCAAACTCAGCGGTAGTAAGCCCGCCCCAGATATTCGCGTAGGTCTGGTTGCTTATAGAGACCATGGTGATGCTTATGTCACAAAGGTTTTTCCATTTAGCGACAATATCGACCAGGTTGTAAAAGATATTTCTTCCTTAGAAGCAAATGGCGGTGGTGATGCGCCAGAGGCTGTGTGCGAAGGTTTGCATTCTTCAGTAAATGACCTCAAATGGAGCAACGATAAAAAGACGGTCAAAATGCTTTTCTTAATTGGTGATGCCGGCCCTCACCAGAATGACAACAGTTGGAATCAAGAGAGCAAAAGTGCCATAGCCAAAGGCATTCAAATCAACACAGTAGCCTGCGATGGATTAAACGGCACACCTGAAGCATTGAATGTATTCCAGCAAATTGCCAAGCTCGCCGATGGCAAATGTGAGTTCCTGACATACAGGCAAGAAATTGTTGATCAGAGCGGACACAAAGCTACGATGGTTTCATCAGCCGGCAAACTATATAAACTAGACAGCAAATCAGCCACTGCCTGGAAAGAAGGGGCTGACAAGTTGTTGGCTAAAGGTATGGCTGCACCTGTGGCTGCTTCAACAGTAATGCCTTCTGCGATGTCGGCAGATTATGCAAGCTCGGCCGGTGCCATGGCCATGGAATCTGCCGGGGCGACAATGCGCTCAAGAGCAGTGGGCTTTGCCAAGCCTTCGATGATGGCGGCTCCGCGCGCTGCTGCCCCAATCTATGGTGGCTCACTCAGCCGCGCAGAGAACAATCTGGCCGACATTGTGCTGAGTGCAACCAAAGATGCGGCTAAAAAGAAAGCCAATATTGAATACAAAGATTGATTGACCTGAAAGCGAAAGAACGGAGTGAGCGGTACATTAGTGCCGCTTTTCTTCGTTTAATGAGACTCTGCTATCATAGTCCAATCGTATCATTGCGCAAAAACTAAAAATGGCAAAAATTATCCTGGTTGAAGACGACAAATCAATACGCGAAGATGTTGTCGATTGGCTCGAATTTGAAAAGCACACAGTAGAAGCAGTCGATAACGGCAACGAAGCGGTCGACCGTTTGCGGCTTTATGAGTACGATCTGGTCATTTTAGACTGGGAGCTTCCCGGTGTGCTCGGCATTGATATTTGCAAAAAATATCGCGCTTTCGGCGGTATAGCACCGGTTTTAATGCTCACAGGAAAAAACGCAATTGAAGACAAAGAAGCTGGGTTAGATTCCGGCGCCGATGATTATTTGACTAAGCCATTTCATTTGAAAGAACTGTCAGCCAGAATTCGTGCGTTGCTGCGGCGACCATCAACTATGACAGGCACTGTGTTGAAAGTTCAAAATATTTCTCTTGATACCAACACAAAAAAACTGTCTAAAGACGGCGAGGAAATTCCGTTGTCGCCGCGCGAGTATGCATTGATGGATTTTTTGATGCGGCATCCAGGTGAGGTCTTCAGTCAGGAAGCGCTGCTTGAGCGCGTTTGGAGTTCAGAATCAGACGCCTCTGTTTTTTCTGTTTATACAGCAGTTAAAACTTTGCGCAAAAAAATTACAGATCCGGGCGGCAAATCAATTTTAGCTACCGTGCATGGCTTAGGTTACAAGCTGGAAAAATAGATTGCTCAACTTTTGCTCAAAAGTTTCAGTTATCTTTATTGCATGGGACTGAATTGAACGCTCTTTCAATCAATCCTCTATCTAGTCCAGCCAGCCACCCACCCAAAAAATACCGAAAAAGAGCGACCAGCTTCCGGATGTCCGGGGCTGGTTTTTGGTTTTGTGCTGGTCAATTTTTCTTTGAAGAAAAATATTTGAACGCTCAAAAATTCCTCAAAACTATCAGTTATCTTTATTACATGGGAATGAGTTGACGCTCTCGCAACAAGGTTCTCGCCCTTTAGTCCAGCCAAGCCAAAGCACATTCCAGCCAAGAGAGCAACCAGCGACGGTATTACCGAAGCTGGTTTTTGGTTTTTGATGATTATGCACTTTGTCGAAAAAAAAATTTTGAAAATCGAGTTTGCAAAATCAGAAATGCGCCTTTGCTCAAAAATCGCTCAAAACGTTTTGCTAATTTATAGGCATGGAAATCGAAGCGACCCCAGAATCGCGACGATGACATTGTTAGATACAGCCCACAAGCAAAACGCCGGTAGACCTCGTCGAAAAAATGCCCCTCCCCTGTTCGACGAAAAAGCCGGTTCTTCAACCCAACACCAAAAGTGCCAGCAGCAGCTTCCCTGAGCTACAGCTGGCACTTGCCTTTTGAATATGATTTCGAACTAAGGAGAACCGCCTGACAAGCCTCTCGACGTGAATTTAAGTTTGCGTACCATGCCTTGCTTATTTTTGGATACAATCTGCTTTGCTCATTGCGTTCGGAATTGCGTGGTCAATTCAGTCGGCTTTTGAGATATAAGTGGTCGGCTTGCCAATGCATCTTTCGAATCATCATATATATCGAATGTGGCTGCTTAGCATCTTTGCTGGAAGTTTATTGACTTGCGTGCCTGCATTGGCGGAAGAAACTGTCACTCAGCCGCCGCTTGCTCCGCCGATTGGAAACGGCAAAGCTGCCGCGCCAGCTGCGGCGCCTGGGAAATATGTCCAGGAGTCTGCGCTTGTAGATACGGCAATGACCGACAGTGAAGTGCAAATGTTGCCTGAAACTGTTGCTTCAAATTTGAAAAGCGACCTAACTCTTATGAGCTCCATTTCAGTTAACGGATGGGAAGCATTGCCACCACTTGGCCTTTCCATTTCGAAAAGTGGCCTTGTGGGCCCAGATGGAGTCGCGCTTGAAGAAGCCGGTGGAAAGCCTGCCGCAATTCTTGTTGAGTACGGTTGCACTGACGTAGTTAGTCGAAATTTTCGTCGCGGTCAAAGACACTGCAACGCATCACTATATAGATTCAGTAAACCGGAAGGGGCCTACGGCGCATATTCAACGATGAGGGAAGGCTCATCGACAGTCGTAGTTCGCGGTCAGGCATCTTCTGAAGATCAAGACAGCATCACGTTTTTCTCCGGCAACTGTTTAGTTGTATTGCACACGACTTCAGCTGAAGATGAAGAAGCCAAGAATATGTTGACACGATTGGCCGATCAGCTTGCACCGAAGCTGGCGGCAGGTGCTGCTGCACCGCGCATGGTTGCTGCATTGCCAAACTTCGAGCGCTTGCGAGGCAGTGAGAAATACTTCATGGGCTCAAAGTCTGCCAGTCACTTCAGTTCGGCACCGTTTCTCGAAACGCTCAATCTCGACCGCTCTCTTGGAGCCGCTTGTGCTGACTACTTATATTCGCGTCCTATGGCAGAACGTCTCAAGCTTCTAGTTGCCGAGTATGCAAATCCGGCGCTGGCAAGTAATGCTTTCAACGCTTATAGCTCTAGTCTTGCTGAGTTTGCACAGAAAATAGTTCAGCGCAGCAGCGTAGATTGCATTGCTAAATTGTCCGAGTCATATCTGATGGTAGGTATTACAGGGCAGAAAGTGTTTGTGATCAGCGGCGCCAGAAGGGCGTCTTCGCCAAGAATTCTTGCCAGAGAAGTTCTGCGCTGATTGCCTTTTGCTTTTCCTTTTAGTGTCAGCTTTAGAACGAAGCCTGTGGGGAGTTCCGCTTTCTAAACGGATCCTTACCGATTGCTAAGGAAAAATTGCACCTATATATATGATGTCGTTGATTTGATTTGCATGCTTGAGTCTTTGCTTGCATTGCTGAGAATGGCTTGGCATAAGGCTTTCGGCGTATAGAAATTCTAGATTGAAATGCAAGTTTGGCCTTTTGTGAATACACGTGATCATCCTTTTTCAAAATCGCAAAATCTATTTCTGATTTTCGCCCTTCTTTTTTCGATCGCTCGAAAGGTGCTTATTTACTGGATCGCCTTAGCTTGTCAGAGTCGATCATTAAGGAAAACTGTATGCGATTTCTATGTATTTGGAGCAAAACGAACATAGTTTCTAGGGTTTGGAGATTTGACAGGGGAATTGCCCGTTGGTATATTAGTCTTCCGAGTTGCAGCTGACTGCTGCGACGCGGACGAATTATTTGAACCCTGATAACTGAATAGCCAAGACGAATCCTGTCAAGAAATTTGAGTAGGCTTTCAAACAAACCTTAGGGTCTGCAGTACTCCTGTAGATTCTAGCAACGGAGAGTTTGATCCTGGCTCAGGACGAACGCTGGCGGTGTGCTTCACACATGCAAGTCGAACGGTAGCAATACAGTGGCGGACGGGTGAGTAACGCGTGGGAATCTGCCCTGGGGTGGGGGATAGCAGACCGAAAGGTCTATTAATACCGCATATGCCGAAAGGTAAAAGGAGTAATCCGCCCGAGGATGAGCCTGCGTCCGATTAGCTAGTTGGTGGGGTAAAAGCCTACCAAGGCTACGATCGGTAGCTGGTCTGAGAGGATGATCAGCCACATTGGGACTGAGACACGGCCCAGACTCCTACGGGAGGCAGCAGTGGGGAATATTGGACAATGGGCGCAAGCCTGATCCAGCAATGCCGCGTGTGTGAAGAAGGCCTTCGGGTTGTAAAGCACTTT
>CAZJLR010000041.1:0-48506 GCA_964546815.1 uncultured Candidatus Obscuribacterales bacterium | reverse complement strand
CCCCCAGGTGGAACGCTCTTAGCTCATATCATCGAACTTGATTCGGCTCAATTTTGGTTCGCCAGCAGTATCCCATGCGTCGCCCGGCCCGAAAATCGCCAGCAGGTTTAGCTGTAAAATGCAAACTTCATAACCTGGTGAAATGCTCGGGCGACGCATGGCGTCGCCCCTACAAGCGACTTTGGTCTGTATCGGCCAAATACTTACGGACAGAGAAGAATGGCAAGAGGAAGAGCCGCAAACTGGTCGCTGGCAGACGTCCGCAGAATACTGAACAAATCATTAACAGGTACGTGGAAATACACAGTGACATTTAGCTAGCTTTCGTATATAACAAAGAACAGGTGACACATGAGGCGACCAAAAATGGACGATTCTTTCGAAAAGGACAATGCCCTAACCGTTATGTGGTTGGTCAGTAAGGTAAAGAACGAGTCCACCAACCAGCAAGACCCAAGCAGGGTTTGCAAACTCAACGATTACTCCGAGTTTGAAATGTACCAGTTTCGCCAGGCAGTAGACAGCGAAGACCGCATCTAACGTCATTCGTGCCAGTTGTTGTCAATTTGAGCATCTTTTAGAAAAGTCACGTCCAGTTTGTTGGCACAAATGCCATGAACCCAGGGCTTGCACATAATATTTTGCGTTCCGACATAAGTACAGGCGATGGCAGCCTCCTGTCGGCAGACTATGTGGTCTGCCTTTTCGTATAGCTTTATTCGCTTAGCAGGGTCTAGCTCTGCCTCTGCTTCTTCCACCAACTTATCGTATTCAGCATTAGTCCAGAGCGTGTGATTGTTTGAGTTGTGACTGACAAAGACTCCTGCAAATGTTTCTGGGTCTGGAAAATCTGCGCCCCAGTTGGCATGAAAAATCGGCGGCGGGTCGCGATGCAAACTATTCATGTAAACCTTGAATTCCTGGGTTGTTAACTCAAAGTGCAAATTCAAGTTTCGCTTGAGTTGATCTTGAATTTCTTCCATCACAATCTTCGAATCTTCGCGTGATGGATACAAAATTTCGACTGGCGGAAAGCCTTTGCCATCGGGATAACCCGCCTCGGCTAGAAGCTTTCGCGCAGCGGGCGGGTCAAATTTAGGCGGATCATCAGGCACGTAACCGGCTAAACCGACAGGAATAAAAGTAAAAGCCGGCTTTTCTTGCCGCCGCAAAATCTTTGGAAACGCTGTTCTATCAAGGCACATTGATATTGCCAATCGAACCCGCTTATCATCAAACGGTTTCTTTTTCACATTGAAACCAATGTAATTGCTCTTCAATAACTCCACATTGCGATATTCAGAACTATTCTTGTTGCGGGCAACTTCAGGCGTTGGAAAGCTGCGATTATCGAGATAGTCCATCTGCCCGCTTTCATAAAGCGCAAATGCAGTGGCTTGTTCTGGCACCATAAACATTCGAATGCACTTTGTTTTTGGCTCCCCCTCAAAAAACATGGGGTTTGAAGCAAGCTCTATTTTGTATTCATGCTTCCACGATTTCACCACGAAAGGACCGTTTACTACCATGTGATCAGGATCAGTCCAGCGATTTCCATATTTCTCAACGATGTCTTCACGCATGGGGAACATCGCACACATCGCAGTTAGATTGATAAAGTACGAAGCAGGCTTTCTAAGCCGCACTTCTAGCGTGTAGTCGTCGGGACAGCTTATGCCTAACAAAGAAACGTCTTTGATTTTTCCCGTATTGTAATCGTAAGCATTTTCAACATCATAAAGAAAGAAAGCATACGGCGCGCCAGTAGCAGGATTTAACAAGCGCCGCCACGCATACTGGAAATCTTTGGAAAGAACAGGCTTGCCGTCAGACCATTTTGCATCGTGGCGCAAATGAAAGAGATAGCGTTTGCCACCATCAAGTATTTCCCATTTTTCTGCGCAAGCAGGAGCACAACTTAGATCATTCCTAAACTGTGCCAAACCCACCATCAAGTTTGATACCACATCGTAAGAAGTGTTGTCTGTGCCTATGTGCCAGTCGATGCTGGGCGGCTCAGAACCCAAATTGATGCGCAGGGTGTCTTTGATAGGCCCCGCTTTTTCAAAACCACAGGACGACAGACTCAGAACAGTGCCCAGCAGGCAAAATATAAGAAGAACTCGATGGACTAGATTCGACAAGATAATGCGTCCCCAATCAGCCTATGCGATCTTACTGAGCTTTAGCTTCAAGTGCTAGAGCCTTTTACAATAAAGAATCAATGTAAGTATTCGGCCAAAACAAGTTGTAATTGCTTGTAGGGGCGTCGCCATGCGACGCCCGGGGATATGAATGAGCTTCTATAGTTTGCTATTTCTAGTAATGCCTGACGGCGGTCTACGGGCCGGGCGACGCATGGCGTCGCCCCTGTGCTGGCCGAATACTTACGAATCAATGTATTATCGCTTGACTTAAGAACAGATGCTTTTTGCCTCAGCCCAGAGTCCTAAAGCGTCGCCTTGGCAGAGACCTCGGGAGTCGTTAGAATATAGACTTAAATTAAATTGATTGCAAAGATGTCAGCCAACGAAGAAAGCATAGAAAACCTGCAAAAGCGCAAGGACAACCTTGAGTACACAGCCATGATGATGGCTGCGGAAGGGCTTGGCATTCCAGACGACCTTGCGGCCAATCTGCAAGAGGCTACGACCGAGCTGGAAAAACGCGGCGGACCGCTGCCGATTAAAAGGTGGACAGCCTGGCTTGGCCAAACAATAGAAGGATTTACTCTTCAACAACAACTTTCTACAGGCACTTACAGCAATATCTTTAAGGGTGTCAACGAAAAAACTGGTGAAACAGCAGCGTTCAAAATAGCAAAAACAGATATTGCCATATCGGCAGAGCCAAACAATTCCTTTTGCAAGCAAGCCATCGCTTTTAGCAATGAAATGGTTTATCACTTACCCATGTCACCAAATATGGTGCTTGAGGAAGAATCAAAGCGATTGCAAAACGACAAAAGCGGCAACTTCGTAAAAGTATTGTCTACAGGCATTATCGACAAGTGCTTTTATTACCGCATGCCACTGCTCGAAGGACAGTCGCTTAAAGAGCTTATGCAACTCACCGATACGCCGTTTATTCAAATCGCATTAGATGTTTTCACTAAATTATGCGACCTCATTGACAGACTAGCAGAACAAGAAACTTATCACGGCAATCTGCAGCCAGACAGCATTTTTTTCACAAAAACTGATTTAGTCCTTTTATCGCCGGGCTCATTTGCTGTGACAGATCAGCGTTCGCCATCAACACCATTTTTGCTTAGCACACCGGCATACTACCCGTTTTACGAAGCTAACGACCGCTTTGCACTTGGCTGCACATTTTGGGAAGTAATTTGCAAGCGCCACCCGCTTGACTCACGTGACGCAGAAGAACGCTCTTACTTGTTTACTGACGAGCTAAAACAAATGCTCGAATATCGCAAATCATTTAATCACGATCCTCTATGGCAAATCTTGAAAGTGATACCACCAAGATCTCTGCGCAACGATATCACTGACGAAGCCGAAAGAATAATGATGAAAGCCGTCAAGCTTGCGTTCCAAAAAGACGGCTTAATTGGCGCCGACGAAGGCTACAAGCGGGCAGCAGAGTTTTCTGTTGCACTCAATGAATTATCGCAACATGGCGTACTGCGAACAAGCGACCGCTAGTTAGTCGCACGCAGTCTAAGGCAGCTCTCAAACATCAGAACAATTAGATCTACAATTGTTCCGCGAAAGCTCTGTCACTTGGAGCAAGGTCTAAATGCAAAATTTTGTCTTTCGAATACCACCCAAGCTCGATGTGCTCTATTAGCTTTGGTTCTCCAGTGGTAATCACATCGACAAAATTGATTTGAAATCCCGAAGCCTCATCAAGCACAGAGAAACGCAATTGACCTATTGATGTGACGGCCAAATCCAATTCTTCCAAGAGCTCACGCCTCGCAGCATCAAGAAGAGATTCGCCTTCCTCTAGTTTTCCACCGGGAAATTCCCAATAGCCACCATGCCTCTTCTTTAGAGCTCTCCGGCAAAGTAGGTAGAGGCCATCTCGCTCAACAACAGCTGCAATTACTAAAGTAGGAGCCTTATTCATCCCCAGACTTTATCATTTTACCTATATCTTCTCAATCAGGTGAGGCAACGAAATTTTTAGCCCACGACCTGCACGACTTTTCCGTCAGCATTTTTAATTTCGGTCTTCAAGACTTTAACTGAAAAATCATTGCGAATTTTGTATTCGCCTTCTCGCGGCTGCAGACTGCGGGTCAGGGCAGAAGCGTCTTCAGCTGTGAGTGTCAAAACAAGAACATCATCATTCTTCTTGTATGAAAATTTCTCTCCCGGAACAATACGAATTGCACTCTTGTCACCAGCCAGGAACAATTCACGCCCATGATTAATGCGCGAGGGCAAAAGAGCCTGAATTTCTGGGATTGCGTGAGCACCAAAAATCAATTGACATTTTCCGAGCAGCCCTATTTTGCAATCGAGTTGCGTCACAAAAAGACTTCCGGTACTGGAACCATCTTTACTGATTCCCTCATCAACTTTCTTTGAGACCGCCGCATCAGCCATAATTGATTCGCGCGCAAGATCAACTATCAAGAATGGATATCGCTCTTCAAGGAGCCTGGAAAAACCAACAGTATTCCATCTCTTTGCGGCATTGAGTTCGTCTGCTGTAATAGCTACCATTTGCAAGAAATTCACTTTTCCATGCGGCGTGTCGATTGATTTCAATTCCGAATCTTCAACAAAAATAAGAGCCTGCAATTTTGTTTCTGCATCAAGACAGACAGGACCATTACAATCAAGATAATGACCAGCAGCAAAAGCCTGTCCCGAAGAAAAAACATATCTAGCCAGATTTTGCATCAATGAGACAGGCCACATGGGCGGCGCGTCTTCTCCGGCGCGATTCAATCGCATTGTAAGCTCGAAACCAAATCCGCTGTACTCAGGGTCATCGCTTTCCTTTTCATACAGTTCGCTAAATCCAAAAGTGACATAATGCCAGTGCGGCCCACCCTTTTCACTTCGATATACCGAAACACCATCAATGGGATCGGGACCACCAAGCATGTACTTGATGACAGTGCCAACATGCATGGGTTCTTGCTCCCCATATATGGCTACAAGCGCTTGCTCAATAGCATCCCATCCGGAAGAGCGCTCGTTACCGCCATTCTCGTCTGTCATAGAATAAACTCTCCGCAAAATCAAAACATAATTGAAGGGAGCACTGCTCCCCATGGATTATACCCGCTTGTGTTCTCCTCGTTGGACAAGGACAAAAGCGACTTCAATATGAAGAGCAAATGTTAGTGTTGGCTGCGTCGATGAATTTCATCAGCAAAAGACTTGAGGTCGTGTCGAACAGACAACTCCTGCTGCTTCTTTAGTCCAGCGCCAGTTGAAAGCATGGCATTGTAGTTGCGCTTAATTGCAAGGAGCTCTTCGGAAAGGTCGTCTAAGTCCAAAGACCCGATGATGCCTTGATCGTGCAACGTTAACAAATTGTCTTCCAGCCTCGTGATGCAGACGCTTATAGCTGGCAATTCAGGCTCTGGCATGGGAGTCAGGACAAGAGGCACAGAGCTAAGAGGTTGAATAATCAAAGGCTCAATCGGTGGAATACTTTCAGACTGAGGTGCTTGCACCTGGCCGTTGCTGCTTGCTTGTGGAGCAGGGCCTGAGACTCGAACAGGTTGAGTTCGCGCAACGGAAAGCTGCTCGGCAGATCCAGAGTTGAGCGATTCTCGCTTACTTTCATTGATGTCGCACTCTGTCTTTGGCCAATAAGTAGTCCCATTATCAGGAGCCACAGTGTATCGATTATGACTTGTATTGGCTCCGCCGCCATAGGTCGTAGTCTGATGTGCGAATGGATTTGGTCGATAAACATGGGCTGGCGCCCCCCACGCAAACGCTGGGGCGGCATTTAATGACAAAATTGCGACGACGCAGCACGCAGGCACAGTCAATCGAGTTTGACAAATGTGCGATTTTTTCAATTGCATAGCGCTATCCACCCTGCGACTATCAGACTCAAGACGACAATGAATTTTTGATTGTTCCACCTTGAGTAAAAACTCATAGAACACGCAAAGCAAACAATCATTGCCAGTTACCGAAATAATAGGAAAACAGTCTGAAATATTCCTGAGTGACTAGCTATTTTCTCTGCTGTTTGGGCAGCGAAATTAATACGTCTGATTTGAAACCAGTTACGGGGATTGCTAGAGCACGGTTCTGCTGTTCGGACTGAATAATTAGGCGATTTATTGTTTGGCCGCCCAATTCATTTTGACGAACGGAAGCTTCAGATTTCCCGCCGGAATCAGCTACAGCCGACGGATTAAACAAAGTCGCTTTTACTGAAGAAATATTGTGATTATTTTGCAATTGGTCAGCAGTGTTTTCGCCAGAATCACCAAAGAAGTGATTTCTGCCGCCAAAAGCCAAAATTTTCGCGTTGGGGTCATTCTTCACCACGTTTGCAATTGCAGAAGACCAGGCTGCATCACGTGGTTTGAAATCAGAATTCTTGTCGACATGATTGTTTATGTCGAGCCCGACAATTTTGATGCCGTTGTCTTTCATAGACTCGAGAATCTTCATATAACTATCTCCCGTCCCCGGGTAGGATTTTTCCCAAGTGTTGTTGATGTAGTTTTTCAGCTCGTTTGCTGCATCTTTATCTCCCTTGCCAAAACGATCTAAAGTGTCTTGCATTTTCTGCGGAATAATTTCTGCACCAAAGTGAGTGACACCAGCATCTTTAAGCCGTCCGGCTTCATTGGCAATGTTCTCTTTAGCTTGCAAATCTGTGTGGTCTTCTCCAACCAGTAAAACCTGTTTGTCTTTGAACACAGACTTGTAATCCAAGTCTTTCGAATTTTTCAAGTAGTCTTTGATTTCTGAAGAGGAAGTATTCTTGACGTCCAAATGCTCGCCAGGCTTGGGAGCCTTACCTGTTGGCTCAAGAACAGGCGATTGCTTTGGATTTTTCAAAATCCAAAAGTCTTCACCATCAACGTCAGCTGCTTTCGCTGCAGCTTCTTTGTTTTTTTCTGGAGTCTTTTTCGATTTATCTTCAATTGAAAATTCGCCCAACTGCTTGAGGAAGCTTTCGGCTCCTTTATTTTGCAGCGCAGTCATAGTACTCAGTGATTTTTTCGATGAGTCAAAATCTTTAGCTTGATCGTTAGCAAAATCAGGGCGAGATTTGTCTTGTTCAGCGCGACCATCATTACGTTCACTCGGCTTGGCTGAAATATCAACTAAATTGAGCGGCTGGCTTGAGTTGCCCTGCTCGCCGAGCTCTCGCTTATTTTCAAGTTGCTCATTAGTATCAGACATGCAGCGCCCCCAATCCCATTGGAGCAACCATATAGATTATTTGTGAAATACTCGTTACCGCCCGACGGAGCCTTTGAGCCAGGCTTTTTTTTCAAGCTCCAGCTTCGCGATATCGTCTTTGAGGAATCGGCTATCACCAGCCCAATGGTGGGTGGTCAAAATCGCGTCCAATTTTTTCAACGAATCAATTGCTTCATCGTACTTGCGCTGGCTCTGATAGCACTCGGACAAAAGAATTGTGGCACTAATCAGCGTTTCAGTGTGAAAGCCAAGCATTTCCTTTCCCGATTTTACTGCCTCGCCAAGACTTGACTCGGCCTTTTGGTACGCCTTTAAGTCCTTGAACAAATGACCAAACTCAATGTACATGTCTGAGCGGTGAATCTCACTCAAAGAAACTTCTTTTAGACGAGAAAAACATTGGTCGGCGAGCGCTAAGGCAGCTTTGTGATCGCCCTTTTTATCGGCTAAGTAAGCCGATGCCATATCACAAGACAATGACAGTAAGGCTGCGCTCCCAGATGTGCTGTCGGTACCTACAAGGAAAGACAACTCCTCAGAAACAAGCCTCTCAGCTTCGGGCAGATGGTCTGTCCGCATGTAAAACCTGATCAGTTCAAGAAAGCTACGTGGACCATGATCAAAGTTTCGATAATAACCACGCAATCTTGAAATGTCCAAATTGCAGCGCATCATTTCAGACTCAGACCATACGCTATCATTGTTTGCCCGCACAGTCTCAAACATTTCATTCAACCTGACAATCGGATTTCCGCGTAATCCGACACAGACATTAGTAATATCGTTCAGTATTTCCAGCTCATCTAGAGCCAGATTGCGTGACTGGTTTTTCGTAGGGTAGGGATGTGCAATAGCCATAAGAGCTTTTCCCGCGTATGACTGAGCATCGTGAAAGTTGCCCGCATCTCTAGCAGCCTGAGCTTGCTCAAGCAATTTTCTTGCTTTGGGAATAAATGATGCTCTGTTATTCAAAAAAAACGAGGCACCACTTTCACCGTTTTTTTTCAAGCTACTACAATAACGAAATGCTAATACGCCAGAAATGAATATCGCAAACACCAGGAACAATACAAAGCCAAACTTTTTTTTCTCAGAACCTGGCGATGCCTTTAGGCGCGGACTCCTGTCTAAAGTAATCTGATCTAGTATTCCTTGCAACTTATGCGCTAACTGCGAGGCACTCTGAGGTCTATCTGCAGGACTTTTTGCCAAGCCCCAGAGAACCAAACTAGCTAGTTTTTCGGAAATTTCCATCTTACGACTAAATTGCTCGACTGTTGGCACATCTTCTCTGGAGTGCTTGAGCATAACTTCCAACTGATTTTCACCAGCAAAGGGCAATTCTTTCGAAAGTGCATAGAACATCACACAAGACAACGAATAAATGTCAGACCTTCCGTCAAGAGCCTTGCCCTGACACTGTTCTGGACTCATATAGTTTGGACTGCCAATGATTTTGCCAGTGCTTGTTAGAGCTGGCTTCCCGGGCAAGACTTCCTCACTTATAATTTTGGCCACACCAAAGTCGAGTAAAAGTACTCGTTCAGAACCGTCATTCTCACGGCAAACCATGATATTTTCAGGCTTTATGTCTCGGTGTACGACACCTTTTTCGTGTGCATACTGAAGCGCAGACAACACAGGCAAGAAAATGCTCTTGAATCTGCTGTAACTAAGTGGTGCCTCATTTGCAATTAGTTGCGAAAGTGAAATGCCATCTACGAATTCCATCACAATAAATGGTTCGCCTTTTGCAGAAACCCCATAGGCAAGTGTTTGCATTATATTGGGATGACTCAGATTAGATGTTAGCTTTGCTTCCAGCTGAAATCGCCGCAAATCCGATTCGCCGCTAAGCACTTCTTTTGCCAAAACTTTTACTGCAACAATTCGGTCAAGCACCGTCTGGCGAGCTTTATACACAAGCCCCATCCCGCCGCGTCCGATTAATTCCAAAATCTCGATATTCTCAATTACAGGAAAGTTGCCCGATTCCGACAACGAGGCACTATTTTCTGTATTCTCAGGAGAATGCATTTGCTTTCCACCAGCCCTTGGATTTACATACCCATAGCCACTAAAAGCTACACTGAAGCCTTCATGGCAGGCAGCCCGGAAAACATCGATTGAAACGAAATACTCCACAAACGGAAAGGCTTTATTTCGCCAAAGACAGCATCATGCCGATATGCTTACAAATTGGGCGGAATGGTATAGTTAAATATAAGACAAGTTCCTTAAAAGGCTTATTCATGGGCAAAATTTTGTTTTCCCGGCAGCAACAACGCATAACTGGGCGAGCTGGAATAAGAAGTGCACGGGGAGGTATGTTTGTCATCGTTTTAGCCGGCATTATGGTTCTCGCCATGGTAGCCGTGGTTTTAGGCTGGCTGCTCATATTGTGTGGAGGCGTGCGCGAAAGTCAAAATGCTGTTGACTCGGGCAGTCTCAATCTGGCCAAGCAAGTAATTAAAAGTCCTTATGTCAGACTAAACACCTCAGATACAGAAGCAGCATTTGCACAAGTGGCTGAGCAAAAGAACGGCGAATTTATCGTCAACTTGAATAACATAAACCGTCTTTCGGCGGAGCTGATGCTGATTCAGACCAACTGTGCTGCTATGACTGCAGAAAATTCAGCAGGCCCATCAGTAAAAATTGTCAGCCAGCCATTGCAAACCGCACTGGAAAGAATCCAGGGCAAACTAGCAGAACAACTGGCTGCGCGAGCAAATGTTATGTCTCATTATGAAGATATTGCCAACGCAAATTCCGTGCGTATGCTGCAAACATGCAGTAATAACGACATTCGCGTCTATCAGACCGACTACACAATCGGCTATGTAGATCGTGGTGGCATGTCAAACGTTCATATTGCAGACAAGCAAATTCCGGCATCATTCAGGACTAAGTGGGACTCCCAGAAAACTAGCTGGGCAGAGCCTATAGACACAAGTGAAGACAAGCAATATTATCTGCGCGGATACATCAACGATATAAAACCACTAGACTCAGAAGCAATATATTTTGTAACTCTGAAAGAAGGGCGCAACATTCAAGAACTTAGCAGTTGCCAGCCACATTTGATTTCGCAAGGCAGTATGAAAGAAAACCAGGACACGGGCAGACTGGCCTGGCACAGTCCTGTGCCAAATGCATTTGGAATTACGATGAACACCGGTACAAAATATATCGACCCGCTCTCTACCACACCGTCATCATCTGTGGTGCGATCATTGCAACCAAGTCAAGGCTTTTACGCGCAAATACCACACGGATTCATTCGCATACAAAACCTGCCGCCGCAAAAGGCTAGCAATAGCGTCGATGAACCACACAAAGACGACGTATTCAACTTCTTGTCAAAAAATTCACTGGTTTACGCAAAGGGACCGACAGAACACCGCTACCAAAAAGAATCAGACCAGTACATAGACAATATACTCAAGGCTTTGAAGAACAAACAAATCCCCAAAGAAGCAGACTACAAAGCATTGAAAAAAGAGGCGACCTTGCAAGAAGCTATGCAAATTCAAAGCAAGAGCGACAAAATAGATAACCATACTTACAAAACATTTCCGCCCGAGCTACCAAAAGAAATTGGAGAAGCTTACGAAAAGTATGTTCCTCAGCCAGGCAACCCACAAAGTGAGCAGCTGCACTGTTATGAAGCAGCTTGCTTCGCACTTTTGGCAGCACGAACTACAGGTGCAAAGGGCGATCCGTTTTCACTTAAAGCAGGTCAAAGTGGCATCGCGAAATTTCAGCCTCAACGCAGCGCTTTAAGCCCGACGCAAAAGCAGTTTACTAAGTCAATGACTCTTGCTGAAATATTCAGCAACCCAAATTCCAGCGTGATCGAAAGATTGAAAGAGCGTTGTTATCAAATATTTCCCACGTTTAGCGGCAACGTTAGTGATATCGCCGGGTGGAATAGCCAGAGCATCCCGATGGGCTCTTCATTTTACATCTACTGGGATGGCAATCTCGACCAGCAAACAGGAAGACCACAAGGCACACTTCGCCTGGCATCATCCAGTGACATTGGATGGAAAGCACCCTGGATTTCAGCTCAAATAAACTCAGTACCTGAGGGCAAAGCCGCCGCAGTAGATTGCAACGTTATTTCTATTTCTCCTAAAGGAAACGGTGGCTTAGATTTACCTGGAGACTGGTCATACGAGCAACCTTTTGACACTTACAAGGGTGACCAAAATCTGGTTGTGCGAAACACTGCAATCTTTTGTCCGGCCAGTGGTGTCAATGGACTACTTGGCGAAATAGACTTAAGTGCGCAGTTTGGCGCCACTGCACAAGATCCAATCGGTGTTAACCCCGGATTCAGCACGCACGACATTGAAAAAACGAAAGTTTCCGCGCCGATGCCATTAAAAGTAAAAGGCGAATACAGCGGGCCGTCCTAATGTCGGCTAGAACTCTTTGGACTCAGTTAGAATTAAAGTTTATCAGGTACTACCAACCAGAAAGTTGCGCCTTTGCCATCTTCACTTTCAATCCCTATGCGTCCTCCGTGCGCTTCAACGAGGGCTTTGCATATTGCCAAACCGAGTCCGGTTCCACCTTTTTCCGTTGCATCAGTTGTTTTGACTTGCTTGAATCTTTCAAAAACAGCTTCTTGAAACTCTTTGGGAATACCACGTCCCTGGTCTATAACACGCAGCTCAACTGAATCATCAAGCTTGCGCGCAGATACAGTAACCACCCCTTTGGCGGGCGAGAACTTTACTGCGTTTGAAATCAAATTCACGAGCACCTGAATCAAACGATCTCCATCTGCATTTACGGTGATTTCAGTGGCATCGGCAAGCAAGCTTACCTCATGTTGTTCGGCAAACGAATTCACAGCATCTATAGACCTGCCTATGACCTGAGAAAGCTCCACTTCAGATATCGCCAAAGTAAATTGCCCCGCTTGAAGTTTTTCGAAATCGAGCAAATCGTTAATTAGTGATATGAGTCTTGTAATACTCCTTTCTGCAATAGCCACCCGCTTGGTGCCTGTCTGGTTTAGCTCGCCGTATGTGCCATCACTGAGCATACCGAGAAACATTTGCAGTGACGTCAGGGGAGTCCTCAAGTCATGGCTTATCATCGCGACAAATTGTTGTTTTATCTGCTCAAGTTCTTTCAACGACCTGGCCATATCATGAAATGAATGGTCTAACTTTGCTATTTCATCATTGCCTGACAATGGTGGCATAAGCGGCGCATTCTTCACTAACTGCACGGTATTTGCCACCATTATGTCAAGGCGCCTGGTGATGCCCCGCACGAAAACCAATGCAAGCCCAACCGCTATCAAAATATTGAAGCCGACTCCAGCCAACAAAATACGTTTCTCTTGCTCGCGCCAACGAGCTTGCGCAACCGGAGTCTCCGCAATAATTTTCTCCTGGTCTTGCATCAAACCACGCATTTCATCAAAAAGTAGCTTCTTGTTTTTCTCAAATGCGGGCTTAACCTTATGCGCAGCCATCAAAGCCGACGGCTTATCGCCACTTTCAGCAAACTTCATACAAGCGGAAACTAATTTCAGACAATTGTTGGCTCTTAGCTCAATAGTTTTGACTCTTTTGAGGTAATCCTGATCATTTTTAACGACTTCTTTGAGCGCATTTATTTCAGCAGGGATTTTATCGACGGCTGCATGATATTTCTTGCTATCGGCTGGGTCATTGCCTTCCGTTTGATAGTCGGAAGCCGAGGTACCCGCATCATAGAACAGTTGCATGACGTGGTTGGTCTTACCAACAATCTCCTTGGAATGAGCTTCGATAAAAGCTGAACGCTCTGCCTCCGCAAGTAATGCAGCAAGAGCGGCGACAAAGAGAAGTTCAAATAAGAGCAGTGCTCCCACAAGAAACAGTCCTTTGTGAATCAATTTGAGATTGGAAAGCACTTTCTCAATGTCCTCGGGTCGAGTTCAATTTTAGTCTGCAACAGCTCGCAAATCAAACTTTGCCTGGAGAAAACAATCGAATTTCCCAAATCAAAAAATTATGTCACCGCGATGTCACAGCACCTGAAAGAAACTCTTTACATCGAAGCGACACGGTATTTCGAGATTACAGGGGAGAGCGAATCATGGCTAACTACAACGCAGACTTGCAAACAGTAAAAGACTTCTCCAATAAATCAAGCGACTCAGCCAGAAGCCTGGGACTCGGCTTAAACCAGGATGCTCACCAGTCAATCATGAAAGAAGTAGAACGCGAGCAAGCTATCAGTACACTGTCGAAGCCAGGCGCCAACACCCAGGACAAACTGGCAGCAGCAGAATTGCTCTACAAGCAAGGCTTCAAAGAACTCGAAATTCACGACAATAATGGACCTCGCCATGTGCGCCTGGAATTAGAGAAAACCAGCCAGGGAAAAGAAATGGTACATGTATTCGCCAATGACGCGCACGGCAAAGAGCGCATTGTTCTGCGAGGCATAGACCAGGGCAATGGAAGCTTCGCTCACGAAACCAAGCAGAATGGCGAAGAGGTCAGCTTCAACGGCAAGAGCTGGAAGGAAGAGTTTTCCAATTTGAGCGGAAACGACGACGCCGAGCGCCAGCGCGCCGCAGCTGTCCTGGGCGATCTAGTCGACCTGAGGACAGGCACACACAATAAGGCTGCAGCGGAAGCACCGGCTAAAACTACTCCCGAAGGAAAAACGGAGCCAGAAAGAAAAGTAGAAACAGAAAGCAAATCAAAGCAAGAGAGTCCATTTGCCGACAGAGTCAAATTGGGCAAAGCTGAAGGACCAAAACAGTTGCCTGAAAGTATAAGCATCGAAGGAAGTCCATCCGTTCATTTCAAGCATGTTGAAATCGCCGGTCATGATGATTACATTGACAGCGCAAGCGGTCGCTATTATCGAATTCAATTGGACGCAAAAAACGGCTCTGTCAAAGCAATTGAAATAAGCGACCCGGCAGCAGTCAACGGCGGCACGATGCTAAACACGCGAAGCTGGCTCAAAGGTGGCAACGAAGTAAAGGTTATCGGAAATGATAAGGCCCAAACTGTAGAAATTAGAACGGCATCAGGAGCATTGCAATCAAATGCAGAATTCGGTTCAAGCGCAGCTGACATGCCATTCGCCAACTTGCCTTCAATTGACGGAAGTACTCTAAAATTCGAGAGAGGAAACGCACTTACTTTCAGTGGAAACATTACCGATTTAGGCAAAACTACATACGACGATCACTACTACGCAAACAACAAGCCATATCATGTTTTCGTAAACCAGAACACTGGCGCAGCCAGCTATACAAGACTTGATGAGAACGATTGCCCAAAAGAGAAAACTACAATTTATCCAAATGGAAACATGGTAGTCACCTCAACTGATACGGAAGGAAGAGATCTCCAAGCCAACAAAATAAAAGTAAATGGACACATTTACACGCACGGCATCGACGGCGCCTGGCGCGATAAGTCAACAAACAAAAAGGTTTCTGTTTCAATAGAAGATTCAGGTGAAATAGTAGTTACGCCCAACTAACTAAAGAACTATTGAAACAATCCCCTCCCGTGGCGAAACTCCCCCTTTTCGCCACGGGACGCCCGCTTTTTAGCTATTTATTCGATAACCCAGTCCATTTATATATTCAATGACGGAGGGCTTACCTTCCTGATCAATTTTTTGCCTTAAGCGTTTTAGACAGGTTCGAAATGATTCTGGTGTAGCCTCTGATTCGGAAGACCAAACTCTATTCAAGACAGCCTCAGCAGTAAAAACTTGCCCCTTATGGCGCATGAAAAACTCAAGCAAAGACATTTCTTTCGGCAGCAATTTGATTTCAACGCCTTCTCTGCTAACTTTGTGGAGCGTGGGGTCTAACTGCAAATTTCCTGCGGAAAAAACGACACCGGAAAAGCCTTGCGGGCGACGCAGCAAGGCTCGCAGCCGGGCATGCAACTCCTTCATGGCAAAGGGCTTGGTCAAATAGTCATCAGCACCTGAGTCAAGCCCGCGTTCTTTAAATTCAAGACCAGACTTACCTGTCAACATTAGCACCGGAACAGAGCAGCCACGATCGCGCAATTCCTTTAGTACGTCGACACCGCTGAGCCCTGGCAAATCCCAATCAAGAATAATGACGTCATATTCAAAACTCAAAAGTCTTTCACGCCCTTCAAGTCCAGTGTTTGCAATTTCAACCGTATGCATCTGCGCACTCAGCGAATCGGAAATCATGACACATAAATCAAGGTCATCTTCCACAACCAATATTTTAGCCATACATGAAAGCCTTTATCTTGCGGTGATTAATCTTGCTAGTCAACACGGGGTTTTCGCGTAAGTTTATCACCCGAGCTACGCATTCCCAGTTTATAGCGGAAGAATTTATAGAAGAAGTCCGCCATATTATTCGGAATCATGTACGGCAATACCAAGGCGGCGGGTGCCACAACTTTCTGTCGATCGGTGCCGCTGAAATGCGCATCGTACAAAAGCTCTGCTTTCGATTCTACTATTTGTTTTCGCTCTTGATTTTGTACTGCGTTTTTGGCAAGAGCGTTTTTGTCATTTTGGTCGACCGGATAAGGCTCCAGCCTTTCAATTCTATTTCCGTGCTTCTTCGGGTTGAGAGAATTGACCAAATTTGCATTATCAGGAGATTCGCCCGGTTTGCTCAACAAACCTTGTTTCTCCAACTCATTATTATGACTTTCGTGGAGCTGTTCATAAATAGTAGCAGCAAATACGCGCACATGTTTTGAATCACAATTCAGTTTTTGCCCCAACTCTTTTCGAGCAAATTTCAGACCTGGTACATAACCACCCAGCGAAGCTATTACAATACGTTCAGGATCAACAGAGTCCAGTTCCAGGCGTTTTAACTGTTTATGAACATGCTCAAAGGCTTTGACAGCCGATGTGCCAGAGTAGACATAGTCATCTAATGCCACAATTGTTTTTTGCGACAGCAACTGGTCCGCCTCTTTCTTTCCAAGTTGCTTTAGCGAAACAAATTGACTATCGTATTTCGCATCAGTCATGCCACACGCTTCTCGGAAGAGATAATTGACGAAATGCGAGCTGCCATCACCATCTACATCAGTGACAAAAACTATATTTTCCAGACGCTCTGCAAGTGGTTTCTTTACAGACTGACTTGAATTTTGAAGAGGCGAAGAAGAGCTAAAGGCAGTAGCAACAGCAGCAGAAACAGTGGAAGCGGAACTTGCTGCGGCTGCTCCAACCCCCGAGCTGTTATTGGCGGACGACTGTCCATCTTGTCTCGATTTATGCAGAGCAACCTTTTCTGCAATCGATACTGGCTTCGTGTCGAGCTGCTCAGCAAGAATGTTTCCGACTCTCCTGGCTTGTCGCAACATCAAATCGACGCTTACATAGGTAGGAATATCGAGTAGCACTTCCATTCCAATTTTACAGTTTCGGCTGACATCAGAAAGTGCCGCAAGCGTTTTAGCTTTAACCAGGTTAGCCCGAGCCTCATTGCGTTGCACCATTTGTTTAATTCGCGACTGATGTTCATTACTTAGTGCCTGAAATGTAGCCTTCGGCTGGTCTTGTTTATCAGCAGGTTTTGAACTTTGCTCAGCCTGAAGGAGGCGCTCAAGTTTGGCAACAATATTTTTAGGTCCATCCATCTTAGCCAAAGCCAAATCTATAAAATTGACTGACTCAGCAAACGATAGTGCCTGGGCGTGTTCAAATTGATAAATTCGAGAAGGTACATTCGCCCCCTCATCAGACACAACTGCTTTAACTCGATCAAAGGAAACAAACTTTGGAGCTTCGTCGGCAGACGCAGGGTTCACCACATTTTTGCTGTTTTGAGCTGCGAGATATGCAGTTAATTCAGTTCCATTCAACGAATGAATATCTATTCCAATTCCCGTGCCACGAAACAGATAAGCCATCAGGTGACCGGAGCTAGCGTTTCCAGCGCAAAGCGGCTTTATTTCTCTGTAAGTATCGTTGTACTGAGACCTCTTTTCCTGCACAAACCCAGATGCCTGAAGCTCAGCGGCTAATGGCTGCAATTTCTCTGCCATAAGGAACTCTAAAGACATATTGGATCGGCATTTAGCAATTATCTCCAACAACTGCTCTCGTTGATGTTCTGGAAAATGCTCCAAGGCTTCACATATGATTTTCTCGTCAATCGCTTCACCAGCAATCTTATTAGACACCTTATCAATTAGGCTTTTGAGCTTTGACTGCTCTTCTAATGAATTCGGCATGGGAATCTCTTTTTTCCTAAGGCTGACATTTAGAGATTTTTCACTCTCCTCCATTTCAGCTGAAGTGCGCAGAAGAGCAGGCTCAACCTTCTCGATAAAAGACTTGACCTGCCCTGGCGACATTTGTTCAAAGATTTCTGGGCGCCTATTAAGTAGCCATGAATATGAACGGTAAAGCTGTTCTTGCCAATATGAGCTCCAGGTGTCTTTCTGCACATTTAATGAGTCTGCAAGCTTCATTAAATTGTCAAACAACTTAAGCACCTTAGCATGATCACCAGCAAGCTCAGTAACACGAGAATCGGTTAAACAACGGTACAAGTCAACGAGATCGTTTGCCACCATCCCATGAAGAGTTTTGATTTCACCTGATAAAATTTTAGCGAAATAAGCATCATGTTTTTCTTTTGTTGCTGGAGACTCGATGCTTGAATCATCGACATTCTCAATTGCTTCAATATGTATTCCTCGTCCGACCAGTGGACTTCTGATTGACTCATCAGCACTCCCAATATACGTGCTGCGACCGGCGTACTCTGCAGCAACTTTGTTGTGTTCCACAGCCAGAATTTCACTTACTACAGCATGCTCGTCGGCAGGCAATGAAGACATCATAGAATCTAATAATTTAGACTCACTTTCAGACGTCCTAATAGATCTTGCAACTAGTTTTCGCTCACCCGAGAATGCGTCCAGATTTCCGTTTATCTTTTCGAGCGCGATTATGTCTTTGAAGACAGATTCATGTTCGCTCTTCAATCGCATTTGAATTGAGTCATCCAATCTGGAATATGATTCACTAAGCTGGCGCAGTGCTGACGCATAAACTTCGGGTTCTGCGCTGCCCAACTGCTTGGATAAACGGTTCGTAACAACGCCGGGTAATTTTTGCATTTCCTCGACCAGGGCAAAACCGCTCTTTTGCGCATTTTGTAAACACTGAGCTTGCAAATTTGTAAGACGAAGAAACTCAGGATTTGAATTCAATTTGTCTTTCAATTCTAGAGCATCAAATTTCGCTTTAATCGACAATTTGCCTTGATCAATGACGCGTTCCCAGGCTTCCATATCTTCCAGTTGAGATTCTGAGCTACCTTCTTTTCGCCCAGAAGAGCCTCGTTCTGCAAATGCATTTCTGGATTTAGAACCTGGCCGAGGCTCTGACATCTCACTTTCGAGTCTCTTGATTGTAGCCGCCGCATATTTTAGTGCTAGCGCTCTTTCCTCATCGCTCATTTTGAAAGATTTGTTTTGGACATCTGAAATATCTTTTGCAAATTCCTTGAGTTTTTCGAGATGCTCTTCCTTGCTAATAATCAACCCACGAGATTCCTCAGCTTTTAGAAGCGCCTTCGCCCGCCAGCCATCTAAAGAATCCAGGTCTTTTTCAACAGTCTTATTCCTGGCTTCTCTGGCTCTCAGATATTCTAGATAGCGCAATGGACTTTCTTGTCCGAGTTTTTCTAATGCGTTGATGCGCTCTATACTGTCGTGTGGCAATGTAGCAAGATATAAATCGCGCAGTCTTATTGGCTTGCCACTATGGGCGGTGTGCTCTGCGCTGGGACCCCAAGTATTGTCTGTGTAAGCATACCACTCACCGTTTATTTTCACTGGTGGTCGGGTTAAACACAAAGCATGGTAGCCGCCCGAGCCACCTGCAAATCCGGCATTGGAATCGGTATAAAATGGTTCTGCAGAACAATGAATAGTCATCGTAATAGGATTTGACGGTGACACACCCAAATCTCTCATCACAGCAATCAATGATTTTTCATCGCTAAACTCTGCAATACCTATGCCGCCAAGCTCCGAATGTACGATTTCTGTTTCTGCATAAGTGCCGGTCATTTGATAGAACAGCTCTTGCATATCATCGCCACCGGCACCTGGGCTGTCGGAGATTTTCACACCTTTTGCTTTGAGTGCACCTTCGCCAAACTGGTTGCATTCCCAGGTAATTTCGCCAGGCTTGTAGGTTTTACCATCTTTTCCATGCTCCATCGATTGCCAATGCGCATTTGCAAGGGCATTCTGCAGGATTTTATCTGCTAATGTACGCTCTTGCGGGTCAGCGTTTCCTTGCATGATCTCGTTTTTGTGCGCTTGCATGGTTTCTCTATCATGCTTGATATCAAACTTTCCGAGCTTTATAGTTTGCCCATCTTCACGCACGATTTTGGCGTGCTGCACCGCCTCTTTGATGATGCGTACAGCTTCAGAAGGGCATCTTGAATAAAGCTGAATACTTACTCCCGCATATGCGCAAGTGTTGTGAAAACCTTGATTTAGTGAATAGGTATCAACAAGATTTGCCATGATTTCCATGGCAACCTGAGCCCTCTCATCAGAACTTAGATGAGGACTCTTATTTGTTAGCAGCTCAGACAGCTCGTGAAAAGTTTTTGCAACCTCTAAGTCAGACCATCCAGCAAATCCCTGCCTTGTGGGGAAAGCCTTCAAATAAATATCGGCAAACATTTTATCGGTGTGGTTGCTAATGGCACTTATCAATGTGCTCAGCTTACTTGTCTCAGCAGCAAGGTTAGCCTCAATCAGGCGCCCTTGCTTATTGCTCAAGCTGCCGTCTGGACGACGGACAAATTCCTCAACATGTTCTTCGTCGACTGGCTTTTTCTTAGCGACCACCTTTTCGGTCGCATCATTTTCTGCACCATTCTTTTTGATTTCACCATTTTCCCCCACCAACTTTCCTTCTTCCGGCGCATGCTCAGGTGTTGTGAAAGTCTCGGCGAATAGCTCCTTTCGAAATTTAATGGTTCCATCATTTGACACACTAAAGTCTAGAAGGCGAGTATTTTCATTGCCTTTAGAAAATACCCATCCCTCTTTGCTAAGCACAAATTTTTCGCCATTCGAACATTCGACATGCGTAAGCTCGCCATTTTGGTTTCGATTGAAAGTATAACTAACGTTATTAGCGTCACGCATTTGAGCGATTTTGCCATCAGGGCGTTGTTCGATTCGCCCACCTCCCTGATAAGGCGCTTCTAGCACAATATCGCCAGTCGGGCTTTTACTCTTGACCCAATTAGAATGTTCTTCTGCCTGAGGGCGCTGCAACTGTGCTTCAGTCTTGCTATTTTTCTTCATGCCTGCCAGACGTTCGGAAAGCGAATCTCGCGGCTCCTGAGCGCGTGGGGCAGATTCACGAGCGAGTGGCTCTTTAGCAGATTTCGCATTATGGGTGGAGCTTTCCACATCCGGGGATACAGACGCAACAGGCTCTTGCTGATGCGATGGCACATACTTGCTTGCACTCGATGTGATAGTTGCAGTAGCAGCTGCTGTCACCGCACTCTCATGACAGAACTCAGCCATTTCATCCCAATCGAATCTGGACAAAAACAAATCATTGTTCACGTCAATTTCTGCGCGACTTATACCAAGCTCGTTGGCGATTCGCTCTCGCTGAGATTCTACTCCACCGATTAAAGCCCCGTTAAATCCGTTGACATAGCCAGAAATAAAGGCATTAGGCATCTCGCCAAATGTATTAATTTTCGAATGCATGCCGTACAACAATTGAATTTCCAAGTCAAGTTTTGCCTGCGACACACCGAGGTCTTTGAGCTTTTCAGCAAGTGCAGGACTATTTGCTTTGAGGGCATCAATGATTTCATGCTGACTGACGTTCAGTGCAGACGCCACATTTTCTAAATTGCGGGCAAATTTCTGCGTGACTGCGGCAGACAGTTTTTCGGTGAAGCGGTTGACGCCTTCTCCCGCTATTCCCCCAAGATATTGAGCGCAGGAACCAACTACAATTGCATTCAAATTCAAACTGCTAAAATCATTTTCTCTTATTGCGGCAGCCGTACTAAACAGAGTTGATTGCACCACGGCGTCGGCAGCGCGAAAAGCCATCGCACCGGCAGCACCAATCTTCTCGGCCGCCGAGGACTTCAGCCACTTTGAGCCGACCCCACCCAGTGCATTTGTAAAGCCTTCGACTCCACCGGAAACAACATTAGCGACATCATTGCTGTTGGCGGAAGATCTGCCTACACCAGATACGATGGCTCCAGTCACAGTACCAGCGGCAAGCGCATAGCCTGTCGACAGCCACGAACTCAAGCCGCCAGTCAGCGCAGTTGACACCCCAGTAACCATCGCATCGTTAACTTGTTTTTGAGCTGCCAGACCCTCTTGGGCAGTCGCCTGAGAGTCACTTGAAGTGACACCGAGAGTGGTGACAAGATTTTGGGTTATTTTTAGTCGATGGTCTAGATTGTTGTTATCTAAGTCATTATTAAAAGCATGATCGAAGATATGTTTGAGTTCGTCATCAAGCATGCCAACTTGAGATCCAACACTTTGTTGAAATTGTTCAAGCGACTTGTCTATAGAATCCATTCGAAGCATTTCATTGAGATAAGGCTTGTTGGCGAAATATTTCCGATTTCCCTCCAGTGCATTTTGTTTGCACTCAAGAGACTCCCTTGAAATTTGATCTGCCTGCACCAAACCGCCTTGAATACGCCTGCCATCTTCAGCAATACGGGAAGGTCCCAGTCCCAAGATCCTATTTTCACGCAGAGAGGCGTCACCTTCAAAAGTAAATCTCATTACCACTCGATTGGTCTGGGCAAGCGCAATCTTATGCCCATCGTCAAAACTAAGCACATAGCCCGGCTGCAATGTTGCAACCTGACGTCCATTTTGAAATATTTTGTCTGCCTTCAACTCATATTGCTCGCCACCAATGCGAAGCCGTCCCTCTTTGATTTGCTTTGGACTAAATTTATTGTGAGAGGGGTCGCTTTCATCGCTTAAGATCGGAAGCTCGATCTTATGATCAGGAAAAGACTTCGAGCCTGGTGGCAGCTCTGCTTCCGCAGAACTTAAAAGAGCCTTGCGAACGTTTGAAGGTCCTGCGATAACAAAACTGAGATCAGCCTCGTTATTGATTCCGTTCTTGGAAATATCGTTCAACTTTTGCAAAAATTCTTTCGATGATTCTACGGTGGCTTCATACTTCTTGCTCGAAGCCGCTGAACCAGACTGTTCATTCAAAGTCTTGGCATAATGGCGGCATTCCAATGCTTTCCCTCTGAGATCTTCCAAGCTTACGAATTGACTGCCCGTTGAAACCCACTGCAGATTTTTTTGGACCTGATTTTCAACGATCTGCAAATTCCATAATGCACCAGGAAGCTCATGGGCTGGTCGTGCTCCATTAGATTTCAAATCTCGAATGAACAATTGTCCGTTTACAGTTTCGATTGAAAACGCGCTTTTTCCCTCATCAAATACAGTGCCATTTTTTATCTGGTATTCGTGTGGAACAGATTTTCCATTTGCGTCAGCTATAAGTACGCGCAATGACCCGCTTAGCTGCTTAGAATCTGCAGGCAAGTCTTCTAAACTCGACTCACCCGATTCTATTTTTCGACGCATCGCTAACAATGGGTCCTTTTCAATTTTTGCCAATTCTGTTGCACGACGGAGTGGCAGCAGACCTTTCAAATCTCCGCTTGCAACTAAGTCCTTGAGTGAGGCTATATGCGCATCTGCTGCAAAATGCTCTTCTTTTAGAGCTTCAGCCTTTTGAGACTTTTCACCAGTTAGTGATGAGATTGGATGAAATTTGGCGTTGTCCGCTTCGGCTTCAGTCAATTTCTTTCGCTGACGCTCTAGCGTTTCTAATGCATCTTGAACATTGAAAATGCCGCCAGAGCCATTCTTAGGTCTTCCGTCTGCAAGTTTATCAGCGCCGAGGCAGACCCCCTGCAAACGTCGCGAGGCTACCCCAGATTGGCCCATCACTTGTAAATCGAAAGAACAGTCCTTGAGATCAGCTAACGAAATTTCATTTTCTAGTCCTTTGAATTTAACTTTTCCACCAAGCAATTTTCCGTCAAGCGTTTCGACAGGAGCAGACAAAGTTCCGATTTGCTCATTGCTTGATTTATCAATAATCATCCCCATCTGCACAATGCATTCGACCCTAGATTTCTCGTCGGTTTGGAGAAACAGTTTCCCATTTGAAGCTTTGGAGTCACAGCGAAATTCACGCTGCTGAGAATTTTGGTCGCCTTTGAATTGCCATCCATCAAACTTGCTGTTTAAGTCGGTGGCAACTTGACTGTTTACAGACTTAAACTTACCATCTTCTTCAATACTCCCTTGCAGCCTGCCTTCGGAGTCATAGCAATTGCCATCTTTCACTTGCCACTTAATTTGACCGTTTGGACTTTGAAATGCTCCATTCAATGCAAGCTTTGTAGTACTTTGAGTTTTATCATTCGATTTTGCATCATCAGATATTTCAGATTTCAGTAAATCACGTTTTACCGTTGCAATTTTTTCAGGCTTTCCTGCGTTGATTGCATCGAGCAAAACTTGAGAGCGCCCAAAAGTTGCGCTCACAAAACTCGGGCCACCTGACTCGATGCTGCCGGCAGTACATGATTTGCTTTTGCCCGTTGTACGTCTCGATTCTTGGGCCTGATTTAGAGCAGCAAGTAACTCTGGACTTTTGAGAAAAGTATTGCTGGTGAACTCTGCCTTTCGCGTTGTAGAACGCTGATGTATGTCTTGTTGTCTTTGCGCAGAAATGAGATCTTCGCGTCCTTTCACATCGGTAGACGCTTTCCGAGCAGCTTCGTCAGAGCTAGGCTTGGAAGAGGGAACTTCAAATTTTTCCTTCTTCTCATCACTCGGCATAGAAACCTCCCTAGAAACGACCCCAGCATGTCATTAATAATCTATGCCACTGTCAATATTCTGCCAAACTTAAAATTCAAAACTCAAAGGAGCAAAGACTCCAAAGCTAAGCGCATTTCGCCAGCACTTTGAAAACGCTGCGAAGGTTCTTTATTCAGGGCTTTGTCTACAATCAGCTCAGCAGGTGAGCCAGCCGCTATATCGTCACAGCTGCTAGACAGAGGTCTGGGCGCTTCGGTTAGAGCCTTGAGCAAAAGCGCCTCCGGCGTAGCCGCCGAAAAAGGCAATTCTCCAGACAGCATGTAATAGAAAGTAACTCCTAAAGCATAAATATCAGCGCGTCCATCAATGGGCAAATCTTTCAATTGTTCAGGAGCGATGAATTCGGCAGTACCCACAAAAGCATCTGCAGCAGTCAATCTTGGCGCAGAGGCTCGAAGATAAGCTGTGCCAAAATCAAGCACTTTTACCCAATCAACTCGCTTATCATCGGAAAGTATCAATATATTTTCCGGTTTTAAATCACGATGAACAATGTTCAACTCATGCACATACTGCAAGCCCTGGCAAACAAGAATCAATATGCTTGCAGCAACTTGAAGCGGCAGCCTGCCTTTACGCTTTATCAATTCGGCGAGTGTTTCACCCTCAACGTACTCCATCACAATGTATGGCATTTTTTCACTTAGCATTCCGACATCATATGCAGCAATTATGTTTGGATGATTGATTTTCGCAAGCAACTTTTGCTCTTGTTCAAACCGTTTCAATGCAACGTCGTCCTGCGACAAATTAAATTGCATGGTCTTAACCACGACATCTCTATCCATGGCTAAATGCCTGGCTTTATAGACAACGCCCATACCGCCCTGCGCAATTTGTTCAGCAAGCAAATATTTGTTATCAATCAATTTACCAGCTGAAAGAGCATCGTTTTGACTTAACGACTTGATTTGAGCATTAGTCCCCGCCGATTGCCTTCGCAAGAGCGCACGAACGCGCATCATCAACTCTTTTATATCAAATGGTTTGCTTAGATAGTCATCAACTCCCGACTCAAAACCTACCTCTTTATCACTCATGTCTTTCTTACCGGTGAGCATCAAAATGAGAGTCTGGCCGCCAGCCTCACGCAATCCCTTACATATTTCAGGGCCTGAAAGCCCAGGTAATTCCCAGTCAATTAGCATCAAATCAAAAACAGCATTCTGCAAAAGCTGTTGCGCTTTATCACCACGATGAACCATCTCAACTTGGTGATTTTCTGCTTCAAGACGATCGCAAACGAGGCAAGCCAAATCGACATCATCTTCCACGATTAGAATATTAGCCATTCGCTCGCCAACTCCGAAGCGGACTATTCCACTGGTATTCTCATACCCTCATTCGATGGCTAAACAGCAAGGCACGGTATATCAGAAAGCAGCACCAGGTTTACGGGGAATGCAGCCACTTCGTTCGAGTATAGGCTATGCTAAATCCCTGGCGTTCGGCGTTGCGTTGAGAGTTGCTACCGATCTCCGCAACCATCATGGACAAATCACATCCATAATCGAACGCATAACGCATTCGTTCCTGCAGAAGAGCAGATTGAAGTCCGTGCCGCCTGAGTTCAGGAATGGTAGCAGAACCTCCCAACAAAGCAACTCCATCGTGCAAACACAAAACACCAGCAGCGCCTGCCTGACCGTTAAATTCAGCAAGGAAACAAATACTATTTTGTCTTCTGCAGAAAGTTTGATTTACCCAGTTTGGTGGGCTTAAGATACATATTTCTGTTCTTCATATAAAGTGTGGCGATGCAGTCTTCCAATATTGAACTCTCAAAACGGTTAGAGCGCGCTGAAGGTTATGCCTGCAGCCAGTTTGCAGAAGCAAGGAAGAGGCTCTTCCCTGACTGCGACTCTCAGTGGATGGAATGCGCTGGCGCCTACGCTGTTTATGACGGCATCGATTCACCTGTGACGCAGACCTTCGGACTTGGTCTCTTCCAAGAGTTGACTGATAACACGCTAGACACGTTGGAGGAGTTCTTTGCAGGGTTTGGCGCAGCCGTTATGCACGAATTGAGTCCATTTGCTGGAGTGTCCGCAATGAGCTTGCTTTGCAAACGCAAGTATAAACCGGTTGAATTAAGCAGTGTTCTTTATCGCAAGGTGGAAAAACCGAAAGCCGCGATACCGATGAACATTAATGTTCGCGTGATAGATACTCAAGAAAGTGATTTGTGGGCTGAGCTAAGTGCGCGTGGATGGACGCATGAACATCCGGAGTTAAAGTCATTTATCCACCAGATTGGCAGCATTTCAGTGGTGCGAGAAAATAGTATTGCTCGATTTCCACGTCGCTCAGCAATTAGAATCAAACACAACAAAAACAGTTGTAGGCATAATTGCACAGTTCAAGGCCGTAGCAACACGTGTTGTTCGAGATACTTCTACCTCTTAGTCTATTAGAGGCGCTGATATCAATTAGATTATGGCAAGCGGGCATCGGTAGGACTGGAGATAATTCACAATGGTAGAGCAAGTAGGCGTTTTCCCGGACTCCGCTCAAAGAGCAATTAAGGCAGAAGATCTGCAAGACAAAAGCGCCGAGTCAATCGGCATTGCCAGAAACGAAATTTACGCCCGTCACGGAAAAGAGTTTCAAAATCCAACCTACTCTGAATATTTCAAAAACCAGGATTGGTATCGTCCAAATCCAAACTTCAAAGAAAGCGAATTGAACCCAATGGAAAAGCGCAATGTCGCTTTCTTGCATGTCGTAGAACTAGATTACGATCTCAACAATCAACGGAGTCCATACAAGCCCCAGGCTGATGTTCAAGAAAACCTGCCAGGGTTGGTAATACCCGATGTAAGCACACGCCAACTCGAGACGGAAGAAGTAAAAAGTATGTCGCCAGAGCAGTTGCGCACAGCGCAAAACGACGTGTATGCAGAGCATGGTTATCCTTTCCAGAAACAAGACACCGTAAACCACTATTCGCAACTTGGTTGGTACCAGGCTAATCCCAATTACAGCGACAAAGATTTGTCTTGGATGGAAGAGCGCAACCTCGAAATGATGCACATGGTTGAACTCGACAGAAAACTCGGCCAGCAATAAGAATGTAAAGGGCGCAGGCTAATCTTGTCGCCTCAAAAGCCCACCCATTGGCAGCCGACAATTTACTGTCGGCGTCATACGTAGATTTCACATTGACTGGCACCCTCATATTCCGGATATTTAATCTGGAAGAAAGGCGATTAGGCATGAGCGATAGAGACACTATTGGACAACCACCTTCAAGCGATGCAGCTGAACAAGCACGTCGTTTGTCTGAAAGAATGTTTGTAAGACCAGATTCACCACCGCCCATATCGGCGTCAGGATCTGGTATTTCGGCACTAGACTTGCTCTTGCAAGGTCAAAATGGACAGCGGCAATCGGCACCCGAGCAGCGTGCCCCGTGGACTCCTGGGGACAGAACGCCCCCGCTACCGCCGACCCAGGACAGACAATTTCCTGTCGATAGGTTTCCTCAACCGCAGCCTCAACAGTTTCCTCGCGAGTTTCCCAGTCCTATAGATAGGTTTCCCCAAGGGCAAACTCGTGACGTTCAAAATCCAAACGACAGATATGCAGGCTCTGTAAGCCGCGACGGCGTTCTTAAACTTAAGTATGGCGAGCCGGACTTTGACGGCAAATTGTCCCAAACAAACTACAAGAAGCTTGTTATTGAGGGCTTGCCAAAAGACATGCAAGTTTCACCATGGATTGACGAAAAGGACGGAAAAGGCTTCCTGTTCTGGTTTAAGAACAAAAATGATGCCCAGCATCCTGAATTGTCAGACAGAACGAAACATTTTTTCCCCTCAAACGTGAAATCAATCGAAATCGCGCAGTTTGTGGGCAATGTATACAAGCCAACAATGATTAACGCAGATGAAATGCGAATTGCTGCTAGCCAGACTTTCATGAGAAGCCAAAACAACTCAGGATTTGCAAGCTACGGCAACGCCACAGACATTTACACTTACGCGGCAAATATGTCTAAGATTGCCGGAAGTACACTCGATTATCAGGAAAAGCTGCTGCGTGAAGGCGCAAAACAAGCGCCAGACAATCCGTATTTCCGCATCTATTTATCTGATGTTTTGACGGCAGAAGCCGTGCAGCCGGTACTGCAGGACATTGCCAACGGTAAGACTGCTTATTTCGACAATCCTTATACAAAGCAAAAGCTGGCTGATGCAGCGACTGAGCTCAATGCAGCAATGCAAATCACACATGTGTATGGCAACCTGAATAAGCCGCCAAGCTATGAGATTCCACTGAGTCCATTCTCACTGAATCCATATTCTTACAACCCTGACTTCTATTGGTCTGGAGCCGCTTATCAAGCCCAACAAAGGCAAGTGCAACTAATGCTGTTGCAAAAGGCAGTCGTATTCGGCAAACTCCCATTCGAGCTGCCACCTGCCCTGCCACCGAAGCAATAACTCAAGCTATCGCATGACAAGCAAGAAACACGCATTCCGTTACCTGCAGGCGACGGACGCCCCAATCTGATATATGATCTACGCTTGAAAGAGATTCTGAGCAGCGGGCGCCTTTGGGCGTCCTCTTGTCTAACAATCGCAGGGGCGAAATCAAGGTTTGAAACAACTTTCCATATTGGGCTCAACTGGTTCAATCGGTCGACAGACCCTTGATATTGCGCGCGCGCATCCTGGGGACTTTCAGGTAAACGCCCTCAGCGCCGGCGGCAACAATCTTGAAATGCTGGCTGAACAAATCAAAGAATTCAAACCATCTGCAGTATCTGTGCCCAGCGCAGAGCTTGCATCAAAACTGAAAGAGCTACTTTCAGCAAGCGATCTAAAAGGCTGCGAAATTGTTTTTGGCGAAGATGGTGCATGCCAAATCGCATCAATGCCGGAGACAGACACGGTGGTATCAGGTGTTGTTGGCGCGCGTGGTATCAAACCAACAGCAGCCGCAGCCAAAGCCGGAAAAATAATCGCTCTTGCAAACAAAGAAACTTTAGTAGCAGCAGGGGCAATCATAATGCCCATGGTGCACCAACATGGCGCAAAACTGGTTCCTGTAGACAGCGAACACTCGGCTATACATCAGAGCTTAAGTGGGTATGCAACCAAGGACATCAAGCGCATTATTCTCACCGGATCTGGCGGACCTTTCCGCCAATGGAGCAAAGAACAGATTGCAGCTGCCACCATGGATGATGCCCTAAAGCATCCCAATTGGGCTATGGGTCAAAAAATCACTATCGACTCAGCGACACTGATGAATAAAGGGCTAGAAATTATCGAAGCCCGATGGCTGTTTGAAATATCAGCAAAGTTAATAGATGTTGTAATTCACCCACAATCGATTTTACATTCTGCAGTTGAATTCGTAGATGGATCAATCGTTGGACAAATGGGCATTCCAGACATGCACTTGCCTATTCATTATGCGCTGTATTATCCAGAGCGCCAAACATCGACGCAAGTACCGCTGCTAGACTTAATCAAAGCAGGTACTCTCACTTTTGAAGCACCTGATTACGATCGTTTTCCCTGCCTTCGCCTGGCGAAAGAAATTGCAGACAGAGATGATAGCTCGGCTGCAGTTTTAAATGCCGCCAACGAAGAGCTCGTTTACGCCTTCCTAAACAGGCGCATCTCATTTATGGACATTCCAAAGTACGTAGAAAAAATTCTTGAGCTTCATCCTGGCGTAAGTCGCCCTACGCTAGACGATATTCTTGAAGCTGATCGATGGGCGAGAAAAGCCTCACAAGACCTTCTAGGAGCTGCAGTCTGATGAACACTAAAACGGCATCAAATGTACAAGTTTGCGATCACCCAATCATTCAGCACTACCTCACACGTTTGCGTGATTTCCAGACGCCGTCTCAGGAATTTAGAGCAGTGGCGATTCAGCTCGGGCGCGCACTCGCCTATGAAGCGATGAGAGACCTGAAGTGGCGCGAAGCCGATGTTGAAACTCCTGTTGGACCCGGCAAAGGAGTGGCGCTCAGTGATTACGTAATCATCGCTCCAATCTTGCGCGCGGGGCTTGCTCTTTCTGAAGCAGCTCAAGAAATATTGCCGCCAAACTCACGTGTTTATCACATCGGCTTGAAGCGCGACGAAGCAACCTTGCAAGCGATTTCTTATTATGCCAAATTGCCAGAAAATCTTCCGACAGAATCTAAGGTCTATGTTTTAGACCCGATGCTGGCAACAGGCGGCTCAGCCGCTGCAGCGATTCAACTGTTTGCAGATCGCGGTGTTAGCCAGATTCATCTAGTCTGCTTCCTTGCTGCTCCTGAAGGCATCAAGAAAGTGCATGAAAAATTCCCGCACGTGAAGATTACAACGGCTTCGGTTGATAGTCATTTGAACGAGCATGGATTTATCGTGCCAGGATTGGGCGATGCGGGCGATCGTATATTTGGTACATAAGTACCTTGCTTGATTGGGGGAGAAGCAGGCTAGAAGCCTGCGCCCCCAGGGCTAACGCTGTTGCAGAGCTGCTTCCATTGGCTATGCGGTGAAGACCACGTTCTTTATGTAGAAAAGTTGGTGGTTGGGGATGAAGAATTTTTTTGCGAGAAGTGTTTCGGCTTTAGCAGTGCTAAGCGCGGCTAGTCTTTGGGTCGGAGCGGACGCGTCCGTTGAGGCTGGGGCTGGGGCTGGGGCTGGGGCTGGACCTGGGGCTGGACCTGGGGCTGGGCCTGGGGCTGGGGCTGGGGCTGGACCAGGGACCGCGCGAGCCGAAGCGGCTTTGGATTTTAATATCTTTGATAATTATCCACTGCCTGGTGCATATCTTTTTTCAGAGACTTCTTCAACAGGAAAGAGCTGGGTCGAGAATCTCAGCGCGAAATTGCCGGTAAGAACTGAACCTGCGTTTACGCCGGGTGCGTCAATTGAGCTCAGGTATATTTCGGCGCCGGACGGCAATTGGAAAGCAAAGCTTCTTCACCGCCCGATTAGAGGACAAGACCCCTGGGACAATGGTGTATTTATTCAGGCAAGACCAAGTCCATTTATACAACCAGAAATTCTTCACATGCGCATGCATGTTGGCGACACACCGAAGGATGTCCTCCCGCAAGTGTCCCTTTTGCTGACTGAAGACACACAGAGTACAGCGATTCCTCTCAACAAATTCTTGGGCAAAACAGACGCGGCAGGTTGGACGCGAATTGATATTCCCATTGCTGAATTCAAAGGCAACACGCCAAAATATGCGGAACAATTAAAAGGTCTCATTTTCGAACAAGCCAACTCAGATGGAATTGACCATCAGATTTATCTAGATCAAGTTGAGCTGCGAGCTTCTAAAGATGCCGCACTACCTGCAGCCCTCAAGCCAGAAATCATCGAATCAAAGGGTTTTGAGCGCCACATTGACATTTCCTGGAAAGCAATCACCGACAAACGCGTAAAAGGTGTATTAATTGAACGTTCTAGCAACGGCACTGATTTCAAGCCAGTAGGCTATCGCCCGCGAGGAATGAATCGCTATGCCGATTACATGGGACCAGTCTTCGGCAACTATCAATATCGAATTCGTTTGCTTGGATATGATGATGCAGTTAGTGCCTACTCAAACACGGGTACTGCCACCACTCATCAAATGAACGATGACGAACTCATCTCAATGGTTCAAGAAGCATGCGCACGATATTATTGGGACGGCGCCGAAGAGAATAGCGGCATGGCACTGGAAAGCGTGCCGGGAGACCCGCACATGATTGCCACCGGCGCCTCAGGTTTTGGCATTTCTGCATTGGTTGTTGCAGCCGACCGCGGATTTATTCCAAGAGAACTTGTCGCCAAACGAATTTTGAAAATTCTCAATTTCCTAGAACACGCAGACCGCTTTCATGGTGCAATGGCGCATTACTATGATGGCAACACCGGTCATCCTGTAATTTTCTTTGGACCTGTCGACAACGGTGGGGATTTAGTTGAAACAGCCTTCCTCATGCAAGGGCTGCTAACTGCGCGCCAATTTTTCAACAGACCTACAAGCGACGAAAAGCTTATCAACGAAAAAATCAGCAAACTCTGGGAAGCTGTCGAATGGGACTGGTACAAACAAACACCCGGCTCGCACTATCTTTACTGGCACTGGTCGCCAGACCACGAGTGGCAGATTAACCATAGACTGATTGGCTGGAATGAGTCGATGATTACCTACCTATTGGGCATAGCATCACCGAAGCATCCAATCGCACCTGAAATGTTTCGTTCTGGATTTGAAAGCCAGGAAAAACTGGCGCAAGAATATCGTGGCAATGCAGCCGGAAAAATGTACTCAAACGGTGAGACATTTTATGGCAGAAAGCTGGATGTAGGTGGCTTTACCGGAGGTCCAATCTTTTTCACCCACTACAATTTTATGGGATTAGATCCGCACGGACTCAGGGATCATTACACCGACTACTTTGAAAATAGCAAATCGATAGTTGAAATCAACTTGCGCTATTGCGAGGCGAATCCTCAACATCATATGGGCTACGGCGATGATGGCTGGGGGCTCAGCGCTTCGGATGGACCATGGGGATACAATCCCGACGAAGCGAATGCTCAGGGAGACAAAGGTAAATTAACGCCAACAGGCGCAGTCGCATCAATGCCATACGCTCCGACAGCATCGACCGCAGCTCTGAAAAACTACTATCGCAACTTTGGCTCCTTCCTCTGGGGTGAGTACGGCTTCCGCGACGGATTTAGCCTGGACAGTCATTGGGTAAACGACTTGTACATGGGGTTGAACCAGGCACCAATGGTAGTGATGATCGAGAACTATCGAAGCGGTCGCCCCTGGACTTTGTTTGGGTCAAATCCAGAAATCCAAAAGATGCGACAGAAAGTTTTCAATCACTGAGCATTAGTCTCGTTATGACCCTGCTTCGTCACATGACCTTGCTTATCACGCATAACGTAACTACCATCTGGGCTAAACTTGGCGCTGCTTCCATCTTTCATGTGAGCTTCGACTGTACCGTCTTTGTACAGAACTGAGCTTGAACCATCTGGCGAAATAGTTGTGATTGTGCCATCTGTTCCAGTGATCACATCAGTGCCATCTTTGCTGTGAAATGCTTGAGTTCCATCAGTTTTGATAGTCGTAATGTTCTGATCGGCATCTTCGTAAATTCTTGTGCCGTCGGCTTTGATGGTTTCGGATGAGCCATCTGGTCTGTCTGTTATTTTGTCTCCGTTGGCATATTCGTTGACTTGTGTTCCATCGGGCTGAGTAGTAATTTTGATTCCGCTCTTTTTATCAAACATAACTTCTGTGCCATCAGCATTTTTCTCGCTGTATGAACCATCGGCTTTGTCTCTGCGATAAGTTCCATCTGGCTTAGTGGTTTCAGTTGAACCATCAGGGCTCACCGCTGTGGTAGAGCCATCGGGACTTACTTTCACTTCTGTGCCGTCTTTTGCTTTACCAACAACAGTACCATCATCATATGTGCGTACTTCTGTACCATCGGCTTGCTTGTTTACCTTTATAGAGTCAACAGCCATGCTCGGGTCGAAACCTGGAAGTGGTTTGCCGTATTTCGCTGTACCATCATCAACCAATAAAGGCTTGCTGAAATCTGCAGTAATACCGCTACTCTTGCCATTTTTGAGCTCGCTCAACTCTTTCTTTTGTTGAGCCACAAGATCTTGCTTTCCAGATTGAGCCTCATTGGAAACAGCTGAACTGGTTTGGCGGCTAGTAATATTTTCTGGAGATTCAGTTGCTTGATCTAACGACGAAACTGGCATTTTTGCGTGTCCTCTCTGTCCCACATTTGCTTCGACGAAGCAGTGAGAAAAATTAGGGACAGGGTGAGCACAACTTCATATATAAACCGCTCGAAGGACCAAACAGAGATGCTTATATGAACTTTAGAGTTAAAGCCTCACCCTCAATTCCAGCCCAGTTGCCTCTTTTGCCAGCAACTCAAACCTTAGCAAATTCAAATTGGGATTTACCGCATTGACTCTCTTTTCAGATCACATTTAATGAAAGGTGGTATGGGGCGGCATTACTGGGAGGTGCCATGAGTTATCCTGATTTTGAGTACAAGGCAGAACGGCTAGCATCCGATCTAGACAGAGGCAATGCCCGTGACGCAGCAAACGTCCTGCGCGATGAAATTTATACGAGGCCTTGCGAAACACCGGCGCTAATTGACCGTGCTTATCAACTAAGCTCACCTTACAGACGCGACGACATCCTCGAAGACCGCTTCGGCAACGTTGCTGTTAGAGACCGCTACACCGGCTATCAATTCAACGCCGGCAGAATTCCTGAGTACTGTCGCGGCGGTTATCCCGGTCCTGGAATACCGATTCCAATCCCGATTCCGTTCCCATTCCCAATCCCGCACGGCGACCATCACAGACACCGCCACTAAATAGCAGACGCTTTGAAAAAATATTAGTCGAGTCACTCTGGTGAGAGTGACTCGATTTTTTATTCGCCTGTAGGGGCGCCATGTGAGTTTGCCAGCAGTATCCCATGCGTCGCCCGGTAGTAAGGAGGTATAGAATAAGGCGGATGGATTTGTCGGACAAACAAAAAGAGTCCTGGGAATTTGAGGGCAAGTTGTTTTGAACCTATTTATTCTCGCTCTTGGTCCTAGTCTTTTTTGGCTCTGGTGGTTTTGGAGCCAGGATAAGGGACAAAGACAGGGCGTTCAACAAATGGCACGGGCATTTGTCTTTGGAGCCCTGTCTGTTATACCGGCAATCTTTATTGAGTTTTTGTTTTCAGGAAAGTCGTTGATTCCCAGTACTCTGGAATGCTTCCTGGTTGTCGGGCCGACAGAAGAATTGTGCAAACTGCTAGCCACATGGTTTGCCGTTCGAAAAGAAAACAGCTTCGACAAACCAGCTGACGGCATTGTATATGCCGCCGCAACATCGCTTGGATTTGCCTTCGCAGAGAACTTATACTACTTCGCCTCGGTAAACTCACATACATTCGTAGTGCGCGCTGGACTGTCCGTTCCTATGCACGTACTGGAAGCAGTACCGTGGGCAGTGGCGCTAGGTCGCATTAAATGCGATGACACAGCACCGAAAAGACTGCTAATAAGCGGCTTTATCGTCGCCAGTCTGGTGCACGGCATGTTTGATGCACTTTGCTTTCAGATTGCCTACCCACACGACACAGCTTTTATTGTATTGCTTCTGCTCACGTTATTTGAATGGCGACTTTATGTGCTGAGCATGAAGGAAACACTTAGACTGGGACGAAGACTCATGACCCGCCGAATGTTCTCTAGCTCTAAAATGCGAAAAGAAGTTGAGCCGGCCCCTCCATTCAACTGGCGCTGGTTCGTTATGCCAATGCTGATTGCCTCAGCAATTAGCATTGTCGCCTGGATTACTTTGAAATCGTCGTCTTTAAGAATTGAACCGGGACAAGCGGTACAGTTAGACGTTGCCATAATTTCACTATTAATGATAGGCTTAGGTATATTAGTTGCGTATCGATCGCCAGGACGAACAATTAGAGAGTCATCTTTAGCACTTGCCCTGAGTGGATTCAGTCTCAGTTTCATAACCGGGTGGCCCAGCGCCAGTCCATTAGAATCAGGAGTTTATTTCGCAGCACTAGGAGCATTCGGAAGCTGGCTAGGTGAAATGCTGCAGGACGAAGAATTACACAGAACACACAAAACACCACAGGAATCTTAAGACCAGAGCTTAATTCTCTGCTCTTTCACTCAAATCAAAAGTTCCCGTTGCAACTTAAAGCTTTAACAGGGAACAGCTTAAATGCCTTAGTGACAAAGGTTGTTCGGATTCATATAGAACTATTGCAGACTCTAATCACGCTGCTTCGACTAGGAACAAATCAGTTAAAGCCAAGTCTCTAGTTCTCCTACGAGCCTCATAGACACCGGAACGTAATTCGAATTCGAACGTCTGCTATAAATAAATCAAAAGAATAAAGAACTAGGAAAGAAACATGGAGTTAGACAAAGCAAGGCGACTGGTCGCCAAAATATTTGGCCTCTCGATTATTCGAGAAATGGCTGAGCAAGGAGATAAAAGAAGTTCGAATCAAACAGACCACGGAATGCGACATTTTCTCGAAGTGGTCGAAATGGCAAAAAGACTGTGCATCTTGGTCTCGGCTAAAGATCCCGGCCTATTAAACGAATGGGACTGTGACATCGTGATTCCACTGGCGGCACTGTTCCACGACATAGGCAGAGCCATAGATGTAGACAACCATGCAAATGCAGGCGCAAAATGGGCGCTGAAGTTCCTCAGAGAAACAACACTGGACGGCGACAGCGAGACACTTCCATCGGACGTGATAAAGCGCATTTGCCGAATAATCGCATGCCACAGAAGCAGCGTTGTTCTCAGCCGCGAATTTAATGATCCTGCATGGGCGATTGTTGTATTGGCAGACAAGTTTGTCGGAGACGAAGAACGAGTTCGACCAAACATTGCAGTCGTATTGGGTGTTTTGACACACCTTCGACTTTCATGGATTCCGCTCCGCAAGGGCGGCGTGCATGACCGAATCAATTTTGCCATCAAAAAAGTAATTCCAGAAACAAACGAAGACGAATTGGTACTTTGCCTGATACTCGACCATCGTGTCTGTGACGGCAAACTTGTTCTGGACACATACTCCGACCGATACATTGCCTGCGACAAAGCAGCAAGGTATCTCGGACTCAAATTCCGCGTCAAATTCAGAACGATGGGAGAGAAACGCACACCCCAGACTTATGGGCATTTGCACCAGGAACGTCAGTGGCTGCGTGTAGCTTAAGCCGCAAATTCACATATTTTGCCTTTAACGAGTTATAGAGCCCGCACCCGGGAACAAAAACCATGGGCGTGGGCTAAGGCAAAATTTCTAAAGCATGAAGCTTCTAGCAGCATCAATATTACTGAGCGTGGCTTGCGCAACTGCAAGCCTGAACGCGGCTCATGCTTCAAATAAGAGCGAGCTATGGGCAGCGGCGAAACAAACCCTCGTTTTTATCCTCTCTAATGAATCAGCTCAGGGCAAACAACCAATCTTGTTTGGCACAGGAATAGTTGTTTCAATGCCATGCGAAAAAAACAAACAAAAGGGCAATTTAAGTTTTTTGATTACCTGCAAGCATGTTCTCGATAAGAAGAACACGGTCGTTCTTCGATTTAACAGCAAGTCGACGCCCACAAGCCAGTCAATTTACTATTCAATCAAAAGACAGGGTGCAGCCAAAAACATATTGCCTGCATCAGATGCCGGGGTAGACCTGGCAGCTTTGTACCTCGACAAAATTCCGGCCAATGCAGATTTGCGACCAATCGAAGCGTCTGAAATTTTAGATGAATCAAAATGGAAGGCATCGGACATTGGCGAAGGCACAGAGGTTTTTACGGTAGGCCCAGTATTCGGCTATCCTGGAAAAACTAGAAACATACCGGCGCTAAGGATTGGACGCATAGCCCAGATTAATCCGGAAAAGTGGTACAACGAGCGGGTTGAGACAGTATTTGAAAAAGCATTTTTGACAGATATCAATTTAACTCACGGCACAAGTGGCAGCCCCATTTTTTTGCTGCCAAACAACAGCGCTGAGAAAGATAAAAACAAATCAGCGCAAACGAGCAATTCGCTCACACTTTTAGGACTGGTTAAAGGCGCACCAGACGTAGTCGCTGGACAGTTCCTCAACTCAGTACCAAGCATGGAAATACCACAAGCAATAACTGCCTGCGAACCAGCAAGCAGCCTACGCTCATTCATCAAAGAAATAGGCAAAGAGATTACTGCAAAAGGGTTTGTCCTCGACAAAGATGTTCAGCAAGCTTTGTCAAGGTAAGCACAGCACACGCAGAAATAGAGTAAAATCGCCTGAAAAATCGGAATTGAATTAATGCCCTGGGAATCAAATATTCATGCCGGAACACGCGCAATGGCGAGTGGCTTTTATGAGCAGGCACGAGGACGCTTTCTCGAGGCTATTGAAGCCGGCAAAACATTCGCGCAGGGCGACCCTCTGTGGGGCGACGCACATCGCGGGTTGGCGCGCGCATGCCTGGCTCTTGAACGCTACGCTGAAGCAGAGAACGCGGCGACCATCGCACTAGAAACAGACCAATCTTTCTGGGGAAACGAACACCCCACTGCGGCCGAGTCTCAATATTTACTGGGAGAAGCGCTGCGCCTGCAAGACAAATTTGAAAGCGCAAAGACTTATTTCGATAATTCACTTGCGTACTGGTCAGCGCAAGACGGCGACCAAAATGAATCGGCACTATTGTCCTTGTCGTCATTGCTGCTTTTATATCTGCAAAGCAAAAGGGAAAGCGGCTTTTCTCAGATGCATTCTCGTGTATTTGCAGCATACCAATCGACGCACCCCACGGGAATGTGGATGCGCTTTACCAGACTGCAAGAAACTCTCGACAAACTGGTGGCAAACGAGCAAATTGAACTAGCAAGCGAAATTCTCAACCGAGAAATGACAGAAATGTCTGCGACTCTCGGCAGAAGTCACAAAGAGATGAAACCATTTCTCGAATACCAGTCGCAGCTTTTACAAAAGACTAAGAAACATCTGGCTGCATGGCGCGTGAGTTCTCAAATCGGAAAGGCGCAGCAAGAAGGACTTTTCTTTAGTGACACGCGAAACTACGGGCTTCCACCCGAGCAAACAATTGGAATAATGTCTAACTTGCTGGCTACACGAGGGAGTTTTCTTCCTGCCAATGCACCCAGAGCTCTTCGTCATGCATGGTGGCACATAAGCAAAAGCGACGTGCTAGGACACAAAGTTCAAGCAACATTAGAACTTAGCGACACAGAACCAAAGCGTCCCGCAGGCTTCGGCAGCGAGCCGCCTAAGGCGCGGCTTGAGCTAGACATAAGATGTGCAGCACAAGGCTCACAGACTCAATGTACTTTTGAATGGCACCTGCAAAACTCGTCGGACATTTCGAGCACGCGAGACATAAGACGATTTACTCTCGATGAATTTGACCAGACATTTTTGATAGTTCCCAATGCGACTAAGCTTCGCCACACTGCCCAGAGCGATGGCAGTGAAGAGCAGCAAGAAAAATCTAAGACCTGGCCGACTCCACAAATGTACAACGAGGCAATTCAAAATACACGTCAGTGTTTTCTAGACACAGAATTGCAAAATGCCGAACCAGAGCTAAACTCAATCGGTCTTCCACGCCCTTTTTCAGGGGCATTTGCCACAGTTTACCGGCTGAGTTCAGCAGATACACATTGGGCAGTGAAATGTTTCACAGAACCGGTGACAGATCAACAACTACGCTATCAGAGAATTTCAGAAGCTCTAAGCACACTCAACTTGCCATTTTTTACCAAGTTTGAGTTCCAGGAAAATGGTATTCGGCTGGCAAATAACAACAAATATCCAATTTTGAAAATGAGTTGGGTAGACGGGCAAGCACTCAATGTCGCAATTGAATGCTATTTAGAAAATCGCGATATGCTGAGCAAAATATCGGCGGCATTTCTGCACGTTGTAAACACATTACAATCACTCGGCATCGCTCACGGCGACTTGCAGCACGGCAACATACTTGTAGGCAAAAACGGTTTGATTCTTGTTGATTACGACGATATGTACGTTCCAAACTTAGCAGGTTTTGGCAGCAACGCCATCGGACACCGCAATTACCAACATCCCGCAAGGTCACCTCAGCACTTTGGTCCTTATCTCGATAATTTTTCCGAGTGGGTAATTTACGTTTCGCTTTTCATTGTCGCCCGGCACCCGGAGCTGTGGAAATTATTAGATTGTGGAGATGAAAGCCTTTTGTTCAAACAAGCAGATTTCACCCACCCCGGTTCATCAAAAACATTTGACACACTGGCTAAGCACCCCGATATGGATGTGAGAGAGGCGGCAGTCACTTTGCGTCAATGGATTTCGCTAGCCCCGGAAAATGTGCCATCAATTTCACACTATTTCAGTTCAAAAAGAGAAAACAAAGCGAATCACTAACTGTGGCAGCAAGTTAATGGAAAACCGCGCTGAGTCGTCAAATGCGCTTCCAGAAATGCTAAAATCGTCAGGGGAGATTAGACATGCGCCTGCCTGAAGACCTTGCAAAATTAAGCATTCCTGGCTTTATTATTGTGCTTGCCCTTAATGCAGCCCCAGTTTTGGCTGAGTTTGGGCCAAAAGAGCTTGAAGCCAAAATCAAAGAAGCAAAGATATTACCTGAAGGCGACCGCATTTCGTCTGTAATTCATGGCGATGAAGCACTAGTATCCAAGTACAAGCCTGCTTCAGCAGATGACAAACAAAAAAATTGCAAAATAGAAGCGATCCTCATAGGCAAAGAGGTTATGAGCGCCGCATCAAACATCAAAAAGGTGCGCGTGCGTTTTTTCGAGCGCCTTGCCCCCAGCAAATATTCAGAGATATTAGTTAGCGCTGCCGACATAAAAGCATTTGCCGTAGGCGCAATATCACAAGATGACTTACTTGCCTCACTCGATATTACATCGGGCACAGATCATTCAAGCGAACAATCTTTAGGCTCTCAGGCTACGCCCGCAAGCACAACGGCAAGTCAGCCGTCTACAGAGCCTGGCGTACAAGCCGGACCCCTGAAGGAAAAGAGACAGCGCTTACTGGCGCAAATCAATGTTATGCAGGGTCAAGGAGCAAATACTTCCGCCTTCAGCAAACAGTTTGAAATAATCGAAAATCTCGCAAAATCTGGAGATGCAGAGGCAACAGCGGCTGCACTGGATAAACTCACAGCAAGCGTCAACGATCAACAAAAAATCATAGACCAGCGCGTAAGTGCAATTGATACAGCTGCAACAGCCGCAAATGCCAGCAAGAACGAAAAGCCGCTTACATTTATAGCAGAAAGGGGTCCCTTTCAGTCCGAACGAAACTACATCGCATGCGTGCTGAGTCAAAGACAAGACAAAGGAATCGCTGTCAAACAATTTGTACCTATACAAACAGAACTCAATTTTTATGCGCGCAGAAAAGACGCGGCTACGGTGAGATCAAAAATCAACACCGCATACAGCTATTTGCGAATCCCGTCTCTTCGCGACTACATGAGAAATCTGCCCTTGAGTGTAGCCGGGCAATGGACTTCAGACTGGGGACCAGTAGTCTTAGTTGTAGATTCTTATGGTGCTGTTCGCGGATATTGGATTCAAGATGGCCAGCGAGGCACAATCAAATCTGGCACCTTTAACCCCGCAACCAGAGTGCTTGATTTTAGCTATTACACACCAATCGAATCTGCAAATGGAACCTGCCGCCTCTTTATGTCAGCAGACAGATATAGCCTGTCCGGACGATGGAGTCAAAATGGTCAAACCGGAACATGGACAATGACTAGAGTTCCCGGTACTTAGAGCGGGAACCGGGGCAATAAATATGCGATGCCATCGTCAACTACGAAAAGCAAACAAGACGAAACCAATAAGAAGCAGATTAGTCGAGATACTAACATTTAGCATCTCGATATTCTCGTTAGTCATAGCTCTAGCAACAACGACTAATGAGAGCACTCAAGCCGCACCATTAGATACATCTGCTCACTGGGATCCTCAACACTCACAAATATTCTTAGTCGGCGTACTTAAATGGAAATCAGGCTCACTTGAATCCTTCAGCGCAAAAAACAGAAGAGACGCGCAGCTTCTGCAAGCATTTATAAATTCAGGAGTTCCAAAAGAACAAACAACATTCCTGTCCGATTCAAACGCCACATTGCCTGCCTTTTATGCTTCATTACGAAGCAGTCTCAAGAAATGTGGTCCGAATGATACCTATGTCTTTTACTACTGTGGACATGGTTGGCTAGACGAAAATGGCAAGGGTTATATTGCCAATTACGATGCTGGCGAAAGCAACAAAGAATGTCTCTCGATTGACAAAATCGTCAGCGAATTCGACACTAATTTCAAAGGATCGCAAGCTATTTTCCTTGCAGATTGCTGCCGCTCTGGAGTCATTGCAAATGCTCTGCAATCTTCAAAGTTTAAGTATGCTGTTTTGACCGCAGCCACATCAGACCAGGACTCAACAAGCAACTGGACATTTACCCAATCAGTGCTAGATGCTTTGAACGGTCATTCATATGCCGATAAAAACAAAGACGGCAAAATCACTTTAGATGAATTAGGCAAATACTGCATCGACGAAATGAAAGTAATCGAAGGACAGAATGCAACGTTTTCGTGTGGAAATAATTTCGATCCATCACTCATAATTGCTGAAGTCAAATCAAGAGCGGAAACGACGCCTAAAAGAGTGGCAGTAAAATATGATGGTGCCTGGTGGTTGGCTAAACTTCTAGAGACAAAAAACGGAAAAGCAAAAATTCACTGGCTGGAAATAGGCTGGGATGCTCCAACTGATGATGAATGGGTTGATTTAAGCGCTGTTAAATCAATCGAAGCAAAAGCGAATCAGGCGGAAAAACCATTAAAAGCAGGCGACAAAGTACTTGTATTATCCGAAGGGCGCTACTATGACTCTGTTATCCGCAAGGTAGATAAGGACAGATTCTTCATCCATTACGTCGGTTACAAAGACGACGAAGATGAATGGGCTGTACGCAGTAGAATTTGGGTACCAGACAATCACTGATTATACTTGCTGTATTCGCTAATTCCTGCAGTAGCGGACAAAGATGGAAGTGCGCTGCGGCCCAACGCTAGAGGTGGCGTCCAGGGTTTAACAGTTACGTCTCGAGCCACATCAGATACAAACGATTTTGGCGATAAAGTCCCACCGTTTTTCGCTGCTTCTTTCCCTAAATATGAAACGAGCAAATCAACCTGTGACAACTCGATAGGCTGCGCATTTAACAACTTGCGGGTTTCTTCTGAACTGAGCTGTTTGCCGAATACCCAATTTTCAGCTCCCTGTAGCTCAGGGCTGCCAGGTTCTAACGCTCTCTTCATGCGATCATATGGAACTCTGCCCCATTTATCAACAGGGTGAAATCGCGTAAGTACGTTGTACTTCGCGGTGGGATTTACTGGCATAAACTTGCTGGCCGTGTGGTCGAACACTTCCAAGCTCATAATTCTTTGGCCTGGTGCCGCAGACCGATCAAAGGTATAGCGTATGCCCTCACCCATGAGGAAATGTCCGCTGTAATCGTGGGTATCGATGGGTCTAGGCTCTTCAACCAATGCCTTCAGCCTTTGCCCGATCATCGAGGCGCGAGAGCCACCATCTGCGACACTAGGACCTACATGGACGGCTTCACCAAGGTCACTTACACCAAAATTCAAAACACGCTTAAGTTGCTCGCCTGTCATTTGAACAGACGCCAATTCCTTGATTTCATAAGCCTTATGACCTGTGTTCAGGAAAACATTCGAAGCTTTCAGGTGGTTCAATCTTCCGGGAGGCAATTCATGTCGAACATCGCCCGTGTGTCGCAGCATGATCGACATCGGTTCAAACTCAGGCAATTTTTGGCTGGCGCGAGCAGCGTTTAGCTCGGGCAGTCTTTCATTGACTTCGCCCAAAAGTCCTTTGCTCGTAATGGTTCCGAGCGGAGTTTGGACACCCAGTTGACCACGAATGCCAGTCATACTAAACGACTCAGAGATGTGTATGTTGTCGTAAACATTGTTTTTCAGTGCCACCATATTAGGTGCACCAATGCGTTCAGCAATTGCATTCGTTTCATGATTTATGAATTGTAGAATTTCTTGATTTGCTTTGATGTCTGGCCCAATTTCATGCAAGCGACCAAAGGTGCGGTACTTATCGGCGGTGCCATCGGCTTTAAACGCAAGGTTTAGCTCACCCAGCCATCCGCCCTTGCTTCCCGCTTGAACTACCGGAATGTCATTGCCGCTTACTCCGCGAACCCATATTGGAAGAGGTTCAATATCGTGCGAATGAGCACCAATTATTGCGGCAACTTTACCATTTAACGATTGAGCCAGCGCTACATCCTCAGCGCGTCCCATGTGTGACAAAACAACGACATGATTGACGCCTTGCTTGTTTAGCTCCGCAATGGCTTTTTCAGCCTCCGCTTTGGCATTGGAATAAACCACGGCGCCATTGGATCCGTCTTCGAGGTCTTTCGTTATTGTTCCTATTAGTCCAATCTTTTTGCCGTCGGCAGCTTCGACTATGCGATAGGGCTTGTACACCCCATTGGGACCCACCAACCCCGGCACTTCCGGCACTGAAATGTTGGTGGCAATCGCCGGGAGTTCTCTGCCGACTTCATTCTTGATGCGTTCCATATTACGTGCCCAGGCGACAACATCTGCGTCGCCGAAAGCCACATCTGCCACGTGATTGCCAGGCACAAATGCATCGACTTTCATTTTTTGTATGGCGGCTGTTTCGACATAGCCTACATCGGTGAAGCCGGCCACCACGTTGCCTGAATAGTTATCACCAAGATCGAAAAGCAAAGCTTTCCCACCCTTACTTTCAGCGGCAGAACGCAGTTCGTCGGCTTTGGTCGCGATTTGCGGAAGTGTGGCACGTTCTCCTACAAGCGAGCTATGCAAGTCATTGAAATGCAAAACGTCAACCTGGGTAACACCTTTATTGCCTTGCAATGCGGCTTTGCTATATCTGAGAATTTCTCTGCTGTTCGCAGCACTTGTAATTGCACCAGACAGAAGGAATCCAAACGCAGTGCCAAACGCTGTGTTTTCGCCGATTTCCTTACCCGTTTTTATCCAGCCGTCAGCAGTGTTTAACTTGTCAAAATTATCGACCACAGAGTGCGAAGTGCTATAGAGGAGACTTCCCGTAAAACCTGCAGCCATACCTCTAAGAGAGTTTTGTTTTATGCGTTCGTAAATCGAACCTTCAAGAACCTTTTCACCAACTTGCAGTGCAGTGCTTTTACCAATAGCCGTACCGGCATAACGAAAACCCAAATTAGTAGTTAACGTTTTCGTTGCATATTTTTCCGCCGCAGACGCGGCAACGCCAGAAAGTCCATCAAGAGCACCCCAAGCCAAATCGCTTGCAGATGATGTCCGCTGATCTTCATTTAGAAGCCCCAGCTCTAGCCCGCCTTTAACGCCAAACTTTGCCACACCGCCACCGGCAGCAGCAGCCACGAGTCTCACAGGCAAACTTACACCTTTCGGCAATAACGAAAATGCTGCAGTGCCGACAACTCCAGCACTTAAAGTACCGGAAACTTCCGCCACAGCTTTGTTGAATGCAAGCTCTGACTTCGACGGCTGAGCGTCTTTCAAAAGCAACTCGCTCGTAGTCAACTTTGGCACTTTGGCGTTATCAAAGATAACATCACTCATTTTCGTTTCCAGGTCTCGCTCGGCACCCAAATTGACCTTTAGTTGAAAACCGGATTATTCAGAATGATGGCATCAAACCAACTAATCGCAGTGGTGCAACTTTAGAACAGAGTTGTTAAGAAGTTGCTATCCCCGACCCCTTTGCATCGGCAACAACTATAATACCTGCCCCACGCCCCAGCGCCTGACAACTTACAAGGACTTTAACTAATTCTGCTTAAGGTGAGCATTTTTGCAACTAAGAGTTGGCAGTCAGGAAGCAGGTTTCTTAGTTCCAACTCATTTAACACGCAAATATTTATTCGCCCGAATCATTTGCTCTATGATCCAAGACCTCCCTTTTTGGCGCATTTCATGAGCTCAATTTCTACGGACAAAACTCAGATTCTCACTATTGAAGAACCATCCGTATGGTTTGCACCTCTCGATGAAGAGCTTTTTTACTCTGGGCTCAACTCCATTAGCGCGATAAAAAAGTTCACCATCACCGCAGGAAAACCACTTCAAAACGAAGCTAACAAGGTCCATCTTCATCTTGAAGAAGAATACATGGACGATCAGAGCTTGAGAAATTTGCTCGGACTGATGCACCGTTATTCGCTAGATTTGTCCTCACTTTCGTCGCAATGCAATTTGCACAACAAAAGTTGGTTTAGCGCGCCAGGAATGTATTGGCACGAAAGTGTATTTGGGAAGAACCAGTAAAAAAGAGTGTTGATTCAACGGGTCATTAAAACGTGGGGCTTGCGTATAAAGACCGCGTAAAAATGAAAGCATCGGCGAGTTAGATCCATTAGAATAACAATCAAATGATTTTGGTTAGCAGAGATGAAAGCTTCTTTTCTCAGACAAACTGTGATTAACGCGCCCGACCCACGGCTTTTCCATGGTGCCGGGTCAGTTAAGTACAGCAGTAGTAGCTTCGAGAGTTAGAAAGTTTATCTGCAAAAATTTTGCAGCCGACCCGACTAGATTCAGCGCCGCAGCCTGATTCTAAGTTAGGTAGAAGCCGGTTTACGATTTGCATTCAATTTTGAGGTGACCTTATGAAAAAGCAAACACCAAAGTCAAAAATCGAGCACATTGAACTTTTGTTCAAATATATCTGTGCCAGTTGCCCGTGGACACCGGCAAACATACTTGTAAAACTTGCCAGTGACCCTTCAATTTCAGTAAGGCAACGCGTTGCTATAAATTCGAAAACGCCACGAAACATTCTCACGATGTTAGCCGGCGACAAAAACGCCAAAGTCAGGATTGGGGTCTGCGACAACAACTCAACACCATCAGCATTGCTCTACGTGCTTTCATGTGACGAAAACTCTGGCGTGCGATATGCCATCGCACATAATCCTAGCGTTCCGCTGCGACTTCTCTATCTATTGGCTCAAGACAAAAACCCTTATGTAGCGAATAGAGCAAGCAAAACAATTGGACAAAACAAGCCAATAGACCAACTTTCCATTGCAAGCTGAGATCAGGCAGAATACGAAATCACAGCAATCAAACTTTGCTCAAGCCGACTAATTGCCGGCTAGTTCCCTAACAAAGCGCAGCAATTTTCGATCAGATCCTTTTGAGCCCATCAAAGAAATACCAAGTTGCATTCTTCCCACTGGAATTGGAATTGTTACTTGCGGAAAACCATAGCATGACGCAAGTGTTGTAATACAAATATTTCTGTTACGGTTGTCTTGCAACTCGGCTTCGCTTGCTGTTTTAAGAGGTGGCGGCGCCCAGGTAGTAGGCAAGCAGATTATCGAATCTTGATCGACAATGTCGTCACTTTGCTCTACTAATTTAGCTCTCAATGCCGAGGCATGAGCAAAGGCTTGATCTGTAACTCCTTTACACGAATACAAACGTTGTCGAATCATAGAATCCAGATTCGGCTTTACCTTTTCGAGCCATTCACCATGGCTGAGCCATGCTTCTCTGGCCCGCACTGTTGAGAAGATGTCGTAGACCTGGTGCCCTAACTTGTAAATGTCTAACTCTCGAACACTTTCGAAACGCTTTTTCAGCGATTGAACAAAAGCGAGCATGTATGGCGCAATGCGAGGGTCAAGCACCGCATCAAAGCGCGCCGGAAGTATAAGTGTATGAAAAGATGTAGCTGATTTCAACTCAGATTCAGCGGAGGAGCTGCCTTCACTTTTTAGCAAAATATTGGACACTAAGTCCAGCAATTCTGCAGATCTTGCAAAAACGCCTACAGTGTCAAACGAAGGACCAAGTGGGCAGACACCTTCTGCAGAAATATAATCATGCGAAGGGCGAAATCCAAAAATGCCACAATAGCTCGCCGGTACACGCACCGAACCAGCGGTGTCTGTGCCTAAAGAAAAATCGACCGTATGACTTGCTACCAGTGAAGCGGGACCACTTGAGGAACCGCCGGGAATGAGGTCTGGGGCTTGTGGATTTATAGGCGTGCCGTAATGGATGTTAATGCCATCGAGGCTGCATGCTAATTCATCAGCGCAAGCAGTATGCGAGAGATGTGCACCAGCGTCCAAGAGCTGTTGCACCGAGGGTGCATTTTTTGTCGCAGGTGAATGAGTTTGTTTCCAGTCTGGAGTGCCGAAACTACTTGTATGACCGACCAGGTCGAACATGTCTTTCACAGCGAAATTGAGACCGTTAAGCGCGCCGGAAGCGGTAGGCTTAATGTCGAGATGATCGATAATTCCGTCGAAGGTTTTCAAATTAGTCCTCTTGAAACGAAGTGATCATAGCAGGAAGATTCGAAGCTAGTGGATTCATGGCGGGTAGATTCCAGGCACGTGGATTCGAAACAAGCTGGAAAATGCTACTGGCGAACCTATAATTCAAGATGTTCGTTTGTAGGGGCGACGCCATGGATACTGCTGGCGAACTCGAATGTTTAGCGAAGCCG